>NZ_JBITGF010000009.1:0-406036 GCF_044456745.1 Nonomuraea sp. NPDC050790 | reverse complement strand
CTTCTCCAGCACGACGTTGCGCCCCTTGGGACCAAGGGTCACCTTCACGGCGTCGGCGAGCTGGTTCATGCCGCGCTCGAGACCGCGCCGGGCGTTCTCGTCAAACGCGATCATCTTTGACGTCATTCCGCACTCCTGACTAGGGGGAGGGTCGATCCACGAGTCGGCGGCGCCGTCCGGCTCGCAGGCACTCTACATAAAATTTGCGTGTCACGCACATGATGCGCGGCACGCAATCTCGCGGTATCGTATCCGCATGACCGACGAGACCGCAGACCTACGGACCCGCAACAGCCAGGCCACCCGGGAGGCGATCGGCCACGCCGCGCTCCGGCTGGCCATCGAGCAGGGGCCCAACGGGCTGGCCCTGGTCCGTGTGCACGACATCGCCACGGCCGCCGGGGTCTCGCCCCGCACGTACAACAACTACTTCTCCAACAGAGGCGAGGCGATCTGCGCCTTCCAGGCCGACCAGTCCAAACGCGCGGGAAAGGCCCTGCGCGCCCGGCCGTCCGAGGAATCGCTGACCGAGGCCATCACCGCCGCCGTGATCGAGCTCTACACCGATCCGGAGCCCGACCGGGCCGGGCTGAGCATGATCATGTTGACGCCAGAGCTCGAAGGTGAGGCGCTCAAGGCGTTCTCGATGGCCGAGGCGCCGCTCGCCGAGGCGATCGCGGACCGCACCGACGCCGACGGCGACCTTTTTCCAGCCGTTACGGCTGCCGCCGTCGCGAGCGCCGTCCGAGTGGCGGGACGACGATGGCTGGAACCGGGTACCAGCGAACCTTTCGCCGACATACTCCGCCGCGCGCTGTCCCACGTCCTGCCCGACTAGGTCCTCGCCACCACCCTGCCCGTGAGGAGAACCCTGTGCTTCCCTGGTCCGCCGACCTCGTCGGTCGCATCGACCACCATGTCATCGACAGTCAGGTCCTGCGCGGCAATCCGCTGGGCGATCCGCATGAGCGGCCTTTGTGGGTGTACGTCCCGCCTGGGTACGACGACGAACCCACCAGGCGCTACCCCACGGTCTACGTCATCCAGGGCTACACCGGGCATCTCGCCATGTGGGGGAACCGGACGCCGTTCCGCCGGCCGTTCCCCGAACTGGCCGACGAGGTGTTCGCGGCCGGTCGGACGCCCCCGGCGATCGTCGTCTACGTCGACGCGTGGACGGCCTACGGCGGCAGCCAGTTCCTCGACTCCCCCGGGACCGGCCGCTACCACACCTACCTGTGCGAAGAGGTGGTGTCATGGGTGGACGCGCACTACCGGACGCTGCCAGACCGGGACATGCGGGCGATCACCGGCAAGTCGAGTGGCGGCTATGGCGCCATGGTGACCGCGATGTTGCGGCCCGACAAGTTCGGGCTGTTCGCCACGCATGCCGGTGACGCGCTGTTCGAGACCTGCTATCTGCCGGAGTTCCCGCGGGCGGCCCGGACACTGCGGGACCTTTACGACGGGTCATACGAGGCATTCCTCGCCGACTTCCGCGGGCGGATCGCCATGACCAGGCCGGACGACAACCTCCTCATCGAGATCTACGGCTGTGCCGCCGCGTACTCAGCCGACGCGGACGGCACGGTTCGGCTGCCTTTCGACAGCAATGGGGGATTGGTCCCAGAGGCCTGGGATCGGTGGCTGGCCAGAGATCCTGTCCGTATGGCCAGGCAGGAGCGTTATGCCGAGGCGCTCAGGTCGATGCGGGCAGTCTGGATCGACGCGGGCACCAGGGACGAGTGGTACCTGGATCTGGGCGCGACCGCCTTTCACCAGGCGGTTCTGGACGCGGGGGTGCCGGGCGAGCGGACGCGGTTAGAGCTGTTCGACGCCACCCACATGGCGATCGAGTACCGGTATCCGTTGGCACTCGCCTGGCTGTGCGAGCGCTTCGCCGCCTGACGGCTGCCCTGATCGGTCGTGCTCGCCGTCTCCGGTTTGGTCGAACTCGTCTGTGGTCGGTCGTGCTCGCCGTCTCTGGTCGATCGAGTTGGCCTTCGCGGGTCGGTCCTGCTCGCCGTGTCTCGCCGCCGGTCGAGCTTGTCGTCGTGGGTCGGCCCTGCTCGTCATCGTGCGGCTCCGTCACGGGCACGAGCGGGGTGTACGGCGGGGCCGTCTCGTGGTCCGGTGGTGGCCTTGACGGGGCGGAGTTGTTTGGCGGGTTCGGGGTGACAGGTGCTGTTTGGGGTGGCGAGTCGCGGGCGGGAGCTGTGGGGAGGTCGGGGATCTCGGGTGCGTGAAGTGGGCTGAGCCTTTACGGTGTCGTGGGTATGGGGGAAAGCATGATCTTAAGTCGTCTGGTCCGCGTCGCCGTACTCACGGCTCTGGCTTTGCCGGTGACGGCGGTCATCACGAGCCCGCAGGCGGCGGCTCAACAGCGCGAGCAGTCGCAGGCCAGGTCGCTGCGGATGCTGGGGCAGTTGAAGGTCGCCAAGGCGTTGTCGGCTCAGGGCTACAGTCATCGGCGGTTCCAGCCTCGGTGGGCGCACCACCGGGGGACCTGTGACGCGCGCGAGGTCGTGCTGGCGCGTGATGGGCGGGGAGTGCGGAGGAATAAGTACTGTCATCCGGTCAAGGGCACCTGGTACAGCCCTTACGACGGCAAGGTTCTGAAGAGCGAGAAGCTCGTAGACGTCGATCATGTGGTGCCGCTGGCGTACGCGTGGCGGTCCGGGGCCAAGCGATGGAGTCAGGCGAAGCGGCGTGCCTTCGCCAACGACCTCACCCGGCCTGAGCTCAAAGTCGTCAGCCATTCGATCAACATCGCCAAGGGCGGCAAGGGGCCGCAGAGCTGGCGGCCGCCGCGCCGTGGCTACTGGTGCCGGTACGCCACCTCCTGGATCACGGTGAAACACCATTACCGCCTCTTCGTCACCAAGCGGGAGAAGAAGGCGCTGATCAACATGCTCCGTACCTGTCGCTGACGGTTATTGGGGGCCCACGTGCGCACGGAAGCGTTCGTGGGCCGCCTGCTTCGTGATGCCCATGGCCTCGCCGACGTCGGCCCAGGAGGCGCCCGCCGCCTTCGCGCCGGCCACGGCCTGGTCGAGCAACGTGCGCTGCCAGCTCTCCACCTGGGCCAGCAGGGTGAGGGCGGCCAGCGGGCGTTCGGCGGCGAGGTTGACGATCTGCTCGCACAGCAGGTTCGACTTGACGACCAGCCAACTGGGTGGGGCTGCGGCCAGGTAGGGGGCGACATGGGTGTACCAGCGGCCTTCGGCGTCTTTGGCGCCTTCTGGGGTGGGAGGGAAACGTCGACGGTCGGCCCAGCCGCAGGAGCAGGCGGCTTGGTAGCCGATGAAGGCTCGGGTGAAGGCACTGGAGGAACGGGCCAGCTCCCCGTCGGGGAGGACGGGTGCGGCGAAACCTTCGTGGGTTGGGATATCGGAGAGCTTCAACGTCATGTCGTCAGGCTATCTTGACGGACACATACGCGTGAACCCGTCAGGATATCTTGACTGCCGTGCCCATTGAGGCCAGCATCCTGCCTCCGCGAGCCGTATCCGGACGGGGGACGCGGGTGCGGCGTGCCCTCGTGGGTGTCGGGGGCGGGCGGAGTGAGTGTGCCGATGTGCCGGGTGGGGTGCCGGGTGAGCGCGCCGGTGTGGGTGCGCTGGTCGGGGCGCCAGGTGGGGATGTCGGGTGAGCGCGCCAGCGGGTCGGGCGGGACCGCGCAAGCCGAGCGGGGCGCGGCCGATGCAGGTACGGGCACTGCGGACGCGTCAGGCACGGCAGGCACGGGGCGATGGTTGGGCAGAGCATCGGCGGTTGGGCCGGGGCATTGATGGGTTGGGCGGAGTGGTGGTCGGGCGGGCTAGGTGCGCAGGGGCGGAGCTTGGTGTGTAGGGGCGGAGCTTGGCGTGAGGGCTGTGGTCGGGCGGGACGCGGTCAGGGGTAAGCGCCAGCACTGCAGACGCGGCACGTGTGGAGCGAGGTTAGGCCGGGGTCTTGGGGTGGGCGGGGGTCTTGGGGTGAGCGGGGGTCTTGGGGTGAGCGGGGGTCTTGGGGTGAGCGGGGGTCTTGCGGGGTGGGCGGGGGTCTTGCGGGGTGGGCGGGGCGGTGGTCGGGTGGGTGTGATGCGCGTTGGGTGGGCAGTTGGGGTCGTGGGTCTGGGGTGGTGGGGCTGGTTAGGTTGGGGTGTGGGTTTTTACCTGCACGTTGCCGAAGGTGGCTGTGGCTTGGATTTCCACGGTTTCCTCGGGGGGTGGCCAGGTTTGCAGGTGGTTGTGCATGGTGCCGTAGGTGGAGGCGAGGCTTAGGTGGGCGGCGCTGCCTCTTTTGACGCCTACCTGGATGTTGCCGGAGGCGGTCAGGGTGATCTGGCCGCGGGCTACTTCGCCTACCTCTATGTCGCCGTATTTGGTGGTGATTTCGGCGTCGGCGTGGGCTCGGGCCACCACTACTCGGCCGTGGGTGGTGGTGATGTGTAGGTTGCCGGATGTTTCGCCTAGGCAAAGGTCGCCGGATGCGATCTTTATGGTGGCTGGGCCTTCTGTTACGGCGACGCATACGTCTCCGGAGCCGGATTCCAGGTCTAGTGCCGCTGTCTGGTCCAGGTGGATGTTTCCGTGGGTGCTGCGGATCTTGGTCTCGCTTAGGCGGCCGTGGGTGCGTAGTTCGCCTGTCGAGAGGTGCACGTCGAGGCTGGAGCCTTCCGGGAGTTGGATCTTCACTTCGACTGCGCCCGAGCGCCATCCACGTGGGGTGGTCAGCTTCAGGTGGCCTTCCTGGTAGTCGATCTCGGTCAGGCCGGCTGCGGTGGCGTCGGCGTCGCTTGCGGGGTCTAGAGGGTTCACGCCTACCCAGGTGTCTGCTCGGCGTTCTGCCTCTATGCGGATGGTTCCTGCGGCTACGTCGACCACTGCGTGGATGGGTTTTGGGGTGTCGAAAGGAGGATTCACACTGTGCACCTTATGCGAACGGTGTTCGCTGGTGCAATCACTACAAGCTGGTGCAATCACTACAATGGGCGCGAACTGGGAGCGAGCATGCGTGAAACTAGTCCCTCGGTGTGGACCCGTCCCCCCAAGAAGCCGCCGGTGCTCACGCGGGAGCTGATCGTCGCCACTGCGGTACGCGTGCTGGATGGCGAAGGGCTGGAGGCGCTCAGCATGCGGCGTCTCGGCGCCGAGCTGGGTACTGCCGCCACCGCCTTCTATCGGCATGTGGCCAGCAAGGATGAGCTGATCGAGCTGGTCGTGGACGAGGTCTATGGCGAGGTCGTGGTCGTTGAGAACGGGGATCCGGCTGACTGGCGTACACCGGCCGAGGCGTGTGCTCGTAGCCTGCGGGCGGCGATCTTGCGGCATCCCTGGTCGGTGCAGCTTTTTGGGGCTGCTGGGTTGTCGTATCTCGGGCCCAACACCATGGACAGGACCGATCGGATGCTTGGGATTCTCGAGGCGGCCGGGTTTCCCTTGTTCGCGGCCAATCAGGCCATGGCTGCTATCGGGTCCTTTGTGGTCGGCGTCACGACCAATGAGGCGGCTGCGTTGTCGTTGATGGCGCGTAACGGGCTGAGCATGGAGGAGTGGGTCGCGTCCACGCTGCCGGTCGCGGCTCAGGCTGCGGAGCCGTATCCGAGGTTGCGTCGGCTTTATGCGGCTCAGCTTGCTCGCGGCATCAACCTCGACGCTGTGCGTGAGGACCAGTTCTCCTTTGGCCTTCGCCACCTGCTCGACAGCCTGGAGTCGGAGCGGACCTCTGGTTAACGCCCGCGGGTGGACTTCGGGACAGGAGCCAGGGGTTGGAGTGGACGTCCGTCCCGACGCCCGCGTCCGGGTGGGCGCGCAAAAGGGGCGGTGTTGGGGGTCGGGTGGGCGCGCAAAAGGGGCGGTGTTGGGGTTCGGGTGAACGTGCATAGGGGGCGGTCTCGAGCCCGGTAGACGCGCGTAAGAGGTGCCGTGCTCGGGTCCGGATGGACGCGCACGGGCTTGGGGGGCGGGTAGGTGCGCGCAGAAGGCATGGGTGGGTTTGGTGGCGAGACGGTTTTGAGGCGGCGGGGGCTGTCGGATCTGGGGTGGTGCCATTATGGTGTCTATGTGACGCCATGAAGGGGGTCGTTATGCCGCTGTTCGAGGCCGAGCGTGAGCTGGCCGTTCAAAGGCTTCAGCATGCCTACGCCGACGGTTATCTCGACTCCGCCGAGATGGAGGTGCGGCTGGAGCAGGCGCTTACCGCTCGTTCCCCCGGCAACCTGGCCACCGCACTGGCGGAACTGCCTGATGAGCGGGTGGAGCTGGTCTCCACCGGGGGGCAGATCAGGCGGTCGGGAGGCTGGCGGGTTCCTCGGTCGTTGCGGGTGGTCGGCGAGTACGGCGGGGCCAAGCTCGACCTGTCCAGCGCCGACATCCGGTACCCGGCACTGGAGATCGAGCTCCGCCTGGCCTACGGCTCAGCCCACCTCATCCTGCCCCTCCGGGCCAGCGTGGACTACGACCGGGTCCGCTTCACCTGGGGCAGCGCCTCCCACCGCCCACCCCGCAACGCGGGCCCGAGCACCCTTCACGTCCAGGTGAGCGGCGAACTGGGCTACGGCGGCCTCAAGATCCGCCACCGGTAGGCTCAGCCGGCTTCTCCGGAGCCTCGGGCACGCTGGCCGCGCACGGCCAGGATGATGTCCACGATCGTGGCCACGGCCACGACGCCGGCCACGACGGCCAGCAGCGGGATGTCCGCCAGCAGGCCGACCACGCCGACCGCGATGGCGAAGAACAGGATGAACGAGCCCACCCTGACGTGCACCACGTCACGCGGGGTCGCACTGGCCATCGGCTTGCCCTCGGGCGAACGCTCGGGCGGACGGTAGTCCTCGTTGTGTGTCATGTTCATCAACTCGTCACTGCACTCATGAGGTCCCCAACCGGGGCATCCGGCAGGGCTCGGGCGACGTCGGCCAGCGCGACGATGCCGACCAGGCGGTGGCCGTCGATGACCGGCAGCCTCCTGACCTTGTAAGCGACCATCGTGCGCAGGATCTCCTTGGCGTCGTCGTCGGCACCGATCGTGACCGGCTTGCCCTGGGCGAGTTCGCCCGTGCGGCAGAAGTCGGGGTCCTTGCCGATCGCCAGGACCTTCACCACGATGTCCCGGTCGGTCAGCATCCCCCGAAGCCGGTCGTCCGATCCGCAGATCGGCAGGGCGCCGACGTCGAGACTGGCCATCTTCTCGGCGGCCTCGGACACACTCGCGTCGGCGGCGATGCACTCCGCCTCAGGTGTCATGATCTCTCGTGCCGTCGGCATGTTCCTCCTTGTAAGAATCGAAGTAGGGATCGAAGTAGGGACCGAAGTAGCCAGGGATCGAAGTAGGGTCGAGAGCTAGAAGTAGGGCCTCACCGACCCGATCTCACCCCCCAGCGACGTAGCGGGCCTCAAATATGGGGCCTCACCTGCTCCGGCCTCACCTACCCTCCCACTAGCTCTCCACACCGGTAGTCGCATGCCCCGCCCCCACGGGCTTGGATTCAGGCGACCCACGTTGCCGCAGGTAAACGGCCAGCACGATCATCGACAGCACCGCCAGGAACTCCGACTGCCAGTTCTGCAGCGTCCGGTTCCAGAAGTCGGCCGACAGCACGTAGTCCCCCCACCCCACCGGATCCTGAAACTGGGAAAGCCGCTGGTTGTTGTACGCCGCCGTCCCAGCCACCGACTGCGCGAACCAGGAGGCGAAAAAGATCAGCCCCATCACCCACCCAAGCGAGTTGGAATAGAGCCCCCGCCGCAATCCACCCGCCCTGGCCCAGGCAGGACTGTCCGGCCGGGCGAACGGCCCGACCCGCTGCTCCCGGTCACTCTGACCCCCCTCTTCCCCAGGCGGCTTGGACTCAGGCGACCCACGCTGCACAAGCCAGACCGTGACCATGATGAACAGCAGAAACTGCAGGTACTCCGACTGCCAGTTCTCCGCCACGTCCACGGCGAAGTCGCTGCTGGTGACGTAGTCCGCCCACGCCACCGGCTGCCCGCCCTCGGCGAGCTGCCTGGCGTTGTAGTCGGCGGTCCCGGCGAACGACTGCCCCACGAGCGCGGCGGCGAAGGCCAGCAGGAAGAACAGGCTCAGCGCGTTGTCCCTGACGAAGCCCCTCATCGGCCCAGCACCCCCAGCGTGATCATGTAGGCCAGGCCCACGACGACGATGGCGAGCGTGGTGACGAACATGACCCGCATCGGCTCACCCCCCGATCTCACACCGGTACGGCAGGCCCGGCCGCCCCTCGCACCCGGCGGCGCTGACCCGCCACCCGGCGGCGAACCGGTGCAGGAAGACGGTGTCGGCGGCCAGCCGTACCTGGGCCTCGTCACCGTAGACGCGCGGGCCGCCGAGCGGCGCGCCCCCGCGCAGGTCCAGCTCCAGGACGGCCCGCGGACAGTCCTCCAGGTCCTCTTCCGCGCGCGGCGACAGCAGGGCGCAGGCCCGCGCGCCGTCCCCGGCCGCGACGGCGGTGTAGAAGCCCGCCGCGGCCTGGCTCACCGGGCCGTCCTGCTGCGCGGAGCAGGCGGTGACCACCAGCGCCACCAGCAGCAACGGCAATGTCCTCATGACTAGTGCAGTACCCGCCAGCCCAGATAAAAGGCCGCGGCGGCCCCGATCGCGACGGCGCCGCGGTGGCGGGCCAGCCAGACTTGCAGGCTGCGGCGGTGGCTGCGCTGGTCGAAACGGCCGTGGGCGCCGTAGGAATGTTCCTCGTCGGCGGGTTTCCACAGGTTGTGGACGCCGGTGGGCGCCTCGCCCTCGATCTGCTGCGACTTGACGCCGGTGCGGGCCAGGTAGCGGTCCAGCGCTCCGGCGCCGAACTTCTGCGCCAGGATCGTGGCGGCGGTGGTGGCGCCGACCCAGTACTCGCGGCGGCGCGGGTGCTCGGCGGCGTAGACCATGGCCTGGGCGGCGACCTCGGGCTGGTAGATCGGCGGCATCGGCTGCGGGTGGCGGCCCAGTTTGGCCAGCACCCAGTCGAACTGCGGGGTGTTGAGCGCGGGCAACTGCACCATCGTGAGCTGGATGTCGCTCTTCTCGTGCAGCAGTTCGGTGCGGACGGACTCGGTGAAGCCCTTGATGGCGTGCTTTGCCCCGCAGTAGGCGGACTGCAGGGGGATGGCCCGGTAGGTGAGCGCCGATCCGGCCTGGACGATGACGCCGCGGCCGCGGGGGCGCATGAGGTCGAGCGCCACGCGGGTGCCCCAGACGTAGCCGAGATAGGTGACGTGGGTGGCCCGCTCGTACTCCTCCGGCTCGATGTCCCAGAACCTGGCGAACACCGAGGAGAAGGCGACGTTCATCCACACCTCGATCGGGCCCAGGTCGGCCTCGATGCGTTCGGCGGCCTGCCGTACCTGGTGGTAGTCGGCGACGTCGGCCTCGTAGACGAGGCCCTCGCCGCCCGCCACGCCGACCTCCACCGACGCCTCGGCCAGGCCCGCCGTGCCGCGCGCGATCAGCGCCACGGTGGCGCCACGCGCGCCCAGCTCGCGCACCACGGCGCGGCCGACGCCGCCGCTGGCGCCGGTGACGACGACCACCTTTCCTCGCCAATCCATGAAGCCTCCCAGAAGACAGGACGAGGGCAGGCCGCACAGGCGGCCTGCCCTCGGGGCGTTCGCATTACAGAGGGCCGGGACCGTACGGGGGGAACTTCCCGTAATAGGTACCTATCTGGTCCCGGTACATGGACTCCTTGTAGTTCGACGCGTCGAACTCGGGAGCGTCCTTGATCTCCTGCTTGGTGCGGGAGACGTAAACCCTCTGCTCCTGCGGATCCACCCTGGTGACGACGCTGGCCGGAAGCATGACCTTCTTGCCGAAGATCCACGGGCCGGTGTCGACGACGATGTAGCTCTCGCCGACCTCGTAACTCGCCTCGTCGACCGAACCGATCTTGCCGTCGGTCGCCTCAACGGTGTATCCGGCGAGATCCATGGTGCCGCCGGTTCCGTGTACGTCGTCTCGGTACGCCCACAGGTTCGGGTCAGGCTGCATGACTGCTCCTTTCCTTTGGTTGCGGACGTCCATCGGGCTACCCGGCAGCGGGCGCTTAAACGGAAAGCGTCACAGTCCGCGGCTCGGCGAGCGCGTCGAAGACGAGGACATGCCTGTTCCAGACCACGGTCAGGCCGGTCGGTTCGCGGCGCGGATCGTCGACCGTGAGCGTGGCGGTGCCGTCACCCTTCTCCCTCACCAGGACCGCGCAGGGGGCGGAGGCGGTCAGCGGGCCGGCGGTGCCGGGCTGCCAGAAGTTCGCGGCGGTCAGACCCAGCGAGGGTACGGCCACGGCCTGCTGCGCGGTCGTGTTCGCCAGCACGTGCAGCCAGGTCGAGGCGGCGGCACGGGCCCGCGTGGCCCGCTCGCTCGCGCCGGGCAGCAGGGCGTAGGCGTATCCGGCGTCGACGGGGTCGGTGCCGTGGTCCAGCCAGAGCGTCACGTACCGCGCGTCGCGCCCGATCCGCGGCTGCGCGCCGTCGAGGACGACATAACCGCCGTGACCGTCCAGGTGGAACCAGCCCGCCCGCCGGTCGACGGCCAAGGCGGCGCCGGTCCTGCGGTTGTCCACGACGGTCTCGACGGGCACGCCGTCGCGGCAGGCGATCCCCGCGCCCAGGCAGACCACGGCGTCGTCGAGGAAGAACCAGGACTTGAACGCCTCCAGTGAGCTTTCCAGGCCGGACAGGTGGTGGCCGACGGTGGCGTACGTGCCGTCGGTGGCGCCGCCGACCCAGCGCCACGGGGTGAGGGTCTGGCCCCACGCGGGCCCGGCGCCGTCGGGAAGGCGGCGGGTGGAGACCGTGGTGCCGGGCAGCCGGTAGGGGTCGACGCTCTGCCAGAAGCCGTCGGCGTACTGGTCGGGGTGGTCAGGGGTCCACCAGTAGAGCATGCCCGCGCCGGTGTGCCAGCCGCGCAGGTTCTCGCCGTTGCCGTGCTCGTAGTGGCCGATCAGGTGCGAGCTCATGCTGAGCGCCGCGCACCAGCCCTCCGCCCGGTGGACGGCGCGGGCGCTGGAGGGCATCAGCACGTGCCCGGTCGGCTCGGGGATCGCGGTGACCCGGTCGTCGTCGAGCAGGCCCCAGCCCTTGACCAGGCCGCGCCAGCGGGCGCGCTCGGCGGCTCCGGCGCTCTCGCCGAGCAGCAGCACGGCCTCGGCGATCTCGCGGGCCCTGCGCCGGGCGCCGTCCGCGTGCCTGCCGACGCTTCTGCCGCGGACCAGGTCCATGCACCGGCCCTGGTGGATGAAGGGGGCGAAGGACCGCTCGACGCTGTCGTGGACGACCTGCCGCTCGGCCACCTCCCAAGGGGTGCCGCGCAGCACGGCGAAGAGCCTGGCCAGGCCCGTGAGCAGCACCGCGCCGTAACCGCCCGGGTAGGGGACCCAGGAGTGCTGGATGAACGAGCCGTCGCGGTGGAAGCCGTCGCCCTCGGTGACGTAGCGCAGGACCGGCGCGAGCCCGGCGACCGCTCTGGCCGCCCGCTCGCGGTCGGCGCCGAGCACGGCGCGCAGCAGCAGCACCGTGCACAGGTCCACGCGGTTGGCGCCGGTGCTGGTGCCGTCGTAGTCGTCGAGCACGCTCTCGGGCACGAAGTGGTCGACCGCCTCCAGAAGCAGCGAGCCCCGATAACCGGTACGCACCGCGCTGTCGAGCAGCCGCTTGGGCACGCCGATCTGCCAGCGCCACCAGTTACCTTCCGGGTCGGCGCCGGGCGCGTAGGACCGCCGGACATATCCGTCGATGTCGTTGACCACCGGGCCGCTGACCACCTCCCGCCATCGCCGCCCGATCAGCTCGAACGGGTCGTCCGCCGGTAGCAGCGCGGCGGCGCCGAGCAGGAGCAACGCGCGTCTGGACAGCACCTGGTCACTCCGGGAAGGTCGCGGTCACGACCCAGCGTCCGCCGTCGCGGCCATACGTCAGGGCGCCGCCGTACTCCTGAAGATCGGCGGCAAGGCTGCGCAGGCCGTAACCGCCGCTCCCGGGCCATCCGCGCACGGGGGTGCTGACGATCGTCAGCACCCGGCCCTCGACGTGGAACTCCACCCGCGCGCCCGGCCCGCCGTGCCGCAGCGCGTTGGTCGCCGCCTCGCCCACCAGCCGGTGGAAGACGTCCAGGAGCGGCGGTGGAAGATCCATCGACGGTACGGCCGGCGGCACGTCCAGCCCCGCCGCCCGCAACCGCCCCAGGTGCGCGGGCAACCCGGTCACCGCCCGCGAGCTCCCCCGCCGGTCGAGATCGGCGATCGCCTCCCGGACCTCGGCCAGCGCGGTACGCCCGGCCGACAGCACGCGGTCCACCCGCTCGCGCTCGGGCGGCGCGAAGGCGGTCGTGTGCCGCAGCGCCTCGGTCTGCACGAGCATCACCGTGACGGTCCCCGCCAGCGAGTCGTGCAGGCGTCTGGCCAGCCGTTCACGCTCGGCCGACTCCTCGCGCAGCCGCGCGTGCTCGGCGGCGGTGGCGGCGAGGGCGGCCCGCTCCCGCGCGTGCTGCCCGCGCTCGACCCCGGTCACCCACACGACGGTGAACGACACGAGGCTGATCAGCCCGCCCTCGGCCAGGCCGCGCAGGGTGGCGTCGGAGACCGACAGCGCCAGCGCCGCTCCAGCGCACAGCCAGATCCGCACGCTCCGGCTGGAGCTCCCGGCGGCGGCGTGCAGGGCGAGCATGGCGGGAAGGTAGCCCACCACCCGCCACATCCCGAGCCGCAGGTGCACGAGCGTGGCCAGCGCGACCACGACGAGCACGAGCGCGGGGTGCCTGCGCCGCCAGGCCAGCGGCAGGATCTGCGCCAGCCCGAGCGGCGCGGAGACCGCGGCGCCGCTGATCACGAAGAGTCCGGCCAGGAGCGCGGCGAGCGAGAGTTCGAGCCACAGCCTGGCATCTCGTAGCATCGGCCGCGTGATCAGGCTCGCCATCGTCGATGACCAGGCGCTCGTCAGGGAGGGCATGTCCCTCATTCTCGGGGCACAACCGGACATCGAGGTGGTCGCGGCCCTGGAAGACGGGCAGGAACTTCTCGCCTTCCTCGCCAGGGGCACGGCGGAGGTGATCCTCCTGGACCTGTACCTGCCGGGCATGGACGGGATCACGCTGTTGCGCGAGCACCTGCCCAGGCCGCTGCCGCGCGTGCTGATGCTCACCACGGTCGGCAGGGCGGCGGAGATCCAGCGGGCCCTGGCCGCGGGGGCCGACGGCTTCGTGCTCAAGGACGCCACCGGCGAGGAACTGGCCGCCGCGGTCAGGGGCGCGCACGCCGGGGTCACCGCGCTGAGCGCCTCGGCGGGCCGGCTGCTGTCGCGGGTGCGACCGCCCGGCCTGGAGGCGCTGACCCCGAGGGAGCGGCAGGTCCTGGACCTCGTGGCCGAGGGCCTGTCCAACCAGGGCATCGCCGGCGCGCTGGGCCTGGCGGAGCGCACGGTCAAGGCGCACGTCAGCAACGTGCTGGCCAAGCTCGGCGTCACCAGCCGCACCCAGGCCGCGCGCTTCGTACCAAGGGACTAGTCCCTTCGCCGGTTGTGGCCCGCGGCGGCCGGGCGCGATCGTCGTGCGGTGTCGAACCGCCGCATCGCCCTCGTCGTGCTCCTGGCCCTGGTCGCGCTCGTCTACGCGGGCAACCGCTCGTGGAGCGCCCCGGACCGGCCGCCGCTGCTGCTGGCCCACCGCGGGATGGCGCAGACGTTCGGGTTCGACGGCCTGACCGGCGACACCTGTACGGCCGAGCGCATCCACCCCCCGGAGCACCGCTACCTGGAGAACACCCTGGCCTCGATCCGCGCCGCCTTCTCCGCCGGGGCGGACATGGTCGAGTTCGACGTCCAGGTGACGAAGGACGACAGGATCGCCGTCTTCCACGACCACCTCCTGGAGTGCCGCACCGACGGCACGGGCAGGGTTCGCGACCACACGCTGGCCGAGCTGCGCCGCCTGGACGTCGGCCACGGTTACACGGCCGACGGCGGCCGTACCTTCCCCTTCCGCGGCAAGGGCGTCGGCCTCATGCCCTCGCTGGAGGAGGTCCTGGCCGCCTTCCCCGAAAGGGAACTGCTGCTGCACATCAAGAGCGACGACCCGGCCGACGGCGAGAAGGTGGCCGCCGCCCTGACCCCCGAGCGGCGGGCGGAGGTCACCGTCTACGGCGGCGACGCCGCGGTCGCCGCCTACGCCGCCAGGGCGCCCGGCGCCAGGGTCGCCTCCCGGGCCGTCATGGAGCGCTGCGGCCTGCGTTACCTCGCGACCGGCTGGACCGGGCTGGTCCCCGCGGCCTGCGAGAACATCCAGTTGCACCTCCCGGAGAGCTACGCCCGGTGGCTGTGGGGCTGGCCGCACAAGTTCGTCGAGCGGATGCGCGCCCACGGCACCCGCGTCGTCCTGGTGGCGGGCGACGGCGGCTGGTCCGAAGGCTTCGACACCCCCGCCGACCTGGAACGCCTCCCTCCGGACTACGCGGGAGCGGTGTGGACGAACCGGATAGACGTGGTGGCCCCGCGACTGCGCTGAAGCCGCTCCGCCAGGCAGCTAGAGCTGCTCCTCCAGGAAGGCGGTGAGCGGCGCGACGTGCCTGACCGGGTCGCGCCAGCGCGCCTGGAGGTCCTCCAGCAGGTGTTTCTCGGCCACCAGCGCGCCGCCGCGCCACCGCCGCACGACCGGGTGCAGGAAGGCGCTCTCCTCGGCCCGGTCCGGCTCGGGGTGCCGCTGGATGGCGAACACGTCCGGCTGGTCGCGCGGCCCCCAGCGCAGCGTCAGCGTGAGCAGATCGTGGAAGCGTCCGGCGGCGTAGTCCTCCGGCAGGTCCTCGTAGTGCTCGATCCGGCCGTCCTCGATCACGTACGCGTCGCAGAGGTACTCGAACTGCGTCCACAGCGCCGAGCTCCAGTTCGCCCGGTCCAGCATGGACGCGCACAGCCCGCTCGCGTCCACCGGAGCCGGCCGGTGCTCAAGCGGTGCCCCATCGAAGCGCTCGGCCAGCAGCCGGTCCAGCGTGCGCAGGTTGTAGCGGAAGCCGTCGATGAACGCCGAGGAGGCGTGCTTGACGTCGCGCCCCTGCATCAGCGTCCCGGCGAAGTACAGCCCGTCGACGTTGGCCGACTGGAAGTCCGGCCGGATGGCCGGGATCCGCCCGTTCTCGTGCAGGTACGGCACGCTGCCCCCGCCGAACACGCCCTTGTCCATGGTGAACCCGGTGCACCGCAGGACCGCGTCGTAGTCGAGCAGCGCCCGCTCCCCGTCGGCCAGCGTGTAGGTGATGGCGACCTTCAAGACGCCGTCCTCCCGCCAGATCCGGTCGATGTCACACTCCAGGACCGCGTGCAGGGTCTTGAACCAGTAGCTGTCGAGGAAGGCGCCGTACTGCCCGCGCACGTCGCCGGGGTGCTTGCTGCGCCAGGCCAGCCGTAAGGGGTGGGGGCTGGCCAGGTGGACGATGTCGGCGTGCGGCAGCAGCGCCTGCGCGGTCTCGAACGCCGAGTTGCCCTTGCCGATGACCAGCACCCGCTGCCCGGCGAAGCGCGTGCCGTCGGTCTCCATGTCCTCGTAACCGACCGCGTGCTCGATCCCCGGAATGTCCGGCACGTACGGCCCGCCCCATCCGGTGGCCACCACGACGCACTCGGCCCGGTAGACCTCCTCCCCGGCCCGCACCACGAAGCCGCCCTCCTCGCGCGTGATCTCCGTGACCGGCGTGGAGTAGCGCACGTTGAGCGCGTGCTTGGCGGCGAAGTCGGCGAGGTAGCGCGTCAGGTCGTCGGCGGAGGGCAGGTACTCCGACGAGTAGGCGGGAAACAGCAGGTCGGGCGCGTCGTTGAGCAGCGAGTTCCAGTCCCAGCGCAGCCGGATCTCCGGGTCGTCGTCGCCCACGTGGACCTTGTTGAGCGAGATGAGCCTGCGGTGGCGGGGATAGTGCCGGAAGAAGGCCCCGGGTCCCGCCTCCCGCTCCAGCGTCACGTAGTCCGCGCCGCGGCGGTGCAGGAAGTAGCTGAGCTGGAGTCCGCCAGGTCCGGCGCCGACGACGAGGTAGCGGTAGGTCTGCACATCCGTAGGTTCTGCGGGCCGCCGGAAGCGGTCAACCCCTTCAGGAGCGTACGTTTCTCCGCGATCCCCACAACCGGCGGATCTCCGCCCGCCAGCGCAGGAACTCCTCGGCGCCGTGACCTCGGCCGCGGCGTGCCTGCTCGGCCCAGCCCGCCGCGCGCTCGGAACCGGCGCCGGTCAGGATCTCGATCGCCTGCTCGGTGCGGGCGGGGACGGGGCCGCAGGTCACGGCGGCGGCCGCGGCGAGGGCGGCGCCCTGGGCCAGGTCGGCCCGGTTCTCGCCGGCGTGGCGGGCCAGCCGTACCAGGTCGTCGGGGTGGGCGCCGCCGGTGTGGACGGCGGCCAGGCCGGCGCCGCTCCACAGGTCGGCGTGGCGGTCGAGCGGGAAGGCGGCGATGGTGACGGCGAGCGCGTCCACGTCGGCGCACTCGCGGAACCACAGCGCGCGGCCGTAGCCCTGGTCGCGGATGGCGCACCTGGTCCCGTTGGTGGTCAGGCCCACGGGCTGGCGGAAGAATGCCTGGTGGAAGCCGTAGCCGTCCCAGCAGAGCCAGCGCAGCAACGGGTCCAGCGCCCTGCTCATGGACCACGGCCGCAGCCGGAGCCTGGCGAAGGCCCACCCCGCGCCCAGATGGACCTGGTACGGGTGCGCGCGTCCCGGCCCGGCCAGCAGCGCGGCCAGCCGCCTGCCGCGGGAAAGGGTGAGGATGTCGCGTACGGCACACGCCGCCCCCGCACCCTCCGCGGCCGCCGCCCGCATCCCCGGCAGGAGCCCGGACAGGTCCAAGCCGTCGGGACCCACCTCGTCGGCGGCGTTGAACCCGGCCACGAAGGCCAGCCCGGCGGCTTCCAGGTGCCCCCGCGCCGGCCCGAGCCGGAACCCGCGCCGCTCGAAGTCGACCTGCCCGGCATCCTGATATAGGAGCTTTCTCATGCGTCCCCCCGCGAAGAAGGTAGGGACGTGACAGAGCGTGAACAAGTCTGCACACGACCGCATGAGGCGTTTATCGCCCCGGCATGAACCTTCCCGGACCATCTCCCGACTGGACAGGCATGAGCGACGAGTTGCTGGTGGTCCGCTGCCAGCTCGGCGAGCGCGACGCGCTGGCCGAGCTGGTCAGAACGTGGCACGAACCCGTCTGGACCTACGTCCGGCGCATGTTGGACGCCGAGCGGGCCGACGACGTCACCCAGGAGGTCTGGGTGGCGGTGCTGCGCGGCCTGCCCCGGCTGAAGGAGCCGGGCAGGTTCGCGCCGTGGTTGTTCACCATCGCCAGGCGCGCGGTCGCCGACCGGCTGCGCGCCGAGTACGCCCGGCCGGAGCCCCAGCCGCCCGGCCCGCCCGATGACGCCTTCGAGGCGGCGCTGGACCGGGCCGAGCTGGTCGGGGCCCTGTCCGCGCTGCCCGTGCGCGAACGGGACGTGCTCGCGCTGTTCTACCTGGAGGACTGCGCGCAGATCTGCGGCGTGCCGGTCGGCACCGTCAAGTCGCGGCTCAACCGCGCCCGTCGCCTGCTGTCGGAACACCTCACGCGGAAGGGATACGGCCATGAACTCGCCTGATGACATCATCGCGAAGTTGTCACCCGTACTGTCGCCCTGGCGGCGCTTCGGCGGGCTGGCCGCGCTGCTCGCCGGGCTCGGCGGCGCCGTGGCGCTGGGCTCGCTGTGGCTGACCGAGCCGGGACAACTGCCCGACCGGCTGCACCTCGGCTTCGCCCTGCTCCTGGCCCTGTGCCTGGCCTGGGCAGGGTACGGAGGCTGGGTGCTGACGCGGCGCGCGCCCATGTTCGCGCTGGACCGGGTGGTCGCGGGGTGGCTGTCGGTCGCCGCCTCGGCCATGACGGCGGTGCTGCTGGCGGTGCTCGCCGCCCTGCGCGACACGCCGGTGCTGTTCGCGGTGGGTCCGCTGCTCGTGGCGGTCGCCGGGGTGGTGACGTTCCTGGCCCACCGCCGGCGCGACGCGCTGTTGCGCAGGAAGGCCGAGCTCAGCTGAACAGGCGGGCCAGCTCGGTCCTGGTGGCCACGCCGAGCTTCGGAAAGGCCCGGTAGAGGTGGTGGCCGACCGTCTTCGGGCTCAGGAAGAGCTGGGCGCCGATCTCCTTGTTGGTGGCGCCCGTCGCGGCCAGCCGTACCACCTGCAGCTCTTGCGGGGTGAGGGCGGCCATCGCGTCGGGCGCCGTCCGTGCGGCGGTCTCGCCCGCCGCGCGCAGTTCGGCGCGGGCGTGCTCGGCCCACGGGCGGGCGTCCGCGCGCTCGAACGTCTCCAGCGCGGCCCGTAGCTGCGTGCGGGCCTCGGCCTTGCGCCGCTCGCGGCGCAGCCACTCGCCGAACAGCAACCTGGAACGAGCCTGCTCGAAGGGCCTGGCCCCATCCTGTACGGCCAGCGCGAACCACTCCTCCGGAGCCTCCTCCAGCAGGGCGCGGCAGCGGGCCAGCACCGCGTCGGCCCAGGGCTGACCGGCGGCCCGCGCCCATCGTTCGAAGCGCTCCAGCGGCTCGCGGGCCCGATCGGGACGGCCCAGCCGGACCGCCGCCTCGACCTGGTCGGGGGCGAAGTAGAGCGCGTGGTTCTGCCCGGCGAGCCGTTCCATCCGCTCCAGCGCCGCCTCGAAGTGGCCACGCGCCAGGTCGAGCAGCGCGCCCGCCCGCTCGGCCCACTCGCCCCCGGCCTTCTCCCCCTCGCTCTCCTGCCCGCGCACGGCGGCCAGCGCCGCGAGCAGGCCGAGGGCGTGCGCCTCGCGCTGGCGCTGGCCGGTGTCCCTGGCGATGCGGATCGTCTCGTCGACGCTGGCGGCGGCCTCGTGGAAGCGGCCGAGGAAGAACTCCGCCTCCGCCAGCGTGCCCAGCACCCCGGCCAGCCAGCCGATCATGCCGCGCTGCCGGAACTCGCCCGCGAGCACCAGCATCGTCTCGCGTGAGCGGGCGAAGTCCCCGCTGAAGAAGTCCACCATCACGGTCGCGAGCCGCTCGCCGACCAGGCCGGCGCGGCGCTGGGGCATCGCGGCCACGTTCGCGCGCAGGACGCGCAGGCCCTCGCCCGGGTCGCCGGACATCAGCTCGGCCGCGCCGCCGATCGCCGCCGCCAGCGACTCCTGCCCGGCCATGCCGGCCAGCAGGCCGTGGACGCGCCGCATCCCCTCGGGGTCGGCGCGGCTCCACGCCGCCCTGGCCGCGTCGGTGAGCAGCCGCACCCTGGCCTCGCCCGCGGCCCGGTCCGCCGCCTCGACGAGGATCGTGTAGGCGGCCTGCGGGTCGCCGCCCTCGAAGGCGACCTTGGCGCGCAGCGTGGCCAGCGCGTCCTGGTCGCCGCTCAGCCGCAGCGCCTCCTCGACCAGGCTTCCCGCGCGCTCGTTCTGCCCGGCGTCGGCGGCGGTGTGCGCGGCCGAGGTGAGCCGGCGCAGCCGCTGCTCCGGATCCGGCGTGAGGTGCGCCGCGCGTTCCAGCGCCGCCGTCGCGGCGGCGTACCCGGTGCGGTCGCGCGCCCGCTCCGCCGCCGCCTCCAGCCCGGCCGCGACCTCCTCGTCCGGCCCGGTCGCCGCCGCCGCCAGGTGCCACGCCCGCCGGTCCTGATCGGCCGCGGTCGCCGCCAGAGCCCGGTGTACGGCCAGCCGCTCGACGAACCCGGCGCTCTGGTAGGCGGCGGCCCTGGTCAGCGAGTGACGGAAGGAGACCTCGGAGCCGCGTACGGTGACCAGCCCCTCGGCCTGGGCCAGCGCGTCGTCGGGCAGCCCGAGCTCGCGCGCGGCGGCGAGGATCGTGCCCAGCTCGCCGGAGTCCGCGGCGGCGGCCACGACGAGCGCGCTGCGCGCGGCGGCGGGCAGCCCGGCGATGCGCTTCCCGAACGCCTCCCGCAGCCGGCGGGGCAGCGGCAGCGGCCCGATCTCGGCGGCGGCGGTGCCGGGCAGTTCGAGCAGGGCCAGCGGGTTGCCGCCCGACTCCTCGACCACCCGGTCCCTGACATGGGGCGGCAGACCGGGATGCCGCCGGGCCACGAGCTCGTGGGCGTCGGCCCGGTCGAGGCCCTCGACGCGCAGCTCGGGCAGCCCGGCCAGCGTGCTCTCGTCCCTGGCCGAGGCCAGGATCGCCACGCCCTCGGCGTGCAGGCGGCGGGCGGCGAACAGCAGCGCCTCGGCGGAGGCCCGGTCGAGCCACTGGGCGTCGTCGAGCAGGCACAGCAGCGGCGCGTGCTCCGCGAGCAGCGTCAGCGTGGCCAGGCCGATCATGAACCGGTCGGCGACACCGCCCCCGGCCTGGCCGAACGCGGTGCGTACGGCGGCGGCCTGGGGTTCCGGCAGCGCGTCGAGGCGGTCGAGCAGGGGCAGCAGGATCTGGTGGAGGGCGGCGAAGGGCAGCTCCGACTCGCTCTCGACCGCCGATCCGCGCAGGATCTCGAATCCGCCGGCCGTCCGGCCCGCGTGCTCCAGGAGGGCGCTCTTGCCCACGCCGGGCTCGCCGCGCAGCACGAGCGCGCCGCTGCCGCCCTCGCGGGCCGCGGTGAGCAGGCGCTCGATCGCGGCCAGCTCTTCCTTCCGCCCCTGAAGCACGCACCTGAAGCTAGCAAACCTCAGGGAGGGGTCTGGGCGGCGTAGGCGGTCGGCAGGAAGCAGGAGATCGTGCCCTGGCGCGGGTCGGTGACGCCGACCCCGACCGGCACGTCGGTGCGGGAGGTGTCGAACGTCATCATGAGCGCGTCGTGGTCGTGGAAGTTGGGGTCGTACAGGGCGAAGGTGACCCCGGTCCCGCTCACGTGGTAGCCCCAGACCAGCACCTGGTGGTTCTGGCCCAGGTCGGCCGGGTTGAGGCTCTTGGTCTTCACCAGGCAGATCGGGCGCGGGAAGCCCTGGTCGATCCAGTCCTTCACCCTCGGCCACGAATCCCTGACCATGATGGCCGAGCGGCCCGACATGAGCCCGATCGGCTCGAAGATCCCCTGGTCGGTGTCGGGGTAGGCCGGGTTCATCAGCTTGAGCAGGCTGAGCGGCAGGTCGGGCAGGTCGAAGGAGTCGAACAGCCGGGAGACGAAGTAGTCGAACAGCGGGACGCCCTCGCCCGCGGGCGCGACCGTCTGCGCCGGTGCGAGCTGGTTGGACAGGAAGTAGTCCATGGCCGCGTAGACCATGCCGCCGCACAGGCCGTTGGTGGCGTCGCCGATCGGCAGGCTCACCACGCCGAGGTCGAGGTGCTTGAGCGTGGTGCCGTCAGGCCAGGAGTTGTTGAAGTGGAAGCCGTGCAGGCTGGGCCGGAACGCGGTCGTGTGCCATTGGGAGTTCTCCAGTGTCCACGACACCCGGGCGTTCTCGCCGTCGCCGCCGCTGCGCAGCAGCGCCTTGCCCGTGACGCACACCTCGTCGAAGGTGTTGGCGCCGACGAACGGGTTGCTCCAGTGCATCTCGATGATCGGCCCCCCGTCGCCCACGCGGTACTGCAGGCGGCCCTCGGTGCCGGTCGCGACGCCGTCGGACTCGCTCTCCCAGCTCACGGTCTCGCCGGGCATCACGGTCTGCGGCGGCTCGATGCCGTTGGTCCAGACGCCGTGCATGAGCGCCTCGAAGTTCTTGCCCAGGATCTCGCCCGTCGTGTTGGTGAAGGTCACCGCCACGCTTCTGGCCGCCATGGCCACCACCTCGCTTCCCTGGCACCCCAGGGTGCGGCGGGTCACGGGTGGTGTCGTGAGTACGCCCCTACTCAGGTCCGGCGACCCGGAGCCCGGGAGGCCGTGTCGCGCCGTCCGGTCCCTTCCCGGACGGCCGGCACACGGCTACTCCGCGCCCGCCTCAGCGGGCGGGCTCGGACTCCTGGTCGTGCGGCGCGGCGGCGCCCTCATCATGGGACGTGTCGGCGGACAACTCCCTGCGCAACGCGTCGATGTCCATGTGGTGGCTGGTGTACTTCAGCTCGCGAGCGACCTTGGTCTGCTTCGCCTTCTGTCTTCCTCGGCCCATGGCAACTCCCTATTCCCCGGGTGTCATCCTAACCAACGACATTGCGACTTGAACAATTATGCAACTGCGCTGGATTAGCCTGGAAGCATGCCCGTCCCGCTCTACCAGGCCAAGGCCGACTTCTTCCGGACGCTCGGGCACCCCGCTCGCATAAGGGTGCTGGAACTTCTCCAGGAGGGGCCGCTTCCGGTCCGGGATCTCCTGGCCCAGATCGACATCGAGGCATCGAGCCTGTCACAGCAGCTCGCCGTACTTCGCAGGGCAGGGGTCGTGAGCGCCGAGAGGGAGGGCAGCACCGTCGTCTACTCCCTGGCCACGCCCGAACTGGCCGACCTGCTCGACGCGGTGCGCCGCATCCTCACCGAGATGCTGGTGGACCAGGGCGAGTTGCTGGCCGAGCTGCGGGCGGAAGCCCACGGCTGACCCATCTGGAGTACCAGCCGGTGAAGAGCGCGGGCGCCACGAACGAGACCACCTTGACGGCGACGACCACCGCGGTGGCGTGCGGCGCCACGCTCAGCACCCAGGCCAGCGCGGCGGCGGCCAGCGTGAAGGCTCCGGCCCAGACCGCGGTGATCACCGCGTTGACCCGGTAGAACTCCGGCGTGTGATGAACCTCACTCGGCGTCATGGATCTGGCGATGCCGAGCGTGAACGGCCGGCGGATGGCCAGGGAGCCCCATGCGGTTCCGGCCAGCCAGACGTTGACGAGGGCGGGGCCGTACATGGTGAGGGGTGAGTCGGGGTCGGCGAGGGAGAGGACCGTGATGACGGCGAAGAAGCCGGCGGCGCTCGACTCGATCACCATCTCGTCCCAGCCCTTGCCCCGCACCCTGTCGATCACGACGAGGACGAGGGCGATGGCGAGGCCGGTGATCGCGCCCCAGCGCCACTCGTCGCCGGTGGCGATGACGGCGTAGGCGATCCAGGGGAGGAATCCCAGCAGGCCGAACATCAGTGGCACCCTTCGACGTTCCAACTAAGACATGTCGAAGCTAGAACCTCCTTTGGAGATATGTCAATATAGGAACATGAGTCTTCGCCACGCCGTGCTGGGCCTGCTCTCCGAGGGACCCGCGAGCGGATATGACCTGCTCAAGCTGTTCGACGCGTCCTTGAGCAACGTCTGGCCGGCCACGCAGAGCCAGCTCTACACCGAGCTCGGCAAGCTCGCCGACGCCGGCCTGGTCAGCGTGTCGGCGGAAGGCCCGCGCGGCCGTAAGGAGTACGCCGTCACCGAGGAGGGCCTGGCCGAGCTGCGCCGGTGGATCGTCGACGTCGAGCCGATCGGCATGACCCGCAGCGACATGCTCCTGCGCGTCTTCTTCCTGGCCCAGGTCGACCCCGAGCAGGCCCGCGCCTACATCCGCCGCCAGGCCGAGATCGGGCGCAAGAACCTGGAGCACCTGGAGAACATCCGCGAGTTCGTCGAGAGCGGCACCGACAACCTCTCCATGTACGGCCGGCTCGCCCTGGAGTGGGGCCTGCGGTTCACCAGGACGCAGCAGGAGTGGGCCGAATGGGCCGAGAAGCAGATCCGTTAGGCTCGCCGTCATGGTCTCCGAGCTGTTCGATCCCCAGGCGTGGAAGGAAGTCGAGGGCTTCGACTTCACCGACATCACCTACCACCGCGCCGTCGACCAGGGCACGGTCCGGATCGCGTTCAACCGCCCCGAGGTGCGCAACGCCTTCCGCCCGCAGACCGTCGACGAGCTCTACCGCGCCTTCGACCACGCCCGCCAGAGCGTCGACGTGGGCTGCGTCCTGCTCACCGGGAACGGCCCCTCGCCCAAGGACGGCGGCTGGGCCTTCTGCTCCGGCGGCGACCAGCGCATCCGCGGCAAGGACGGCTACCAGTACGCCGACGGCACCCCGGCGACCGGCCGCCTGCACATCCTCGAGGTGCAGCGGCTCATCCGCTTCATGCCGAAGATCGTCATCTGCGTGGTGCCCGGCTGGGCCGCGGGCGGCGGGCACAGCCTGCACGTCGTGGCCGACCTGACGCTGGCCTCGCGCGAGCACGCCCGCTTCAAGCAGACCGACGCCGACGTGGCCAGCTTCGACGGCGGCTTCGGCTCCGCCTACCTCGCCCGCCAGGTCGGGCAGAAGTTCGCCAGGGAGATCTTCTTCCTCGGCGACACCTACACCGCCGAGGACGCCCACCGCATGGGCATGGTCAACGCGGTCGTCGCGCACGCCGAGCTGGAGCGCACGGCCCTGGAGTGGGCCAGGAAAATCAATGGCAAGTCGCCGACCGCCCAGCGCATGCTGAAGTACGCCTTCAACCTCATCGACGACGGCCTGGTCGGACAGCAGGTCTTCGCGGGTGAGGCGACCCGGCTGGCGTACATGACGGACGAGGCGGCGGAGGGTCGCGACTCCTTCCTGGAGAAGCGCGAGCCCGACTGGTCGCCCTTCCCCTGGCATTTCTAGGACGTTTGTGACGAAGATCGAAGTCCCCGCCCAGCTCATCAGCAACCACGACGAGATCGGCGAGGGTGAGGAGGGCGGCCCCACCTGGATCGCCGGCCTGCCCGCGCTGGCCGAGCGCTACCTGGAGGAGTGGGGGCTGCGGCCCGACGGGGACCCCATGCACGGCTACGTCTCGCTCGTGCTGCCCGTGACCAGGGCCGACGGCGTACCGGCGGCGCTCAAGCTGCAGCCGGTCAACGAGGAGAACGCCGGCGAGGCGATGGGCCTCAAGGTCTGGGACGGCGACGCCATGGTCCGCCTCCTGGACGAGGACCCCGCCACGGGCACGCTGCTGCTCGAACGGCTGGAGGGCCACCGCACGCTGGCGACGGTGGCCGACGACACCAAGGCCCTGACGATCCTGGCCGACCTGCTGGCCCGGCTCGTGGCCCGCCCGGCGCCCGAGGACCTGCGCCGCCTGGCCGACATCGCCAGGGACATGCTCGACGACACCCCCGCCGCGGTGGCCGGGCTGGCCCAGGAGAGCGACAGGCAGTGGCTGAAGACATGCGCCTCGGCCGTCGCCGAGGTGATCGCCGAGCCGGGCGACCGGCTGCTGCACTGGGACATGCACTACGACAACGTCCTGGCCGCCGCCCGCGAGCCCTGGCTGGCCATCGACCCCAAGCCGCTGGCCGGCGACCCGGGCTTCGACCTGTGGCCCGCCCTGGACAACCGCTGGGCGGACGTCGTGGCCAGTGGTGACGTGCACCGGGCCGTGCGCAGGCGGTTCGACCTGCTGGCCGACCGGCTCGCGCTCGACCCGGCGCGCGCCGCGCGCTGGACCTACGGCCGGCTCCTGCAGAACGCGCTCTGGGACGTCGAGGACGGCAAGGGCGAGCTGGACGGGAACCAGCTCGTGATCGCCGAGGCGCTGCGCCCGCGCCTGTGACCTAGGGGACCACGATGGCGATCTTGCCGCGGCCGTGGCCGGTCTCCATCTCGCGGTGCGCGTCGGCGGCCTCGGACAGGGTGTAGGTGCTGCGGATGTGGTACTGGAACTCGCCCGCGGCCACCAGGGCGGCGTAGCGGCCCAGGCGCTCGGCCAGCCGTTCGCCCACGGTGGTGCGGATGCCGAGGCCCGCGGCCTTCTCGTGCTCGTACAGGGTCAGGATGCGGTCGCGTTCGGCCACCAGTTCCAGGGAGACCTCCAGCGCCTCCCGGCCGGCGCCGTCCAGGACCGCGGTGACGCCATCCGGGGCCAGCGCGCGGACCCGGTCGGCGAGGCCGGGGCCGTACTCGACCGGGACGGCGCCGAGACCGCGCAGGTAGTCGTGGTTGACCGCGCGGGCGGTACCGATGACCGTGGCGCCGCGGCGGCGCGCGATCTGCACGGCGGCGCCGCCCACGGAACCGGCCGCGCCGTGGATCAGCAGCGTGTCCCCCGGCCCCACGGCCAGGTTGTCCAGGGCGATCTCGGCCGTCTGCACGCCCGCGGTCATCGCGCCCGCGACCTCCCAGGCGAGCCCGGCGGGCTTCGGCGTCACCGACGTAGCCGGCACGACCGTGTACTCGGCGTAGGCGTTGAGCTGTGTGAAGCCCAGCACCTCCGTGCCGGTCGCGAAGCCGTCCACCCTCTCGCCGACCTGGTCGATCACGCCGGCGAACTCGTTGCCGGGAATGCGCGGCAGCCCGCCGGCGACGCCGGGCGGCGTCCATCCCGCGCGCACCGCGGTGTCGTACGGCTGCACGCCCGCGGCCTTCACACGCACCCGGACCTGTCCCGGGCCCGCCTGCGGGGCGGGCAACTCCATGACCTTCAACACCTCGGGGCCGCCGAACTCGGCGAACGCCGCGGCCTTCATCACTTCGCTCATGACCACGACCCTGCAACCTCAACCTTGATTGAGGTCAACCCGTCACCTAAACTTCCGGCCAAAGGAAGGGCAAGCGACCATGCAGAAGATCGTCCACGTCAGACCCCTCGACGACGCCATCGGACACGAGGAGTCGCACGACTGCCCGTGCGGTCCGACCGGCCAGGGTGTGCAGAACCCCGCCACCAGCAAGATGGTCGGCGTGATCTTCCACCACCATGGGCTCCAGCCGTGCCACGAATGGGAAGCCTCCGACCTGTCGTAACCATCTGTGTACTATCGGTGAGGAGCTCATAGAAATCGGGGGACGGCATGAGCAACCTCATCGTCATCGACTATCCGGACGTCGCGACGGCGGAGACCGTGCGCGCGCGACTGTTCGACCTGCAGAAGCAGAACCTCATCACGCTTGAGGACGCGGCCATCGTCGAGCGCAAGGAAGACGGCAAGATCAAGCTGCACCAGTCCACCAGCACGACCGGCGTGGGCGCGGCCGGGGGCGCGCTGTGGGGCGGCCTCATCGGACTGCTGTTCTTCATGCCGCTGCTGGGCATGGCGCTCGGCGCCGCGGCGGGCGCGGCGGGCGGCGCCCTCACCGACGTCGGCGTCAACGACGACTTCATGAAGGAACTCGGCGAGAAGATGCCCCCGGGCACCGCCGCCCTCTTCCTGCTGGTCGTCCAGAGCACGCCGGACAAGGTCATCGAGCAGATCGCGCAGTACGGCGGCGAGATCATCAAGACCTCGCTCAGCACCGAGGACGAGAAGCACCTCAAGGAGGCCGTGGCGGCCGCGCGCGCCTGATCTCCCACCCAGGAGCGACCGGTTCTCCGGTCGCTCTTTTTTCATGTACGGCGCGGCAGACCTGCCCATATCGGGAACTTTCCGCTTTACTTCGTCTTTACCTGTATAGAGTCCGACGGGGGACGTACCAGGGGGAAGATGTCTGAGTTCTTACACGCCGTGCTGGGTTTTCCGACTGTTCTGTTTAGCTTCCTGCTCGTGGTCGTCATCGCCTACTGGGTGATCGCGCTCACCGGGCTCCTGGACCTGGACGACGTCGACGCTTCCTGGCTCGGACTGGCGGGAGCGCCCGCCGGAGTGACACTGTCGATCGTGGTCACGCTGGGCTGGCTGCTCAGCCTGATCGGCGGACAGCTCGTCACCGCACCGCCCCTGCTCGTGGCGGTGCTCCTCGTGGCCCTTGCCGGCGGCTGGTTCGGGGCCCGCCTGCTGGTCGTGCCCCTGCGCCGCCTGTATCCGGACGAACGCGGCCCCTCGCGCCACGACTTCGTCGGCCTCCACTGCGTGATCCGCACCGGACAGGCCACCCCCGACTTCGGCCAGGCCGAGGTCACCGCCGCCGACGGGTCCTCGGCCGTCGTCCAGGTCAGGACGACCGGCGACGACCGCCTGGCCCGCGGCGACAACGCCCTCATCTTCGACTATTCCTCCGCCGGGGAATTCTTCCTGGTCATGCCCTATGAAAGGGATCACTGATGGGTGTCATCTCCGTTGGCCTCGCCATCGCGCTGGCCGTCGGCCTGCTGGTCGTCATCGCCCTCCTCGTGGTCATCAGCCGCCTCTTCCACAAGGTGGAGCAGGGCAAGGCGCTGATCATCTCGAAGGTCAACCGGGTCGACGTGACGTTCACGGGCGCGGTGGTGCTGCCCGTCGTGCACAAGTCCGAGACCATGGACATCTCGGTCAAGACCATGGAGATCGTCAGGTCCGGCCGTGAGGGCCTGATCTGCCGCGACAACATCAGGGCCGACATCCGCATCACGTTCTTCGTCCGGGTCAACAAGACCGCCGAGGACGTCATCAAGGTGGCCCAGGCCATCGGCACCGCGCGGGCCAGCGACGAGGCCACGCTGCAGGAGCTGTTCAACGCCAAGTTCTCCGAGGCGCTCAAGACCGCGGGCAAGCACCTGGACTTCGTCGACCTCTACACCAAGCGCGACGAGTTCCGCGACGAGATCGTCCGGCTCATCGGCACCGACCTCAACGGCTACAGCCTTGAGGACGCCGCGATCGACTACCTGGAGCAGACGCCCCTCCACAACCTGGACAAGTCCAACATCCTCGACGCGCAGGGCATCCGCAAGATCACCGAGCTCACCGCCATCGAGCACGTGCGGACCAACGAGTACCAGCGCAACGAGGAGAAGGAGATCACCCGCCAGAACGTGGACGCCCGCGAGGCGATCCTGGAGCTGGAGCGCCGCCAGGCCGACGCCGAGACCAAGCAGAAGCGCGAGATCGAGACCATGAGGGCGCGCGAGGAGGCCGAGACCGCCCGCGTGCAGGCCGAGGAGCGGCTCAAGGCACAGGCCGCCAACATCAGGACCGACGAGCAGCTCGGCGTCCAGCACGAGAACCGCGCCCGCGAGGTCGCCGTCGCGGAGAAGAACAAGGAACGCGTGATCGCGATCGAGACCGAGCGGATCGAGAAGGACCGCATGCTGGAGGTCATCGCCCGCGAGCGCGAGACCGAGCTGTCGCGCATCGCCAAGGACAAGGAGGTCGAGACCGAGAAGCGCTCGATCGCCGAGGTCGTGCGCGAGCGCATCGCGGTCGACAAGACCGTCGCCGAGCAGGAGGAGAACATCAAGCGGCTGCGCGCGGTCGAGGAGGCCGAGCGGCTGCGCCAGACCACGATCATCGCCGCCGAGGCGGAGGCCCAGGAGAACCTGGTCAAGGACATCAAGGCCGCCGAGGCCGCCGAGGCCGCGTCCAAGTTCCGCGCCCGGGAGGAGCTCGTGCTCGCCGAGGCCAGGCAGCAGGCCGCCGACCTCGACGCGCGTGCCAAGATCAGGATCGCGGAGGGCATCCAGGCGGAGTCCGCCGCGGCCGGGCTGGCCGAGGTCCAGGTCAAGGAGCGCGACGCGGCGGCGATCGAGAAGGTCGGCCGCGCCGAGGCGCTGGTGCTCAGCGAGCGGCTGCGCGCCGAGGCCGAGGGCGCCAAGGCGATGGCGCTGGTCGAGGGCGACCGGCTCAAGGCCCGCGCGGAGGGCGAGCAGGCCCTCGCGCTCGCCTCCGCCGCCGCCGTGGGCGAGAAGCTCAAGGCCGAGGCCGAGGGTCTGACCGAGAAGGCCGCCGCCCTGGCCGCGCTCGACGAGGCCTCTCGTACGCACGAGGAGTACCGCCTGCGGCTGGAGGCCGACAAGGAGGTCCACCTCAAGCGCATCGAGGTGCAGGCGAAGGTCGCCGAGTCGCAGGCCGGCGTGCTGGCCGCGGGGCTGGCCAAGGCCGACATCGACATCGTGGGCGGCGACACGATGTTCTTCGACAGGATCGTGGGCTCGATCACCGCGGGCAAGGCGGTCGACGGGTTCGTGGAGCACTCGGCGGTGACCAGGACGCTGGCGGAGCCGTACCTCAACGGGTCGGCGAGCCTGCCCGCGGACCTCGCCGCGATCGTCGGCGGGATGGGGACCGAGGACCTCAAGAACATCACCGTGTCCGCGCTGCTCCTGCAGATGATCCAGAGCGGCGGGCCGGAGGCGAAGCTGACCGAGCTGCTGGAGACCGCGCGCCGGCTCGGCGTCGCCGACTCCTCGGTCGCCGCGCTGAGGGCCTGAGCGGATGGCGGATCTTGAGGCGGGCACCTATGAGGTGCTCAGGAACCGCCTCCAGTCGCAGGCCAAGCTGCTGGCGCAGGCCGCGGAGGCGGTCAACGACGCGCGGCTGAAGGTCTTCGGCGGCGCCGAGCTCACGCTGCTCGGCACGGAGCGGATCAGGACCGAGAACAACTGCGTGCCCAGGGACATCGTCTCCGTCGGGGAGGTGATGGTGTTCGGGTACAACGTGTTCATCGGGCTGAAGCCGGAGACGGCTGTGGACGACGTGTTCTCCGTCCACAGGTTCACGCGGGACGGCGAGGCGTTCCGCTTCGATCCGGCACAGTGGGAGGCGCTCACCGACCCCGCCTTCCAGAAGGACTTCGCCGAGTTGTACCGGTACTACAAGGAGACGCGCCTGCAGACCCTGCGCCGGGTCGAGGGCAAGCTGCTGGCGGTCTTCCAGACCGGGCCCGGCGACAGCAAGGTCCTGCGCTGGGACCTGTCCGGCGCCTATCTCGACAACCGAGGCGAGCGCGACCACGTGTTCCCGCCGTCCCACGACTTCGAGTGGACTGCGACCACCCGCGACGACCACGTGCTCGGCCGCCACCCGCACATCTCCATCCAGGGCGAGGTGTTCGTCGAGACCGTCGGCGGCGACCTGACCATCAAGGTCGAGGACAACACCGAGAGCGGCCACGGCGTCTACTCCGAGCCGGTCAGCGAGCCGCTGCAGTCGCTGGCCGACGCCGACGTCTCCTACTCCCGGGTGGGCCCGCTCATCCTGCTGCGCATCCGGCCGTACAAGGAGGTCGAATGGCGGCACCTGGTGTTCAACACCGCGACCAGGGCGGTCGTCCGGCTCGACGGGATCGGCCAGGCGTGCCGGCGGCTGCCCGAGGACCAGGGGCTGATCTTCCCCGGCGGCTACTACCTGGCGACCGGGGTCAGCAAGACCTTCGACCTCGACGTGAGCGAGCTGGAGTTCGAGCGCGTGGTCCGCTCGCCCAACGGGGAGGACGTGCTCTACGTCTTCCACGCTCGGGGTGACGGGCGCTCGCTGCTGCTGCCGTACAACGTGATCAGGAAGGAGGTGGCCAACCCCATCCCCTGCCACGGGTTCAGCCTGTTCGACGACGGGACGATGGTGGTCTTCCGCGCCACCTCCGACGAGCCGACCCGGGTCCATCCCATGCAGGTGTGGCAGACGCCCTACGTCTCCGACACCTACGCCGCCGCCCAGCCCGCCGGGTCGGGGCCGCTGGAGCGCATCGGCAACGCCGAGCTGGTGCGGGGCATCTCCGACTGCCTGTCCGTGGCGCGCATGGTCGAGGAGATGTCGCCGTCCGCGGCCACGTTCGAGGCGCTGATCGCCGCCTGCGAGCGCGCCTTCGACCACTACCACTGGCTCGGCGAGCACGGGCTGCGCGCCCCGCTCACGGATGTACGCGCCACCGCCGGCCAGGTGCTCGACGAGTACGAGAACGTCGAGCAGCTCACCGCGCAGGCGGCGCGCACCCTGGCCGACGCCGAGACCGAGACCGTCACACTGATCCGCAAGGCCAGGGGCGACCTGCCGGCCGGCGCCGACGCCTGGGTCAGCCTGCTGGCCACGCTGCGGCGGGCGCAGGGACGGCTGGTGACACTGCGCGAGGTCCGTTACCTCGACCTCGCCCGGCTCGACTCGCTGGCCGGCGAGCTGGCGGCCGAGCTGACGGAGACCGGCACGCGGGCGGTCGCCTTCCTCCAGGGGCCCGACGCCTTCACCGGCTACCACACGGCGGTCGAGCGGCTGGCCGCCGACGCGGGGGCGATCTCCACGGTGGCCGACGCCGCACCGGTCGCCGAACGGCTGGCCGACCAGGCCGAGGGCCTTGAGGTGGTCACCGAGGTGGTCGGCTCGCTCGACATCGCCGACGCCACCGTGCGCACCTCCATCCTGGAGCGCATCGCCGAGGTGCTCGGCGGCGTCAACCGTGCCCGCGCGGTGCTGGAGGGCCGGCGCAGGGAGCTGCTGTCCAGCGAGGGGCGGGCCGCGTTCGCCGCCGAGTTCGCGCTGCTCGGGCAGGCGATCACCGGCGCGCTGGCCATGGCCGACACCCCGGAGCGCTGCGACGAGCAGCTCGGCAAGCTCATGCTGCAGGTGGAGGGGCTCGAGTCCCGCTTCGGGGAGTTCGACGACTTCGCCGCCCAGCTCACCACCAAGCGCGAGGACGTCTACGAGGCGTTCTCCGCCCGCAAGCAGGGCCAGCTCGACGAGCGGGCCCGCCGCGCCGACCGGGTCTTCGCCTCGGCCGAGCGCATCCTGGGCAGCGTCGCCAGGCGGGTGGCCGCGCTGGCCTCGCTCGACGAGGTCAACACCTACTTCGCCACCGATCCCATGGTCGCCAAGCTCCAGTCGGTCTCCGCCGAGCTGCGTACCCTCGGTGACCCCGTGCGCGCCGAGGAGCTCGACGGCCGGGTCAAGGCCGCCCAGCAGGAGGCGGGGCGCTCGCTGCGCGACCGGCTCGACCTGTTCGACGAGGGCGGCGAGACGCTGCGGCTGGGCCGCCACCGCTTCGCGGTCAACACCCAGCCGATCGACCTCACGCTGGTGCCTCACGACGGCGCCATGCACTTCGCCGTCACCGGCACCGACTACCGCGCGCCGGTCCCGTCCGACTTCGCCGACACCCGCCCGTTCTGGGACCAACTGCTCGTCTCGGAGACCCCCGAGGTCTACCGCGCCGAGCACCTGGCCGCCGCACTTCTCGACACCGCCGACCTCCCCTCGGCGGAGCTCGTACGGCGGGCCGCCGAGGAACGCTACGACGAGGGCTACGAACGCGGCGTCCACGACCACGACGCCGCCCTGATCCTCGACGCCCTGATCCGCCTGCGCGACGGCGCCGGGCTGCTGCGCTACTCCCCCGCGGCCAGAGCGGCGGCGCAGCTCTTCTGGGCCTTCGACACCGACGAGGTTTCACGTAAAACATTCACCACCCGAGCGTCTTCGCTGGTCAGGGCGCGTGCGGCGTTCGGCGCTCACGAGGCCGTGGCCGCTCTGGCCGAGGAGCTGGCGTCCCAGATCACCGCGTCGCCCGGCGTGGCGCGGGCGGCCGGGGAGTATCTCGTGGAGGAGCTGGCCGCCTCCCCGCCCGGCTTCGTCACCAGCAAGGCGGCCCGCGGCGTGGTGGAGGGCTTCCGCGCGCGGCTGGGCCCGGCGGCCTATCGCTCGTTCGAGGACGACCTCGCCTCCCTCGACCCGCCCGCGCGCATCCAGCTCGCCACGGCCTGGCTCGGCGCCTTCGACCAGTCACCCGAGCTGCCCGAGGCCATCGCGCTGCAGCTCTGCGGCGACCTGCCGCGCCACGACTCCAGCGCGAGCGTCTCCACCGTGGTCGAGGGGCTGCTCGGCGCCCACCCGCGCATCACCGATCGCACGCTGGCCGTGCGCCTCGACGAGATCCTCGCCAGGACCAGGACGTTCGCCACGGAGCGGGTGCCCGCCTTCCGCGCGTACCAGAAGCGCCGGGTCGAGCTGGTCGCGGCCGAGCGCGAGCGGCTGCGGCTCGACGAGTACAAGCCCAAGGTCATGAGCGCGTTCGTGCGCAACCGCCTGCTCGACGAGGTCTACCTGCCGCTCATCGGCGACAACCTGGCCAAGCAGCTCGGCGCGGCGGGCGCGGGCAAACGCACCGACCAGATGGGCCTCCTGCTGCTCATCTCACCGCCCGGCTACGGCAAGACCACCCTCATGGAGTACGTCGCCAGCCGCCTCGGCCTCGTCTTCGTCAAGGTCAACGGCCCCGCCCTGGGCCACGCCGTCACCTCGCTCGACCCGGAGGAGGCCCCTGACGCCACCTCCCGGCAGGAGGTCGAGAAGATCTCCTTCGCGCTGGAGACCGGCAACAACACGCTCCTCTACCTCGACGACATCCAGCACACCTCGCCGGAGCTGCTGCAGAAGTTCATCTCGCTGTGCGACGCCCAGCGCCGCATCGAGGGCGTCTGGAACGGCCGCACCCGCACCTACGACCTGCGTGGCAAGCGCTTCGCCGTGTGCATGGCGGGAAACCCGTACACCGAGTCCGGGCAGCGCTTCCGCATCCCCGACATGCTCGCCAACCGGGCCGACGTGTGGAACCTCGGTGACGTGCTGTCCGGCCGCGACGAGCTGTTCGCGCTCAGCTACGTGGACAACGCCCTCACCTCCAACCCCGTCCTGGCCCCGCTGTCCACCCGCGACCGCGCCGACGTCGAGCTTCTCGTACGGCTGGCGCGCGGCGACCAGACGGTCCGCTCCGACCAGCTCAGGCACCCCTACTCCAAGGTGGAGCTCGACCAGATCCTGTCGGTGCTGGCCAAGCTGATCAGGGTGCAGGAGGTGGTGCTGGCCAACAACCAGGCGTACATCGCCTCGGCGGCGCAGTCGGACGACGCGCGGACCGAGCCGCCGTACAAGCTGCAGGGCTCCTACCGGAACATGAACAAGCTGGCCGAGCGCATCGTGCCCGTCATGAACGAGGCGGAGCTGGAGGCGGTGATCGACGACCACTACGTCGGTGAGGCGCAGACGCTCACCTCCGGCGCGGAGGCCAACCTGCTGAAGCTGGCGGAGTTGCGAGGGCGGCTGACGCCTGAGCAGGAGGAGCGGTGGACGGCGGTGAAGGCGGCTTACCTGCGGACCAAGGCGTTGGGCGGGGCCGAGGACGACCCCGTGACCCGGACGGTGGGCGCCATCGGCCTGCTGACGGACCGCGTCACCGACATCACCGCCGCGATCCGTCAGTCCGCCGCCGGGCCCTGAGTTCATCCACAGGCTGTGGATGGGCGCCCGTTCTTGAGCTCCAGGCGTGAGCCCTGGAAGGCGGCGCGCATGCGGCGGTCGTGGGTGACGATCACCAGGGCGCCCTTGTAGGTGGACAGGGCCTGTTCCAGTTGTTCCACCAGGAGGGGAGAGAGGTGGTTGGTGGGCTCGTCCAGGAGGAGCAGGTCCACCTGGCGGGTGACCAGGCGGGCCAGGTCTATGCGGCGGCGCTGGCCGTATGAGAGCTGGCCTACTCGCAGGCGCAGGTCGGCGGGCCGGAACAAGCCCAGGGACAGGAGGGCGTCGGCGTGCTCGTCCATGCTGCCCGTGCGGCCCTGGGCGAATGCGCTGAGCACGGTCCTGTCCAGGTGCTCCTGACCATCCTCCTGGCGTAGGTGGCCTACCTGGGGTGGGCGCTTTACTGTGCCGGTGTCGGGGGTCAGTTCTCCGGCCAGGACCCGGATGAGCGTGCTCTTGCCCGCTCCGTTGGGCCCGGTGACCAGGAGGCGCTCGCCCGGCAGGATCCGCAGCCCCTCCACCCAAAGCCGCTCCCCCACCCGAACCTTGTCCAGCTCCACCAGGGGAATCCACTCGGACCCGTCGCACCGAACCCCAGCCACCTCGCCCGCCCGAGGCGCGGCCTTCTGCTCGGCCCGGAGCTGAGCCACCTCATCAGCCCGAGGCGCGGCCTTCTGCTCGGCCCGGAGCTGAGCCACCTCATCAGCCCGAGGCGCGGCCTTTTGCTCGGTCCGCGTTCGGGTTGCCCGGTCGGGCCCGGTTGGGGCGGTCGGGTGGGGTGTTTCCGAGAACTGGTCGGATCCCGATACCGGTGCCCGGGTCGGGGTCGGGGCGGTGAGGTGAGTGGGGGTGAAGTGGAGCGGGACGGGCGGGGGCGGGACAGGGTGGGTTCGGAGCCAGTCCAGGCGCTGGTTGGACTGGCGGATGCGGCTCATCGCGCCGTGCGTACGGGACCGGGCCCGCCAGGCGCCCGTCCCCATGCTCGCCTGAACGACCTTGCGAGGGATTTTGCCGAGCCGGGAGGCGTTGGCGTCGACGAGGGTGGCGTGGCGGGCCAGCTCGTTCTTCCACTCCTCGTGCTCCAGCGCCCACGCCGCCCGCTCGGCCGCCTTCGCCGTGAGGTAACCGGAGTAGCCGTTGCCGTAGCGGCGTACCTGGGACTGGTCGACCTCCAGGATCGTGGAGGTGATCCGGTCCAGGAACACCCGGTCGTGGGTGATGGCCACGACCGTGCCGCGATGGGCGCGCAGGTGCTCTTCGAGCCAGGTCACGGCCTGGTCGTCCAGGTCGTTGGTGGGTTCGTCGAGCAGGAGGAGCTCCGGCGCCGCGGCGAGGGTGGCGGCGAGGGCGAGCCGGGAGCGTTCGCCACCGGAGAGGGTGTCCAGCGGACGCGCCCGATCAAGCCCGGGAAGCCCGAGCCCGTGCAGAGCCACCTCCACCCGAGCATCGGCCTCATACCCACCCCGAGCCTCAAAGGCCGCCACCAGCTCCCCATAGGCAGCCAACTCCACCTCCAACCCACCAACCTCAACCCAGCCGACCCCCCTGGCCTCCACCCCAACAGCACCGCCGGTCTCCGCCACGTCTGCGTCACGGGCCTCGACCCCAGCAGGGCGGCCGGCCTCTACCCCGTCTGCATCGCTGGCCCGGCTAGTGGTTGTGTCGGCGCTGGCCAGGCGGGTTTCGGCGGTGCGGATGCGGGATTCCAGGTCGCGCAGATCCCGGAGCGCCCAGTCGATGGCGTCGCCCACCGTGGAGCCGGCGGGCAGGTCGAGGGCCTGGGGAAGGTAGCCGACGCCGCCGGGCGCCACGACGGTGAGTTCGCCGTTGTCCGGCGCCTCCACCCCCGCGATCAGCCGGAGCAACGTGGACTTGCCCGAGCCGTTGTCACCGATGATCCCGACCTTCTCGCCGGGCTTCACGGTGAACGTCACCCGGTCAAGGACGACGCGGTCTTCGTACCGCTTGATGATGTCTGAAAGAGCAAGTTGGGCAGCACGCATAAAGCAGCCACCTCCGATTCTCGGCACAATGCCGCATCGAAACGAACAGATCGATGGCGGAACGGATCGCGGAGCAGCGCTCTACGCGTCCGGTGCGAGAATCACAGGGAACCCATGCGGATTAGGTTGGGGTCGATGTGGCGATATGTCAAGCCCTAATTATGGGGATCGTCGCGGCTGACGTTCGGTGAGGATGGTGGTGGCGGTCCGCTGTACCGCCGCCGACCTGGTCACATAGTCGAGGATCAGCTCCAACTGCTCGTCCGTGTACGTGTCGTACAGATCAGCCAGTCCCCGCATCAACGGCTCGAACACCTCGATCGCCTCGGCGCTCGCCCCGGCCAGTTGCTCCGGGTTGATCTCGACGATGATCCGCCGCCGGTCCTTGAGGTCGCGGACGCGGCGTACCATCCACTTCGCCTCCAACCGGTCCACCAGCCCGCTCACCGACGCCGGAGCCAGCCCGGTGTGCTGCGACAGTTCGCCCGCGGTCAGCGGCCCGAGGCGTTGCAGCAGGTCGAGGGCCTTCCACTCGGTCACGCCGAGCCCGAGCAGCCCGCTCATGACGGTGTGGTACATGACCGCGGCGTTGCTGCTCTCCCGTCCCGCGTCACCGAGCGCCTGCAGGAGATTCTTTCGGTGCTCCGAAATATCTCTGGACACGAGCCCTCCCTCGTCATATATTTCGTTCGACCGAACGAAAGGTTATCACGATGAAGGCTCTCATCACAGGGTGCGGGATCGGCGGACCGGCGACCGCGATGGCGCTGCAAAAGGCGGGTATCGAGGCCGAGATCTTCGAGGCCTACGGCGCGAGCGCGGAGGGCGTCGGCTCGTTCCTGAACGTCGCCTCCAACGGCCTGGCCGCCCTGCGCGTCCTCGACATGCACCGCGAGGTCATGGCCGCCGGAATCCCGACCCCGCGCATGGTCATGACCAGCGGCTCCGGCAAGCGCCTCGGCGAGGTCGCGAACGGCCTGGCCCTCGACGACGGCACCGTCAGCCACACGATCCTGCGCTCCGACCTCTACCGCATCGTGCGCGACCAGGCCACCGCGCGCGGCATCAAGATCCGGTACGGCAAGCGCCTCGTCTCCCTGGACGACACCGGCGACCAGGTCGTGGCCCACTTCGCCGACGGTACGCAGGCGACCGGCGACATCCTGATCTCAGCGGAAGGCGTGCACTCCCGCACCCGGACCCTCCTCGACCCCGCGGCCCCGGCGCCCCGCTACTCCGGCCTGTACAGCTTCGGCGGCATCACCACCTTCCCCGGCCTGACCGGCGAACCGGGCACGTACCACATGATCTTCGGCAAGCAGGCGTTCTTCGGTTACACGGTGGCGGCCTCGGGCGAGACCTGGTGGTTCGCGAACCTGCCCCGCGAGGAAGGCGACGTCCCCGCCGACTGGCGGCCGCTGCTCTTGGACTCCTTCCGCCACGACAGCAACCGCACCGCCGACCTCCTGCGCACCAGCCCGACCGGCGATGGTTCCCCCGTGTACGACCTGCCGCCGGTCCCCACCTGGCACAAGGGCCGAGTCGTCCTGACCGGCGACGCCGCGCACGCCACCTCACCGAGCGCCGGTCAGGGCGCCTCCCAGGCCATCGAGGACGCGATCGTCCTGGCCCGCTGCCTACGCGACACACCAGACCACACCGCCGCCTTCGCCGCGTTCGAGGCCGAGCGCCGGGAGCGGGCCGAGCGGGTGGTGTCGTACTCACGGACGATCAGCAACAGCAAGGCCGCGGGGCCGGTGGGGCGGGTGTTCCGCGACCTGATGATGCCGCTGTTCCTGAGGAAGACAGCCAGCCAGGAGTCCCTGTCCTGGCTGTACCGCCACCATGTCTCCCTGTAACCGCCAACCCCAGGTCCGTCACACCCCAGCCCGTCAACCCTGGGCCCCGTCAGACTCCAGACCGTCAAACTGCAGACCATCAGACCGCAGGATGTCCATCCGCAGGACGTCAGCCCCACGACCATCAGACCCGAGCCCGTCAGACCCGAGACCGTCAACCCACAGTCCGTCAGCCCTCAGGCGGTCAGACCCGAGACCGTCAAACCACAGGTCGTCAGACCAGGGGTTGTCAGACCAGGGTGGGCGGAGGTTAGCCCAGGGTGGAGAGGGCGGCGGTGGCCTGGGTGACGGATTGGGCGCTGGCCGGCAGGAGCGGTAGCCGTACCTCTGCGGTGGGGATCAGCCCGCGCTCGTGCAGCACCCCCTTGATCACCGTAGGGTTGGGCTCGGCGAAGAGCGCCCCCGACAGCCGCGCCAGCCGGTGCCCGAGCGACCGTCCGAGGGCGGCGTCACCCGACTCCCAAGCCTCCACCAACGCGACGAACCGGTCAGTGGCCAGATGCGCGGAGGCCAGGATCCCGCCCGAAGCCCCGAGCGCGAGCAGCGGCGAGATGAACGCGTCGTCCCCGCCCAGCACGTCGAACCCGGTCGGCAGGTCGGCCAGCAGGTCGACGGCGTCCTGGTCGATGCCGCCCACCGCGTACTTGACCCCGGCGATCATCGGATGCGCGCCCAGGTGCCGCAGCGTGGCGGCGCAGACCTGCTGTCCGGTCCGATAGGGAATGTGGTAGATCACCAGCGGCACCGGCGACGCCTCGGCCAGCGCCTCGAAGTGCGCGATCACCCCGCGCTCCGACGGGCGCAGGAAGTACGGCACCGGCACCAGCGCCGCCGTCACCCCGGACGGCAACGCGCGCAGTGCGGCGGTGGTCGAGCGGGTGTCGTTGCCCGAAACGCCCACGATCAGCGGAACGTCCCGCTCGCCGGACACCCGCACACAGTTCTCGATCACCGCAGAGCGCTCCTCGGCGCTCAACATCGCCACCTCGCCGGTCGTGCCGAGCGCCACGAGCCCGCTCGCGCCCTGGTCGAGCACGTGATGCGCAAGCTTCTCGAACGCCTCCAGATCGACCTGATCGCCGGCGGTGAAGGGCGTGATCAGCGGTACGTAGATTCCTCTCAGCATGCTCCGAGCGTGCGGCACCACCATTGATTAGGTCCAGCGCCGATTTCTACCGTTCAGATTAAGCTCGTCTTATGCTCGATCCCCGCAAGCTTCACCTCCTGCGCGAACTCGCCCAGCGCGGCACCATCGCCGCCGTCGCCGAAGCCGCCAACTTCACGCCGTCGGCCGTGTCCCAGCAGCTCAGCGCCCTGGAACGGGAGGCCGGGCTGCCTCTGCTCGAACGCACGGGCCGCACGGTGAGCCTGACCCCGGCAGCGCAGGTGCTGGTGACGCATGCGCATGCCGTACTGGAGGAATTGGAACGTGCGACGGCGGCGCTCGCCGCGCTCAGCGGCGGGCCGGGCGGGCCGCTGCGGATCGGCGCGTTCCCGTCGGCGGCCAGGGTGTTGTTGCCGCGCGCGCTCGCCGAACTCGCGGCGGCGCATCCGGCGCTGGAGCCGATGGTGTCGGAGATCGATCCGGCCGACGTGTCGGCCGCGCTGCGTGCGGGGGAGCTGGATGTGGCGCTGGTGCACGAATACGACTTCGTGCCGCCTGTCGTGGATCTGGGGATCTGTGCCGAGCCGCTGTTCGAGGAGCCGATGTACCTCACCGACCGGCCCTCGATCAGGGACGCCCGCGACGATCCGTGGATCATGAGCAAACCGGGCACGCTCTGCCACACGATGGCGATCCGGGCGTGCCAGGCGGCGGGGTTCGAGCCGCACGTGCGGCACCACGTGGACGACTTCGACACCGTCCTCGCCTTCGCCGCCGCAGGTCAGGGCGTCGCGCTGGTGCCCGGACTGGCCGCGCAGTCGCCGCCGCCCGGCGTCCGCCTCACCCCGCTGCCACTGTCCCGCCGCACGCTCGTCGCCTTCCGCAAGGGGTACGGCCAGCACCCCGCGATCCTCGCCGCCGTGGCCGCCTTCCAAAACGCGGTCACCCCTTGAGAACGTCGCGTTCCCAAGCAATCATCCGCTAAGACCAGCACCCTCCCTCGACGGGTCACCCGGAGAGACCAGCGCGTGCGGAAGCACTGTCGTTCGCTGAAGACGACGCGTTCCCAAGGGTGGTCATTCGCTGAGAACGGCATCCAGGACGGCGGCGGCACTCGACTGGGCGAAATCGTTATAATCCCCGGCGGCGGTGGCGACGACCAGTTCCTTCTCCGGCACGACGAAAAGCTGCTGCCCACCGTTCCCAAACCCGGCGAACCACCCGTCGCCCAGGTACCACTGGTACCCGTACCCCGACCCGTCCTCCCGCCTGACGTGCCGCGTGAGCATCCGCATGATCCACTCTCCAGGTACGACACCCCGCCCGCCCTCCAGCACAAGCTGCCCAATGGCGGCCAGATCGCGCGGCGCCAGCCGCAGCCCGGAGGCGGACGACGCCACGCCGTCCTCCCCCGCCATCCACTCGAACGAGATCCCGAGCGGATCGAACAGCGTGTCCCTGGCAAAGGCGTCCAAAGTCGTGCCGACGCCCTTGACAATCAACCGGCCGATGAGGGCGGAGGCGCCGCCGCAGTAGTCCCAGCGGGTGCCGGGTTCGACGACGAAGGGACGTTCCAGGACGTACCGGTAGCGGTCCGGCGCCATCTCCATGGCGATCTCACTGTTCGCCGGGCTCGTGTAGGGGACGCTTTCATCCCATTCCAGGCCGAGCGTCATGGTCAGCGCGTGGGCGACGGTGAGGTTCCGCTTGGAATCGGCCAGGTCCGGGTACTCGGGGAAGGCGGCCATGAGCGACTCGTCCGGATCGGGCACCAGGCCCTTGCCGAGCGCGATGCCGTACACCAGGGCCGTGATGCTCTTCGTCACCGACCGGATGTCGTGCAGGGTGTCGCGGTCGAAGACCACGTGGCCGATCGAATCGTTCCACTTGAAATCCTCGCCCTGGCCATAACGTTCAAGGACCGTCTCGCCGCCACGGATCACCACAAGGCCATGCAGTCCGGGCGCGCGACCGTCGCGGATGACCTGGTCGACGCGTTCAGCAAGCTCAGTCATGGGGACAACCGTCCCATCTGACACGGTGTGAGAGTCAAGGCCGGTCATGGTGGCACACCGCCTCCAGCATGATCCCCGCCGGATCCAGCCAGAACGTCGCATAGTAGGGCGGCGGATATTCGGGGAAATTTCGGGGCTTCTGGAGGATCTCGCATTCCATCCCGATCGCCCAGGCATGCGCCGCCCGCACCGCCGACCGGCTCTTGACCATGAAGGCCAGATGCTGCAACCCGGTCTGGTGCCGGCTGTAGGCGCCGTCCTTGAGCGCGGGGTAGAAGAAGAGGTACGCGCCCGGTTTGCCCCCTGCCGGGCGGAACGCGAACTGATCGGCCATATCCAGATATTTCTCGAACCCCAGCAAGGGCATCAGCGCGTCGTAGTAGGTGCGAGCGCTTTCGAGGTCGGGAACGTTGACTCCGATATGACCGATCATCGGTAGATCATGGCCTATTTGGTGCGCAGCGTGTGGCGAGTTTCGTCGGCCCACTCGATCGTCGCGCGCGCCTGGGCCAGGCCGAGGCGCAGCGCGTACATGCCGAACTTGGGGTTCTCCCCGACCGGCGGGAGGCTTTTCAGACGGTCCAGGCGTTTCTGCGCCCGCGCCTTGACCCGCTCGATTGCCACGATGGCCTCGTCCGTGTCGAGAATCGGCAGGAGAAATGCCTGCAAAGCGGTCTCGCTGCGGACGGTCACGGTCGGCTCGCGGTCGGCCAGCCTCACCGTCCACACCCCGGCCTGGCAACTCGTCCTGTGGCGGCCCAGAGGACGACCGACCGCAGCACGACCTCCCCCGAACCGACGGACCACGGACTGACGGACCACGGGCTGACATCCCGCGAGCCGACGGACCCCGGGCTGACCGACCCCAGGATGACGGACCACGGGCGGATAGACCGCAGGATGACCGACTCCAGAACAACGGACCGTGGGATGACGGTCTGTGGGGTTGGTGGGTCTCCTGAGAAAAAGCTCAGCATCTCTCAGGTACGGCACAGCCACCACGACGCAGTCTGGATGTATGGATCAGTTGCTGCGAAACCCGGCGATCACCAACGGCCTCCGCAAAGTGGAGACGCGCGTAGAGCGCCTGAGCGGTTCTTCGGCCCTGCCGGGGATCAACGCCGGAGCCTCCCGTGTGATCAACGCCGGAGGCAAGCGCCTGAGACCCGCACTGACCCTCGCCACAGCCCTGGCCCTGGGCAAGACCCCCGACAGAAGGGTCATCACCGCCGCCGCCTGCATCGAACTGATCCACGCGGGCTCCCTGGTCCACGACGACCTGATGGACCGCGCCACGGAACGCCGCGGCGCCGCGACCCTCAATGCCGACCTGGGCGACGGCAAGGCCCTGGTGATCGGTGACTTCATGCTGGCCAGAGCCGGACTGGCCGCGATCACGTCGGTCTCGCGCCCGGTCGCCGAAGTACTGGCGGCCACCGTGGTCGAGTTGGCCGAAGGCCAGTACCTGGAGACCACGGACCTCTACAACCCGCACCGCACAGAGGCGAGCGCCCTGCGCTCGATCACCGGCAAGACCGCGGCGCTCTTCCGCGCGAGTTGCCTGGTGGCCGCCGTCTGCGCGCGGGCCTCCGCGGAGGAGCGCGCGAGGATGGCCGCGTACGGCGAGCGGTTCGGCCTGATCTTCCAGATCCTCGACGACCTCCTGGACCTGACCGCCACCAGCGAGCAACTCGGCAAGCCCGCGGGCAACGATCTCAAGCAGGGCGTCTACAGCCTCCCGCTGATCCTCGCAAAAGCGAATTTCCTCACAAACAGTGATATATCGCTACAAAGAGGTATGTCGGATGAGCAGGTGACCGAAATCCTCACCCGACTCCGCCAGACCAAAATGATCGAGACGACCATCGAATACTGCCGTGGACTGGCCGACGACGCCCTCGCCGCGCTGCCCGAGATCGGCAACCCCGAGATCGCCGGAATCCTCCGCTCTCTGCCCACCTCATACATCGACACAATCATCAGAACCATCAACCGACCTGCACTGACATCGATGAGTTGAGATTTGTTGGAATGATTGGCAGGAAAGCCAGTCAAATTCCAGAAAGTGTGCTCATACTGGGGTTCACCGGGCCATCCAGGAGCACGCTCATGCGGAAGTCATCCCCCTCACCGGGGCCGCTCGAAGCGACCCAATTCCTCCAACTCGCCGCCGTGGACTTCAGCGGCATCTACCAGGTTCACCTGGCCGCGAAGGAAGAACGGCTCAAGATGACCAGGCTCGCGATGAGCCTGTTGTCGGTGCCGTTCCTCGCCACGATCGCGCTGACCAGTGCCAAGGTCGTCAATCCACACGATCTGACGACCTGGCAGACCGTCCCCGCGTACCTCTTCGCGCTGGTGGCCGCGTTCGGCCTGCTGGGGGTGCTGCCGTTCCTGCGGCTGATCGAAGCGGTCAACGCGCACGGCAGGACGGCCAGAGCCATCAACAACTTCCGCCTGCTGTACACGGCGCAGTTGAAGGACGAGCTCGACTGGACGCCCAACCTGCCCGTCGACCCGCGCTTCCCCGAGACGTACGCGCCGCTGACCTGGCCGGGCATCAACGTCATGATGATGGCCATCGTCAACTCGGCCTACCTGACGGTGGGCGTGACCGGCCTGTCCAGGACGTACCCGAACCTGCTTCTGCTGCTGACCAGCATCCTGCTCGTCGCCCTGGTCCACTACTCGATCTACTACGTGCGTTGCAACGTGACAAGAAGACGCCGGCTCCCCCACAACCCCTACAAGTTCCCGAATTTGGAGACATAGATGGACAGCCCAGTGCAATGGGCGTCATGTGGGGAGGCGTGGATCGGACTGATCCGCCATGTCTGGATAACCGGAGTACCGGCCGACGACGACCGCGGCCCCGTCATCGAGGGCCCGCCCGTCCTGGTCGAGATCACCAGCCCCCGCCCCGTCGACCCCATCGTCGAGCGGTACGGCGATGCCGCCAAGCTGGCCCTCTACACCAGGAAGTTCACGGAGGACACGATCGTAGAGCCCTTCAAGTACAGCTATGGCGCCCGCATCAAGGGCCAGCTCACCTGGGCCGCGGATCTGCTGCGGGCGCGGCCGTACAGCAAGAGCGGTTGGATCTCGCTGACCACTCCCGGCGAGCCTTATGACTCGGTGCCCTGCCTGACGGGGCTGGCCTTCCGGATCAGGGACGAGCGGCTCCTGATGACGGCCACGTTCCGGTCGCAGAACGCGTTCACCAGCTATCTGAACTACCTGCCGCTCGCGGACGTCCAGGCCGAGATGGCGCGGAGTCTCGGCCTGGACCAGGGGCCGATGCGGGTGTTCGTGGACGTGCCCCACCTGTACCTCTCCGACGCCGGCGCCGCCCTCCGCGTCATGCGCCCCGCCCTCCCCCGCCTCCTCTGACCACCCCCGACCAGGTACGCGGCGCAGCCTCCGGGCACGGGTTGGGGCGGAGGCGCGGGGTGTGGGCGCAGCGCGCGAGGCGCAAGGCGCAAGGCGCGTAGCGGGAGAGTGGGCGGTCGGGGCGCGCGGGGTGCAAGGGCGCGGGATGGGATGAGTACGGCGCAAGGGCGCGGGTTGGGGGCGGGCGCCCACAAGGGGTCGGTCCCGTAAGGCGGCGCGGTGAGGACAAGGCGGGCGCGGTGAGGGCGGCGCGGTGGGAGGGGTGAGGGGTGAGGGGTGAGGGGTGAGGGGTGAGAGGTGAGGGGTGAGGGGTGGGGTTACTTGGTGGGTGGGTGGGCGGATAGGGGGGTGGCTATGCGTTCCAGGCTCTGGCGTTCGGCCTTCACGCCGAAGATCAACTCGACCAGCCCGGCGATGATCATGAGGATAGCGCCGATCGCGAAGGCCAACGCCGTGTCGCCCGGGACGCCGCTCTCCACCAGCGCCGCGAACAGCAGCGGCCCCGCGATCCCGCCCGCCGCCGTCCCGATGGCGAAGAAGAACGCGATGGCCATCGCCCGAGTCTCCATGGGAAAGATCTCGCTGACCGTCAGATAGGCGGAACTGGCCCCAGCCGAAGCCACGAACAGCACCACCGACCAGCAAGCCGTCAGCGTGACGGCCGTCAGCATCCCCTCGTTGAACATCCAGGCCGTGGCCAGCAACAACACCCCTGACCCGATGTAGGTAGCCGAGATCATCGGGATCCGGCCGACGGTGTCGAAGAGGGGCCCAAGCAGCAGAGGCCCGAGGAAGTTCCCGACCGCGATCACCGCGAAGTAATACCCCGTATAGGTATCAATCTGGTAAAAGGTCGACAAGATCTGCGCGTACCCGAACGTGATCGCGTTGTAGAGGAACGCCTGCCCGATGAACAACGACAACCCGAGCACGGTCCGCTTCGGATAGAGGGCCACCATGGTGTGCGCGATCCGGATGAACCCGATCGACTTGCGCTGGTGAATCGTGATCGACTCGGACGGTTCGGGCAGGTCGCGGTCCACCTGCCGTTCGATGTCGCCGACGATCCGCTCGGCCTCCTCCTCCCGCCCGTGGATGAACAGCCAGCGCGGGCTCTCGGGCACGTTCCTGCGTACCAGCAGGATGGCCAGGCCGAGCACCACGCCCAGCCCGAACGCCACGCGCCACCCGATGTTGACCGGCAGGTCGTTGAGGAGCGGGACGGTCAGCAGGGCGCCGCCGGCGGCGCCGAGCCAGTAGCTGCCGTTGATGAGGATGTCGATGCGGCCCCGGTGCCGGCTGGGGATGAGCTCGTCGATGGCGGAGTTGATCGCGGCGTACTCGCCGCCGATGCCGAAACCGGTCAGGAAGCGGAACAGGAAGAACCACCACGCGCTGAAGGAGAACGCCGTCATGAGCGTGGCGACCAGGTACACGAGCAGGGTGATGATGAAGAGCTTCTTGCGCCCGAACCGGTCGGTCAGCCAGCCGAAGAACAGCGCGCCCGAGCACGCGCCGGCCACGTAGAGGGCGGCCGCGAGCCCGGCCACCTGGGCCTGGGTGATGTCCAGGCCGCTGCCGGGTTTGGCGAGCTGGGCGGAGAGGTTGCCCACGATGGTGACTTCCAGGCCGTCCAGGATCCAGACGGTTCCCAGGCCGATGACGATCATCCAGTGCCAGCGCGACCAGGGCAGCCGGTCCAGCCTGGCGGGCACCTTGGTGGTGATGGTGCCGGTCTCAACGCCGCTCATGAGGCAGACCGGTACCCCGGATCACCGTTTGTAGGCCTCCACCATCCTGGTGGCGAACCACGGCCCGCCGTACCAGAAGCGCCAGCCGAGGTCGCGCCGGCGCACGTCGGCGGCGCCGAGGCCGCGCAGGACCGCCTCGTATTCCTCGGTGCGCTGGAAGTCGGCGATCAGCATCCGGCCGCCCGGCGCGAGCACCCGGTACGCCTCGCGCACGGCGTCGGCGCGGCCCTGGGCGGTGGCGATGCGGTGGAGGGCGAGGCTGGAGACGACGGCGTCGAAGCTGTCGCCGCGGAACGGCAGTGCCCGCAGGTCACCGGTGACCAGTTCGACCCGGTCCGCGATGCCCGCCGCCTCGGCGTTGGCGCGGGTGACCGCGACCTGGTTGCCGGACGGCCATCGGTCGAGCCCGGTCGCGTACCCCTTGGACAGGCGGCGCGCCGCCGCGGTGAGCACGGCGCCGCGCCCGCAGCCGAGGTCGAGCACGCGTTCGCCGCCGTCGAGGTCGTCGAGTTCCCCGGCCCAGACCTCGAACTTGCCCTTGCGCGTGGTGTACGCGTAGCTGAACGCGCTGGCCAGGGTATATAGACCCCCGAGAAGGAAGGCGACGCCCGCGGGCGCCACGTCGTAGGCGAAGGAGACGATCGTGAGAGCCAGCAGCGCAACGGCTCCCACGACCAGCCCTGCGAAGGACCACGGCGCGTCGAATCCATATTTTCCACGTCTCACACTCACGTTATATCGCAAGCCTCCGTTGCCGTGAATTGACCCGCCACAATCCCGATTTTGTCCTAATCATCCCTAAACCGTTACTAATCTGAGATGGATCTGCTCAAGACGGGGGTTGACAGGGGATGGCTGCCAGAGATCGCGAGTTCAGCCTCGGCGCCAGCATCGCGCTGACCTTCGGCTCGGCCCTGCTGTGGGGGGTGGCGCACCTCGCCACCGGCCGCCGGCGCACCGGTCTGGCGCTGATGGCCGTCTACGCGCTCCTGCTCGCCACCGTGCTGACCATGATCACCGTGCTGGGCAGCCACCTGCTGTCGCTGGCGGTCCAGCCGAGCTGGCTGACCACGCTGACGATCACGCTGATCGCGATCGCCGTCGCCTGGAGCACGGTGATCATCTGGTCCTACGCCCTGGTACGGCCGGCCGCCTCCGACACCGCCGCCCGCAAGGCCACCACGATCCTGGCCGTCGTCCTGTGCGTCCTGGTCGTCGCCCCGACCGCGTACGCCGCCCGGCTGGCCTACGTCTCGCGCGACGTGGTCACCAGCCTGTTCAACAACACGAACACCGCCCCCGTCGTCGCCGCCGACCCCTGGAACGGCGCCGACCGGGTCAACATCCTGCTCATCGGCGCCGACGCCGCCGCCAACCGGCCGGGCGTGCGCACCGACAGCATGACCGTGGCCAGCGTGGACGTCTCCACCGGCGCCACCACCCTGCTCGGCCTGCCGCGCAACCTGGAGAACGTGCCCTTGCCCCCAGGCCCGGCCCGCCAGCGCTTCCCGTACGGCTTCAGCGGCGAGCCGCCGTACACCCCCGGCCTGCTCAACGAGGTCTTCCAGTACGCCGAGGACTACCCGGAGATGACCCCCGGCGTGCAGAAGGGCCACCGCGGCCCGACGCTGCTGAAGCAGACCCTCAGCGGCATTCTCGGCATCCCGGTCAACTACTACGCGATGGTCGACATGTACGGCTTCGCGCAGATCGTCGATGCGATGGGCGGCGTCAAGGTCACCATCAAGGAACCCATCGTCTACGGCAAGTACCGCGAGGGCCTGCTGCCCGCCGGCACCCGCAAGCTCTCCGGCGAGGAAGCGCTCTGGTACGGCCGCTCGCGCACCGACAGCGACGACTACGTCCGCATGGGCCGCCAGAAGTGCCTGCTCAACGCGGTCGCCAAGCAGGCGGACCCGATGACCGTGCTCAACAGCTTCGAGAGCCTGGCGACGGCGACCAAACGGGCCATCTCCACCGACATCCCGCAGAGCCTGCTGCCGGCCCTGGTCGATCTGGCCCAGAAGGTCAAGGACACCAGGATCCGCAGCCTCAGCTTCGTGCCGCCGCTGATCAGCACCGCCTACCCCGACTGGGGGCTGATCAGGCGGAAGGTCGAGCAGGCGCTGGCCGACCGCCCGGCGAACAAGACCGCCACCGCGCCGGGCGAGCGGCCGACGGCCACGCAGGAACCGAGCGCCGACCGCCCGATCGCCCTCGACGAGAGCTGCGGTTAGGGCACGACCAGGTCGAGGTTGTCGGCGTAGTAGGCGAGCGCGCGGCCGTACCCGCCGGCCTGCTCGCCCTCGGACACCAGCTTCACCAGGGCGCTCACCGCCTCGCGGTGGGCTCCCTTGTTGTGCAGCGCCATCGCGCGGAAGGCGCGCAGCGCCGGATCGCCGGGGAACTCGGCCAGCCCGCGCTCAAGCGCCTCCAGCGCCTCGTCGTAGCGGCCGAGCACCCGCAGCGTGCTGCCGAACCCGGTGAACACCCCGAGCCGGTCGTCGGCCCGCAGTTCAAGCGCCTTCTCGTAGTACGGCACCGCCTCGCGCTCCAGGCCGAGGCGGTCGTGCGCGTAGGCCGTCTCCCGCGCCACGTCCGGATCGTCCGGATACGCGGCCGACAACTCCACCAGCGCCGCCTGCGCCTCCTCCAGCTTGCCCTCTCGGTTCAGTTCCGCGACTCGCGCCAAAGCTTCCTCTCTCATGGCCGCAGTGTGGCATGATGAGCCCACCCGAGAACGGAAACGGTTTTCATAACCAGAGGAGGCTCCGGCGTGCGCGTGGCATTCGTGGGGAAGGGCGGCAGCGGCAAGACCACCATGTCCGCGCTGTTCGCCAGGTACGTGGCGGGCCAGGGCAGCCCGGTCGTCGCCGTCGACGCCGACATCAACCAGCACCTCGCGCTCGTGCTCGGCCTCGACACCCAGCCGGAGCCGCTCGGCGCCCGGCTCACCGAGATCAAGAACCTGCTGCGCGGCGACAACCCGCGCATCCCCTCCGCCGAGGCCATGGTCAAGACCACCCCGCCGGGGCGCGGCTCGCGGCTGCTGACGTTCGAGGACCTGCCCTACACGGTGCCGACGCCCGAGGGCCCGCAGCTCATGGCGACCGGCCCGTTCGGCGAGGAGGACCTCGGCGTCGCCTGCTACCACTCCAAGGTCGGCGCGGTCGAGCTCCTGCTCAACCACCTCGTGGACGAGGCCGGCGAGTACGTCGTGGTCGACATGACCGCCGGGGCCGACTCCTTCGCCTCTGGGCTGTTCACCCGCTTCGACCTGACCGTGCTCGTCGCCGAGCCGACCCGGCAGGGGGTCGGCGTCTACCGGCAGTACCGCGACCACGCCGCCGACTTCGACGTCCCGATCGCGGTCGTCGGCAACAAGGTGCAGGATCCCGGGGACGTCGAGTTCCTGCGCGCGCACGTGGGCGAGGACCTGCTGACCTGGATGGAGCACTCGCCCGCCGTGCGCGCCCTGGAGCAGGGGCGGCCGTTCGCGCTGGCCGATCTGGAGAGCCACAACCTCGACGCGCTGGCCGTACTGCTGAAGCAGCTCGACGCGCAGCCCAAGGACTGGGCGCGGTTCGGCCGTCAGACGGCCGAGTTCCACCTGCGCAACGCCCGCGCGTGGGCCAACGAGCGCACCGGTCTCGACCTCGCCGCACAGATCGACCCCGATTTCGTGTACGGCCCGGCCCAGTAGACGACTGTCCCCCTCCCGCCATCTTGGGCCCTTCCAGGCTCTCACCTAGCGTCAGATAGATCCCTTTCTTCCATAGTGAGGAGACAGCATGTCGCTGACCGTTCCGAACGATCTGCTCGATCGGGCCCGTGCCGGGGAGGTCGACGACGCGGCCTTCGTCGCCTGCGTGCGCGACTCCCTGCCCTACGCCTGGTCGGTGATCAGCGAGCTGGTCCAGCAGCGTGGTCAGAGCGGCGCCGAGTACGCCGACAACCAGGTACCGCCGCCGTCGGAGGAGGCGCGGGGCCAGCTCCTGCGCTGCCTCGCCAGCGACTCGATGCGCGGCGCCCTGGAGCGTCATTTCGGGGTACGGCTCGCCTTCCAGAACTGCCACCGGGTCGCCGTCTTCGACCCGTCGGCCGAGAAGGCGCTCGCCGAGTTCGTCAGCCCCAGGGCGCAGATCCTCAACCAGAAGCCGGAGCTGGTGGACTGCTAGCCGGCCGGAGCGGGGCCCGGCGGTGTCGGTCGCCGGGCCCTCGGCAGCACCTCCCGGCCCAGGCGCCGGATGTTGTCCAGCGTGCGTTCCGGGCCGCCGCCCTCGACCATGAGGATGAGGTGGCGCAGGCCGGTGACCTCGGCGGTGCGGCGGATCCGTTCGACGCAGAGGTCGGGGTCGCCCACCGGGTGCACCCGGGTCAAGAAGTCCACATATTTCGCGATATCGCGGGGTGGGCGCTCGCGGCCGTCCACCGGCACGTATCCCGCCAGACCAGGCTCCAGCCAGCGCGGCATGGCCGCCTTCAGCTCGTTGACGGCCCGCTCGGTCGAATCCCCCACAAACCCCACAACCGCCGCCACATGCCCACCCACCCCCAAACCACCCCCACCCCCCTGAACCACCACGCCCCCACCTCCCCGAACCGGGACGTCGCCCGGAAAGGCCGTGTCGCCGCCGCCCCGAACCGGGATGTCGCCTGACAGGTCCGCGCCCCCGCCGCCTGACAAGGCCGCGCTGCCGCCGCCCGGCAACACCGCGCCTCTGCCGCTCCGAACCGAGGCGCCGCCTGACAACGCCGTGTCGCCGCCGTCCGACAAGACGGTGTCCCCGCCGGCTGACAGGGACGCGTACTCGCGTAACAGGGTCGCCTTCTCCTCGTCGCCCACGTGCATGCCCAGCAGCACCGGCAACCCCCGCGCGGCCGCCAGCGCCAGCGTCGCCCGTGAGGTGCAGGCCACCACCGGCCGCATCCGGGCGGCCGGAACCATCTCCACCTCGCGGAACCGGAAGAACTCCCCGTCCGCCGCCACCCGCTCCCCCGACAACGCCGCGCACAGCAGGTCCAGCGACTCGGCGAACCCGCGCTCGTAGCGCTCCACCCCGGTCCCGAGCACCTCCAGCTCCAGCCACGGCCCGCCCCGCCCGACCCCCAGCCGGAACCGCCCGCCGGACAGGTGGTGCAGCATCGCCGCCTGCTCGGCCAGAGCGACGGGGTGCCAGGCCGACAGGACGCTGACCGCAGTGCCGACGCCGATGCGGCGCGTCCTGCCCAAGGCCAGCGCCGCGAGCGTGGTGGCCGAGGGGCACACGCCGTACGACATGAAGTGGTGCTCGGCGATCCACACGTCGTCGAACCCGGCCTCCTCGGCGGCCTCGATCCACTCCACAACCTGGGCCAATGCCGGACCGGCCGCCTGCCCGGGAAACTGGGCGGCGACCAGAAATATCCCGATACGCACCCCTCCGATGCTAACCGGGTTGCACACCCACATTCTGGAGGTCTAGTATCCAGAATATGCGGATGAACGAGGGCGTCGAGTGGGCGCTGCACAGTTGCGTCAACATGACGTGGCTCGACCGGGACGAGGCGGTCACGGCCAAGAAGCTCGCGGCCTTCTACGACCTGCCCGCCGCCTACCTCAACAAGCAGCTCCAGGCCCTGGTCAAGGTGGGCATCCTCACCTCGACCTCGGGCCCGCGCGGCGGCTTCAAGCTGGCCAGGCGGCCCGACCGGATCACCCTGCTCGACATCGTGACCGCGATCGAGGGCGGCGAGGACGCGTTCCGCTGCGAGGGCATCCTGCGCAAGGGGCCGGGCGGTCGCGACGACGTGGACTACCGCGCGCACTGCGAGGTGTCGCTCGCCATGCGGCAGGCCGACCTGGCCTGGCGCAGGTCGCTGGCGGGCACGACCGTCGCCGACATCGCCGCGACCGTGGAGCGCAAGCACCCGGGCGCCGGCGAGGGCACCCGGGCGCGGTTCGCGGGCATCTGAGCGGACACCTGAGCGGGCATCTGAGCGGACGTCTGAGCGGACGTCTGAACGGGCATCCGCGCGGGCATCTGCACGCACTTTCCGCGCAAGAATTCTAGATATTGAACATCCAGAAAGACGAGAATATGAAGGCACGAATGAGGATCGGGACCGCCGGCTACCAGGGCCTGCTGGGCGTCGAGGAGTACGTGAACGGCAGCGACGTCCCCCACAGCACCCTGGAGTTGCTGCGCCTGCGGGTCAGCCAGATCAACGGCTGCGGCTTCTGCGTAGACATGCACGCCCGCGACGCCAAGAAGGCCGGCGAGAGCGACGAGCGCCTCTGGTCGGTGGCCGCCTGGCGGGAGGCTCCGTACTACACCGACGAGGAGCGCGCAGCTCTGGCCCTGGCCGAGGCCGCCACCCGCCTGAGCGACAACCCGGCGGGCGTGCCCGACGAGATCTGGGACGCCGCCGCCGACCACTACTCGGAGAAGCAGCTCGCCGCCCTCGTCATGGCCATCGCCGCCATCAACGCCTGGAACCGCGTCAACGTCACCCTTCGCAACCCCGCAGGAGCCTGAACCATGGACATCCCGAACTTCGACGGCCCCATCCTCCGCCCCGGCGACGCCGCCTTCGAGCAGGCGTCCAAGCCCTGGAACCTGGCGATCGAGCAACCCGTCCTGGCCGTCGCCCAAGCCGCGCACGCCGCCGACGTGGCCACGCTGGTCCGTCACGCGGCCGGCAACGGCCTGACCGTCACCACCCAGCCGAGCGGCCACGGCGCCAGCGGCGACACAGAGGGCACGATCCTCCTGCGCACCTCCCGCCTGGACGAGCTCACCCTGGACGGCCGCGTGGCCAGGGTCGGCGCGGGCGTCAAGTGGGGCAGGCTCCTCGACGCCGCCGCCCCGCTCGGCCTGACCGGGCTCGCCGGCAGCACCCCCGCCGTCAACGTGACCGGCTACACCCTCGGCGGCGGTTTGAGCTGGTTCAGCCGTAAGTGGGGCTGGGCCGCCGACAGCGTGCGAGCCTTGGAGATCGTCGACGCCGAGGGCGCGCCGCGCCGGGTGAGCGCCGAGACCGACCCCGAGCTGTTCTGGGCGCTGCGCGGCGGTGGCGGCGACTTCGCGGTCGTGACCGCCCTGGAGCTCGACCTGCACCCCGCCCCCGAGCTGTACGGCGGGCGCCTGCTGTGGCCGGCCGAGCGGGCCCCGGCGGTGCTGGAGGCGTTCCTGCGGGTGACGGACGTGGCGCCCGACGAGCTGACCGTGTGGCTGGACCTGCTGAAGTTCCCCGGCGCCCCGCCGTTTGTGGCGCTCGACTCCACCTACCTGGGCCCGGAGCGTGAGGCCAGGGCGCTGCTGGCGCCCTTCGACGCGATCGGCGGGCTGATCTCCGACAGCCGGGCCGGGCTGCCCGTGAACGAGCTCGGCTCCATCGAGCAGGAGCCGACCGACCCGAGCCCCGGCCAGTCGCACGCCGAGCTGCTGCCGAGCCTGGAGCACGCGGCCGCCCTGCTGAGCGAGCCCATCGACCCGCTGCTCAGCGTGCAGATCCGGCACCTGGGCGGAGCGCTCTCCCGGCCGTCGGACAGCGCGGCGGGACCGGTGGCCGATCCGTACCTGCTGTACATGTTCGGCATCCCGGGCACCGGTGACGTGGAGGGCAAGGAGATCGCGCTGGCCGCCGCGCTGGGCGCGGAGGGGCGCAAGCCGTACACCTTCCTGAAGCCCGGCGAAAAGGCGGCGCAGGCGTTCGGCGCGCGCGCCCACGAGCGGCTGCGGGACATCAAGCGGCGGCGCGACCCGCACGGCGTCTTCCGGGCCAACTACCCGATCTAGCCGAACAGGGACTCCTGGCCCTCGCCGACGAGCGGGTCGCGGTAGCGCTTCAGGTGACGCCACTTCGGCAGGTCGTCGAGGTAGGACCAGGACAGGCGGTGGTGGGGCGTGGGGCCGCGCTCGGCGAGCGTGGCCAGGTGGACCGGCGAGGGGTAGCCCGCGTTGTCGGCGAAACCGTAGTCGTCGCATCCGATCGTGCCCATGTACGCGTCCCGCCGCACCTTGGCCAGCACCGAGGCGGCGGCCACCGAGACGCTCACCGCGTCCGCCTTGACCTCCAGGCGGACCGGCCAGGGCGGGCCGATGTAGTCGTGGGCGCCGTCGAGGATGACCGCGTCGGGACGCACCGGCAGCGACTCCAGCGCCCGTCTGGCCGCCCGCGACAGCGCCTCGGTCATGCCCAGCGTGTCGATCTCCGCGTGGGACGCCTCGCCGAAGCCGATGCCCGCGGCCCACGACTCCAGCTCGCCGATGAGGCCCTCGCGGCGGCGCTGGGTGAGCTGCTTGGAGTCGGTCAGCCCGGCCGGCGGCTCGGACAGGTCGGTGACCACGGCGCAGACGGTGACCGGCCCCGCCCACGCGCCCCTGCCGACCTCGTCGACGCCCGCGACCAGGCGGGTGCTGGGCAGGGCGAGCAACTGCCGCTCGATGTCGTAGGTGGGCGCCATGCGGGTGAGGTTATCGCTCGGCCAGCCGCAACTGCTCCAGATCCGCCGCGATGTAGCGGGCGGCCACGTGGATGGCCCGCAGGGTCACCGACACCGACGGCCGGTGGACGCTGGAGGTGCGGGCCACCGCGTGCACGTCCCTGCCGACCGGGTCGCCGGGGAAGGAGCGCACCGCGATCCCGCGCACCCCGGCGGCCAGCGCCAGCGACGGGACCGCCGCGATCCCGATGCCCTTGGCCACCAGCGACAGGATCGTCCCCAGCCCCTCGAACTCCCAGGGCGTCGGCTTGGTGCCGCCCACGTCCACGAACAGGCGGTCCACGGCCAGGCGGGACGGCTCGCCGTCCGGGGTCGCCATCCAGGGCTCGTCGCGCAGTTCGGCCAGGTCGAGGGGGATGTCGGGATCGGCCAGCCGGTGCTTGCGCGGGACCACCAGGACCAGGGGGTCGTGCAGGAGGGGGAAGACCCGGGTGCTGTCGCTGTCGCGGGCCCTGCCGTACCAGTCGTCGATGAGCGCGATGTCGACCTCGCCCGCCTGCACCTCGCGCATCCCCCGGCCGGAACGGCTCTGCCCGAGCCGCAGCGACAGCTCGGTGTGGCGGCGCAGCGTGCGGGCGAGCGCGGGCGCGAAGGCGACCGCGGCCGTCGGGAAGGCGGTCAGGACCACGCGCCCGGCCGGGGTGCCCGCCTGGGCGGACAGGTCGGACTCCGCCTCCTCGACCATGGCCAGGATGCGTTCGGCGTGGGCCACCAGCCGGCGGCCCGCGTCGGTCAGCTCGGCACTGCGCGCGGTGCGGTCGAGCAGCGCGGTGCCGGCCTCCCGTTCGAGCGCGACGAGTTGCTGGGACACCGCGGACGGGCTGTATCCGAGCGCGGTGGCGGTCGCGGCGATGCTGCCCCTTCGGGCGAACTCGCAGATCAAGGTGAGACGGCGCAGATCGAGCATCGGACTTCCTTATGCCTACCCACATGAAGCCTCGCTTGTACTTATGCCTCTATCCAACCACGCTGGGAACGTGACAAACATGACAGTTACCCTCTCCGCCACGCTGGCGGCCAACGAGGACATCGAGCGAAGACGACGCGCCGGGGAACGCGTGCTCAACCTCGCCTTCGGCGAGGCGGGGCTGCCCGTCCACCCGGCGCTGCGCGACAGGTTGGTCGCCGCATCCGAGCGCAACGGCTACGGGCCGGTCGCGGGGGCGGCCGAGCTGCGCGAGGCGGCGGCGGGCTACTGGAACAGGCGAGGGCTGGCGACCGACCCCGACCACGTGGTGTGCGGGCCAGGCAGCAAGTCCCTGCTGTACGGCATGATCCTGGCGCTCGGCGGCGACATCGTGATGACCGCGCCGAGCTGGGTCAGCTACGCGGCCCAGGCCGACCTGGTCGGCGCGAAGCCCATCATGGTCCCGGCGCCCCCCGGCGAGGGTGGGGCGCCCGATCCCGACAGGCTCGTCTCGGCCGTGCTGCACGCGCGCACCCAGGGCAGGACCGTTCGGTCGGTGCTGGTGACGCTGCCGGACAACCCCACCGGGCGGCTCGCGTCGCCGCGGACCATCCACCGGCTGGTGAAGGTCGCCCGCGAGCTCGACCTGGTCATCATCTCCGACGAGATCTACCGGGATCTGCTGCACGACACGGCGCTGCCGTACACCTCTCCGGCCGATCTCGCGCCCGAGCGGACGGTCATCACGACGGGGCTGAGCAAGAGCCTGGCTCTGGGCGGCTGGCGCATCGGCGTGGCCCGGCTGCCAGGCGGCGCCGCCGCGCTGCGCAGCCGGCTGCTCGCGGTGGCCAGCGAGATCTGGTCGGCTCCCGCCGCGCCGGTCCAGGAGGCCGCCGCCTACGCCTTCACCGAGCCCGCCGAGCTGGTCGAACGCGTCAACCAGAGCCGCAGGCTGCACGCGGTGGTCTCGCGGGCGGTCTACGACCGGTTCGTCGAGGCCGGCTGCGCGGTGGCGAAGCCGCAGGGCGGTTTCTACCTCTACCCGGACCTCGGCCACCTGCGGCTGGGCGGCTCCGCCGAGGTCACGCGGATCCTGCTGGACGAGCACGGGATCGGCGTCCTGCCCGGTCACGCCTTCGGGGACGACCCCTCGGCGGCGCGCGTACGGGTGGCCACGAGCCTTCTCTACGGGGACACCGCCGAGGAGCGGCTGACCGCCCTCACCTCGGCCGACCCGTTGTGCCTGCCGTGGATCTCCGGCAGCCTCGATCACCTGCTCATGGGCCTCAAAGAACTGTCGGTGCGGCGGCCACGTGAACGGCACCGCTCGCTGGTGTCACAGTTGGGCGAATCTTTGGGCTGATTCTCCAGCTTGACCTGCGAAAACACCCTGTTTTCCGCAAGCCGCGAATGTTGACACGCGCCACGTGGTTACAGGTGGGCACAGCAGCCCTCATCATGTGCTCATGCCCGCTCTTGTCACCTTGTCCGGGCGCTTCGTGCGCCTGGAACCTCTCAGCCTCGCGGCGGTCGATGAGCTGACCGCAGCGGCGAGTGAAGACCGCTCCACTTACGCCTTCACTCGCGTCCCGCATGGCCGGGACGAGGTTGCCTCCTATGTGGAGGCCGCCCTGGCTGAGCAGGCGGAGGGCCGCACGATGCCCTTCGCCATCCGGTGGCTGCACACCGACCGTGTGGTCGGTGCCACCCGTCTGATGAACCTGGAGTACTGGCAGGGCCCCATGCCCTGGCCGCCGGGTGCACGCGGAGCGGTGGGCGACGTCCCGTCCGTGGCGGACATCGGTTTCACCTGGCTGGCCGCTTCGGCCCAAGGCACGGGTGTGAACCGGGAGAGCAAGTACCTCATGCTCTCGCTCGCCTTCGACACCTGGAACGTCCACCGCATCACGCTCAAGGCAGATGTAAGAAACGAACGGTCCCGGGCCGCCATCGAGGCCCTCGGCGCACACTTCGACGGGGTGCGGCGAGCGGAAAGCCGAGGCGCCGACGACACGGTCCGAGATACCGCGTTCTACTCGATCCTGAACTCAGAATGGCCCGCGGTCCGAGAACGCCTGTCACTCAGGCTCGGACTGGTCGAGGCCGCCGCATAGCAACCAAATCCACCAAGGCCCCGCCCGACATATCAGGGCGGGGCCCTCATATCTATGGGGACGGGCACGGCCGCCCCCGTATTGGGGCCATGCCCGCTGCTCTACCAGCATCACCGGCCAGGCTCAACACCGGATCAACGGCGAATCAACGCTTCGGTTAACGAATTGGCTCATGCCTATGTGTTAGGCAAGTATGGATCTATCATTTGGTAACAAATCGTTCCATTGCCTGGGAGACACACGGCATGGCTGGTCACGGCATCGAAGGCGACCTGCGGTTCGCTGTGCTCGGTCCCGTTCGCGCGTGGCGCAGCGGCCAGGAAGTCGATTTGGGTACCCCGTTGCAGCGTTCCATTCTGGGCATGCTCCTGCTGCGGGAGGGCCGGGCGGTCACGCCGACCGAGATGATCGACGCGGTGTGGGGCGAGGACGCCCCGCCGCGCGCGCTGGGCGCGTTGCGCACCTACGTCTCCCGGCTGCGGACCGTGCTGGAGCCGCACCGTCCCGCGCGCACCCGTCCCGAGCTGCTGACCTCCGTCGGCCGTGGGTACGCGCTGCGCCTGCCCGACGGCGCCCTCGACCTGACCCGCTTCGAACGCGGCATCTCCGAGGCCGACGCCGCCCGCCGGGCCGGACGGCCCGCGGAGGCGGCCGACGGCATGCGCGGCGCGCTGGCGTTGTTCGAGGGCGAGCCGCTGGCCGGCGCCGTCGGCCCGTACGCCGACCACCAGCGCGACCGGCTCATCGAGCGCCGCCTCAGCGTGGTCGAGACGCTCATGGACGTCGACCTCGAACTCGGCAACCACGCCGCGATCGTCTCCGAGCTGATCGCGCTGACCGCCGACCACCCGCTGCGCGAGCGGCTGCGCGCCCAGCTCATGCTGGCCCTGTACCGCTGCGGCAGGCAGGGCGACGCGCTTGCGGTGTTCACCGAGACCCGCGAGGCGCTGATCGAGGAGCTGGGCGTCGAGCCCGGCCGCGAGCTGACCGGGCTGCACCAGCGCATCCTGGCCGCCGACCCGGCGCTGGCCGTCACGATCACCGTCGAGATCGCCGACGACGCCGGCGAGGAGGAGGAGCCCGCGCACGAGCTGCCGCGCCCGGCGCAGCTCCCCGCCGCGGTCAACGACTTCACCGGCCGCAAGGAGATCGCCGGACGGCTGCGCACGCTGCTGTCCTCGGCGCACAGCGGCACCCACGAGGGCGTCCCGGTCGCGGCCATCTGCGGGATCGGCGGCGTGGGCAAGACCGCGCTGGCCGTACACGTGGCGCACCTGTCGGACGAGCAGTTCCCCGACGGCCAGCTCTACGCCGACCTGCGCGGCTACACCGACGAGGCGACCGCGCCCGCATCGGCGCTGGGCGCGTTCCTGCGCGCGCTGGGCATCCCGCCCGACGTGATCCCGGAGGGCCTGTCGGAGCGCTCGGCGCTCTACCGGTCGCTGCTGGCCGAGCGGCGCATCCTGGTGCTGCTCGACAACGCCCGCGACGCCCAGCAGGTCAGCCCGCTGCTGCCGGGCACGCCGGGCTGCGCGGCGATCGTCACCAGCCGGGTCAAGCTGGCCGACCTGCCCTCCGCGCGCCTCATCGACCTGGACGTGATGGAGCCGGACGAGGCGCTGTCGCTGTTCGCCGCGGTGGCCGGGCCCGAGCGGGTGGCCGCCGAGCACGGCGCCGCCATGGACGTGGTCGCCGCGTGCGGGTTCCTGCCGCTGGCGGTGCGGATCGTGGCCGCGCGGCTGGCCGCCCGTCCCTCCTGGACGGTCGCCTCGCTGGTGCCGCGCCTGGCCGACGAGCAGCGCCGCCTGGACGAGCTGCGGGTGGGCAACCTGGCCGTCGAGGCGACGTTCGCGCTCGGGTACGGCCAGCTCGACGGCGCCCAGGCACGAGCCTTCCGGCTGCTGTCGCTGCCCAACGGGCCCGACATCTCGGCCGGGGCGGCCGCCGCGGTGCTGTCCATGAGCACGTTCGAGTGCGAGGACCTGCTGGAGTCGCTGGTCGACGCCAGCCTGCTGGAGGCTCCGGCGCCGGGGCGGTACCGCTTCCACGATCTGCTCAAGCTGTTCGCCCGCCGTACCTTGGAGAAGTCGGAGCGCCCGCAGGCGCGCACGATGGCGCTGCGCCGGCTGCTCGGCTTCTACCTGGCCTCCTGCCAGTCGGCGCACCGGCTGGCCTACGAGGGCAGCATGATCTCGGCCAACCTGGTCGTGGTCGGCAGCGGGCGTACCTTCACCTCGGCCGACGACGCGGTGGCGTGGCTGATCGCCGAGGGGGACGCGTTGTTCGCCGCGATCAACCAGGCCGCCTCGGCCTCGCGCACCGGCGAGCAACTGCTGCCCGCGGCCGACATGCTGCTGGCGATGGAGCCGCTGCTGGAGTCGGGCACCCACACCCGCGAGTTCGACCTGGCCACCCGCGCGGTGCTGGCCACCGCGCAGCGCATCGGCGACGCGGGCAGCGAGCTGCGCGCCCGCTACGTGCTGGGACGCGTGCTGTTCGCCGGCAACCAGCTCCAGCAGGCCGAAGAGCAGTTCAGGATCGTGCACGAGCTGTCAGTGGACCGCGAGGAGAAGGTCGTCACCGGCGAGGTGCGCAACGCCCTGGCCGTCGTCGTCGGCCGCCAGCGCCGTCACACCGAGGCGCTCAACTGGTTCGACGCCGCCATGGAGTTCTACCGCGAGAACGGGGTGCCCGCCGGCGAGGCGCTGGTGCTGTCCTACTCGGCCCGCGACCATCTCGGGCTCGGCCGGCCGGAGGACGCCATCGCCGCCGCGGAGAAGGGCCTGGCCATCTTCACCGAGATCGGCAGCGGCGCCGGCACCGCCCGCGCCCGCTACCACCTCGGCATCGTGCTGTCGCGGGTCGGCCGCATCGCCGAGGCCGTCCACCACCACGCCGAGTGCCTCGCGTTCTTCCGCGCGAGCAAGCAGCGGGTGTGGGAGCAGCGGGTCTGCTCGCGCCTGGCCGAGACGTTCATCACGGCCGAGCGCTACACCGACGCGGTCCGCCACGCCGAGCAGGCGCTGCTGGTCAGCAGGGAGATCGGCCATCCCTACGGAGAGGCGCTCTCGCTCGCGGTCCTCGGCAGGGCGCTGATGGGCCTGGGGAGCACGACCCGCAGCACCGACTGCCTACGTCAGGCCTTCGACATCTACGCCAGGCTCGGCGCCCCCGAAGCCGGGGACGTCAAGGCTCTGCTCGACAGCGCTCAGGTCGTCGAGACCTGAGTACAGCTCGTCGTCGAGTCGTGTCATCCATACGTGGTTGATCAAGGCTGCCCCTTGGTGGGAGCGGAAGATTTCCGCCCGGCCGGTCATCTGACCGCCACGCTTCGCTAGGGGGCCCGGTTATCCGGATGCTCCACGTGGCGGCTAGCCGCCTCACATCGACGACCGGCCGGACCAGACACGAACCTCGAACCCCCCAGGTCCGTGTCTGTGCGCCTAGCTTCTCCCGCCCCTGTCAACATCCAATCAACACAGAATCAAAGCCCCCGTTTCCGTTACGGCCCAGCCGCCGCGACGCCCGTCAGCCACCTGGCGCGGCCCCGGTCACACGTGGAAGTAGCCCTCGGCGATCAGTGGCCGGAGGGCGTCGGCGCTCAGTTGTTCGCCGTCTCCCACCAGCTCCGCGATCACGTTGAGCAGCGGGCCCAGGGCCAGGTCGCCGTCGCAGACGCCCGCCAGCGCCGCCTCCACCGTGCCGACGTCCCTGGTCCTGCGCAGCCCCCGCGTCTGGCGCAGCATGATCTTCATGGGGTCCTCGGCGCCCGGCCGGCCGACCCGCTCGTCCAGCAGGCCCTCCACCGTGCGCAGGCGGGCCTCCTCCAGGCCGGAAGCGCGGTGGGCGGCGGCGATGGCGTCGAGGACGCCGTCCACGTACGCGCCGACCGGGATCTCCACCTGGTGGGTGAGCTGCTCGACCCGGACGACCGGGTCCAGGGTGCCGGAGTTGCGCAGGGTGATCCAGCCGAAGCCGATGCCCTCGACCTTGCGCTCGTCGAACCACGACAGCCACCGGTCGTAGTGCCGGGCGTAGCCGGGGGTGCCCTGTTCGGCGGCGTCCTTGAGCCACAGCTCCACGTACTCGGCCGGGTCCTGGACGTCGCGCTGCACCACCCAGCCGTCGCAGCCGGTCTCGCCCAGCCAGCCGCCCACGCGCTCGCGCCAGTCCTCGCCCTCGACGTGGAGCCAGTTGGCCAGGAAATGCGCCTGGCCGTCGGGGTTGAGGCGGCGGGGGGCCTGCCGTACCAGATCGCGGCAGAAGTCGTCGCCGCCGGCCTCGCGGTAGGTGAGCCTGCCCGCGGGCGAGATCACGAACGGCGGGTTGGAGACGATCAGGTCGAACAGCTCGTCGCGCACGGGCTCGAACATCGAGCCGGTTCTGGCGTCCACGCCGGTGATGCCGGACAGCGCCCAGCTCAGGCCGGCCAGTTCGAGTGCTCGGGGGTTCACGTCGGTCGCGGTGATCCGCCCGGCGCGTCCGGCCAGGTGAAGCACCTGTACGCCGCATCCGGTGCCCAGGTCCAGCGCGCTGTCCACCGGGCGGCGGGTGACGAGCTGGGCGAGGTTGGCCGAGGCGCCGCCGGCGCCCACGACGTGGTCGGGGCTCAGCGCCGGGTCGCCGGGGCGTACCTTGCGGTCGGAGACCAGGTAGCCGTCGACCTCCCACGGCTGCAGGTGCACGGTGGCCCGCGCCTCGTCGCCGGCGGCCGTGACCAGGCCGCAGGACAGCACCTCGGCGGCGAGGCTTCGCGCCGGTACGGCCGCGCCCAGCCAGAACAGGCGGATCAGCGCCCCCAGCGGGTCGAGGTCGGCCGTGGCGCGCAGGGCGGGAACCAGTTCCTCACGCGCGAGCGCGCCGGCCGCCACCCCTCCCAATCGGTCGCGGACTCCGTCGATGGTGTAGCCGGTCTCCAGCAGATGCGCGCGCAGTCGTTCCACGGGAACCATCCTTCCACCGCGGACCGCAACTCACCCCAGACACCGACGCAAGATCATAAACTCTGCGTAACCATACTGTTACGGGGCTTCCCAAGCGTTCTGCAAGCGCGGAGTAAGGCGGTCGCGGTATCTGTAGGAGGTGCTGATCCCCTGCCTCGCCTGCGAGTCCCGGTTCAGGCCCGACGACTACTTCCGGGCCTGTACCGACTACAACCGCGGCCTGGACCTGGTCTCGTGGATCTGCCCCAACTGCGGCAACCACGACGACCTCAGGGTGCTGCCGGGCGAGCTCGGGTTCGGCTACCCGCACCGCGGGCGCTTCGCCGTACACGACCGGCTGCGGGTGCCCGGCCTGCGCAGGCAGCGCGGCGAGCTCAGGCTCGACATCTCCCTGGACGCCCATAGCTGGCGGATCGCTACAAGAGTCCGGCTACCGGTATGACCGGCGGGCAGAGGTAGGCGGGCGCCTCGCCGCGCAGGGTACGCCCGATGTCGGCCACGAGCGCGTGCGCGTGCTCGACCTGGCTCTCCCCCGTGGCGGCGCCGAGATGCGGCGTGAGCACGACGTTCGTGAGCCTGGTCAGCGGGTGGGTGGGGTCCAGCCACTCCCCCTCGAAGTGGTCGAGTCCCGCGCCGCCCAACTGGCCCCAGCGCAGCGCGTCCACCAGGGCCGCGAGGTCGTGGAGCGCGCCGCGCGAGGTGTTGAGGTAGATCGCTCCCGAGCGCATGGCGGCGAACTCGGCCGGGCCCATGAAACCGCGCGTCCGCTCGGTCACCGGCACGTGCAGGGAGACGACGTCGGACTCGGCGAGCAGTTCCGGCAGCGTGTGGGTGGCCTCGGGCACGTAGGGGTCACAGGTGATCACCCTCATGCCGAGGCCCTGGCCGCGCCAGCGCAGCGCCCTTCCGACCCGGCCCAGGCCGACGATGCCGAGTGTGCGGCCGCACAGGCGCAGGCCGCGGTGGCGCCGGGATGGCGGGATCCTGCCTCGGTAGACGCGGCCGCGCCGTACCTCTCTGTCGGCGGTCACGACGTGGCGGCCGACCGCGAACAGCAGCGCGATCGCGAGTTCGGCGACCGCGTCGGGGTCGCGGTCGGCGGCGTGCAGGACGGCGATGCCGCGTTCGGCGGCCAGCGCGAGGTCGACGTTCGTCGGCGAGCCGACGCAGGCCACGATGTCGAGCGGGAGCGACAGGACCGACGCGCGGACCTGGTCACTCTCCGTGACGATCACCGAGGCGCCGGTCTCGACGACCAGGTCGGCGAGTTGCTCGTCGGAGAAGCCGAGGCTGGGCCGGGCGGAAACCTCGGCCAGGTCGGCGAACTCGCCCAGGCTGGCGAGAGCGGTCTCCGGCAGGGTGGGCAGTACCAGCGCCCGAGGTCGTCTCACATTTGTGACAATAACATCACAGAGGGTACGCGTCCCTATGCCTCCGGACGTTGACGAAGGCTCTGCCACGCGGCCTCGCCCAGACCCCTGATCTCCTCGTCGGTGGGCGTGTGGGCGCCGGCGAACCACAGGCGGCACATCTCCTGGGCGGGGCCGAGCCACAGCACGTAGCACATGGTCGCGTGGACGGGCTGGAGCAGGCCGTTCTTCATGTGCGGCTTCCACCAGTCGGAGACCTGGCGGAAGAAGGCGCGGCGGGCGTCGGCCACCTCCTGGCCGCCGGGCTCGTTCTTGCGCGGCGGGCGCTCGCTGACCAGGATGCGGGCCCGCTCGGGGTGCTCGCCCGCCCAGCGCATGTGGAAGGCCACGACCGCCTCGATGCCGTCGCGGGCCTCGGTCCTGCTGGTCAGCTCGGCGAGGAACTCGGCCTGGTAGACGGCGAGGATCTCCGCGTAGAGCACGCCGAAGACGTGTTCCTTGCTGGCGAAGTGGTGGTAGAAGCTGCCGACGCTGACGCCGCTCTCCTCGCGGAGGCTGGCCAGCGTGGTGGCCGACACCCCGTCCTGGCTGAAGCGGCGGAGGGCGCCCTCGATGATGCGGGTACGGCCGTCGCGTCCGTTCTTGACACTCTTCACGCCGTCAATGGTGAGCCAACAGAACCTTGTTCCGCAAATACCACCGCCTGCTTGATCATAGCGGTCACCTCGACCGAACCGGAAGAGACCGTCAATTTCGCGTCGGGCCAGGCCCTGCGGATCAGGCGCAGGGCCCGCCGGTTCTCGCCGAGGACGTCCATGGCCACGGTGGTCGCGCCCCGGATGGCGGCGCGTACCAGCAGCGTGTCGACCAGTTTCGGGCCGAGGCCGACCCCCTGCCACTGGTCGGTGACGACCACGGCCACCTCGACCTCGGCGCAGCGGCCGCGGTAGCTCATGGCGTGGGCGACGATCTCGCCCTCGTGTACGGCGACCAGGGCGTCCCTGAGCTCGTCGATCCTCATCAGGGCGCCGACCAGGCCGGAAGACGGGCGCCGGAAGCCGGTGAAGAACCGCAGCGTCTGCGTGTGCAGCGACAACCCCGCGAGGAAGCGCCTGAGCGCGTCCTCGTCCCCTGTGCGTATGGGGCGAATCTGGGTTCCGATCATAGACTCAGCCTCTCGCGGCACACCTGAGTCTGTCAACAAGACTCAGGTATGATATGCGGCATGAACGTGCCCTTCCGGGTGAACAACTGCTCGATCGAGCGGACCCTGGACGTCGTCGGGGAGAAGTGGACCTTCCTGGTGCTGCGCGAGGCCTTCAGCGGCGTACGCAGGTTCGCCGACATGCAGGCCATGACCGGCGCGCCGCGCCAGGTGCTCAGCGCCCGGCTGGCCCGGCTCGTCGACGAGGGGCTGCTGCGCAAGGAGCCCTACCGCGAGCCAGGCCAGCGCCAGCGTGACGAGTACCGGCTGACGGAGAAGGGACGCGACCTCTATCCGCTGCTGGTCGCGCTCATGCACTTCGGCGACAAGTACCTGTCCGACGACGCCGGTCCCGCCGTCGAGCTCACCCACCGCGACTGCGGCGCGCCCATCGAGCAGTACTTCCGCTGCGCCGACGGCCACGAGGTCAGCGGACCCCGCGAGGTCACCCCGGCGCCCGGCTCAGGCGCGGAGCTGAAGAGCGCGTAGGCAGCCGCGGAAGTCGAGCACCGAGGCCACGGCCATGGCCGTCATCAGCAGGGCCACCAGCGACGTGCGCAGGGCCAGGAACGTCCCGATGGGCTGGCTGAGCAGGATCCACAGCGTGAGCGTGCCGTTGAGCAACTGCGCGCAGCCCCAGGCCAGCGACTGGCGGACGAAGAAGCGCCGCAGCACCGGATGCCCCACCACGTGAGCGGGCAGCGGCACCAGGTCGAGCGTGATCCGCTCCGCCAGCGGCCGGCGCCCCCGGGCGGTGACCAGGAACACCAGGCTCACCGCGAAGACGCCACAGGTCGGCGGCAGGAAGAACCAGCGCACGTCCCCCGCCGCCAGCGCCACCACCACGCGCGCCGTGGTGCCCACCGCGGCCAGGATCACCGTGCCCGGCATCCGCTGCCCGCGCACCAGGCGCAGCGCCATGCCGCCGAACACCCACGCCGCGGAGGCGGCCATGCCCGCCATCTCGCCGCCGACCAGCATGCCCGCGTAGAAGAGCGCGACGGGCAGGATCATGCTCTCCAGCACCCGCGGAGCGGCGTGCAGCAGGAGCGTTCCCAAGCGGGGCAGCACGAAGGCGGATTGCGCGGGCGGCGCGACGAGAACGGTCATTCAGGACGTCTTGCTCGTGAGGGGCGGCACGAGTCCCGACCGTACGCGATCACCTGCGCTTTGGTAACCCGTTCGACCAGATCGGGCTGGGTGAGGAACCACCACCCCCGGTGCCTACCCTTGAAGGGTGTACCGGTTCCTCCTGACCCCTCGCTGGGTGGCGCTCCACATCGTGGTGCTGCTGGTCATCCCCGCCTTCGTCTTCCTGGGCAGGTGGCAGTTCGGGCGCTTCGAGGAGCGCTCGGCCAACAGCGAGCGCGTCACCGCCAACATCGAGGCCGCGCCGGTGCCGCTGAACTCCCTCGCCGCACCTGGGCGGGCGGTCAGGGAAGAGGACCGCTACCGGCTGGTGACCGCCTCGGGCTCCTACGATCAGGCACACGCCCTGGTGGTACGGCGGCGGCCCCAGGAAGGGCGGCCGGGCTACTACGTGCTGACCCCGCTCGTCACGGGCGACGGGCAGGCCGTGCTGGTGAACCGGGGCTGGGTCAAGGCGGGGGCGAGCGCGGACGCGCCACCCGAGGTTCCGGCGCCGCCTGCCGGGCAGGTGAATGTCACCGGGCGGCTACGGCTGACCGAGACCGAGGAGTCGAGCGGGATCAAGGAGCGGGGCGGGTTGCCGCCTGGGCAGGTTCTGCTGATCAATCCGGGGAAGATCGGGGCGGCGCTGCCGTACCGGCTGGTGGACGGGTACGTGGAGCTGACCGAGCAGCGGCCCTCGGCCGCGGCGGCGCCGGAGCCCGTGCCGGCGCCCGACGTGGGGGCGGGCGGGGGGCTCAACCTCGCCTACGGCGTGCAGTGGTGGCTGTTCATCGGGCTGGCGATCGGCGGGTGGATCCTGCTGATCCGGCGGGAGGTGGCCGACAGAAAGGCCGACCAGGAGGCTCCGGTACCGGCCGAGGTGTGATTACGTTCTAGATGTGATCCGCCATATCGAGTTTGCAAATATCCACAATTTTCGCGATGTCGGTGGATATGTCGCCCATGACGGGCGGAGTGTGCGGTGGCAGCGGCTGTACCGGGCCGACTCGCTGTCCTGGCTGGCCGGGCCCGACCTCGACACGTTCCGCGCCCTGAAGGTCAGGACCGTCATCGACCTGCGGCACCCGTCCGAGGTCGAGCGGCGCGGGCGCGTACCCGAGGCTGAGGGGCTGCGCTACCACAACCTGCCCGTCGAGGGCCGCAAATGGGACCTCGACACCTTCGACCCCTCCACCGGCGTCGAACGCTTCCTCGCCGACCGCTACCTGGAGGTGTCCGAGGACGGCGTGCCACTCCTGCGCTCGGCCATCGAGACCATCGCCGACGCCGACAACGCGCCCGTCGTCATCCACTGCGCGGCGGGCAAGGACCGTACCGGCATCCTGATCGCGCTCGTGTTGTCGCTGGCAGGCGTGTCGCCCACCGACATCGTGGCCGACTACGCGCTCACCGCCTTGGCCACGCCGCGCTTCGTGGCGGACTGGCAGACCAAGCACCGCGACAGCCTGATGTGGGCCGGGTTCGGGGCGGCGCCGGCGGGGGCGATGACGATTTTCCTGGCCGAGATGGAACGGCGTCACGGGTCGTTGCCGCAGTACTGCTCGAACGTGCTGGAGGTGGAGCCGGAGACGGTGACCAAACTCCGCGCGCATCTGCTGACTGAGGAGATCTCCCGGGGGTAGTGGAGGGCCGGGGTCCGCGGTGAGCAGCACCCTCACAGGAGCGGACCCTCACCCGGGATCGCCCCGCAAGCCCCCCTCCAGGCGATCCCGGGCCCTCAAAGGTCTTGCACATTGGCGCGCTCCGCGCGTTTCCGGGTCCAGGCGTTTCTCCAGTCGAGCTGAAGCCCGCCCCCTGAAAGCCCTCCCTCGGGCCGGACCGCCCTTCTTGGGCCCCCGTCGCCCAGCCACGTGGACCCCACCCCAGACAACGATGCTCCGCTTCGCTCCGCGCGTACCCCGTCGGGCCAGGGCCCGACCACCGCTATCGCCCCAAGCCAGCCGTTACGGATCGCCATCATTCGGCACCCGACCGGATGGCGAGCCCGCTCGTGACGTGACCGCCGGTCAGGTCGGGCTAGAAGGTCCAGAACCAGCGGCGGCGGCGCCGTTGTTCCGCTATCCAGGTGCGGGAGTTGGCCTGACCGTTGGGGCCGCCGCGTCATCGGCCCTGCGAGGCGAGCGGGACCCCGCTCCGGCCTCGAAAACGTGCTCGGAAACACGTGAACCGGCACCGGTCAAGATCGGGTGTCAAGGAGTTGGGAGGGTGAATGCGGCGGTAGGGCGGGGTTTTGGGGTGGTTGACGGGGCCCTGGCAGCTTGTTCGAGGTCATGCCGCCGTCGTACGGTTACCTGCGTGACTACGCCGCTGCTCCCCGACCCCGAACCAAGGCGGCGCGACTACGTGATCATCTCCGCCGACGATCACCTGATCGAGCCTCCAGACCTCTTCGAAGGCCGGCTAGCGGAGAAGTACACCGAGGTCGCGCCCAAGGTCGTGGAGACGGAGGCGGGTCACCAGGTCTGGCGCTACGGCGGCGCCACCTACCCGTGCGCCGGCATCGACGTGGGCGCCGGCCTGCCGCGCGAGCAGTGGACGCTGGACCCGGTCAGGTTCGAGAACATGCGCCCCGGCTGCCACGACATCGAGGCGCGCATCCAGGACATGGACACGGCCGGCATCTGGGCCGCGCTCTGCTTCCCGGGCATGCTGGCCGGCCAGTCGGGCATGCCGTTCGCCCGGACCCGCGATCAGGAGCTGGGCCTGGCCCTGGTCAAGGCCTGGAACGACTGGCACATCGACGTCTGGGCCGGCACCTACCCCGAGCGGATCGTCGGGCTGCAGCTCCCGTGGCTGCCCGACCCCGACGTGGCCGCGAAGGAGATCCGCGCCAACGCCGCCCGCGGCTTCAAGGCGGTCGTCTTCCCGGAGTTCCCGACGCGGCTGCGGCTGCCGTCGATCCACTCCGACCACTGGGACCCGTTCTTCGCCGCCTGCGAGGAGACCGGCACGGTCGTCTGCCTGCACACCGGCGACTCGAGCTGGTCGCCGGTGCCCTCCCCCGACACGCCCATCGAGGCGATCACCACGCTGATGCCGACGAGCGCCATGTTCGCCTGCGCCGACTGGCTGTGGTCGGGCATCCCGCTGCGCTTCCCGAACCTGCGGGTGCTCATCGTGGAGGGCGGGGTGGGCTGGCTGCCGATGCTGGCCGAGCGCGCCGACTACGCCCTCGACCACCCGGTCGCGGGCGAGGCGTCGTGGGAGGGCGGGCTGAAGCCGAGCGAGGTCCTGCGCCGCAACTTCTTCTTCGGCACGCTCGACGACCACGCCCTGTCAGGGGTACGGCTGGCCGTCGGCCTCGACCACGTGCTCCAGGAAAGCGGGTACCCGCACTCCGACTCGACCTGGCCCGACACCCAGCAGGCCGTGGCCAGGAACCTCGGCCAGCTCCCGCCGGCCGACATCGCCAGGGTCGCGTACGGCAACGCCGCCCGGTTGTTCGGGCACCCGTTGCCGTCGCGAGCGTGGCTCAGGCGCGAGGAGCTGTAGTGGCTCAGGCGCGAGGGGTTGTAGGGGGAAGGTCCGGCGGGATGGTCGCGCCTCGGATGACGTTGCGCTCCCAGCCGATGTAGCGCCCGCTCTCCCCGATCAGGGAGCTCATCAGCCAGAGGAAGACGCCGAAGTCGTCGGCCACCCCGACGAGTACGAGGAAGTCGGGGATCACGTCGATCGGCGAGATCAGGTAGACCACGCCGAGTGCCATGAGGGCGAGCTTGCTCTTGCCCATGCCCGGGTACTGGCCCCGGGTCACGGCGCCGATCATGCGCGGGATCGCCCTGACCCGCTTCATCAGACCCGGCGAGCCGGGCTCGCTCACGTCGCGATATGTGCGCCAGACCGCTGCAGCGCGGCTTGCTTTCGGCATAGGTGCGCCACCTCCTTCACGACATAACGTGTTACCCGCGCAGCTTGGTTCCTAACGATCAGCGCATGGCGGGATGCTCGAAGGGGCGGGCGGTTTCGATCTGGGCGGCCAGCCGTACGAGAAGGTCCTCGCGGCCTGTGGCGGCGACGAGCTGGACGCCGACGGGAAGGCCCGCGGCGGTCCTGTGCAGGGGCAGGCAGACGGCGGGCTGGCCGGTGGCGTTGAAGACGGAGGTGTAGGAGACGGCGTGGGAGGTGCGGCCGAGGCTGGTGCTGAGGTCGTCGGGCGGCAGCCAGCCGAGCGGGAACGGCGGCACGCCGAGCGCGGGCGCGAGCAGCACGTCGTAGCCGGAGCGCCACCAGGCGGCCATGCGGCGGCGGAAGCCGTCCATCCACTGGACGGCGAGGACGTGCTCGACGGCGGTGCGCCTGGCTCCGGCCTCGGCCATGGCGCGGTTGCGCGGCTCCAGCTCCTCCAGGCTCACGGGACGGCCGCGCCAGGCGCCGACGCTCTGGACCTCGGCGGCGACGTTCGCGGCGACGAGGGCGCCGAAGTGGTGGGGGAAGTCGGGGTTGCCGAGTTCGTCCGGATGGCCGGGTTCGACGTGGTGGCCCAGGGACTCCAGCAGGTGCGCGGCGTCGGTGACGGCGGCCGTCAGGTCCTTGTCCTCGGGCACGTCGCCGCGCGGGTGCCGGGTGACGAAGCCGACGCGCAGCCGTCCCGGCTCGGCGCCCACCTCCTGGGCCAGCGGGCGGGGCAGCGCGGGCGCGGTGTAGGGGTCGCCCTCCTCCAGGCCGGAGATCAGGTCGAGCACCGCGGCGGTGTCCCTGACGGTCCTGCTGACCAGCCCGGCGACCGAGAACCCGCTCCAGCCCTCCCCGCCCGACGGCCCGTAGCTGGAGCGACCCTTGGTGGGTTTGAGACCCACCAGCCCGCACAGGGAGGCCGGGATGCGGATCGAACCGCCGCCGTCGCTGGCCGTCGCCACCGCCACCATCCCGGCCGCCACCGCCGCCGCGGAGCCGCCGCTGGAGCCGCCCGCCGAGTGCCCGGGGTCGTAGGGGTTGCGCGTGGGGCCGAACGCGGCCGGTTCGGTGGTGATCGTGGTGCCGTACTCCGGCGTGCTGGTCCTGCCGAGGATCACGAACCCGGCCGCCTTCAGCTTGGCCACGCCGTAGCCGTCCGCGGCGATCGTGACCCCGTCCAGCGTGCGCGACCCGGCGTTGTACGGCTCGCCCTTCTCCGGCCAGCCGAGATCCTTCAGCAGGATCGGCACCCCGCGAAACGGCGTGCCCTCGGGCAGGTCGTCCGCCTCGGCCAGCGCCCGCTCGAACCGCCGGTGCACGACCGCGCCGATCTCACCGTCATACTGGACGATCTTCGCGATCGCCGCCTCGGCCAGCTCGCGCGGCGAAACCCGCCCATCCCGTACGGCAAGCGCCTGCCCGACCGCGTCCAGCCGGAGAATCTCGTCCACCTGTGCTCCTTGTCAGCTCTTCGGCGCCAGCGCGCGTACCGCCTGGTCGATGGGGATCTCGCCGCCGGGGACCGGCGCGAGCACGGGGGTGTCGAGCCCGTTGGCGACGTACTCGGCGATCCTGGCCCGGCAGGTCGCGGCGTCGCCGTGGACGATCAGCGCGTCGACCACCTCGTCGGGGATGGCCTTGAGCGCGGCCTGCCGGTCGCCCGCCGCCCACGCCTCGTGCATCGGCCGCAGCACCTCGCCGCGCCCCAGCCAGTCGTGGAAGGCGGCGTACGCGGGCACGGTCAGGTAGGCCGCCAGCATCCAGCGTCCCAGCTCGCGGACCCGGTCGGCGTCCTCGCTCACGCAGACGAACAGCCGGGCGATCAGCTCGGTCTCCTCACCCAGCTCGGCACGCACCTTGCGCACGTCCTCGGGCGCGAGCCAGTTGGTGATCGCCCCGTCGGCCTCGCCGGCCGCCAGGTGCAGCATCCGGGGGCGCAGCGCGGCCAGCACGATCTTCGGCGCCACCCGCGGCGCCCGCTCCAGCTTGAAGCCCTTGATCTCGAACGTCTCGTACCGCTCCGACACCTTCTCGCCGGCGAGCGCCTTGCGCAGGAAGCGCAGCGTGTCCCTGGTGCGCTGGTACGGCCGCGCGAACTCCACCGCGTTCCACCGCCCCACCACGGCCGGAGACGACGAACCGATCCCGAGCACGAACCGGTCGGGCACGAGGTCGGCCAGCGTCGCCGCGGACATGGCCAGCAGCCCCGGCCCGCGTGTGAACACCGGCACGATCGCGCTGCCCAGCCGGATCCCCGGCGCCCACTCTCCGGCCATGGCCAGCGGCAGGAACCCGTCGGTCCCGTTGACTTCCGCCGACCAGGCGTCGGTGTAGCCGAGCGCGGGCAGTTCGGCGATCAGCTCCTTCGACTCGGCCAGCGAGCGGTCGTAGAAGGGGATCGTCATACCCCAGTTCTGAGTCATCGCGCCCTCCGGGGAGTGTGGGTCAACAGATCGACCATACCAACCAGCCGGTATGTACGCGCGACACTGATCACGGTTGGCCACCGAAAGGGCTCTGACGTGCTAAAACAGCCCCGTGAGACGAACCCGGCTGCTCGCGGCCGTAGTACTGACCGGCGGGCTGGCCATCCCCTTCCTGGCCTCCGTGATCGCGGTCGCCGCCGAAGACACCGGCCCCACCTGCACGCTTCCCGCCACGATGCTGCCCCTGTGCTCGGGCACGCCGGTCAGGCCCGCAGCTCATGCACGGCCGCGATGAAGTCCTTGGTGATCCCCCGCAGCCCCGGCAGATGCGACAACCCGACCAGCCGGTCCACCAGCGGCACCGTCACCTCGATCAGCCGGTACGTCCGCCGGCACCCGGGCGAGGTGTCGTGCACCCAGAACAGCACCATGCCCATCGACAACAGCCACAGCAGCTCGGGCAGCTCCTCACGCAGCTCCGAGTCCATCTTGTCCCGCGACCCCTCGACGACCTGCCGGTAGATCGCGATACCCGCCTCCCTGGCCGGGGAGGACTGGGCGCTGAACGGGCTGAGCGGGTTCGTGGGCTCGGCCGCGTGCTTGAAGAACTTCACCGCGAACTCGTGGTACGGCTCGGAGACGCGTACCCACTCCCCGAGCACGCCGCTCAGCCGGGCCGCGAACGAGCGCTCCGTCGCGAGCAGCTCACGACAGGCGTCCTCGTGCTCGGCCTGGGCACGGTCGTAATACGCCTGGATCAACGCCTCCTTGCCCGCGAAGTAGTAGTAGGCGTTACCCACGGATACCCCGGCCTCGGCCGCGATTGCCCGCATCGTCGTCGCATCGAAGCCGCGCTCCCGAAACAGTCTCAAGGCCGTCTCGACGATGACCTCTCGGGTGCTCTCCGATCCTCGGTTTCGGGGTTCGGACACCCTCGCCACTTTACGGGCAAGACCGCCTTTAGGTCATGAAGCCGCACGGTGATCGCCGCCACAAGGCAAAGATCGCTGTGAGGCAGGGGTCATCCGGTGTGAAGCGTGGGATTGATGTTTCTGGCGGGAGGGCTATTCCGCGAAAAGAGCATCGACATGTGGATACGTGGCAAGGTGCGGCTGATGGTAGTCGCACTCCTCGGCCTTGAGATCTCGATAATCGCATTGGCATCGGCCGCATCCGCTGCTTCGACAGGAGAGGCACGGAAGTCGCCGCCACCGGTAACGCGCACGTACGCGATCGAAGGAGGCATTCGCACCGGACACTGGTACACGTCGGCCGAGCCCCCGAAGGTGGACCTGAAGCGGGTCAAGACCCGGCAGGCCGCCGTCCGCATCTCGCACCACGCCGCGATCGGCCGCCTCAAGAGCGCCGGTCTGCGCTGGAAGTCGACGGGCGGCTGCGCCAACCGGCGGCTGCGCTACTGCACCTCGCTGGACGCCGTCCGCACGGCCACGATCGCCAAGATCATCGAGCTCAAGCGGGACAGCGGCTGCAAGATCATGGTGACCGGCGGCACCGAGGCGGGCCACATGCCCGGCCGCTACAGCCACGAGCACGGCTACAAGCTGGACATCTCCTTGAGCCCGTGCATCGACCGGCACATCGCCCACAGCTACTCCCGCGCGGGCACCCGCAGCGACGGCTCACCTCTGTACCGCAGCCCAGACGGCACCGTCTTCGCCAAGGAGTCCGACCACTGGGACATCCTGTTCCGCTAACGGCCTCCACGACCCCGCCAACACCCACACGCGCCCACCCGGCCCCCGGACGGCCGCCGGTTGGTGGCGGGCTACCGACGCTTGTCGCGCCGGTACGGCGAGCACCCGAACGGCCGAGCCCGGCGCAACACGCACGGCGCCCAGCCGAAGCCCGCGGGACCCGGCCAACGGGGCGTCGTAGCGGTGAGAACCACGTCCGACGTGAGAAGCGCCCGATGATCGGGGGCGACTCACGTCGGACGGAGGCGGTTGCGGCGGCCCCGCCGTAAAAGATCAGCCGTAAAGATCAGCCAAAGAACGGCGAGATGTTCAGACGAGCTCCGCCGCCACCAGTTCGGCGATCTCGGCCGCGTTGAGCGCCGCGCCCTTGCGCAGGTTGTCGCCGCAGACGAACAGGTCCAGCGTGTTCGGGAAGTCGATCGCCTGCCGGACCCGTCCCACATAGGTGGGGTCCGTCCCGACAACCTCCAGCGGCGTAGGCCACACCCCATTCGCCGGGTCGTCCACCAGCACCACCGTCGGCGCCGCGGACAGCACCCGGTGCGCGTCCGCCACCGTCACCTCGCGCTCGAACCGCGCGTGCACCGCCAGCGAGTGCGTCGTCACCACCGGCACCCGCACGCAGGTGGCCGACACCTTCAGCCCCGGGATGCCCAGGATCTTGCGGGACTCGTTGCGGAGCTTGAGCTCCTCCGAGGCCCACCCATCGTCCTTGAGCGAGCCCGCCCACGGCACCACGTTGAACGCGATCGGCGCCGGGAACGGCGAGTCGGCGGGCAGCTTCTTGTCGAGGACCTGGCGCACGTCACCGGCGACCTGCCCCACGTTGCGGTCACCGGCCAGCGCCTCGACCTCGTCGTAGAGCCGCGCCGTGCCCGCCACGCCGGCACCGGACACCGCCTGGTAGGAGGCCACGACGAGCTCCTGGAGGCCGTACTCGGCGTGCAGGGCGCCCATCGCCGCCATCATCGACAGCGTGGTGCAGTTGGGCGTGGAGATGATGTTGCGCGGCCGCTCGCGGGCGTCCAGCGGGTTCACCTCGGGCACGACCAGCGGAACGTCCGGGTTCATCCGGAACGTGCCGGACTTGTCGATCGCGATCGCGCCGCGCTCGGCCGCGACCGGCACCCAGTCGGCCGACACCTCGTCCGGCACGTCGAAGATGGCGATGTCGATGCCGTCGAAGACCTCCGGCGCCAGCGCCTGGACGACGACGTCCTCGCCGCGGACCTTCAGCACCTTCCCGGCGCTGCGCGGGGAGGCCACCAGGCGGATCTCGCCCCAGATGTCCGCCCGGTTGGAGACGATGTCGCGCATGACGGTGCCGACCGCACCCGTCGCGCCCACGAGTGCGAGATTGGGCCTGTTCATCTGCCGGTTCCTCCGTACACCACTGCTTCCACCTGGTCTGCGTCAAGGTCGAACGCCCGGTGGGCGGCGGCCACGGCCGCGTCCACACCCTCCTGCTCGACGATCACCGAGATGCGGATCTCCGATGTGGAGATCATCTCGATGTTGACCCCCGCGTCGGCGAGGGCCGCGAAGAACGTCGCGGTCACGCCGGGGTGCGAGCGCATGCCCGCGCCGATCAGCGAGACCTTGCCGATCTGGTCGTCGAACAGCAGCGACTCGAAGCCGACCTTGTCCTGGATCTTCTTCAGCGACGTCAGCGCCGTGGAGGCGTCCGTCGTGGGAAGCGTGAAGGAGATGTCGGTACGGCCCGTCGCCGCCGCCGAGACGTTCTGCACGATCATGTCGATGTTGATCTCGGCGTCGGCCAGCGTTTTGAAGATGTGGGCAGCCTCGCCGACCTTGTCGGGGACCCCGACAACGGTGATCTTGGCCTCGCTCCGGTCGTGCGCGACGCCGGAGATGATCGGCTGCTCCATCTCGGTTCCTTCACTCGCTTCGTTCGGGGTGTAAGGGTCGGACACGACCCACGTGCCTTCCTTGGTGCTGAAGGAGCTGCGTACGTGGATCGGCAGGTTGAAGCGGCGAGCATACTCGACGCACCGCAGGTGCAGGATCTTCGCGCCGCAGGCCGCCATCTCCATCATCTCCTCGTAGGAGATCTTGGGGATCTTCCTGGCGGCGGGCACGATCCTGGGGTCGGCGGTGAAGATGCCGTCGACGTCGGTGTAGATCTCGCAGACGTCGGCCTCCAGGGAGGCCGCCAGCGCCACCGCGGTGGTGTCGGAGCCGCCCCTGCCGAGCGTGGTGATGTCCTTGGTGTCCTGCGAGACGCCCTGGAATCCGGCCACGATCGCGATGCGGCCGTGGTCGAGCGCCTCACGGATACGGCCCGGCGTCACGTCGATGATGCGCGCGTTGCCGTGGGAGGAGGTGGTGATCACACCCGCCTGCGATCCGGTGAACGAACGCGCCTCGTGGCCCAGGTTGGCGATCGCCATCGCCAGCAGGGCCATCGAGATGCGCTCGCCGGAGGTCAGCAGCATGTCGAGCTCGCGGCCCGGAGGCAGCGGCGACACCTGCTCGGCCAGGTCGAGCAGCTCGTCCGTCGTGTCGCCCATGGCGGAAACGATCACGACCACGTCGTTGCCGGCTTTTTTCGTCGCGACGATCCGCTGCGCGACCCGCTTGATGCAGGACGCGTCGGCGACGGACGAACCACCGTACTTTTGCACAACGAGCGCCACGAGAGTCTCCCGGTCTGGACTGTGAGCTGCCAGTCTACCGACGAGCCTCCGTGACACCGCTGGGCCGGACCACTATGTGGACAGGGCCTCCTCGGCCACGTCCAGCCGCGTGTGCGCGGCGAGCGCCTGAAGTGCGCGCATGGCCGCCCCGGCGTGGTTGCCCCACGTGTTGAAGTAGGAGTACTGCCACCACCACAGCGCCTCGTGCGGACGGCCCGCCTCGAAGTGCCGCAGCCCGTGGATCAGGTCGGCCGCGACCGCGGTCAGGTCGTCCGAGAGCCGGTACGGCGTGACCGAGGTGTCCTTGTAAGGATCGAAGACCTCGGCGTAGTCGTCGACCGCGCCCAGCCGCTCGGCCAGCGCCGTACGGACGCCGTCGATGTCCGGGTCCTCGCTCAACGGCGGTTCCCAGTTGCCGGACAGGATCACGTCCTGGCTGGCGCCCAGCTTCGCGCCCGCGAGGCTCACCTGCGCCACCTCGACCAGCAGCAACGACCAGATGCCGTCGCCGCCCTCGCCGCCCGCGACCCTGGTCAGGCCGTCGACGTAGTTCTGTGCGTGTCCAGCGATCTCATCAGCGAGAGCGCTCCACTGGTCAGACATCCAGCAGCCTCCGTCCTTCGAACGCGCGGCCCAAGGTGACCTCGTCGGCGTACTCGAGATCACCGCCCACAGGCAGACCGCTGGCCAGTCGTGTCACCTTGATGCCCATCGGCTTGACCAGACGGGCGAGGTAGGTCGCCGTCGCCTCCCCCTCGAGGTTGGGGTCGGTGGCGAGGATGAGCTCGGTCACCCGGCCGTCGGCCAGGCGGGTCATGAGCTCACGGATGCGCAGATCGTCGGGGCCCACCCCGTCGATCGGGCTGATCGCGCCGCCCAGCACGTGGTAGGTGCCCCGGAACTCGCGCGTCTTCTCGATCGCGACGACGTCCTTGGACTCCTCCACCACGCAGATCACGTGGGTGTCCCGGCGGGGATCACGGCAGATGCGGCACTCCTCCTCGGAGGCGACGTTGCCGCACGTACGGCAGAAGCGCACCTTCTCCTTGACCTCGAGCAAGGCGTGCGCCAGCCGCTTCACGTCTGCGGGATCGGCCGCGAGCAGGTGGAAGGCGATCCGCTGCGCGCTCTTGGGACCGACGCCGGGCAGCAGCCCGAGCTCGTCGATCAGGTTCTGGACGACCCCTTCGTACATGGCCTAGAACCCCGGCAACTGTCCGAGACCGCCGCCGCCCAGCCCCTGGGCCAGCGGGCCGAGCTTCTCCTGCTGCAGCTCGTCGGCCGCGCGGAAGGCGTCACGGACGGCGGCGATCACCAGGTCCGCGATCGTGTCCGCGGTGTCCTGCGCGTCTCCGGCGTCGATCACGCCCGGGTCGATCTTCAGTTCGAGCAGCTCGCGTGCGCCGTTGACCACGGCGGTGACCATGCCGCCACCCGCCGAACCCTCGACCTGCGCGTCGTTGAGCTCCTGTTGGGCGCTCGCGAGCTGCTGCTGCATGAGCTGTGCCTGCTCCAGCAGCTGCTGCAGGTTGACATCCCCTGGATTCACCTTCGTGCGCTCCTCATGGCTCCGCGTCTTTGACTGCCACGAGCCTACGGTGTTTGGGCACAGTCCCGCACTGCGGAGAGCAGGTGTTTCCGTTTGATGGCCGGGTCCCGGCCCCCCTCCAGCGTCCGGGACCCGGCCAGCACGCCGGCCGGAGCGGCCGCACCACGCCGACGTTTCAGTGGAGCACGCTAGCGACGCCAACGTTGCACACAGGTTGCGATCGTTCAATCACCCTGTGCAATCCCCCGAACGGCTTGCGCTGGGAACCCTTGACCGGGAGGGTGATTCATAGGGGTTGACTACTTGGAGTGGCCGATGAGTTACGCCAGTCTCGATGCGTACTCCCGCAAGTTGCGCGGGGCCCAGGAAGCCGCATGGACGGGGGCCACCTTGCCGGAGGGCGCCCCACGGCGGCTCATCTCGGCGTCCTGGGAGCGATCCATCGAAGCCGGCGTCGATCCCGAGGGCACCACGGCCCCGCTCGTCTACGACGTGACCAGCCTCAACGAGGTACGCGACGCGCACCCGCTCCAACCACTGCTGCCGCTCCTGGCCGGCACCCTCACCACCATGGCCGACGCCAGCGGGCACGTCGCCGTCATCACCGACGGTGACGGCAACGTCCTCTGGCGCGACGGCAACCGCACGATGATGCGCCGCGCCGACCGCGTCGGCCTCGCCGACGGCCACAAGTGGGCCGAGGGCAGCGTCGGCACCAACGGCATCGGCACCGCGCTCGCCGACCGCAGGCCCGTGCACGTCTACTCCGCCGAACACCTGATGCGGGTCCTGCACGTCTGGTCGTGCAGCGCCGCCCCGATCGTCGACCCCGACACCGACGAGGTGCTCGGCATCGTCGACATCAGCGGCACCGCGCCCAGCCTCCACCCCGCCACCGTCGCCCTGGTGACCGCCACCGCGCGGCTGGCCGAGTCACAGCTCACCGTCCGCATGTACGAGCGCGACGAACGGCTGCGCCGCCGCTTCGACGGCCTGCGCGACCACGCCGGCATCCTGGTCTCCGGCACCGGCCGGGTCATCGCCGGCGACCCCGGCGGCCTGCTCGGCGAACGCATCCCCCGGCCCGTGGCCGGCAGCCGCTACGTCCTTCCCGGCGGGCGCGCCGTACTCCTGGAGCCCTTCCACGACGGCTACCTCCTGCGCGCCGCCACCGACAGCGCGCCGCCGACGCTCCAGCTCACCTTTCTCGGCGAGGGCCAGCCCACCGCCCGCCTCGGCGGACGCCACATCGCGCTGTCCCTGCGCCACGCCGAGATCCTCGCCCTGCTCGCGCTGCACCCCCGCGGCCTCACGGCCGAACAACTCTGCTTCTACCTGTACGGCGACGCCGGCAACCCGGTCACCATCCGCGCCGAGATCCACCGGCTCCGCTCCCAGCTCGGCGACACCGTGGGCGCGAAGCCGTACCGGCTGACCTCGCCCGTCGAGGCCGACTTCGTGGAGCTGCGCAGCCTCCTGGCCTCAGGCGACCCCTCCGCCGTGGCCCGCGCCTACCCGGGCCCGCTGCTGCCCCGCTCGGAGTCCCCCGAACTACGCAGAGCCAGAGACGAACTGGAAGTCCAGGTACGCGCCAGCCTCCTGCGCAGCGGCTCCCCCGAAGACCTGTGGATCTACGCGCAGACGGCCAACGGGCGCGACGACATGCAGATCCTGGAACGCCTCAGCACCACCCTGCCCACCACGGACCCACGCGCGATCACCGCCAGAATCCGCCTACGCTCCCCCTGACGGCCGGGTGTGCCCGACCTCGTTCCCACTGACGGCAACACGGCCGTTTTCGCGGCACTCCCGGACGGCTGCGCGCGGTCGATCTCGCGGCGTTCCCTCTGACGGTCAGGTGTGGTCGATCTCGCCGATCACCTGGGCGCCGAGTTCGCGCTGGAGCAGGGCCATGCCGCCCACGGCGTCGATGTCGGCGTCGGCGTCGTTGAGCGGGTCGACGTCGTCGGAGTCCGCGCCCTTGTTCCGGCCGGGCACCGCGTCCGGCCAGGCCGAGGCACCGCCCTGACGGGGCTTGGGCGCCCGCGGACCCGACTGGGCCGCAGCCTGGGCGGCCGAACGGGCGGCGGCGAGGCCACCGGTCTTGAGTGTGGTCGCCTGGCCGGGCTTGATCGTGGCCGTCTGGCCGGGATCGGGCATGGGCGGCGTACCCGGGCTCATGTCGTCGGGCGCGTCCGGCCAGGACTCGTCCGTGGTGGTTCTGGCCGCCGCTCCCTGACCGTCCGCGGCTTGGCCCGTGGGGCTCGTTGCCGCCAGATCGTTCTGAGCAACCGCCGCGCCGTCCTGACCATCCGAGCCCGACTGCCCCTGCGCGGCCTGGGCCGGACCGCCGTGCTGAGCGCCAGAGGGGCTCGCCGGGCCACCCTCCTGCGCTCCGGCGCGACCATCTTGCGCACCGACCCCCTGCGCAACCGGAGTGCCGGGCTGGCCCCCCTGCGGCGCTTGAGCACCACCCTGCGGACCAGCGCCACCACCCTGAGGTCCCTGGTGACCGGTGCCGCTCTGAGGCCCTTGGTTGCCCTGGGGACCGCCGCTGCCCCCCTCAGGCCCTTGGTTGCCGCCCTGCGGGCCGTAGTTGCCGCCTTGGGGTCCTGGGTTGCCGGCCGGAGGGCCCGGGTGGCCGCCCTGAGGACCGGGCTGCGGTCCGCGACCACCGGGCGCGGGCGAACCACCGACAACGGCTTCGACCCGCCACTTACCACCGAGCACGTCACCCAGGGCGCTGGCCACGACGGCGTCCTTGCCACCGCCGGTGAAGTTCTTCATCGCGCCGACCTGGGCGAAGCCGAGCGTGACGATGTTGCCCTCGACACCCACGACCTGCGCGTTGGTGCTGACGTTCGCCCAGACGACGATGCTCCGCTGCTTCAGCGCCGCCAGTACGGCAGGCCACTGCGACTGAATCGCCCCAGCCCCACCAGCCGCCACCGGCCCAGCACCCATGCCGCCGGAATCCACACCCCCGGAGCCACTGACAGCCCCACCGGCACCAACCGGCCCACCTGCCGACCCTCCGGCCACGCCTCCCGGCCCAGGAACGCCCCCTGAACCACCGGCCATGCCCGCCGAGCCACCGGCACCGGGCCGCACCGCCTCAGGCCAGTCACCATCCGCCCCGCCGGCGCCGGCACCCGCAGCACCGCCCTGAGCAGCCGGTCCAGCGTGAGCCGCAGAACCGCCCTGCCCCGCAGAACCGCCCGGCCCTCCGGGACCGCCCTGCGCAGCAGAACCGGCGTGAGCCGCGGCCCCGCTCTGCCCTGCCTGGCCGCCTGCGCCATGACCCGCGGCCACCGGGTCACCCGGCCCAGCGCCATGGCCCTGACCGGCGGAGACCGGTGCGGGCGCACCGCCCGTTCCACCGGCCTGGCCGCCATGGGCGACGGGGCTGGAATGGCCTGCCGTACCCGATGAAGCGCGCGCGGCCATCTGGGCGACCACGCCGCCACGCTCCAGGCGCTCCAGGCGGGCCAGCAGCGCTTCCTCGCCCGCCGTCGCGCCCGGCAGCAGCACCCGCGCGCACATCAGCTCAAGCAGCAACCGCGGCGACGTGGCGCCGCGCATCTCGGTGAGGCCCGCGTTGAAGACCTCGGCGGCGCGGGTGAGCTCGGCCGGGCCCATGGAGGCGGCCTGGGCGACCAGGCGTTCGAGCTCGTCGGCGGGCCGGTCGAGCAGGCCGCTGGTGGCGGCCTCGGGAACGTTGGCGAGGATGACGAGGTCGCGGAAACGTTCGAGGAGGTCGGCGGCGAAACGGCGCGGGTCGTGGCCGCCCTCGATGACGCGGTTGACCGCGCCGAAGACCTTCGCACCGTCGTGCTGGGCGAAGGCGTTGACGATCTCGTCGAGCAGGTCGCCGTCGGTGTAGCCGAGCAGGGAGACGGCCTTGGCGTAGGTGATGCCGTCGTCCTCGGCTCCGGCGAGGAGCTGGTCGAGGATGGACAGCGAGTCGCGCGCCGAGCCCGCGCCCGCGCGCACGACGAGCGGCAGCGCGGTCGGCTCGTAGGGGACGCTCTCGGAGCCGAGGATCTCCTCCAGCAGCGCCCGGAGCGTCGCGGGCGGCATCAGCCGGAAGGGATAGTGGTGGGTACGCGACTTGATCGTGCCGATGACCTTTTCCGGCTCGGTCGTCGCGAAGATGAACTTCAGGTGCGGCGGCGGCTCTTCGACGAGTTTCAGCAGCGCGTTGAAACCCTCGCGGGTCACCATGTGCGCCTCGTCGATGATGTAGATCTTGTAGCGCGCGGAGACGGGGGCGAAGAACGCCCTCTCCCGCAGGTCGCGCGCGTCGTCGACGCCACCGTGCGAGGCCGCGTCGATCTCGATGACGTCGAGGTGTCCCGGCCCGGTGGCGGCCAGCGCCACGCAGGACTCGCATTCACCGCAGGGGTCGGGAGTCGGGCCCTTCTCGCAGTTGAGGCTTCTCGCCAGGATTCGGGCACTGGAGGTCTTGCCGCATCCGCGCGGGCCGCTGAACAGGTACGCGTGGTTGATCCGGCCCATGCGCAGCGCCTGGCGCAACGGCTCCGTGACGTGCTCCTGCCCCTTGACCTCCGCGAAGGTCCCGGGGCGGTACTTGCGGTAAAGCGCAAGGCTCATGCGACCATCCCGCCTGCAGGGGGCTCCCAACGAAGAGACCCCCCGCACACCCGCCAGAGCCCGCTTATCCTTGCTGCCTTCCGGCCCTGGGGAGGTTCACAGGATGACGCCGCGCGAGGGGTCCTTGGACAGTCTAGCCACAACCGGCAGTGCTTGCTGCAGCGAAATCGTGGTCTCCAGACGGCCGGGAGTCCGGTAAGCTCATCCGCGGAGGATTCGCCTAGTGGCCGAGGGCGCACGCTTGGAAAGCGTGTATAGGGCAACCTATCAGGGGTTCAAATCCCCTATCCTCCGCCAGCTCAGAGGGCTCATGCCGAGATCGATGGCATGGGCCCTTCTGCTTTGGGTCTCAGTTGTTCTCGTCGCGGGCCGCGGCAGGGGTCCTGTGATGCACTGATCTCCATGGAAGCCGTCATCACCGCGTTGATCGCGATCGCCGGGACCTTGTTAGGGTCCTTCGTGACACATCTCTTCCAGAGCCGGACCACCGCACGGGCCGAGGAGTTCACGATCTACGCCCGCCTGCGCGAGGAGCGGATGACCGTCTACAGCGGGTTCGCCGGCACGATCCTCGAGTTCCGCTCCGCCCAGTACAGCCGTGCTCTTCGCGCCTTCGAGGGCACGGACACCCCGGCATACGCGGACGCCAGGGCCACGTCACAGAGGGTACGTGTGGTCGCCTGGCAGGCGCTCTACCGGATCCGTCTCATCGCCGGCAGTTCCGAGGTGCGGGAACTCGCCGAGAACGCCATGACACTGGCGGCCGACATGCACGAGTCCGCGGACAAGGCGACCCTGAGCACGCGGGGAAATGACGTCCGCGCGGCCGTTGAGGCTTTCATAGCCGCGGCTACGGCCGAGGTCGCCGTGGGGAACGGGCTGGTCAAGCCGAGAACCGCCCCGTCCGTGGAACGCGGCGCCGCTTCGGTCTAGACCCGATGAAGTGCGGTGCCGGAGACCGCCGCGGCCAGGGCTGGGCCGATGGTCACGGCGGCCCTGATTCAGACCTGGTTGATACGCACCATGTTGCCCGCCGGGTCACGGAAGGCGCAGTCCCGCAGGCCGTACGGCTGGTCGGCCGGCTCCTGGATGACGTCGGCGCCGGTGGCCTGGATGCGCTCGAAGGCGGCGTCCAGGTCGGGGGTGCTGAGGACGACGGCCGCGTAGCTGCCCTTGGCCATCATCTCGACGACCGTGCGGCGCTCGTCGTCGCTGAGGCCCGGGTCGCTGGCGGGCGGTTCGAGGATGATCGAGGTCTCCGGCTGGCCGGCCGGCCCGACGGTGATCCAGCGCATGCCCTCGTAGGCCACGTCCTTGCGTACCTCGAAGCCCAGCGCGTCACGGTAGAAGGCGAGCGACTTGTCGTGGTCGTCGGCCGGCAGGAACATCTGGTGAATCGTGAGGTTCATGCGCCTCACGCTAGGTCGGTACGGGCGGCGGACGCTTCTCGATTCCTGATCGGTCGCATGATCCGTTTGGCCACGCACGCGGGGATGCCGTCGGCGTCGTGGGCGGCCAGGCGGCGGTAGGTGCTCGGGGACATGCCGACCAGTTCGGAGAAGCGGGTGCTGAACGTGCCCAGCGACGAACAGCCCACCGCGAAGCAGACCTCCGTGACCGACAGGTCGCCGCGCCGCAACAGGGTCATGGCCCGCTCGATGCGCCGGGTCATCAGGTAGCTGTAGGGCGATTCGCCGTAGACGGCGCGGAACTCCCTGCTGAGGTGCCCGGCCGACATGTGCGCGCCGCGCGCCAGCGCCCGCACGTCCAGCGGCTGCGCGTAGTCGCGGTCGATCCGGTCGCGTACGCGGCGCAGCAGGACGAGCTCGCGAAGGCGTGCGTCGGATCTGCCGGTCACGGCTACCAGCCTGCCCTGGCGGGCGCCGCCGTGTCCACGCGTTGGCTATGCCGGCGCCAGGAAGCGCAGGGCGCCGCTCTCGCGGGCGGTGGCGGCGGCCGACAGGCGGGCGAAGGCGTGCGGCCTGAGCAGCTCGGCGGCGCGGTCCATGGAGAAGAAGCCGTAGTCGTCGAGCTCCTCGGCCTGCAGCGTGATCGGGGCCGCGGGGTCGAGGGTGCCGCAGTCGAACATGAAGTGCATCGACGGCAGCGGACAGGTGTCCAGGGGCATGAGCCACTGGGTCACCAGCAGGTCGCCGGGCGTCGTGGTGAGGCCGAGCTCCTCCTCCAGCTCGCGGGCGCACGCCTGGGAGGGGTGCTCGCCCTCGTCGATGAGACCTCCCGCGAAGTTCCAGTGGTCGCGGTAGTTGGGCTTGACCAGGAGTACGCGCCCCCGCGGATCCGTGATGTAGGCCGCCGCGGCGGCGACGAGCTTGTTGACCGACATCCAGAAGTCATCCACCCGATCACCCTAGGGCTCAGGCGACGGCCGCCCGGGTGCGGTCGGTGGCCATGTGGACGGCCATCACGCCGAGGACGCTGCCGGTCACGTAGCGCTGCACCCGCACCCACTGCGGGCGCGTCGCGAGGAACGCCGCCAGCGCCCCCGCCGACATCGCGATCAGGGCGTTGACCAGCGTGCCGATGAAGATCTGCACCGACCCGAGCGCGAGGCTCTGCAGCAGCACGTGTCCCATCGCCGGGTCGATGAACTGCGGCAGCAGCGAGAGGTACAGAATCGCGATCTTGGGGTTGAGCAGGCAGGTGAGCAGCCCCATGGCGAACAGCCTGCGCGGCCGCTCGACCGGCAGTTCACGGGCCTCGAAGGCCGAGGTCCCGCCGGGCCTGACGGTGTTCCAGGCCAGCCACAGCAGGTACGCGGCGCCGGCCAGCTTCAGCGCGGTATAGGCGGCGGGCACGTAGGCGAACAGAGCGGTCAGTCCAAGGCAGGTCGCCGTCAAATAGACAGTGAACCCGAGCGCCACACCCATCAAGGAGATCAGACCGGCACGCCGGCCCTGGGTGATCGATCGGGAGACGAGATAGATCATGTTCGGCCCGGGCGTCAGCACCATGCCCAGCGAAACCAGCGCAATTCCCACCAAACCAGCAGTCATCCCACAAGGGTAGCCCTGTGTCAGAAATGGCTGATTACGGAGCGTACTCGGAAGGCGACCCGGGAAGTCGTCTCACATGCAGTTCGACGATGACGCGAAGCTCGACCCGTCCGAGATCGAGGACGTGCGAGCGACGGGCCCGAGGCAGGGCGGCGGCGGGGGGCGAATGCCGGCCGGATGCGCGTCGCTGCCGATCAGCGGCAAGGGCGGCGGCTGTCTTCTGCTCATCCTGGCGGTGGCCGCGCTGTTCGTGTTCAAGATCGTCCCATCCCCGTTCACCGGCGACCCCCAGCAGCAGCCGCCCCAAGGCGGACAGGCGCCGCCCGCGCCCGTCACGCCCAGCGGGAACCTGGCCGAGCGCTGCAAGACCGGCGCCGACGCCGACCAGTCGGAGGACTGCCGCATCGTCGGCATCGTCAACAGCATCCAGACTTACTGGAAGCAGGCCTTCGCCGCACGCGGCGGCAGCGCGTACACGCCGGCCAAGACGGTGCTCTTCTCCCGGGCCGTCAACACCGCCTGCGGCGCCGCCGACTCGGCCGTCGGCCCCTTCTACTGCCCCCGCGACCGCAAGGTCTATCTCGACCTCACGTTCTTCAACACCCTCCAGCGCGACTTCGGCGCCGAAGGCGGGCCCTTCGCCCAGGCGTACGTCATCGCCCACGAGTACGGTCACCACGTCCAGAACCTCCTGGGCACCATGAACCGGGTGGGCAACAGCCGCCAGGGCGCGACGAGCGGAGCCGTACGCCTGGAACTGCAGGCGGACTGCTACGCGGGAGTCTGGGCGAACAACGCCGTCAAGACGGGCTTCTACAGCGAGCCGTTCACCCAGGCCGACATCGACCAGGCGCTCAGCGCGGCCGCCGCGGTCGGCGACGACAGCATCCAGCGCAAGGTCCAGGGCCGGGTCACGCCCGACGCGTTCACCCACGGCACCTCGCAGCAACGCGAGAAGTGGTTCACGGTCGGCTACGAGACCGGCGACCCCAAGCGCTGCGACACGTTCACCGGAGCCATCTAGGGGCAGTTGCCCGGCATGGACTTCCGGGACAACGCCGAGTTAGACACCAGCCAGGTCGAGGACCGCGGCAGCGGCGGCGGTGGCGGATTCCGCGGTGGGCCGATCGCCATCGGCGGCGGCATCACCGGCATCATCGCGCTCATCGCGACCCTGCTGCTCACCAACATGGGCGGCGGCGACGAAGGCGGCGCACAGGACCCGGGCGGCAGCCTGTCGCAGCAGTGCCAGAGCGGCAAGGACGCCGAGCAGTCAGAGAAATGCCGCGTGGTCGGCGTCGTCAACAGCATCCAGGACTACTGGCGCCAGACCCTCCCGGACTACCGCACCGCCCGCACGGTCCTCTACTCCGGCGGAGTCAGTACGGCCTGCGGCGCCGCGTCCTCGGCCGTGGGCCCCTTCTACTGCCCGGCCGACCAGCGCGTCTACCTGGACCTGAGCTTCTTCGACGAGCTCCAGAGCAGGTTCGACGCCAAGGGCGGGCCGTTCAGCCAGGCGTACGTGATCGCCCACGAGTACGGTCACCACGTCCAGAACCTCAACGGCGCCCTGCGCGAGGGCTCTTCGGTCAAGACCGAACTCCAGGCCGACTGCTACGCCGGAGCCTGGGCCAAGAACGCCGTGGACACCGGCTTCTACGAGAAGGCGTTCACCGAGGCCGAGATCGCCGAGGCGCTGGACGCCGCCGCCGCGGTCGGCGACGACCGGATCCAGAGCAGGACCCAGGGCCGGGTCGACCCGGAATCGTTCACCCACGGCTCCTCCGAACAGCGTGTCGCCGCTTTCCGACAGGGCCACACCGCCGGTGATCCCGGCAAATGCGAGCCCTCCGACCTGGGCTGACGGCGGTGGAGAGCGCAAGAAATCGGATTCTCTCCTAAAATCAATGGGTGATCTTTAAGTTGGTCGGCGACGGACGCCCTTATCCCGAACATGGTCTGACACACCGCGAGTGGGCACAGATACCACCGCGGCAGGTCCGGCTCGACTCGCTGATCACCACGAAGGCCATGCTCGACCTGCACTCGCTGCTGGCCGCCGACTCCACGTTCTACGGCGACCTGTTCCCGCACGTGGTCCAGTGGCAGGGCGAGCTCTACCTGGAGGACGGCCTGCACCGCGCGCTCCGGGCGGCGCTGCACCAGCGCTCCATCCTGCACGCCAGGGTCCTCGAACTGCCCTCGGGCTGACGTTCAGCGACGGTAGTACGGCTTCGCCTTGACGCTGGCGTAGCGCTGCCAGAGGCCGCCGTTGTCCTCGAAGTCGTACCAGGCGTCCTCAAGGCGGTCGTCGACGACGTTGCAGGTGCTGCTGCGGGAGTGGCCGCGCTTGATCGGGCCCACGTAGACGGTGCCCTTGCCGACGTAGCGGCCGTTGACGTGCAGGCGGCAGGTGCCGCCCACCCAGGCGATGTCGCGGCGGGTGTTGTTGATCACCTTGATCTTGATGGCGCAGGCGGTCTTGCACCACCCGAAACTGATCTTCAGCCGGGCCCGCCCCGCGGCGGCCTGGGCCGGAGGGGTGGCCAGCGTCCCGGCCAGGGCAAGGCCGGTGACGAGCGCGAGCAGACGTTTCATGGGAGGCCCCCGGTAAAGAGTCCGTCAATTCCGGGCCATGATCATACGCTCACGAAAACACAGAAGAGCCGCCGACCCGAGGGTCGGCGGCTCCGTGTCACTGGCGGTGGTGGTGGGATTTGAACCCACGGATGAGTTGCCCCATCACACGCTTTCGAGGCGTGCGCCCTCGGCCACTAGGCGACACCACCGCGGACGAGCTTACCGGATCCGCCGAGTGGCGAAGAACTCCTTAAGCACCGCGGAACACTCCTCCGCGAGCACTCCCATGACGACCTCGGGCCGGTGGTTGAGGCGGCGGTCCCTGACGACGTCCCACAGGGAGCCCACGGCGCCGCCCTTCCGGTCCACCGCGCCGTAGACGATCCTGTCGACTCTGGCCAGCACCGCGGCGCCCGCGCACATGGTGCACGGTTCGAGGGTGACCACGAGGGTGCAGCCGGTCAGGCGCCAGGAGCCGCGTGCCTGGGCGGCCTGCCGTACGGCGAGGATCTCGGCGTGGGCGGTGGGGTCGGCGCTCGCCTCGCGGTCGTTGCCCGCGCGGGACAGGACCTCCCCCTCGGCGGAGACGATCACGGCGCCGACGGGGACCTCGCCGCGCGCCCCCGCCAGCCTGGCCTCTTCGAGGGCCAGGCGCATCGGGTCCGCGTAGGTCAACGCAGGCGGTCCAGCTCGTCGGCGAAGGCCAGGCGCTCGGCGATGACCGAGAGGATGTCGGCGGGCAGCACGCCCTCCTCCATGCTGAGCTCCAGGAGCTCCTCGGAGCTGACGCCGAGGTCGCTCAGCAGCTCGAAGTCGCCCGACGGCTTCACGCCGAGCCCGTTGGCCTCCTTGTCGGGCGCCACCCCGGCGAACTCGGCGAACAGCTCGCCGAGAGTGTCGGTCTGGACGGCGTGCGCGTCGGACAGGAAGACGCGCGGCTCCTCCTCGCCGGTGTAGCGCGCGATGGCGAACCACTCGTCCTCGACCTCGACGCACAGCAGCGCAAGCTCGTCGCCGACCAGTCCGAGACTCTCCTGTACGGCGTCGCCGAGATCGTCGACGATCTCCGCCTCGCTGAGGTCGACCTCGGCACCGCTCCAGCCGTCCTTGGTCCTGACGAAAGCCGCAGAGAAGGTGTTAGAGGCCATCCCGAACTCCCGTGAGTCAGCCGAAGACCGATTCGATGGCGCGCTCGAACGGCTCGGAGAACCCGAGTCGCCCGGCGATGCTGGACAGGACGTCCTCGGGCAGCAGGTCGATGTCGCCGGACAGGATGCCCAGCTCCATCTCGTCCAGACCGAGGTCGGCGAAGATCGACAGGTCTCCGGCGGGCAGCACCGTGTCCTCGTCCTGGAGGATCTCGTCGAGTTCGTCCTCGTCGGGGATGGGGACGTCGATGTACTCGAGGACCTGCTGGGCCAGCGGGAAGTCCCAGGAGGCGGCGATGTCGGACAGGAAGACATCGACCCGCTCTCCGAGAACGCGCAGCGCCACGAAGAACTCATCCCCCACGGCGACCAGGCCAATCGTGCCGCTCTCGCTCGGCTGCTGGCGCAAGGCGTGGATCAGGCCGTGCAGGTCGGAGGTGAGCCCGACGGGGAGTAGCTCGGCGTCCCAGCATCCGTCCTCGCGGTAGACCACGACGGCGAAATCAAGGGCGTCTTCGTCTGCCATCGTCCATCCACCCGATCCCTGACCTGACGGCCACTAGTAGGGCACCCAATCGTTCCAGACGTGCCTACCCGCCGTGGGGAGCTCCGACCAAATTGTGATCAAAACCAGTTCCGCGACGTGCCGGTACGTTCCACACAAGATAGCGTTGTCCCTTATGGAAACCCTCGTCGTCGATCATCCGCTGGTGGCGCACAAGCTCACCGCGCTGCGGGATGTCCGCACCGACTCACCGACGTTCCGCAGGCTCGCGGACGAGTTGGTGACGCTGCTCGCGTACGAGGCCACGCGTGACGTCCGGGTGACCGATGTCACGGTGCGCACGCCCGTCGCCGAGGCCCATGGGGTACGGCTGGCGCGGCCGTACCCGCTGGTGGTCCCGATCCTGCGCGCGGGGCTCGGCATGCTGGAGGGCATGACCAGGCTGCTGCCCACGGCCGAGGTCGGTTTCCTGGGCATGATCCGCAACGAGTCGACGCTCCAGGCGGAGACCTACGCCACCCGGCTGCCCGACGACCTGTCCGGCCGGCAGTGCTACGTCGTGGACCCGATGCTGGCCACCGGCGGCACGCTGGCGGCGGCGATCCAGTTCCTGTTCGACCGGGGCGCGGTCGACGTGACGGCCCTGTGCCTGCTGGCCGCCCCGGAGGGCCTGGCGCACATGGACAAGGTGTTCGCCGACTCCGGCAAGCCCATCCGCGTGGTCACGGCCGCGCTTGACGAGCGCCTGAACGAGAACGGCTACATCGTGCCCGGCCTCGGGGACGCGGGCGACCGTCTTTACGGCGTGGTCTGAGAACCTCTTTCCCTCTCCATAGACCTGCTCCTCGTTACATACTGTGTTGGTGTGGGTACGAAGAGTAAGGAAGCCGTCCCATTTTCCGGGATGCGGGCGTGAGGGAGCACGATGAACGATCGCACCGAAGCCGATCCGAGTCCGTACGCGGAAGTCGAGACGGCGCTGCGCGACGAGTTCGCCGGCGTCCACTCCGCGACCACGGTCACACGCTGCGTCGAAGCCGCCCATTACGGTGCGCTCGAAGTGACCGGCTACGCCCACGCGGGACTGGTCGAGCGGATCGCGCGCAAGCACCTTCACGTCCTGGCGCTCGTGGCCAGCGAGCGCGGCTAAGAAGATCACAACTAACCGGCGCAGTTGCGCTTTACCCCGGCTAGGTAGTGGGTAACGTATACGGCGGGTGTAGTGGGTAAGTGGTACGGAGGCGACAGTGCAGGTCAAAAAAGTCCTCACCTACGGTGGTATCGCGTTTGTCGCGTACTACCTGTTCGCGCGACCAGCGGATGCCGCTGACGCGGTCAGGGGTGCGTTCGACACGGTCTTCAACGCGGCCGACTCGCTGGCTCAATTCGTGAACAGCCTCGCATGAGACTTGTGACCCACGGGGACTCTGCTCCGTCGTCGGTCAACCGCTACCTACTCCCCCACGAACACCAGGTCATCATGGTACGGCGTCACCCAGCCGTGCTGCTCCGTCCGGTCGCCGAGGTCTTCGGCGGCCTGATCATCGCCGGGCTGCTGAGCAAGTTCTTCGGCGACAAGGGGGGCGGCACGGCCCTCGTCGTCGTCTGGTGGCTCTGGTTGCTGCTCTTGATCCGCTTTGTCTGGAAAGTCGCGGAGTGGTCGGTTGACTACTTTGTGGTGACTTCTAAGCGGATGTTGCTGACCACGGGTTTGATCACCCGTAAGGTCGCGATGATGCCGCTGCAGAAGGTCACGGACATGAGCTTCCAGCGGTCCCTGCTGGGGCGGATGCTCGGTTACGGGGAGTTCATCCTGGAGTCGGCCGGCCAGGACCAGGCCCTGTCCACCGTGGAGTACATTCCCTACCCCGAGACCCTGTATCTGGAGGTCTGCCAGATGCTTTTCCCCAGCAAGGACGAGGGGGACGATTAATCTCCCCGTAGGGAATTCTTCAGGCGGGGATACCCGATTCGGCTACTTCATGCAATCATTTGCGTGTTGTTGACCCTTCCCCGCCTTGAGAGATGAGATGCCGAGTCAGGGAACCATCGGTGACCGCGTCCGAGGACTGCGGCTGAACAGGCGGATGTCCCAGGCGCAGTTGGCCGGGCCCGACCTGTCGGACAGTTACGTCTCACTCATCGAGTCAGGCAAGCGCACGCCGACTCCTGTCGTGGCCCGCCTTCTCGCCGAACGGCTGGGCTGCACCACCGAATTCCTCCTGCACGGCATCGAGCCCAGGCAGCGTATCGACACCGAGCTCGGGCTGCGCCATGCCGAGCTTGAGCTGCAGCACGGCGACGCGGCCACGGCAGCCGAGCGCTTCACGGAGATCGTGAAGGCCGCGGACGAGGAAAACGCCATGCTCACCGCGCAGGCCCGCTTCGGCCGCGCGCGTGCGCTCGAAGCACAGGGCCGCCTCGGGCAGGCCGTCGAGGCGTTCGAACGGCTGCGCCGCGAGGCCGCCGCCCACCCCGAGCGCCTGGCCGACCTGCCGCTGACCGTGGCGCTGAGCCGCTGCTACCAGCGGGCCGGCGACCGGCTCAGGGCACGCGATCTGGCCGCGGGCGCGCTCGCGCAGGCGTCCAGGCTGGCGATCATGCAGGGTGAGCTCGCGGTGGACCTCGCCGCGGCGCTGATCGAGACGCAGGGGGAGGGCGACTCGGCGGCGATCACCTTCGTCAAGCAGGTCCTGGACGTGAGTGGTGTACCACGCGTTGTGGACCGTTCCGGAGAGATCCACGCACTGTGGCAGGCGAGCATCGCCGCGGCAGCGGGCGAGGACTCCGCTCTGGCGGTCCGCCTGGCCGACGACGCCATCATGGCCGGTCGCACCGGCCGGATCGGACGGCAGCTCGCCTTCACCGCCATGCGGTGGGCGAAGCTGGAGACGTCCCCGGTCGACGAGGCCGAGGTGCTGGCCGCCGCCGCCACGACCGTCTTCGCCGGGCTGCCCGGCACGGCGGCCGAGCACGGCGAGAGCCTGGTCGCCCACGCCCAGGTACGCCTGCGCGCCGGCGAGCCCGCCAAGGCCGGTGAGCTGGCCGGAGCCGCGATCGACCTGCTCAACGGCTCGCCGAGCAGGGCCGAGGCGCACCTGGTGATCGCCAAGGTCTCGATGGGCCTGGGCGCCGATGCCTTCCAGCACCTAGACGCCGCGCGCGACGTGCTCGCCGGGCTCGGCCGTCCGATGTACGGCTCCGACCGGCAGGCCGCGCGTTCCTGGCGCGAGCTCGGCGACCTCTACGGCGAGGCGAACGCCACCGGCCAGCAGACGGCGGCCTACCGCCGGGCGCTGGAGGCGGCAGGCGTACGCTCGTTCATGGCGGGGGTCACGGCCGACGCCCACATCACCCACGGCACCAGCTAGCCGCCTCCGCTGACCAGGGCCTTTCGGGTGGAGGCCCTGGTGATGGCACCTGCCCGGCAGGCTTAGACTTGCGCCTCTCAGGCAGGAATAATTAGGGTCTACCAGTCATTGACTCATAGGATGATTGGTTTCCCCGGAGGAGGCAGACTGTGAGTCTGCGTACGGCACAGCGGGCATCGCTCGTGGACCAGGTGATCGATCAGCTCAAGGAGCAGATCACGTCAGGGTCGTGGCCGTTGAACGGCAAGATCCCGACCGAGACCGTCCTGGCCGAGCAGCTCGGGGTCGGCCGCAACACGGTCAGGGAAGCCGTACGCGCGCTCACCCACGCCGGCCTGCTCGACTGCCGCCAGGGCGACGGCACCTACGTACGGGCCACCTCCGAGCTGTCCGGGGCCATGCTGCGCCGGCTGCGCCAGGCCGAGCAGTTGGAGATCCTCGAGGTCCGCCGGGCGCTGGAGGTCGAGTCGGCCCGTCTGGCCGCCACCCGGCGTACCGACGCCGACATCCTCAACATCGAGAGCCGCCTGGCCGAGCGCGACCGCGCCTGGGAGGCCGACGACCCCGACGCGTTCGTGGAGGCCGACCTGGCCTTCCACATGGCCGTCGCGCACGCCACCCACAACCTGGTGCTCATCGACCTGTACGAGGACTTCTCGGCCGCGCTGCGGGCCAGCATCACCGCGGCGGGCACCTCGCTCAACAAGAGCTACATCCCGCACGACGCGATCGCCCGCGCCATCGCCGCCGGCGACGCGGCCGCGGCTGAGCGGGCGGGGCACGCGTGCATGGAGCACATCCTCATCGCCCTCACCGACGAGAGCTGACCCTTCCTCCTTTCGCGTCACCCGTCCTCGTCAGTTTTTTCGTCACTCTTTTTCGTCACTCCAGGCTGCCTTCCTCGGCCACCACCAGGGCGTCGATCGCGGCGAAGAAGGCCGCGATCCCGGGGAGGTTGGCGCCCTTCTCCCGCGAGGCGGCGAAGTCGTCGGGTGAGCGCCACTCGACGATGTCGAGCCATTCGTCGCCGGGCAGGCGTACCAGGCGAGCGTTCAGGAACCCCGCCCGATCCTTCGCGAAGTCGGCCAGCATGGCGGGGCGCGCCGCCAGAAGTTCCTCGGCCTTGGCTGCCTTGAAACGGGTGAGTTCCACAGTCGTCATCCGCCTATTATAGTCATGATCAGTGACTAAACGGAGGTCGCCTTGCGGCGCAGCGAGTACAAGAAGGTGGACCCTGACCTGGGGATACTCGCCAGCCGGACGTTGTTCGCCTTCCAACGGGAGCTGTTCACCACCCTTGCCCAGCAGGGCCATCCCCGCCTTCGTCCCCGGCACGGGGCCGTGCTCGCCTACCTGGATGCCGAGGGGAGCCGCGCCACCGACCTGTCCGCGCAGTCCGGGCAGCACAAGCAGGTCATCGGGACGTTGGTGGATGAGTTGGTGGAACTTGGATACGTGGAACGCCGCCCCGACCCCAAGGACCGCCGCGCCAAGCTGATCGTGCCTACCGAGTTGGGGCTGGACCAGATGGCCAGGAGTGACGCGGTCGTACAGGAGATCGAGCGGCGGCATGCCGCGACGGTCGGGGAGGCCGAGTGGGCGGCCTTCAAACGCGTGTTCCGCGAGATCACCACCTGAACCGGCGGCGATCCACGGTTTGATCTCGCGATCCCACGATCCCGCGCGTCATGATCCCGCGCGTCGTGACCCCTGTCCCCATCCCGCGGTTGGTGATCCCGCGGTCAACGCGCCCGCATACGGCCGAGAGCGCTCAAACGCCCTTGAGAACACGATCAAGTGCCGCGCGGCCGGCGGGTCCCCAGTGGGGCTTGCCGCCGGGAAGGCCCTGATCTCCGTTCTGCCCCATGAGCATCAGGAAGAGGCACTTCAGGGCGGCCAGTCCGCGGGCACGCCGGATCGCCGCTTCGTCCGCATGCGCGTACGTCTCGAAGAACCGTGCGGCCATGCCATCGGGCAGCAGGACCCATGCGGCGGCGAGGTCCCAGGCCGGATCGCCGACGAATACGTCGCCGAAGTCGACGATGCCGCAGAGCGTCCCGTCCGAGACGACGACGTTGGCCGGATGGAGATCGCCGTGCACCCACACCGGCGGCCCCTCCCACCCGGCGGCCGCGACGGCGTCGTCCCAGACATGCCGGACATCGGCGGCATCCTCCGGCGACACAGCCTCCAGGAACCTCTCGAAGCCGCCCGTGCAGTCCCGGGGGTGAGTACCGCGGTCCGTAGCCGTCGGCGCGTCGGCCGGCGCCTCCACGTGAAGCGCCCGCAGAAACCCCGCCAGCACGTCGGCCGCATGGTCGCCGCGACTGATCGCCCCATGATCCAGCGGCTCCCCGGGAACCCACGTCATCACGGTCCAGTGCTTGGGAAACCGCTCGGACGGTTCACCGAACCGCACCGGGGTCGGCACCGGAAGCGGCAGCCGTGGAGCCAGCACGGGCAGCCACCGCCGTTCCTTGAGCTGAAGTTCGGGGGTGGGATCCATGCGCTGCATCCGCACGGCCAACTCGTCCCCGAGCCGCCACATCTGATTACCCCAACCGCCCGCCACCTCGCGGATGGACAGGTCCGCGAGATCTGGATGTTGCTCCAGCAGCAAGTCACGGACCAGGTCTGCGGTGATTTCGCGCTCAGTGTCGGTCATGCGGATCCACAATACTGGTCAAGGTGGGCCGTTGCGGTGGGGCATTTGTCCGGCGTGAGAAGCGATCCCCACGATCGGCGCCCGCGCACGGCGGCGGGTGGCGTGGGGGTGGCTTGCCGTAACGGATGGGGGTGGGGGTTGGGACGAAAGGTCAGCCTTGGCGGAGGGACATCACCAGGTAGCGGAAGGATGGGTCGGCGTCGCCGGGGACGTCTTGGATGAGGGCGGGGCGGGTGGAGGATTCCATGTTGATGCGGGCCAGTTCTGTCTGGACGCCGGTTAGGCCGTCCAGGAGGAAGTGGGACTGGAAGGCCATCTGGATCTCGTCGCCGGTCAGGTCGCAGTCCACGATCTCGGTGCCTCTTCCGATGTCGCCGCCGCCTGCCTGGATCAGGACCTGGTTCTTGCTGAACGTCAGTCTGATCGCCGTGTTGCGCTCGGCTACCAGGGCCACCCGCTTGATGGCCTCTATGAAGGGGGTCACTCTGATGTCGGCTCGGATGGACCAATCTGCCGTGAGCCGGGTGCGGTAGTCGATGAACTGCTCGTCCAGCAGGCGTACCGTGGTGCTTCTGCCCACGCTCTCGAACCCGGCCACGCCGTCGCCCATCGCGATCAGTACCTCGCCGCCGCGCAACGACTTGGCCACCTCGACCAGCACCCTTGCGGGCACCATCGCCGATACCGCTACGTCGGGGCCGGCGGGGCGCCAGGTGAAGTCCCGGGCGGCTATTCGGTAGCGGTCGGTTGCCGCCATCGCTACGTTTTCGCCCTCTATGTCTACTCGGATGCCGGTGAGCATGGGCAGCGTGTCGTCTCGGCTGGAGGCGGGCGCGACCTGGGTCACGGCCTCGGCGAACACTCCTCCGCCGATCGCGCCGATGCCCGGCGGCATCGTGGGCAGGGTCGGGAAGTCGTCGACCGGCATCGTGATGAGGCCGAACTCGGCGCTGCCGCAGGTCAGGATGGCTTCGGCGCCCTCGGTCACGACCTGGACGTCCTCGGCGGGCAGGCTGCGGCTGATCTCGGCCAGCAGGCGGCCGGGGATGAGCACCTTGCCGGGCTCGGCCACGTCGGCCTCGATCCTGGCCTGCGCGGAGACGTCGTAGTCGAACGCCGCCAGGCTCAGGTCGTCGCCCGCCTCGATCAGCAGCCCGGACAGGACGGGGACGACAGGCCGACTGGGCAACACCCTGGCCGCCCACGCCACCGCGTCCGCCAGCACATCACGGCTAACCCGGAATTTCACCTGATCTACCCTTTCGTGTCACCTGCCTCCTATGAAAGGTATCCGGTACCACCGACAAACCCCTCCCCCTCCTGCAGTTGTACGGCGGAGCCCACGGCAACCAGGTACCCCACAAACCTCCGGAAACCGGTACGGACAAGCAGCTCCGGCAACGTTGGAGCCAGCGGCAGCGGAGCAGCGGCGCGGGAGAAAGCGGCGTGGAGGTCGGCCGGCGCGGTGTCCGTGTGGAGGTGGGGCGGAGGCCGGAGGGCCGGCAGGGGGTCAGCGAGGGCGGCGCGCCGTCGGGGCAGCGTGTGTGAACCAGCGCGGAGGGGTGAGCGGGTGCGCAGCGGGGCGGGGCGGTAGGTGTGAAGTGGGGGTTAGCGGCTGTTCAGGTAGGCGAGGACGGCCAGAACGCGGCGATTGTCGTCGTCCGATGGTGCGAGGTCGAGCTTGGCGAAGATGTTGGCCGTGTGCTTGGCCACTGCGCTCTCGCTCAGGTAAAGGCGCTGCGCTATGGCCGCGTTCGACCGGCCCTCGGCCATCACCTCCAGCACCTCCCGCTCTCGAGGCGTAAGACCCGCCAGCGGCTCGTTGCGCGCGTTGCTGGCCAGCAGCTTCGAGATGACCTCCGGGTCCATGGCGGTGCCGCCCGCCGCCACCCTGCGCACCGCGTCCACGAACTGGTCGGCGTTGAAGACCCGGTCCTTCAGCAGGTACCCGATGCCGCCCGAGCCGTCGGCCAGCAGTTCGCGGGCGTAGAGCTGCTCGACGTGCTGGGACAGCACCAGCACGGGCAGGCCGGGGATCTTGCGGCGCGCCTCCAGTGAGGCCTTGAGGCCCTCGTCGGTGAGGGTGGGCGGGAGCCGTACGTCCACGACGGAGACGTCGGGCCGCAGCTCGACCAGGGCCTTCAGCAGCTCGGGACCGGTCTCCACGGCGCCCACGACCGTGAAGCCGTGCGCCTGCAGCAGGCGGACCAGGCCGTCGCGCAGCAGGTACAGGTCTTCGGCAATGAGGACGCGGTTCAGCATCGGTTGAACAATAGGCGCGGAGGAACCGATGTGGCGAACCGGCCCTTCTGGGAATGGGCGGCGGGGATCAGGACGGCCGCCACGTACATGCTGCCGCCGACCAGCATCATCAGGGCGATGACCGGCCACTGCCAGGGTTCGTCGAGGTAGAGGGCGAGGAACCAGGCCTTCTCGTCGATGGAGAAGATCTTGAAGATCGCCGCCACCACTCCCTGCGGGAAGAACGGGCACCACGCGGTCAGCCACAGGAAGACGACCACGCCGGTCTTCCACAGCGGCATCTTGGGCAGCGCGCCGCTCGTCCACTTCTCCGGCAGCGAGCGCGGCAGCTCCATGGTGACGGTCGTGGGGCCGCCGGGCGGGCTGTGCAGGGCGAGCACGCCGTCGAAGGCGGCCAGCCTGCGTTCGATCCCGGCCAGCCCGCTGCCCTTGGCGGGGTCGGCGCCGCCGAGGCCGTCGTCCTCGACGGTGATGCGCAGGTCGCCGTCGTGCTGGCTGATGTCGACGCGGGCGTGCTCGGCCTGGCCGTGGCGGGCGGCGTTCGACAGCAGCTCGCTCACCGCGAAGTACGCCGCCGCCTCCACGGGCGCCTCGGGCCGCTGCGGCAGGTCCACCTCGACCTCGACACGCAGCGGACTGTCCATCGCCATCGCCCGTACGGCGTCGCCGATCCCCCGCTCCGCCAGCACGGGCGGATGGATGCCGCGCACCACGCGCCGCAGCTCGGTCAGCGTGTCGGCGGAGGCGTCGCGGGCCTTGGCCAGCAGGGCCTTGGCGGCGTTCGGGTCCTTCTCCAGGAGTTCCTCGACGGCGCCGAGCGTCATGCCGAGCGCCACGAGCCTGGCCTGGGTGCCGTCGTGCAGGTCGCGCTCGATCCTGCGCATCTCGGCCGCCTGGGTGTCGTTGGCCAGGTTCCGCACCCGGTCCAGGTGGCGTACCCGGAGCGCCAGCATGCTCGCCGCCGTGGGCGAGAGCAGGACGCGCGCCCACAGGGCGTACACGCGGACCCCGACGCGCGGCAGGAAGATGAGCAGCGGCGCGAGCACGAGCTTGACGACCGGGTCCCAGAGCAGCCACAGCGAGTCCCGCCAGGTGGCGATGTCGCCGATCAGCCACTTCCAGCGGTTGCTCCAGTCGGGGATGCGCGGGGTCTTGTAGAGCGTGCGGTCGTGGCGGTACCAGCCGTCCGGCTGACGCTGCGCGGGCGGCGGCTTGGGCAGGTACGGCGAGGCGATCTCCACCCCGGCCCACTCCCGTGCCCAGCGCCTGGTCAGCTCGGCCGCCCGCCTGATCATCATGACCTGCGGGGGAAAGAGGAAGACCATGCCGAACGCGAAGGCGAGCGTGAGCATCGGGACCGCGACCAGCAGTATGCCGACCTCGACGAACGCCGTCGCGAGCAGGAGCAGCGCGCGACCGGATCTCATGTCCTCAGTGTGCCGGAACGCGCCGAATCAGACACTGCATCTAAGTACACCCTTGCTTGGGAGCTAGCGCGATTCCGCCGCGGACCGGCCGTTCCTAGCGTCTGTGGCATGGATCTGATCGAAGTCACCAACCTCCGCAAGACCTACAAGGATCATGTGGCCGTCGAGGACGTCTCGTTCTCCGTCGAGGAGGGCGAGATCTTCGGCATCCTCGGGCCGAACGGAGCCGGCAAGACCACCACCGTCGAGTGCGTCTCCGGCCTGCGCCGCCGCGACGGCGGCCAGGTCAGCGTGGCCGGGATCGACCCCGGCCGCGACCGGGACCGGCTGCGCCGCATCCTCGGCGCCCAGTTGCAGAGCTCCCAGCTACCCGACCAGATCAAGGTCTGGGAGGCCATGGACCTGTACGCCTCCTTCTACCCCGACCCGGCCGACTGGCGCGAACTGCTCGACCTGGTCGGCCTGACCGCCAAGCGCGACGCCCGGTTCGCCAAGCTCTCCGGCGGCCAGCGGCAGCGGCTGTCGGTGGCGCTGGCGCTGGTGGGCCGGCCGCGCGTGGCCGTACTGGACGAGCTGACCACCGGGCTCGACCCGCAGGCGCGGCGGGACGTGTGGGAGCTCGTGGAGCGCATCCGCGCGGACGGCGTCACGATCCTGCTGGTCACGCACTTCATGGAGGAGGCCGAGCGGCTCTGCGACCGCGTCGCGCTCATCGACGGCGGCAAGGTGGCCGCCGTGGACACCCCCGCCGGGCTGGTCGCGGCCGTGGACGGGGACCAGGAGGTCAGCTTCCGCCCCTCCTCCCCCGTGGACGAGGCCGTCCTGCTCGCCCTGCCCGAGGTGCGCGCGGTCGAGCGCAGCGGTGTCCGCCTCGTCGTCACCGGCTCGGGCAACCTCGCGCCCGCGGTCACGCTCGCGCTGGCAGAACACCGGATCGTCCCCAACGACCTGCGCATCGAGCAGGCCAGCCTGGACGACGCCTTCCTCGCCATCACCGGAAAGAAGCTGATCTCATGAAGAAGATCCTCGCCGTCGAGACCAAGCTCCAACTGCGCGAATGGCCCGGCATCGCCTTCACCATCGCGCTCCCGCTGGCGCTGCTGCTCGTCCTCGGCAGCATGCCGGGCTTCTCCGAGCGCAAGCCCGAACTGGGCGGCCAGTCGCTCAACGAGACCCAGATGCCGGCCATGATGACGATGCTGGCCCTGCTCACGCTGGCCTTCACCGTCCTGCCGACGACCCTCACGGCCTACCGCGAGCGCGGCGTGCTGCGCAGGATGTCGACCACGCCCGTGCACCCCGCGCGGGTGCTGGCCGCGCAGCTCGTCATCAACGTCGCGATCGCCGTCCTGTCCAGCGTGGTCCTCATCGTCAGCGCCCATCTCGTGCTCGGCACCGTCCCGCCGCGCGCGCCCCTCACCTTCGCCCTCGTCTATCTCCTCGGTACGGCCGCGCTCATGGCCATGGGCCTGGTGGTGGCGGCGAGCCTGACCAACAGCAAGGTGGCGGCGCCGGTCGGGTCGGTCATCATGTTCCCGCTCATGTTCGTCGCGGGCATGTGGATCCCGCGCGAGCTGATGTCACCGGTCCTGCGCACGATCGGCGACTTCTCGGTGGCCGGGCCCTTCGCCCAGGCACTGCGCGACGCCTGGGCGGGCAACGCGCCCCAGCTTCCGCACCTGGCCGTCATGGCCGGTGGGCTGCTGGTGTTCGGCGGGCTGGCCGTGCGCCTGTTCCGGTGGGAGTGAGCTTGCTACCCCCAGACCGGGCGGGCGCCGCGCACGCCGGACAGGATCGAGTACAGCGACGAGGTGGCGGTGACGAACAGGCGGTTGCGCTTGGGGCCGCCGAAGACCAGGTTCGCCACCTGCTCGGGGAACTTGAGGCGGCCCAGCAGGGTGCCGTCGGGGTGGTAGCAGTTGACCGCCTTGCCGCAGGCCGCCCAGATCCGGCCGGTGTCGTCCAGGCGCAGGCCGTCGAAGCTGCCGTGCTCGGTGTCGGCGAAGACCTTCCCGCCGGACAGGCGGCCGTCGTCGTGCACGTCGAACACGCGGATGTGGTTGGCCTGGGTGTCGGCGATGTAGAGCTGCTTCTCGTCGGTGGAGAACGCCAGGCCGTTGGGACGCTCGAAGTCGCCGGCCACCTGGCGTACCTCGGCGGTGCCCGGGTCGACGCGGTAGACGTGGCAGCCGTCGATCTCGGGGTCGGCCCGGTGGCCCTCGTAGTCGCTGGCGATGCCGTACGACGGGTCGGTGAACCAGATGGACCCGTCGGAGCGCACGACCACGTCGTTGGGGCTGTTGAGGCGCTTGCCCTTCCACCGGTCGGCGAGCACGGTGACGCGGCCGTCGGCCTCGGTGCGGGTGACCCGGCGGGTGCCCTGCTCGCAGGAGATCAGCCGGCCGACCCGGTCGAGGGTGTTGCCGTTGACGTAGTCGGCGGGCTGGCGGAAGGGGCCGACGTGGCCGGTCATCTCGTCCCAGCGCAGCATGCGGTCGTTGGGGATGTCGCTCCACACCAGGAAGCGTCCGGCGGGGAAGTAGACCGGGCCCTCGGCCCAGCGGGCGCCGGTGTGGAGCACCTCCGTCCACAGGTCGCCGCGGATCTCGGCGGCGCGCGGGTCGAACGGCTCGAACTCGGTGGGAATCGTGGTCGTCATAGCAGAAGCAAACCTCATTCGGCAATGGAAGGCCATGGCCGACTACCATCCTGTTGTGGACAACATTGACAGGATGCTGATCGGTCAGCTCCAGGAGGACGCCACGCGTTCCTACGCCGAGCTCGGCAAGGCGGTGGGGCTGTCCAGCGGCGCCGCCCACGAGCGGGTGCGCAAACTCCGCGAACGCGGCGTCATCCGGCGCACCACCGTCGAGGTGGACCCGGTCGCCACGGGACGCGGCGTGCTCGCGTACGTCCTGGTGGACGGCAGCGTGTGGATGGGCGGCACGGCCGAGCCGCTCAAGGCCATCGACGGCGTCGAGGAGGCCCATGTCATCGCCGGGCCCGCCGCCGTCCTCGTCAAGGTCCGTACGGCCGGCACCGAGCAACTCCAGCACATCCTGCGCAAGATCTTCGCCATCGACGGCGTCACCGGCGCCCAGACCATCGTCGTGCTGGAGACCCTTTTCGATCGCCCGACACAGGTGACATAGGCTGCGCAGATGAGCAAGGCGCCGTGGAATTCCAAGGAGCTCACCGTCGGCCAGTTGTCGGAGCGCAGCGGCGTCGCGGTCTCCGCGCTGCACTTCTACGAGGCCAAGGGCCTGATCGTCAGCCGCCGCACCGCCGGCAACCAGCGCCGCTACTCGCGCGACACCCTGCGCCGGGTGGCCTTCATCCGGCTCGCCCAGCGCATCGGCATCCCGCTCAAGACCATCAAGGACGCCCTCGCCGAACTCCCCGAGGAGCGCACCCCCACCCGCGAGGACTGGGCCAAGCTGTCGGCCGCCTGGCGTACCGAGCTCGACGACCGCATCGAGCAGCTCCAGCGGCTGCGCGACGACCTGACCGACTGCATCGGCTGCGGCTGCCTGTCGCTCGACCGGTGCGTCCTGGCCAACCCCTTCGACCGCCTGGGCGACGAGGGGCCGGGAGCCAGGCGCATCGACACCCGGCTCTCCCCGGCCTCCAGTTGCGCGTCCTGCTAGGACTTCGCCGGCGGCACGATCAGGGTCGGGCGGTGGGCGTGGTGCAGCACGTGGTTGGACACGCTGCCCAGCAGCACGGAACGCACCCCGGCAAGACCCCGCGAACCGGTCACGATGACGGAGGCGTCGATCTCCTCGGCCGCGTCCACGATGGTGCGCCAGATCGACTCGCGATCGGCCACCGCGCGGGCGGTCACGTCGGTCAGGCCCGCCTTCACGGCCAGCTCGGCGCCCTCCTGGGCCTGCTGCTCGGCCAGCTCCTTCCACTCCTCGCCCTGGTCGGTGATCAGCGCGGGACCGGCGATGGGATGCCTCCTGAGCTGCACCAGCAGCGGCTCCCACACCGTGAGCACGACGGTGGCCTCATGGGCGAGATGCTTGCCCGCGAACTCGATGGCGGCCTTCGCGTCGGCGGAACCGTCATAGGCGATCAAGATGGTCATGGCGACGTCCCTTCTCCCTAGTCACCCCGTAGAGCAATGCGAAGATCAGCCCGATTCCGCCGCCGCGTGTCTACTGGGTCACACCGGCGGCCACGCCTCGCCCCACGCGGTGTCGCGGGCCGCGCGGTAGAGCTCGCCGTCGCGCTTGGAGACGTTCCTGTCGCCGACGCCCTCGCCGCACAACGTCAGCGTCACCAGCCCCTTCCTGGTACGCGGATGCCGCAGCACGCGCGCCCCAGGCGGCGTGACCGGATCGGTGGTCGCCACCACATAGGAGAACTTCTCGTCCTCGAAACCCAGCGAGCCCGCCTTGAGCCGCCGGTGCAGGCTCTCGCGCGGCAGCCGGGCGGCGAAGTGGCACCAGTCGCCCGGCCCGAGCGGGCACGCGCCGTCGTGGGGGCAGGGGGCGGCGATGTTCATGCCCAGCTCCACCAGGAGGTCACGCGCGGCCAGCACCCGCTCATACCCCTCCGGCGAGCCGGGCTCGACCACCGCCAGCATCCCGGCCCGCCCGGCCAGCCGCCTGACCAGCGGCAGCCTGGCCGCCTCGGGAAGCTCACCCAGCACGTACGACACGGTCACCAGGTCGGCCGGCTCCGTGGTGACGTCCTTGGCCAGGTCGGCCTGGCGCCAGGCGGCCCGCCGTACCCCGGGATGGGGGGAACGGGCGGCCAGGGCGCGGCCGAGGCCCGCCGCCGCGCGGTCGCGCTCCAGGACGGTCACCTCGGCCAGGTCCGGCCAGCAGTCTGCGGCGGCCCAGACCGCGGCGCCGGTGCCGCCCCCCACGTCCAGGTGCGTACGCGGGCGGAAACCCGGCGCCACGGCCGCCGCCTGACCCAGCGCGGACCGCACGGCGGCGAACGTCGCGGGCATGCGGACGGCGGCATAGGCGGCGACGTCGGTCGCCGACCGCAGCGCGGGCCGGTCGATGGGACGGTGGTAACGCGCCGTGAGCTCGGCGGCCGAGGCGGCCAGGTCGTGCTCGCGGTGGGAGTCGAGCTCTTCGGTCAGGGCATGCCTGAGCTCGGCAGGCAGGGCATACAACAGGAGACTCCTCGGCTGGGTCCTCGGCCTGCATGGGCACGTCCTGGGGATCGCCAGGCAGGCTAACTCCGCGGCGGCGGGCGCGTCATCCGGTTTTCCGGCGTCAGTGCTGGGCCATGTCGACGAAGCGGCTGTAGTGGCCCTGGAAGGCCACGGTGACGGTGGCGGTGGGGCCGTTACGGTGCTTGCCCACGATCAGATCCGCCTCGCCCGCACGCGGCGACTCCTTCTCGTAGGCGTCCTCGCGATGCAGCAGGATGACCATGTCCGCATCCTGCTCGATCGAGTTGTGGACGCTGATCCCGTTGGCCACGAAGTTGTGGGTGCCGAGCACGGTCGCGTCGTAGACCGGCTGCTCTCCCAGGCTTTCGACGGAGGCGATCTCATCCCAGAACACGTCGTTCGTGGCGAGGATGTCCAGCTCCGCGTCGTCGAGAATGGCGGCGATCTTTCCCAGCCGGCCGCGGCTGGGCGCGGGCTTCCCCGTCGCGCCGCCGGAGAGCTGGGCGGCGAACTGGCGGTGGGTGGTTCCCCGCTCCGTCAGGACGTCGCGCACGCGCTCCCACACCTCACGCGGAACGGTGTCGACGCCGGTGTCGCCGGTGACCTTCCGGAGCGAATCGGTGCACCGGCCGGCCTGGGCGGACCCCTCGCCGTGCACCCCCACCTCGTCCAGGAAGCGGAGCTGGTTCTCCGCGTCGTCGATCACCAGCTGATATCCCGGCCGGTGGTCGTCGTCCTTCCGGATCTTCCTCACCCGCGTCATCACGTTGAAGCGCATCAGCAGTCGCGCCACGTCGTCGACCAGGCGCCGGCTGCCGGAGGCATAGGAGATCCGCGTCCGCCCGGCCTTCTCGTCCCACCAGACGCATCCGCCGCTCGCCCACAGGTGCCGCAGGAACAGCGCGATCTGCCGCTTGGAGAGCGAGAAGACACCGTCGGGGACGAACATCTCGTGGCCGCGCGGCCCGGAACCCGCGCCGTCACCGGCCACGCGTCCGAGCAGGATCACCTGGTCGTCCGGCCACTCCTGGAGCCGGCGGGGCGCCGGGGTGTGGCGTGGGACGGCGAGGCGGGCGCCCGTGGTCAGCTCGCCCAGGGGGCGCCAGCCGTCCAGGGTCATGAAGGGGTGATTGGCGGTCGCGTCGATCTCCCGCCCCGACCGCAGCCGCAGCCGGAAGACCTCCTTCACCCCGCTGGGAAACACGTGGGTCATGGTTCTGGGGACGAGCCGGAGCCGCTCGTCCAGCGACCACACCGGGATGTCGCGCGCCCCGGACTCCAAAAGTTCACCCAGCGACACCTCCGCCCCGGTGTCGGCCCGCAGGACGCGGGTGGCGGCGGTGAGACAGCCGGATTCGCGCAGGTCGCTCACCTGGGGGCGTTTGTCCGTGCGTTGTTCGGGACCGCGGTTGAGCTGGGACATCGCGATGACCGGGACCTCGAGCTCCTTGGCCAGCAGCTTGATGCCTCGCGAGATCTCCGAGACCTCGTTCTGGCGGCTCTCGGTCTTCTTCGGCGAGCTCATGAGCTGGAGGTAGTCGATGATGACGAAGCGCAGGTCGTGGCGCTGTTTGAGGCGCCGGCACTTGGCCCGGATCTCCATCATGGACATGTTCGGCGAGTCGTCGATGAACAGCGGCGCCTCGGCCACCTCGCTCATCCGGCGGGCCAGGCGGGTCCAGTCGTCGTCGCTCATCATGCCCGAGCGCATCGCGTGCAGCGCGACCCTGGCCTCGGCGGAGAGCAGGCGCATGGTGATCTCGTTGCGCGACATCTCCAGGGAGAAGATGACCGTGGTCATCCCGTTCTTGATCGCCGCCGACCGGGCGAAGTCCAGGCCCAGGGTGCTGTTGTGGGTGGGGACGCAGGCCCTGCTCGCCAGGTACATGTGGTCGGGGTTGTCGACCTCGACGCAGCGGACCGGGCGCGAGGCGATCGGGCGGACGGCGACGACGTGACGGGCGCCGGTGGTGGAGAGCTCGATCGTGTGGCCGGAGGCGCTCAGGCTCGCGTGGTGGCCGAGGCTGAGGATCAGCTCAAGGGTGTCCTCGGCGAGCCGCCGGTTGGCCAGCGTGAGCTCCGTGCCTGCCAGGGAGTCGAGGAGACCGGCCAGGAGGTCGCGGCGCTGCCGCTCCGAGGCGCGCAGGTACGCGCTGGGGATGCCGGCGGGTTCAGCGGCGCTGAGTAGGCGGCCCAGTTCGTGGGGAGGCGTGGGCAGGGAGCGCTCAGGGAGGTCGAAGGCGGCGGCAAGCGGGACCGCGTGGTTCGAGCGCAGCGTGGCGGCGATCTCCTCCGTGGTCACCACCGCGGTGGTCTCCAGCGTCGCCACGGCCCCGCGGCGGGCGGGAAGGCTTCCGGCGGGCGTGGTGGTCCGCCACTGGTGCTGGGCGTCGGCGACGATCACCGTGCCGTCGCCGAACTCCACCTCGTAGCACGGCCTGCCGTACATGATCTCCGTGGCCGCCACGACGCGGGTCGGTCTGCCGTCGGCTCCGATCAGGTGGTCGCCGACGGCGACCTGCCCCATCGTGGTCCAGCCCGTGGGCGTGGGCAGCGGGGTGTCGAGCGCGAGGGCCTTGCCCATGGCGGGGCGGGCGGCAACGACGATCATCTGCCCCGGGTGGAGGCCGTTGGTGAGCTGGTCGAGGTCCTGGAAGCCGGTGGGGACGCCGACCATGTGCCCGCCGCGGCTGCCGATGGCCTCCAGCTCGTCGAGGGCGCCCGGCATGATCTCCGACAGCGGGCGGTAGTCCTCGGAGGTGCGCCGTTCGGTGACCTTGTAGATCTCCGCCTGGGCGCGGTCGACCAGGTCGTCGACCTCCTCGTTCTGGCCGCCGTAGCCGTAGGAGACGATGCGGGTGCCGGCCTCGATGAGGCGGCGCAGGATGGCCTGCTCGCGCACGATCTTCGCGTAGTAGCCCGCGTTGGCGGCCGTCGGGACGACCGCGGTCAGCGTGTGGAGGTAGGCGGCGCCGCCGACCCTGGCCATCTCGCCGCGCTTCTGCAGCTCGTCGAAGACGGTGACGGCGTCGGCGGGCTCGCCCCGGCCGTAGAGGTCGGTGATGACGTCGTGGATGATCTGGTGGGCGGGCCGGTAGAAGTCGTCGGAGCGCAGGATCTCGATGACGTCGGCGATGGCGTCCTTGGACAGCAGCATGCCGCCCAGCACCGACTGCTCCGCCTCAATGTTGTGGGGCGGGGTACGTTCGAAACTGGGGCCGCCGCTGCCCGGCTCTTCGTCGTCCATGCTCACCGCGCCCCCTCGAACTAGCAGGCGGTCGCACCACCCCCACTTGTAGCCGACCGGTCTGACAGTTTCGCGGGTTCCGCGAGGTACGGCAACGCGGCCTGTGGACAAGCCTGTGGCCAAGCTGTGCACGACTCGCCTCAGGGTGTGGGAGCACTGTGGACAGCCCTGGGGATAACTCTGGACAGCACCCCCAGACATGCCGTTGACCTGCGGAAACAATGTCCACCGATTGTGGAGGAAAGAAAGTTGCCGCGACACGCCGCGTAAGGCTCATACTAGACGAATGCCCATTACCACCCAGGATCGGGAGATTCTCCGGCTAGCCGTGCCCGCCTTCGGCGCGCTGGTCGCCGAACCGCTTTTCCTGCTCGCCGACTACGCCATCGTCGGCCACGGACTGGGCACCACCGCGGTCGGCGCGCTGGGGGTCGCCGGCACCGTGCTCGCGACCGTGGTGAACCTCTGCGTCTTCCTCGCCTACGGCACCACCGCCTCCGTCGCCCGCCTCACCGGAGCCGGCGAGCACGCGCGGGCCATGCGCAGCGGCGTGGACGGTCTCTGGCTGGCGATCGGCATCGGACTGGCCGTGATCGTGGCCGGCTGGCCGCTCGCGCCCGCCGTGGTCGGCCTGTTCGGCGCGGCGCCCGACCAGGCCGGGCAGGCCGTCGTCTACCTGCGCATCAGCCTGCTCGGCGTCCCGGGCATGCTCGTGGTGCTGGCCGGCACCGGCGTGCTGCGCGGACTGCAGAACACGCTCGCCCCGCTCGTCGTCGCGATCGGCTCGTTCGCGCTGAACGCCGCGCTCAACGCCTGGTTCGTCCTCGGGCTCGACTGGGGCATCGCCGGCTCGGCCTGGGGCACGGTCGCCGCCCAGACCGCGGGCGCCGCCGTCTACCTCGTGATCGTGGTCCGGGGCGCGCGGGCCAGGGACGTCTCGCTGCGTCCCGACTGGGCGGGGATCGGGAGGGCGGGCACGGCCGGGTTCGCGCTCCTGGTGCGGACCGTCTGCCTGCGCGTGGTCCTCGTCGTCGCGACCGTGGTGGCCACCCGCATGGGCCGTCCGGAACTGGCCGCGTACGCCATCGCCACCCAGGTCTGGACGCTCCTGGCCTTCGCCCTCGACGCGATCGCCATCGCCGGGCAGGCGATCACCGGGCGGGCGCTCGGCGCCGGGGACGTGGCCGCGACCAGGGCGGCGACCAAGCGGATGGTGCGCTGGGGGCTGTGGTCGGGGGTCGTGCTGGGCGCGCTGGTGCTGGTGGCCAGGCCGTGGGTGCCGGGGCTGTTCGCCGCCGACCCGCAGGTCACCGCGGAGTTGCTGGCCGTACTGTGGCCGGTCGCGCTCTTCCAGCCGATCTGCGGGATCGTGTTCGTCCTCGACGGCGTGCTCATCGGCGCGGGCGACCAGAGGTACCTGGCGTGGGCCGGGGTGTGGACGACGCTCGCCTACCTTCCCGCCGCCCTGCTCGCCTCCGGATGGGGCATCGTTGCGCTTTGGTGCGCGCTAGGGGTGTGGATGGTGGCAAGACTGATCACGCTGGTACGGCGGGCCGCCGGCACTGCATGGCTGGTGACCGGGGCGTAACCGTCCCGTGCTTGTCGTCGGGTGAGCGGTGAGGCACTGTGAGCGAGTTCACAGAGCTGGGTGGGTTGCCCTTGTCCACGATCTTACGCCGTTTACCACCGTCCGAGGCCACCGGGTTACGCACAGGCGCCCGGCACCGCCTCGCGCAACTCTACCGTCCCGCCGACCTCGTGGTCCTCGGCCTCGGGGCGACGATCGGCGCCGGCATCTTCAGCATCGCCGGAGTCCAGGCGGCCACCGCCGCCGGTCCCGGCGTGCTCGTCTCCTTCATGATCGCGGGCATCGCCTGCCTGCTGGCGGCCCTGTGCTACGCCGAGCTGTCCTCCACGATGCCGACCTCCGGCACCGCCTACACCTTCGCCTACGTCATCTTCGGCGAGGTCTGGGCGTGGATCATCGGGTGGGCGCTCATCCTGGAGCTGCAACTCGCCTCCGCGGTCGTGGCCAGGGCGTGGGCCCTGTACGCCGCCCAGTTGCTGACCGACTTCGGCATCCGCCTGCCGTACCCGGAGGCGTTCTCCAACGGGTTCGCCCTGTTCATCCTGGCGCTGCTGACCGGCATCGTCTCGCTCGGCGCGCACATCGGGCTCCGGGCGCTGTGGGTGATCGTCGGCGCCAAGCTGCTCGCCATCGCCGCGGTGCTGGTCGTCGGCGCGCTGCACATCGACGTGGCCAACTTCGGCGACTTCTTCGTGGAGGCCAAGCCCTCGCCGACGCCGCCGGACACGGTGCTGGAGGTGGTGTTCGGGCAGAGCCAGACGTTCGGCTGGTTCGGGGTGTTCGCCGCCGCCTCGGCGATCGCCTTCGCCTACATCGGGTTCGACCTGGTGACGACGGCCGCGGAGGAGACGGTCAACGCGCGGCGGGCCGTACCGAAAGGTGTCATCAGGAGCCTGGTGATCGCCACGGTCATCTACCTCGGCGTCGCGATCGTGATGATCGGCATGGTCCCGTACGAACGGATCGACGTCGACGCGCCGCTGTCGGGCGCGTTCAGGATCGCGGGCGTCGACTGGATGGTGCACGTCATCGACGTCGGCGCGGTGCTCGGCCTGACCACGGTCATCCTGGTGCTGCTGGTCGGGCAGACGCGCGTGATGTTCTCCATGGCCCGCGACGGCCTGCTCCCCCGCGGCCTGGCCACGATCAGCCGCCGCTTCCACACCCCCTCACGGGTGACATGGGTGATCGGCGTGATCGCGATGCTGCTCACCCAGTTCGTGCCGGTGCTCACGCTGCAGGAACTCGTGGTGCTGGGCGCGCTGTTCGCCTACATGTTCGTGGCGGTGGGCGTGATCGCGATGCGCCACCGCCTGCCCGACCTGGAGCGCGGCTTCACGGTGCCGCTCTCGCCGTGGCTGCCGGGCCTGTCGATCGTGGCGACCGTCTGGCTGATGATCAACCTTCAGGTCGTCACGTGGGGGTGGTTCGCGCTGTGGATGGCCTTCGGCCTCGTGGCCTATCTCCTGTACGGCAAGCACCACAGCCTCCTGGCCGCCGACCAGGCCAAGGCCGGCCGGGGCCGGCACAGACGCTAGAACCGCCCGGACTCCAGCACGGTGCTGAGGAAGTCGCGGGTACGCGCGTGCTCGGGATCGGTGAAGATCTTCTCCGGCGGCCCCTTCTCCAGCAGCACGCCGTCGTCCAGGAAGCACACCGTGTCGGCGATGTCGCGGCAGAAGCCCATCTCGTGGGTCGTGAGGATCATCGTCATGCCGGCGTCCTTGAGCTCCCTGATGACGCCCAGCACCTCGCGGACCAGCGCGGGGTCGAGCGCCGAGGTCACCTCGTCCAGCAGCATCAGCCTGGGCCGCACGGCCAGCGCCCGGATGATCGCCACCCGCTGCTGCTGCCCGCCCGAGAGCCGGTCGGGATAGGCCCCGGCCTTGTCCGCCAGCCCGAACCTGGCCAGCAGTTCCCGAGCCCGCTCCTCCGCCTCCCGCCTGCCCATCCCGTGGACCTGCCGGGGCGCCAGCGTGACGTTGTCGAGCACGCTCATGTGCGGGAACAGGTTGTACGCCTGGAACACGGTCCCGATCCGCCTGCGCACGTCGTCGACGTTCACGCGCGGATCGGTGATCTCCTGCCCCTCCAGGTACACGGCGCCGTCGTCGACCGTCTCCAGCAGGTTCACGCAGCGCAGCAGGGTCGACTTGCCGGAGCCAGAGGCCCCGATCAGGCAGACGACCTCGTGGGAGCGTACCTCCAGGTCGATGCCGCGCAGCACGTGGTGGCCGTCGAAGTTCTTCCAGACGCCCTCGATCGTCAGCACGCTCATGCCCCGCGCCGCCTTCGGGATCGGGCGGCCAGGTAGTCGGTGAACCTGGCCATCGGGATGGTCAGCAGGATGAACAGCAGCGCCGCCACCAGGTAGGAGGTGTAGTTGAACGTCTTGGCGGCGTAGATCTGCGCCGCGCGCAGCGCCTCGATGGCGCCGATGGTCGCCACCAGCGCCGTGTCCTTCTGCAGCGAGATGAAGTCGTTGAGCAGCGGCGGCACGACCCGCCTGGTCGCCTGCGGAAGCACCACGAACCGCATGGTCTTCGCGTGGCTCAGGCCCAGCGACCTGGCCGAGGCCACCTGACTCGGATGGATGGAGTCGATGCCCGACCTGAACACCTCGGCCACGTACGCGCTGTAGGACAGCGTCAGCGCGATGACGCCCAGCGTCACCGGGTCGGACGGAACACCCTGGAGGTTGAGCGCCGGAAAGCCGAAGCCGACCAGGTAGATCAGCAGCAGCGTGGGGACGCCGCGGAAGAAGTCGACGTAGAGGACCGCCAGCACCCGCAGCGGGAAGAAGACCGGGGCCTTCAGCCCTCGCGCGAGCGCCACCAGCAGCCCGACCACGAGAATCAGCGGCTCGGCGATCAGGAAGATCTTCACGTTGAGCAGGAAGGCTTCCGCCACGTCCGGCAGCGCCCTCATGAAGTGTTCCGGGTTGAAGAAGGTCTCCTGGACCCGCGGCCACCCCGGCGCGTTGACCACCACCCCCGCGACCAGGAGCAGGAGGATGATCGTCGAGCCCGTGGCGACCGACACCGAGCGGCGGGCCCGGGACTTCCGGACCCGCTCCCGCTCGACCTGCCGATCGCTCTTGACCCAGGCGGTGGTCACTTCAGTTCCGGCGCCCCGGCGGCAGAGCCCAGCCAGGTCTGCTCGATCCTGGCCAGCTCACCCTTGGACTTCAGCGCCTCGACGGCCTTGTCCACGCAGGGCTTCAGCGCGCTGCCCTTCTGCATGACCAGCCCGAACTCCTCCGGCGCGCCCCCGGTCGAGCTGAACTGGCCGACGATCTTGGAGTTCTCGACCTGGGCGGCGGTCACGTAGAAAGCGGTCGGCAGGTCCACCACGAGGGCGTCGACCTGCTTGTTCTTCAGCGCGGTGACCGCGTCGATCTGCTCGTTGTACACGTTGGGGTCGGTGGCCGGCTGGATGACGCCCTTCACCGCGTCCAGCGAGGTGGTGCCGACCTGGACGCCGATCTTGGCGTCCTTGAGCTCGGCCAGGCTCTTCGCGCCCGCGTACTTGCCGCCCTCGACGGCCACGATCGCCTGCTTGACCGTGTAGTAGCCCTTAGAGAAGTCGACGACGTTGGCGCGGTCAGGCGTGATCGAGACCTGGTTGACGTCGAAGTCGAACGCCTTCGGCCCCGGCGCGAACGCCGAGTCGAACTTCACCGTGTTCCACTGCACCTCGTCCCGGTCGAACCCCAGCTCACCGGCTACGGCGAAGGCCACGGCACTCTCGAACCCCTGCCCGTTGGACGGGTCGTCGTCCTTGAACCACGGGTCGTAGGCGGGCTTGTCGGTGCCGATGGTCAGCTTGCCGGCGGTGGTGAGCTTGAGCTGGTCTTTGGTGCAGGCGGTGGAGGTCGCGGGGGCCGCGCTGGCGCCCGTGGTGTTGTCGGCCGGTGCACAGGCGACTACGGCGGCCGCGAGCGCGCCTAGCGCGAACAGCATCGGGGGACGGACCATGGCTGAGCCTCCAGGGAACACGGGGAAGAACGTTCCACATTCTACTGTGGACAGCTAGGAAATAAGCCACGACCAGCCCTTACACCCCGTAACCCACAACCCCCCGATCGCCAGCCCCGATCACCCGCAACCGGATACGCCGCGTGCCCAGCCCAGCCCAGCCCAGTCCAGCCCAGCACACGCCAGGCACCGAGGGCGGCCAGACCAGGGCTCGGTCAGGCAGCGGCGCTGGGCAGGGTGCGGCAGGCGGCTGGCGAGACGAGGTGGGTGGGCAGAATGGCTGGTCAAGGGGGGCCGTTGCGGTGGGGAGCACGTCCGACGTGAGAAGCGATCCCCACGATCGGCGGAAACCCACGGCGGCGGGTGGCGTGGGGGTGGCGGAGCCGTAACGGAAAGGGCTTCTCGAACAGCACCACAACGGGCAGAGCCCCCTCCCGCAGCAGCGGGAGAGGGCCCTGAACGGAGCTGACGACTCAGCCGGCGATGACTTCCACGTCGATGGAGGCGGATACCTCCGGGTGGAGCTTGACGCTGACCTTGTGGCTGCCGAGGCTCTTGATCGGGTTGACGATCTCGATGCGGCGGCGGTCGAGGATCGGGCCGCCGGCGGCCTTGACCGCGTCGGCGACGTCGCCCGTGGTGACCGAGCCGAACAGGCGGCCGCTGTCGCCGGCGCGGGTGGCCAGCTTGACCTTGAGGGCGCCGAGCTGGCCGGCGACCTCCTTGGCGGTGCCGAGGTCGCGGATCTCGCGGGCGTCACGAGCCTTCTTGATGGACTCGATCTGCTTCTCGCCGCCACGCGTCCAGCGGATCGCGAAGCCGCGCGGGATCAGGTAGTTGCGGCCGTAGCCGTCCTTGACCTCGACGACGTCGCCGGGGGCGCCGAGGCCGGAGACCTCGTTGGTGAGGATGAGCTTCATATCGACGAAACCTCCCTTAGCGCGCGGTGCTCGTGTAAGGCAGCAGAGCCACCTCACGCGCGTTCTTGATCGCGGTCGCCACGTCGCGCTGGTGCTGGGTGCAGTTGCCCGTCACCCGGCGTGCACGGATCTTGCCGCGGTCGGAGATGAACTTCCGCAGCAGAGCCGTGTCCTTGTAGTCGACGTAGGAGATCTTGTCGTGGCAGAACAGGCAAACCTTCTTCTTGGGCTTGCGCAGTGCCGGCTTAGCCATCGTGGTGCTCCTTTCAGAGCCCCGCTGTGATGCGGGAATGGACTCGGGCTTGTGGACTGGTGATTAGAAAGGCGGTTCGTCGCTGAAGTCGTTGCCGCCGCCGAAGCCGCCGCCGCCCTGCTGCTGCTGCTGACCGCCGCCGTAGCCGCGGTCGCCGCCGCCGCCACCGAAGCCGCCGCCCTGGGACGGGGCCGGGGACGCCGAGGCCCACGGGTCGTCGGCGGGACCGCCGCCGAACCCGCCGCCACCGCCGCCGCCACCACCCTGACGGGAGGTGCGGTTGACCTTGGCGGTGGCGTTGCGCAGAGACGGGCCGACCTCGTCGACCTCGACCTCGTAAACGGTGCGCTTCTCGCCTTCCTTGGTCTCGTAAGACCGCTGCTTGAGCCGCCCCTGGACGATGACCCGCATGCCGCGCTGCAGCGACTCGGCGGCGTTCTCGGCCGCCTGACGCCACACGTTGCAGGTCAGGAAGAGGCTTTCGCCGTCCTTCCACTCGTTGGTCTGGCGATCCATGAACCGCGGAGTGGACGCGACTCGGAAGCGGGCCACGGCTTGACCCGTAGGGGTGAAGCGCAGCTCCGGGTCGTCGACGAGGTTGCCGACGATGGTGATGACGGTGTCGCCTGCTGCCATGGCTAGGAGCCTTCCTGAACTTCTTGGGTTACCGGCTCAGAGTACGGCTGCCGCCCGACAAAAGCCGGGCAACAAGCTTGCTTAGTGCACGTCGGGGCGGAGGACCTTGGTGCGCATGATGCCCTCGTTGAGGTTCATCTGGCGGTCGAGCTCCTTGACCGTCGCGGGCTCCGCGGACAGGTCGATGACGGCGTAGATGCCTTCCGACTTCTTGTCGATGTCGTAGGCGAGGCGGCGACGGCCCCAGACGTCGACCTTCTCCACGGTGCCGCCGTCGTTGCGGACGACGGTGAGGAACTGGTCGAGGGACGGCGCCACAGTGCGCTCATCGAGCGAAGGGTCCAGGATGACCATTACTTCGTAACGACGCATGCGGGACTCCAACCTCCTCTGGACTCTTGCGGTCACGACGATCTGTCGTGACAGGAGGACGCTGACGTTTCTGCCCCGGCGCCCCTTTCGGCGCCAAAGGTCAATCACAACGCAGCCTGACCAGGTTACCAGCCGCTCACGGATGGGAAGGCCTGTAAGGACAAGGGGGTGGTGACCGTGCCACACATGCTGGAACCGTCCGACAGCGAACGCTCCATGCTCGCCCTCAACAGCGACGGCCACGCGCATCCGCGCGAGAACGCCCTGGCGGTCGCGACCCTGGTCGTCGGCCTCGTGGCGTTCGTGGCGACGTTCTTCACCGGCGGGCACGTCGTGGCGTCGTGGGCCGGCGCGCTCGGCTTCGGCATGGGCCTGTACTCGCAGTACGTCTCGGTGACCACGGGCGAGCGGGTGCTCAACATCATCGGCATCGTCGCGGCGTTCGTCGGCGTGGCGCTCGGCATCGCGCGCGGCGGCTTCCTCCCGTAACGGGCTTCCGGCTATGGAAAATCTGTGGGGCCGCGAGGGCCCCGCAGACTCATCCGCCCAGGTGCAGATCGACACCGAGCAGGATCAGGAACCACAGGAATATGGCCAGCAACGCCTCGGCCAGGTCTTTGAGCAGGGCCGGGGTGATGTAGTCGTACACCCACGCGACGTAGATGCCGACGATGACGTAGATCAGGAATATCAGGCTCACGCCTCTGCGGTACAGCGCCATCACGCTCCTCAGATGGTCGGGGGGCTCCAGGCGACTGCCCTGAGAACGTCGGACCAAACGGCTAGTCTCAAGCCATGGTGCTCATCGGTGCTCATGTCGACCAGGACGATCCCGCCGCCCACGCCGCCGAGGTCGGCGCCGAGGTGGTGCAGTTCTTCCTCGGCGACCCGCAGGGCTACAAGGGCCCGGTGCTGCCGGACAAGCCGGTCGAGGGGGTGGAGATCTACATCCACGCCCCCTACCTGGTCAACGTGGCCACCACCAACAACAAGATCAGGATCCCCAGCCGCAAGCTGCTCACCCAGCACCTGACGGCCGCCGCCGACCTCGGCGCCAAGGGCCTGATCGTCCACGGCGGCCACGTCGGCAACAACGACGACCCGCAGGTCGGCTTCGACAACTGGCGCAAGGTGTTCGAGCGCCTGGAGGAGACCCGCATCCCCGTCCTCATCGAGAACACCGCGGGCGGCGGCAACGCGATGGCGCGCAAGCTGGATCGCATCGCCCGGCTGTGGGAGGCGCTCGACGGCTTCGACGTCGGTTTCTGCCTCGACACCTGCCACGCCCACGCCGGCGGCGAGGAGCTGATCGACCTGGTCGACCGGGTCAAGGCCATCACCGGCCGCATCGACCTGGTCCACTGCAACGACTCGCGCGACGACTTCGACTCCGGCGCCGACCGCCACGCCAACCTCGGCGAGGGGAAGATCGACCCCGAGCTGATCCTCGCGGTCTGCCGGGCCGCCGGCGCCCCCGTCATCGTCGAGACCCCCGCGGCGGGCCAGGCGGAGGACATCGCCTTCCTCCGCAAGAACCTCTGATACCCACAGCCTGTGGATAACTTCCCTGGATTACCGAGCCGCATGAGTGGGTAAGGACGTTCACCCCGCCCAGGCGCCCGTGAGGAACCGCACGGTGTTGAGCACCATCAACGGCCCCGACACCATGGCGTACGCCGCGATCACCCACCGGTGCCGCAGCCGGGAGATCGCCACCCACAGGGGAAACCACAGCAGCAACGAGCGCGGGATCGACAGGTAGTAGGCCGAGGTCATCAGGGCCCCGGCCTGCAACCCGCAGTAGACCGCCTCGCTCCAGCGCCGCATGGCCAGCAGCCACACCAGGCCCAGCACGGCCACGCCGACCCCGGCGATCTCCATGCGGAACGCGACCGCGAACTCGTCGCCGCCCATGGCCGCCGCCCACGTCTTGGCGAACGACTCCCAGGGCCACACCATCTCCCTGCCCCAGCCCGCCTCCTGCGCGTGCTTCCACGCGAACCAGTCACCCGAGCGCGTGTAGTGGAAGAACGAGTACCCCACCAGCGGCAGAAAGGGTACGGCCAGCCAAGGCGCCTGCCGGAGCGCGGGCCGCGAGGCGGCGAACTCCACCCACAGCGCCAGCGCCAGGAACAACCCGGTGATCCGCACACACGAGGCGCCCGCGGCCAGGACGACGGCCAGCGGCCAGCGCCGCTGCCTGGCCGCCAGCCACGCCGGCACCGCGAAGGCCAGGAACAGCGCCTCGCTGTAGCCGGCCGCCAGGAAGACCGCGGTCGGGAAGAGCAGCAGCGCCAGCACGGCCACCCAGCCGGTCCCGCCCTCGAAGTCGGCCAGCCGGGCCAGGAAGACCGTCGCCACCGCCCCCGCCACCAGCGAGATCAGCAGCCCGGCCAGCGACCAGTCCGGTACGACCAGGTGCACCAGCCGCAGCGCCATCGGCATCCCGGGGAAGAACGCGGGCAGCCCCGCGTCCGGCGCCTTGCCGGGCGCGCCGTCGTAGCCGTGCTCGGCGATGACGACGAACAGCCCGGCGTCCCAGGCCCGCCACTTGCCCAGGTAGTCGTGCAGGGAGACGCCGAGCAGCGTCGCCACGAGCAGCCCGGCGCGCGAGCCGAGCCACAGGAGCAGCGCGTCCCGATCGGCCGAACGAGTGATCATCGAGCGGCGGGCAACAGGGTGTAGCGGTCGCGGGCGCCGTCGAAGACGCCGCCAATCTGGTCGTCGATGCCGCCCTGCCGTACCACGTCCTTGTCGGGGCGGAGGATGTCGCGCACGACGAAGGCCATCATGATGCCGATCGTGATCACGCGCCCCCACACGGCGGTGAAGTACGTGTCGTCGCCGATGCCCAGGTCGGCCCGCTCCAGCGGCGGCTGGGCCAGGAGGTAGAGCCAGATGGCGAAGAAGTACCAGACCTCGGCCACCTGCCACAGGGCCAGCGGCTTCCAGTTGGGCCTGGCCAGGACCGCGAACGGCACCAGCCACAGCACGAACTGCGGCGACCACACCTTGTTCGTCATCATGAACGCGGCCAGCGCCAGGAAGCAGATCTGCGCCAGCCGGGGCCGGCGCGGCGCGCCCAGCGTGAGCACGGCGATGCCGAGGCAGAGGACGGCCAGCGAGGCGGTGCCGAGCATGCTCACGTCGGCGGTGCCGAGCACGGGCCAGCCCTTGTTCTGGAAGAACAGCCAGGGCGAGCCCCAGTCGACGCCGCGTTCCTGGGAGAAGACGTAGAAGCGGCGCCAGCCGTCCCAGGCGAAGATCATGAAGGGCAGGTTGACCAGGACCCAGGCGGTCACCGCGCCGGCCAGCGTGACGAGGAAGGGCCGCCATCGCGCGGTGCGCATCGTGAGCAGGAAGAGCGCGCCCAGGAACATCAGCGGGTAGAACTTCGTGGCGATCGCCAGCCCGAGCAGGACTCCGGCCAGGACCTGGCGCTGCCTGGCCCAGGCCAGCAGCACGCCCATCGACAGGGCGCCGGCCACCAGGTCCCAGTTGATGTAGGCGGCGAGGATCACCGACGGCGCGAGCGCGTACCAGAGGGCGTCCCAGCGGCGGGTCGGGCCGGCCACCGCGGCCATCAGCAGCACGCCGATCACCAGGCAGACGCCGAGCAGGACGACGGTGATGTCGTAGAAGCGCACGCCCTGCGTCGCGACGTCGCCGGCCGACCTGACCAGCCACGCGATGACCTGCATGACCTCGCCCAGCACGACCGGGTACTCGACCTGCTTGTCGAAGGGCACCTGGGCGAAGTAGGGGTCCTGGGTGGCGAGCTGCCGGTCGAAGTAGAGCGGGTAGATGTCGGTGTAGCAGAAGTTGGTGTAGGTGGTGACCTGGTCGTTCCACCCGCCGGTACGGCACGGCAGCCTGACCAGGTACGCCAGCGTCGCCCCCAGGGCGGCGAACAGCCCCAGGGGCAGGTACGAGACCGCCCTTATGTGAACAGGCGGCTTGACGTCGACCGGCGGGTTCATCCGTCCTCGGGGCGGCTCGGCATCGGATCGGGAATCTCCGCGCCGCCCATCATGCCGTCGTCGTCCTCGGGGAAGCCCTGCTCGTTGGGGTCGACGCTGACGTTGCCGTCGTCCTCACAGGCCGGGTCGAGGAGGGGGCAGTCGGTCGGGTCCTCGAACGGGTTCTCCGGGTCGACCGTGCGCGTGGGCGTCGGGGTGGGCTTGGGCGCCAGGTTCTCCGGCACCCCGGCGTCGGCGCGCGGCGGGAACTGCTCGACCTTGTCGTTCTTGGTCGCCTCCAGCATGAAGGTCTTCCAGATGGCCGCCGGGTAGGTGGCGCCCTGGTAGCCGCCGGGCAGCGGGACCTCGTACGGGGAGGTGTACGGCTTCTGCGGCGTGTACTTCTTCTCCTTGGCCGGGTCCTTGCCCCGGTACCAGGGGCAGTTGTCGTGGACCGGAGGCACGACCTTGCCGCCCTTGGTCTTGCACTGCTGGCGGAACATGCCGACCGCGGTGGAGACCTGCGGGGTGAAGCCGACGAACCAGACGTCCTTGTTGTCGTTGTTGGTACCGGTCTTGCCGGCCACCGGGCGGTTGTAGAGCGCGGCGTTCCTGCCGGTGCCGCTCTTCACCACGGCCTGCAGGGCGACGGTGGCGTCGGCCGCGGCCTCCTCGGAGATCACCTTGACCGTGGGGTACTGCTTCTCGTCGAGGACGACCTTGCCGCCCCGCTGGGTGGCCTTGATGATCACGTGGTTCTCGGTGTGCTTGCCGGCGTTGGCGAAGATCGAGTACCCGCCGGCCTGCTCGACCGCGGTCACGCCGCTGGAGCCGATGGTGAGAAGGTACTTCTGCGAGTTCTTCACCTCCTCCAGCCGATCCCTGTTGATGCCGGCGCGGGCCGCGATGTCCACCACGCTGTCGAGGCCGACCTTCTCCCCCATCTTGGCGAAGGCGGTGTTGACCGAGCTGGCGGTGGCCTTGACGACGTCGACGGCGGTGGTGCCCGAGGCGTGGTCGTTGTCGATCGCGGTGGTGCCCTCCAGCTTGATCGGCCCCTTGGCGGGCAGATAGCTGCGCAGGCTGTAGCCCTGGTCCAGCCAGGCCGCGAGCACGTAGGGCTTGAAGGCGGAGGCGGCCTGCTTCACCGACTGGAAGGCGTCGTTCCACGCGTCGTGCTGGTAGTCGTCGCCGCCGTAGAAGGCGATGACCCGCCCGTTGGTCGGGTTGACCGCGGCCAGCGTGGCCATGACCTCGGCGGGGGCGTTGCGGGTGTGCTGGTTGACCGCCCGCTTCGCGGCGTCCATCAGGTCCTTGTCGAAGGTGGTCCTGATGTCGTAGCCGCCGACCTTGAGCTCGTCGAGGTCGATGTGGGTCTTGCGCTCCATCTCGTTGATCGCGGCCATGATCATGTAGCCGTCGACGCCGCTGAAGTAGTCGATCTGGCGGTCCTTGGTGCGCTTGGGCGCCTTGGGCGACTTCGCCTTCAGGTTCCCGTACGCCGCGGGGTCGAGCTTGGCCATCTGGTCGAGCACGTACGAGTAGCGGAACTCCGTCGGGCCCAGGTTGCCCGCCTTCTCCGCGGCGTCGAAGGAGGACGGGTTCTGGATCCGGCCGGCGAGGTAGGCGCTCTGCTCGGGGGTGAGGTCGCTGACCTTCTTCTTGTTGAAGAACGCCTCCGCCGCAGCGCCGATGCCGTAGGTGCCCCGGCCGAAGTAGATGGTGTTGAGGTACTGCAGGAGGATCTGCTCCTTGGTCAGCGACTTGTTCAGCTTGACCGCGACGAAGATCTCCTTGACCTTGCGCTGGAGCGAGCGTTCCTGGGACAGGCCGTCGTAGTAGTTGCGCGCCATCTGCTGGGTGATGGTCGAGGCGCCCTGGACCTGCTGGCCGGAGGCGGTGCTCCACAGCGAGCGGACCATGCCGGAGAAGGAGATGCCGGAGTCCTCGCGGAAGGAGCTGTTCTCGGCGGCGATCACCGCGTCCTGGAGGTGCTTGGGGATCTCGGAGAAGTTGTCGATCTGCTTGCGCTTGGTGCCGATCTTCGCGAACACCTTGCCGTTGGCGTAGCGGATCACGCTGCCCTGGTCGTCGACGCTCGCCTGCGCCTGCTCCTGTGTGGGCATGGGCGTGAGGGAGTAGCCGACCATGATCATGCCGAAGATGCCGGCGGCCACGACCACGACGCCGACCACGAGGATCTTCCAGCTCGGCAGGAAACGGCGCCAGTCGCGGCCCTCGCCGTCACCCCTGCCGGGGCCGGCGGGCGGAGGCGGCGGTCCCTCGGGGCCGCCGCGGCCACGCCCGCGGCGCGGCGGCGCCTGGCTCACCATGGTGTCCTGCTGCTCCTGGGGGCGACGGCGCGAGGTGCGCTGCGCGCCCGTGCCGGGCTGCTCGGGGTACGCGCCGGTCTGGCCGGGGTACGCGCCGGGCTGCCCGGGGTGCCCCGGTTGGCCAGGGTGCCCCGGCTGGCCGGGGCGCGGGCCGGGCTGACCGGGCTGACCCGGCTGGCCGGGCTGGGCGCGGCGGGGCTCCGGCTGGTCGAAGCCCGGACCGCCCTGCTGCGCGGCCATCGCGCCGGTCTGCTCGTAGGCTGCCTCCGGACGACGTGGCGGCTGCGCCGTACCCCATGAACCGGTCTGCGGGGTCTGCCCCTGGGGCGTTGATGAACGGGGTGAGCTTGAGCGACGGCGCCTTCCTTGGCGTCCCGTCCCCTCGTTGCTGCTGTAACTCACACGTCCTCGCATCGTCGTCGGATGGCACGGCGGGTGGGCGTGAGGCTCCTCGCCGCCCTCGGTCTCACGGTTGGCCGACGAGGTCAGGCGGTCCGTTGCCGAGGACGTACGAGACCGTCAGGTGGTTCCAGGAACAACCTTGGCAGACCTCGACGACGTACACCCTGAACTCGTCGTAATCATGGGCCATGTCGACGAGTTCTGACGTGGCCTTTGCCTGACCAGCATGGCGGCCCAGGGAATCCCCGTAGACATAGGTCACGTTGGTGACGTTCTCCCTCTCACACACCGGGCAGGTGCGTTCGGTGGCCTCGCCGAGGTGGCGGGCCGCGCGAAGGAGGTACGGCTGTGCGTCACAGACCTCGCTGGGCACAGTGCGCCCTGAGCGCACCGAGCGGACCACCGCCCGCTTGGCGAGGCCGTAATCCACCACCCTTCGCTGTGACCACATGCGCGCCAGACTACGGCTTTTTACCGATTCCTCCCAACGTCTTGGCAAAGTCATTAATTGCGGCCATATAGCGGAGCGACGTATCCTCAGGATGTATCGAGCCGATACATCGACGCGAGAGGAGGGCGGTTCCATTGGTCAGCGGACAGGGCAGAGTGCTGGAACTCGCCGTGCTCGGGTCGCTGCACGAGACGCCGCTTCATGGCTACGAGCTGCGCAAACGGCTCAACGAGCTGCTCGGCATGTTCCGTGCGTTCTCCTACGGTTCGCTGTATCCCTGCCTGAGGTCGCTCTTGGAGCAGGGGCTGATCGTGGAAGAGCAACCCACTCGGGTGAGCGGCAGATCGAAGATCGTCTACAAGCTCACCGCCGAAGGCAAGGAGCGGCTTCAGGAGCTGCTCACCCAGGCCGGGCCGTCCGCGTGGGAGGACGAGAGCTTCGGCATCCACTTCGCCTTCTTCCGCCACACCGAGGCCGAGGTGCGCCTGCGCATTCTCGAAGGCCGCCGCAGCCGGCTCGAGGAACGACTCGACGCCGTCCGCACCGCGCTCGCACGAACCAGGGAACGGCTCGATGCTTACACCTTGGAGTTGCAGCGTCACGGTCTGGAATCGGTCGAACGCGAGGTGCGTTGGCTGAATGAACTGATCGCGACAGAGAGACGGGCCTCGGAAGAGCCCGCGAGAAATAACACAGATGAGTAAGGGAGCGAGTGCGATGGGTTCGGTACGCGTGGCCGTTGTCGGTGTCGGCAACTGCGCGGCATCGCTGGTCCAGGGCGTGCACTACTACAAGGACGCCGACCCGGACGCCAGGGTCCCCGGCCTGATGCACGTCAAGTTCGGCGATTACCACGTCGGTGACGTCGAGTTCGTCGCCGCCTTCGACGTGGACGCCAAGAAGGTCGGGCGCGACCTGTCCGAGGCGATCGTGGCCAGTGAGAACAACACGATCAAGATTACGGACGTGCCGCCCACGGGCGTGATCGTGCAGAGGGGCCACACCTTCGACGGTCTCGGCGAGTTCTACCGCGAGATCATCGAGGAGTCCGACGAGGCCCCCGTGGACGTCGTGAAGGTCCTCAAGGACAACCGGGTGGACGTCCTCGTCTCCTACCTCCCGGTGGGCTCGGAGGAGGCCGACCGCTTCTACGCGCAGTGCGCGATCGACGCCAAGGTCGCCTTCGTCAACGCGCTGCCGGTCTTCATCGCCACCGACCCCGAGTGGGCGGAGAAGTTCGAGGAGGCGGGCGTCCCGATCATCGGCGACGACATCAAGTCGCAGGTCGGCGCCACCATCACGCACCGCGTCATGGCCAAGCTCTTCGAGGACCGCGGGGTGGAGCTGCTGCGCACGTACCAGCTCAACTTCGGCGGCAACATGGACTTCATGAACATGCTGGAGCGCAAGCGCCTGCAGTCCAAGAAGATCTCCAAGACGCAGTCGGTCACCTCGCAGATCCCGCACGAGATGGGCAAGGCCGACGTGCACATCGGCCCGTCCGACCACGTGCCGTGGCTCGACGACCGCAAGTGGGCCTACGTCCGCCTGGAGGGCCGCTCCTTCGGCGACACCCCGCTGAACCTGGAGTACAAGCTCGAGGTTTGGGACTCCCCCAACTCGGCCGGCATCATCATCGACGCCGTGCGCGCCGCCAAGATCGCCCTGGACCGGGGCATCGGCGGCCCGATCCTCAGCGCCTCCTCCTACTTCATGAAGTCGCCGCCCGTCCAGCACAGCGACGACGAGGCACGCGAGTACGTGGAGAAGTTCATCCGCGGAGAAGTCTCCCGCTGACGGCCCTGAGCCGGGCGCCGCGACGGCGCCCGGCTAGGTGGCCCTGGCGGCCGGAGGCAACTGCTCCTCCGGCGCCGTCTCCCACGCCATCGGGTCGGCCCCCAGCTCGGCCAGCAGCGGAACCTGCTCCTTGCACCACGGCGAGATCGCCAGCAGGCCGTTGCCCACCCCTTCGGCGAACTCCTTCCACGGCATCCACAGGACCTCGCCCACCTCGTCGGGGTTCGCGTCGACCTGCCCCTTCACCGTGACCCGGTAGACCGGGCACAGCTCGTGCTCCACGATGCCGTTGGGCATGACCGCGCGGTAGGAGAACGTCGGCAGCATCAGGTCGGCGCGTTCGGCGTCCAGGCCCAGCTCGTAGGAGAGCCGGCGCAGCACCGCGTGCTCGACGGGCTCGCCGGGCAGCGGGTGGCCGCAGCAACTGTTGGTCCAGATCCCGGGCCACGTCAGCTTGTGCCCCGCGCGCCTGGTCAGCAGGATGCGTCCGGCCTCGTCGAAGACGTAGCTGGAGAAGGCCAGGTGCAGAGGGGTGTCCTGGCCGTGTACCGACGTCTTGGGTGCGGCGCCGATCGCGTTTCCCTCGCCGTCGACCAACACCACGAGTTCCTCAGTCGTCACGCAACGAAGCGTACGGGAACCTGTGCGCGGTTCTCTTCCTCCCCTTCCCTGTGCGGATGGGGTGATTTCCTCCGGAGGGTGTGCGGTTTCCTCCCCGGGTGGTGCTGACCCCCACCGCGACAGGACGAGGCGGCGGCTAGGCTGGCTGCGTGTCATTTGTCGCCGATCTCCGTGTGGTCCTGCGGGGCCGGGACTACCGACGGTTGTTCGGCACCCGCCTGGTCTCCCAGTTCTCCGACGGCATCTTCCAGTTCGGCGTCGCCGGATTCGCCTTCTTCAGCCCCGAGAAGCAGACCACCGCGCTGCAGGTGGCGGCGGGCATGGCGGTGCTGTTCCTCCCCTACAGCATCCTGGGGCCGTTCGTCGGCGTCTTCATCGACAGGTGGTCGCGCCGCCAGATCCTGGTGATCGCCCCGGTGGTCCGCGGGCTGCTGTTGCTGGGCGCCGCCGCCCTGGTCGCCCTCGACACCCCCGACGAGCTCTTCTACGCGGCCGCGCTCGGCGTCCTGGGCGTCAACCGGTTCTTCCTGGCCGCGCTGGGCGCCTCCCTGCCGCACGTGGTGCCCAGGGAGCAGTTGATGGCGGCCAACGCGGTCACGCCGACCATGGGCACGGTCATCACCTTCGTCGGCGTCGGCGTCGCCACGCTGATGCGCGGGGTGTTCGGACCCGGCGACGCGGGCGTCGCGCTCGTCCTGGTCACCTCGGGCGTGCTGTTCAGCCTGAGCGCCCTGGTCGCCAGGACCATGCGGCGTGACCTGCTCGGCCCCCACTACGACCCCAACCGGCCGCAGGTCAGGGAGGCCGTGCGCAACGTCCTCAAGGGCCTGGTCGAGGGCGCCAGGCACCTCGCCCACCGGCGCAGGGCCGCCGCGGCGATGGGCGCCATGGCCGCCCACCGTTTCATGTACGGCATGGCCACCGCCCTGGGCATCATCCTGTACCGCTACTACTTCACCGACGGCGACTCCGAGGCGGCGCTCAGGGGCATCGGCATCGTCGTGGCCACCTCGGCCGTCGGCTACGCCCTGGCCGTGGTCGTCACCCCGCTGGCCACGGAGCGCATCCCCGTCGAGCGTTACGTGCCGTTGATGCTGGGCGCGGCCGGAGTCCTGGCCGCGATCCTGGTGACGCCCTTCCAGGAGTGGGGCCTGTGGATCTCCGGCTTCGTGCTGGGCCTGGCCGGGCAGAGCGTCAAGATCTGCGCCGACACCTCCGTCCAGCGCGACGTCGAGGACGCCTACCTGGGGCGCGCCTTCTCCATCTACGACATGTTGTTCAACGGCATGTTCGTGCTGGCCGCCGGGGTGTCGGCAGCGATCCTGCCCGCCGACGGCAAGTCCTACCTGGCCGTCGGCATCATCGCCGTGGGCTACCTGGTCAGCGCGGTGGCGTACCGGATGGTCACCGCGCCCGCGCGGGTCGCCTCCACGCGGTGAGAAAGCCGCGCGGGCGCCCCCTTCGAGCAGGACGCCCGCGCCGCCGCTAGCTCTGCTCCCGCGACCACGCGCGCAGCGCGTCCGTGGCCGCGTCCTTGCCGACCACGCCCTGGTCGAGGCGGAGGTCGAGCAGGAACTTGTAGGCCCGGCCCACCATCGGGCCGGGGCCGATGCCCAGCACCCGCTGGATCTCGTTGCCGTCGAGCTCCGGACGGATCTTGGCCAGCTCCTCCTCGTCGGCCAGCCTGGCGATGCGCTCTTCGAGCTGGTCGTAGGTACGCGAGAGGTTGGCCGCCTTCCGCTTGTTGCGGGTCGTGCAGTCGGCCCTGGTCAGCTTGTGCAGGCGGTCGAGCAGGTGACCGGCGTCGCGGACGTACCGGCGCACCGCGCTGTCGGTCCACTCCCCCGAGCCGTAGCCGTGGAAGCGCAGGTGGAGCTCGACCAGCCGGGCCACGTCGGCCACCACGTCCTTGGGGAACCTGAGCTCGGTCATGCGCTTCTTGGACATCTGCGCGCCGACGAGCTCGTGGTGGTGGAAGGAGACCCGGCCGCCCGGCTCGTGCCGCCTGGTCTTGGGCTTGCCCACGTCGTGCAGGAGCGCCGCCCAGCGCAGGATGCGGTCGGGCTTGCCGTCCTCCTCCTGGGCGATGGCCTGGTCGAGAACGGTCAGCGAGTGCTCGTAGACGTCCTTGTGCCGGTGGTGCTCGTCGATCTCCAGGCGCAGCATGGGCAGCTCGGGCAGCACATGCGCGGCCAGGCCCGTCTCGACCAGCAGCCCCAGCCCCTCGCGTGGGTACGCGCCACAGATCAGCTTGTCGAGCTCGTCGCGGATGCGTTCGGCCGAGACGATCTCGATGCGCTCGGCCATCTCGGTCATCGCCCTGAGCGCCTCGGGCGCGACCGTGAAGCCGAGCTGGGAGGCGAAGCGGGCGGCCCGCAGCATGCGCAGCGGGTCGTCGTCGAAGGACTGCTCGGGCGTGCCGGGCGTGCGCAGCAGCCGCGCGGTCAGGTCGGAGACGCCGCCGTAGGGGTCGACGAACTCGTGGTCGGGCAGCCGCACGGCCATCGCGTTGATCGCGAAGTCGCGGCGCTCCAGGTCGGCTTCCAGGGTCTCGCCGTAGACGACCTCGGGCTTGCGCGACTTGGGGTCGTAGGACTCGCTCCGGTAGGTGGTGATCTCCAGCAGCCAGTTGCCCTTGCGGACGCCGACCGTGCCGAAGTCGATCCCGATGGTCCAGACGGAGTCGGCCCAGTCCTTGACGATCTCGAGCACCCGCTCCGGCCGGGCCTCCGTCGTCAGGTCGAGGTCGTTGCCGATGCGTCCGAGGAGGATGTCGCGCACCGAGCCGCCGACCAGGGCGAGCTCGTGCCCGCGGGCGGCGAACAGCTCGCCGAGCTCGTCGGCGACCGGCGCGATCTTGTGAAAGTGCTGATTTGAGTCGGACAAGCTGGGTAGGTCCTTCACGCATTACGGAACATATCCCCCGAGCCACACCAGGTCCGGGTTACCGTCGGTCAGAGACCGTCGGGGGCCATGGAACGAGGCTAGGAGCTCATTTATGAAGGACGCCCTCGCGATCCACCGCTGGCTCCTCGCACACCAGGTCCATCATGAGATCGTACGCCTTCCGCGCCCCATGACTTGCGCGGACGAGCTGCCCGAGACGATCTCCGCAGCCCCTTCCCGCTGCGTGGTCGTGACGGTGTTCGAGGCGGTCACCAGGCTGGGCCGGGAGGCCGTCGCCGTCGTCTCCACCGTCGCCGCACCGCCCAGGCCGGGCGTGGTCGGGGGACTGCTCGGGGCCAGGAAAGTACACCTCGCCCCGGCCTTCGTGGTCAACGAGGTTACCGACTACGCCGCCGGGCTGGTCTGCCCGCTGCTGCTGCCGCCCACGCTCACCGTCCTCATCGACGACCGGATCAAGCCCGATTCCCAGGCCGTCTTCCTGGCCACCGGTGAACGCCACACCGCCCTCACCTTGCGCGCGTTCGACCTGCTGTCACTCATGTCCGGCAAGTCCATGGACCTGCGCGCGCCAAGGCCCAGAGGATCCCGCCAGACGGTCGCGCTACGGCACTGAGCCCGTACCATTGCGGGCGTGCGCCGTACTCCACCCCGGACTGACGCGTGATCAGAAAGGCCACGCTTCTCGCAGTCCTCTCCGCCGCGTTGCTCGCCCCCGTGGTCGCGACAACGCCGGGTACGGCTGCCGCCACCACGGCCAAGCAGGAGCTGACCCTCACCGTCAGGGCGATCACGCCCGAGCTGCCGACCAAGCCCACCGACCAGATCAAGGTGTCGGGCACCTTCCGCAACGGCACCGGGGCCGCGCTGTCCGGCGTGCGCGTCCGGGTGCGCTACGGCTTCCAGCGCATGACCGACCGCGCCGCGATGAAGGCCTTCGCCGAGGACCAGGCCGCACAGCTCCCCCAGGCGTCCAACTCGACGTTCATGGACTTCCCGCTGGTCGACAACGGCACCAGCGCCGCCTGGGAGCTCACCTTCACGCCGGTGCAGCTCGGCATGAACTCCTTCGGCGTCTACCCGATCACGGTCGAGGTCGTCCCGGCCGCGGCGTCCTGGCAGCCGCTGGCCAAGGCCCACACGTTCGTCACCTACATGCCGCCGACCACGCCCAAGCTGCCGCGTAACCGGCTGTCCGTGGCGTTGCCGATCATCGACGCGCCCCACCGCTCCGACGACGCCACGTTCGTCGACGACAAGCTCACCGCCGCGCTCAAGACCGGGGGCCGCCTGGCCGACCTCGCCGCCCTCGCCAAGACGGCGCCGAAGAACGTCACCTGGTTCGTCGAGCCCGGCCTACTCGACGACGTGCAGGCGATGACCAAGGGCTACACGCTCAGAAACGGCAAGAAGCAGCCCGCCGACCCGGCCGCGGCGGCGTGGCTGGAGTCGCTGCGCACCTCGCTCACCGGCGCGCCCGTCGTCGCCGTCCCCTACGGCGACCCCGATGTGGCCGCGCTGGCCCATCAGGGTCTCGACAGCGGCGTGGACCGGGCGGTCAAGGCCGCGGACTCGGCGGCCGACCGGCAGTTCAAGCGGGACATCCCCGTCTCGTCCAACTGGCCGGTGGCGGGCAAGCTCGACGACGACGCCCTCGACCTGCTGTCGGTCAGCGCCGTGCGCACCGTGCTGCTCAACCCGGCCAACCTGCCGCCCCAGACTCCGGCCACGACCACGCTCGACGCGGCCGCCACGCTCGACAGCGTCTCCGGCCCGGTCACCGCGCTCCTGCCCGACGAGGAGCTGAGCCGGATGTTCGAGCTCGACTCGGCGGCGGGGCGCACCGCCGTACTCAACAGGCAGCGTTTCATCGCCGAGACGGCGATGATCGCCGCCGAGCCCGGCCAGGTCAGGGCCAGGAACCTGGTCGTGGCGCCGTCGCGGCGCTGGGACCCGGACCCCGCGTTCGTCGCGGCGCTGCTCAAGACCGCGAGCCGGCTGCCGTGGCTGTCCTCGGGCGAGCTCGGCGCGATCAAGCCCGCCAAGGCGCAGACGCCGCGCGCCGGGCTCGTCTACACCGAGCAGGACCGCAAGGAAGAGCTGAACGAGAAGTACCTCGAACCGGTCAAGGAGGCGGCGACCGAGGCCGACCTGGCCACCCGGATCACCACCGACAAGCGCTCGGCCGGGTTCGACAACGCCGTGCTCCGCCTGGCCTCCTCCGCCTGGCGCAACAGCACGCGGGCGGGGCGCTCGGCCACCAAGCAGGTCGACGCCGCGGTGGGCAAGCGGCTCGGCCTCATCACGATCAGCGGGGCCAGCCGCACCCAGCCGATCACGGTGGCCGGCGTCGACGGCCAGGTCCCGATCAGCGTGCGCAACGGGCTCAGCACGTCGGTCACGCTCATGGTCGACGTGTCCTCCAGCAACCGCGACCTGCTGCAGATCCATCCGAAGTACGTCAAGAAGCCCATCACGGTGGGCAAGGGCGAGGTCGGCACCGTGCAGGTCCCGATGCTGGTCAAGACCAGCGGCGACGCGGCCATCACCGTTCAGCTGGAGACGGCCGACGGCGTGCCGTACGGTGATCCCGTCAAGTTGACCATCAGGACCACCGGCTACACCGGCATCGCCCTCGTCATCGTGGGCGGCGCGCTGTCGGTCATGCTGGCCGCCGTGGTCACCCGCATCCTGCGGCGGCGCTCGGAGAAGCGGCCGGCGCGAGCGGCGCAGGCCCGGGAGAGTGAGAAGGTATGAGCCGCCTGATGAGGGCGAGCGCGATCATGGCCGCCGGCACGATGGTCTCGCGCATCACCGGCTTCGTACGCACGATGGTGCTGGCCTCCGCGGTCGGCACCGCGCTGCTCGGCGACGCCTACAACGTCGCCTACGCCATCCCCTACTCCATCCTCGACCTGCTCCTGCTCGGCGTGCTGAGCAGCGTCATCGTGCCGATGATCGTGCAGGCGCAGCAGCGCGACCCCGACGGCGGCCGGGCCTTCGAGCAGCGGCTGCTGACGCTGGCCACGCTCGCGCTCATCGTCGTGGCCGCGCTCGCGGTGTGGGCCGCCCCCCTGCTCATCGACCTCTACACCAACTGGCGGCCCGGCTCCCGGCAGTACGAGGTCGCCGTCCTGCTGGCCCGGCTGATCCTGCCCCAGCTCGCCTTCTTCGGCCTGGGCGCGGTGGCCGGCGCCATCCTCAACACCCGCGACCGCTTCGCCGCCCCGATGTGGGCGCCGGTGCTCAACAACGTCGTGGTCATCGGCGTGTTCCTCGCCTACTCCGGCGGCAAGGACCTCGCGTCGGTCACCGACGGCCAGCTCGCGCTGCTCGGCCTCGGCACCACCGCCGGCATCGTCGCGCAGGCCGCCGTGCTGGTGATCGCGCTCAAGCGGGCGCGCTTCCAGTTCCGGCCCCGCCTCGACGTGCGCAACGCGCGGCTCGGCGAGATGGCCAAGGCCGGCGGCTGGACGATCGGCTACGTCGTCATCACCCAGCTCGGCTTCATGCTGATCACCAACCTGGCCAGCGCCGCCGGCGACGCGGTGCCCAACCACGGCGTCAGCCCGTACACCTTCGCCTTCCAGCTCTTCCAACTTCCCTACGGCATCATCGGCGTCTCGGTGATCACCGCCATGCTGCCCAAGATGAGCCGCGCGGTCGCCGACGGGCGCATGGACGACCTGCGCTCGGAGTTCGGGTCCGGGGTGCGGCTGATCGCGTGCGTGATGGTTCCGGCCTCGTTGCTGCTCATGGTGCTCGGCCCCGCGATCACCGTGCCGATCTACGCGCACGGGGAGACCTCGGTCGCCGACGCCGTCTACATCGGCAACGTCCTCCAGGTGTACGGCCTGGCCCTCATGCCCTTCGCCGTCTTCCAGCTCCTGCTCCGGGTTTTCTACAGCTTCGGCGACACCCGCACTCCCGTCTTCGTCGGAGCCGGGACCACCGCGGCCAGCGCGGTGCTGATGCTGGTGGCCAACGCGCTGCTGCCGCCTGCCTACCTCGTGATGGGGCTGGCGTTCGCCTACGCGTGCGCGTACGCGCTGGGCGCGGTCGTCGCCTGGACGATGGCCTCGCGGCGCGCGGCCGGGCTGGGCGGCTGGACCATCGGCACCGCGCTGACCCGCATGTACCTCGCCGCGATGCCCACCGCGGTGCTCGCGCTCGCCTCGGTCTGGGCCAGCCAGCAGTTCTTCGGCGAGCTCGCCTTCCTCAATTCTTTGATCATCCTGGCGGTCGGAGGTGGCCTGGGAGGGCTGCTCTATTTGGCCGTAGCCCATAAGATGCGCATCCCCGAGGTCAACTCAATCGTTGGAATGGTCGCGGGACGGGTAGGCCGGTAAAGGAACGCGGGCGTACACGGCACGGCACTACGATGGTGCGGACACCCGCGAATGGAAGCAGGAGGGGCGTGGGCGGATCCACCCGACATAACGCGCCTACGTGGGATTCCTCCACGCAGGTGGGTCGAGGCACGGAATCGCCCGGTCGGCTGAGCGGAGAAGGTCAGTGAGCACGTCGGCGGTCGAACCGGGCAAGCGCCTCGCTGAGCGCTTCCGGCTGGAGGACCGCGTGAGCGAGTCCGACGGCGCCACGCTGTGGAAGGCCATCGACGAGATCCTGGCCCGGCCCGTCGCCGTCCTCACCTTCGCCCCCGACTTCCCGCGGGTTCACGAGGTCGTCACCGCCGCCCGTGCCGCCAGCCGGCTCACCGATCCCCGGCTGACCCAGGTCTTCGACGCCGCCCAGGACGACGACCACGCGTACGTGGTGAGCGAGTGGGTGACCGGCGAGTCGCTGTCGGACCTGCTGGCCGCCGGGCCGCTCGACCCCGAGCGCGCCGCCGGCCTGGTCGCCGAGGCGGCCGAGGCCCTGGCCCACGCGCACGAGGCCGACCTCTACCACCTCTGCCTGCGCCCCGCCCACCTGGTGTGGACCACCGGCAACACGGTCAAGGTGCTGGGCGTCGCGGTCGACGCCGCGCTGGCCGGGCTCACCGCCGACCACCCCGCCCACGAGGACGCCGAGGGCCTGGGCCGGCTGCTGTACGCCGGGCTGACCGGGCACTGGCCGGGCGACGAGGACGAGGGCGGCCTGCCCGCCGCGCCGATGATCGACGGCCACTTCGCCACGCCCCGGCAGGTGACCGCCGGCCTGCCCGGCTACCTCGACACGATCACCGTGCGCGCGGCGCTGCCCGAGTCGCGCAAGGGCCACCAGGCGCTGACCACCCCGGCCGAGGTCGCCGAGGAGCTGTCCGGCGTGCCTCGGCCCATGCCCATCTCCATCTCCTACTCCTCGCCCGCGCCGTCGGTCACCACCGGCTCCCGCTCCGAGGGCCTGGACACCCGGCACGACAACGCCCCGCCGCCGTCCCACACGGTGATCGCCAACCGCCCGCAGAACGGCGGCGGCAGCCTGCTCAACCGGCTGCTGATGACCGTGGTCGTGCTCCTGGTCATCGCCGCGGTCGGCGTGGGCGCGTGGACGATCGGCCGCAGCCTGGGCAGCCCGTCGGAGCCCGAGGCGAGCGGCGGCCAGCCGAGCACGTCGAAGCCGGCCGAGGCCGAGATCCAGGTGGTCAAGCCGGCCAAGGCCGACGGCTTCGACCCGCTCGGCGACGGCGCGGAGAAGCCGGACCGGGCCGCCGCGGCGATCGACGGCAAGCCCAGCACGTTCTGGAAGACCGAGAACTACAACGACGCCGACCTCGGCGGGCTCAAGGACGGCGTCGGCCTGCTGCTCGACATGGGCAAGCCGGTCCAGGTGAGCGACGTGGTCGCCACGCTGTCGAACGCGTCGGGCGCCGACGTCGAGTTGAAGGTGGGCGACTCACGCGAGCTGGGTTCGCTGAAGACGGTGGCACGTCACAAGGACGGGTCCGGGAAGGTCACGCTGACGCCTGAGCAGCCCGCAAGCGGCCAGTACGTTTTGATCTGGTTTACGCGTCTTCCTGCGGACGATGGCGGGTTTCATGGCACCATCTATGACGTAGTAGTGCATTCTCCCGGATCAGCATAATCAGGAACCCCCTTGTGAACTCCCCACCCGAGACACCCTCAGGCGCTGAGCACTCCGATGCGGAGCTGCTCGCCGCGCACATCGACGGGGATCCACATGCGTTCAGCGAGATAGTCAAGAGGCACCGGGACCGCATGTGGGCGGTCGCCCTCCGCACCCTGGGCGACCCGGACGAAGCGGCCGACGCGGTCCAGGACGCGTTCGTCTCCGCCTACCGCAAGGCCGCCACCTTCCGCGGCGAGGCCGCGGTCACCACCTGGCTCCATCGCATCGTGGTCAACGCGTGCCTCGACCGGATGCGCCGCAAATCGGTCCGGCCGGTCGCCGACGACGAGCTCATCGAAGCCGCGGAACGCGACACACCGATGCCCGACCAGACCCTCGAACGTGAAGTCTCCATGGAGGTTTCGGCTGCTCTCAAACTCCTGCCCGCCGACCAGCGAGCCGCTCTCGTGCTGGTCGACATGATGGGCTATTCGGTCGAAGACGCAGCTCAGGTGCTCGAAGTGCCCAGCGGGACGGTGAAAAGCCGCTGTGCGCGGGGACGCGCGAAACTTGCCCCAATTCTTTCGCATCTGCGGAACCGTTCGGACCTCAGTCGCGTCTCATCCGCGAAGGGAGCAGAACTTCGTGACGGGTGATACGCACTACGACCTCGAGATCCTGGCCGAGCTGGCCGAGGGTCTTCTAGACGTCGGCACGGCGCGCCAAGTACGCGAACACCTCGCGGTGTGCACCCCCTGCGGGGCGCTACTCGCGGACTTGGCGGCGGTTCGCGAGGTGCTCGCGGCGACACCGACACCGGCCATGCCGATGGGAGTCGCGCTACGCATCGACAAGGCGCTGGCGGCCGAGGCCACCAGAGGCGGAGTCGGCCTGGCGGAAGCGCCCGACTGGGACGAGCTCATGCGGGACGCGCCATGGGAAACCGTGGCCGAGGCGCCGGAAGAGCCGGTGCGCCTCGGAGTGGTCTCCGATGACGGCACGATCGTCCCGGCTCGGCGAAGAGCCTCCTCCCGGCGGCGCCGGTGGGCGATGCCCGCGGTCGCCTCGGCTGCCGCGGCCGTGGTGGTCGGCACCGCCGTAATGGCGAGTGGGGTGCTCACGGCCTCGGGCGGGAACGGCGGAGGCGGCGGCATGCAGGTCGCACAGCCCCCCACGCCGACGCGCGAGGAGACCAAAAGCCGCGGCTACGCGCTGACCGACAGCAACCACAACTACAGCGACCAGAACCTGCGCCAGCCGATGGTGGGCTTCATGGGCAACGCCGAGGCGCTGGGCGGCGGTGAGACGCCGACCGGTGTCTCCAAGTGCGTGCCGCAGGTGTCCTCGCGCAGCAAGCTCAAGGTGTTCGCGGTCGACCAGGGCCAGTACAACGGTCAGGAGGCGCTCATCGTCGCGTCCTGGCGGAACCAGGCCAAGAACAAGCTCAGGCTCGACGTCGTGGACCCGTTCAACTGCAAGAACCTTCGCAAGCCACTCGTCGGCCGCTGGTAAGCGGAACCCCACGTCAGAGCCCACTTCGGTGGGCTCTTTCGTTTTGTGGGCAGGGAAGGGAATCACGGCGGCCTAGGATCTGTTGACGCCACAGGCAACAGCAGAAGAGGAAGGCGTGGGAGCGTTGAGCGACGTTCGTAACGTGATCATCATCGGGTCCGGCCCCGCTGGCTACACCGCGGCCGTCTACTCCGCACGCGCCGAACTCAAGCCGCTGGTCTTCGAGGGCTCCGTCACCGCGGGCGGCGCGCTGATGAACACCACCGACGTGGAGAACTTCCCGGGTTTCCCCGACGGCATCATGGGTCCCGACCTCATGGACAACCTGCGCAAGCAGGCCGAGCGCTTCGGCGCCGAACTGGTCGCCGACGACGTGATCGAGGTCGACCTGGAGGCCAACCCCAAGGTCATCAAGACCTACACCGACACCTACTACGCCAAGTCGGTCATCCTGGCGATGGGCTCCGGCTACCGCGAGCTCGGCCTGGAGAACGAGAAGCGGCTGTCCGGACGCGGCGTGTCGTGGTGCGCCACCTGTGACGGGTTCTTCTTCCGGCAGAAGGACATCGTGGTCGTCGGTGGCGGTGACACCGCCATGGAGGAGGCCACGTTCCTGACCCGGTTCGGGCGGATGGTCACGGTCGTCCACCGCCGCGACGAGCTGCGCGCCAGCAAGATCATGCAGGAGCGCGCGTTCGCCAACGACAAGATCCGGTTCGTCTGGGACACCGAAGTCGTGGACGTGCTCGGCGACGACAAGGTCGAGGCCGTCAAGCTGCGCAACGTCAAGACCGGCGAGGAGAGCGAGCTGGCGACCGACGCGCTGTTCCTGGCGATCGGGCACGACCCGCGTACCGACCTGGTCAAGGGGCAGATCGACCTCGACGAGGACGGGTACGTACAGGTCGCCGCGCCCACCACCGCGACCAACATCGAAGGCGTCTTCGCCGCGGGCGACGTCGTCGACCACATCTACCGCCAGGCCATCACCGCGGCCGGCACCGGCTGCTCGGCGTCCCTGGACTCCGAGCGGTGGCTGGCCACCCACGAGAACTAAGGAGCGCAATCGTGAAGGCTGTAACCGACGCCACCTTCGAGGCCGAGGTCCTCAAGAGCGACAAGCCGGTGCTGGTCGACTTCTGGGCCGAGTGGTGCGGGCCCTGCCGTCAGGTCGCGCCCATCCTCGAGGAGATCGCCAAGGACTACGGGGACAAGCTGGAGATCGTCAAGCTGAACATCGACGAGAACCCTCAGGTGCCGCGGGACTACGGGGTGCTGCAGATCCCCACCCTGAACGTCTACAAGGGTGGTGAGGTGGTCAAGCAGATCATCGGCGCCAAGCCCAAGGCTATGTTGATGAGGGAGCTTGAGGGCATCATCTAACCCCTCCTCCTGTACGGCCGCAGCCCGGAAGACCCACGGTCTCCCGGGCTTCGTCGTTGTCCGGAGCCGTCGTTGTCCGGAGCCGTCGTTGTCCGGAGCGGTCGTTGTCCGGAGCTTCGGGGCTTTGTCGCGACCCCGCGACCCCGCGACCCCGCGACCCCGCGACCCCGCGACCCCGCGACCCCGCGACCCCGCGACCCCGCGACGGGGAGTGTGCTGGAGTTGGGGGCGAGAAGTTCGGTCTTGTGACGGTCTGGGAACGGCTTTGGCTGTCCAGGGGCGACCTGCCTCCGAGGGCGACCGGACCAAGGGTGTGCGTGGACGCCGGCGGGCTGGGCATGGAGAACGGCGCCGGGCACGCGAAGCGCAGCGCGCCGGGGCCCGGCGGCGGGGCCGTATCGGAGGTCGGGGCTGCGGAAGGCGGCATCGGACGGGGACGTGGATGCCGGGTGGGCGGGGCCGTACAGGAGGGTGGAAGGCCGTAGAACGCTCTCAGACGGGACGGAGGGCCCTTTCCGGGCTCATTGACCCGAGCAGGCGCTCCAGCGCCACCTCGACGTCCTCACGCCACGAGACGGCCGTCTTGAGCTCCAGCCGCAACCGCGGAAATCGGAGATGCGGCCGAACCGTTTTGAAGCCGACCGAAAGCAGGTAGTCGGCGGGCACCACGCAGCTCGGGTTCTCCCACTTCAGGTCCCCGAACGCCTCGATGGCCTTGACCCCGCGGCGGGTGAGGTCCTTGGCGACGCCCTGGATCAGCATGCGTCCCAGCCCGCCCCCCGAGAACTCCGGGATGATGTGGGCTGTCATGAGCAGCACCGCGTCCGCGCTGACCGGCGAGGTGGGGAAGGCCACCGAGCGCGGGGTGTAGAGCGGCGGGCTGTAGAGCACGAACCCCGCCGGAACCCCGTCAACGTAAACAATCTTCCCGCAGCTTCCCCATTCCAGGAGAGTTCCGGAAATCCACGCCTCTTTTTCCAAGGCAGGGTCCCCGGCCTCGGCCGCGCGCTCGCCGCTGAGCGGGTCAAGCTCCCAGAAAACACACCGCCGGCAACGGCGCGGCAGATCATCGAGATTGTCCAGGGTGATGTTGACCAGCCGACGCGACAACTACGGCCCCAATCGTTGACCCGGAAAAGCGCGCGAAATCCGCGTCCCCAGCTGGCATCGTAGCCCAGTGACGAAGCTGGGAGCGGGTGCACGGCGATCGTGGCCAGTCACGTACTCTGGTCTCTCGGCTCCATATGACACCTAGGAGGTGGACCGTGACAGAAGAGACGGATCACGGTCAGACGCCCGCGACCCAAGGGTCGCGCATCGACGCCTACGTCGATCGGTACGCCGCGCGAGCTACCGGGATGGTCGCCTCCGAGATCCGAGCTCTTTTCGCCGTCGCGTCGAGGCCCGAGGTGGTCTCGCTGGCCGGCGGCATGCCGTACGTCACGGCCCTTCCCCTCGACATGGTCGGCGAGCTGGTCTCCGACCTGGTCACCAGGCGTGGCCCGGTCGCGCTCCAGTACGGCTCCGGCCAGGGCGACCCCCATCTGCGCGAGCAGATCTGCGAGGTCATGCGCCTGGAGGGGATCGAGGCGGGGGCGGACGACGTGGTCGTCACGGTCGGTTCGCAGCAGGCCCTGGACCTGATCACCCGCATCTTCATCGACCCGGGCGACGTGGTCCTGGCCGAGGGCCCCTCATATGTGGGCGCTTTGGGCACATTCAGCGCATACCAGGCCAAAGTCGTCCATATCACCATGGACGATCAGGGTCTCGTGCCGGAATCCCTGGCCCAGACCATCTACGCGCTCCAGGCCGCCGGCAACACGATCAAGTTCCTCTACACGATCCCGACCTTCCACAACCCCGGCGGCGTCACCCTGAACGCCGCCCGCCGCCAGCAGGTTCTCGACATCTGCCAGCGCGCCGGGGTCCTGATCGTCGAGGACAATCCGTACGGACTACTCGGTTTCGACGGCGAGCCCATGCGCGCCCTCCGCGCCGACAACCCCGACGGGGTCGTGTACCTGGGTTCGTTCTCCAAGACGCTGGCCCCGGGCTTCCGCGTGGGCTGGGCCCTGGCCCCCCACGCCATCCGCGACAAGCTGGTCCTCGCCATGGAATCAGCCGTTCTATCCCATTCATCCTTCACCCAGTTGGCTGTCGGCCAGTACCTGACCACCCAGCCGTGGCGCGAGCAGATCAAGACATTCAGGGAGCTGTACCGCGAACGCCGCGACGCCCTCCTGAACGCCCTGACCGACCTCATGCCCGCCGGCGTCACGTGGACCCGGCCCGCCGGCGGCTTCTTCGTCTGGGCCAGCCTCCCCGAGGGGCTCGACTCTAAGGCGATCCTGCCGAGGGCGGTGGCTGAGCGGGTGGCGTTCGTGCCCGGGACCGGCTTCTTCTCCGACGGCAGCGGCAGCCGTCAGATGCGCCTGTCGTACTGCTACCCGGAGCCGGACCGGATTCGGGAGGGCGTGCGAAGGTTGGCCAGGGTCATCGAGGGCGAACTCCAGCTCCGCGACACCTTCGGCACCACCCCACCCCCAGGCCACCCCGGCGTCGACACCCCGGGCCCCGACCTCGCCTAACCCACCGGGGCCGACCCCGGCCCCGGCCCAATCCTCCTTTCTCTTTTCCTCGCTGCGCTCTCCTTTCGGTGTGCGTGCTGTTCGTAGCTCTGTTGCAGGCTCTCCACAACCCGCCCTCCCCTGTACGGCAAGCCACCCCCACCACCGCCCACCGATGTGAGCGGGCGCCTGTCGTTCCCACGCCCGTCGGGCGCGTCCCACCCCGCCGTGACGTCGTATCGCCGGCCAGCGGGTCGGCACCACTCCACAAGAGACGCACAAGAGAACCCACCCACTTAGGAACGCGCACGAGAACCCGCGCATAGGGGAACGCGCACGAGAACCCACGCGCAGGAGAACCCGCAAGGGACGCGCACGAGAACGCGCAAGGGACGCGCGGGAGAAGGTGGAGAGGCCGGAGCGGACGGGCGCGGGGGAAACGGGCGCCTGAGCCGGTACGGTTGGACGGCGTGCTTTCGGAAGAGGGGAAAGTGATGGGCGATTTGGGTCACGTGCTCGTGCTGGCCGGCGGGCTCTCCTATGAGCGGGAGGTGTCCCTGCGCTCCGGACGCCGGGTGAGCGAGGTGCTGCGGGCGGCCGGTGTCGACGTCGAGACGCGTGACACCGACGCCTCGCTGGTGCCGTCGGTGCTGGCGGACCGGCCGGATGCCGTTTTCGTGACGCTTCATGGCGGCGCCGGTGAGGACGGCGCGATCCGTTCTGTCCTGGAACTGCTGAACGTCCCCTACGTCGGCGCCGATCCTGACGCGTGCCGGGTCGCGTTCGACAAGCCGACAGCCAAAGCCGTCGTACGCTCCGTCGGCCTCCGCACCCCCGACTCCATCACGCTGCCCAAGGAGACGTTCCACGACCTCGGCGCCTCCGTCGTCCTGGGACGCATCGTGGATCGCCTCGGTCTGCCCCTGTTCGTGAAGCCCGCGAGGGGTGGTTCCGCGCTGGGCGCCTCGATCGTGCGTACCGCCGAGGAGTTGCCCGCGGCGATGGTCGGCTGCTTCGCGTACGGTGACACCGCGCTGATCGAGCGATGCATCGAAGGCGTAGAGGTAGCGGTCTCCGTGGTCGACCTGGGCGACGGCCCGGTAGCTCTCCCCGCGGTGGAAATCGTCCCGGACGAAGGCGTCTACGACTACGCCGCGCGCTACACCGCCGGCCACACCGAGTTCTTCGCCCCGGCCCGCCTCTCGGACTCGGCCGCGGCCGCCTGCGCCGAAACCGCCGTAACCGCCCACACCGCCCTGGGCCTGCGCGACATCTCCCGCACCGACCTGATCGTCGACGCCACCGGCACCCCCCACTTCCTCGAAGTGAACGTCGCCCCCGGCATGACCGAGACGTCCCTCCTCCCAATGGCCGTGGAATCCGCCGGCCGCGACCTCGGCACCCTCTGCCGCGGCCTCCTGGAAATAGCCGCCACCCGCCACACCACCTAGCCCCGGCGCCACTCCCCCTAACCCCCAGTGCCACGCCGCCCGACCCCCCGCCCTCGCGCCACACCCCAACCCCCGGGCGCCCCGCCCCCTGACCCCGCCCCCGGCGCGGCGCCACTGCCCTCGGCGCCATGCCCACTACACCCTCCACGTCGCAGGGCGCCTGCCGCTCCCGATCCCTGCCGAGCACCGCGCTCACCTCGGCGACGGTGCGGTGGGGCTCGCCCTGCGGTCGCGCCGCCGCCTCCTCGGTCAGCGGACCCAAGCCCCCCACGCACCTCCCAAGCGGAACCCCCACGCCCAGGTACGCACCAAGCCGCCCCGGAGCCGTCTGAGTAGCCTTGCCATGTGCTGATAGACACGACTTACCCCAAGAGTTTCGCCAGCGACAATCACGCGGGCGTCCACCCGGCCGTCCTGGAGGCGATGGCATCCGCGAACTCCGGCGACGCTCCCGCCTACGGCGACGACGACTGGACCGCCGCCTTCGAGCGCCAGATCAAAACCATCTTCGGCGAGCAGGCGAACGGCTTCGCCGTCCTCAACGGAGCGGGCGCCAACCTGATCGGCCTGGCGCTGTCCCTGGGCCGGTATGACAGCATCATCTGTCCGGAGAGCGCCCACATCGCCAACCACGAGACCGGTGCCGCCGAACGACTTCTCGGCGTCAAGCTGACCCCCGTGCCCACGCCCGACGGCAAGCTCTGCCCGAACGACATCACCGACCGCCTCCACGTACTCGGCGCCCACCACGAGGTTCAGCCGACAGTCGTCTCCATCTCCCAGGTGACCGAACTGGGCACGTGCTACACCCCCGACGAGATCGCCGCCCTCGCCGAAACCGCGCACCAGGCGAACCTTCGCCTCCACGTGGACGGCGCCCGCCTGTCAAACGCCGCCGCCCATCTAGGTTGCGACCTCCGCACGATCACCACGGACGCCGGTGTGGACATCTTCAGCTTCGGCGGCACCAAGAACGGCGCGATGGCCGCCGAGGCAGTCATCCTCCTGGACCCCACACTGAGCAGAGCGGTCCCGTTCCTCCGCAGGCAGTCGCTGCAACTGGCCTCGAAGATGCGCTTCATCTCCGCCCAACTGACTGCCCTCTTGACGGATGACCTCTGGCACCAGAACGCGGCCCACGCCAACACGATGGCCCACCGCCTGGCCGACGGCGTGAAGGACCTCCCGGAGGTCGGCCTCGCGTTCCCTGTGGAGTCGAACGCCGTCTTCGCCACCCTCCCCCGCGACGCCGTACGCACGCTGAAGGAGCGTTTCCGCTTCGAGTACTGGGACGAGAACCGCAACCTCGTCCGCTGGATGACCGCCTTCGACACGACCCCGGAACACGTGGACGACTTCCTAGCCGCCATCCGCAAGGCCGTCGCCCACTAGCTTGGCGATCCCTCGACGACCGTGCCGGCCCCTCACTGCTCCCTGTTTCACGTGAAACCAGCCCGCCCTCCGCCGCTGTTTCACGTGAAACAGCACCCGCCAAGGAAATCACCTCGGCTTGTCTTGAGGGATCACTTCGGCCGTGTTTCACGTGAAACAACACCCCACCCCCTCAGGCGTGGAAGCCGCCGCTTCAGGTACGGCAGGGCAAGGTTTCACGTGAAACGTCGAGACTGAGCGCGCTCGTCGGCTGCCATGCGGCGACGGCAGGAGGAAAAGCCCTAAGCCTCGTGATCGCGGATGGCGCGAGCGGCCTCCGGAGCCATCGTGCCGATGATGCGCTCCAGGTCGTCGATCGTGGCGAACTCCACCACGATCCTCCCCTTCCGCCGCCCCAGATCGACCTTGACCTTGGTCTCAAAGTGGTCGGAGAGCCGGTCGGCCAGATGCGTCAGCCCAGGGGCGGTGGGCTTGTTGGGCTGGCGTTCACGGGGAGCCTTCGCCGAAGCCTTGGAACTGCCCAGGGCGACGATCTCCTCCACCGCCCGCACGGACAGGAGTTCCGCCACGATCCGCTTGGCCAGTTGGATCTGCTCGTCGGCACTGTCCAGCCCGAGCAGCGCCCGCGCATGCCCCGCACTGACGGTCCCAGCAGCGACCTTGAGCTGAACATCCGGCGGCAGGTTCAGGAGGCGCAAGGTGTTGGTGATGTGGGAACGCGAGCGCCCAACCTTCTGGGCCAATTGCTCGTGCGTCGCCTGAAAGTCATCCAGGAGCTGCTGATAGGCGGCGGCCTCTTCAAGCGCGTTCAGTTGCTCACGCTGAAGGTTCTCGATGAGGGCGTCACGGAGCAGCTCGTTGTCCTGGGTGTTCCGGACAATGGCGGGGACGACCTCCAAGCCCGCCAGCTTCGACGCGCGCCAGCGCCGCTCCCCCATGATCAGCTCATAGCTGCCACCACCGACCGAACGCACCACGATCGGCTGCAGGAGCCCGACCTCCTTGATGGAGGCGGCCAACTCAGCCAGGCGGTCGTCGTCGAAGACCTCACGCGGCTGACGCGGGTTGCGGACGATGGCGGTGAGAGCGATCTCCTTGAAGTACGCGCCCGCGATCGGCCTCGGGCCGGACTCCGGAGCCGTCCCATTGTCAGGCGCCAGAGCTCCGGTGCCGTCAACGATGGGACCGGTCGGGATGAGCGCCCCGAGCCCCTTGCCCAATCCCCGCCGCTGCTGACTCACTGCGTCTCCTCACCGTCCCGGCCCGATTCCGGTCACACCAGGAGAGGTTACCGGTGCGAACGCCACCCGGTGTCCCGTCGCCACACGCGCTTCACCGCATTTACGCCAAGCGCCCAGATTTCCCTCCCGTTTATCCCCCAATCCCGATGACCAAGCCCGCTGGCCATGCCGCGCTCCCACGGTTGGAGGGTGCGGTTCAGACAGCAATGTGGCGAAACGGGAAGCATGCCGGGGATAGAAACGTGACGGGGGCGAGACACGACGGGTGACGGGGCGGCGATGCGCCGGGCCGAGGCAGGCGAGCCATGGATAGGCAAGCTCGTGAAGCAGACCGACGCCCCGGTGGAGAGGTAGTCCCGGTGGGGCAGACGTGGTAATGGGCGAGGGCGGAGGGAGTGAAGTAGGTGGGGCCGAGGGCTGGGCGGGGTTAGACCTTGGTGGCTCGGTAGGCGATTTCTCGGCTGGCGTCCATGTAGGCCATCGCGCCGCTGGATCCCGGGTCGTACGTCATGACGGACTGTCCATAACTGGGCGCCTCGGACAGGCGGACGCTGCGGGGAATCACCGTGTTGAGGACGGTGTCGCCGAAGTGGGCGCGAACCTCGTCCGCCACCTGTGAGGCCAGGCGGGTGCGGCCGTCGTACATCGTCAGCAGGATCGTCGAGAGGTTCAGGGTCGGGTTCAAGTGGGCCTTGATGAGGTCGACGTTGCGGAGCAACTGGCCGAGGCCCTCCAGGGCGTAGTACTCGCACTGGATCGGGATCATCACCTCGTCGGCCGCCACGAGCGCGTTGACGGTCAGCAGGCCCAGCGACGGCGGGCAGTCGATGATGATGTAGTCGAACTCGATCGCGTCGTACGCGGCCAACGCACGGCGGAGGCGGGCCTCGCGGGCGACGAGGGAGACGAGTTCGATCTCGGCTCCGGCGAGGTCGATGGTGGCCGGGGCGCAGTACAGGCCGGGCATTTCCGGCACTTCCTTGATGATGTCCGCCATCGGCAGGTCGTCCACGAGGACCTGGTAGACGTCCGGGATGTCGCCGCGGTGCTCGGTGGCGAGGGCAGTGGAGGCGTTGCCCTGGGGGTCCAGGTCGACGACCAGGACGCGCTGGCCGTTCATGGAGAGGGCGGCGGCGATGTTGACTGATGTGGTGGTTTTGCCGACTCCGCCCTTCTGGTTGGCCACGGCGATCACGCGGGTTTTGGGGGGTCTTGGCCAGGCGCCTCGGGCATCGCCGGGGGCCTCACCCGCGGCGGGGGCCGATTGGACAGCAGATGTTTCACGTGAAACCACTGAGCTGAGCGCCTCTCGTACCAACGGCGAATCACCGGGGTTAAGGGGGGTCTGGGTCACGATTGCCATCCTTTCAACCAGAGGCACGGTCGTGTCGGGAATTCGCTGTCGCGACACGCCCATTTCGGGCCAACCAACCCCCGTTGGGCTGTCCGAAGAGGGGACAGCGGGCCAGCCAAGGCCGCATGCAGCCACTGGCACAACGGTCACCTCCTTCGCCGACGCCTACCACGTTCCGGCGTACGACCTGCTACCACCCGAACCAATGTTGCAGGCGGCTCGACCTTACCGTGCCCAACGGTCACAAGCTCAGCCGTCCTGGCCCCACTGGCACGCAACTGCGCGTCGGCCTCGGCCAGTTCCTCGGCCGCCCGCTCCCCTTTCATGGCAATGAGCTCGCCGCCTTCGCGAAGAAGCGGCATCGCCCACTTCAAAAGCCGATCAAGCGGCGCCACCGCCCGCGCGCTCGCCACGTCGAACTCACGTTTGCCGGCCAGCTCCTCCGCCCGCCCGCGCAACACCTCGACGTTGTCCAGCTTGAGCGTCTCGACGCTCTCCTCCAGGAAGACGGTACGGCGCAGCAGCGGCTCCAGCAGCGTCACCCGGATGTCCGGCCGCACGATCGCCAGCACCAAACCGGGCAATCCCGCCCCCGACCCGATGTCCACCAACCTGACATCCTCCGGTACGGCTTCCGCCACCACAGCGCAGTTCAGCAGATGCCGATCCCAGATCCGCGGCACCTCCCGCGGGCCGAGCAGCCCCCGCACCACCCCGGGCCCGGCCAGGATCTCGGCGAACGCACTCGCCCGATCCCATGCCTCTCCGGTGAAGACTTCGCGTGCGATGTCGGGCGGAGCCGGTAGCTCTTCGCTCACTGGTTTGGTGGCCCTTCCAATAACGCCGATGTCGATGGATACAAGGCTAGGGGTCACAGAGGGGTGCGACGTCGCGGACCGCCCACCCCACCGGCCTTCTCACCCTCCCGCACCCGCAACAGGCCACAACCCCGCCCCGGGATCCGGCCAAACAGGATGACCGCGGGTGGAGTGGGCTGGTCACCTCTCTGGGCGAGTCAATGTGGTGGTGGCTGCTCGGACTGCGGAAAGTGCGAGTACTAGGGTGCGGCGGTCGCGGGTGCCAGGGGAATCCACGGTGAGGGAACGGTCGCGGGTGCCAGGGAAGTCCGCGGGCGGGGGGACGTGATGGTCGCGGGTGCCGAGGAAATCCGCGGGTGGGGACGTGACGGTCGCGGGTGGTTGACCGCGGCAGCGATGGGACGGCCGCGCGTAGGTGGGCAATTCGGCGACCGGGCCGTACTGGGAAGGCCCGGGCCGTACCCGGAAGGCCGGGCTGTGCCCGGAAGCCCCGGGCTCTGCCGGGAAGCGCCAGGCTGGGAAGGAAAGAAAGGCGGGGGCTGGGCTGGGAAGGCGGTGCCGTACCAAAAGAGCTGTGTTGTGCGTGAGAAAGGGAAAGGCCGTCGTGCCCCAGAATGGGACAGACGGCCTTAAAGGTGGAAAACCTCTCAAACAGGCAGAACCACTACAAACCGCAGCGGCTCCTCCCCCTCAGACTCACTACGCAGCCCAGCCGCCGCCACAGCGTCATGCACGATCTTCCGCTCGAACGGCGTCATAGGCTGCAGCGACCGCGGCTCCCCATTCCGCTTGACCTGGGCCGCGATCTCGCTGCCGAGCTTGCTCAGCTCCGCCCGCCGCTTCTCCCGGTACCCGGCGACGTCCAGCATCAGCCGCGACCGCTCCCCCGTCTGCCGGTGCACCGCCAGCCGGGTCAGCTCCTGCAGGGCTTCGAGGACCTCTCCCCCAGGCCCGACCAGGTCGTCGCCCTTGACCCCGACCACGGAGACGAGCGCGCGGTCGCCCTCGACGTCCATGTCGATGTCGCCGTCGATGTCGGCGATGTCCAGCAGCCCCTCGACATAGTCGGCGGCGATCTCGCCCTCCTGCTCCAAGGCGTTGATGTCGGGTGCCGCCTTCTCCTGCTCAGCCTCGGTCATGGCGAGCGTCTCCTTTATGATCAAGACTTCTTGCTGCCGGTGCGCTTGCTGCGAGACTGCCGGCTGGGCTGGTTCCGCACGATCTTAGGCTGCTCGGGCTCCGGTGCGGGAGCCTCCTCCACCGGCGGGGTCTTCCGGAACCTGGCGAACATCCCGGGCTTCGGCTTCTCGGGGATCACGTTGCCCTTGGCGTCGAACTGCGGCATGGGGTGCCGGCTGTAGAACCAGTGCTGCTGACCGAGCGTCCACAGGTTGGTGGTGACCCAGTAGAGGATCAGACCAAGCGGGAAGTTCAGGCTGAAGAAGGCGAACAGCGGCGAGATGTACATCAGGATCTTCTGCTGCTGCGCCATGGGGTTGTCCGGCATCTGCTGCATGGAGCGGGTGACGCTCTGCCGGACGGTGAGGAAGGTGGTCAGCGAGCTGACCGCGACGAAGACGCCGATGATGATCTTGCTGGTGACGGCCTGCGCGGAGAAGAAGGTCTCCGAGATGCCGGCGCTGAAGATGTGCGCCTGCTTGGCGCTGTCGACGACGGCCTGCGTCATGCCGTACTTGGTGGCCGTGCCGTTGGCGATGGCCTGGAGCACGGTGAACATCGAGATGAAGATCGGGAACTGGGCCAGGATGGGCAGGCAGCCGCCGAGCGGGTTCGCGCCCGCCCCTTGGTACAGCGCCATCACTTCCTGGTTCATGCGCTGCTTGTCGTTCTTGTAGCGCTTGCGCAGTTCCTGCACCTTCGGTGCGAGTTCCTGCATCTTCTTCGACGAGCGCATCTGCTTGAGGAAGAGCGGGAAGATGAGGATCCGCATGATGACGGTGAGCGTGATGATGGTCAGCGCCCAGTTCAAGCCGCTTGCGGGGTTGATGAAGGTGCTGTAAGCCTGGTGAATCCAGGTGATGACTTGCGCGATGGCTGTGTACAGCCAGTTCAGCCAGGCGAAATCCACCGAGCTAGCTCCCTTGCGTTTCGTGTGACCGGACCGGGCGTGGAGGGACCGGGTCCAGTCCTCCGGGGTTGAACGGATGACAACGCCCGATGCGCCGGACGGTCAGCCAGGCGCCCCGAAGAGCACCGTGTACGGCTATCGCCTCGAGTCCATAGGCACTGCATGAGGGGTAGAAACGGCAGCGCGGACCCAGCATCGGGCTGATGAAGGCCCGATAGAACCGGATCGGGGCGATGAGTACCCGAGCCGGGAGGCTCGGCTCGCCCTGCGGCTGCTCCGTCATCTCTGTCCATCCGTCGCGGACTCGCGCCGCCTTAGCAAACGATTCAGCGCGGTGTCGAGTTCTCCGGCGAGTATCTCGGCTGGCGCTGACGCGGCCGGTGGGTTGGCGCGTATCACCAGCAGGCTACCTCTCGGAAGCCGGTCGAGACGCTCGCGCATCAGGTGTCGAAGACGCCGTTTGACCCGGTTGCGCACGACAGCCCCGCCGACCGCACGGCTGACCACGAAACCCACCAGAGGTTCTTCTTCACCAGAAACCCTCAGATGTGCCACCAAAGTGGGGCGACCGGCACGCTGGCCACGCTTGACCGCTGCGGCGAAGTCCTCGCCTCGCCGCATCCGGGAGCTTGGGGATAGCACTGAAGACGCCTATCGCCCGCCGGCGAAGGTCACCGGCGGGCGGACAGATCGGGCGTTGCGCGCCGTCAGGCCGACAGCTTCTCGCGGCCCTTGCGACGCCGGGCGGCGAGGATCGCACGGCCGGCGCGCGTGCGCATGCGAAGCCGGAAGCCGTGGGTCTTCGCGCGGCGACGGTTGTTCGGCTGGAAAGTACGCTTGCTCACGGGTGGGCTCCAGGCTTGATGATGCGCCCGAACTGGGCGCTTAACACTCATGGACGGGCCCGCCACGGGCATGCAGAAGCGCCGTCGTGTGGCAAGCCGACCGTCGTACGTTACGGGCCATATATGGCCCAGGTCAAACCAGCATGGGTTATCCACGTATCCACATGTGGGTTTTCCACCGCCGCGGCCACGTCCACAGTATGTGCACCGAGCTACCACTAGGCTGTGGACAACGTCTTGAACACAGCTGTGCACATCGATACTGTCGGCCCTTCTAGGCCCGCCGTGAGCCTGTGCACAGCTTGTGGATCACTTGTGGAGACTGTGCGGACAACACACGGCCACCCTCTTGTGGACGGTGGGGCTGATCACCGGCTGAGTACCGAGCGAGCGGCCATCGTGTGTGGATAAACGATCGCGGGGGGCCGCGACAGGGAGGAGCAGCCGGACTATGGACCTCGGCGGCGTATGGGCGAGGGCACTGGGCAACTTCCTGAACGAGAGCGTGCCCGTCCAGCAGCGAACCTGGCTCTCCATGGTCCGGCCGATCGCGCTGGCCGACGACACGATCGTGCTGGGTGTGCCCAATGACTTCCTGAAGGACCTCATCGAGGGCAAGCTGCGCCCGCTCGTCGCCCACGCGCTGTCACAGGAGCTCGGCCGGGCGATGCGGCTGGCGGTGATGATCGACACGACGGCGCCCGCGCAGCCGGTCCCCGAGTCCCATCCCCAGCCTGTGACTCAGAGTTATCCCCAGAATGTGGATCACTTTCCACAGCCTCCACAGGCCCCGACTTACCAGGTCTCAGAGCCGCCCCAGTTCTATTCCCCACAGCCTGAGGCACAGCCGGTATCCACCGATTATCCACAGCGCCAGTTCGGTTATGAACAGGAGAAGGCGCCGGAGCCCGCCCAGCCCAGGTGGGAAGCGAAAAGCAGCAAACCCAGCGAACCGGCCAGGCTCAATCAGAAGTACACCTTTGAGACATTTGTTATCGGCGCCAGCAACCGGTTCGCCCACGCGGCCGCCGTGGCGGTGGCCGAGTCTCCCGCGAAGGCGTACAACCCGCTCTTCATCTACGGCGACTCCGGTCTGGGGAAAACTCACCTTCTCCACGCCATCGGGCATTACGCGCAGTCCCTGTACGACGGCGCCCGGGTCAGGTACGTGAGCTCGGAGGAGTTCACCAACGACTTCATCAACAGCATCCGCGACCACAAGGCCGACGGGTTCCGCAGCCGCTACCGCGCGATCGACATCCTGCTGGTGGACGACATCCAGTTCTTGGAGGGCAAGGAGCAGACGCAGGAGGAGTTCTTCCACACCTTCAACACGCTCCACAACGCCAACAAGCAGATCGTCATCTCCAGCGACCGGGCGCCCAAGCAGCTCATCACCCTGGAGGACCGGCTGCGCAACCGGTTCGAGTGGGGTCTGATCACCGACGTCCAGCCGCCCGAGCTGGAGACCCGCATCGCGATCCTCAGGAAGAAGGCCATCCAGGAGGGCCTGGCCGCGCCGCCCGAGGTGCTCGAGTACATCGCCAGCCGGATCTCCACCAACATCCGCGAGCTGGAGGGGGCGCTGATCCGGGTCACCGCGTTCGCCAGCCTCAACCGGCAGGGTGTGGATCTCCAACTGGCCGAGGTCGTGCTCAAGGACCTCATCACCTCGGAGTCCGGCCCCGAGATCACGATCGCCAACATCATGGCGAAAACCGCCGAGTACTTCGGGATCAGCATCGACGACCTGTGTGGAAGCTCGCGCAGCCGCGCGCTCGTCAACGCCCGGCAGATCGCCATGTACCTCGCCCGCGAGCTGACGGACCTGAGCCTGCCGAAGATCGGGCAGCAGTTCGGCGGCCGCGACCACACCACGGTCATGCACGCCGAGCGCAAGATCCGCTCGCTCATCGCGGAGCGCAGGTCGATGTACAACCAGGTCAACGAGCTGACAATGCGTATAAAGCAGACGTCGCACGGGTCCTAGTCGTCATGCACACCCTGTGGATAACACTGTGGATCAGCGGAAACTCCCGGAGAACCGCGGTTCACCGCCGGAATGAGCCCGAAAAGTCCTACAGGATGCCTGGGGATAAATCTGGGGACATCCTGCGGACAACTTGGGGACTACCGGTGGACGACTTGGGGACGGCCTGTGCACAGTGGTTTCAGGAGTCACCTGGAGCCCCGTTTACCCCGTGGATAACCGGTGGAAACCCAGTGGATAACCCGTGGATGAACACCCTGTGATCTGGGGACGGCCTGTGGGGATCGCGCGTTCATCCCCAGGCGCGAGAGTTACCCCCAGGCGTCACCCACACGGGGGGTGGATGAAAACCGGGCCGCTGAGCTGCGGGAACTCGGGTTGTCCACAGTATCCACCGCCCCTAGTGTGATGACCTCTTATCTCTCTTACAAAGAAACTCAAGACCCATAGAGGGGTTCCGCCCGTCCAGAGGTGCGGGAGAGTGAACACTTGAATCAGCGACGAAACCAGGAGGTTGATCACCGTGATGTTCCGAATCGAGCGAGACGTCCTCGCTGAGGCGGTGGCATGGACGGCACGCAGCCTCCCGGCGCGGCCGTCGGTGCCCGTCCTGGCCGGCATGCGCCTGGAGGTCACCGGGGAGCAGCAGCTCAAGCTGTCCGGATTCGACTACGAGGTCTCGGCGGAGGTGACGCTCGAACTGCAGACCGGTGAAGCGGGCGTCGTCCTGGTGAGCGGCAAGCTGCTCGCCGAGATCACCCGCGCCCTTCCCGCACAGCCTGTGGACTTCGTGGTGGAAGGCCCGAAGGCCGTGGTCACGTGTGGCAGCGCGCGCTTCACCCTGTTGACGATGCCGGTGGAGGACTACCCGTCCCTGCCCGCGATGCCGCCGGCCGCGGGCCGGGTGGGCAGCGACGTGTTCGCCTCGGCCGTCGGCCAGGTCGCCGTGGCCGCCGGGCGCGACGACACGCTGCCCATGCTCACGGGCGTGCGCATGGAGATCGAGGGCGACACCGTGACCCTCGCGGCCACCGACCGCTACCGCCTCGCCGTACGCGAGCTGAAGTGGCAGCCGGGGCAGCCGGACTTCTCCGCGATCGCGATGATCCCCGGCAAGACGCTCGCCGACACCGCCAAGGCCCTCGGTTCCACGGGCGCCGAGGTGGAGATCGCGCTAAGCTCGGCGGGCGGCACCGGCGAGGGGATGATCGGGTTCTCCAGCGCCGGGCGCAGGACCACGACCCGGCTGCTCGACCCCGAGTTCCCCAAGTACCGCTCGCTGCTGCCGACGGAGTTCGCGGCCAAGGCCGAGTTGTCCACAGGGCCGTTCGTCGAGGCGGTCAAGCGCGTGGCCCTGGTGGCCGAGCGCAACACGCCGGTGCGCATGGCGTTCAGGGACGGAGAGGTCGTGCTGGAGGCGGGCAGCGGCGACGAGGCTCAGGCCGTCGAGGTCCTGCCTGTGGACTACGAGGGCGAGGAGATGAACATCGCCTTCAACCACCAGTTCCTTCTGGAGGGCCTCGGCGCCATCGACTCCGACGTGGCCAGGCTCCAGATGACCACCTCCACCAAGCCCGCTATCCTCACCGGCGGCAAGCCTGTGGATGGAGACGCGGCGCCCGACTACCGATACCTGATCATGCCCATCCGCTTGTCGAGCTGAAATGATGGAAGCCTGACAAGGGGGTTGTAACCAATGCAGATCGGCATGGTCGGACTCGGCAAGATGGGCGGCAACATGGCCGAGCGGCTCCGCCGCGGCGGTCACGAGGTGGTCGGCTACGACCGCGATCCGTCCGTCAGCGACGCGGGGAGCCTCAAGGAGCTGGTCGGACGGCTGCAGGCGCCGCGCGTGGTGTGGGTGATGGTCCCCGCGGGCGCGCCCACCCAGCAGACCGTGGACGAGCTGGGCGAACTGCTGGCCGAGGGCGACATCGTCGTCGACGGCGGCAATTCACACTATGGGGACGACCAGAAGCACGCCGAGGAGCTGGCCAAGCGCGGCATCGGCTTCGTCGACTGCGGCGTGAGCGGCGGCGTCTGGGGTCTGCGCAACGGCTACGCCCTCATGTGCGGCGGCGAGAAGTCCCATGTGGACAAGGTCATGCCGATCTTCGAGACGCTCAAGCCCGAGGGCGAGGACGGCTTCGTCCACGCCGGTGACGTGGGCGCCGGCCACTTCGCCAAGATGGTCCACAACGGCATCGAGTACGGCATGATGCAGGCCTTCGCCGAGGGCTGGGAGCTGCTGGAGGCCTCCGACGTCGTCAAGGACGTGCGCGGCAGCTTCAGTAGCTGGCGCACCGGCACCGTCATCCGCTCCTGGCTGCTCGACCTGATGGTCCGCGCGCTCGACGACGACGAGCACCTCGACGAGCTCAAGGGTTATGCACAGGACTCGGGCGAGGGCCGGTGGACGGTGCAGGCGGCTGTGGACCACGCCGTCCCGCTGCCGGTCATCACCGCCGCGCTGTACGCCCGCTTCGCCTCCCGCCAGGACGACTCCCCCGCGATGAAGGTCGTGGCCGCGCTGCGCAACCAGTTCGGCGGCCACGCGGTCACCTCGACGGCCGGCGCCGACGAAAAGGGCGCCGACTCCCCCGGCGCCGATGTCAAGCCGCCCAAGGAAGCCGGTTAGGTTTTCCACAGGCGGCACGGCGGTGACCCCAGGGGCCTGTGTGGCCCACTAACCTTCGTTGGGTGCATGTCGCCCATCTCTCGCTGACCGACTTCCGGTCCTACGCGTCGGTGGAGCTCGGCCTGGAGCCGGGCATCACCGCCCTCGTGGGGCCGAACGGCCAGGGCAAGACCAACCTGGTCGAGGCCCTGGGCTACGTGGCGACGCACTCCAGCCACCGCGTCGCCAACGACGCTCCCCTGGTACGGCAGGGCGCCTCGCGGGCCATCGTGCGCTGTGCCGTACACCGGGATGACCGGCGGGCACTGGTCGAGCTGGAGATCAACCCCGGCAAGGCCAACCGGGCCAGGCTCAACCGCTCCCCCGTCTCCCGGCCCAGGGACGTGATCGGGCTGCTGCGCACGGTGCTGTTCGCGCCGGAGGACCTGGCGCTGGTCAAGGGCGACCCGTCGGAACGGCGGCGCTTCCTCGACGACCTGCTGGTATCCAGGGCGCCCAGGTTCGCGGCGGTGCGGGCCGACTACGACCGGGTGCTCAAGCAGCGCGGCGCGCTCCTGCGCACGGCCGCGCAGGCCCGCAGAGGCTCCAGGAGCGCCCGGCGGGCCGAGAGCGACACCGCGTTCGCCGCCGCGGGCGCCGGGGACGTCCTGAGCACGCTGGAGGTCTGGGACGCGCATCTGGCGCGGCACGGCGCGGAGTTGCTCCAGGCGCGCCTGGATCTGGTGGAGGCGCTGCGGCCGCTGGTCGCCGGAGCCTATGCGGCGCTGGCTCCCGCGAGCGGCGCGGCGACGCTGTCGTACCGCAGCACGTTGTCCACAGGTGGGGACGATCCTGAGGGCGAAGAGCCCGGCGGACGTGGATCTTCTGATACACAGACGTTATCCACAGACTTGGGGAAAACCCTTGAAGAGCGGCTGCGCGAGCGGCTACAGGAGGTCCGTTCCGCGGAGCTGGAACGGGGGGTCACGCTCGTCGGGCCGCACCGCGACGACCTCGTCCTCGGCCTCGGCGAGCTGCCCGCGCGCGGCTACGCCAGCCACGGCGAGTCGTGGTCGTTCGCGCTGGCGCTGCGCCTGGCCGCCTACGACCTGCTGAGGGCCGACGGCGGCGACCCGGTGCTCATCCTGGACGACGTCTTCGCCGAGCTCGACACCCAGCGCCGGCGCCGGCTGGCCGAGATCGTGGCGCCGGCCGAGCAGGTCCTGATCACGGCGGCTGTGGACGACGACGTGCCCGGCGAGCTGGTCGGGGCCCGATACGACGTCGCCGAGGGGGGCGTGAGCCGTGTCCGATGAGGAGAACCCGGCGGTCCGCGGGGCCGCGATGGCCAGGGAGAAGCTGGCCCAGGCCAAGGCGGACGCGGCCAAGCGCGGGCAGTTGCCCCGTCGCGAGCCGCGACGCAGGGCCGCGGGGCCGTCGCGGTCGGCCGGCGATCCCCAGCTCTTCGGCCGCGCCATCATGGACCTGCTCTCGGACCGCGGCTGGGAGCGGTCGGCGGCGGTCGGCGGGGTTTTCGGTCGCTGGGCCGACATCGTCGGATCCGACCTCGCCGCGCACACCAAACCGGAGTCGTTCGAGGACGGCGAGGTGCTCGTCGTGGCCGACTCCACGGCATGGGCGACGCAGGTCAGGCTGCTCGCGCGCACCCTCGTGCGCAGGCTGAACGAGGAGCTCGGTGACAACACGGTCACGAAAGTGAAGGTCAGGGGCCCGCAGAACGCGCCGCGCCCGAGCGGCGGCCTGCGCGTGACCGGCAGCCGGGGCCCCGGAGACACCTACGGTTAGGCCGCTGCGGGCGATCAGAGAGCCACAGACGCGATGAGCCCCCCATGCAAAGGGGGGATGCTTGAGCGGGGGGAAAACGAGCTAGAGAGGACCACAGGCGCGTTCAATGCCACCTTCGGCGCTCCGAGCCGGTAGAATGAAAGCGGATTCCGGACACGTCCGCTTGCGTGTCACCCCGGCAGCAAGCCGACTCCCCCGGGTGACCGCGCATCGGGGCACTCACGACGGTGACGGGCACGGCAGGGCACCTGGCGGTTGATCGCCTATCCCCAGCCGCGTGTCCGCGGCAGGAGGATTTCGCACTTGTCCTACGACGCTAGCTCAATCACCGTACTCGAAGGGCTTGAGGCGGTCCGCAAGCGCCCGGGTATGTATATCGGCTCCACCGGCGAGCGCGGCCTGCACCACCTTGTCCAGGAGATCGTGGACAACGCTGTGGACGAGGCCCTCGCGGGTTACGCCAAGCACATCGACGTCACCCTGCTGCCTGACAACGGCGTACGCGTCGTGGACGACGGCCGCGGCATCCCGACGGGCATACACCCCGTCGAGAAGCGCTCCGCGGTCGAGGTCGTCCTGACCACGCTGCACGCCGGCGGCAAGTTCGACGGCAGCTCCTACGCCGTCTCCGGTGGCCTGCACGGCGTGGGTTCCGCCGTGGTCAACGCGTTGTCCACAGCCATGGACGTGGTGGTCAAGCAGAACGGCTACCACCACCACCTGCGCCTGGAGAACTCCAAGCCGCTGGCGCCGCTGCAGCAGGGCGAGCCGACGGAGGAGACCGGCACCGAGATCACCTTCTGGGCCGACGGGACGATCTTCGAGACCACCACGTGGAACTTCGAGCTGCTCTCGCGCCGCTTCCAGGAGATGGCCTTCCTCAACAAGGGCCTGACGATCACGCTGACCGACGAGCGGCCCGACCACGTCAACGGCGAGGTCCACCGGGTCGAGTACCTCTACGAGGGCGGCCTGTCCGACTTCGTCAAGCACCTCAACGGCAAGAAGGAGCCCGCGCACGCCTCGATCATCGCCTTCGAGGAAGAGGGCGACGGCATCTCGGTCGAGATCGCGATGCAGTGGAACAACTCCTACTCGGAGTCGGTCTACTCCTTCGCCAACGTCATCAACACCGCCGAGGGCGGCACCCACGAGGAGGGCTTCCGCGCGGCGCTGACCTCGATCGTCAACCGCTACGCGCGCGAGCAGAAGTTCCTCAAGGAGGGCAAGGACGAGAACCTCTCCGGCGAGGACGTCCGCGAGGGCCTGACCGCGATCATCTCGGTGAAGCTGGCCGACCCGCAGTTCGAGGGCCAGACCAAGACCAAGCTGGGCAACACCGAGGCCAAGTCGTTCGTGCAGAAGGCGTGCAACGACCACCTGCGCGACTGGTTCGAGCGCAACCCCGGCGAGGCCAAGGACGTCATCAACAAGTCGCTGCAGGCCGCGCGGGCGCGGGTCGCCGCCCGCCAGGCGCGCGATCTGACCCGGCGCAAGTCGCTGCTGGAGTCCGGCAGCGGCCTGCCGGGCAAGCTGGCCGACTGCCAGTGGAACGACCCGGAGAAGTGCGAGCTCTACATCGTCGAGGGCGACTCGGCCGGCGGCTCGGCCAAGGGCGGGCGCGACTCGCGCTACCAGGCGATCCTCCCGATCCGCGGCAAGATCCTCAACGTGGAGAAGGCGCGCATCGACAAGGTCCTCAAGAACAACGAGGTCCAGGCGCTCATCACCGCGCTCGGCACCGGCGTGCACGACGAGTTCGACATCTCGAAGCTGCGTTACCACAAGGTGATCCTGATGGCCGACGCCGACGTCGACGGCCAGCACATCAACACGCTGCTGCTGACGTTGCTGTTCCGCTTCATGCGTCCGCTGATCGAGGCCGGGCACGTCTACCTGTCCTGCCCGCCGCTGTACAAGATCAAGTGGAACCGCAGCGGCGACGACGCCTCGTACGCCTACTCCGACTCCGAGCGCGACGCGGTCATCCAGGCCGGGATCGACGCGGGCAAGCCCGACCCCCGGCCGCGTGACAACGTCCAGCGGTTCAAGGGTCTCGGCGAGATGAACGCCGGCCAGCTCTGGGAGACCACGATGAACCCGGAGACCCGGCTGCTGCGCCTGGTCACGCTCGACGACGCCGCGCAGGCGGACGACCTGTTCAGCGTGCTCATGGGCGAGGACGTCGAGGCCCGGCGCGACTTCATCATCAGGAACGCACGCGACGTCCGTTTCCTCGACGTTTAGCCAGACAAAGGAACATCACCTGTGACGGAAGTGAACACCACTCCCCCGGCTGAGCGCATCGAGCCTGTGGACATCCAGTCCGAGATGCAGCGCAGCTACATGGACTACGCGATGTCCGTCATCGTGTCCCGTGCGCTGCCTGACGTCCGCGACGGCCTCAAGCCCGTGCACCGCCGGGTCCTCTACGCGATGTACGACGGCGGCTACCGTCCCGATCGCGGCTACTTCAAGTGCGCGCGCGTCGTCGGTGACGTGATGGGCACCTACCATCCCCACGGCGACACGTCGATCTACGACGCTCTGGTACGGCTGGCGCAGCCCTGGTCGCTGCGCTACCCGCTGGTCGACGGCCAGGGCAACTTCGGCTCGCCGGGCAACGACCCGGCGGCGGCGATGCGCTACACCGAGTGCAAGCTCGCGCCCATCGCCATGGAGATGCTGCGCGACATCGACAAGGACACCGTCGACTTCCGCCCCAACTACGACGGCAAGTCGCAGGAGCCGGACGTCCTTCCGGCGCGGTTCCCGCAGCTCCTGGTCAACGGCTCGGGCGGCATCGCCGTCGGCATGGCCACCAACATCCCGCCGCACAACCTGCGCGAGGTCGCGGCCGCGGTCAAGTGGTGCCTGGAGAACCCGGAGGCCGGCGACGAGGAGCTGCTGGAGGCGGCGATCGGGCTGGTCAAGGGGCCCGACTTCCCGACCAGGGCGCTGATCGTCGGCCGCCGGGGCATCGAGGACGCCTACCGGACCGGCCGCGGTTCGATCACCATGCGCGCGGTGGTCGAGGTCGAGGAGGACGGCAAGGGCCGCCAGGCGCTGGTCGTCACCGAGCTGCCCTATCAGGTCAACCCGGACAACCTGGCGCTGAAGATCGCCGAGCTGGTCCGGGAAGGGAAGCTGACGGGGATCGCCGACGTACGCGATGAGAGCTCTTCGCGGGTCGGGCAGCGCCTGGTGATCGTCCTCAAGCGCGACGCGGTCGCCAAGGTCGTGCTGAACAACCTCTACAAGCACACCCAGCTCCAGGACACCTTCGGCGCCAACATGCTGGCGCTGGTCGACGGGGTGCCGCGTACGCTGCGGCTGGACCAGTTCGTCCGGCACTACGTGGCCCACCAGATCGAGGTCATCGTCCGCAGGACGCGCTACCTGCTGCGCAAGGCCGAGGAGCGCGCGCACATCCTGCGTGCGCTGCTGAAGGCGCTCGACCGGCTGGACGAGGTCATCGCCCTCATCCGCGCCTCCGAGTCGGCCTCGCACGCCCAGCAGGGCCTGATGTCGCTGCTCGACATCGACGAGGTGCAGGCGCAGGCCATCCTCGACATGCAGCTGCGCAAGCTGGCCGCCCTGGAACGCCAGTCGATCCAGGACGAGTACGACCAGTTGATGACCATGATCGCCGAGTACAACGCGATCCTGGCCAGCGAGGCACGGCAGCGCGAGATCGTCAACGAAGAGCTGACGGAGATCGTCAACAAGTTCGGCGACGAGCGGCGTACCGAGATCATCGCCTACGACGGCGACATGTCGATCGAGGACCTCATCGCCGAGGAGGGCGTGGTCGTCTCGATCACGCGCGACGGCTACGCCAAGCGCACCAAGACCGACCTGTACCGTGCGCAGAAGCGCGGCGGCAAGGGTGTGCGCGGGGCGCAGCTACGCCAGGACGACATCGTCGACCACTTCTTCGTCACCACGACGCACCACTGGCTGCTGTTCTTCACGAACAAGGGCCGGGTCTACCGGGTCAAGGCGTACGAACTGCCCGACGTGGCCCGCGACGCGCGTGGCATGCATCTCGCGAACCTTCTTGCCATGCAGCCCGACGAAACAGTCATGGAAGTTCTCGACTTGCGTGACTACGACGTCGCGCCGTACCTGGTGCTGGCCACCCGCAGCGGCCTGGTGAAGAAGACGCGCCTGGTGGAGTACGACTCCCCCAGGACCGGCGGGCTGATCGCGATCAACCTGCGTGACGACGACGAGGTCATCGCCGCCCGGCTGGTGTCGGAGGAGGATGATCTGCTGCTCGTGTCGAAGGGGGCGCAGTCGATCCGGTTCACCGCCTCCGACGACGCGCTGCGCCCGATGGGCCGCGCGACCAGCGGCGTCATCGGGATGAGGTTCCTCGAAGGTGACGAACTTCTCGCCATGAATCGCATCGCCGACGGTCAAGATGTGCTTATCGCCACCAAGGCGGGGTACGCGAAGCGGACGCCCGTGGACCAGTATCCGGTCCAGGGCCGTGGCGGTAAGGGCGTGCTGACGGCGAAAATTGTCAGCGCACGTGGCAAGCTGGTTGGAGCCGTCATGGTCAACCCGGAGGACGAGGTCTTCGCGATCACGTCAGCGGGCGGGGTGATCCGGACGAGTGCCGGGCAGATCAAGCAGTCCGGCCGCCAGACCATGGGAGTGCGCTTGATGAATCTCGCCGAAGGCGACAGCGTGGTGGCCCTCGCCCGGAACGCCGAGGCGTTGGAGACTTCGGTCGAGGCAGAGGAAGACGGGGGAGGAGAGTAACGGATGAGCGCCGCCCAGGGTGGTCCCGCCAAGACCAAGCCGGTCGTTCGCGAGAACGGCCAGTCACAGCAGCAGCCTCAGAAGAACAAGCCGGCGGAGACCGTCGACTCGGTCAGGGAAGAGCAGAGGGCGCCTGAGGCCCCGGCCACGGCTCCGGAAGAGGGGAACGACACGGTCCGCATCCGGCCGTCCCTCGCCACCGAGGCGCCGCCGCCCCCGCCCAAGATCGAGCTACCCACCAAGAAGAAGTCCGCGGGAGGCGCCGCGGGGGCCAGGCTGCCGCGCAAGGCCCACCTGGTCCTGCGCAGGATCGAGCCGTGGTCGGCCATGAAGTTCAGCTTCGTGGTGTCCCTGGTCTGCTTCGTCGTCCTGTTCGTGGCGGTCGCCGTACTGTACGGCGTGCTGTCGGCCCTGGGCGTGTTCGACTCGCTCGTGGACCTGGTCAACCAGCTCGGCAAGGGCGAGCAGGGCCAGAACGCCATCCCGATCAACATCGCCTCCTGGTTTGAGCCGGTGCGCATCCTGGGCTACACGGCGCTGATCGGCGCGGTGAACGTCGTGCTGATCACGGCGCTGGCCACGTTGGGCGCGGTCATCTACAACATCGCCTCCGACCTGGTGGGCGGCGTCGAGGTGACCTTCAGCGAGGCCGAGTAACCACCGCTTGCCTTCGCCGCCCCCGTGATCGTTGGATGGGGGCGGCGCGAGCAGTGGGCCGGGCACGGTAAGCTTTTCCTCGTCCGAACAACTGGTTCGCACCCGCTCGGCGGATGCGATAACGTTCGGTGTGCGCGGGGCTATAGCTCAGACGGTTAGAGCGCTTCCCTGATAAGGAAGAGGTCCCAGGTTCAAGTCCTGGTAGCCCCACTCGTTTGACCTGAGACAAGGGCCACTATCCGATCTTCGGATAGTGGCCTTCGTGCTGTCTGCGTGACTACGGCTTCAAGGACGAGTGCGATATTGGTTGGCCTCGTTTACGAGATCGCTTTCTGATGCGGCACTGGCGCAGTGCTCTCTAGCGATCGCGGACATATAGGTTCTGTTTGGTGGGCCGCCTTATCAGGTCTTGCGAGGTGTTGCTAGCAACGAGGCGGTCCTGTGAGCAAGAGAGGCCCAGCCAGAGCAGAGGATTGGCAGGGCCGCTCTTTAGCGTGACCTCGCTCCTTCACCTTTCGAAGACGCGGTCTCCGACTACCGCTCCTGCCGTAGTACCAGGCGGATCTGCTTGCGATGGATAGCTCTGTAGCGGCCGTACTGCTGTGTCCCACCGGGCGGGAGATTCCCTCAAGCGGAGGCGCGTTATCGGAGAGCAGGGACACGAAGCCGTGCCGCAGCCCTCGGGCGTCCACTCCCTGGGCTTCAAGCTGGTTCATTAGATGACCCAGCGGAACGTGCGTCGCACGCGGCCGCGTCCAACTCGGTGCCGGCGGCGGACCACGTTGAGATCGCCGATGAGGTCCACGTGATCCCAGCGGAGAGCGCGGAGTTCTCCGTCCGCGCACCAGTGAGGATGATACGACGCTGTAGGCGTGCAGGCTTCGTCCCTCAGCCGCCTTTAGGAAGCTGGCGTCGGGTGCGGAGGCTTGCCTGAGTTCAGCGGCCGTACAACAACGCCCGGCAGAACTTTCGCTGGAAGACGTGGAACCGCTTGTAGTAAGGCCCGCGCGTGGCAGTCTGGCGGGACGTAGGCTTCGTGTCGCTCACCGGGGAACGCCGATGAGAGCGCTGTGCGTCAGGGGTCCGCTTGCTGTGCGCTGGGACCGTTCGCTTCCGTTGACTAGCGGTAGGCGTCGGTGAGACCACCCGTGTGACAGTGACGGTCGGTTGTGGTGTCGGACGCTGACTCGGGGCGACCGGTACGGCTGAGCGGACGGCAACCTGTGTCTTAGGGCGCTGGGCAGCACTGTGGCTCAACATGAGCACCGCGGCCGCAACCATGCAGATCACCGCAACGCCTCCGGCAACCTGGAGTACGACCAAATGAAACGGCTTCTTCGGTGACGATCGGATCGTGGCGGACGGCGGCGCATCATCGAGACCGGTCACAAGCTCCCCATCACTCGTCGTGGTCAACTGTGAGCGTTGACAAACGATCACCTGATTGGCTTGACGACGACGCGAGCGTGAAGGTTTCCAGCAGTCCTTGTCCAGGACAGATCCCGTCCAGGTGTTTCAGCTAGCTTGACTCGATGAGGCGGCACAGCCGATCGACTCCGCGTCCGAAGCGTGGACGTGACCGAGTACAGCGACGCTTCGATCTCCGTATGCAGACTGATCCAACCGTGGTTTGAGGACATGCATGCGACACCGAAGTAGGAGTTTCACCGACTCCGGCATGCCTCGGGCGTCAAAAGCTAGATCACTTTGGCATCCAGGGTAGGGGCACGAAAGCAGCCACTGCTCCCAGGATCGCGACGACGGCTCCGATGGTTGCCAAGCACTCACGCGGTTGTGTCCAGAGGCCACGGTTCAGCTTGGCCCACTTGCTACGGGCGAATCGCATTTTCACCTTCTGCCACTTGTGCTGGCGCCGGTGGCAGCCGAGGAGGAGGCCGTATGCGTTTTCGCGGCAGGAGGTGCCGTCACGGTTTTCGGCTCCGCACCAGACCGGCATGCGGAAGACGAAGAAGTAGCTGGATAGAGCGGCAAGGCCGAGCACCATGAGTGGGGCGACGCCAGGAATCCAGCCAACCAGGACGGCGATAAGCACAGCAAAGGGGGCAAATCCCCAATACTTTGCGAAATTGGTCTTCTGCTTGGTCCTGCCTCTCGTCGTCATGTGCGGAAGTTAGCCCCCGATTGCGGCTGTTGACCAGCGATGTTCCGCTGCCGAACAGGCCACTCGAACAGTGCTTGACGAGACAGTGGCACGGTCCAGGGCGGACGGTCTGACCGGGTGCTTGCGTGACGAGCTGCGTGACAATCGCCGTACAAAATCGCGAACGTCGGCGGATCTTCGCAGAGGCATAGGCCCTGGTGGGAGGTGCCGAGGAAGCCTGGTTAAGGGTAGTTCGAGTTGCCAGATAAGGAAGAGGTTCAAGTCCTGGTAGCCCCACCAACGTGAAACAAGCTTCGGGGCTGTTGGGGTTGATTGTGATGGGGTCTCTGCACGGTACGTGCACGTCGGCTCGACGGAATCGCCATCGGTGGGGGTTAGGATCCCGCGATGGACATCACCCAACCGAGGGCTCCCATGGACGTCAGCAGCAGGGCGTGGGGGGCTGGCGCCGTTGTGCTGGGGCTTGGGGTGGTTTATGCAACGAGTGTTCCTGGGTGGCATTTCGGGTGGCTCATGCTTGTCGGGTTCGGCTGGATGTGGTTCGCCCTCGGCTGGCTGATCGTGCTTGGCCTCCTTCTTGTCAGGCCCGGGAGGCTGGTGGCCTTACGTCGTCACTGGGCGTTCTGGGCTGTGCCGCCGCTGGTTGTGGGGTTGGTGGGGGCGCCGGTCAGGGTGCGGTTCGAGTTGTCGCGTGGGAGCCTTGACCACTTCGCCGCATCGATGTCGGAGGGGACGCCTCTGGGCAAGCGGCGGTGGGTCGGTCTTTATCCCGTTGCGTACGTTGACGGATCCAGGCGGAGCTTCGGCTTCATGATCGAGGACACCGGGATGTTCGGAGATTACGGGTTCGCCTGGAGTCCGAAGGGTGAGCCGGACATCGACGGGCCGGGTCACTACAGGCACTACGACGGCCCGTGGTACTTGTGGATCGACGATTGACCGCTGTCAGCAGGGTTGGATGAAGTAGATCGGGTACCACTCGACGCCGTACGTGACGTGGTCGGAGGGGATCTCGCGGACGGGGATGCCGTTGCGGTCCTTCAGCAGGGCCTTCACCACGCCGTGCTGGTTGTTGTTGACGGCGCCCGCGTCGATGAAGTTGGTGAGGGAGCGTTCGCTGCAGTACCAGAGCTCGTAGACGGTGTGCTGGCCGTCACCCTCGCCGGCGGCCACGCACAGGTATCCGGGCCAGCAGTTGTTCAGGACGGCGCTTCGTTGCGCGCCGGTCAGGTTTCGGCGGACCTTTTCCCGGCGGGCGTCGAACGGGCGTAGCGTCGGGGTCCAGTCCATGGCTCCGGCGGCGGGCTTGGCCGTGTGTTGCCGGCCTGCGGTGGCTTGCGCCGGAGCCGGGGTTGTGGACAACAGGATCAGGGACGCCGCGACCAGGGCCGTTCCTGCCGGCGATCTGCGGGATCTCATGGTGGTGGCCCTTCCGGTTGGGGAAATGCACCCCCATCGTGCTTGCCCCGGTCGGCGTTTTCCAGGTCAGTAACCGGACATTGACCGGAACCAGTCAGGACTGCCTCGAAGAGAGGTTCAGCAGGGGTAGACGCAGATTCCGGGCGGGTCCTGCTCGCAGGCGAACGTCCCGTCCGGCAGGGCGATGATGACGACCTCGATGGTCTGGCCGTCGTCGGCCTGGGTGCCCTGCTTGGTCTCGTACTTGACCAGCGAGTCCGCGGGGAACTCGCGGTCCAGGGTGCGGCCCATGATGAGGCTCACCTCGTAGAGGCGGCTCTTGACCTCTTCGGTGAGCCGCCGGACCCGCGCGCGGTCGTCCGTGCTCAGGGGGACGCGGGTCTGTTCGGTGGTGCTGGTCATGATGTGTCCCTTTCGTGGTTGCCAGGGACTCATCGTGTGGTCACGGCACCCTCGCGGGCATGAGCAGGCCCCTACTCAACCCGGATGGGTAGGGTCCTGGGGCCGCGGACCTGGCCGGTGGCCCAGGTGACCGCCTCCGGGTCGGACAGGGTGAAGGACGGGATGCGTTCCAGCCACACCTCCAGCGCGACCCGCAGCTCCATGCGCGCCAGATGCGAGCCGACGCAGCGGTGGATGCCGAGGCCGAAGGCGACGTGGCGGTTGACCTCGCGGTCGATGACGACCTCGTCGGCGCGCTCGAAGTGGGCGGGGTCGCGGTTGGCGGCGGGGAACGACAGCAGGATCCAGTCCTCCGCCTTCATCTCGACGCCGTTCCAGCTCAGGTCGTTCTTGACCAGGCGGGCCATGGTCACCGGCGCGTACGCGCGCAGCAGTTCCTCCATGGCGGTCGGCAGCAAGTCCGGCTCGGCCACCAGGCGTTCGCGGTCGGCGGGGGTCTTGGCCAGGTGCCACAGGGAGGCGCCGATCGCGCTCCACGTGGTGTCGATTCCGGCGATGAGCAGCAGGGCCATGGTGCCGGCGACGTGGCTGGGGGTGAGTTTCTGTCCGTACAGCTCGGCGTCGATGAGGAAGGTGGTCAGGTCCTCGCGCGGGCGGTCGACGTGGTCGCGGATCTGGACGAGCAGGTAGTCGAACAGGCGGTCCATGTTGGCCACGCGCTCGTCGGGCGGCAGGTTGATGCCTTCCAGCGCGCCCTCGATGAACTCGCGGAACCTCGGGCCGTCCTCGGGCGGGAATCCGAGCATGTCGGCGATGACGCGTACCGGGATGTGCTGGGCGTAGTCGCGTGCGGCGTCCACGACCTCGCGCCCTGCCATGGCGTCGATCAGCGAGTGGCAGAACGCTCTGGTCGCCGCCTCCCTCTTGCCCACCTCGGTCTTGGTGAAGGCGGGCAGCAGCAGTTTGCGCGCGTCGTGGTGGAAGGGCGGGTCGGAGGAGATCGGCGGCACGCCGCCCACGGGCGCGATCTCCTTGGGCGGGCGGAAGTTGCTCATGATGATCGAGCGCGAGGAGAAGCTGTCGGTGTCGTAGGCGATCGCGGCGACGTCCTCGTAGCGGGTGGGCAGCCAGCCGCCGCCGAACCGCTCGGTGCGCGCGATGGGGCAGCGCTGCCGCAGGTCGTCCTGGATGGGATAGGGATCAGCCGCCCATTCCCCCTCGGTGTGGGAGAAATCGGTCGCCCAGTCGGTGACCGGGCCGGTGACGATCTCGTTGCGGATGCCCTCCTGCTGGGCTTCCTGCCGGTCGTCCGCGGCTGGGGTGAAGCGGTCGTCGACGGTCATCTCACGCCTCCTGTACGGCTATCGCGCGCTCCGGGCAGTTGGCCGCCGCGAGGTGGGCGGCAGGCTCGGCGCCACCGGGCACCAGGCCGTCGCCGGAGATCTGGCCGTAGCCCTCTTCGTCCTCGGTGAACAGCTCCGGCGACAGGTCGTAGCAGCGCCCGTGGCCCTGGCATCGTTCGGCGTTGATGTGGACTTTCACTGCTGTGCTCCTAGCGCGGTCACGACGCGGGCGAGGAGCTTGGTCCACTCCCCGGCGTCGACGGCGTGCAGGTCGGGGGTGATCAGGGCGCTGCCCATGGCGAGCAGGAGGCAGAAGTGGGCGAGCGCGTCGGGGGACAGGTCGGAGTCGATCTCCCCTGCGCCCTGGGCCACCGCCACCAGCCCGGCCAGCCAGTCGGCGCGCTCGCCGACGTACCCGCGCATGGGTTTGGCCAGTTCCTCGTCCCTGCGGGCGGCGACCAGGGCCTCGACGATCAGGTACCCCGCGGCCTCCCGGCGATGGGGCAGCCGGTCGCCGACGATGAGGAGCAGATCGGTGATCGAACGTTCCGGCTCGGCGGTGAGCAGCTCGGCCAGCAGCCGCGGGCCGTGGGCGCGCAGGGCTGCGACGAGCAGGTCGGCCTTGGAGCCGAAGTGGGCGTAGAGGGCTCCGTTGCTGACCCCGGCGGCGGCGGCGATGTCGGCCACCCTGGTCCCGTCGTAGCCGCGCTCGGCGAACGCGTCGGCGGCGGCGTGGAGCAGCCGTTGACGTGTCTCGGCGGCGGTGACGCCGGCGATGCGGCCCATGCCCGAATTAAAAGATTGTTCATTTGATACGTCAAGCCCTCCGGGATCCGGACGGGCCCGTGGTGGGCCCGTCCGGGGTGGGGTTAGGGGTGGTCGGGGCCCTGGGTGTTCCAGAAGCGGCGGACGATGTGGCTGCTCGGGCACAGGGCCTGGGACACGCCGGTGCCGCCGGTCATGGGGCCGCTTTCGGTGTATTCGGCGATGTACGAGCAGCGTACGTGGACCTGGTGCCAGTGGGTCCAGGTCTGGGGCGGGCAGACCGAGCGGGCTCCTCGTTGGTCGCCCACCACGATCTCGATCGCGTAGCACGGGCCGGACGAGGTGGTCGCGGCCTGGGCGTCCGCGGGGGTGAGGAGGAGCAGGGGCGCCAGGAGGGCGAGTTTGAGTCTCATGGGCGCTGGCCGGGGTTGACGCAGCTTGCCCAGCCGTTGCCGACCTTCTCGCCGGTGTCGCGCCAGGTGCTCCGGTAGAAGTTGTGGATGTTGTTGTCGACGTGGTCGTAGGTGAAGTCGATCCGGCCCTGGCGCCATCCCCAGCTCATGTACTTGCTGTAGTTCTTCTGGTCGCAGTCGTTGGGGAAGGGCCAGTTCGGGTCGGCCTGTGCCGGGCTGGTGAGGATGGCCAGGGTTCCGGCGGCCATGAGGGCGGCAACGAGGGTGCTTCGTACGCGCATGGTGGATGTCTCCTGTTCGGTTCGCCTGTGTGGCTGATGTCAGACAAGCCGTCCCGACCAGGTGTCCAACAGGGCTTCGGACGGACTCGGCCGATCCCGGACACGCTCGGCGATCGCTCGTACACTTTCTGTCGTGGTCGATAGGGGCGGGCTGGAGTCGGTGACCAGCCACGAGGACCTGGCGAGGCTGCTGGCCGAGGAGTTCGCGCGGGCCGATGTGTCGCTCAGGGAGCTTGAGACGCGGGCCGAGCGGGCGGGTGGGGCGCGGTTGCCTCGCACGACCTGTGCGGACATGCTGGCGGGTCGGCGCTTTCCCAAGAAGGCGGTGATGATGGCCTTTCTGCGCGGGTGCCGGGTTCCTGATGATCAGCTTCCGGAGTGGGAGCGGGCCTGGGATCGGGTGCGGATCGGGCGGCTGCCCGCGGAGGTCAAGGAGGAAGAGGCGCCTCCGGCCGTCGAAGCCAGGGCGGAAGTGACGCCTCCGGCCGTCGAAGCCAGGGCGGAAGTGACGCCTCCGGCCGTCGAAGCCAGGGCGGGAGAGGCGCCGCCTGCTGCCGGAAAGCCCTGGCGGTGGGTGGTGCCGGCGCTGGCCTTGGTGACGGCGGGGGCCGTTCTGGTGGTGGTGGCCCGGTGGGAGGGGGAGCCTGAGCGTGGGGTGGTGCCCGCCCAGGTCGTCAGCGACGACGGCCGCGCGTTCCCGCTCGGCGGGTCGAGCCGGTTCACCGTGACCGTCGACCCCGCCAACACCGGTGTACGCCTGATCCGCCGCCTGGACGTGGGCGTGGGCCTGCAACATGCCACGATCACCGTCAACGGGACCCCGGCGGGCCATTGGCGGCCGTTGCTCGAGGACGGCGTCTACAAGTGGCGCAACCAGGTCGTCGCCATCCCGCCGCACCTGACGGCGGGACGGCGTTCGCTCACCGTGGTCAACACGTCGGTGTCCGCCTCGGGCTACAACGAGTTCCTCTACACGGTGGAGCACCGGGTCGGCGGCGTCTGGTCGGTCGCTGACACGGTCGACGTCGGCCGTGACCATGCCGCCAGCGAGGCCGCGCACGACTACCGCGTCGTGGGGGAGGACTGGGCCGAGGTCCAGACCTTCGCCTACCCGCCGCGGAAGGAGGACTGGAACGTCCGATAGGTTAGTTATGCGAATATAATCGTTCTATGGCTATAACCAGTCGGCGTCCCGGGCTGAGTTCGCGGCGGCGGATGCTCGTCCTGGCCATCTGCTGTACGAGCCTGTTCATCGTCGGCCTCGACAACACGATCGTGAACATCGCGCTGCCCTCCATCCGGCGCGACCTGCACGCCTCCCTGTCCGGCCTGCAATGGATCATCGACGCCTACACGGTGGTGCTGGCGAGCCTGCTCATGCTGGCCGGTTCGACGGGTGACCGGATCGGGCGGCGCCGTACGTTCCAGATGGGGCTGGTGCTGTTCACGCTCGGCTCGCTCATGTGCTCGCTCGCGCCCAGCCTCGGCTGGCTGATCGCGGCGCGGGCGCTGCAGGCGGTCGGGGGTTCCATGCTCAACCCGGTCGCCATGTCGATCATCACGAACACCTTCACCGAGCCGCGCGAGCGGGCGCGGGCCATCGGGGTGTGGGGTGGCGTGGTCGGGGTCAGCATGGCGCTGGGACCGCTGGTCGGGGGCTCGCTGGTGGGGACGGTCGGGTGGCGGGCGATCTTCTGGATCAACATCCCGGTGGGGCTGGCCGCGCTGGTGCTGTGCGCGCTGTTCGTGCCGGAGTCGCGCGCGCCGCGGCCGCGCCGGGTGGACCCGGTCGGGCAGGTGCTGGTCATCGTGTCGCTGGCCGTCCTGACGTTCACGCTGATCGAGGCTCCGTCGCTGGGGTGGGGGTCGCCGTGGACGGTCGCCGGGTTCGCGGTCGCGGGGCTGGCGCTCGTCCTTCTGGTGACGTACGAGCTGCGCCGTACCGAACCCCTGATCGAGCTGCGCTTCTTCCGCAGCGCGCCGTTCACCGGGGCGACGGTCACCGCGGTGTGCGGGTTCGCCGCCTTCGGCGGGTTCCTGTTCGTCAACACGCTCTACCTCCAGGACGTGCTGGGGCTGTCGGCCCTGCACGCCGGGCTCTACACGCTGCCGATGGCCGGGCTGACGCTGGTCTGCTCGCCGCTGTCGGGGCGGATCGTCGCGAACGCCGGTCCCCGGGTGCCGTTGCTGCTGGCCGGAGCGACCATGGCGGCCAGCGGGCTGATCATGACGGGGCTGACGGCGGACACGCCGACCTGGCGGCTCATGGCCGCGTACGTGCTGTTCGGGCTGGGGTTCGGCATGCTGAACGCGCCGATCACCAACACCGCCGTGTCCGGAATGCCGCGCCAGCAGGCAGGGGTGGCCGCGGCCGTGGCCTCTACCAGCCGCCAGATCGGGCAGTCGCTCGGCGTCGCGGTCATCGGCTCGCTGGTGACCTCGGCGGTGGCGGGGCCGTTCGCCGCCGGGTTCCCCTCGGCCAGCCGCGTCGGCTGGTGGATCGTCGCAGGCTGCGGGCTCGCGATCGCGCTGCTCGGTATCCTGACCACGACCGGCTGGGCCCGCCGGAGCGCCGCCCGTACCGCGGAACGGCTCGCCCAAGCTCCCGAAAGAACGGCGGACGCCGCATGAGCGACACCCTCGACCAGGAGGCGGTGGCCCGGGTGTGGACCACCATGTACGACATCGTCCTGCGGCAGGAGGACCGCCGCAAAGAGGTGGCCGAGACGCTGGGCGTGAGCTTCTTCCGGGTCAAGGCGCTGCGCCGCCTGCTGTCCGGGCCGATGACCATGCGGGAGCTGACCGCCGAGCTGTCGACGGACAAGCCGTACACGACGCTGATGGTGGACGACCTGGAGGCACGCGGCTACGTGACCCGCAGCGTCTCCCCCGACGACCGCCGCATCAAGATCGTCACCCTGACCCCGGAGGGAACGGCCGCCGCCGAGGCCGCCGAGCGCATCCTGGCCCGCCCGCCCCGTTCGCTGCTCGCCCTGGACCCCGACGACCTGGCCAGCCTCGACCGCATCCTGACCAGCCTGCGCACCTGAACCGGTCAGCGCCAGGTGATCTTCTCGGTGGAGCGGCCGGGGTAGACGACGATGAGGTGTTCCTCGGCGGGGGCGTCGGGGTCGGTGTCGTCCCAGGGCAACTCGCGGGCGTACACGCGCATCCGGTACTTCCCCGGCCCGGTCACGGCCAGGTTCGGCAGCGGGCCGATCGCGCCGCTGTCGCCCCAATCCGGGTAGGGCGGCACCACCAGCCGTCCGGTACGGCTGGCGATCCCCACCTCGACCACCTTGTCCCAGCCCTTGAGTCGCAGCGGCGGCGCCTTCTTGAACGCCTTGAGCGTGAGGCACATCGGCTCGTTCTCGCCGAACGTCATGATGTAGGCGCTGGTGCCCACGGCGTCGATGAAGCCGTCGTCGATGGCTTTGAAGATATCGGCGGCCTCACCGGCCCCCTCGTCCCGGTCGTCGAAGACCGCATAGCCACCGCCCTCGAACAGCAGATAAGCGGCACTGCCCTGCCGTGTGGCCTGTTGCCTGCGCCACGGGTCGGAGCAGCGCGCGTTCTTCTTGGCCAGGTAGGCCTTCCACTCGGCCTGTTCACGCTCGCGCACACGGTCGTGCTCAGCCTGTACGCGCGCTTCGTCGGCCTTCTGCCGGGCGAGGATGCCCGGACACAGGAACTCCAGGGCGGTGGCGAGCGCCTGCGGCTCGGCCGAGCCGCCCACGGCATCGAGGCGGGCCTGGCGTTCGTCGGCGGTCGGTAAGGCGCACAGGTCGGCGCCGTGCGCCAGGACGCGCTGGTCAGGCTGGTCCGTGGGGAACATCGGCGCCCTGACGGCGTTCTCCTCGCTCCTGGCCAGGCACAGGAACGCGTCGCGCGGGTCGGCGTAGGCGGGGCAGGTCTCCGGCGCGGGGGTGAAGCTGAACCGGGCGCTCTCCTCGGAGCCGACCACGAGGACCGGCAGGGCGAGCACGAACGCGACGTACACCCTCGGCGCGCGGACCACGACGGGCCGCACGGCGGCGTCGGGACGGGCGAGCTCGTGCGCGGTCCGTGCCATCCACACCGTGAAGAAGACGCCGAGCGCGTTGAACAGGGTCGCCAGGCCGCTGAAGTACAGCTCGCCGAGGCCGTGGTTGAGGATGATCAGGGGGAAGATCAGCCGGGGGATGAGGCTGATCTGCCCGATGCCGATCGTGACGGCGCTCCAGCGACCGTCCCGGAACTGCCCGATGAGGATCATCACCGTCAAGGCGGAGCCCGCCACCGTGTGCAGGACGATGCCCACCGGGGGCAGACGGCCGAACAGGTCCGACACGAGGCCGGCCAGGCTGAGGGCGACGGCCACCACCCGGAACCACGCCGGGATGCCCGAGATCACGCGGAACAGCAGGACCACCGTGGCGATCCACAGAGCCGATTCCCCGAGGTCCGCCACGGTGTCGGACAGGATGTCGACGAGGGACCAGAGCAGCAGGTCTCCGGCGATCCCCGCATAGAGCAGGCGCCGCAGCCAGGCCACGCCCGGCGGCAGGCGCTCCGCCCGGGGCAGCGCCGGTCCGCGCAGCACCTGCCACAACATCCAGGCATGGAGCCCGCTGTGCACGAGAACCACCGGCGTGTGGCGGTCTCTGATGCCGAAGCCCCAGAACCAGCCCAGATCCCAGTCGTCGCCGGACACGACGGAGCCCGCCAGGACGACGGCCCCGGCGACCAGGTAGAACGTGGCGATGGCGGCGGCCGTCCTGCCGAAGCGGTAGCGGCGGACGGTGGCCCAGAGGCGAGTGGTTATGCGGTGATCTTAAGGGGAAATTTCAGTCGAAAAGGTCGGGCTCGGTGTGGACGATCTGCTCGTAGAGCGGCTGGAAGTTGAGCCAGCCGACGAAGTCGTTGCCGATCTGGCCGTGGGTGAGCTTGGCCTGGTCGTGGTCGATCCGCACGGTCGGGCCCGCCGCCTTCGCCAGCAACTGCGCCTGGCACGAGCGCTCCATCGTGATGAACCACCAGGCGGCGGCGTCCACCGAGTCGCCCACGGTCAGCAGGCCGTGGTTGCGCAGGACGACCGCCTTGTACGAGCCGAGCGCCGTCGCGATCCTGCGGCCCTCCTCGGTCTCCACGACGACGCCGGTGTAGTCGTCGAACAGGCCGTGGTCCTCGTAGAAGGCGCAGGCGTCCTGGGTGAGCGGTTCGAGGAGGGTGCCGAGTGACGACAGGGCCTTGCCGTACACGGAGTGGGAGTGCGCGGCGGCGACGGCGTCGGGGCGGGCCTGGTGGACCATCGCGTGGATGGCGAACGCGGCCTGGTTGACGTGGTGGCGGCCGTGGACGACCTGACCCTCGTGGTTGACCAGGATGAGGTCGCTGACCTTGATGTGCCTGAAGCACATCGCGAACGGGTTGACCCAGAAATGGTCGGTGTGCTCGGGGTCGCGGGCGGTGATGTGCCCGGCGACGCCCTCCTCGAAGCCGAAGCGGCCGAACAGCCGCAGCGACGCGACCAGGCGTTCCTGGCGGTGGCGCCGCTCGTCGGCCACGTTCTCGAACTTCGCCGGCAGCGGGAAGGACAACTGCTCGGTGGGGATGGGCTCCAGGTTCATCGTTCCTCCAGGATCGACGGGTCGAGGTCGGCGGGTGTGCGGAAGCCCGCCAGGCCGAGGGTGAGGTCGAGGTCGGCCAGCAGCGCGCGCACGACGTGCCGCACGCCGTCCTCACCGCCGCACGCCAGCCCCCAGACATAAGGACGGCCAAGCAGTACGGCCCGCGCCCCGAGCGCCAGCGCCTTGACCACGTCCGCCCCCGAACGGATGCCGGAGTCGAACAACACCGTCATCCGGTCGCCGACCGCCGCGACCACGCCGGGCAGCGCGTCGAGCGAGCCGAGCGCGCCGTCCACCTGGCGGCCCCCGTGGTTGGAGACGATCACGCCGTCCATGCCCGCGTCGGCCGCCCGCCGGGCGTCGTCGGGATGCTGGATGCCCTTGAGGACGATCGGCCCGTCCCAGTTCTCGCGCAGCAGCGGCAGTTGGTCCCAGGTGTGGGCGCGGCCGTTGAACAGGGGCGCCCAGGTCATGATCGCCGCGTCGAGGTCCTCCTCGACCGGCCGCTCCAGCCGTGACCGGAAGACCGGGTCCGACAGCGGGATGGCGAGCCCGGTCCCGCGCAGGAACGGCAGGTACGCGCGGTCGAGGTCGTTGGGCCGCCAGGCCAGCGTCCAGGTGTCGAGCGTGACCACGAGGGTGTCGTAGCCGTTCTTGCGCGCCCGTTCCAGCAGGCTGAGCGTGATCTCGTCGTCGTGCGGCCAGTAGAGCTGGTACCAGCGCGGCCCGCCCGCCTCGGCCACCTCCTCCAGCGTGTGCGAGGAGGCGGTGCTCAGGATCATCGGCAGCCCGAGCGCGGCGGCGGCCCGTGCGGTCGCCAGCTCACCGTGCGGGTGCACAATCGACTGCACGCCGATCGGCGCCAGCGCGAGCGGCGCCGGATAGGTGCGGCCGAACAGTTCGGTGCGCAGGTCGCGTTCGGTGGCCTCGCGCAGCATCCTGGGCACGATCGCGCGCCGCGCGAACGCCGCCCGGTTGGCCGCGTCGGTCTCACCGGTGCCGGCCGAACCGGCCACGTACCAGTAGGGGCCCTCCTCCAGCAGACCGTGCGCGGTCTCCTGGAGCTTGGCCGGATCCACCGAGTACGGCGGGAGCGCGTCGGCCAGGCCGTTGAGGTAGATCTCGAGCTGGAAGTCGGAGTAGGCCACCCGTCCAGCCTGTCCGCAGTGCCGGCGGCGGGCAACGTTCAGCGGTCGCGAATCCGGTTCTGCTCATTGTGTGGTGGCACAATGGGCAGGGTGGATCCCAGGTTCGCGGCGCTGAGCGCGCGGCTGCTGGAGCGGGTGGACGAGCTCGGCGGCGAGCTGGCCAGGCGGGTGCGCGCGGCGGAGGCCGAACTGGCCGTGGTGCCGCCGGACGACCTGGCCGCGGTCTGCGCCGAGCAACTGCGCCTCTCGCTCACGCACCTGTCCGGCCGCGCGGAGATCTCGACCGCCTCCACCGAGGCCAACGCCCGCCGCCGCGCCGAGCGGGGCGTGCCCCTGGCCGCGCTGCTGCACAGCTACCGGGTCGGCACCCAGTTCCTGTGGGAGAGCTTCGTGGCCGAGGCGGGCGACGACGAGCACGCGATCCTCATCGCCAGCGCGAGCGAGATGTGGCTCGGGCTGGACCTCATGTCGGAGGCCATCCGCACCGCCTACCGCGAGGTGGAGGCCGAGCGCGACCAGCGGGCCAGACGGGACCGGGACGTGCTCTTCGACGCGCTGCTGGGCACCGATCCGGTGCGGATCAGGCAGAGCGCCGACGCGCTCGGGCTGCCGCACCGGGGGCGCTTCCACGTGATCGCCGCGGAGGTCAGCGCGGGGATGCCGCCGGCCGCGGTGTGGCGGCACCTGCCGACGGAACGGCTGGCCGTACTGTCGCTGCCGGAGAACGCGGCGTTCCCCGCGCTGCGGGGCGGGCGCTACGGGGTGAGTCCCGCCTACGAGCAGATCTCGCAGACCGCGGCGGCGCTGCGGCTGGCCCGGCTGGCCCTCGCCGCGGCGCCGCCGGGCGAGGGCGTCTGCCACTACGGCGACCGCCCGGTGGCCACGCTGGTCGCCAGCAGCCTGGAGACGGCCGACGACCTGGCCCGCAGGGTCCTCGGCAGGCTGCTCGACCTGCCCGCCGACGACCGGGACGCGCTGCTGGCCACCGCGTACACGTGGTTCGCGGAGGGCGGCTCGACGGCGCGCACCGCGCAGGCGCTGTTCTGCCACCGCAACACCGTCCGCTACCGGCTGGGCCGGGTGAAGGAGCTCACCGGCCGCACGGTGGACCATCCCCGGCAGGCGGCCGAGCTCTTCCTCGCGTTGGAGACCGTCTACGTCCGCAGGTAGCCGGACTCAGCGGCGGCTGATGCGCGCGTCCCTGATGTCCGCGGGGAGCACGGGTCTGCCGTCCACGGGCGGCGTCGGGCCGCCGGGGGTGGGCTGGATGCCGCCGGCCGCGATCCGGTCGAGGGCGGCCAGGCCGGGGCCGTCGACGGTGCCGAAGACCGTGTAGTTGGGTGCCAGGCCGGAGTCGCCGATGACCAGGAAGAACTGGCTGCCGTTGGTGTCGGGCCCGGCGTTGGCCATGGCCAGCAGGCCGCGCGCGTACGTCTTGCGCACCCCGGTCGGGTCGCCCGGCCACGGCGGCAGGTCGGTGGGCAGTTCGTCCTTGTACTTGTAGCCGGGTCCGCCCTCGCCGGTGAAGCTCGGGTCGCCGCACTGCAGCACCTTCAGCCGGTCGTAGGCGGTCAGGCGGTGACAGGAGGTGCGGTCGTAGAAACGGTGCCTGACCAGGTGGACGAAGCTCTGCACGGTGCACGGCGCATTGACCGGGTCGAGCGTGAGGCGGATGTCGCCGTGGTTGGTCTCCAGGACCGCGGAGACCGGGCGGGTGGGGGTGCGGCGCGGGTCCGGCGGCAGGTGCACGCGGCGGGCCGGCGGTTCGTCGGGCGTCTGGGTGTAGGCGCACGGGCCCTTGGTGGTCTTCGGCGGGCGGTCCGCGGCCGAGGCCGCCGAAGTCGCCGAGGCGGGGGTGGCTGCGAGCGCGACCAGCGAGCCCGTCGCCGCTGCGGTTAAGGCGAGTCGTGCGAGCGACATCTGTCCTCCACAGGGGTTGTCAACGGATCAACCCTAGGGCGTCAAGTCGGAGCCGTCGACAGTGCTCCGGGTTGCGCACACTGTTCCCCGTGAGTACAGTGTGCGCATCTAGGGAACGACGTACTGGAGGAAACCCCCAATGGACGCCCGCAACCCCCGCAGGTGGCTCATCCTCATCGTGTTGTGCCTGAGCACACTCGTGCTGGTCATCGACAACATGGTCCTCACGGTGGCCATCCCCTCACTGGCTGTCGACCTCGGCGCCACCGCCCAGGACGCCCAGTGGATCCTGGACTCCTACATCCTGGTCTTCGCCGGCCTCCTGCTCACCGCGGGCAGCCTGTCCGACCGCTACGGCCGCCGCCGGGTGATGATCATCGGGCTGGCGCTGTTCGGGCTGGCCTCCCTGGCCGCGACCTTCGCGACCGACCCGGGAACGCTGATCGCCGCCCGCGCCGTCATGGGCGTCGGCGGCGCGCTGATCATGCCGAGCACGCTGTCGATCCTCATCGTCGTCTTCGACGAGGAGGAGCGGCGCAAGGCCATGAGCGCCTGGTCGGCGGTGGCCATGCTCGGCCTGGTCGGCGGCCCGGTCCTGGGCGGCGCGCTGATCGCCTGGTTCTGGTGGGGCGCGGTGTTCCTCATCAACGTCCCCATCGCCGTAATCGCCATCGCCGCCGCGCTCGTCCTCATGCCCGAGTCCCGCGGCCCCGCCACCAAGGCCGACCCGCTCGGCGCGATCCTGTCCGCGGTCGGCATGGTCGCCCTGGTGTGGACCATCATCGAACTGCCCCACGGCCTCAACGTGGTCAGCCTCGTCACCACCGTTCTCTGCCTCGCCGCCTTCGTGGTGTGGGAGCTGCGCACGCCGTACCCGATGGTGCCGCTCGCGCTCTTCCGCAACCGCACCTTCTCCGGCGCGAGCCTGTCGCTCACCCTCGTCCAGGTCGGCAACGGCGGCCTGCTGCTGGTGCTGACCCAGTTCCTGCAGTACGTGCTCGGCTACACGCCCACCGCGGCCGGGCTGGCCTTCATCCCGATGGCGATCTCCTCCCTGCTGTTCAACGTGCTCGGCGCCGCGCTGGGCGCCAAGGTCGGCAACCGGCCGCTGATCGCGGTGGGCATGCTGGTCATGGCCGGTGGCTTCGGCCTGCTGGCCACGCTGGGCACCGGCTCGGGGTTCGTGCTGACGGCCCTCGCCCTGTTCGTCCTGGGCGCCGGCGGCGGGCTGGCCATGCCGGCCGCGATCGCCGCGCTGATGGGCACCGTGCCGCCGGAGCAGGCCGGCGTCGGCTCCGCGCTCAACGACACCATCCAGCAGGCGGGCGCGGCGCTCGGCATCGCCGTCCTGGGCAGCGTCCTGAGCTCCGGCTACACCGCGGCGCTGCCCGCCGGAGCCCCCGGCGCGGCCAAGCACTCCATCGGCGACGCCCTCGCCGTCGGCGACCCCGCTCTGGCGCTCGCCGCCCGTGACGCCTTCAGCACGGCGATGTCCAGCGCCTTCACGCTGAGCGCGATCGGCGTCGCGGCCGCCGCCCTGCTCGCCTTCCTCGTCATCCGCGACCGCAGGCCGGGGCCCGAGGCGGTTCTCCTGCACTGAGCCCGACCGCGCGTGTCGGGCCCGGGTACGGCGGGGCCCCGGGGTTAGCCTGCGGTGCGATGAAGAGTGCCGCCGCCTGGCTGCTCCCCGGCGAGGACCGCGGGGTCCTGCCCGCCATGCTCGTCGTCCTCACCGTGGTGACCGGGATCGTGGACTCGGTCAGCTTCCTCGGCCTGGGCAACGTGTTCGTGGCCAACATGACGGGCAACGTGGTCTTCGTCGGGTTCGCGCTCGCGGGGGTCGAGGAGCTGAGCCTGTGGGCCTCGCCGCTGGCCATCGCCTCGTTCGCGCTCGGGGCGTGGACGGCGGGGCGGGTGGCGGGCCGGGTGTCGTTCGCGGCGTTCACAATGGTCCACACGGGTCTGGTCGTCGCGGCCATGCTGGTCCTGGCCGGGCCCGGTACGGACGCGGTGGTGATCGTCCTGCTGGCGCTGGGCATGGGCGTCCAGAACGCCTCGGTACGCCACACCGGCATCCCCGACCTGACCACCACGGTGCTGACCACCACGCTCACCGGCCTGGTCGCCGACTCCCCGGGCACCGCCAACCGGCGCCGGGCGGCCTCGATCGCCGCGATGTTCTCCGGCGCGCTGACCGGCGGATTCCTGCACCTGCACGCGGGCGACGCCGCCGCGCTGGCCGTGGCCGCCGTCCTGCTGGCCGCCGTGAGCGCGGTGCTGGTGCGGCTATCCGGCTGAGGGGAAGCGGGCCACGGCGCCGAGCAGGCCCGGCCTGCCGAAGTCGGGCTCGTGCTCTTCCTCCCACTCGGGACGCCAGCAGTCGACCGGGACCACGCCGGGGTCGAGCAGGTCGAGGCCGTCGAAGAAGGAGCGGACGGCGTCCACGCCGCGCGGCACGATGGAACCGGTCGAGGACGAGCGGTAGACGGCCTGCCCGGCGCGGATCGTCTCGGTGCTCAGGTCGCCGGCGTAGCTGTGGGACATGGCGAGGTAGCTGCCGCCGGCCACCGCCGAGCGCAGCCTGGCGACGATCGCCGCCGCCTCCAGGTCGGAGGGGACGAAGTGCAGGATCGCGAACAGCAGCACCGCGACCGGCCGGTCGAAGTCGAGGTGGGCCCGGATCTCCGGATGGCCGGTGATCGTCTCCGGATCCCGGAGGTCGGCGTCGACGACGATGGTGCGCGTGTTGTCGGCCAGCAGGGCGCGCGCGTGGGTGAGGACGATGGGGTCGTTGTCCACGTAGGCGATCCGGCAGTCGGCGGCGGCGCCGAGCGCGACCTCGTGCACGTTCTGCTGGGTGGGCAGTCCGGTGCCGATGTCGACGAACTGGCGTATCCCGGCCGCCACCAGCACGCGGACCACGCGGATGAGGAAGTCGCGGTTGGCGCGGGCGATGTGGGTGATCTCGGGCACCAGCCGGACGATCTTCTCGGCCGCCTGCCGGTCGGCGGGGAAGTGGTCCTTGCCCCCGAGGTAGAAGTCGTACATTCGGGCGACGCTCGGCGTGTGTGGATCGATGCCCGGGACGTGCTCGCCAGCCGACATGAGTAAATCTTAGGTCCGGATGGTTACGATCACCCCTCTGGTTACGTCATAGAGACTATGACGAGCAATCTGCGTGATGTGATCAAGGGCCGGGTCCTGCTGCCCGGCGACGACGACTTCGACGCCGCCCGCAAACCCTGGAACCTCGCGGTGGACCAGCCGGTCGCTGCCGTGGCGCACGCCGCCGACGCCGCGGACGTCGCCTCCCTGGTACGGCACGCCGCCACGACCGGCCTGACCATCGCCACCCAGCCCAGCGGCCACGGCGCCTCCGGCGACACCGACGGCGTGATCCTCCTGCGCACCGCCGCCCTCGACAGTGTGGAGATCGACCCGGAGCGCCGCCTGGCCAGGGTGGGCGCCGGCGCGCGATGGGGCCAGGTGCAGGCCGCGGCGGGCGAGTACGGGCTGACCGGCCTGGCCGGCAGCATGCCGCTGGTCAGCGTCACCGGCTACACCCTTGGCGGCGGACTGAGCTGGTTCAGCAGGAAGTACGGGCTGGCCGCCGACGCCGTGCTGGCCTTCGACGTGGTGCGGGCCGACGGCACGCCCGCCCGGGTCACCGCCGACTCCGACCAGGACCTGTTCTGGGCGCTGCGCGGCGGCGGCGGGGACTTCGCGCTGGTCACCGCGGTCGAGTTCGCGCTCCACCCGGAGCCGCAGCTCTACGGCGGCAGCGTGATGTGGCCGGACGAGCGCGCCCCCGAGGTGTTCGCGGCCTTCCGCGAGGTCGTCGAGTACGCGCCGGACGAGCTGTCGATCTGGCTGAACCGGGTCCAGTTCCCGTCGGCGCCGCCCATGGTCGGCATCAGCACCGCCTTCCTGGGCTCGGCGGAGGAGGGGCGGCGGCTCCTGGGCAGGTTCGACGAGATCGGCGGGGCGCTGTCGGACAGCCGGGGGCCGCTGCCGGCCGCGGAGCTGGGCGTGATCACCAACGAGCCGACGAACCCGTCCCCCGGGGTCTCCCGAGGCGAACTGCTGACCGGGCTCGACGACGAGGCCGTGGCCGCTCTGCTCGCCGAGCCGGTCGATCCGCTCATCAACGTCCAGGTCAGGCAGCTCGGCGGGGCGCTGGCCAAGGGCGGGGAGGGCGCGAGCGGGGCGGTGGCGGAGCCGTACCTGCTGTATCTGCTGGGGCTGGCGATCAGTCCCGAGCTCACCGCGGCGTCGCGGGACAAGCAGGAGCGGATCGTGGCGGCGCTGGGCGGGCGGGTGACGGGGCGCAAGCCGTACACCTTCCTGGCGGCGGGGGAGAGCGCGGCGGCGGCGTTCTCCGAGGAGACGCTCCAGCGGCTGCGCGCGATCAAGCGGGCGCGCGACCCCGAGGGCGTCTTCCGCGCGAACTACCCCGTGCTCGGCTAGGACCGGCACGGCTCCGGCACGACGGGGGCGGGGCGCGGGCGCAGGGCTCCGGCCAGGACGCCCATGAGGATCACGGCCACGATGATCAGGGCGAAGGCCGCGGGGTAGGACAGGACGTCCGCGGCCCCGCCGATCACGGCGGGCGCGATCAGGCTCGACAGGTAGGTGATCGTGGTCACGCCCGCGACCCCCTCCCCGGGCGAGCTTCCGGTACGGCCCGCCGCCGCGTAGGCCAGTGGCGCGGAGACCGCGACCCCGATCCCGATCAGCGCGAACCCCGCCGCGCACACCCAGGTCGTCCGCCCGGCGACGACCAGGACCCCGCCGAGCGCGGCGACGACCCCGCCGGCGCGCACGACGGCGACCGCGCCGAACCGGCCGACGATCCGGTCGCCGAGCAGCCGGGTCCCGGCCATGAAGAGCATGAAGACGGTGTAGGTGGCGGCGGCAGCGGCGGGCGCGGCGGCGGTGACCTGGGTGACGTAGACGGCGGCCCAGTTGGCGGAGGCGCCTTCGGCGAAGGTGCCGCAGAAGCCGACCAGCCCGATCGCGGCGATGGCCCGCGTGGGCAGCGCGAACCTGCGCGGCGCGGGCTCGTCCGCGGCGGCCGGCTGGTCGGGCAGGAGCCCGCGCCCGGCCAGCCCGCTCACCGCGAGCAGCAGCACGGCGACCGCCGCCAGGTGCAGCCGGGCGTCGACGCCCAGGTGGGCGGCGAGCACGCCGAGCCCGCCCGCGGCGAGGCTGCCCACGCTCCACATGCCGTGCAGCCCGGCGATGATCGAGCGGCCGAGCCCGCGCTCCAGGACGACGGCGTGCGCGTTCATGACCACGTCACTGGTGCCCGCGGCGGCGCCGAGCAGCAGGAACGCCCCGAACAACCAGCCGGGCCCCGGCGCGAGCACCGGCGCCACGACCAGCACGCACCACAGCGCGATGAGGATGCGCGTGGCCCGCCGCCCGCCGATCCGGTACGCGAGCCGACCGGCCATCGGCATCCCGATGAAGGCGCCGATGGGCTGGCAGAGCAGCACCAGGCCGAGCATGCCGGGGGTGAGCGCGAAGTGGTCCTGCAGCCAGGGGATGCGCGTGGACAGGCTGCCCGCGACGGCGCCGTGGGTGGCGAACACGAGGGCGATGGCGCGATGGTTGGTCACAGACGAGAAATTAACAGTTAGCCTTCCTGATGAAAAGAGTGGCCTGGCTATCATGGGCTCGTGAAGACCGCGACCCCGGCCATGGCCCGCGCCATCAACGATCGGCTCGCCCTCGACCTTCTGCTCGAACGCGGCCCGCTGACCGCGCCGCAGTTGCGCGAGATCACCGGCCTGTCCCGGCCCACGGTCTCCGACCTGGTCGAACGGCTCCGCTCCGCCGGGCTCATCGAGGTCACCGGGGAGTCGGGCGAGAACCGGCGCGGGCCCAACGCCAGGGTCTACGGCCTGGTCGCCGACTGCGCGCACGTGGCCGGGGTGGACGTTCGTTCCAGCGGCCTGCGGGTGACCGTGGCCGACCTCGCCGGCCGGGAGGTCGGCACCGCCGTACGGGAGGGGTCGGCGGACCTGCACGAGATGATCACCTCGGCGGTCGCGCAGGCCGCGGGCGGGCGGCGGCTGCAGGCGGTCGTGCTCGGCCTGCCCGGACTCGTCCACCCCGAGACCAGCGCGCTGACCAGTGCGCTGGCCAGCGACAGCCGGGTGCGCGGCTGGCATCCGGGGCTGCTCGGCGAGCTGCGGCGGAGCCTGGGCGTCCAGGTCGTGCTGGAGAACGAGACCAACCTCGCGGCCATCGCCGAGCACGGGAAGGGCTCGGCCCGCGGCGTCGCGGACTTCGTGCTCCTGTGGCTGGACGACGGCGTCGGCGGCGCGGTGGTCCTGGGCGGCAAGCTGCGCCGGGGCATGTCCGGCGGCGCCGGCGAGATCGGCGCGCTCGACCTGGGGCTGGACGAGGCGACCTTCTGCCGCGCGGTCGAGACGTCGGACGGTTCCTCGCTGGCCGACCGCATCGCGAAGGGCGTGTTCACGATCGTCGCCGTGCTCGACCCCGGGCTGGTCGTGCTCGGCGGGCGCATCGGCAGGCAGGGCGGCGAGGAACTGGCCGCGCTGGTCGAGGAGCGCGTCGCAGCGCTCTCCCCGGCGCCCACGCGGGTACGGCCGAGCACCGTCGAGGGCAACGCCGTCCTGGAAGGCGCCGTGCTGACCGCCCTGGACCTGGCCCGCGACGAGGTGTTCGGCTAGCGGAAGCCCAGTTTCTCGCCCAGCTCGCGCAGGCACTCCTCGTAGACCGGGGTCAGGTCGGTGAAGGCGAAGTCGAGCTGGTGCAGGACTTCCATGCACAGCAGGCCGTACAGGCGGATCCAGCAGGACAGGAAGACGTGCGCGGCGGCGGGCGGGAGCGCGCCGCCGACGGCGGCGGAGTAGTCGCGCAGTTGCCGCTGCAGCGAGGGCGGCAGGTCGGCGAGGTCGGGCACGGGGAAGGGCCTGGTGCGCCAGAGCTCCGCGACCAGCTCGCTGAAGATCAGTTCGAAGCGGTGGGCGGCCTGGTAACGGGGTGACTCCGGGAGCAGGTTGGGCGGGCTCGGCGGGCTGGCGAAGATCCAGCCGAACTCCGCCGGATGGGCGACCGCCCACGCGCGCATGGCCCGGCACGTCTCCAGGATGCGCGTCTCCAGCGACCCGTCGGCGTGCTTGTCCCTGGCGGACTCCATCGCCTCGGCCAGTTCGCGGAAGAAGCCCGCGGTCACGGCGCCGATCAGCTCGTCGTGGCCGGAGTAGTAGTGGTAGAGCGCGGGGCCGCTCATGCCCACCTCCCTGGCGACGGCGTTGATCGTGACCGCGCCCGATCCCTGCTCCACCAGGAGCCGCCGGGCCGCCGCGTGGATCTCGGCCAGGGTGGCCTGCCGGAGTCTGTCCCGCCTCGTGCTTCCCACGTTGACATCCTAGAGCATCTATGTTTGCTTAATGACTCTAAGGTAGCTTATCGGCATTAAGGAGACGTGATGCGGAAGTACTTCGCCCGCTACACGGTCGAGGCGACGGTCACCGACAACGAGCTGGTCACGCCATCGATGCGGCGGATCAGGCTCGTGGCGGGGGAGCCGATCGCGCTGCCGTACCAGCCGGGTCAGCACGTCAGGGTTCAGATCAACGACCCGCTGTCGGTTCCCGGCATCCTGCGGCCGGGAGAGACGCTCAGGACCTACACCATCTGGGAGCTCGACGAGCGCGCCATCGAGCTGCGCGTGCACGACTACCCCGGCGACGGCATCGGCCTGACCTGGGCGCGCGAGACCAGGCCGGGCGCGGCGGTCACGCTGTGGTGGCCGCAGGGCGACTTCTTCACCCGCGAGGCGCCGTTCCACGTGTTCGTGGGCGAGGAGAGCGCGAGCGCCGCGTTCGGGCCGATGATCCGCGGGCTCGGGCCGTCGGCCCAGGTGTACGGCGTGCTGGAGAGCGAGAACGCCGAGCACGATCTGCCGATGCCGGGGGAGCATCCGCTGCGGCGCGTCCACCGGCGCGGGGCGCCCGCTGTGTCCTCCACCACCCTGCTCGCCGGCCTGGCCGAGCTGGACCTACCCGGCAACACCGGCGCCGCCTACGTGGCCGGCGAGGCCAGGACGTGCCAGATGGTCCGCGACTACCTGGTGCGCGAGCGGAACTGGGCGCGTACCTCGATCAAGGTCAAGCCCTTCTGGACCCCGGGCAAGAGGGGGCTGCACTGAGTCAGATCAGCGCCTTGAGGCCGGTGAGGAGGTCGGCGCGCTCCCGCTCCGTCAGCATCCTGTACGGCTCGGCCGCCGCCACGTTGGTGGCGTGCTCGATCTCGGCGTGCAGGGGGCCGGATCGCAGGTTCACCACCTCCCCGGCCGTCAGGCCCGCGGCCTGCCAGGCGGCGGCGTGGGCGTCGGCCCGGCTGTAGCGCAGGGCGGCCAGCCGGTTGAACAGCAGCAGGCCCGGCGGGGCGCCCGGCGGCTCGTAGGGCGGGGCCATCAGCTCCAGCGCGCCGCCCGGCAGTCTCGGGGCGGCGTCCAGGATCCTGCCGACCTGGATGGCCAGATGCGCCACGCCCGGCCAGATCCTGGCGGCGGTTTCGGCGTGGTGCGCGTAGAGCGTCTCGACGTGGGCGGCGGCCTTGGGGGTCAGGTGGAGGGCGCCGGAACCGTCCTCCTTCAGCGAGCCGTCGGCCAGGTGGGCGGCCACCTCGCCGCCCAGGTCGGTGGCGTAGCGGTAGATCGTCGCCAGGTTCGCCCTGGTCAGGGGGCGGAGGGGAAGCGTGTGGCGCAGGTCGTTCAGGAGGCCGGGGGCGAGGCGGGCGGCGGCGTGGAAGTTGACGTGGGCGGCGTCGACGACCGGCGCGATTTCAGCAGCGAACTCACGAAGTTTCGGCATTACGGGGTGATTATGCCGCGACCCGTAGCCGATCGGCAGGGGATCCGAACCGGGCGGTAGCAGGGTGAAACCGGTTCGACCGGGCCGGTGTTCAACCACCGCTCATCCCTCTCGCCCCAGGAGACGTCGTGGTCCTCGCCGGCCCAGCCGTACGCAGCCCCAGCCGCTGGCTGCCTCTACCTGTCGTGCTGGTCGCGGTGTTCGTGACCACGCTCGACTTCTTCATCGCCAACGTCGCCCTCCCCTCCATCCGCGCCGACCTCGCCGCCGGCCCCGCCGCCACCCAACTCGTCTTCGGCGGCTACGGCCTCGCCTACGCCGCCGGACTGATCATCTCCGGCCGCCTCGGCGACCTCTACGGGGCGCGCAGGGTCTTCATGATCGGCCTCGTCCTGTTCACGCTGGCCTCCGTCGCCGCCGGGCTCGCCTGGGACATCCTCGCGCTGATCGTGGCCCGCGTCGTGCAGGGCAGCGCCGCCGCGCTCCTCGCGCCGCAGGTCCTCACGCTGATCGGCGCGCTCTACCCGGGTTCCGACCGCGCCAGGGCCTTCGGCTGGTACGGCACCGCCACCGGCGTGGCCGGAGTCAGCGGACAGGTCGTCGGCGGCCTCCTGATGGCCGCGGACCTGGGCGGCCTCGGATGGCGCGCCACCTTCCTCATCAACCTGCCCATCGGCGTGGCCGCCCTGCTCATGGCCAGAGCCGTGCTCCCCGAGATCCCGCGTGCGTCCAGGGCCAGGACACTCGACGTGCCAGGGGCCCTCCTGGTGGCGGCCGGGCTGGCGGCGATCGTCCTGCCGCTGGTGCAGGGGCCGGAACTCGGCTGGCCGCTCTGGACCTGGCTGCTGCTCGGCTCCTCGGCGCCGCTGCTCACGGCGTTCGTGGCCCGCCAGCGCACCCGCCCCGAACCCCTGCTCGACCTGCGCGTGTTCACCGAGCCCGGCTTCGCGTCCGGCCTGGTGGCCGTGGCGTTGCTGTTCGGCGGCTCCGCGGGCCTGTCCTTCATCCTCGCCGTCTACCTGCAGGACGGCCTCGGCCTGGGCCCGCTCGCCGCCGGAACCGTCTTCACCGCCCTCAACGCCGGCTTCTTCCTGGCCTCACTCCGCCGGGGCCGTCCCGTGCCCGGGGCCCTGGCCATCGTGGCCGGGCTGGGACTGGTCCACCAGGCGGTGGGGGCGGGCGAGCCGTACCTGATAGCCGCGGCTCTGGCCGTGGTAGGAGCCGGAATGGGCCTGCTGATGTCCCCCTTGATCTCCACCGTCCTGTCAGGAGTGGGCAGCCGAAGGGCCGGGGCGGCAGCCGGAGTGCTGGGCACCGCCCAGGAGACCGGCGGCGTCCTCGGCGGAACCCTGACCGGCACCGTCTTCCTCTCCACCGCCGACCACGGCTGGACCACCGCCACCCAAACCGCCCTGCTCCTCCTCGTCGGGCTGGCCGCGACGGCCGCCGCGACCGTGTTCTCCAACCGCCGCAGATCTCACCCCGCCCCGGTGTGACCGGCCACCACGCGCCGTTCGCCTTGAAGGGAGGCGAACCTCACCAGCCCGGCCAGGAACACCGGGATGCCGACCACCCAGCAGCGCAGTTGCGCCCAAACGCCTTCGTTGGCGTGCTCGCCGTTGCCGGTGACCTCGGGCACGAGCATCGTGGCGATCACTGGGAGCAGGACCAGAGCGAGACCCGCGGCCATGAGCGCCGCACCCGCCGCGACCGACTGCGCCTTCCGGTACGGCCGGCCCGCCACCAGCGTCAGGACCACGGCGCACACGGCGGCGGGCGCGGCCACCTTGCCGATCCAGTGCAGCAGCATCGTCGCCCCGTACCACCGCTCGCCGGAAAGTGGCTCCAGGAAAGAGACAGCCGGCGCCGGCGGACCCAGAAGATCCCGGATCGTCCCCCACAGCGCACCCCCGATGAACGCGACCACCAGCACGGACCACCGCCATCCGGCGGGAAAGCCCTTGATCGAGACCACGAGCACGGCGGCGGCGGCGAGCAGGCCCAGCAGCGCGCCCTTACTGGCCCCGTTGGCGAACGGTATCCAGACGTTCCACGGATAGTTCATGGTCGTGAGAGCCGTCCACGCGCCGACGGCGCCCCAGCAGACGACCCCTACGGTGACCCCGACGGACACCACGTCCAGGACACGCCTGTCCTGACGGCTCACAACGTACGGCGGGCGCATCGGATCATCATGCTGGGACGCGACCCGGGCCCGCAATCGTGGGGCAGGACGCCCGGAGGCGTGGTCGCGACGGTTTTCGTGCGCAGGGGAAATACTGGGCCCACCGCACAGCGGCAACCTCGGGAGGTTCGGTGATCGCGGTTCTGGGGGAGTGCGTCGCGGACGCGTTCGCGGAGGGGGCGGGGCGCGGGGAGCTGGCGCTTCGGGTGTTGCCCGGTGGCGGGCCGGCCAACACGGCGGTCGCGCTCGGCCGGCTGGGGAGCGATACCCGGTTTCTGGGGCGGATCTCGGGTGACGTGTTCGGGCGGCTGTTCCTGGAGCGGCTGGCCGGGGCCGGGGTGGATGTCTCGGCTGTCGTCGCGGCGGCCGAACCCAGCACGCTGGCCGTCGCCTCGCTCGACGACGCGGGGCGGGCTGTCTACTCCTTCCACGCCGAGGGGGCGGCGGACTTCCAGTGGAGCCCGGGTGAGCTCAGGCTTGAGCTGCTGGGTGGGGTCTCCTGTCTGCACACGGGGTCGTTGGCGCTGGTCAAGGAGCCTGGGGCGGGGGAGGTGGCGGGGTTCGTGGCGGATGCGGCGCCGTACGTGACGATCTCGGTTGATCCCAACGTGCGGCCTTCCCTCGCCGGTCGGGCGGCTTATCTGGCGCGGTTGCCCGGCCATGCCGACATCCTGCGGCTCAGTGAGGAGGATCTGGACTTTCTCCTGCCCGGCACCTCCTTGGAGGCGGCCTGTGACGGGTGGCACGAGCAGGGGGTGCGGCTGGTCGTGGTCACTCGCGGTCCCGAGGGGGCGCTGGTGTCGCTGGGCGGGGAGCGGGCCGCGGTGCCGGGGGTGCCGGTCGAGGTGGTGGACACGGTGGGCGCGGGGGACGCGTTCACGGCCGGGCTTCTGCACCGGCTGCGCGACCACCTCGGCGGGCGGCTGGACGGGCTGGATCTGGGGACGGCGCGGGCGGCCGCCGCGTTCGGCGCCCAGGTGGCCGCGCTGACCTGCACGGTCGCCGGCGCCGACCTGCCCCGGCACCGCTGAGGGAAGCGGCCGGGGCGACCGCTTCCCCGTGGAAAGCTCAGGTCAGGATGGCCGCGACCGCCGCCCCGGTCTCCGGGTAGGCCGTCAGCAGCGCGCCGACCTCGGTGTTGGTGTCGGTGACCGGTTCGCACCCCAGCAGCTCGCCCACCGCCAGCCCGGTGCCGGGATAGGCGGCCAGCAGCTCGCTGACCGGGCCGGAGGACACCACCGGCCGCCGGGTCGACGGCTTGGCCAGCCACGGCGGCGTGAAGGAGTCCACGTCGGGCAGCCGGGCGGGGAAGGTCCGCTCGGCCTCGCGGACCAGCACCGGCACCAGCTCGGGCGCCTGCTCGCGCAGCGTGGTGATCAGCTTGGGCAGCCACGGCAGCAGCACGTCGTCGGGCAGTTCCCCGAACGCCCTGGACAGCACCTCCACCACGAACGGGGCCAATGCCGGCGCCGACTCCAACGCCTGCACGAACCCGCTCACGTACCGCGGCACGGACGGCACCACCAGTGGGCTGGAGAGCAGCTCGCCGACCAGCCCCCGCAGCTCGGCCATGGTGAGCAGCCCGAGCTGGTAGCGCGCCGTCCACAGCAGCGCGACCTTGGCGGGCGCCTCGGGATGAGACTGCTGTACGGCCAGCTCAAGCTGAGCCCGGTCGCACCCGAGCGACAACGCCAGGCTCTCCATCGTGAACAGGAACCCGAGCATCGCGCCCACCTGGCGCACCCCGGTCTCCTCCTCGACGAAGGCCGTGGGCAGCAACGTGCAGTAGTGCGCGTACCCGGTGGTCACGAACGTCTTGGCCCACTCGGGCAGCTCCGGCTCCGTGGCCCGGTAGTGGGCCAGCAGGCGGCGGATGCGGCGGAGCACGTCGGGGGCGTCGTCCACGGTGCGCTCGCCGGACAGCAACTGGATGGCGCGGCCCCCGAGCTCGTCGGTGAACCGCCTGCTGCCCAGGTAGAGGATGGAGTCCTCGACCGCGTCGAGCGCCACCGAGGCGGTCGCCTTGGGGTCCCAGACGGCCTGCCGTAGCCGCTGCTCCAGGACCTGTTCGATGGTGACGCCCTCGTAGCCGAGCTCGATGATCGAGCGCTGGTTGCGTCCGATCGCCAGGTCCCAGCTCTCCTGGTGGGAGCGCTCGCCGAGCCGGCGCGAGCCCATGATGGGGCGGACGGCGTCGTCGGGCAGGAGCCTGCGCAGGATCCACAGCAGGTGGGAGCAGGGTTCGAGCTCGGGCTGGGCGTCGAGGTCGATCAGGGCCCGCTGGATGGTCCGCTTCTCCAGGTCGAGCCCGAGCGGCTTGAGCCGGTCGAGGACGTCCCTGGCCAGCGGCGGCAGCGAGTCGTAGCCGACCTGCCCGACCTTGTCGCCGCCGAGCATGATCTCGACCAGCCGCCGCACGTCCCTGCGGCCGGGTACGACGTCCTTCTCGATGCAGGTGACCGCGGCGTCCTGGAAGTCGTACGGCGTGGGCCGCTTCCTGTTGCGCATCCCCGCGAGCAGGATCGACGTCTCGAACACCGCGATGGCGTCGGCGGTGCTGGACAGGTAGCCGTTGCGCCGGGCCAGGCGGACGATCTCGACGCACCATTCGAGCAGCTCCGCCTCGTCGAAGCCGTCGAGGGTGGGCGGCTGGGTGAGGAAGGCGTGCAGCCCCTGCGACTCGACCGGGGCGGGCGCCTTGCCCTTGCGCTTGGAGCCGAGCTGGTAGGAGACCAGGCCGTGCCGTTTGAGCGACTTGTCCCAGGTGGCGGCGGCGATCGAGACCGAGCCGGGCGCGAGGCCGAACTGCTTCTCGATCGCCGAGTGGCTGGAGGGGATGAGCCCGTAGAGCCAGCTCGTCCTCGTGCGCGGGCTGATGTCGAGGTGCTCGTCCATGACCGGGCTGGCGGCGTGGAAGGCCCCGCACACGTACAGGCAGTCGGCCGGGTCGGCGCCGGTGGCGGCCAGGTGCTCGCGCATCCTGGTCCACATGTAGCGCTCGCGGTCCTCGTCCACCTCGTTGCCGCCGGGCTTGAGTCGGCGGAACAGGCTGCCGATGAGCACCATGACCTGGCGGTAGGTCTCGTAGTCCGCGCCGGACAGCGGCTGCTCGACGTACTGGTCCCACCACTCCGACCAGTGGCGCACCTTGCCGTGGTGCAGCAGGTGCTCCTCCAGGGCGGCGAAGCCGGGCCGCAGGTCGCCGATCTCGATGCCGACGTCGGCCGGCTCGGCGCGCGGCTCCCACTGGAACACGTGGTCCACCGACCGGTCCACCAGGACGATCTCCACGCCCGGGGTCTCCATGGCGTAGGCGATGGCCTGGTACTCGGCGGAGGACTCGGTGATGGGCGCGATCACGCTCAGCGGCGCCCACTCCTTGGGGAAGCCGTCGATGTCGGTGGCGAACGCCTGCAGGGCGACCGGGAGCCTGCAGTTGTGCAACTCGTCCAGGACGGGCCGCAGGTCCTCGCAGAGCTCCAGGTAGATGACCTTGGGCTGCTTCTCCCTGAGCCTGCGCACCATCGCCAGCCCGGAGGCCGGCGAGTGGTGGCAGACGGGGAAGATCTCGACGTCGGTCCGCAGGGCCTGCTCGACGTCGTCGATCAGCTCCCCGCCGAACGCCTCTGCCGCGCTCGCGAGCTGCTCGCGCAGGGGGTCGAACGGGCTCATGACAGGGTGGAGATCGCCTGGCGGCCCCCTTCGAGGAACTCGGGCCACTCACCGCCGTCCTTCTTGCTGCGCGGCTCGACCACGCCGTGCAGGTACTTGTTGAGGATCGCCAGGTCCTCCGGGCTGCGCCGGGCCAGCGAGCCGACCAGCGAACCGGCCAGCGTCCCCGCCTTCAGCGTCCTGTCGCCGAAGAACTGGCTGTGCAGGATCGCGTCCTCCAGCACGCCGATCTGCTCGGCCGTGGACAGCGCCGACTCCAGCTTCTCGTCGTCGCTGGTGGCCGAGGCCGCGGCGGCGCGCAGGTCGGCGAAGCTCTGCAGCAGGATGTCCAGCAGGGTCGGCGGCAGCTCCAGCTCGATCTGGTGCCTGCGCAGCAGTTCCTCGGTACGGAAGCGGACGATCTCCGCCTCGCTCTTCTTGTTCGTCACCACGGGGATGCGGACGAAGTTGAAGCGGCGCTTCAGGGCCGAGGACAGGTCGTTGACGCCCCGGTCACGGCTGTTGGCGGTGGCGATGATGGAGAAGCCGGGCTGGGCGAAGACGATGTTGTCCTCGTCGGGCAGCTCGGGGATGGAGACGTACTTCTCCGACAGGATCGAGATCAGCGCGTCCTGCACGTCGCTGGTCGAGCGGGTCAGCTCCTCGAAGCGGCCGATCACACCGCGTTCCATCGCGGTCATGATGGGCGAGGGGATCATCGACTCCCTGGACTGGCCCTTGGCGATGACCATGGAGACGTTCCATGAGTACTTGATGTGGTCTTCGGTGGTGCCGGCCGTACCCTGGACGACCAGCGTGGAGTTGCGCGAGATCGCCGCGGCCAGGAGCTCGGCCAGCCAGCTCTTGCCCGTGCCTGGGTCGCCGATGAGCAGCAGGCCGCGGTCGGAGGCCAGCGTGACGATGCTGCGCTCGACGAAGCTGCGGTCGCCGAACCACTTCTGCGGGATCTCGCGCTCAAGCCCGTCGGCGCGGTCGGAGCCGAGCACGAAGATGCGCACCATGCGCGGGCTGAGCCGCCAGGAGAACGGCTTGGGTGAGGTGTCGATCGACTCGAGGTAGTCGAGCTCTTCGGCGTACTTGATCTCTGCGGGGGCACGCAGCAACGGAGGCTCCTAGGTGTTCAGGAAAGTCTTGAGCTCGTTGACGAGCTTGCGGATGTGTCCGGAGATGACCGGTGTGCCGAGGGCTTTGAGCTTCTGGCGGTACCACGGGTCCACGCTGGCGTGGCCCGAGCTGTTCACCGAGCCCACCGGGATGAACTTGACGCCCGACTTGTGCAGCGCCTCGAAGTCCGTGATCAGCGACCGGTTGTCGTAGAAGTCGGAGATCCACACCATGACGGTGTTGCGCGGATCGGTGATCTTCGGGCGGGCCAGCGCCATCGCGACCGTGCCGTTGGTGCCGCCGCCGAGCGTGGTGCGCAGCAGCACCTCGAACGGGTCGTTCACCCACGGGGTCAGGTCCAGGGCTCGGGTGTCGTACGCCACCAGGTGCACGTCCACCTTCGGCAGCCCGGAGAAGATCGAGGCCAGGATCGTGCAGTTGACCATCGCGTCCACCATCGAGCCCGACTGGTCGACGACCACGATCATCTTGGCCGGGGTGGTGCGCTTGGCGGTCTGCTTGTAGAAGAGCTTGTCGACGTAGAGCCGCTCGTCCTCGGGGCTCCAGTTGGTGAGGTTCTTCCAGATCGTGCGCTCAAGGTCGAGGTTGCGGTAGACGCGCTTCGGCGGCACCGAGCGGTCGATGGTGCCCGCGCTGGACTTCTCCACCTGCGTACGCAGCACCTGGGCGACCTCGTCCACGAACCGGCGGATCAGCGCCTTGGCGTTGGCCAGCGCGACGCCCGACAGGTTCGCCTTGTCGCGCAGCAACTGCTCGATCAGCGACATGCTGGGCGTGAGCTGCTTGGCGAGCTGCGGGTCGGCCAGCACCTCGCGCAGGTGCATGCGCTTGACCAGGTCGGCCTCGACCTTGCCGAGCTCGCCCGCGGCCTCGCCGCCGAACGCCTGCTGCAGCCATCCGGCGTCCTGCTTCCACCCGGCCAGTTGCGTGGCGGTGACGGTGCCGCCGCCGGTGGCGAAGGTGTTGAGCAGCAGCTTCGACACCAGCGCCGCGTTGGTCACCTCGTCGCCGTCCAGATCGCGCAGCTTGTCGGCCAGCTCGGGGTGGCGTTGCACCAGGTTGTCGATGGACACGCCGGGGTCGAGCAACGCGGGCGGCAGCCCGAGGTCGTCGACGATGGCGACGCTGGCCTTCTCCAGGGAAGGCTGCTCCTCGCCCTCGAACACGCGCGCCAGCAGGCGCCAGTAAAGGATCTGACGTCGGGTTTCGCTCATTTGCGCAGCAGCCGTCCCGCTCGCTCCTTGAGCACCGAGACGGGGTCCCCGGCCTTGGCGCCGCTCTTGAGCACCTTCTGGTCGGTGGTCCCCTGCGCCCAGTCGCCGTTGTGCGCGGCCACGGCCTCCTTCTTCACACTCGCCTGTACGGCCAGCGGTTGCAGCCGCCACTGCCCGCCGTCCCAGCGCATCAGCCCGATGCACGCCGTCGAGGCCTTGAGCAGTTGCGGGGTCAGCGGCCCCGACTGCGGCAGCCGGTCGAGGTCGAAGGGCAGCTCGGCGCCGTCGAGCCGGATCACGGCCCCGTCGCTCTTGTAGCCCTCGACGAACACCGGCTCGGCGAGGCGGACCGGGTGGCGGTCCAGCGGCGGCACCGCCGGCGCGCTCGCCCCGGCGAGCTGGACCCGGGCGGTGGCGAACGGGTCGCTGTAGGGCCCCGCGGCCGCCTTGGCCTCCTGCCAGACCAGGTCGCCGCTGGCCAGCAGCGTCATGCCGGTTATCTCCAGGCTGAGGTGCTTGGCCAGCGCGCCGGTCAGCACGGGGTGGTCCTGGAACAACTGCCACACGAACGGCCCGGCGATCGTGTCGACCTTGGCCGCGGACACGCTGGTACGCACCAGGCGGCCGTGCGGCTCCAGGATCGCGTGGAGCTGGATCTGCACCGCCGTACCGTGCTCGTGGATGTCGACGCCGAGCGGCAGCAGGCGGCCGGAGACCTCCTCGGCGCCCTCCAGCGCGCCCGTGTGCATGAGCAGCAGGGCGCGCGACCACAGGTCCGCCCAGCGGCGCACGGGCAGGCGCTCCATGGCGCCGACCGGCGAGGAGGCGCGCAGCTCCGCGGCGAGGCCGTCGAGCAGGACGGCGGCCCTGCGCAGCCGCGGCTCGGCCAGCATGCCCTGGATGGCCTGGTCGGCGGAGGAGGCGAGTTCGTGGTCGACGCCGCGCCAGCCGGTGATGGCCAGCTCGGCCAGCCAGGAACGGCAGGCGGCGCTGAGCGGGTCGGTGGCCGGGGGCTGGGCGCCGTTCCAGGGGGCGCGGGTGCGGCCGAGCGCGGTGTCGAGCCCGGCGAGCAGGGCGTCGTGGACCGCCCCGAGCAGCGTGGTGCGGGCGGCGGCCAGCGCGGTCAGGTGCTCCTCCGCGATCGAGCCTGCGGTGACCTTCCCCGCGGCGTCGGCGGCCAGCGGGCCGAGCGGCGTGGCGCCGACGGCTCCGGCGAGCGCGGTCACCGCCTCGGCGCGCTCCTCGCCCAGCCGGGCCAGGCCGTTGGCCAGCGCGTCGTCGAAGCCGGCCACCAGGCCGAGCGCCTCGTCGAGCCCGGCGTGGGCGCCCTCGCGCAGCGCCGCGAGCTGGGTGGCGAGCATCAGCGCACCGCCCCGAGCGAGGGGAACCAGTGCATCTCGGCGACCGGCTCGCCGGTCGACGGCAGTTCGAGGTAGGCCAGGTGCCGCAGGAAGCGGCTGAAGACCACGGCGGCGGGGATGGACTCGTGCCCGCCGTCCAGGTTGCGCAGCAGCTCGCCCGCGTCCTCCGCGTCGACGCGAAGGTAGCGGGCGACCTGCTCAAGGCCGTACTGCAGGACGGCCTCGTCGACCAGCGAGCGCAGGTGCTTGCACGGCGCCCCGCGCAGCCCGCCGCACGGCCGGTTGTTGTTGGTGCTGCAGTTGTAGCCGTGGGTCCCGGCGGTGATCGAGGAGACGTACACCCGCTCGATGTCGGAACCGCTGGAGACCACACCCTGCAGCCGGCCCTCCGCCATCTCGACGAAGGGCACTTTAGCCAGCTTGCGCGGCTGGATGGGTGACACCACCCGCAACGCGCTGAGCTGCTCCCACGCGGGTCTGTCCGCGTTCAAAGGACGACCTCCAAGATTGGTATCGGTCGATCAGTGAACGGGAATTTACCCGACCAGTCCGACAATTTCCGATCAACGACGAGCTTCCGCGCGCAGCGACCGGCGCAGGAAGTCGAGCTGGTGCGTGAGCAGGAACTCGGCCGTCGGGCGGTGCCCCGCGCGGGTCAGCGGCAGCACCTCGTGCGGGCGTCCGGCCTCCAGCAGCGCGGCGGAGAAGCGCAGCGTGTGCGCGGCCACCACGTTGTCGTCGGCCAGCCCGTGGATCAGCAGCAGCGGCCGGCTCAGCCGCTCGGCCTCCAGCAGCGGGGAGGAGCGGTCGTAGGCCGCCGGGTGCTCGTCCGGCTGGCCGAGGTGGCGCTCGCGCCAGTGGGTGTCGTACATGCGCTGGTCGGTGACGGGGGCGCCGGCGATCGCCGCGTGGAAGACGTCCGGCCTGCGCAGCACCGCCACCAGCGACAGGAAACCGCCGAACGACCAGCCCCTGATCGCCACCCGGCCCAGGTCGAGCGCGGGCTCCAGCTCCGCCGCCGCGTGCAGGCCCTCGACCTGGTCGTTGAGCACGGGCTGGGCGAGGTCGAGGTATACCGCGCGCTCCCACGCCGGTCCACGGCCCGGCGTGCCCCTGCCGTCCACCGCGAGCACCGCGTAGCCCTGCTCGGCGAACCACTGCGAGACGTAGCTGGCCCAGAACGGCTCCGCGGTCGCCTTGCGGATGGCCGGCCCGCCGTACGGGTCCATGAGGACCGGCAGCGGCCCGTCCTCGGGCTGGTACCAGGACGGCAGGAACAGCGCCGCCCGCAGCTCGCGCGGGCCCAGCCTGAGCATGCGCATCCTGAGGTCGAGCACCGGCCGCTCGGCGTGCGAGACGATCTCCTCGCCGCTCGGGCGGAGCCGGGCGCCGATCACCGTGGTGCCGCCGCGCGCGGTGTCGTCGAGCCCGGCCTGGCCGAGCTTCTCCAGGCCGGTGTCGGGGTCGTAGGACCACAACTGGGTCTCGGTGGGCTCGTCGGTGGCGGTGAACAGGACGCTCTCGCCGTCCACCGACCGCACCGCCAGCAGTTGCAGGCCGGGCGGGGTGACGGGCCGCCCGCCGTACAGGAGGGTGCGGGTGTCGTCGCGGTCGGCGCTGGTGAGCAACACCCCCTTCCCGGTACGGCGCGGCAGCCCCGGCACCAGCGTCACCCACGCGTCGTCACGCTGCTCGGCCAGGAGCTCCGTCCGCCCGGTCTCGGGATCGACGGCGAGGACGCGGACCCGGCGCTGGTCGCGGCTCTGCACGGCCGCGAAGGGCCCGTGCGCGTCCCAGCCCGCGGCGGTCAGGTACTCGTCGTCGGCCGCCACCCGGATCCGCGACCCGTCCAGCCCGACGATCCACAACGTCACGTCCGCGTTGGCGGTCCCGACGGCCGGATAGGGGAAGGAGCGCGACGGCCGGGACGGATCGGACGGATCGGCGAGGTGCCAGCGCTGGACGGGCGTGGTGTCCACCCGCGCCACCAGCAGCCGCCGCCCGTCGGGCGCCCACCAGAAGCCCTCGGTGCGCCCCATCGACTCGGGCGCGACGTACTCGGGCAGCCCCCACGTCACCTCGGGACCGTCGGGCTCGGCCACGGCCCGGTCGTCCGCGCCGTCCACGCCGATCACCCGGAGCGCGCCCGCGCTGACGTAGGCGACGCGGCGGCCGGTGGGGTCGGGCCTGGGCGCGCGCACCGGCTCGGCCGCGGGCAGCGCGCCGCCGGCCGTGTGGAGCTGCCCGTCCCGCTCGAAGGCGAGGACCGCGCAGTCGTCGTCGGTCGCGTAGGCGGTGATGCCGGGCCCCGCGACCAGGTGTTCCTCACCTCGGGAAAGGGACCACAGGCTGCTGTCACGCAGGAAGAAGACGGTGGCGCCGTCGGGGGAGACGGTGAAGGAGGACGGCCGGCCGAGGGTGAACCGCTCGGTGCGCGCAAGCTGGCTGAGAAAGGTCATGAACGCAGCTTGGCCGCCCCCGAGATCACGGGAAGCGGCCTTCTTCGTTGTCATTCTACCAGGCTGGTGTCTCCCAGCGACTCCAGCAAGGTGCGCAGCAGCCCGGCCAGTTGTTCGCGCTCGGCCGGTCCGAGCGCGGCCAGCAGACGCTCCTCGTTGTCCACGTGCTTGCCGACGAGCCCGTCAACCGTCTCCAGCCCGCGCGGCGTGAGCCTGATGCGGACCGACCGGCGGTCGCCGCTGTCCCTGACGCGTTCGACGAGATCCTTGGCCTCCATGCGGTCGATCCTGTTGGTGATCGCGCCCGAGGTGACCATGGCCGCCTTGAGCAGTTCCCCCGCGCTCAGCTCGTACGGCGCACCGGACCTGCGCAGCGTGGCCAGCACGTCGAACTCCCACCGCTCCAGCCCGTGCTCCTGGAAGAACGCCTTGAGCTCGCCGCCGAACAGCAGGCTGAGCCGGGAGATCCGGCCGATGATCCCCATCGGGGAGGGGTCGATGTCGGGGCGCTCCCTCTTCCACTGGGCCAGCAGCATGTCCACCGCGTCGCTCATGGGCGAAACCTCTTAACGTTCACAGACTTGACGTTCACACAATAAGGTGATGATATCTCAACGTTGAGATTATCAATGAGAGGTGATCGGCGTGTCCATTGCCACGCGAGAAGATGTGTCACTGAAGGAATGGCTGGCCGTGGCCGCCGTGGCCGTGGGCACCTTCGCCATGGTCACGGTGGAGCAGTTGCCCGTGGGCCTGCTCACCGCCATCGGCGGGTCGCTGAACGTCTCCGAGGGCGCCGCCGGGCTCATGGTGACCGTGCCCGGCCTGGTCGCCTCCGCCACCGCGCCCCTGCTGCCGGTGGCGATCGGGCGGCTCGACCGGCGTACCGTGCTGATCGGGTTGCTCGGCCTGATGGTCGTGGCCAACGCGGTCTCCGTGGTGGCGCCGAACTTCGCCGTCATGCTGGCCTCGCGGTTCCTGGTGGGGATCGGGATCGGCGGGTTCTGGGCGCTGGCGGCGGGCATCGCCGTACGGCTGGTGCCGGAACGCCACGTCCCGCGGGCCACCTCGCTGGCCTTCGGCGGCGCGACCGCGGCCAACGTGCTCGGCGTCCCCGCCGGGACGCTCATCGGCGGCCTCACCGACTGGCGGGTCGCCTTCGCCGCCGTCGGCGTGCTGGCCCTGCTGGTGGTGGGCGCGCTGCTGTGGCTGCTGCCGCGCATCCCCGCCACCGCCCCCGTCCGCCTGCGCGAACTGCCCCGCCAGTTCGCCAACCCCGTGGTCCGCGCCGCCGTCATCTCCACGTTCCTCGTGGTCGCCGGCCAGTACGCGGCCTTCACCTTCATCAGCCCGATCCTGCAGGACGTCTCCGGCGTGCCCGCCGACCTGATCGGGCCGATCCTGCTCGGCTTCGGCGTCGCCGGGGTCGTCGGCACCTTCGTCGGCTCCTCGTGGAACGTCAGGCGCAGGGTCGTCACGCTCAGCGCCACCCTGGCCGTGATCATGGTGATCTTCCCCTTCGCCGGCACCACGCCCGTGACCGGCTCGATCCTCCTGCTCATCTGGGGCCTGGCCTACGGCGGCGCCCCCGTGGCCGTGCAGACCTGGATCCTCCAGGGCGCCGGCGCCTCGGCCGAGGCGGCGACCGCCCTCAACACCACCGTCTTCAACCTGGCCATCGCCTTCGGCGCCGCGTTCGGCGGCATCGTGGCCGACAACCTGGCCGTCACCGGGGCCCTGTGGTTCGGCGCCCTCCTGATGGGCCTCACCGCACTGGCGGCTGTTACTGTGAGCGCGCGACGCGGGGTGCCCGCCAAGGGCTGAGATCGAAACCCGTCGAACCTGATCTAGTTCGGACTAGCGAAGGGACTGTCGTGTTCACCGACGACGTCTGGACCCAAACCGCCGGCCTGCTGCGGGCCATCCACGAGCACCCGTTCAACACCGCCCTGGGCGACGGCACGCTCTCCCGCGAGCGCTTCGCCTTCTACATCGTCCAGGACGCCCGCTACCTGGAGGCGTTCGCCAAGGCCCTGGCCACCGCCGCCGTCAGGGCCGCCGACCCGGACGAGATGGCGTTCTGGTCGCAGGCCGCCCACGACGCCATCGCCGCCGAGCGCACCCTCCACGAGGGCTACATCGAGCAGTACGGCCTGACGGCCGCCGACCTGACCGGCGTGCCCACCTCGCCCACGGCCCTCGGCTACTCCTCCTGGCTCCAGGCCACCGCGCTGTCGGCCCCCTACCCGGTGCTGGCGGCGGCGGTGCTGCCCTGCTTCTGGATCTACGAGGACGTCGGCACCGCGCTGGTGGGCCGCAGTTCCGAGACCCACCCCTACCGCGCCTGGATCGCCACCTACGCCGACCCCGCCTACGCGGCGTCGGTGACGCGGGCCAAGCAGATCACCGACCGCCTGGCCGGGGAGGCCGGCCCCGCGCTGCTGGAGCAGATGCGGGCGGCCTTCGTGAAGGCGGCGGAGTTCGAGTGGATGTTCTGGGACAGCGCCTGGCAACTGGAGACCTGGCCTACCGCGAAGTGGCTCTAGCCGACCGGATCAGAAGCACCACCACGACGATCGACCCCACGGTCGTGAGCAGCAACTTGGCCCAGCTCACGGCCGTCGACCAGGCAGGCATGGCGCCCAGGGCGGCCGCCACCAGAGCGTGCGCGTCCACGCCGGGGAGCACGGGCTCCAGGAACCTGGCCGTGAAGACCTGACTGGGGATGATCACGAGACCGAGGACGAGCAGGATCGGCTGGAAGATCCAGGACAGGATCCGGCCGATCCGCCTGCCGGCCAGGTTGAGCAGCGCCAGGGCCGCCAGGATCACGACGATCACGACCGCCAGGCCCTCGCTGCCGGCGAAGCTGATGCCGTTGCCGCTCAGCAGTTCCACGGACTTGCCCTGGCGGCCCATCTCGGCCTCTGCGGCCCGCTGGGCGGCGGCGCCGTACCTGGTCACGGTGTAGATCCCCAGCAGGAACGGGACCGCGGTGAGCAACTGGATCACTGCGGCGATACGGGTTCTCATGTGTGCCTCCTCGATTTGAACTTAGTAAAACCGATGAGTTGAACAAAGTGCAATAGGGTGGCGTCATGTCGCTCACCAAGGAGCAGATCGTCCTGGCCGCCGTCGAGGTCCTGGACGCCGAGGGCGTGGCCGGTCTGAACATGCGGCGGCTCGGTGTCCAGCTCGACTCGGCCGCGACCGCCATGTACTACCACGTCGAGAACAAGGATCGGCTGGTCGAGCTGGCCGCCGACCACGTTTTCGGCGAGATCGGGCTGCCCGACCCGGCGGTCACGGGCTGGCGCGAGGCCGCCGCCGAACTCGCCCGCGGCGCCCACCGGATGGTCGTGCGCCACTTCTGGCTGATCCCCGCCATGAGCACCCACGTCGTCTACGGCCCCAACAAGGCCCGCTACGACGACCACTGCCTGGCCGTCTACGAGTCGGCCGGATTCGAGGGTGCGCAGGCGGACCAGGCCGCCGCCTCGGTCCTGATGTTCGTGCTCGGCGCGGCCCAGGGAGAGGCGGCCGAGTCCGCCCTGCGCGCGAAGGTACGCCGCGCGGGCGCCGACGAGGAGAAGCGGATGAGCCGGGCGGAGGCGGACATGGTCGAGATCGCCCGGAGCTTCCCTCGCCTGCGGGCCCGCCTCCAGCCCGATCACCCCACCGGTGGCGATCTCTTCGAGTTCGGTCTGGCGGCGCTGCTCGACGGGCTTGACCTCAAGCTCGCTTGAGGTTGAAGGGTAGGGGGCATGAGAGCGATTCATGTGCGAGAGTTCGGCGGCCCCGATGTCCTGACGCCCGTCGAGGTGCCCGACCCCGTCCCCGGCGCGGGCGAGATGGTCGTGGACCTGGCCGTCGCCGACGTCATCTACCTGGACACCCTGCTGCGCGCCGGTTGGGGCGGCGACTGGTTCCCGCGCGAGGTGCCCTACGTGCCGGGCGGTGGCGGCGCGGGCGTGGTCTCGGCCGTCGGCGACGGCGTCGATCCGGCCTGGGTCGGACGGCGGGTGGTGGCCAGGTCGTCCACGGGCTACGCCGAGCGGATCGTCGCCTCGGCCGGCGAGGTGGTCGCGATGCCGGACAAGCTGGGGTTCCGGGAGGCGGCGGCCGTCCTGCATGACGGGGTGACGGCGCTGATGCTGGCCGGGCACGGCGCGATCAGGAAGGGCGAGTGGGTCCTGGTCACCGCGGCGTCCGGCGGGGCGGGATCGCTCCTGGTACAACTGGCCCGCGACGCCGGAGCCAGGGTGGCCGCCGCGGCGCGGGGCGAGCGCAAGCTGGACCTGGCCCGCGAGCAGGGCGCCGAGGTCGTCGTCGACTACTCCGAAGAGGGCTGGCAGCAGCGTGTGCGCGCGGCCACCGGCGGCGCCGACCTCGTCTTCGACGGCGTCGGCGGGGAGCTCGGCCTCGCTGCCTTCGAGGCGGCCGCGGACGGCGGGCGGTTCATCTCCTACGGCAGCTCCGGCGGGGACTTCGCCCGGATCGACCCGGAAGTCGCCGAGCGGCGCCGCGTGCGCGTGCACAACGCGCTGGAGTCGGGCCCGCCGCCGCAGGACAAGGTCCGCGAGATGCTGGCCGAGGCGCTCGATCGGGCCGCGAAGGGCGTCATGACGCCGCGCATCGGCGCCACGTTCCCGCTGGAGCGCGCCGCTGACGCCCACACCTCCCTCGCCGAACGCGCCACGGTCGGCAAGTCACTGCTGCTGGTCCGCTGAGGTCGGCCCCGGGGGCACAACGGCATGGAACGGCCAGGCGGTGACGAGTACGCTGAACGGGTCGCGAGGGAGGACCCATGGTCTTACGGATCGCCGTCACCCTGCTCACCGCACTGGCGCTCCCCGCTCAGCCGGGCGCCCCGGGGTTGACCGTCAAGGAGAACGCGCACCAGGTCAGGGCCGTGGGCCCCGGCTTCGTCCTGAAACTCACCCCCAGGAGACTGTCGGTACGCGTCGACGAAGACCGCTTCGGCGACCCGAGCACCGGCAACCCGATCGTCCGCGAGTCCATCGACCTGACCGGCCGCACCCTGCGCCCGTTCGTGTGCGACCACGGCACCTACACGATCCGCACCGGCACCTTCAACCGCATGTGGCGCGTCTCGCAGCTCGCCAAGCGGCCCCAGCCGTACCCGGACGGCTTCGCGGCCGCCGCACCCGGACTGTTCACCCCCTTCCTGGGCGAACTGCAGGGCACGGTGACCGACGCGGAAGGCCGTACGCTGCGCTTCCTGATCTCCGACCTGGTCCAGGAAGTCCTGGACCGGAATGGTTTCTCCGCCACCGCCCCCATCCACGGCTTCTTCGTGGACAGCCGGGGCAGGGTGCGCGACCGCATCTCCCTGACCGGCCGCTTCAACATCGGCAAGGACGGCCGCCCCGTCTTCGGGATCGAGGACCGGGGAACCTGCCGCCAGATCGCCGACCTGCCCTTCGGACCGGGCAGCGAGCAGGCCGTGGTGACCGGGCCCCTGTTCGTCCTGCCCTTCAAGGCCCCGCTGACGACCAAGGTCCTGCCGTGAGCGTGTTCCACGACGATCCGCACTCCTTCTACGCCGCCTGGCGCGGCCGGTCACCGGTGCTGTGGCTGGACGACGCGCCGGGCGGCGGCCCCGGCTGGCTGATCACCGGCTACGCCGAGGCGCGGGCGGCGCTGGCCGACCCGGCGCTGTCCAAGGCCACCGCGACCGTCGAGGCCGCGCTGGCCAGGCACGGGTCCCGGCCGATGATCAGCGGCCAGTGGCTCACCCAGAGCATGATCAACTCCGATCCGCCCGACCACACGCGGCTGCGCCGGCTGGCGGCCAAGGCGTTCAGCCCGAAGGCCGTCGACGCGCTCCGGCCGAGGATCGCCGAGATCGCCGGATCGCTGCTGGACGATCTGGCCCGCGACGGCGGCGCCGTAGACCTGATGGCCCGGTTCGCCGGACCCCTGCCGATCACGGTGATCTGCGAGCTGCTCGGCATCGTCGAGGACGAGCGCGGCGACTTCCAGGACTGGACCGACACGCTCATCGGCCACGCGCCCGCCGAGGACAAGGCGGCGGCGACCGGCGCGATGGTCGGGTACCTGACGGCGCTGGTCGCCGCCAAGCGCGCCGACCCGGGCGAGGACATGCTGTCGGCGCTGGTCCAGGCGCGCGACGAGGGCGACGCCCTCACCGAGCGCGAGCTGATCGCCACCGCGTTCCTGCTGCTCGTCGCCGGGTACGAGACCACCGTCAACCTGATCTGCAACGCCCTGAACGCCCTGTTCGACCACCCCGGCCAGCTCGCCGCGCTGCGCGCCGACCCGTCCCTGGTCCCGGCCGCGGTCGAGGAGTTCCTGCGCTTCGACGGGCCGGTCGGCCAGGCGAGCTTCCGCGTCACGACCGAGCCCGTGTCCTACGGCGGCGCCGAGATCCCGGCCGGCGAGGTCGTCCAGGTGTCGTTGCTCGCGGCCAACCGCGACCCGGCCCGCTTCCCCGACCCCGACGCCCTCGACATCAGGCGGCCCGCGGCCGGCCATCTCGGCTTCGGCCACGGAATCCACCACTGCCTCGGCGCGCCTCTGGCCAGGATGGAGGCCGAGATCGCCTTCACCATGCTGCTGGCCCGCTTCCCCTCCTTCACCCGAGCCCCCGGCCACCCGCCCGTCTGGACGCGCAGCGACCGCCTGCGCGGCCTGCGCTCCCTGTGGGTGGACCTGGGACCCGCCTACGAGGCGGCGACCGGCAGCCGGAGCGGCCGGTAGATCAGCCCGTCCGAGCTCCACCGCACCGCCGCGAGATCCTCCAGCGCCCGCAGCCCCGGCAGCCGCCCGGTCATCGCGCGGAACGCCTCCTGCAGTTCCATCCGCGCCAGGTTCGCACCCAGGCAGTAGTGCGTGCCGTGCCCGAAGGACAGGTGCGGATGGGGTGGCGCGGTGGCGAAGCGCCGGATGTCGAACCGGCCCGGGTCGGCGTACACGGCCGGATCGTGGTTGGCGGCCGACGGGTTCGGCAGCACGACGGTCCCGCCGGGCACCACCCCGCCGGACAGCTCGACGTCCCTGGTCACCAGCCGCAGGAGCCCGTTGCCGCCCGACCCCTCGTACCGCAGGATCTCCTCCACCGCGGGCTCAAGCAGTTCCGGGTACGCCGCCAGTTGCCCGTACTGCCCGGGATGGCTCAGCAGGCGGAACACGCCCCTGATGATGATCGAGGCGGTGGTCTCGTGCCCCGCCAGGATCAGCGTGAACACCATGTTGGTCAGCTCGTCCTCGCTGAGCCTGTCGCCGTCGTCGCGGGCCGCGATGAGCAGGTCGAGCAGGTCGTCGCCGGGAGCGGCCCGGTGGGTGGCGATGAGCTCGCGGGCGTAGTCCAGGAACGCCGCGAAGTGCGCGCCCCTGGCCTCGGCGCTCGCGTCGGAGGTGGACAGGAACGTCTCCGTCCAGCCGCGGAACTGGTCGAAGCGGTCCATGGGGACGCCGAGCATCTCGCAGATCACCCGGGCCGGCAGCGGCAGCGCGAAGTCGGTCACCACGTCGAACTCCGTGCCCGCCCGGTCCAGCAGCTCGCCCGCGATGGCCGCGGCGCGCGGCCGCCAGCGTTCGATGTGCCGGGGGGTGAACGTGCCCTGCATGATCCGGCGGTACCGCGTGTGCTCCGGCGGGTCCTGGTTGATCAGGGCGGCGGGGTCGTCGTCCACGCTGGTCCCGGTGACCATCCTGGGCAGACCGGGGGTCCGCAGGTTCCGGCTGCACGCCGGTGAGGTCATGAGGGTGCGGACGTCGTCGTACCGGACGGCCATCACGATCTTGTCGCCGCTCGGCATCGTCGTCGGTTCCAGGGGCGCCTCGGCATGGCGCCGGGGCAGGTCGGGCGAGGGTGAGCCGAGGGGGCCCGGCGGCAGGTCCGGCCAGGGCCAGGTGGTGCTGGACTGTTCCATTCAGGTCGCCTCCTTGCACCTGAATGGAACGTACGAGACAGTCCGTAGCCAGTCAATCTCTCCAGGTATTTGGGACCGCGAGATTAAGAGCCACAAAATTTCATTCGACAAAGATTGAATGAAGACAACCTTCGCCACTATGTTCATGATCGCCCTGGCCGTATCCCCCGAAACGGGCCTTCAGAGAGGTGAGCATGCGCATGACCTGGCCGAAGCTCATCAAGTCCGCGACCGTCACCGCCATTTGCGCGCTCGCCGCCGCCACGATTCCCCAGGCCGCCTCCGCACAGGTCGCGGCCGTGTCCCACAAGAGCCCGTTCAACTGCGGGAAGACCTTCAACGCCAACAACTGGAAGCCGACCCACAACCCGGCCGGCTCCATCGACTGGCAGGACTACAACGGCGACGGCGTCAACGGCGAGCAGGTACGCGCCACCGCCGCCGGCACCGCCTACTTCCACGACGCCGGCGGCACCAGCTACGGCAAGTGGGTGGAGATCCGGCACAGCGACGGCAGCAGGACGCGGTACGCGCACCTGTCCAGCATGGTCAGGGGCGCCGGCGGCTCGATGAGCGTCGCCCAGGGCACCGCCATCGGCGCAGTCGGCGCGACCGGCGGAGCCAAGGGCCCGCACCTGCACTACGAGCAGCGGACCGCCGGCGGCTCGATGGACACCAGCCCGACCGTGGACGGCGTGACCGTGTCCCTGGGCCAGAAGAAGCCCGTCAAGAGCACCAACGGGTGTGGCGGCGGAAGCGGCAACCCCACCAACCCCGGCAACCCCTACACGCCCGAGCGGGCGTGCGGCAGCGGCTACGCGGTGATCGACTCGGCGGCGCTGGCCGGTGGCCGCACCTACCTGCTGTACAACGCGGGCAACGGGAACAACTGCGTCGTCACGATGAAGTCGTCCAACATCGGCAAGTCCACGGCCGTCTCCGCCTTCCTGGAGCCCCAGGGCGAGCGCCGGGCGACCGACTCCGGCAACTACGGCTACTACGCCGGGCCGGTACGGTCCAACGCGGCCAAGCAGTGCGTCCGGTGGGGTGGTTCGGTGGGCAGCAGCGCGTACACCAGCCCGTTCGAACACTGCGGCTGACCGCGCGACGGTCTCCGGAGACCGTCTCATCATGCGAGCAAGAACGCGAAGACTGCACGCGGCCGGGCGGGACTACATCTGGACCGCCCGGCTCTCCCACGTGTCCGGTGACTCCGACTGCCACAGATGTGTACGCGTGCGGGTCTGGGGCGCGGGCAAGAACAGCCAGGCGCTCCACGCGGACCTGCTGTCCAAGGCCGTCCTGCCATGGGGCTGCGCCACCGACGACAGCCACCCGACCCCCGCGGACGTCCTCCAGCTCATCACCCACGCCCTCGCCCAAGGCTGGAACCCCGACCACGTCGGCGGCTCCTTCTTCCTGAGTGAAGCCGAATCCGACTTCGACCTGCCCGGCTTCCTCCTCACCGACCGCCTCCGCGACACCTCGTCACCAGACCCGACGGCCCGCGTACTCCACGCCTTCAAAGCCCGGCGATGAACCCCCTGCGGACAGCGGCATGACACCCTCATTCCTCCAGACCAAGCAAACGGCCACCATCAAGCGCTACGTCATGCCGGGCCGAGCCCTGGCCAAGGACGCATCCTGGAAAGCAAACTCGTCCACGCCGGAGCCGGATACTGCTTCGCACTGGCCCGCTTCGCCGAACCCCGGGACGTGGAGATCCTGACCGCGTACCTGGACCATTACCTGCCACGCCTGGACTGCCATTACGCCCTCCTCCACAGGCGACCGCGACGCGGAGCGCTATCTGGTCCCGAACGGCCTGTGGTCGCAGTGACGATGCGTGACCTGGATCCGGCCGAATGCAAAAGCAGCAGTCGGAGAGGCTCGGGCACAATGAGCCGAAACCGGAAAACAAGCCTTGTCAGACGCCGGTTGGCTAGTGATCGCTGCCGCAGGCGCCAGAACCATTCCGCAATAACCTTTGGCAGGCGCACAATCAACCCCCCTTTATGCCTGCAGGCGCGCCGCATTCTCTGGCGTACTCTCCCTGAAGGCCAGCGCACAAACCAGCGCCGTTAGCGTGAAGCCGGCCACGACGGGGACACCCAAGAGGAACACGAATGCGAGGCGTTCATCGGGTATCCACGCATCGTAGGCCGGCTGGAAGTGGAGGATGACCAGCATGGCGAAGGGCGCCAGCAATCCCGCAACAGGCCAGTGCGGCAGGCGGGCCAGTAGCGCGCCCAGCAGGCTCAAGGGGAACGGCGCGATCATCAACGCGGCTGCCAGCCGGAGTTCATCTTGCGAATCATCGACCGGCCACTGGGAGAGGAGCAGGAATGCGACTGCCACCCCGAACCCCGCCAAAACCGATTTGAATAAGAGGCGCACCAGATGATTGTCGCGGATCAAGGGCGGCCAGGTCGACTGGGAGCCCGTCGGAGGCGCTAGGTTGGAGCCGTGCTTCACGGTGAAGGGGTGAACGGCGTGGAGGTTCGGCCGAAGGGCTGGCACAGGGAGTCACTCATCCACCTGCTCAAGTTGACCGCCTGCGTGGTGGCCCTCTTCGTGGTGACGCTGGTCGTCGACTACTTCACCAAAGGACCGGCAGAGATCACCGCGACGTACCTCACAGTGCGCCCTCTCACGCTCGCCTTCTTCTGGCTGATCGGCGCGATCTTCATCTGGCGATGGGGCTACATTCGCTCGCTCAAGCGGCAGAACGATTCAAACGGAGTCGAGCAGTAGGGGAGATCCCCCGTGTCGTGGAGACTCCCACGGTGATGCCGTTCAGGCGGCCGAGGCCCTGGTAGTTCTGCCCTCGGGGCGTATCCCAGTTGTCTCTATGTCACCATGAGTACCGTTAACGGCGATCAGCGATCGGGGGATCTGGACATGCCCTTGCCGCCCGAGCCCGGCGAAGATGCCTACTACATGGAGCAGGTCATCGAGCAGACCGAGACGGCGCTGAGCCGGCTGCGCGAGGCGAAACTGCTGCTCGGAGAGGTCTCGGGAACGGGTGAAGCCGCCCAGGGGCTGGTCCGTGCGACGGCCGACAGCAGCGGCTCCCTGACCGGGGTCGACATCAACCCGCGGGCGCTCCGACTCAGTTCGGCGGATCTCGGCGACGAGGTCACCGAGGCGATCCGGCTGGCGCAGCAGGACGCCGCCCGCCGTACCGGCGAGATTCTTGAGGGCGCGGCCGCTGTGGCGGGCGCTCCTCAGGTGCTGGACGAGACGTTTGTCCGCGAACGGGTGGAGGCCGCCGCCCGCGACATTTACCGGCAGTCGTGATGTTCGGGTACAACGTCGATCCGAGCGACCTCCGCCAACAGGACATCGACAAGGCCGAGGAGCAGCTCAACAGGTTCCAGGACCTACTGGCGGCCAGGGAAGAGCAACTCGCGGAGATCGTCGGCACGGGCGAGGACGATCGCGGGTACGTGCGCGCGACCGTGGCGTCCGATGGCCTGGTGACAAAGGTCACGCTTGATCCACGCGCGGTCAAAAGTGGCAGTGGGGCGCTGTCGGAGCAGATTCTGCTGGCGGTGAGCCGGGCGCAGCAGAATGCTCAACTGCAGGCCGAGACCCTTCTCCAGGAGGCGCTCCAGGAAGCGCTTCCAGGTACGTCTTTCGACCTCGCGGCCCTCCAGCAGCAAGCCAGAAGCCTTCTCGACTGAGACCGGGACCCACGGCCGGAATGCGCGGTTTTCATGCGTCTTGTGAGGCTTGTGGGACTATTGTCAAGCCATGAGTTCGGAGTTGCAGGCGAGCAGATGGACACTGGAGCAGCAGGCGTCACACGTGCACGGACATGCCGCCGAGCACGACGCGGCAGTTCAGCGGCTACGAGAGTGCAGCGTTGAGTCGTGGGGGCCGGACCCGATCTTCGCGATGCTGCGCAAGGTGTGGGCCGACTGCTGCAATTCCATGATCGAGGCCAGAAGCGCCGAGTCAAGCGTGATGTACGGCACCGGCGACGGCATCGTCCGGACGTCGCGTAACCTCGAGGCCGCCGAGCACGCCAGCCAGATGCCGCAGGCCGACTGATGGCCCTGATGCTGCCACCGGCGCTGCAACTGGTCAGCGACCTGTCGGGCGTGTGGTTTCCGAACGTCAACGAGGACATCATCCGCGCCCACGGCGATGCGGTCCGTGTCGCGAACGCCGGTTCCGAGAAGGTTGTCGGCGGGGCCGACACGACCGTGCGGGGCACGTCGGAGGCGTACAAGGGCGCAGGATCCACCCAACTCCAGAACTACTGGAAACAGACCGGCAGCGAGTCCGGCCACATGGCGCAGATCTCCACGGCGGCGAAGGTCGCACCGGTCGCGCTGGACGGCATCGGCGGCGTGGCGACGGGTACGAAGATCGCGGTCGCCACGGTCCTGTCCGTCGCCACGGTGCGACTCGCGTACAACTCGCTGCTCGGGCCCGCGGGTGGAGCCTCGACGATCCAGACCCTGATCGCGACGCGGAACGCGGGCATGAGGATCGTCCGGGAGGTTGCCGAGGGCGTCGAAAAACGCCTCGGTCCGGTGATGATGACGCGGCTGAAGGGGCCTTTGGACCGCGCCGCCGAGAGGATGCGCCTTCCTGGAGGACCAGGCAGTCCCGCGCTGGCGGGCGCCGGCACTGCCCGGATGCCGATTCCCCGGGGCAAGAACGCTTTTGACGACAACCCCGGCATCCTGCAGCGCGGTGGCAGGGGCGGACGTGGCGGTGGACGCGGGCGTACCGAGACCAATCAGGGACTCAGCAAGAAAGAACAAGAGGCGGTGGCGGCCAAGGAGGCCGGGAAGCCCTATGACCGCTCGGCCTTCAACAGCGCGCAGCAGAAGCAAAAGCGGGAAGAGAAATTCCAGGGCGGGCGGAACGCGCAGAAGCGTGACAGGGATACCACCCCCCAGGAGACTCCTGCGAAGGAGACCAGAAGGGAGAAGCGGGCTCGCGAACGGCAAGAGCGCCAGCAGCAACAGGCGCAGCAGGACGGCAGCAATATCGCGGACCAGGGGTACAACGGTCCTACGCACAATCCTGATGGGTCGCGGCGGTGGTAGACGGTGGGTCCCGCCTGGCTCGGTAGGTTGGCCAGGGCGGCGCTGGATCGTTGCCGGCCGTCGTGAGGACATTGCAGGAACAGAAGGATTCCAGGGCGACCGGAATGCGCGCATGCGCGGCCGGAAAGGGAAAGTAGATGGCTGACCAGGTCGGGTACCACACGCGGCACTTCTCGCTGAACAACCCTCGGGGCGAAGGGCAGGAAGACGTGCCCATGTTGCTGCGCAGGCTCGCGGCCACGCTTGAGGAGATGGGCGACATCGAGATCCGCGATCTGGTCTTTCACACCGACACCGATGAGGACGGCGATTCCTGGCCGTTCATGACCGTGTACTTCGACGAGGACTCGGAAGAGCCGCCTACGGGCAACGGGTACGGCCCGGCGTGACGTCCCGCTGCCCGGTCCCTTCATTGATGTGACCGGGCAGCGCATTTGAAGACTCCGCCTCAGGGATATCTGCCCGGAGATGATCGCGGACCTGGAACGCAGCCGAGATCGGGCTAACGTGGAGCCGATTGATCTCGCTGGTCACGCAGTCTCGCAAGTGCGGCGGCAATCTGATTGACCTGCTCGGGTTCGCGGGTGCACCAGTTCGGGGACATGTTGAACCATCGGTTCCAGACGGAGCCGACAGCCGCGGCGGTGATCTCGTCCTTACCGCACACCAGAGCAGCGAGATCACTCACTTCGGGGTCGTATTCATCGTCAGGAGCCCCAGCGGCCAGCAAACCTTCGGGGTCGTGCTGATTGATCAACGCGCGGACCGTCACAACTATCTGATCATCAGCCATGACTTCAGCATCCCCGAACACATCCTTTTGGGCCACCGAATTTACGGCCCCACTTGCCTCATCGAAGTATCGCCCGTCTCAGGCGATAGCAGCGATATCGCCGTCGTCAAAGTAGATTGACTGGTGAAGCCGACCGCCCAGAGCAGTGGCGTATCGGGCGAGGACGTCCTGTCCGGAGATCTTGCCTTGCTCGATCTGTGAAATTCGGCCCTTGGTGACCCCCATGCGCTCCGCGATGTCTTGCTGCGTCAACCCTCGGCTACGACGGATTTCAGCAAGCCGGTGTCCTTGCACCTTGGCGAGCAGTTCCTGCTTGCCAGCCTCAACAGCGTCCTCGCCGCCGGCACGCTCGACATGCTCGGCACGAATATCCTTCCAGCGCGAATATCCCATCACGCACCGCCCTCCTCTGCCTGCCGTTCCTTCACGTAGATCTCGTAGCGCCGCTCGGCGAGTGGTATGGCCTGCTGGTACCAGGCATTCCACTGTCCGGCTTTGTCACCTGCGACTAGGAAGATGCTGGACCGCCACGGGTCGAACGCGAACAAGATTCGCACGGTGCCCGGTCGAAGTTCTTTCAAGTTCTGCAGATGTGACGCAGTGATCGTATCGACCAGCGGCCGTCCCAGACCGGGTCCTCCTTCGGCGAGGGCGTCGATTGCTTGTACAACTCGCCTATGCGTATCGGCGTCGAGCCGCTCGATCCACTCGCGCACCTTGTCGACGATGTACTTGTCGACGATGTAGACGTCTCACTCGTCTGCCACGTCAGACGGTATAGCGAAAGGTGTACCTCATGCGGGGTTTCCATCGATGTCCGAAGGCATAGGTCGGCGTGGGGTCGCTGGATCAAGAAGTAGGCTGCCAAGCACCTCACGGGGGCATGTGGCGCGCCGTCCCGCTCCGTGCGGTCGTGGCAGGTGACGTAGAAGTGATCGAGCTAGCAGATCGGTGGTCTTGTCGTAGTCGCGCACCGTTCAGCTCATAGAGCAGATCGTCCGGGCAGAGCTTATACAGGTCGCCCCACCAGCGACGCGCCTCGTTGTCCCAGATTCGATAACCGCCTGGCACGCCTTGGACAACGTAGCTTATGGTTCTTCATTCGTAGATCTTGGCGACATGAAGTTGGAGGGCTAGGGTCTGCTACGTCAGTGGATCGACGTCACCGGCGAATGGCGCTCCGTCGCGGATACTTCCGTCCTGGAGCCAGGCGGCCCAAGCTTCGAGAAACTCGCCAACGCTGGGCGGGATGATCAAGCCCCACCTCAGCCGTTCACGGACTCCGGGTTCTGTACCCTCGAATCATCCCGGAGCCGGAGCGCCCCCGCCGGAGTCGCCTTGTTAGATCTCCCGCTGATCGCGCCGTTCGGGTGAATCTTCGAGTTGCAGTTCCCGCTTACGTTGCTCGTCCTTGAGCGATTCGACGTTGTTCGCAAACCGTGAGAGGACTACTTCTTCGTCCGCCTCGTCGTACTCGCCGATACGGAGCTCGGCAGCTTTATAATGCCGCTTGATGGCGTCTGCTGTTTGTTGCTGACCGAAGCTTCGCTCGCGAAATTTGAAGAATCCGGATGCTCCTGCTGAGATGCTGACCAGCGCGCTAATTATCGCTGCTGCCCAACGGAAGCCTGCTTGAATATCAGTATTGGTTGCTGCAATGCCAGTAAGGCTGGTGGCACCGATCGAGCCAATGATGATTATCCATTGAAAGATGTTCGCAATGCTTCGATTGCGCTTGGCGCGCTGCTCAAGATCTTGTACGTCGTCCAGGGCCGATACACGGTAGATCCGTAGTGCAGCGACTGGGTTTGCCGCCTGCTCTGCGGCAAGGCGGATTCGTTGAGCCCTGAGTTCGCTCAATTTGAACGAGATCTCGTCGATCTCAGGTCGACTCTTGATGAGGTGCCACGCAGCTAATGCAGTGGAAACTGAAGCCGCGAGCGTTCCTAGAATAGTGAAAGGTGCTCTGTAGTTGTTCCAAACGCCTACAAACATCGCCCAACCAAGAAAGCCGACCGCTCCGAGACTAGCTATCAGCCAAATCGCGCGGAGACGACGGTAGGTCCGGAATCCTCGAAGAACTGTTTGCCCTTGGTCGATAGTGGCCGCGTTCTCGCGAAGCTCTACACCAAAGTCTCTACTCACAGCCATCCTCGATAGTCCACCGGGGCGTTGACTACGATGAGAGTAGATCGTGCAGGCATGTCGCGCTACCGCTCAGTAGATTACGGATATGGACCACACGCGCTGTGGCCCGAGCACGGCCGTGCGCGAGAACGGCCTCCAGGCCGCACGCGCAGGGCCGCGTGGCGGCGCTTGCGCCGCCCTTGATTCCTACAAGAACAATTCGGCAGTGCTGGCGCTATGCCTTGGCCGCCTTCTGGGCTTCGGCGATCAGTTCGACGAGGTCGGCGATGAGTTTGGGACTAGCGGCGATGGTGGCTCGGGCGTTCATGGTGTGTGGGCTGCCATCGGTGTCGACGACGATGGCGCCTGCTTCTCTGGCGATGAGGACGCCGGCGGCTGTGTCCCAGGGGTTGTTGCTGAGCATGATGTTGGCGTCGATCTTGCCTTCGGCGACCCAGGCCAGATCGATGGCGGCTGAGCCGAACATGCGGACCCGCTGAACGCGCGCGGCGAGTTCGTGCGTGAGCGCGAGTCGGGGCTTGTTCCGCTTCTCGGCATCGGTGCCCACTGCGTAGTCGCCGAGTGCCACGATGGCGGCGTCGAGGTCGCTGGTGTCGCTGACACGGATGTGCTCGCCGTTGAGGTTGGCTCCGCCATCGATTGCGGCGCTGTAGCGGGCATCAAGCAATGGCAGCTCGATCACGCCAAGCGTGGGTGCGTCCTTGTCGACCAGGCCCAGAGAGACCCCGCACAAGGGGAGCCGGTGAAGGAAGTTGGCGGTTCCGTCGACTGGATCGAGCGCCCACATCAGGCCGGTGCCCGCGTGAGTGATGCCTTCCTCCTCGCCCAAGAACCCGATCTCGGGCGTCTCGGTGGCGAGGAACTCGCGTACAGCTTCCTCGACGGCGTAGTCCACCTCGGTGGCCATGTCGCGGTCGCCTTTAGGGGTGATGATGCCGGGCAGCTTGGTCCGGATGATCTCGCTGGCCATGGTGACGGCTTGTTCGGCGATCGGGAGAAGCGTTCGGGTGTCTATGGTCATGCAGGTCTGCTCCGCTCCCACATCTCGTTGAACACCTGATCGAAGACGGGGAACAGCCCCTCCGCGGCGGTGTTGTCTGTGATCACAAACGTAGGGGAGTCGACGCCACGCGCCTGCGGGAGGTAGGGCTGGACGACGCAGGTTGCCCGGTTGATGAGGAGAATGTTGAACCGGATCGTCTCGTCGTAGACGTGGAGCTCAAGGCGCTGAGCCGCTTCGGGCGTGAGCCGGTCCCGGAGTCGCGTCAGCATCGTGATGTTGAGCGCGGTCAACGTCGTGAGCGTGCCGTCCGTGTAGCGCTCTTCGTCCTCGCGGGCGCGGATGGCGGAGCCTTTGGGGTCAAGGAAGAGGCAGCGAATCCGGGTGCCCGACTCCAGTAGGCGCTTGAGCTGATGATCTGGGTAGCTCTGGCACAGCACGTTGAGCGAGAGCCCGGCCGCGCATATCTCCTTGGCCTGGCCGAACAACTCTGACGCCGGATAGGCGGATGAGAACGCCGAACGACTGCTGAACACAGCGGTTATGTCGGCGAGCTGTGGTGTGGGCGTGGACTCGGCCGGCGGCTGGGGTTCGCCGCGCGGAGCAGGGACGGCGTCGCCGTTGACGGCGAACAACTCATGGGCGCTCTGGCCGGGGAACATGGCCTCCAGGACGCGGCAGTGGTCGGAGTACGGCAGGCCCTTGAGTTCGCCGGTCAACCACCGGTGGAGCTGCGCGCGGCTGGGGTAGCCACCCTGCAAGGACGGGTCGACCTTCTTCGCGGCCCTGTCGTACTCCTTGCAGAACGTGCTGTACGTCTGCCAATGACGCTGCTTCAGGAGTGTCTTCAACAGGATCTGCTGGTCTGTCATGAATCCACGCCTCGGGCTGGGGTCCCTTGTCTGATCAGGCTAACGACTGAGAGGGGCGAAGAGGAGACAAAGACGAGACGAACAGGGACGCGGTGATCACAAGCGGGACGTGCGCGCGGTCGAGACGCGACAGGTGATCGGGAAATCCTCGTTCTATGACTGCGCAGTGTGGATCGTGTTCGGGGAGAGGCTGGAAGTATCTGAGCCTGCGTCGCGCCCTGGTGGTGGAGAGTACGGCCCACGCCGGTCGCAGCGTACGACAGCGAGCGACCTGTCTGCCGTGCTCGGGCACCGGGTCGGTGTGTGCATCGTGATCACGCTGTCGGAGTGCTTCAGCCCGCACGCTGCTCCTGCACAGCAGCGCAACGTCCAGATCGTTTGGCGCAGGGCGGTCACCAGGGAAGATCGCGTTCGAGTGGTCGCTTGGACCTGTGACTGCCGTCCCACGGTGTACGAACTGTGCCACGCCGGAGGCCAGGCGCACATTCGCCGAACCAGTCGCAGGAGGGCCAAGCCCGTGATCCACGAGACCTTCCGCTGGACGTTCAACGAGGCCGAAACGCTCTGGGCCGCGCTGCTATGCGGCGAGGCTCGATAGACGGACGCGGCGGCACTGACATCGGGTGTCCGGTGTCGCCGCGTCTCTCAACGCGGAGGCTTGCTGTAGCGCAGACAGCAAGCCCCCGCCCCTTTGCGCCCGCGAGCTGCCCCTAGAACTCGACGCCGAGGTGCGCTGTGCCGACGCGCTGAAAGAGATGAACCTGACGGAGCTGCACTTCCACAGACCATCGGCAATGGAATCTGCCGGATGTTCCGGTATCCGCGCGTATCGCTCCTGACCGACGGCGCATCCAGCCGGTCGACCCCTTTGCCATCGTCACCAGGTGCCGGTCAGGAAGGCATCCAGGATGGGCACGATGGGGCGCAAGCTCGCTTGAGGGAAGCGCGCGGAGCGAAGCGGAGCACCGATGGGTCGGGGTGGGATCCAACTGGCTGACCACTTAGCTGGGCAACGGGCGGGACCTAAGAAGGCAGTCCGACCGTAGGAAGGTCCTTCAGGGGTCGAGCTTCAGCTCGACTGGAGAAACAGCCTTGCCCCCCACGCCCGAAGGGCGCAGAGGGCAAGACCGTGCTTGTGGAGCCTAGGAGATTCGAACTCCTGACATCCTGCTTGCAAAGCAGGCGCTCTGCCAGCTGAGCTAAGGCCCCTACGACGCACTAGCTTACCGGCCCGCAGCGGCTACCTGGTGCGTCCCCAAGTCTTCGCTCAAGATCAAATCAGGCAGGTCGGCGATCGAGTCAAGGATGTGCGTGGCCCCGCCCTTGAGGAGGCGCTCCCGGCTGTGTGCCCCGGTCATCACTCCGGCCACCACCGAAGCCCCAGCCCTCCGCCCGCACAACATGTCACTCTCGGAGTCCCCGACCACGGCAACCTGCCGTACGTCTTCAACCCCAAGCCCCAGTACGGCATGCAGCACCATGTCCGGCCAAGGCCGCCCCCGCCCCCCGGCGTCCTCGGGACAGATCGCCAGATCCACCCGATCATGCCAGCCAAGCACCCCGAGCACCCGGCCTAAGGTGGCCCGGCTGAACCCGGTGATCAGGGCAAGCCGCACCCCGGACCCACGCAACTTGTCCAGCGCCTCGACCGCCCCGGGCACGGGAACGAGCCCGGCCCGATCCAGCGCACCCGCGTAGGCACGCTCGAAGGTCAGGTTGGCCGCCTGTGCCTGCGCCTCGTTCCCGGGGAAGATCCCGCGGAAGACCTCGATCTTGGGGCAGCCCCGGGACCGGTGCACGTGAACCATGGCACGCGCATAGGCCCCGGTCCCGGGGACGATGCCCTGAGTGGCGATCGCTTCGGCGAACGCGCGCTCGACCATGGCGATGTCACCGATCGTTGTGCCGGCGAGGTCGATGCACGCCAGCTTGATGGGGACGACGACGTCGCTCATCGCCTCGCCAGGTCGGTTAGTTCTCGCTGCCGGTCGCCTCGGTCCAGAGGTCGAGCTCGGCGCGGTCGGCCTGCACCTTACGCCAGATCAGCAACCCCCCAAGGGCGATCAGCGCCAGAACGATCAGCTTCTTCACGGTGTGACCCCACTTCTTCGACGGTCTCACCTGCCGGGGTGAGACCCAACGGTTGGATGCAGCCTAGCAAGTGATGGCCGCACTCCCGCTGCCGAGCACTCACGAACCTCATGAATCAGGCAAGTAGACAAACCCTAGGGGGGTATGTTACGTTCCTCGCCGTCGAGATACCCCATGGGGGTATGAACGCAAAGGAGAAGACGCGGTGGCTACGGAAAATCCCAGGCGGTGGTGGGCGCTCCTCGTGCTCGCGACCGCGCAGTTCATGGTGATCATGGACACCTCCATCATCGGCGTGGCGCTCCCGGAGATGCAGCGGCAGCTCGGGTTCACTCCCGGCGGACTCCAGTGGGTCTTCAACGCCTACGTGATCGCCTTCGGCGGTCTGCTCCTGCTCGGCGGCCGGTTGTCGGACCTGCTGGGCGCGCGCAAGGTCTTCACCACCGGCTGGATCATCCTGATCGCCGGCTCGGTCCTGGCCGCCGCCGCGAGCACGGCGTGGGTGGAGGTGCTCGGCCGCGCCGTACAGGGAGTGGGCGGGGCGCTGATCGCGCCCGCGGCGATGACGCTGCTCATGATGCTCTTCGGACACAACCAGAAGGAGCTCGGCAAGGCCATGGCCCTGTACGGCGCCGCCGCCCCGGCAGGCGGCACCGCGGGAGTCTTCCTCGGCGGCGTCATCACCGAGTACCTGAGCTGGCCGTGGGTCTTCATCGTCTACATCCCGATCGGCCTGGCCACGCTGGCGGCGACCGGGCTGCTGCCCGCGGTCAAGGGCCGGCGCGGCTCCGTGGACGTCGTGGGCGCGATCTCGGTCACGGCCGGCCTGGCGCTGGTCGTCTACGCGATCGTCGCAGAGAACCTGATCGCCGGGGCCGCGGGCGCGGCGCTGCTGGTGCTGTTCCTGATCGTGCAGCGCATGGTCAGGGAGCCGCTGATGCCGCTGTCGATCTGGCGCACGCCCGGCCTGGCCACGGCCAACCTGGCCATGGCGCTGCTCGGCGCCGCCTGGATCCCGATGTGGTACTTCCTCAACCTGTACCTGCAGCAGATCCTCGGCTACGGCGCGTTCGCCAGCGGCGCGGCGCTGCTGCCGATGACGGTCGCGGTCATGATCTTCATGATCGGCATCACGGCCAGGCTGCTCGGCCGGTTCGGGGCCAAGCCGCTCATCGTGCTCGGGCTGGCGGTGCTGGCCGCGGGTGTGGCGGGGCTGTCGTTCGCGCGGCCGGACGGGACGTTCGTGGCGGACGTGCTGCCGGCGAGCCTGATCGCGGCCGTGGGCATGTCGCTGGCCTACATCCCGGCCATGATGTCGGCGATGTCCGGCGCCAAGCCGGAGGAGGCCGGTCTGGCCTCGGGCATCGTGAACACCACCTACCAGGTGGGCTCCGCCGTGGGCCTGGCGGTCATGACGGCCGTGGCCACCTCGCGGGCCGAGCTCATCGACGGCTTCCAGGGCGCCTTCATCGGGGCCGCGGTCGTGGCGGGGCTGGGCGCCCTGCTGAGCGTGGTGTTCATGCGGGGACGGCAGAGGCGGCAGGAGAAAGTTCTCGTGTAACTCCGAAATACCCTAGGGGGGTACGGTGTTACACTCGAAGGCAGGCAAGAACAGCTAAGGAGATTCCGACATGACCAGCGCCACCTACACCGTCAAGGGCATGACCTGCGGCCACTGCGTCAGCTCCGTCAAGGAAGAGGTCAGCGAGGTCGCGGGAGTCTCCTCCGTGGAGGTCGACCTGGCCAGCGGCTTGCTGACCGTGGAGAGCGAGGGCCCGATCGACGCCGCGGACATCCGCGGGGCCGTCGAGGAGGCCGGATACGAGCTGGTGACGAAGTGAACACCGCCGCGAAGCTCGGGACGTACGTGCTCGGTCTGGCGGTCGTGTTCGGCGGGACCTTGGGGGTCGGCAACCTTGTCGGCCCTCAGGGGGCCACCCCGCCACCGAAACCGGCACACGAAGCAGCTCACACGCCGACGAAACAGCAAGAAGCAGCAGCGCCAAGCGCCAGTGATACCCCCGGGGGGCTCCAAGTGTCGCAGAACGGCTACACCCTCAACCCGCTCACCGCCGCCAAGGCCGGTGCGCCCACCGACTTCCGGTTCACCGTGACCGGCCCCAGCGGCAAGCCGGTGACCGACTACCAGGTCGAGCACGACAAGAAGCTCCACTTCATCGTCGTCTCCCGGGACCTGGCCGGCTTCCAGCACGTGCATCCGGAGATGAGCGCCGACGGCACCTGGTCGGTCAAGATCGCCTTCCCCGAGGCGGGCACCTACCGCGCGTTCGCCGACTTCACGCCCACCGGCGGGCAGGCCCTCACGCTCGGCGCCGACATCCAGGTCGCCGGCGACTTCCAGCCCAAGCCGCTGAAGGCGGTCAGCCGCACGTCCGAAGTCGACGGCTACACTGTGACGCTGGACGGAGACCTGGTCCCCGGCCAGTCGAGCAAGCTCACGCTGACGGTCAGCAAGGACGGCAAGCCGGTCACCGACCTGCAGCCGTACCTCGGGGCCTACGGGCACCTCGTGGCCCTGCGCGCCGGCGACCTCGCCTACCTCCACGTCCACCCCGACGGCGCCCCCGGGGACGGCAAGACGCAGCCGGGTCCCGGCATCACGTTCTACGCCGAGGCCCCGAGCGGCGGCGACTACCGCCTGTTCCTGGACTTCCAGCACGGCGGAGCCGTACACACCGCGGACTTCACCGCCAAGGCGGGGGAGGGGACCGCGAAGGCACCCGCCAAGAACGACAAGAACGACCACGACTCCACCCCGCACGGCCACTAGCAGGACGCGACGTACAGAAAGGAGAGGTGATGTCCTCCCTCACCGACGACAAGCCCCAGGGCGCCGTCGAACTATCGATCGGCGGCATGACCTGCGCGTCCTGCGCCAACCGCATCGAGCGCAAGCTGAACAAGATGGACGGCGTGACCGCGACGGTCAACTACGCGACGGAGAAGGCGAAGGTCACCTTTCCTGACGGACTGGACCCGCAGCAACTGATCGCGACGGTCGAGTCCGCCGGATACACCGCGGCGCTGCCCAAGGTCGAGAAGGCCGACAAGGCCGCCGACGAAGAGGACGACGAGCTCAGGCCGCTGCGCAACCGGCTCGTCACCTCGCTGGTCCTGGGCATCCCGGTGATCGCGATGGCGATGGTCCCGGCGCTGCAGATCGAGTACTGGCAGTGGCTGTCGCTGACGCTGGCCGCGCCGGTCGTGGTCTACGCGGGCTGGCCGTTCCACAAGGCGGCCTGGACGAACCTGCGGCACGGCGCGGCCACGATGGACACGCTGGTCTCGATCGGGACGATCGCCGCGTTCCTCTGGTCGATCTGGGCGCTGTTCTTCGGCACCGCGGGCGTGCCGGGGATGACGCACCCGTTCGAGTTCTCGATCGAGCGCACCGACGGCTCCGGCAACATCTACCTGGAGGCCGCCGCGGGCGTCACCGCGTTCATCCTGGCCGGCCGCTACTTCGAGTCGCGCTCCAAGCGCCGCGCGGGTGCCGCCCTGCGCGCGCTGCTGGAGCTCGGCGCCAAGGACGTGGAGCTGGCCGACGGGCGCCGCATCCCCACCGACCAGCTCGCCGTCGGCGACACCTTCGTGGTACGGCCCGGCGAGAAGATCGCCACCGACGGCGTGATCCAGGAGGGCACCTCCGCGGTCGACGCCTCCATGCTGACCGGCGAGTCCGTCCCGGTGGAGGTACGGCCGGGCGACCCCGTCACCGGCGCCACCGTCAACGCCGGCGGCCGGCTCATCGTGCGGGCCACCCGGGTCGGCGCCGACACGCAGCTCTCCCAGATGGCCAAGCTCGTCGAGGAGGCGCAGACCGGCAAGGCCGCGGTGCAGCGGCTGGCCGACCGCATCTCCGGCGTCTTCGTCCCGATCGTGATCGCGCTGGCCGTGGGCACGCTCGGCTACTGGCTTGGCACCGGCAACGGCGCCGGCGCCGCCTTCACCGCGGCGGTCGCGGTCCTGATCATCGCCTGCCCGTGCGCCCTGGGCCTGGCCACGCCGACGGCCCTGCTGGTCGGTACCGGCCGGGGCGCCCAGCTCGGCATCCTGATCAAGGGCCCGGAGGTGCTGGAGTCCACGAGGAAGATCGACACGATCGTCCTGGACAAGACCGGCACCGTCACCGAGGGCAGGATGACGCTGACCGACGTGCACCTGGCCGAGGGCGAGGACCGCGACGAGGTGCTCAGGCTGGCCGGTGCGCTGGAGCACGCCTCCGAGCACCCGATCGCGCAGGCGATCGCCAAGGCCGCCCAGTCGGAGGCCACCGTCGAGGACTTCGCCAACGTCGAGGGCCTCGGCGTCCAGGGCATCGTCGACGGGCACGCGGTGCTCGTCGGGCGGCCCAGGCTGCTGGAGGAGTGGTCGCAGCACCTGCCGGAGAACCTGGTGGAGGCGCTGCGGGCCGAGCAGAACGCCGGCCGTACCGCCGTCGCGGTCGGCTGGGACGGCAAGGCCCGCGCGGTCCTCGTCGTGGCCGACGTCGTGAAGCCGACCAGCAAGGAGGCGATCGAGCGGCTGCGCGCGCTCGGCCTGACCCCCGTGCTGCTCACCGGCGACAACGAGGCCGTCGCGGCGACCGTGGCCGCCGAGGTCGGCATCGACCAGGTCATCGCCGAGGTGCTGCCGGCCGACAAGGTCGACGTCGTCAAGAGGCTGCAGCAGGAGGGCAAGGTCGTGGCGATGGTCGGCGACGGCGTCAACGACGCCGCCGCGCTCGCCCAGGCCGACCTCGGCCTGTCGATGGGCACCGGCACCGACGCCGCCATCGAGGCCAGCGACCTGACCCTGGTCCGCGGCGACCTGCGGGTGGCGGCCGACGCGATCCGCCTGTCCCGCAAGACGCTGAAGACCATCAAGGGCAACCTGTTCTGGGCGTTCGCCTACAACGTGGCCGCGCTGCCGCTGGCCGCGCTGGGGCTGCTCAACCCGATGATCGCGGGGGCGGCGATGGCCTTCTCCAGCGTTTTCGTGGTCTCCAACAGCCTGCGGCTGAAGACCTTCAAGTAGATTCGAGTTCCAGGCGCCGGTCCCGACCTCACAGGGGACCGGCGCCTTTCACGTGCTCCAGGATCGCCTTGGTGACCACGTCGGGGCGGGCGCGGTGGACGTAATGGCCGGCGTTCTCGGCGACGATGTGCCTGCTGCTGGTCGACAGGGCCGTCAGCTCCCGCTGCATCGGGAACCAGACGCGGTAGTGGCGGCTGAAGCTGGCCGCCTGCTCGGGCGTCTTGTTGTCCTCGTTGTGCTCGCTGCACGTCACCACCGTCAGCGGGATGTCGCCCAGGGTGGGGGCGCGGCGGCCGGTCTCGGTGCCGAGCTGGGCGCGCAGCGTCTGCTCCCACCAGGTGGTCCTGCGCTGATGATCGCCGAGTTCGAGATGGCCGGGGCTGTCCAGGAGGCCGAGTTCGACGCCCAGGCGGCGCAGGCCGTACGGGGTGAGGCGTTCGACGACGGCGCGCCTGACCGTGGTGAGGTGGTAGCGCGGGTAGCGGCGGGCCTGGTCGTGGTGACTGGAGTCGACGAGCACCACCCCTGCCACCTCGTCGGGGTGGGCGGCGGCGAACAGCCGGACGACGTAGCCGCCCATCGAGTGCCCGACCAGCACGTACGGCGGGCCGTACCCTGCCAGGCCGAGGGTTTTGTGCAGGTCGGCGGCGGCGTCCAGCATGGCCAGCGGCGACCTGACGGGGTCGCTCCATCCCATGCCGGCACGGTCGAAGACGACGGCCGAGGTTTCCTGGGCGAGGACGGGCAGGAGCGGGGCGTACTCGAGCGAGGTCGTCCCGAGCGCCGGGACGATCACGACCGTGGGGGCGCCGTCCCCGGCCTCCAGCAGGTGGATCATGCGTCCGCCGACGTCCACGAGGCGTCCGGGCGGCGGGTGCCGGAGCCGATCCTGACGGGAGCGCCACGTCTGGTAGAGGGCGCTGGCGAAGCCGGTAAGGGCGAAAGCGGCAAGCGATCTTCTCAGAAGGGCCACTCTCACCATCAAAGCAACGAGTGGCCGTTTGTCCAGTTCAGGACAGTGTCCACTCAACGCCCCAAAGCCTACCTTTCAGGGGGAGGTAAATACATTGGCGCATCTGGAAAGCGTCCCGATATCTTGGTGATCGTTCGCGACACAAAGAAACCTTTATTGCGAAAAGTCGCCCTGAAAGAACAGGGACGCGGTCTCCGGCCTGCCCGACGGGAATGGCGCCCCCCGGGTGGACGCGGAGTCCATTGCCCCGGGAACGCGCCTACGCCAGCCGCTCCCGGGGCACGCGCCCGTGTCAGGCCCGCACGGACAGTCCGTGGTGGAAGACGCCGCGCGGGTCCCAGCGGGCCTTGACCCGCTGCAGGCGGCCGTAGTTCTCGCCGTAGTAGAGGGTGGACCAGGGGACGCCCGAGGTGTTCCAGCGCGGGTCCGCGTGGTCGGTGTCCGGGTAGTTGATGTAGGCGCCGCCGCAGTTGCCGCCGGGCACGGGTACGCCTCCGGTCTCGGCGAACGTCTTGCTGTGCAGGCTGCGTACCCACTCCAGGTGGGCCTTGCCGTCCTGCTCCGGTGACCAGCCGGCCAGGTGGATGACCTTCATGATCGAGGAGCGTTCGTGGGTGGCCGTGGCGGTGGGGGCGACGGTGTTGATCCGCCCGCCGTACGACAGGAGCCAGAGCATGCCGCCGTCGGCCACCGGTCCGGGGGCGGAGAGGTGGTCGTAGGCGACGTCGGCCTGCTCGTCGGTGAAGCGCTTGCGCAGGTGGGCGGACTTGCCCTTGTAGCGGCCCGACTCCTGCTCGGCGCCGAGCGCGAGGTCGCGGACCGCCTGGAACCAGGGCTGGCGGATGACCGGCGGGACGTACGCCTCCGGGGTGACGCCCTCGCCGACCGCGGCGAAGAAGTCGCGCAGCAGGCGCTCGGCGTCGGGCACGTCGCCGGCGATCTGGGTGGGCAGGATCATGCCGCCGGGGTCGTCGCCGGCCTTGCGGCCGGGGATGATGAGCGAGCCCCACATGCCGGCGTAGGGGGAGCCGGGGGCGCTGTTGCGCTCGTGCCAGGTGCCGTGGTTGCGCAGCAGCCGGCGGAACGACTCCTTGGTCATGCCCGCCCACGACCAGATGGCGATGCCGGAGACCACGTTCGCGGGCGGCTTGGGCAGGTCGCGCAGCCAGTAGCGGGTGACGATGCCGAAGTTGCCGCCGCCTCCGCCGGTGTGCGCCCACCACAGGTCGTGGTTGGGGTCGGCGGGGTTCCTGGTGGCCACGACGGCGCGGGCGCGGCCCGAGGCGTCGACGACGACCACCTCGACGGCGTACAGGTAGTCGACGGTGAGACCGTGGCGGCGGGACAGCGGGCCGTATCCGCCGCCGGCGATGTGACCCCCGGCGGCCACGCCCCCGCATTGGCCGCCGGGGAGTGTGACGCCCCACCCGTAGTACAGCGTCCGGTACGCCTGCATGAGCGTCGCGCCCGCCTCGATCACGAACGCGCGCCGCTTCTCGTCGTAGCCGACCTCGTTCATCTCGCACAGGTCGATCACCACCTGCGCGCCGTCGCCGACGAAGTTCTCGTAGCAGTGGCCGCCGCTGCGCACCGTGACGCGGCGGCCGGCCCGCACCGCCTGGTTGACCGCGGCCACGACCTGCTCGGTGGTTCCGGCCAGGTGGAAGTACTCGGGTTCGGGCCGGAAGCGCTGGTTCGTGCGGCGCTCGGCCAGGTCCTCGTAGCGGGGGTCGCTACGCTTGACGATCACCGGCCCGATGGCCGTGTGCTCGCCCGCGGCGGCCAGTGCGCGGTCGGCCATTAACGCCGTGCCGCCCACGGCGGCGCTGCCCCCGATGAAACCTCGACGCGTGACATTCATATCAATGACGCTAGAAGTACGGCACGGCCCCAGGAATGCACCCAGATGCACGCCGGGGTGGAGCTAGGTCCACCCGGTCGAAAAAGTAGGGTGAAGAGTGGACTTCCACGTAAGCCTTGAAGGCCGCGGCGATCTGGCCGCGCGAATATACCGGCAATTGCGCGACGCGATCCTCGACGGCCGCCTCCGGCCGGGCGAACGGCTGCCGCCCAGCCGCGAACTGGCCAGGCGCCTGGACGTCTCCCGCAACACCGTGTCCCTGGCCTACGACCGGCTGGTCGCCGACGGGTTCCTGGCCGGCCGGGCCGGTGCGGGCACGTTCGTGACCGGGGAGCCGGTCAGGGGAAGGGCGGCGCCGAGCGGGGTGGTACGGCCGAGGCCGGTCTGGCGCACGGCCGAGCCGCTGATGCCCTCGCGCGGCACGGTGGCCCACGACTTCACGGTCGGGCTGCCGGACCCCGCGCTGTTCCCGATCGCGAGCTGGCGGCGGCTGCTGGCGCGGGAACTGCGGGTGAGCTCGGCCGGCTACATCGACCCCGCGGGCGACCCGGCGCTCAGGGAGGCGATCGCCCGGCACGCGGGCCTCAGCCGGTCGGTACGCGCCGGCGCCGCCGACGTGATCGTCACCCAGGGCGCCCAGCAGGCGCTCGACCTCGTCGGCAGGGTGCTGATCGAGCCCGGCGCGTGCGTGGCCGTCGAGGAGCCCGGCTACCCGCCGGCCCGCCGCTTGTTCCGCTCGCTCGGCGCGCGGGTGGCCGGGGTGCCGGTGGACGGGGAGGGCCTGGACGTCGCCGCCCTGCCCAAGGCCGCGCGGCTGGTCTACGTGACGCCGTCGCACCAGTTCCTGCTGGGGGTGCCGATGTCGCTGGCCCGCCGTACCGCTTTGCTGGAGTGGGCGCGGCACCGCGACGCGGTGATCATCGAGGACGACTACGACAGCGAGTTCCGCTTCGGCGAGCGCCCGCTGGAGCCGTTGCAGAGCCTCGACGGCGCCGGCCGGGTCGTCTACGTGGGCTCCTTCTCCAAGACGCTGCTGCCGGCGCTGCGGCTGGGCTTCCTGGTCGCGCCCGCCTCGCTGCGCGCCGCGCTGCGCACCGCCAAGCAGCTCACCGATTGGCACGGCGACCCGTTCGCGCAGGCGGCGCTGGCCCGCTTCATCGACGAGGGCCTGCTGGCCAGGCACATCAGGAAGGCCACCAAGGAGTACGCGGCCCGGCACGCCCGGCTCACCGGCCTGCTGGCCGCCGACCGCCGCTTCGAGCTGATCCCGTCCGCCGCGGGCCTGCACGTCTGCGCCCGCCTCGACCCCGCCCTCCAGGTACGGCCCGCCCCGTCCCTGGCCGTCGAGTCCCTGGCCGGCTACCACGCCGAACCCGCACCCGGCCACGGCGTGGTCCTGGGCTACGGCGGCATCTCGCGGGCCGCCATCCCCGAGGGCGTCCGCCTGCTGATAACGGCTCTAAAGCGAATCGATAAGAGCCTCCCCTAGCGTCTCCAACGTTCGCGAAACGCGAGCGGATACGAGGGGAACAGATCATGCGAGTGCGTACAGCGGTCATGGCAGTGGTGGCGGCGCTCGGGGTGTCGGTCGGCATCGGCGCGGCGGCCCAGGCCCAGAACCCGCCCTGCTACGCCCAGGGGGACGGCAGCCTGAAGTGCGGCAACTACGCGCCCAGGCCGATCTACAACAAGACGAGCTGGGGCGACCCGGACAACCAGCAGACCTGGCCCAGAAGGGTGGACACGCTCCGCTCCAACCCGAGCTGGTTCAAGTGCTACACCAGGGGCGCCGGCCACAGCGGCGGCAACAACGTCTGGTACTACACCCAGGGCGACGACAACGGTCGCTACGGCTGGGTCCCGGCCAGCACCCTCTACACCTGGAAGGACCCCTTCCCGGGCGTCAAGAAGTGCTAGCGGCTCCAGAACCGCCGGTGCCCGCGTTCGCCCGAGACCTCCGGCTCGTCGGGCGGCGCGGGCTCGCGCACGATCACGACCGTGGCCCGCGCGTGGCGGGCGCAGTACATGCTCGTCGAGGGCAGCAGCATCCGGCTCATCAGGCCGCGCCTGCTGCGGCCGAGCACCAGCAGGTCACACTCGCCGGCCAGGTCGACCAGGTGGTAGCCGGGGTCGCCCATCCGGCCGACGACCGCCGTCACGATGTCGGTGGGAACACCGCCGCACACCTCGTCGAAGGCGTCGGCGACCACCTCCGTACTTCGGGCCTCCTCTCCGGACCGCGCCGCGTGCTGCAGCGGCAGAGCCTCGGGGAAAGGATGGATCGGCGCCCGGCTCACGTGCACGGCGACCAGCGGCATGCGGCGCAGTCGTGCGGCGCCGACGGCCCAGGCCAGCGCCAAGCGCGCGGCCGGCGACTCGTCCACGCCGACGATCACGCGCGCTCCGCCGGGCAGGTCTTGATCCACGGCGCCCTCCTCGGAAAGAGGTACCTGACCATAGTGCTCCTCCCGAAGCGTTACCGGGAGGTGGCACTTTCCGAACTCTGGAGTCGCCCGGGAAACGCGGCGTAACATGCGGGGGTGGAACGCGGGTGGGTGCGGCCCCGTCCAGCCCTCGACCGGCGGCTCGACGGTGCGCTGACGCACAGGCTCACCACGCTCGTCGCGGCCACCGGCTACGGCAAGTCGATCGCGCTGGCCGGTTGGACCCAAGCCGTGGGCGGTGTGCTGCACCGCTTCGACCTGGGCGATCGCGAGCTGGCGCCGTTCTCCGCCGGGGTGCTCGCCGAGCTTGCCGCCCGCGTGCCCGACCTGCCCGCCGAGCTGCCCGCCGCCGCGGACGCGCCGCTCGGCCCCGACGCCGACGAACCCGCGCGGGCGGCGGCGCTGGCCAGCGCGCTGGCCGAGGCCCTGCGCCTGCGGCTGCGCCGGGGACTGGTGGTCGTCTTCGACGGCCTCGACGTGATCGCCGGCGCGCCGGGACCGGTGCGGTTCGTGGAGACGCTGGTCCGCGCCGCGCCACGGCACCTGCACATCGTGACCGCCTCCAGGGCGCCGCTGCCGTTCCCGACCGCGCGGCTGCGCCAGGACCTCGAGGTGCTCGCCTTCGACGCGACCGACCTCGCGCTGAGCGTCGGGGAGTGCGCCGACTGGGCCCGCGACCGGCTCGGCCCGTCCGGCGCCGCGATCGCGCCGGCCCTGCACGCGGCCAGCGGCGGCTGGCCCGCCGCGGTGCGGGCCGCGCTCGACGCCATGGCCCGCGTCGAGCCCGCGCGGTGGCCCGCGATGGCCTCCGGCCTGGCCGCGAGCTCCGACATGCTCGAACGCCTCACCCTCGACGCCCTGCGCGACCTGCCCGCCCAGATGCGCGAGCTGCTGCGGGCGGCGACGGTGCTGCCGGTGCTCACCGCCGACCTGTCCGCCACGCTCGGCGTGCCGCCGGACACGCTGTCCTCGCTGACCAGCCGGGGGCTCTTCCTTGAGGCGGCCCAGGGCGGGCACCGGCTGACCGCGACCAGCAGGCACGTGCTGGCCAGGCACGCGCCGCTCGACCGGCACGAGGCCCACGACACGGCCGAGGTGGCCGCCCGCTGGTACGTCGAGCACGACCAGCCCGAGCAGGCGCTGCGCGCCGCCGTCGCCACCGGCCACCCCGAGCTGGCCGCGTCGCTGCTGTCGGCGCACGGGCTCCGGCTGGCCGAGCGCGGCGACGACGTCCTGGCCGGGCTGGCGCTGCTGCCGCAGGAGCGCCGGGAGAGTCCCGCGATGCTCCGCCTCGCCGGGATCGCGGAGCAGAACCGCGGCGACTGGCGCCGTGCCCGCGAGCTCCTGGCCAGGGCGGCCGCCAGCCCCGCCTTCGACGCCTTCCTGGCCAGGCGCCTGGGCTTCATCGACCACCTGCGCGGCGACCTCGACGCCGCCATGGCCATGTACCTGCGCGGCGCCGAGCACGGCACGCCGCCCGCCGACGCGGCGGTCTGCGTCGCCTCGGCCGCGTCCGTGCTGTGGTTGCGGGGCGATCGGGCGGCCTGCGCGGAGATGGCGGAGCGCGCGCTCGACGCCGCCGCGACGCTGGGCGACCCGGGCGCGCTGGCCGCCGCCACCACGGTGATCGCCATGGTCGCCGCCTTCGACGGCGACCGCCGCGCCAACGACGCCTACTACCTGCGGGCCCTGGAGTACGCCGAGCGCGCCGGCGACATCCTCCAGCTCATCCGCATCCGGGCCAACCGGGCATCACGCCACCTCGACGAGGCCGACTACCACGCCGCGCTGGCCGACGTGGACATCGCGGGCCGGCTGTCCGACCTGGTGGCGTTCGCGCCGTGGGCCGCGCTGACCGTCTCCAACCGGGCCCAGGCGCTCATCGGGCTCGGCCGCCTGGAGGAGGCCGCCGTGGACGCCGCCGACGCCGTGGCCCGCTGGGAGGCGATGGGCTCGCGCATCGGCTACGGTCTGCTGCAACTGGCCAGGATCCAGGCGCTGCGCGGCGAGCGGAGCGCGGCCGCCGCCACCTACCGCAGGGTCCAGGAGGAGGCCGGGCGCTCCGGCGACGCCCAGGCCCTCGGCAACACGCTCACCGAACTGGCCGAGCTCCTGGCCGAGGAGAACCCCGACGAGGCCGCCCGCCTGGCCGCCCAGGCGCTCAAGCACACCGAGGGCATGGCCGCCGTGAGCGCCAGGGTCGCCGCCGCCCGCGTGGCCGTCGCCGCCGGCCGCGCCGAGGCCGCCAGGAGACTGCTCGACGAGGCCGAGCCCATCGCCGCCGATCGTCGTCACCACACCGGCCTGGCCGGCATCGCCGAACTCCGGGCCGAACTGGACAAGGACCACGACCGCGCCGACGAGGCCGTACGCATCTGGACCACGCTCGGCGACCCCATCGGCCGGGCCAGGGCCGAACTGGTCAGGGCCGCCCTGTCCGACCCGGCCGTCGGCGCCGAGGTGGCCGGGCAGGTGGCCGAACGCATGCACGCCATCGGGTGCCGCATGCTCGACGACCGCGTCGACGCGCTGCTGGCCCGCGTCACCCCCGCCTCGGGCGCGCGGGTGACGGTCGAGACGATGGGCGCCTTCCGCGTGCTGCGCGGCTCCTTCCCCGTCCCGCGTACGGCCTGGCAGTCCCGCAAGGCCCGCGACCTGCTGAAGATCCTGGTCAGCAGGCGAGGCAGGGCGATCAGCAGGGAACGCCTGGTCGAGATCCTCTGGCCGGAGCAGGAGGACGAGGCGGTCGGCCTCAAGCGGCTCAACGTGATGGTCTCCACGCTGCGCGCGGTGCTCGACCCGGCGCACGAGGTGGAGATCGTGGTCTCCGAGGAGGGCGCGCTCCGGCTCGACCTCGACCACGCGGACGTGGACATCGAGCGGTTCCTGGGGCTGGCGGGCGCCGCCGTACGGCTGGAGCAGGCCGGGCGGGACGGTGAGGCGCTGGCGCGGTGGAAGGCGGCGGAGGCCGCCTACGGAGGGGAGTTCTGCGAGGAGGACCCCTACGCCGACTGGGCCGTGGGGCTGCGCGAGCAGGCCAGGCTCGCCTACGTGCAGGCGGCCGCGCGGCTGGCGCTAGCGCGGGCGGAGGAGGGGCGGCACCACGAGGCGGCCCGCTACTGGCTGCGGCTGCTGGAGCGCGACGGCTACGACGAGCGCGCCCACCTGGGGCTGGTCCGCGCGCTCGACCAGGCGGGACGGCGGGGCGACGCGCGCCGCCGCTACCACGTCTACACCGAGCGCATGCGCGAGCTGGAGGTCGAGCCCGCGCCGTTCCCCACCTGAACCAGACCTGAACCGCGGCGGTGGATCGTGCGGGCATGAGGACGGTCATCGTGCGCCTGGTGGAGCCCGAGCAGTCAGGCGGCCAGCTCCGCGGGCTGCTCGAGGAGGTGGGCGGCGAGCCGGTGCCGTTCAGCGGGACCGAGGCGGTGGTGGATCTCCTGCTGGGAGCGGCGGGACTGAAGACCTGAACCTCCCGCTAACCGGCGTCGCGACGATGAGATCCGGGAGGAGGGGCTGTGATGAGCAATCGATGGCCGTTCATCGGACGGCAGGGCCCGCTGGCCGCCGTTCACCGGGCGCTGCGATCCTGCACGGGAGCGATGATCGCGGGCGAGGCCGGGGTGGGGAAGAGCAGGCTGGCGGCCGAGGCGGCCGAGAGCCTGACGGGATACTGCGTGGTGCGGGCCCTGGGCACCGAGACCGCGGCGATGATCCCGTTCGGGGCGTTCGCGCACGTGCTGGGCGGGCCGCCGGACGGCGGGGAGAACCTGCTCGGCTGGGCCGCGCGGCACCTGAGGACACGGGCCGGGCAGGCGCCGCTGCTGGTCGTCGTGGACGACGCGCACCGGCTGGACGCCGCCTCCGCGGCACTCCTGCACTACCTGGCCACGCGCGGCGAGGCGGCGCTGCTGGTCACCGTGCGGACCGGCGAGGCCCTGCCGGAGCCGGTCGCCGCCCTCTGGAAGGAGGAGCTGGTCACCAGGATCGAGCTGGCGCCGCTGACCCGTGACGAGGTCGGCCAGGTGCTCGCCGCGGCGCTGCGCGGCGACGTGGCGGCCGAGACCGTGCGCCACCTGGCGCGGGTGAGCGAGGGCAACACGCTCTACCTGCGCGAGCTCGTCCACGCCGGGCGCGGCCTCGGCTGCCTGTCCGAGCAGGGCGGCCAGTGGCGCTGGCGGGGCGAGCTGTCCATGACCACCCGCCTGCGCGAACTGGTCAGCGGGCGGATCGGGCACCTCGACCCGGACGAGCGCGAGGTGCTGGAGCTCGTGGCGTTCGGCGAACCGCTCGGCACCGACCTGCTGATCACGATGGCCTCGGCGGGCGCGGTCGAACGCGTGGAGGACCGTGGCCTCATCGTCGCCGACGGTCCCGGCATGCGGCTCGGCCATCCGCTCTATGGCGAGGTGGTGCGGGGGCGCTGCCGTACGCTCAGGGCCAGGCGGCGGCTGCGCACGCTGGCGGAGTCGCTGGAGGCCAGCGGGATGCGCGGGCGCGACGACCTGCTGCGCGCGGCCGTGTGGCGGCTCGACAGCGGCTCGCCCGCCGACCCGCGCATGCTCCTGGTCGCCGCGCACCTCGCGTGGGGCCGTCAGGACCCGCACCTCGCGGCCCGGCTCGGCCGCGCCGCGGTCGAGGCGGGCGCGGGCGTCGAGGCGGTCGCGCTGCTCGGGCAGGTGCTCACGATCCTCGGTGACACCGGCGGCGCGCAGGAGGTGCTGCGCCGCCAGGGCGGGCCCGGCGCCACCGACCCCGAGCGCGCCCAGCACGCGCTGGCGCTCGGCGTCAACCTGCTGTGGTCGGGCGACACCCACGAGGCGGGCCGCGTCTTCGAGGGCGCCGCCGACACGCTGACCGACCCGGCCTGGCGCCAGGAACTGCTCGTGTACCGAGGCGTCGCCGACTTCCTGACCGGCCGCCTCGACCACGCCGGGCACACGCTGAACCACGCCCGCGACCTGGCCCCCGGCACCGGCCACCTGGCCGCGCTGGAGTCCTGGGTGAGCGCGCACTCCGGCCGCGGCGCCCGCTGCGTCTCCGTGGTGGAACGTGCCATGTCCGACGCGGACGCCTGGCGCGACCGCGCCCCGCACGCCCTGCCGGTCATGCTCGACGCGCGGTGCGCGGCCCACCTGTTCGCGGGGGAACTCGCCGACGCCGCCCGCGTCGCCGTCCAGGGCACGGAACTGGCCGCGCCCGACCTGTCCGTAGGCGGGTTCGGCGCCTACCGCGCGCAGGTCTGCCGTCTGCGCGGCGACGTGGCCGCCGCGGTGCGCTGGTGCCGCGAGGATGTCGTACGGCTGCGCGCCCGCTCGCCGTACCTGGGCCGGTGCCTGGCCGAACTGGCACACTCGGCGGCCCTCCTGGGCGACCTGGACACCGCCAGGACCGCCCTGGCGGAAGCCGGCGAACTGGCCGGATGCTGGGACTACACGCGCCAGAACGTGCTGCTGGCCAAGGCCTGGCTGACCGCCGCCGACGGCGACCTCGACGCCGCCGTGACCACGGCGCTGTCCATGGCCGCCGACTGCCCGTACCAGGGCTACCGCATGCTGGCCCTGCACGACGTCGTCAGAATGGGCGCCGCCCACCTGGCCGTCGCCCCGCTGACCGAGCTGGCAGGGGTGGTGGAGGGCCGCTTCGCCCAGACCTGCGCCCGCCACGCCCGCGCCGCCGCCGACACCGACCCGCCTGGCCTGCGCGCGGTGGCGGCCGAGTTCGAGTCCCTGGACATGATCCTTTACGCGGCCGAGGCCACCGCCCAGGAGGCCGCCGCCTACCGCAGGATGGGCAGGGGCAGCGCCGCCAAGGGCGCCCAGACCAGGGCCTGGGCATTGGCCCGCCGCTGCCCGGGCGTGACCACCCCGGCCTTGGTGGAACTGGCCACCCCCGACCTGACCCCGCGCCAGCGGGAGATAGTCCAGTTGGCCGCGGCCGGCCTGACCAACCGCCAGATCGCCGACCGCCTCACCCTGTCCATGCGCACCGCCGCCAACCACTTACAGGCGGTCTACGACAAGCTGGGCGTCAACGACCGTACGGAGGTCGCCCGCCTCCTGGGAACAAGCTTCTAACCACAACACCACCGCCCCAGCCAGACACAGGTACGTGCCGGTGGGCAACGCATACGCGAGCTGACGGGGAGGGTCGACGGACATGTCGATGACGCTCAGCGCCAAGTAGGCCGAGACCAGCATGTTGCCCCAGGCGCTGACCGGCCCGAAACGGTCCCCGCCCACGAAGGGCGTCCAGGACGGGAAGCGCCCGTAGACCAGGACGTGAACGGTCACGACCACGTTCAATGCCGCCAGTCCGAGCAGCACCCACGCTAAAGCGATCACCTGCCCAGTATGACCCGTTCCAAGGTCGCGAGGCGGCCGGCGGGCTGAGGGGAGCTAGGGCGTGCGGATGGCGTAGGTGCCGAGGGAGGGTTCGAGGAGGTCGAAGGCGGTGTGGGCGGCTTCGGTCAGGGCTGTGGCGATGCGGTCGTGGTCCTGGCCGTCCAGGACGCGGGCCAGGGTTTCGTCGAAGAGCAGGCGGTGGGCGGCTCCCAGCTCGGCCGCCGCCAGTCGGGGGAGGAAGCCGGGCTCCGTCTCTGCCGCGAGCTGGGTGGCCAGCGCCGCTTCTCGTTCGTCGTGGAACTCGCGGAGCCTGGCCACCAGCGCCGGGCTGCCGGTGATCATCTGGGCGAACTCCAGGGGGGCGAAGCCGATCACCGGGTCCTTGCGGGCCACGGCCGCCAGGAAGGAGTCGCGGAGGGCGGTCAGCGCGGACTGGCCGGCGGGGCGGTCGGCGACCGCGTTCGCCAGCCCGGAGACGAACGCGTCGCCCAGGTCCAGGGCCAGATCCTCCTTGCGGGGGAAGTAGTTGGTGACCGTCATCTTGGCCACCTGCGCGGCGGCGGCGACGTCGGCGATCGTCACCTTGTCGTAGCCGCGTTCCAGGAAGAGCCTGGTCGCGTGCTGGGAGATGTTCTCCCTGGTCTGCTGCTTCTTCATCGCGCGGAGCCCGGTGGTCATGCGACCATCTTGTCATGACGGACTCAAGTTTGTCATTGACCTAAATTTAGGTTTGCGCCCTGTGGTTACCGTGACCGGGTGAGCACCTCCGCCCTCGAAGCGCTCGGCGCGCGTCCGCTCGGGTTTCTCCGGTCCTCCTGGCCTTGGCGGGCGCTGGCGTACCTGCTGGCCGGGGCCGTCTTCTGCGTGGTGCCGCTGGTGGTGGCGGCGGGGTCCGAGGTGCTGCCCGGCTGGGCCGCGGTGGGCGCGGGGGTCGTGGCGCTGGTGGCGTTCGGGCCGTTCGTGGCGCGGTTCGAACGGTGGCGGATGCGGCTCGTTGATCTGTCGCCGGTTACGGGGTCGCCGGGCCGGGGGCGGGTGGTCGGGCTGGCCCTGCTCACTCTGGTCGCGTTCTGGTGGATCGACCTGGCGATCGTCGGCGTCGCGGTGGCCGGGCCGTTGCTGCTGGTGCTCTCGCCCGTGGTGCAGCCGGAGGCGGCGGGCGCGGTCGCGGTGGCCGCCTCGTTCGCGGGGGTGGCGCTCGTGCCCGTGGGCGCGTACGTGCTGACTGCTTGGGCGGGGGCGCGCGCGGCGATGGTCAGGGCGGTGCTCGCGCCGGAACGGGCGCGGCTGGAGGAGGTCAGGCGCTCGCGGGCGCGGCTGGTCGACGCCTTCGAGGTCGAGCGGCGCCGGATCGAGCGCGATCTGCACGACGGGGCGCAGCAGCGGCTGGTCGCGCTGACCATGACGCTCGGGCTGGCCAGGTTGGACGTGCCGGACGAGACCGAGCTGGCCCGTATCCTCGACCGGGCGCACGCCGAGGCCAAGCAGGTGCTGGCCGAGCTGCGCGAGCTGATCCGCGGCGTCCACTCCCAGGTGCTCACCGACCGCGGCCTCACCGCCGCCGTCGGCGAGTTGGCCGCGCGCTCCGCCGTCGCCGTGACGGTCGTCTCCGACCTGGAGGTACGGCTCCCGCCGCCGGTAGAGATCGCCGCCTTCTACGTGGTCAGCGAAGCCCTCACCAACGCCGCAAAACACAGCCACGCCACCAACATCACGATAAAAGTGGAAAAGTCGCGGGGAAGTGTGATGATCTCCGTCACTGACGACGGCCACGGCGGCGCCGACCCGGCGGCGGGCACCGGCCTCACCGGGCTGGCCGACCGGCTCGACGTCGTGGACGGCAGACTGTCCCTGTCCAGCCCGCCGGGCGGCCCGACCACCATCAGAGCGGAGATCCCGTGCGCGTAGTCATCGCCGAGGACGCCGTCCTCCTGCGCGAGGGCCTGGTGAGCCTGCTCGAACGCTTCGGTCACCAGGTGCCCGCCGCCGTCGGCGACGCGGACTCCCTGCTCGCCGCGGTCCGCGAGCACGCGCCGGACATCGTGGTCACCGACGTGCGCATGCCGCCCGGCTTCGCCGACGAGGGCCTGCGGGCGGCGCTGGAACTGCGGCGCGACGGCCTGCCCGTGCTCGTCCTCAGCCAGTATGTCGAGCAGACCTACGCCGCCGAGCTCCTGGAGACCGGCACCGGCGTCGGCTACCTGCTCAAGGACCGGGTCGGCGACGTGAAGGAGTTCGCCGACGCCCTGGGCCGCGTCGCGGCGGGGGCCACGGTCGTGGACCCCGAGGTCGTGCGGCAACTGCTCAGCCGCCGCCGCGACCCCGTCTCCCGCCTCACGCCGCGCGAGCGCGAGGTACTGTCCCTGATCGCCGAGGGCCGCGCCAACGCCGCGATCGCCAGGCAACTGGTGGTCACCGAGGCGGCCGTCGCCAAGCACATCGCCAGCATCTTCACCAAACTCGACCTCCCACCCACACAGGACGGCCACCGCCGCGTCCTGGCCGTCCTGGCCTACCTGACCAGATGACGACCAGCACAGGGTGACGGCGGGATATCAGATGGCGACAGATGTCAGATGACAACCAGCATCAGGTGACCACGATCATGAAGTGACGACGAGCGTCGAGGTAGCGATCGATGTCAGGTGATGACCAGCATCAGGCGACGCACGAGCAGCGGGTGACGACGGATGTCAGTTAACGGCCAGCGCCGGGGTGGCGACGGATAACAGATGACCACAGATGTCAGGCGACGCACGAGCAGCGGGTGACGACGGATGTCGGTTAACGGCCAGCTCCGGGGTGGCGACGGATGACAGATGACGACAGATGTCAGGTGACGACGGGGGTCAGGTGACGCAGAACTCGTTGCCTTCGGGATCGAACATCGTGACCCACGAGAATGGCCCCTGCCGTCCCCGGTGCGAGAAGGTCGCGCCCCTGGCGGTCAGCCGCTCCACCTCGGCCTCGACGTTGTCCTCGCCCACCTCGACGTCGAGGTGGACCCGGTTCTTCACCGTCTTGGACTCGGGCACGAGCTGGAAGATCACCCGTGGACGGCCCTCGCTCCTGATCGCCACGCCCTCGCGCCAGCGGAGCTGCCCGTCGTGGACGATGGTGTCGGCCTCGGTGGCGAACCCCTTGGAGATCATGTCGCGGATGAGATCCGGGTCCTGGGGTTCGACCTCCCAGCCGAGCGCATCCGCCCACCAGTCGGCCTGAGCGTGGGGGTCGGCGGCGTCGAAGCACACTTGGAAGCCATGGCTCATGTTCGACAACATAGGCCAGACCATGTCTGAAACCACCCGCCACGCCGGGATCTCCACCGCGCGCCCGCCCGCCTCCCGCGCGCTCCCGCCCGCCTTCTCCGGGCGCACGCACGGCACCCGCGCGTGCACGCCTACCTCCTCCGCGTGCGCGAACGGCTCCCGCGCGTGCACGCACGGCTCCTCCGGGCGCATGCACGCCTCCTCCGCGTGTACGCACGTCTACACCCGGCGCGCGCACGGCACCCGCGCGTGCACGCACGCCTCCATCGCGCGTATGCACGCCTCCTCCGGGCGTATGCACGCCTCCTCCGGGCGTACGCACGCTTCCGCCGGGCGCACGCACGTCTCCCGGCCGTGCACGCCTGCCTCCACCAGGCGCACGCCTGCCTCCACCAGGTGCACGCACGCCTCCCGTGCGTGCACGCGTGCCGTCAGGCGACGCCGGCCCGACGGGGGATCGGCCGCGTGAACGAGTCGTGGCAGGAGGTAGGCGATCGTGTCTTCGTTCGCAGGCACGAGTCGGTCGACCTCAACGTGGGCCTGGTCGTCGGCGACGGTCACTGTCTCGTCTTCGACACCCGCATGTCCCACCGGGAGGCGAATGACCTGATCGCCGCCGTCCGCCGGATCACGCCCGACCCGTGGACGGTGGTCAACAGCCACGCCCACTGGGACCACTTCTTCGGCAACGCGATGTTCCTGCCCGCCGAGATCTGGGGCCACGCCAGGTGCGCCGAGGAGATCAGGGCCGGTGGCGAGGCGCAGCGCGCCAGCGTGCTGGGCTTCGTGGCCGAGGAGCGCCGGGAGGAGGTGGAGGAGGTCGATCTGGTCGCGCCCGACCACACCTTCACCGATCGGGCCACGCTCGATGTCGGCGGCCGTGCCGTACATCTGCGGTATTTCGGGCGGGGGCACACCGACAATGACATCGTGCTGCACGTGCCGGACGCCGGGGTGGTCTTCGCGGGTGACCTGGTCGAGGAGGGCGCGCCGCCGGCGTTCGGCGACTCCTGCCCGCTCGACTGGCCCGTGACGACGGCGGCGATGCTGGCGGAACTGCCCGAGCGGGTCATCGTGCCCGGCCACGGCGCGGTCGTGGACCGTGCCTTCGCGCTGGCCCAGCAGGAGGAGCTCGCCGAGGTCGCCGCCCTGGCCCGCCGCGCGCACACCGAGGGCCTGCGCGACCTGATCGGCCGCTTCCCCTACCCCGAGGACGTGGTACGGCAGGCGATCGAGCGCGCCTTCGGCCAACTCGACCAGCGCGCGCCTCAATAGTGCATAATGCAATATAGAAGGAGGCAGCATGGCGCGTCGCCCTGACCTGGTGGGTCTGACCGTGCTGGCCATGCTCTCGGTACGCGCCAGCCACCCGTACGAACTGCACCGATTCATCATCGACACCCACAAGGACTACGTGACCGGGCTCCCCAGGAGCCTCTACCACGCGGTCGAGAAGCTGGCGGGAGACGAGCTGATCGTCCCCGTCGAGACCAGCAGAGAGGGCCGCCGCCCCGAGCGGACGGTCTACGAGATCACCGACGAAGGGCGCAAGGAGCTGTCCACCCGGCTCAGGGCGTTGCTGGAGACCCCGGGCGGCGAGCGCCGCGCGTTCACCGCGGCGGTCTCCCTGATCGGCTGCCTTCCCGTGCCCGAGGCGCTGGGCGCGCTGCGGAGCCGGGCGGCGTCGGTACGCGGCCTGATCACCGCCATGGACGGACACCTCGCCGCCATGCGCGACAACGGCCTGCCCGAGCTGCTCATGATCGAGGTCGACTACGAGCGGGCGATGAGCCGGGCCGAGCTGTCCTGGGTGGACGACCTGATCGCACGGGTGGACAAGGGCGAGCTGTCCTGGCAGGGGACGGTCACCCGCGACCTGATGGAGAAGGCCCTCGAATAGGAGGAACGCCGTGAAGAAGCTGATCACCGAGGTGTCGGGCATCGTCGAGGCGCCGGGCGCCCAAGTCTGGGAGGACCTGGCGCGGACCATGCTGCCCGGCGGCCACCGCGAGGGCCGGTTCACCGTGGCGGACGCCCCCGGCCACACCTCGACCGTCGAGGTCGCCGGGCGGACGATCGCCTTCCAGGGCGGCTGGTGGTACCGCGGCGAATGGAGCGTCGAGCCGCACCCGCAGGGCTCGCTCCTGGTCCACCGCGTCTTCAACGTGGCGTCCTGGATGCGCTGGGGCGTACCCCTCGCCAACCGCTTCTTCGTCGGCTACGCCGAGACCACCCGGAACGGCTTCGCCGAGCGGCTTGCCCAGCTTGGAAATCGGTTGGGCTGTTCGACCAGGCTGGCCTAGGCTGCGGCCCCATGAGCATCTCATGGGGGCCGCTGCGCGAGGACGACGCCGGGCGGTGGGCCGCGCTCACCGCCGCGATCCAGGCCACCGACCAGGACGGCGAGAACTACGGCGCGGAGGACCTCGCGGAGGACCTGGCCAGCCCGCTGGTCGACCTCGCCGAGGGCACGCTCGTGGCCAGGGACGGCGACCGGCTCGTGGCCTTCGCCTACCTCCCGGTCAAGCCGACCGCCCCGGACGTGCACCGGATGGGCCTGTGGGCGGGGGTGCATCCCGGGCACCGCCGTACCGGCCTGGGCACGCGCATCCTCGACTGGGCCGTCGAGACCGCGCCCCGCCTGCACGAGCGCGCGTACCCCGGCAGACCGCTCGAACTTCAGCTCCACACCCGCGACACCCAGGTCTGGGCGGCGAAGCTCTTCGAGAGCAGGGGGTTCACGCCGTCGCGCTGGTTCTTCCAGATGGAACGCGACCTGGCCGCCGAGATCGAGGCCCGCCCGCCCGCGGACGGCCTGCGCCTCACCACCTGGAGCCCGGAACACGACTCCGGCGCGATGACCGTGCGCAACGAGGCGTTCCGCAGCCATTGGGGCAACTCCCCCCACACCCCGGAAAGCTGGACCGAGAAGATCTCCGGCACCCGGGCCTTCCTGCCCGAGGGCTCCTTCCTCGCGCTCGACGGCGACCGGGTCGTCGGCGTCCTGATCACCCACTACTTCGCCGCCGACACCGAGGTGACCGGCGTGCGTGAGGCGTGGATCCAGATCATCGGCACGCTCGCGCCCTGGCGCGGCAGGGGCGTGGCGAGCGCGCTCATCGCCCACGCCCTCACCGAGTTCAAGAAGCAGGGGTACGGCAGAGCCGGCCTCAGCGTCGACGCCGACAACGCCACCGGAGCCCTCGGCGTCTACGAGCGCTCCGGCTTCACCGTGGTCCAGCGCACCACCACCTACACGAGCATGCTCATCCCGGCCTGATCCCGCCGCGTGCCCGCGTGCATGGGGAAGCGGGCGACGAAGCCGCCGGGGACGGCGTGCAGGGTGCCGCCGTGCAGGATCGCGATGTCCCTGGCGATCGGCAGGCCCAGGCCCGCACCGCCGGCGTCGCGCGCCCTGGCCTCGTCGAGCCTGGTGAAGCGGCCGAACACCGCCTCGCGCTGCGCCTCGGGGATGCCGGGACCGTCGTCGTCCACTTCCAGCACGGCCGTGGTGCCCTCGGCGCGGACCCGGACCACGACGGTGGAGGCGGCGTGCCGTACCGCGTTGCCGGCGAGGTTGGTGACCAGGCGGCCGACGTGCCCGCGCACGCCCTCGATCACCACGTCCGGCTGCACGTCCAGCTTCAGCTCCACGTCGGGACGCCGCTCGACCCGCACCGCCTCCTCGGCGGCGATCTGGCCGAGGTCGAGGTCGGCCTTCTGGAGGGGTTCGCCCGCGTCCAGCCTGGCCAGCAGGAGGAGGTCGCCGGCCAGCGTCTGGAGGCGTTCGACGTCGGCGAGCGCCTCGGCGGTCAGCTCGCTCGGCTCGGCCAGCTCCAGCCTGGCCCGCAGGGTCGCGATCGGGCTGCGCAGCTCGTGCGCGGCGTCGGCGACGAAGCTCTTGTGCCGGTCGACCGCGGTCTCCAGCCGGTCCAGGGTGCCGTTGACGGTCGTGGCCAGGGCGGCGATCTCGTCCCCGGAACGCGGCACCGGCACCCGCTGGTGCAGGTCGCGGGCGGTGATGTCGGCGACCTTGGCCCGGATCGCGGCCACCGGGCGCAGCGCCCTGCCCACCGACAGCCAGGTCATCAACGCCACCACCAGCAGCAGCGCGGGAACGCCGGGCAGCAGGACGCTGTTGAGCGTGGTCAGCGCGTCCTCCGTCGGAGCCAGCGAGGAGCGCGCCAGCACCATTCCCTCGCCCGCCTCGGTCGGCACCGCCATGCCGACCACGCGGAAGCCCTCGACCCCCTCCCACGCGGTGGTGAAGGTCTTGCCGTCCGCGCTGAACATGACGTCGGGGTCGACGACGGTCCTGGCGAGCTGCGTGGTCGTTCCCGCGACGCTGAGCGTGTCGGAATTCAGCGCCTCGGTGGTACGGACCGCCGACTGCAGGGCGGGCGCCGCCTCGACGGCCCGCCGGGTGGCGTCGGCGTCGGCGCTGGCCAGCAGGCTGCCCCGCATCGACTGGGCCAGCACCAGCGCCGTCGCGCCCAGGGCCAGCGCGACCACCAGGGTGGCGGCCAGGGTGGCGCGCAGCCGTACCGAGGAAGCTCCCTCGCGCACCCGCGCGGTCAGCGAGCCATTGCCGGTCATTCCGCCTCCAGCCGGTAGCCCGCGCCACGGACCGTCACCAGCGTCGTCCTGCCGAACGGCAGGTCGATCTTGCGGCGCAGCGCGCTGATGTAGACCTCGATGATGTTCGCGTCACCGTCGTAGGAGAAGTCCCAGGCGGCGGCCAGCAGGTCGCTCTTGGACACCACCTCGCCCGCCCGGCGGGCCAGCCCGTGCAGCACGGCGAACTCCTTCGGCGTCAACGACACCTCGGTCTCGCCTCTACGGCACCGCAGCCCGGCCGGATCGATCACCAGGTCCCCGACCGTGATGGACACCGGCCGCTCCCGCCCGCCCCTGCGCACCAGCGCGCGCAGCCGGGCCAGCAGCACCACGTACGAGAACGGCTTGGCCAGATAGTCGTCGGCCCCGGTGTCGAGTGCCTCGGCCTCGTCGTAGACGCCGTCCTTGGCGGTCAGCATCATGATCGGCGTCCAGTTGCCCGCCTCGCGGAGCTTGGCGCACACGGCGTAGCCGTTCATCCGCGGCAGCATCACGTCGAGCACGATCACGTCGTAGTCGTTCTCGGTGGCCATCCACAGCCCGTCGCGGCCGTCATAGGCCACGTCCACCGCGAACCCCTCGCCGGTCAGCCCGCCCTTGACCAGGTCGGCCAGCCGCTGCTCGTCCTCAACCAATAGCACTCGCACGCCTCTCAGAGTGCAGCAAGCCACCTAAAGCCAACCTGAAGATCATTTCGGCCGCCTTCAGCCTCTCTTCAGGTACGGCAGGCCACATTCGTCCTCATCCGAACCACCCGACAGGAGAATCCATGTTCAAGCGACGCGTAATGGTCCTCAGCGCGGTCGGCGTGCTCAGCCTCGCCGCGCTGGCCGGATCGGCCATGGCCGACGAGACCCCCGCACCGGAAGCCGGCGGCAGGGTCGTCTGCACCGACGAGAACGGGAAGGTCGTCGCCGAGCTCACCCGGGCGACCAAGGCCATCGCCATCGACAAGGACGGCAAGGTCACCGCCCGTGCCGACGCGGAGAGCCTGCCGCTCGAGGCCGAGGCGGGAGCGGTCGTCTCCGGCAAGGACGGCAAGATCGCCGACGACAAGGGGGGCGTCCTGGAGTTCACGGAGGCGGTGCCCGCGCTGCCGGCCGAGAAGGGCAAGGTTCAGTCCGGCAGGACCGAGCCCCGGCTGACCGTGACCGGCGAGCCGCCCGTGAAGGGGCTGGCCAAGACCATCATGTGCAAGAAGGTCGACTGACCGGGGTTCAGTCGAAGGTCGGGTGCGGTCCCAGGGCCCAGTATTCGTACAGGCCGTGCCCGACCTGGCCGTCGTACTCGAACCGGCCGACCGCGTCGACCATGCCCCACATGCGCGCCGCGTCGTCCGGGAGCGTATAGGTGACACCCTGGACCACCGGGCCGGGGCCCTGGTACATCCCGTGCTTCCAGTCGGGCTCCAGGCCGTACCCGGTGCCGACCATCAGGTGGACGGGCAGGATCGGGCGGGCGTGGACCTCGAACGGCTTGCCGCCGGGCGGGGAGAAGCCGATCACGGCCTCGACCACGTCACGGGTGCCGGGGGCGTAGACGGGCTGGTATTCGGGGCGGCCGAGGTACTCCTCCTCCCGGCCGTCGGACCAGACCCGCGTCGCCTCCTCCAGCACCCTGCGGCCCTTCTCGTCCTCCTGGACGATGCAGAGGATCGCGTGGTCCTCGAACTGCATGGGCGCGTACAGCCAGTAGAAGGTGCCCGGGTTCTTCGCCTGGATGCCGGGCGGCTCCGGCTCGCCCACGGGTCGTACACCCCAGGAACGGTCGCGGGTGCCCTGCCAGCGGTCCGGGGTGACGGCGATCTCCTCGTCGCCGATCACGATGTGTCCGGACCAGCGTCCGGTCTGCGCCATCCGCATCGAGTCGAACATGACCCGCTCCTGCCAGCGCACGAAGTGGCGCGGCTCCAGGGTCGCCGGGATCGTGCCCTCCCAGGTGAGGTCGAAGGACAGGCCATGCTCGTTCGGCTCCAGCAGCACCCGGAGCCGCTTGAGCCCTTCGATGACCTCCACCCGGAACGGGCCGATCCCGGTGTTCATCCGGTCCGCGCCGAGCTCCCGCGAGGCGCGGACCACCCGGTGCAGCCGCTGCGTCCTGACGCAGGCGAAGGCGTCGGTGACGCCCAGGTTGGGGTACTGGCCCACGCCGATGATGAGCATGAGCTCGTCGTTGGCGGCGTGGCAGTTGAAGTAGTAGCGGTCGTAGAAGTTGCGGTCGGAGGTGGCCACGTGCCGCATGACCTGGGGTGTCTGGTGGATCGGGTAGTCGTCCAGGGGTGAGAGCGCCATGGCAGCGTTGTAGCAAGCGCTTGGTACGGCGTCAACGGGGGCGGGACCGTATCCACCGGAACGGCGCCCGCGGGGGCGGAGCCGTACCCACTGAAATGGCGCCCACGGGGGGCGGGGCCGCACCCCGCGACAACGGCGCCCACCGGAACGGCCCTAACGGCGGCCGCGGGACAGGACGAACCGCGCCCATGGGGGCGAGGCCGTACCTACTGAGACGGCGCCCACGGGGGTGGGGCCGGGCAGCAGAAAGCGCGCCGCCTCTGTGGTGGCGCGCTTTCTGCTGATAAATCAGGACATCTTGCGAGATGCCTCGTTGGCCGTGGACGAGATGTGGTCCGCGGTCTTGTCCGCCGCATCGGAGACCCGGTCGGCAGCCTTATCCGCCCGGTCGTTCACCCATTGGGAGGCGTCCGAGGCGGAGTCCTTCATGTGGTCGGTCCACTGCTGCGCGTTGCGGCGGTAGAACATGTAGCCCATAGCGCCCACCGCGAGACCGGTCATCAGCAGGATCACCGGCCATCGGCGGGACTTGGGCGGTGTCGGATCGATCTTGTGCGCGGCCTGCGTCAGCATGGTGCTGACGGCCGGCGCGAGCCGATCCTCCACCTGGTGCGCCGCGTCTTCCAACCTCGGCGCTGCCCAGTATCGGGCGTCTTCGATGCGCTGGGCGGTGGCCACCTTGGCCTGGTCCGCCATCGGCGCGAGCCGGCGGCCCGCATGCACGGCCTGGGCCTTGACGCGGCCCATCCATGTCTCGGGTACTTCGATCACCGCACGGCGTCTTCTCAGTGTCAGGGACACGACAACCTCCCCTGTCGTTGGGGCCCCGAGCCTGACCTTCCCGGTACAAGGCGGCTCAATCATCGGCAGCCGTGGGAGGATGCTGCAAACGGCCTCACGGCCATTGTCATCGAAACACCACAAAACCAACCCTGTGCATAGAGGGGGGCAGCTGTCTCGTGGCTGAGAAGCTGATCGCAAACCTGCAGACAAACCACGGCCTGATCCGGATCAAGCTCTTTCCCGAGCTCGCTCCGAACACGGTCGCCAACTTCGTCGAGCTCGCCGAGGGGACGCGCGAGTGGACCCACCCGGAGACCGGTGAGAAGTCGAACAAGCCGCTCTACAACGGCACGATCTTCCACCGCGTCATCGACGGCTTCATGATCCAGGGCGGTGACCCGCTCGGCCAGGGCGTCGGCGGCCCCGGCTACGCCTTCGACGACGAGATCCACGCCCAGAACAACTTCAACCGCCCGTACCTGCTGGCCATGGCCAACGCGGGCGTGCGGATGGGCAAGGGCACCAACGGCTCGCAGTTCTTCATCACCGTGAGCGCTCAGCCGCACCTCAACGGAGGTCACACGATCTTCGGCGAGGTCATCGAGGGCAAGAACGTCGTGGACGCCATCGGCAAGGTGCCCACCGGCCGCAACGACCGCCCGCAGCAGGACGTGGTCATCGAGTCGCTCACGTTCGACCGCCAGCCCGCCTGATTTCTGGTGCGCGTCGGGCGGGCTGCAGGCCATAGGCTGCGAGCATGACCAGCCAGCCGCCCAGCCCGCCCGAGCAGCCTGCCGAGGCGGTGCCGACGTGTTACCGGCATCCCGACCGTGAGACCTGGGTCCGTTGCCAGCGCTGCGACCGCCCCATCTGCCCCGACTGCATGCGTGACGCGGCCGTGGGCTTCCAGTGCCCCGAGTGCGTCGCGCAGGGCAACCAGGGTGTACGGCAGGCCAAGGCGACCTTCGGCGGCACGGTCGTCAGCACGCCCTACGTCACCTGGGCCATCCTGGGGATCAACATCCTGGTCTTCGGCGCCCAGTACCTCACCGGCAACGTCGTCACGCGCGAGCTGGGGATGTGGCCGGTGGGCGTCGCCTTCGGCGAGCAGTACCACCGGCTGATCACCGCCGCGTTCGTGCACGGCGGAGTTTTCCACATCCTGTTCAACAGCTGGGCGCTGTACGTCGTCGGCCCGTACCTGGAGCGCGCCTTCGGGCACGTGAAGTTCACGGCCATCTACGTCGTCAGCGCGCTCGGCGGCTCCACGCTCGGCTACTGGCTGGACACGCCCGACACGCTCACCGTCGGCGCGTCCGGTGCCATCTTCGGCCTGTTCGGCGCGATCTTCGTGGTCGGCAGGAAGCTCAACATGGACGTGCGCGGCATCGCCGTGCTGATCGTGATCAACCTGGTGATCACGTTCCTGCCCGGTTTCAACATCAGCTGGACCGGCCACGTGGGCGGTCTGATCACCGGATCGGCCCTGGCCGCGGCGCTGGCGTACGCCCCCAAGAACAACCGCGCCGTGTGGCAGACGCTGACCGTGGTGGGGGCGGTGGTCGTCCTCGGCGTGCTCGTGTTGCTCCGGACGTCCGCGATCGTGAGCTGACTTTCCCCAGGTGTGGAAAAGACTGTGGAAAGAACTAACGCCAGCGGGTGGAAAGCACCACACCGAAGATGATGAAAACGAACCCGATCAGTAGGTTCCAGTTCTGCAGGCCGCCGATGAAGGGCGCATCGGGCGCGATGTAGTAGATGGCGATCCACAGGATGCCGATGATCCACGCGGCCACCATGGTCGGCGCCAGCCAGCGGGGGCTGACCTTGACCTGCTGGGTCTTCTGCGGCGGGGTGTAGACCGCCTTCTTGCGAGCCTTGGGCTTGGACACTGGATAACTCCTGCTGAGGGCCTGGGGCATCCGGATCGTCCACAGGCTCTGTGGGTAGCGTAGTTGAAGCGTGGCCAAGGATAGTCGCCACGCGCATGACATGGCGATCCCCAGCGACCGGATCACTGCCCAATACCCTGGCCGGGTGAGGGCCATCCTGCGGACCGTGGGGGAGCTGAGCATCACGGCGGGCGTGATCATGCTGCTCTTCTGCGCCTACCTTCTCTGGGGCACCAGCGCCTACACCCAGCGCCAGCAACTCCTGCTGCAGCAGCAACTCGCGGAGGAGAGCGTGGAGCCGGCGCAGCCGGCCGCCGACGGCAAGGTCCCCAAGATCTCGCTGGGCAAGGCGCTGGCGCTGCTGCGCATCCCCAAGCTGGGCCGCGACTACCGGTACGCGGTGGTCGAGGGCGTGGAGACCGACCACCTGAAGAAGGGCCCGGGCCACTACCCGGGTACGGCGCTGCCCGGCCAGGTCGGCAACTTCGTGGTCTCCGGTCACCGGACGACGTACTCGGCGCCGTTCAACCGGATCGACGAGCTCCAGCGTGACGACGAGATCGTCGTGGAGGCCCGCGAGGCCCGCTACACCTACCGGGTGACCTCCCAGGACATCGTCGAACCCAACGAGATCGAGATCATCGCCCCCGTGCCCGGCAAGCCCGACATCAGCCCCATTCGCTCATATATCACGCTCTCTACCTGTCATCCCGAGTACTCGGCCGCCCAACGACTGATCGTCTACGGCGTGCTCAAGGAGACCGAGGAACGAAAGGTCTGACACATGTACGGCTGGCTCTGGCGCAAGCTCCCGGACCCGCTGGGCAAACGGCTCCTGACGGCCGCGGTCCTGGCCGCGATCGCGGCAGCCGTACTCTGGTATGCGGTCTTTCCGCTGCTCGAACCCGCGGTGACGCTCGACGAGGTCACCGTCAGAAAGTGAGCTCCACGTGACGAGGGTGCTGGTCGTCGACAACCACGACAGCTTCGTCCACACCATCGTCCAGTACCTGCGCGAACTGGGCGCCCGCTGCGACGTGCGCCCGCGCGACGAGGTGCTGCCGGGCGACGCGGACGGGTTCGACGCGGTGCTGATCAGCCCGGGGCCCGGCACGCCCGAGGCGTCCGGCGTGAGCGTCCCGCTGGTCCACCACGCGGCGAACCACGGCCTGCCGCTGCTGGGCGTCTGCCTCGGCCACCAGGCCATCGCCGTGGCCTACGGCGCGGCCGTATCGACCGCCCCCGAGCTCATGCACGGCCGCACCAGTCAGATCGCGCACGACGGCAAGACCGTCTACGAGGGCCTGCCCAGCCCGGTCGAGATGACCCGCTACCACTCGCTGGCCGTGGACCCGGCGACGGTCCCCGACGTCCTGGAGGTCGTCTCCCGGACCCCCGACGGCGTCATCATGGGCCTGCGCCACCGCACGGCCCCCGTGGAAGGCATCCAGTTCCACCCAGAGTCGATCCTTTCCCATCATGGGCACCGACTCCTGGCAAACTGGCTGAACTCCACGCTGTAACGCGCTCGGGGCCGCGTACGACTACTCATTAAGCGTCCCCGCCGTTGCCCCCGAGCGGCGGGGGCGCCTTTTCACGCACCCGGTTCTCACGCACCCGGCCGGGAACGCCGGCGGGCCCCCCGGAAACCGGAGGGCCCGCCGTCTGGCCTCAGAAACCGCCGTCGTCGCCCGGCGGCTCGTCCTCCGTCGGCTCACCCGTCGGCTCGCCCGTGGGGAACGGCGGGTCGGTGCTCGGAATCTCGGTGGGCTGCTCCTCAGGGCCGGTCGAGACCACGATCGTGACCTGGGTCTTGGGCGCCAGCTTGGTTCCCTCACCCGGGTTCTGCTGGATGACGACGCCCTCCGGCTTGTCCGGGCTGGACTGCTGGATCACCCTGACCCGGAACCCGGCCGCGCGCAGCGCCGCGGAGGCGTCGGCCTCGGTGAGGTCGACCACGCTCGGCACCTCGGACAGCTCCGTGGGCACGAAGAGCGTGACGGTGCTGCCCTCGTTGACCTCGGCGCCGGACTCGGGGTCGGTCTTGTAGACCTTGCCCTGCGCCTTGCTCGAAGTACCGGTCTTGAAGACGGGTTTCAGCCCGAGGTCGGTCAGCAGCGTGCGGGCCTCGTCCCTGTCGAGCCCGATGAGCCCGTCGGGCACCTTGACCTTCTGCACGCCCTTGGACACGGTGAGCGTCACCTCGCCGCCCTTGGGCACCTCGGCGCCGACCGCGGGATTGGTGGAGATCACGACGCCCTTCTTGACGTCGCTGCTGAACTCCTCCTCCACCTTGGGCACGAGCCCCAGCGAGGTGATCTCCGTCTCGGCTTCCTTCTGCGTCTTGCCGGTCAGCAGCGGCACCTTCACCGGCGCCGCGGCGGTGGGCGTGCCGCCTCCGCCGCCGCCGAGGAAGGCGTAGGCGACGCCGATGAACGCGCCGATGATCAGCAACGGGATCACGATCCACAGGGCGGTCTTGACCGCCTTGTTGCCGCCTCCGCCGCCCGCGCGCCGGCGACCGCCACGGCCGCCGTGCTCGGTGTCGCCGTACTCGTAGGGCGGGATCGCGCCCGTGCGGCCGGTCGCCGGGCCGCCCTGCTGCTGCGTGGCGGCCATCGTGCGGGTGCCGCCGTAGTTGGTCATCGCCATCGTCTGGGCGTCGACCGGCATCCCCGACATCGCGCGCTGGATGTCGGCGCGCATGTCCTGGGCGCTCTGGTAGCGCTGGGCGGGGTCCTTGGCCATCGCCTTGAGCACGATCGCGTCGGCCCACGCGGGGATCTCGGGGTCGATCTGCGACGGCGGGATGGGCTCCTCGCGCACATGCTGGTAGGCGATCGCGACGGGGGAGTCGCCGGTGAACGGCGGCTGCCCGGTCAGCAGCTCGTAGAGCACGCACCCGGTGGAGTAGATGTCGCTGCGGGCGTCGACGCGCTCGCCGCGCGCCTGCTCGGGCGACAGGTACTGGGCGGTCCCTATCACCTGCGCGGTCTGCGTCATGGTGGCGGCCGAGTCGGCCATGGCGCGGGCGATGCCGAAGTCCATCACCTTGACGTCGCCGGCGCGGGTGATCATCACGTTGGCCGGCTTGATGTCGCGGTGCACGATGCCGCCGCGGTGGCTGTAGTCGAGCGCCCGCAGGATGCCGTCGACCAGCTCGACCGCGCGCTCCGGCATCAGCCGCCGGTCCTGGCGCAGCAGGTCGCGCAGCGTCCTGCCGTCCACGTACTCCATGACGATGTAGGGCACGGGGGTGCCCTCGGTGCCGTCTTCTCCGGTGTCGTAGACCGCGACGACGGCGGGGTGGTTCAGGGAAGCCGCCGACTGCGCTTCGCGTCGGAACCTGGCCTGGAACGTGTGGTCCCTGGCCAGGTCGGACCGGAGCGTCTTGATCGCGACGATGCGGTCCAGCCGGATGTCTCGGGCACGATACACCTCGGCCATGCCGCCGCGCCCGACGACACCGTCGAGTTCGTAGCGACCACCGAGTAGCCGAGGCTGAGTCATTTCCTGCACTGTCCCTTACCGTTCATCTTGGGTACCGGCCTGCACCGTGCTGTAACGAGTGGCCGCCGGTGTCCATCATCAACCCCGAGACGCATCACGTCTCCTCCTTCGGCGGGTTTGTGTCACCCGGGTCAGGTGAGGCCGTCGGTGTCGGTGTCGGCGTCATCGTGGGCGTTGGGGTGGGTGTCGGAGTCGGAGTCCGGGTCCGGGTCGTCGTCGGGGTCGGTTTCGGAGTCGGCTTCTGACTTGGAGTTGCCGACGAGCTTACGGTAGCTGACCGCGAGGTTACCGGCCTCGTCGACTTCACCGGAACCACCGGCGGGCGCGGGGTCGGCGACTTCGACTTGCGAGGTTTGACCTCCGCGGGCCGGTTAAGGGAGGCCTGGGTGGGTTCTGCCACGTCAGGCGGGGGTAGCGGCTCCTGCCCCTTCGTGGCCATGAACGCGGCGAAACCTACCGCCGCCACGGAGGCCGCGGTGGCGAAAAGCACCACGGTCCGCCGTCCCTTGCGGGCCGCCGGGGCCTGCCGCGTGGTGAGCGGCGCGCCGCCGCCGAGGTCGTCGGTGGTGCGATCGGACCCCTCGGGCTGCGAATACCCCCGCGCGACGTCCCCGCCCGCGCCCTGCTGGGACACACCGGTGTACGGCTGGCGCACACCACCCGGCTGGGGGGCGCTGCCCGCACCCGTGTACGCCTGGGGGGCGCTGCCCGCACCCGTGTACGGCTCCCGCACCCGGAACCCGGCCGGGTCGGTGAACATGCTCAGGTCGGTCCCCTGCTGGAGCGAGGCCAGCGAGTCGCGCAGCACGTACGCCCGGTCGGCCAGCTCCATAGCCGACCCCGGCCGGCGCTCGGGATCCTTCGACAACAACGCCATGACCAGCTCGCGCACCGGCCGCGGCACGTCCGCGCCCAGCGGGGGCGGCGGCTCGTTGAGGTGCATGAGCGCGATGGCGACCTGGGTGTCGGCCTGGAACGGCGGCCGCCCGGCCAGGCACTCGTAGGCCACGACGCCGAGGGAGTAAAGGTCTGTCGCCGGGGTGAGGGTCGTGCCCTGGGCCTGTTCGGGGCTGACGTACTGGGCGGTGCCGAGAACGGTGCCCGTCTGGGTGACCGGCGCGGCCTCCAGCGCCCTGGCGATGCCGAAGTCGGTCACCTTGATCTTGCCGTCGGGGGTGACCATCAGGTTGCCGGGCTTGATGTCGCGGTGGATCACGCCGGAGCTGTGGGCGGTGTGCAGCGCCTTGGCGGTCTGGTTCATGACGTCGAGCGCCACCTCGGGCCCGAGCGCCCCGTTGCGCGCGAGGATCGCCGACAGGGGCTCGCCCTGGACCAGCTCCATGACGAGGAAGGCCAGGTCGGCCTGCTCGCCGTAGTCGAAGACCTGCGCGATGCCGGGGTCGGCGAGCCCGGCGGTGATGCGCGCCTCGTTGCGGAAGCGGCTACGGAAGGTCGGGTCGCCGGAGACGTGGCTGCGCAGCACCTTGACGGCGACCTCGCGGGCGAGCAACTGGTCGCGGGCACGCCATACCTCGCCCATGCCGCCCGCGGCGATGCGGGAGACCAGGAGGTAGCGGTTGGCGAGCAGCGTGCCCGGGGTCACCTGTCGAGCACCGCCTCGGTGATGGCCTTGCCGATCGGCGCGGCGACGCCGCCGCCGGTGGCCTCCTCGCCGACCCTGGCGGCGCCGGACTCGACGAAGACGGCCACGGCCACCTGCGGGTCCTGGGCGGGGGCGAAGGAGATGAACCAGGCGTGGGGCGCCCGGCCCTGGCGGGTCTCCGCGGTGCCGGTCTTGCCGCCGACCTCGACGCCGGGGATCTGGGCGTTCTTGGCGGTGCCGTTGGCGACCACGCTGACCATCATGCCCTTGAGCTTGGCGGCGTTCTCGGGGCTCATCGCCTCGGAGAGCTCCTCGGGCTCGCCCTGGTCGACCGCGTCGCCCTTGGCGTCGGTGATCTTGTTGACGAGGTAGGGCTTCATGACCGAGCCGTTGTTGGCGATGCCCGCGGCGACCATGGCCATCTGCAGGGGCGTCATCACCGCGCTGCGCTGGCCGATCGAGGTCATCGCGATGGCGGCGGGGTCGTCGGCCTCCTCCTTGCCGATCGTGCTGGCCTCGACCGCCATGGGGATGCTCAGCGGCTCGCCCACGCCGAACCTCTTGGCCTGCTCGGCGATCTTGGCGTAGCCCAGGTCAAGGCCGATCTTGCCGAACGGGGTGTTGCACGAGCGCTCCAGCGCGTACACCATCGGCACCTGCCCGGTGCCGCAGGCCGCGCCGCCGTAGTTGGGCAGCGTGGTGGTGGTGTTCGGCAGGCTGAGGCGGGTGGGCGCGTCCACGACCGTCTGGCCGTCGCGGCTGGAGTCGTCCTCCAGCCAGGCGGCGGTGGTGACGACCTTGAACGTCGAGCCGGGCGCGTAGAAGTCCCCGATCGCACGGTTGATCAGCGGCTTGTCGGGGTCCTTCGCCAGCTTGTCGTACGCCGAGAACGCCGCCGGCTTCTCCGGCACGGAGATCTTGGCCGGGTCGTAGGTCGGCAGCGAGACCAGGGCGAGGATCTTGCCGGTCTTGGGCTCGATCGCGACCGCGGCCCCGCGCTTGCCGCTCTGGCGCAGCGCGTCGTAGGCGGCCTTCTGCGCCTTGGGGTTGATCGTCAGGTCCACGTTGGCGCCCTTGGTGGGCTCGCCGGTGAACAGGTCGATGCTGCGGCGCAGGAGCAGGTCGGAGCTGGAGCCGTCGAGCAGGCTGTTCTCCGAGCGCTCGACGGCCGACTCGCTCTCGGGGGAGAAGAAGCCGGTGACGTGCGCGTAGAGCGGGCCCTCCGGGTACTCCCTGACGAAGCGGAACGTGCCCTTGGTCTCCTTGGACTGCGCCAGGATCGTCTTGCCGCTGGCGGTGATGCGTCCGCGCTGGACGGCGTAGCGCTCGTAGTAGTTGCGGGTGTTTCTGGCGTCCTCGCGGTAGCCGTCGGCCTTGACCGCCTGCAGATAGTTGACGTTGATCATGAGCAGCGCGAACATGGCCAGGCAGGCCACGGCCGCGCGCTTGAGTGTGCTGTTCATCGCTGGAACACCTGCGTCAGTCCTTCGTCCTGGATCGCCTGGGGCGGAGGCCTTCTCGCTGCGTCCGACATGCGTACCAAAAGGGCGATAAGTATCCAGTTAGCCAGTAGGGCGGAACCACCCTGGGACATGAACGGGGTGACCAGTCCGGTCAGCGGGATCAGGTTCGTGACGCCGCCGACGATGATGAAGACCTGCCAGGCCAGCAGGAAGGACAGACCGCCCGCCAGAAGCTTGGTGAACGGGTCGCGGGCCGCGATGGAGGTGCGCAGGCCGCGCTCCACGATCAGCGCGTAGACCATGAGCAGCGCCATCAGGCCGGTCAGCCCGATCTCCTCGCCGGTCGCGGCGAAGATGAAGTCGGAGAAGGCCAGCGGGATCAGGTCGGGGTGACCCTGCCCGAGGCCGCTGCCGAGGATGCCGCCCGAGCCCATCGCGAACAGGCCCTGCATGAGCTGGGCGCTGCCGCCGAGCTCCCGGTCGAAGAACTCCGGCCGGCCCGGGTCGAGCCAGACCTCGAAGCGGGCGCCCACGTGGTCGAAGAGCATCCCGGCCAGTACGGCGCCGCCCACGAACAGCAGGATGCCGATGATGACCCACGAGATGCGCTGGGTGGCGACGTAGAGCATCGCGATGAACGTGCCGAACAGCAGCAGCGACGAGCCGAGGTCCTTCTGCATGACCAGCACGCCGAGGCTGACGCCCCAGGTGATGAGGACAGGGCCGAGGTCGCGGGCGCGGGGCAGGTCGATGAAGAGCAGCCGGCGCCCGGCCAGCGCGAGCACGTCGCGCTTGGCGACCAGGTATCCGGCGAAGAAGATGACCAGGGCCAGCTTCGCGAACTCGGCGGGCTGGATCTGGCCGATGCCCGGGATGCCGATCCAGATGCGGGCGCCGTTGATGTCCTGGCCCAGGCCCGGGATCAGGGGCGAGACCAGCAGGAAGAGCCCGGTTGCGCCGGCGGTGTAGGTCAGCCGCTGCATCGCGCGGTGGTCGCGCAGGAAGATCAGGGTGAGGCTGAACAGCACGATGCCGATCAGCGTCCAGAGCAACTGCGTGTTCGGCGAGGCCAGCTTGGCCGACGGCAGCCCGGAGTCGGACTCCGACAGCCGGTAGATCATCACCAGGCCGAGGCCGTTGACCAGCGTCACCAGTGGCAGGATCAGCGGGTCCGCCCAGGGCGCGAACTTCGCCAGCACCAGGTAGGCGGCCAGCATCAGTCCGCCCAGGCTGAGGCCGTACGTGAGCATGCCGGACGGGATCTGCTCGTCCATGGCCAGGCCGACGTTGGCGTACGCGCCCATCACGACGGCCACCGCGAGCGCGAGCATGAGAAGCTGCGCCACACGCCGTTTCGCGGGCATGGGGACGGGGGCTGCTGCCACTTCGTTACTCACCTGTTCGGACCCTACTGCGACTTCTTCGTCGCTGTTGGGGTGGGCGAGGTGGAAGCCGGCGGAGTTGTCTTGTTCGTGGAGGGCTTCAAGCCACTGATCCTCTTGATGCCGTCATCAATGCTTTCGACAGGGATGCCCTGCTGGATGTCGGCTTTGTCGGGGTCTGAAAGGTTGGATACCTGCAGGCCGGTCCCCTTGACCACCTCGTAGAGCTGGAGCGGCCCGACTTCTTGCTGGATGCCGCGATATATGACCACTTCGTCGCCCCTAGCTCCAACGAAGAACTGGTCCTGGGTCCACTGCCATCCGAAGTAGCCGCCGACGCCTACGCCGACCGCACCGATGGCGAGCACGGTGACCAGCACGGGCCACACCCGGCGACGCTTCTGCGAGCGGCGGGACGTCTGGACGCCCGGCTCGTCGAAGTCGTCGTCGGTGATGGCCGGCTGGGGCGCTGTCACCGCGCTTACTCGCCCCGCCGGACTGCCCGAGGGGTTGCCGCGTGAGCGAGTCATGCCCGCCGCGCCGACGACCGCGGCCTCCGCGGGCACGGGTTGCCCGTCGGTCAGCTCGATCACGTCGGCGAGCACGCACGTGATGTTGTCGGGACCGCCGCCCCGGTTGGCCAGGTCGATCAACTGGCGCACGACCTCTTCCGGGTCGTCGATGTTCGTCAGCGTGGCGTGCAGCGTCTCCGCGCTCACCACCCCCGACAGCCCGTCGGAGCAGAGCAGGTAGCGGTCGCCGATCTGCGCCTCACGGAGCGTGAGGTCGGGATCGACCTCGCCGCTGCCGTCGAGCGCCCTGAGCAGGATCGACCGCTGAGGATGCGTCGCCGCCTCCTCGGGGGTGATCCGCCCGTCGTCGACCAACTGCTGCACCAGCGTGTGATCGTGGGTGATCTGGTAGAGCTCCCCGCGCCTGAGCAGGTAGGCGCGCGAGTCGCCGACGTGCACCAGGGCGACCTGGGTGCCGTTCCAGAGCATGGCGGTCAGGGTGGTGCCCATGCCCTTGAGGCTCGGGTCCCTGCCCACCATCTCGTGCAGCTTGCGGTTGGCGTCGCGTACCGCTGCCTCGATGGCGTTGAGCAGGTCACCCCCCTGCTGGGCCTCTTCGAGCGAGGCCATTGCGGCGATGGCGACGGAGCTCGCCACCTCGCCGTGTGCGTGCCCGCCCATACCGTCCGCGACGGCGAGCAGGCGGCCGCTAGCGTACGCCGAGTCCTCGTTTCCTTCGCGGAGGAGGCCGACGTCCGAGCGGGCGGCGTAGCGGAGTGCGATGGTCATTTGCGCAATTCAATGACTGTCTTGCCGACGCGGATCGGAACACCGAGCGGCACCGGGGTCGGACGGGTGACTTTTGAGCGGTCGAGATACGTGCCGTTGGTCGAACCGAGATCTTCCACGATCCACTGACCGTCCTGAGGGAAGAGCCGGGCGTGCCGGCTGGAAGCGTAGTCGTCGCTGACTACCAGCGTGGCGTCGTTCGCCCGGCCGATGGTGATGGGCGTCTCCGTGAGGTTAATGGTGGTGCCTTGCAGGGGGCCACCCGTCACAACCAGTTGGCGTGGCTCGCCCTTCTTGGGCTTTGGCTTTGCCACGGGTTTGGCGGGTTTGGTGCCCTTGCGTGGCCCCGCGGGAGCAGTGCGTGATCCGAACAAGTCAGTCCGGATCACGCCGACTGCGGCAATGACGAAGAACCACAGCACCGCCAGGAAGGCGAGCCGGATCAGCAGCAGCGTGAGCTCGGACATGGACCGTTTGTCTACCCCTAATCGCGCCGGAACACCAGGGTCGTGCGTCCCAACGTCACTCGCGTGCCGTTCTGGAGCTCGATCCTGCGTACCGGCTGGCCATTGACGAATGTGCCGTTCGTGGATCCCAGGTCGACGAGGGCGACCTGCTGGCCCTCGACGCGCAGCTCCGCGTGGTGACGGGAGACGCCGGGATCGACGAGACGGAGATCGCAGTCGGTGCCCCTGCCCAGCAGGGTCACCGGCGTGGTGAGCTCGTACGAGCGGTCGCCCTGGGGGTCGTCCTGTGTGGACACCAGCAGGCGGGGCCGGCCGTTGAAGGCGTGCGGCCGCGAGGGCGGCAGGTCGCTGGCCGGCTGGCGGATCTCGTCCTGCTCGACCGTGGCGCCGCGGATGACGCCCGACCTGATGCGGAACAACCCGACGGCCAGGTCGCCGGCCGTCTCGAAACGCACCCGGACCGGTCCCACGAAGGAGTAGCCCTGCTCTTTGGCGTACTCCCTGGCGAGGTTGGCCAGCTCGTGGCTGATGCTGTCGGCGTAGACCTCAAGCCGTTCACTGTCCGTGGTGGACAGCTCAACCACGAAGTCGTTGGGCACGAGTGTCCGACCCTGGGCGACGATCGCCGCGCGCTCGTCCATCTCACGCTGAACCGCGCTGGCGACCTCGACCGGCTGAAGGTCAGACTTGAACGCCCGCGCAAAGGCCCCCTCAACCAAGCCTTCGAGCCGTCGCTCGAAGCGCTGAAGGACTCCCACCGGGTACCTCCCTTCCTCCGTGCATATGATCGCGGCCGCAAGAAGCTGCTGCTCCTGGCTTCCGCTCGTTCCACGCGACCGTGAGCCAGGCGCTCGTCGGCAGTCGCGCCCAGCTCATCCGCTCCCGTGTCTTATGCGATCGTATCCGGGTTCAGTACCAGCGGCAGTTCCGTGCTACTGTTTCTCCGCACCCAACAAGGGCGGGTGGCGGAACGGCAGACGCGCACGGTTCAGGTCCGTGTGTCCGAAAGGACGTGAGGGTTCAAATCCCTCCTCGCCCACGAGTAGGCGGAGGTTTGTGGTCGCAGCTCCTTCGGAGCTGCTCCCGCAGGCCTCCTCTTTATTTCCCCCGGGGGATAACCCCCGGACCCCCAGCCAGGCTTTCGCCCGGGCACTTTCCCCTGCCCGAGTCTTCCCCCTGCCCGGGTCTTCGGGCTGTCTGTCTCTGCCCGGGTCTTTGGGCTGCTTGGTTTTCTTGTTGCCCGGCGCGTCCAGGTCATCTTGATTGCCAGGTCCTTCCCTTTTCCCCGGGTTTCTTGATGCCTTGGCCTTGCTGGTGGCAGACCCACAGTGACGAAACGAGCCCCGGTTCGCAAGAGCCGGGGCTGTTCTTTTTGCTGGGCGCCCGCGTCCGGAGAAGGTAGACGCGGGCGCTTGCAACTTGGTTTCTAACCGCTTTCGCGGGTTTCGCCATGAGCGGACAAGATTTGACCCTTAGGCGGCTATCGCCCGCATGTCGAGGAGTTCGCCTAGAAGGTCGGTCAGGCTGACCAAGCCGATTACCGTGCCGTCTGCGCTGGTCACCAGGCCCAGGTGGGCTCTTGCCTCCTGGAGGACGGTCACCGCCTCGGGGACCTGGGTTACGCAGGCTAGCCGTGGCAGGGGGCGGGCCAGATCTGTTGCCGTTGCTTCCTTCTGGAGGATCGCGTCCCTCGCGTGCAGGACGCCCTGGACGTCTGTGCCGGAGCCCACGAGAAGTCTCAGGTGTCCGGTTCTGGCCGCGACCTCCTTGATCCTGGTCGCGTCGGCCTCACCGTTGACGCAGGCGGCGTCGGCTATCGGAACCATGAGGCGTTCGATGCCCTCGGCCTGCAGGCGCAGGGCGCGGGTGAGCAGGTCGTGCTCCTCGCGGTCCAGCAGGCCCATCCTGGCCGACTCGCCGACCAGCATGGCCAGTTGGCGCGGGGTTCTCGTGGTGGCCAGCTCGTCGCGGGCCTCTACGCCGAACAGGCGCAGGATGACATTCGTCACTCCGTTCAGCGTCCACAGCAGCGGCTTCATCAGCGAGGTGAACGCGCGGAACGGCACCGTCAGCAACAACGCCGCCCGCTCCGGGTGGGTCAGCGCCCACGACTTCGGCGCCATCTCACCGATGACCATGTGCAGGAAGGTGACCAGCGCCAGCGCGATCGTCAGCGCGATCGGCATCCGCAGCGACTCCGGTACGCCCATCGCGGCGAAGACCGGCTCCAGATAGTGCTCGATGGCCGGCTCCGTCACCTGGCCGAGGCCCAGCGTGCACAGGGTGATGCCGAGCTGGGCGCCGGCCAGCATGAGCGAGAGCTGCCTGCTGCCGCCCGCGGCGGACTTGGCGGCGAACCTGACCACGCGGTTGCCGCCGGTCGCCACCTCCTCCAGGCGGTGGCGCCTGGCCGAGACGAAGGCGAACTCGGCCGCGACGAACAGGGCGTTGAAGGCCAGCAGCGCGAGGCTTATGATGATCATGGTCATCGGGCGGCCTCCGCGTGGTGCGGGACCGGCGCCAGCCGTACCCACTCGGGGACCCTGCGGCTGAGCGACAGGACCGTGAGTTCGGCGAGGTGCTCATCGGGGTCTTCCGTGAACGGGTCGGTCTCCGGCACGCACTCGACCGTCACCGCGTCGCCCGGCTCCGCCATGCGGCCGAGCCTGGCCAGCACGAGTCCGGCCAGCGTGTCGTAGTCGTCGCTCTCGGGCAGGGCGATGCCGGTCGCGCGCTCGACCTCGTCGAGGCGGAAGGACGCGGGCACCTCCCAGGTGCCGTCGGGGTGCCGGGTGGCGCCCTCGGGCTCGGGGTCGTTCTCGTCGACGAGCTCGCCGACCAGCTCCTCCGCGAGGTCCTCGACGGCTACGACGCCGGCCAGCCCGCCGTACTCGTCGATGACGCAGGCGATGTCGTCCTTGGCCTGGCGCATGCGCTCCAGCACGAGCGGCAGGGGGAGGGAGTCCGGCACCAGCAGCGCGGGACGGGTGATCTCGGCGATCAGGCCGTCCTCCAGGCCGGAGCCGAGCAGTTCGCGGACCCCGGTGACGCCCGCGACGTCGCCGTCGGCGCCCAGGACGGGGTAGCGGGAGTGGCCGTGTTCCCGCATCGCCTCGACCAGGTCGGAGACCGGCCGGTCGGAGCGGAGGACCACGACGCGCGGGCGCGGGACCATGATCTCCTCGGCGTTGCGGTCGCCGAACTCCAGCGCGCGCTCCAGCAGCTCGGAAAGGCGCGGGGGCAGCTCGCCCGCCTGGGTGGACTCGGCGATGATCCGGGAGAGCTCCTCCGGGGTGGCGCCGTGCTCCACCTCCTCGACCGGCTCGATGCCCACCCTGCGCAGCAGGCCCGTGGCGGCGGAGTCGAACAGCCGCACGACGGGGCCGACCACGGCCAGGTAGACCAGCGTGGAGCGGGCCAGGAACTTGGCGACGGGCTCGGGCCTGGCGATGCCGAGGTTCTTGGGGGCCAGTTCGCCGAAGACCATCTGCACCACCGTGGCGACGAACACGCCCGCGGTGAGGGACAGGCCGGTGATCGCGGCGGGCGGCAGGCCCATGTCGGTCAGCCAGGGTCGCACCAGCGTCGCGATGGCCGGCTCGGCGAGGAATCCGACGAGCAGCGCGGTGACGGTGATGCCGAGCTGGGCGCCCGACAGCATGAAGGAGAGCCGGGAGGTCACCTGGAGGGCCTTCTCGGCGGACTTGTCGCCGGCCGCGGCCTGCTCGCGCAGGATCCCCCGGTCAGCGGCGACGAAAGCGAACTCCTGCGCGACGAAGTAGCCGGTCGCGACGGTGAGGAGGAGGAGGGCCAGCAGGCCCAGATAGGCGCTCACCGCAGTGAGCCGCCTTCAGCGGAACCCGTGCTCGTGCACGGGCTGCTACTCCATGGGTCCGAAGCGGACACAATCTTCCCTTCGATAGAGGTCGTCCATAAACCGTAACGACGCTGGTGGCGTCAGATGTTTCCGGAGTGACCCGGAGTGTGTTCCGCGTACTTTTCCGTGGGAAATCCTTGGTGGGGCGCATCCACTGGTGGGGGGCTCGACGTAGCGTTATGGCAACCGATGGGAGAGGGAAGACGTGGCAGAGGAAGATCGCACGCGCCCGCTGCGCTCGCCGGGCGAGGGACGCCCGTTGCCGAGCCGGCCTGACGACGGCATGCGGTCGGCCGGCGCTCCGGCGCATCAGTTCCCGCCATCTCCGGCCGAGCCGCCGCGTTCGAGCGGGCGGGTCTACGGCCGCGAGCGTCCCGGCAACAGCCCGGTGAAGCCGCTGAAGTCGCGCGGCGGCGGTGGCGGCGAGGTGCCGCCCACGGCCGTCCACCAGGGTGGCGGCGGGCGGTTCAACCGGCCGCCCAAGCCGCCTCGGTCAGGGCGGCGCCGGCCCATCGGGAAGATCGTCGCGATCAGCGTGGCGGGCTTCCTCGTGGTGCTGCTGGTCGCGGCCATCGGCATGTTCTTCTGGGTGAACTCGCGGCTCACCGGCATCCCCGGCGTGCTCGACGACTACGAGGGGCGTCCCGGCGACACCCCCGGCACCAACTGGCTGCTCGTCGGCTCCGACAGCCGCAAGGGCCTGACCGCCGCGCAGCGCAAGAAGCTCGCCACCGGCCGCGCGGCCGGGCAGCGCACCGACTCGATGATGCTGCTGCACATCCCCGAGGGCAGCGACAAGGCGACGCTGGTCAGCCTGCCGCGCGACTCGGCGGTCACGATCCCCGGCAGGGGCCGCAACAAGCTCAACGCCGCCTACACGCTCGGCGGGCCGAAACTCCTCGTCCGGACCATTGAGAACGTCACCGGTGTGCACATCGACAACTACATGGAGATCGGCTTCGCCGGGTTCGTGGGCATCGTGGACGCGATCGGCGGCGTCGAGATCGACGTCAGGGCCGCCATCAACGACCCCAAGGCCGGGCTCAACCTCAAGAAGGGCAAGCAGGTGCTGACCGGCGGCGAGGCGCTCGGCTACGTGCGCACCCGCAAGGGCGGCGCGCTGCCGGACTTCGAGCGGACCAAGAGGCAGCGGCAGTTCCTGGGCGCGGTGGTGAAGAAGGCGGCCAGCCCCGGTGTGCTGATCAACCCGTTCACCTCGATCCCGCTGGCGGCCAGCGCGACGGACGCGGTCGTGGTGGACGACTCGACGGGGGCGTTCGACATGCTGTCGCTGGGGCTGGCGATGGGCGACAGCCCGGTGACGACCGTGGTGCCGTTCGGCGGCAACGAGATCGCGGGCGGCGGCCAGGCGGTCAAATGGGACACCCAGAAGGCGCTCGCCCTCTTCAACGCCCTCAAGGAAGACAAGCCCGTCCCCAAGGCCATCCTCGACGCCAACTAAAAGCCCTCCATCCGTTACGGCCCAGCCGCCCCCACCCCACCCGCCGCACCCCTGGCCCTCTGTTGAGGGAGACGGCAGGCAGGGCGCGCGGGCGGCCCGCCGCAACGCCGCCCCGCCGGCCCGCGGCGGGGCCCCGGCGTCGGCATGCGGCGGGCCGGTTCCGTCCCGGCTCAGGCCCGGTGCGTCAGGTTGTCGTCGTGGTCGCCGTCACCGCGGCGGTCGTGGCGGTGATCAGGATGACCGAGTTGATGGCGGCGATCGTCTTGGCCACCGCGTCGCCTGCCCACTGGCCCTCGGCGATCTCCTTGACCCGCTTCCTGTCGGCCCCGGGGAAGGCCTTGCGGTCCAGGTTGGCGGCGTGCAGGACCGCGATCAGCACGGCCGTGCGCGGGTCGGGGTCGGTGCCGCCCAGCACGGCGGCCACGCGGGCGCGGATCTCCGCCTCGACCCGCCCGTCCGCCTCCGGCCAGCGGGTGGTGGGGAACAGGCCGAGCACCTTGGCCCGCTCCTCGCTCAGGACTTCCGCCGCGGCCAGCCGTTCCAGAAGGCGCTTGCGGAGTTTGCCCGAGTACAGTTTCTGCACCCACCACACCGGGCGGCGGGCCTTGCCGTCCTCGGCCATACGGGCCAGGACGGCGTCGAGCTCGGGGTCGCCGAGCGGGGCGGCGTTCTTGACGGAGACCTTCTTGTCCGACAGTTCGAGCCGGTCGTTGATCGCCAGCTCGGCGAGGATGGCGCCGCCCAGCGCGGTGTCGAGCTGGGTTCCGGAGATGAGCTGCTTACCCTCGTCCTCGCTGTGGGCGAGAAGGAGGACTTCTTCGGCGATCGTCACGTTCATACCTTGACCCTAGCGCCGTGTTTTCCACAGCCTGTGGACCATAATCTGGATGCATGCCCGAACTTCCAGAAGTGGCCTCGCTCACCGAGTTCCTGCGTGAGCGGGCGGTGGGCCGGACGATCCTGGCCGTCGACGTGGTCGCCTTCCAGGCGCTGAAGACCTTCGACCCGCCGGTCAGCGCGCTCGGCGGGCTCACGGTGACCGGCGTGGCGCGGCACGGCAAGTTCCTCGACCTCGACTGCGACGGCCTCCACCTGATCATCCATCTGGCCCGCGCCGGGTGGCTGCGCTGGAAGGAGGACCTGTCGGGCGCGAAACCGGTCCGTCCCGGCAAGGGCCCCCTCGCGGTCCGGGTACGGCTGGCGCCCGACGACGAGGGCCTGGCGCCGGGGTTCGAGCTGACCGAGGCGGGCACGCAGAAGCGCCTCGCCGTCTATGTCACGAAAAATCCGGACGAGGTGCCGGGCATCGCCGCGCTCGGCCCCGACCCGCTGGCCGACACCTTCACCGTGGACGTGCTGAAGGGGATCTTGGGTGGCAACCGTACCCAGATCAAGGGTCTTCTGCGCGATCAGAAGGTGATCGCGGGCATCGGCAACGCCTACTCCGACGAGGTGCTGCACGCGGCCAAGATGTCCCCGTTCAAGATCGCGGCCACGCTGACCGACGCGCAGGTGGCCGACCTGCACGAGGCGATCGTCACCACGCTGCGCGAGGCGGTCGAGCGGGCGCACGGGGTGGCGGCCAAGGACCTCAAGGCGGAGAAGAAGTCCGGCCTGCGCGTGCACAACCGGGCCGGTCAGCCCTGCGACGTGTGCGGCGACACCATCAGGGAGGTCTCGTTCGCCGACTCCTCGCTGCAGTACTGCCCGACCTGCCAGACCGGCGGCAAGCCGCTGGCCGACCGGCGGATGTCGAAACTGCTCAAGTAGCCCGGTGGGCGGCGAAGTGGTAGCAGCCGTACTCGACCGCCCGTACGTGGACCATGGCCACCTCGGGGTCGGACAGCACCTCCTTGAGCGCCACCTGCGGGTCGGCGCCCTCGGGCAGGAGCCGTCCGCCGTGGATGCGGCCTTCCGAGGTGTAGGCGCGCAGGACCCGGTGGGCGGTGTGGGCGGCGGGCCAACCGGCCGAGTCCGGGCCCGCGCACGGCTCGGCGTGGACGAAGATCGGGCCCAGTTCGTCGTAGGGCCCGGGGTGGGCGCCGGTCTCGGCGGCCCAGCGGCGCAACGGCGCGTACGACACCAGGGCGATCCGATCGCCCGCCGCCGCCTTGCGCAGACAGCACCGCAGCGGCGCGCCGCCCTCCTCGTCAACGCTGAAGACGGGCGCCCTGCCCGCGTCGTCGGCCCGGAGCAGCTCCCGCACGATCACCGGGTCGATCGCTCTGATCTCGTATTCCATGTCCCGATGCTCTCCCGCCCCGCCCTGGAACGCTGGCGGCGGTCGGACCCGGCAATCGGGATTCAGGCCACGAACGGCTCCTGGCCGCTCTCGCTCACCATCGGCAGCCTGGCCGCCTCCCACGACTGCATGCCGCCGCCGACGTTGACCGCCTCGCGGCCGACGTGGTTGAGCCAGGCCGCCGCGTGCGCCGAACGCCCGCCGACCCGGCACACCACGTAGACGGGCTGCCCCGCGGGAACCTCGTCGAGACGGGCCTGCAACTCGCCCATGGGGATGTGCACCGCATCAGGAGCGTGCCCCGCCACCCACTCGCCCTGCTCACGCACGTCGAGCAGGTACGCGCCCGCGGGCACGTCCTTCGCCTCGATCTCAGGAACCGTCATGCACCCATTCTCCCAGGCCCCGAGACCGCCCCGTGTCTTGCCAGTTTCCGGCCGGATGGCATAATCCGCTCGAAACTTACATAAGCGCGGGAGCTCGGGCACGGCCGGGCTGAGAGGGCAATCCCCACGCATTGCCGACCGCATGAACCTGACCGGGTAATGCCGGCGTAGGGAGCGTTCACGATGACGCGTGTCGTCGATGGATCACACAACTCGGAGGGATCACACAACTCGGAGGGATCTCACCACTCGGAGGTGGCCCTGACCCTGGACGGGGCCACGCCGAAAACCCTCGGCGTGCTCGACCAGGGCGCGCTGTGGGCCAACCTCGCGGTCAGCCTGCTGGGCTTCTCCGGCGCGCTGCTGCTGCTCAACCCCCTCGGCGACGCGCCGCTGAGCCTGGCCGCGGCGCTCACCGCCACCGCGGTCGGCAGCCTCATCGGCACCGCCATGGTGGGCCTGTCGGCCATCCCCGGCACCCAGACGGGCAAACCGGCCATGGTCCTGCTGCGCGGGCTGTTCGGGGCGAAGCTGTCGTACATCCCGACCGTGCTCAACATCGTCCAGATGGTCGGCTGGGGCGCGTTCGAGCTCTGGGTCATCTCCAACGGCGCGATGGCCATCTTCGGTACGGCGGTGCCGTACGCGGTATGGGTGCTCGTCGCCGGAGCGGTCACCACGGCGCTGACGATCTGGCCGCTGGGCGCGATCAGGCTGCTGCGCAGGTACGTGACGATCGCGGTGATCCTGGCGATGATCTGGTTCGCGGTGGACTTCCTGGGCAAGGCCACGCCGCAGACCGGCGGCGACTGGAGCGCGTTCGCGCCGGCCGTCGACTACGTGATCGCGCTGTCGATCTCGTGGGTGCCGCTCGCCGCCGACTTCGCCCGGCACTCGCGCTCCAGCAGGGCCGCCTTCACCGGCGTCGTGGGCGGCTACACGCTGGCCCAGATCGCCTGCCTGGGCCTGGGTGTCTACGCGGTCGCGCTGGCGGGGTCCGCGGCGGTCACGGCCGACTCGACCGCGGTGTTCGCGCCGTTCGTGGCGGCGCCGCTGGGCGCGCTGTTCTTCGCCGTCCTGGTGCTGCGCGAGACCGACCAGTCGTTCGCGAACGTCTACTCCACGACCGTCTCCCTGCAGAACCTCATGCCCAGGGTGGACCGGCGGATCTTCTCCACCGTCATCGGCGTGCTGACGATCGCGATCGCGCTGGCCGTGGACGTCACCTCCTACGGCGCGTTTCTCGGGGTGATCGGCGCGGTCTTCGTGCCGATGTTCGCGGTGCTCGCGGTCGACTACTTCCTGCTCGGCGGCCACGCCCGGTGGAACACCGCGGAGGACGCGCCGGCCCGCTGGTCGATGCTGATCCCCTGGGCGCTGGGCTTCGCGGCCTACTGGGTGACCACGGGCACGCCCACGGTCGCGGCGTGGGACGGGATCTGGCTGTCGTTGCGCGAGGCCGTACGCCAGCCGTGGATGAACGGCGCGCTCGGCGGCGCCATCGTGGCGGCGCTGGTGACGCTGCTGGTCGGGCTGCTCGGCGGCGCGCGCGGGCGGGAGCGGGCGAAGTGAGCCCGCGGCTCTCGCCGTTCGGTCAGTGGCTCTCGACGGTCGGTCAGTGGCTCTCGAAGGTCGGTCAGCGGCTCTCGGCGGCCCGTCAGCGGCTCTCGACGGTCAGGAGGTGGCGCTTGGCGGCGGCGCCCCCGGCGTAGTCGCCGAGCCCGCCGTCGGCCTGCACGATCCGGTGACACGGGACGATCACGCAGACGGGGTTCTCGGCGAGCGCGTTCCCGACCGCCCGCAGCGCGCGCGGCCGGCCGATGCGCTCGGCGATCTCGCCGTAGGTCGTGGTCGTCCCGTACGGCACCGCCATCATCTTCTGCAGAACCGTCCTGGCGAACGGCGTGGCGAGGGTGAGGTCCACCGGCGTGGTGAACGTGCGCAGGCGGCCGGAGAAGTACGCGTCGAGCTCGCGGCGCACCGGGTCGAGCCGGGCGGCGTCGGGCCCGATGAAGGAGCCGAACTGCCTGGCGACCCGCTCGAAGACCGTGTTCTCCTCGTCGAAACTGCAGGTCACGACCCCGCGGGCGGTCACGGCGAGCACGAGGGCGCCGACCGCGCCCTGGTAGAGGCCGAAGGCGACGTCGGGCGGCTCGTCGCTGCGGTAGGTCGAGGAGGTCACGCGGAGCAGGGCATCGAGGTCACCGCTCGACATACCCTCACCCACTTCGCCACCTGGGAACCCGTGACCGCAGCGTATCGGACGGATCGCCCGACGGAAGCACCCCGCCACGGGCACTATGGAGATGTGGGAGACATGCGGGCAGGTAGTGACGACGACCTCGCCGCCGTGGTGCTCGCCAGTTCCCCGAACGCGATCATCGCCCTCGACCGGGACCAGACGGTGCTCCACTGGAACCCCGCGGCCGAGCGGCTCTTCGGCTGGACGGCCGCGGAGATCGTCGGACGCCGGGCCCCGATCGTGCCGGCGGAGCTGACCGCCGAGCACAACGCGGTGCTCGAACGCGTGCGCACCGGCGGCCAGGTCTCGCTGCACACCAAGCGTTTCCGCCGCGACGGGAGCCTGCTGGACGTGCGCATCGACACCAGCGCGCTGCTCCAGGGCAGCGCGGTGGCCGGGTACGTCTGCGTGCACCACCTGACGCAGGAGGACGAGGGCGCGCGGGTGCGCGTGGCGCGTCGCGAGCGGCTGGTGCGCCGGCTCAACGACGTGGTGGGCGACATCAACTCCGAGCTGGAGCTGCCCGCCGTACTCGACCGCATCGCCGCCAGCCTCACCGAGCTGACCGGCGCGGACGCGGGCGGTTTCGTGCTGATCGAGGGGGAACGGCTGCGCCTGGTGAGCGTGCACCAGTTGCCGGAGTCGCTGAAGGACACCACGGCCGACATGCGCAACAGCCTGGTCGGCAAGCTCTTACGCACCGGCAGGACCGTCCTGCTGGAGTCCCACGGGCTCGGCGACCTGGTCTGGGCCCGGCTGCCCGGACTGCACACGATCGCGCTCGGCGTGGCGGCGGTGGGCGGCCGGCCGTACGGGGCGCTGTACGCGCTGTTCGCCGACCACAAGCCGGGGCACGTCGAGCTGGAGCTGCTGGAGCTGCTCGCGGGGCACGCCGGGATCGCGGTCGGCAACGCGATGGCCTACCAGGACGCGGTACGCCAGCGGGCGCACGAGCGCGCGGTGTTCGACGCCAGCGCCGACGGCATCGCGGTCCTCGACGAGGAGGGCCGGGTGCTGCAGTGGAACCCGGCGGCGGCCGAGATGACCGCCTTCAGCGCCGAGGCGGTCCTCGGCGGCCCGCCGCCGTTCCCGCTGCCGCGGCCGGGGGAGAAGCTGACGTTCCAGATGGAGACGGGGCGCTGGCTCGACGTGGTGAGCGCGCGGATCGAGGAGACCGGGGAGATCGTCGTCGACTTCCGCGACGTGACGACGGCCAAGGAGCTCGAGGAGGCCAAGGATCTGTTCCTGGCGACCACGAGCCACGAGCTGCGTACGCCGATCACGATCGTCGGGGGTTTCGCCAGCACGCTCGACGCGCGCTGGGACAAGCTCAGCGACACCGAGCGGCGCTCGGCCGTGCACACGATCGCCGAGCGGGCCAGGTCGCTCGGGCAGCTCATCGACCATCTGCTGCTCGGCTCGCGGGCGGGGGCGGAGGAGCTGTCGGTGCGGATGGAGACGTTCGACCTGGCCGAGCGGGTGCGGGCGGCGACGCTGGGGCTGCCGGTGCTGTCGGACCGGCACAGCGTCGAGGTCGTCGTGCCGGAGGGCCTGCCGTCCGTGCGGGGCGACGCGCTGGCCACCGACATCATCCTGGGGCAGTTGCTGGAGAACGCGTTCAAGTACTCGCCCAGGGGCGGTCTCATCACCGTCGAGGCGTGGCAGGAGGACGATCGGGTGATCGTGGTGGTGGACGACGAGGGCGTGGGCATCGCCGCCCCGGACCGCGAGCGCATCTTCGAGCGGTTCGTGCAGGTGGACAGCGGTGATCGGCGCAGGTTCGGCGGGGTGGGGCTCGGGCTCTACATCGTGCGCAGCCTGGCCAGGGCGCAGGGCGGCGAGGTGAGCGCGCATCCCAGGCCCGGCGGCGGCACCCGGATCAGGCTGGCTTTGGGCCGTGCTCCTGATATCCGATCCGACACACCGGTGCGGTAACGAGGTGGTAACGGATGCGCTGATCTATCGTCCAATGTGTACAAGCTGTGATCGAGATGCGGTTTCTGGGACTGGGTAACGGGGCATTTCGGTCGTACCGGGGAGTGTTCCCTCGGGGGGAACTGGGAGCGGGGAGGTGCGCGTGTCGAGCGTGGTGCTGTTGCCTTACGCACCGTCCAGCGTCGCCGTCGCCCGCCAGCGTCTGAGCACTGATCTGCAGGCGAGCGGCGTGTTCGAGAATGCCATCGACGACGCCGTCCTGGTCGTGAGCGAGCTGCTGAGCAACGCTCTGAGGCATGCCCATCCACTGCCGTCCGGCATGGTCAGGGTGGCGTGGCTGTGGAGCGATGATCACATCGAAGTAGCGGTGAGCGACGGCGGAGCGGCCACCGAGCCGCGCGCGGGCCGCCCCACGCTCTCCTCGCTCGGTGGCCGTGGCCTGGGAATCGTCGAGTACGTCGCGGAGAGCTGGGGCGTTCGGCACGACGGCGACACCACTACGGTGTGGGCGGTCCTGCCCGCGCCGAACGGCGTGGCGAACGGGCAGGTGCCCGCGCTCAGAGAGGCCGGGTAGCCAGCACGGCCCGCTCCCCGGCCGTCCAGGCCGTGGAGACGAGCAGGTACAGCCCGGCCGCCAGCGGCATGAAGAGCGCGAAGAGCGCGGAGGCGAACGGCAGCGCCTTGATCCACGCCGGACCGTCGATCCTGCGGGCGGTCAGCCATGCCACGAAAGCGATCAGGAAGATCACCACGGCGAAGACCAAAAATGGCCAACTGATCAGTCCGTAATTCGCGACCAGTGCGGCAACCTGGTGCCCCAGGGGTGCGCCGAAAAGGGTTTGCCCGGCCAGCGCGGTCGGGTGCGTCGCGACCTGATACACCAGCCACAGGAACGGCGCCTGCGCCAGGCCAGGCCCGATCCCCGCGAACGGCGAACTGCCCTCCTTGGCGTAGAGCGCGTTCATCTCCTTGCCGAGCCGCTCGGGGTCACGGGCGTGGCGCTTCTGGAGCTCCTTCAGCTTGGGCGCGAGCCGTTCGCGGAGTCTGGCGGCTCTGGCCTGCTTGACGCCCAGCGGGATCAGCAGCACGCGGACCGCGACGGTGAACAGCACGATGCCGAGCGCGGCGTTGCCGCCCGCCGTGCCGATGACGAAATGGACCAGAGAGTCGATCATGAGCCCTTCCTCAGGGGGAATGAGGGCTCGCCCGGATACGAGCCCCGCCTAACGTGAAGCGGGGCTCGGTGACGGGGCTCTCGGTCTGGCCCGGCCGGAGGCGTCGGGATCGCGCTGCCGTACGAACGCGGTCCGGCGCGCGTAACGCAGCGGGAAGCTCGGCGCGGCGCCGTCACGCGCGGGCAGCAGCCTGGCCGCCCACGCCGACAGCAGCAGGATGCCGACGCTCGCCAGCGTGGCCAGCGCCACCAGCCAGGCGGGATCGAACAGGAAGGTCACCGCGAGGGCGACCCGCTGATCACCCTGACCGCGATGAACACGACCAGAGCGATGACGCCGATGATCAGAGCCACCTTGAACAGCACGGCGACCATCGGGAGGACGAAGTTGAACAGCACGAAGACAGCGGCCAGCGTGCCCAGCACCAGCGCGACAATGCGACCCATGTGACCAAGGTACGTCCTTCGGCGTCCTTACGGCTCGGTGACGTCCATATCGGTTGCGTCGCGCGGGGCCGTACCGTGAAGAGGTGAACACCCGCATCCTGGTGGTCGACGACGACCCCACGGTGGCCGAGGTCGTCGCCCGCTACCTGGAGCGCGACGGTCACCAGGTCGAATGCGTCGGCGACGGGGCCGAGGCGCTGCGCCGCGCCCTCGCCAGGCCGCCCGACCTCATGGTGCTCGACCTGATGCTGCCCAAGGTCGACGGGCTCCAGGTCTGCAGGAAGCTCAGGGAACGCTGGCCGGTTCCGGTCATCATGCTGACCGCGCTCGGCGAGGAGATCGACCGGGTGGTCGGCCTGGAGACCGGCGCCGACGACTACGTGACCAAACCGTTCAGCCCGCGCGAACTGGCCCTGCGCGTGCGTTCCGTCCTGCGTCGCGCCCGCGGCGCGACCGGCACCTCCGGCACCGGCGTCCTGCGCGACGCCGACCTCGCCGTCGACGTCGGCGCCCACGAGGTACGGCTCGGCGGCGAGCAGATCATGCTGACCGCCCGCGAGTTCGACCTGCTCGCCTACCTCATGCGCAACCCCCGGCAGGCATTCAGCCGCGCCCAACTGCTCGACCAGGTGTGGGGCTGGTCGTTCGGCGACTCCTCCACCGTGACGGTGCACGTGCGGCGGCTGCGCGAGAAGATCGAACCCGACCCGACCGCGCCCCAGCGGATCGTCACGGTCTGGGGTGTCGGGTACCGGTACGAACCGCTGCCATGACCGCCCTCTCCGTCCTCGTCGCCGCCGGGCTCGGCCTGCTCGTGGCCATGGCCGGGATCGGGGTGCTGCGCTGGCGGCGGGCCCGCTCGATCGGCGCCATGCTCGCCGTCGTCGTCGTGGCGGCCGTGGCCGCGACGCTGGCCGGGGTGGTGGCGATCACCATCGACATGGTCATCGAGGGCCGGGCCAGGGACGTCGTGCTGGCCGTCGTGGGTGTGGGGGCGCTGGTGGGGCTCGGGGTGGCGTACGTGGTGGCCCGGCGGGTGGTGCGGGAGAGCCGGCGGCTGGTCGAGGCGGTGCGGTCGGCGCCGTTCATCGCGCCGCAGGGGTTGCCGACCGAGCTTCAGACGATCGCCAACACGCTGGAGGAGGCTTACGCGCGGGAGCAGGCGCTGGAGGGGGCGCGGCGCGAGCTGGTGGCCTGGGTGAGCCACGACCTGCGTACGCCGCTGGCCGGGATGCGGGCGATGGCCGAGGCGCTGGAGGACGGCGTTGTCACCGACCGGCGGTATGTGAGCCGGATCCGGCATGAGGTGGAGCGGTTGTCTTTGATGGTGGACGACCTGTTCGAGCTTTCCCGGATCCATGCGGGGGCGTTGCGGCTGAGCCGTAGCAGGATCGGGCTGGCCGACCTTGTCGCCGATACGTTGGCCGGGGCTGAGGCGCTGGCGGCGGCCAAGGGGGTACGGCTGGCGGCCTCGGCGGCCCCTGCGCCGGTGGAGGCTGACGCGGGGGCGCTGGGGAGGGCGCTGGCCAACCTGGTCGTCAACGCCATCCGGCACACGCCCTCCGACGGGACGGTGACGCTCACGTCGGGGGTGCTGGACGGGACCGCGTATCTGGCCGTGGCGGACGGGTGCGGGGGGATCCCGGCGGCTGACCTTGACCGGGTGTTCGACGTCGCCTTTCGTGGGGAGGCTGCCAGGACGCCGTCTTCCGATGGGGGAGCGGGGCTTGGGCTGGCGATCGCCCAGGGCATCGTGGAGGCGCACGACGGGATGATCGGCGTGGTCAATTCTGGGCCGGGCTGCCGCTTCGAAATCCGCCTACCGCTGGCCTGACCAGGCACGGTCCTGCGCGCGCTGAGGCATGGTCCTCACGGGTGGGGCGCGCTGCGCGCGTGGGGCGGTCGGGCTGGTCTGTGTGGGGGGCCGAGCCCCCCACGGCCCCCTGCCGGGGGCCCGCCCCCGGTCCCCCGGGTGTTGGCCGGGCACGGTGGGAAAGGCGTGGTCCTCGCGGGTGGGGGCGCGCTGCGCGCGCTGGAGCGGTCGGGCTGGTCTGTGTGGGGGGCCGAGCCCCCCACGGCCCCCTGCCGGGGGCCCGCCCCCGGTCCCCCGGGTGTTGGCCGGGATGGGAATCCAAGTGCGCCATGGGCCAAACACACGGGACCCGACTCACCATGCGCTGGTTGCGTCGGAGAGTGGTTGATCAGGACTTGACCTTTGGCACTCCGCCCTTGCGGCCAATCGAAAAGGCGATCCGATAAACGTCGGGCAGATCGATGCGGCCATCCTTGCGACGTCTCATAACGCCCAACTCTATGAGCTCTTCAATGAGTTCGGGATATCGGTCCGGGTATCGTGGACCGGTCCGCACTTTACCGTTGGGAGCCTTGCCTTCGAGTCTGTACTCCGTCTGTTGACGCAAGGTCTCTGTCAGTCCACTCTCCGTCCATAGGTGTATTACCGCGCTCTCATCGATCGGTACTTGCTGTCCTGTCAGGGGCGCGATGGCCACTGGCACCCACGGCAGGTCTTCCTTGATTTCCGCCACGCGGGTGGCCGATGCGGCTTGTACTCCACGGCGAATGCCTTCATGGTGGATGGCATATTCATGTGCGGCGTACCGTGCGATGGTTTCTTCCACGGCCTTGGTCAGTGCGCTGAGGAAGCTGCGTGGGCTGACCTGTTCCGCACCGTCCATCAGATGGTTGGGCAGCCAGGTGTACGTGTGGCCTTTGCGGAAGTTGGCGCCCATGTAAGGGCCGGCGATCGCGGTGAACAACTCGGTCTGTTGCTGTTCGTCGCCGAGTAGAAACGGCGGTGGGAGATGTCGTTCGCTCGTGGCTTCGATCCAGCCTGGTACCGCTGCTCGGAATCGCTCCACGACCGGAGAGTTCTTGTTGTTTCCCAGATAGTGGAACAGCAGGCCGTAGAGATTGGTGGTCGACCATTTGAGGCTGGCGGCGTTTGCGGCAAGCTTCGATGCGTCGGGAAACGAGAGCGCGCCGTCGAGCATGTCGGGCCTGATGAATACCTTGAATCGAATATTGCGGGTACTCAGTCGTAGCTCCAGGGCAAGCTGGAGAATCCCTCTGACGAGTTGATCCGCTTGTCGGCGGTTGTGATGAAGATGCTCCAGTGCGTCAAACAGGACGAGCCGCAGCGTTCCGTCGGCGGCGGCCTGACGGTCGGTTTCCGCGATGGTCCGATCTCGTTCGGCAGGATGTTCACGCGTCCATCGCACGCGTTCGCCCCACGAGGAGATGTTCTTGAGTTCCGGCACGTCAAGCGTGGTGAGCAGCACCGCGTCCCACAGGTGCCTCGGGTCGATGCCACGGTCCACGAGATCATGGAGCTCTGCGGATCCGGGATAGTGTTCTGGAAGGTTGTCCGCGCCATAGCCGGGATGGGCCGTCACATGTGCCAGCCGATCGATTCGGTACTCGTCCGCTGCTACGGCACGCAGTTGGTCCTCAAGGAGTGACCGGAACCAGAAGGTCTTCCCCACACCTCGTCCACCCTTTACGACGGTGGTGTCCACGTTCAATGCGAGACGGTGACTGTCCGGCGTGAACAACGTGGTCACGTCGGGCCTCACGGTGTCCGCATCCTGTGCGTCGGGCAAGGAAGTGCTCAGCAGTGTGCGGAGTTCCTCGACTCCGAGTTTCGCGATCATTACAGCCCTCCGGTGATGAGGGGCGTGGCCGTCGTCAGGAACTCGCGATAGGCCGCCTGCACAAACGTGCGTTCGCTCCAGCCGGGATCGGTCGCTCCGTCGAGACCGACCAATTCCTGGGTGAACAGGATAGAGATGGGGTAGTGCGGGGCCGATGTGTCCTCTGGGCTTGGGTTGAAGCCGGACACGTCGCCGGGGGGTAGATCGTCGTAAAGGACCGAGAAGCATGCCCACGCATGTTCACGGAAGGATTCCAGGTAGTGGACGCGTCTCTCGTCCGGAACCATCGATGCGATCATTCGGAGTTTCTCGCGGATCGCCTCGGCCTGACCTGATGTCCGCCACGCCGTGAAAAGGTCGTTGTAGCCCTGCCACGTTTGGTTGCTGTCGGAGCCGAAGAGCAGGGCGAGGTCACATAGCCGTGAGATGGCGATCGCGGCGATGTCGTGAATGCCGGCACGACTGTCGAGGAGAACGATGTCAGGCGCTCGACTTCGTTCTGCGACAGCCGCCTCGCAAGCTGTGACCGAGTGCTCCAGTCGATCCGCAAAAGAAGGCAGCGTGCTTCCTGGAGCGTCCGCGTAGACGCGGTTGAGCTTGTCGACATAGGCGTATGGAACTCCCTCCGAGCCTCGTCCGCGCGCCGGAGCGACCCACAGCTCACCGTTCCCTGTCAGCGGCACGCCGGAGGCCCGCTCAACAAGATCAAGCCCTTCGGCGTTGCCAATGGCGAACTCAACGAGATGGTCGACAAGCCCGTAACGGGGCATCGCTTCTTCATCAAGGAGGAGAGGGCCGGAACCAGGTGATTCCAGGTCGAGATCTACGACTAGGACGCACCATCCCTGATTGGCGAGATGTTTTGCGAGCATGAACGTCGCTGTGGAGCGGCCGACACCGCCCTTGAACCCATAGAGCGCAACGCGCGCCGTTCGGGTGTCCGTCGCCTCAGACGAGGGAGTGGTGACGTGGGCCCAGTCCTCACCCACCACGGTGTTGTCCAGCGCGCGAATGCGTCCCTGCCCTGGCCGGTTCTCCAAGCCTGGCTCATCGGTCACACGTGGCGAGTCGAAGACAGCCTCCGCCGCGAAGAGCTCCGAGGCGAGCACTACGGTGTTCGGCGCGGCATACAGGCCAAGTCGGTCCCTGAGTTCGGCTCGCCATCTCTCGACGTCCGCTTGCTGCAGTTGCTCAGACCGGTCGTCGAGAGCGAGGCAGAGGCGGCCCAGAACATCGCGTATCAGGACGCAGTTGATCCCCTTCGCCGCGGCCTCGTGCGCTGTGGCAAGAGCGATGGGCCGGGCTTCGTCAAACCGGACGATGCCGTGTGCAGGACTCACTGGAGCAGCCCCGTGATGAGTGTCTGCTGATGCATGGTGAGGATCTGTGCAGCAGCGCTCTTGCGTTCGTCCACAGTGGTGAGGCTGAGCGGGGGGTTTCCGTGATAGCGATCTGCCACGTCCCAGTTGGCGAAGGGCGCACTGGAGTTCAACATAGCGGCCAGTGTGCTACCTGACCGCCCATGAACGAGAGTCGCCACGTCGGACCAGAGCCCGGGCAGATGCTTGTGCTGCTTAGGCTTGCCGCTCGCATCGGGAGTCCACGGACATGGGGATGGCTTCCCACCCGGTTTGAGTGGTGCCATGGTCGCGTTGAGGTGTCGTAGCAGCAGACTTTTCAGCGCACATTCCACGGAGAAACCGTAATGGTGGTCGGCGTTGGGCAGCCGACCATCGTCGTGCAGGTAGACCGCATCGTCGTAGTGGCGGAGGGCTGCCTGCGCGAAGTGTTCCTCGGGGGGCGTCGGAAGCACGCTCAGATCCTATTCAGCGGCCGTGGCCCGGGTGTTCCTCATCGAGTAACCGGCTTACGGACCCTGTGTAATCACCGATGGCGGACACGACTTCACTCAGGGCCGTACCGATGGAGCTTCCCCGCACAAGAACGTAAGCCCACCCAGCAGCTCAGGCGTGATGCGAAGGCCGGTGAGGCGTTCGGCGAGGGCGAAGGAGGCGGCGATGAGGGGGAAGGTGAAGTCGACGTCCTCCAGCGTGGCGTCGTCGCGCAGGTCGTAGCCGATGTCCACCATGTCGGTCAGCAGGGCGTCGGGGGTGCTGCCGCGCCGGTCGTTGGCGTAGAGCGGGTCGAAGTCGAGGCGGACGTCGCCGTCCTCCGCCCAGAAGAACCGGTATCGCCCGTTCCCGACCTCGCAGTGGGAGACGACGCGGGTGCCCGTGGAGACGGGGATCATCGCCTCCGCGGTGACGCCGAGCCGGCCGTCGCTCTCGTAGACGAGGGTCCAGTCCGCGCCGGGCACGGCCGCGGCGCCGAATGGCACGCCCTCGCCGAGCCTGCGCCGGGAACGGGTCTGGGCGTCGACCCGGGCCATGAACTCCTCGGGCGTCAGCCCGCGTACCAGAGTCAGGCAGTAAGGATCGTCGAGGGCGCCGCCGTCGGCCCAGGCGTAGTCGGTCGTGGTCGGCATCGCTGCGGTCATCCGTTGATCTTAGGAAGGGATGGGCCGTGCGTGGTGCGGGATCGTGTCACCGCATAGCCTGCCGGATGTGGATCTCTTCTCGCGTTCCTGGACGGCGTTGCGTACGGCGGTGGCCGAACTCCCTGACGAGGACTTCGCGAAGCCGTCCGGCTGTTCCGGATGGCTGGTACGTGACCTGGCCTGCCACCTCGTCATCGATGCCCAGGATGTCCTGATCACGCTCGTGACTCCGGCCGAGACGCCGCCGAACCGCGACGCGGTGACCTACTGGGAGGTCACCGGCACCCCGCCGACCGGCGAAGATCCGCTGGACGCGCTGACCGTGCGGCTGGCGGCGGCCTATGGGGAGCCGTGGATGCTCAAGTTCCACCTGGACGACGTGGGGTCGGCCGCCGGGCGCGCCGCCGTACTCGCTGATCCGGGGGCTTGGGTCGGCACCAAGGACATCGTGATCACCACTGGTGACTACCTGTCCGCGTACGTCATGGAATGGACCCTCCACCACCTCGACCTGATCGCCCACCTGCCCGACGTGCCGGGACCGCCCGCCGAGGCGCTGGCCGAAGCGCGCGGGATGCTGGAGAAGATCGCCGGGGCGCCGTTCCCCGCGTCGTTCTCCGACACGGACGCCCTGCTGGTCGGCACCGGACGGCGGGCCCCGACCGAGGACGAACGGGTGGCGCTCGGTGAGCTGGCCGTCCCGTTCGTCCTCGGGTGAGGGGCTCAGCCCCAGTTGTCGATGTGCACGTCGTCCGGGTACGGCGCGCCCTTCCCGGTCTCGACCAGGGACTTCAGGCTCATCAGGAAGACGGCCCACTTGGTGCTGCAGTGGTGCATGAACTCCACCGGCTCCGCCCAGCCCGTGTGCCGGAACAGGACGATGGTCTGGTCGTCGGCACGGTCGAGGTCCCAGGTCACGTGGGTACCGATCCACTCCTTGGGCCCGCCGACGACCTCCCAGTCGACGCGCGTGTCCGGCTGGAGTTCGCGGACCTTCATGTCGAACCCGTCCGACTTGAACCGGAACAGGGCCACCCCGCCGACCTCGTCACCCACGCCCTTCGTGTCGGCCGTCCACCAACCGGCGAGTCCGCCGACGGTGGTCAGGGCCGCGTAGACCTCGGAAGCCGGGGCCTTGATGCCCACTCTGTGAAGGATGTCCACCATGTCGAGCTCCTTTCACTGATCTTCTTTGCCACGCTGGATCGCCTCGGCGATCCGCTTGATGCGCCGCAGCCTGGCGTCCCACGCCGCGCCCACCGCGGACAACTGGGCGACCGCGCGCGCGAGTTGCGCCTCGTCCACCTGGTACCGCCTCTCCCGTCCGTACGGCGCCGCGTGCACCAGACCGGCGCGGTCGAGCACGCCGAGGTGTTTGGCGATGGCCTGCCGGGTGACCGGCAGCCGTTCGCTGAGGCTGGTGGCGGTGCCGTCGCCGTACGTCAGGAGCAGGTCGAGGATCCGCCGACGGGTCGGGTCGCCGACCGCGGACCACAGGTCGTCGTCGACGGCGGCACTCACCGCGCCGACACCAGCTTCGTGATGTACTCCCCGAGCCGCGGCACGAAGGTGTCCCAGCCGATGCTGTGGTCGCGGTAGCACTCCTCGAGCTTGGCCGCCTCCCAGCCCATCTCCCGGAACCCGGTCTCGGTGAGCCGGATCCGCGTGCCCCCGTCTGACGGGGTGAGCTCGAAGGTGACCAGCAGGGAGGCGGCGGAGTCGTCGATCGTGCCGCCCGGATGGCACCACCGGAACGAGAACAGCCGGGGCGGCACCGCGTCGACCACCGCGAACGGCACGACCTCCGCCCGATCCCCCCACACGAGCTCCCCGACGGCGCCGGGCACGGGCTCGATGGAGGCGTCGTCGCTCCACCACTGCGAGATGTGCTCGGGACGGCTGACGACCTCGTAGACCACTTCCGGCGCGGCCTCCACCTGGATCTCCCGCTCGATACTCCCGTACTCCATGCTCTCCACCCCTCGTCCATTCGCAACCTTTGGTTGCATATCAAGCTACCCCAGCTCGACCGAATCCGCAACCATTGGTTGCGTGTTGGCTGGTCGAGCAGTTGGGAGACGGGGGACGGCCGACCGGCCACCGGAGTGATCTCAGGCGGGGGAGGGGATCCGGGGGGTGCCGAAGGATTCGGACATCGCGCGGAAGGTCGGGCAGGGCCAGCGCCACATGCAGCTTCTGCAGCGCAGGATCGGGTGGGCCGTGTCGCTCGTGATCCCCCCGGCGTCACGAGGCTGGTGCAGGTCGAGCAGGCGCAGGCCGAGTTCGGCGAAGGCCAGCACGGTGTCCTTGGCGTCGCCGAGGAAGTCGAGGTCCTCGCCGGCCAGCCTGGTGCGGACGGGGACGTAGCCCTCGCTGTTGAGCAGCCCCCGCAGGCGGCCTGCTTCGTCGTGCCACGAGGTGGCCTTCTCGGTACGGGTGAGGATGGCCTCCAACTGCTCGCGCAGGCGCTGGCGCTGGAGATCTTCGGAATGCTCTGTCGTCATGTGTACGCTCGGGCCCCTGGCTTCCGTGATGCGTTGTTCCTGACCAGGAGGGCCCGGGCAACCCCCCTTTCCGGCACGTGCCGGTGTCACAGTGTCAAGCTTCGCGTACTCTCCGTTTTGATGAGGCCCAAACGCGGGACAAAAACCCGGCGTTCCACTATCGGCGTGAGAACGTGACCAGACGCCTCGACCCCGCTAGCCTGCCCATGTGGAGCTCAAGGTCTCGACTCGATCACATGCCGGCCATGCACTCGTTGCGATCGCCGGTGAAATCGACCTCTATACGGCGCCCCGCCTGCAGCAGGAGTTCACTCGCCTGCTCCAGGACGGGCCCAATCGCGTGGTCATCGACATGTCCCTGGTGGAGTTCTGCGACTCCACGGGGATGAACGTGCTGCTTTCGGCACTCAAACGCATGAAGGAGCAGGGGGGTGAGCTCGACGTGGCCGCCCCGCGCCCCGCGGTGCGCAAGATTCTGCAGGTCACCGGACTCGACTCGGTGTTCACCGTGCACGATGAGGTGCCCGAGGAGTTTCTGATCTCCGAGGGGTCATGACGCCGGACACCGCGGTCGTCATCCCGGCCAAGAACGAGGCCGACCGCATCGGCGCGACCGTACGGGCGGCTCTGGAACTGCCCGGGGTCGATCTCGTCGTGGTCGTGGACGACGGCTCGCTCGACCAGACGGGCCGGGTGGCGCGGGCGGCGGGGGCCAGGGTGGTGCGGCACAGCCGTAACCGGGGCAAGGCCGCCGCCATGGAGACGGGCTCGGAGGCGGTTCGCCTGCTCGACGGCGACACGCCGCGGCACCTGCTGTTCCTGGACGCCGATCTCGGCGAGTCCGCGCGTACGGCTGCCGCCCTGATCGAGCCGGTACGCGCCGGCAAGGCGGACATGTCCATCGCGGTCTTCGCCACCCGGGTACGGCTCGGCGGCCACGGCATCGTCGTCCGCCTGGCCAGGGACGGCATCCGGCGGGCCACCGGCGGGTTCGAGGCGACGCAGCCGCTCAACGGCCAGCGCTGCCTGACCAGGGCGGCGTTCGAGGCGGCCAGGCCGCTGGCCCACGGGTTCGGCGTGGAGACGGGGCTGACGATCGACCTGGTGCGCAAGGGCTACCGGGTGGCCGAGGTCGAGGTCGAGATGGCCCACCGGGCCACGGGCAACGACTGGCGTGCCCAGTTGCACCGTGCCAAGCAACTGCGGGACGTGGCCCTGGCCCTGGCGCTCCGCGAGCCGGCGGTCCGCGGCGCCCGCACCAGACGCCCCTCCGGCTGAACGCCGGCGGCACCACGGCAGGCTGAACCAAGCAGGTCGAACCAAGCAGGCTGAACGGCAAGCAGCACGCCCGTTACCCCGGTTCCGGTCCTCAATCGCACGTGTTGCGGACGCTGACCGGCGGTTTCGGCTGCCCGGCGTGCGCCGTTACGGCCGCTTGCGGAGAAGCTCGACCAGAGACGCGATGCTCTGGTCGGCGCGTCCCTCCGCCACGGCCCGCCTGAGCAGGTCGTGCAGCGGCTCGTGCCAGGTGACGTCCAGGTCGCCCTCCCGCCCCATCTCGTGGTCGTACGGAATGGCCTCGTGGAACAGCCCGAGCGCCGACTCCGGATCGGCGTAGTCGCCGCTGTCCACGGCCTCGGCCAGGTCGGGCAGCAACTGGATGATCATCTCCAGCCACTTCGCCTCGTACCGCACCAGGGAGCTCGCCGGCAGCCCGCGCGAGGTGACCAGCGCCGCTCCCTGAAGGAAGGCGACGACGGTGGGCAGCAGCGTGCCGCCCACGGCCATCTCGTAAAGCCCGGCCAGATCCGGCTCCTCACCCAGGAACACGGTGTCACCGCCCAGGACCCGCAACGTGGGCACGTGCCGGTCGAAGAGGGCCCGGTCGCCGCTGTAGTAGAGCAGGGTGTCCGGCAACCCGACCGCGGAGGGCACGTTCTTGATCGCGCCCGCGAGGAAGTCCACGCCGTGCCCGGCCGCCCAGACCGAGGTCTCCCGCGCGCCGGCCGGAGTGCCGGAGTTCAGGGTCACCAGGGCGCGCACCTTCCCCGCCACGGGTTCCAACGCCTCCCGCGTGGCGTCAAAGGTGGTCAGAGCCCCGATGACCAGCTCACTCGCCGCGACGGCCGCCGCGACACCCGCCGCCCGCTCCGCGCCCTCGGGCGTCGGTCTGTCCGCGGAGCGGTTCCATACGGTCGTGGGATGCCCGGCGTTCACGAATGCCCTGGCCAGAGCGGTGCCGATGGCGCCCAGGCCGATGATCGTCACTGGAGTACTCATGGCAGCCATGCTTCTCGCCTAGCGCACATTTCATCAAGTACCTACTATTTTGTTCGTGAAGAAGACGCGCTACACCTGCGGTCTCGACGCCGCCATGGACGTGATGGGCGGCAAGTGGAAGGTGCTGATCCTGTGGGCCCTGTACGACGGCCCGCGCAGGTTCGGCGAGGTGCGGCGGGAGGCGCCCGGCATCAGCGAGCGCATCCTCGCCCTGCAACTGCGGGAGATGGAGAAGGCGGGACTGGTGCTGCGTGAAGACCATCACCAGATCCCGCCCAAGGTCGTGTACTCGCTGACCGACTTCGGCTCCTCGCTCCTCGCCGCGCTCATCCCGCTGGGGGACTGGGGTGAGGAGCACATGGCCCGCATCGAGGCCATCCCACGCGACTAGCCGGTGAAGGGAGCCGTGCGGCGTCGGGCGCGGACGGTGTGGAAGACGCGGAGACCGGCCACCACCAGGGCGGTCACCGCGGCCGTGGCCGACCAGACGAACAGGGCGGGCCAGGCGTAGGAGATCTGGGCGAGGGTGCCGGAGCGGTTCATCAGCAGGCCGAAGAGCTCGGCCAGACCGGCGAACAGGGCCACCGGCAGCGCGTACGGCGCCAGCCGTACCGCAAGACGCCAGGTCGCGCGCCCCGAACGGCGGCGCGCCCAGGTGCGGGCCCGGTAGCCGCCCAGGACGCCGAGTGCCAGCGTGAGCAGGGTCATCCCGGCCAGGATCGGGTCGGCCGTGGCGGTGAAGGGGGCGAGCCCCTGGTCGGGGCGGCCTTCGGCGAGGTCGACCAGGCCGTCGGCGATGATCGAGGCGTCGTCTCCCGAGACCATGCCGGTGTTGGTGACCACGGCGATGCCGTAGCCGCTGCCGGGCAGCAGGACCTGCGCGGAGTTGTGGGTGAGCAGCCAGCCGGTGTGCTTGAGCATGGGCCTGCCGCCGGGGGTTTCGGTGCCGGCCCAGCCCATCGCGTACGCGCTCCCGCCGACGCCGGAGGGCTGGTGGGTGGCCTTGATCGCGGCCTGGTCGCCGTTCTGGGCGATGAGCCACCTGCTCATGTCGGCGGCGGTGGAGACCATGCCGTAGCTGCCGTTGATGAACCAGGTGGGGTGCGTGCGCGGCACGACCTGGCCGTAGGCGCGGACGTAGCCCTTGGCGGCGCCGGGCAGTTCGCGGGTGGTGTCGACCGTCTTCGTGGCGTTCATGCCGAGCGGGCGGAAGACGCCGGCGGCCATGTGCTCGGCGAACGGGCGTTTCACCACGACCTCGACCAGGCGGGCCAGGAGCGAGTAGTTGGGGTTGTGGTAGTGGTACCTGGCGCCGGGCGCCGAGTCCAGCCCGGCGGTGCGCAGCATGGCCACCGAGTCCTTCAGCGTCGCGGGGGCGTCGAGCGTCAGCTCGGGGAAGCTGCGGTCGGACATGCCGGAGGTCTGGTTGAGCAACTGCCTGACGGTGATCTTCGCCGCGCGCGGGTCGGCCATGGTGAACTCCGGCAGGTACCGCCTGACCGGGGCGTCGAGCTCCACCTTCCCCTCCTCGGCCAGCTTGGTGACCGCGAGGGCGGTGAACGACTTGGAGACCGAGGCCAGCGGCATCGGGGTGTCCTTCGTGATCGCCGCGCCGTCGGCAGTGTGGCCGTAGCCCGCGGTCAGGACGACCTTGTCGCCCTTGGTGACGGCGACCATGGCCCCGGGCAACCCGGTCCGCTCGACGTAGGCGCGTACATAGGAGTCGAAGCCGGTGTTGTCGTCGGCGGCGGCCGTACCCGCGGCGGAAAGGAGGAAAGCGCCGGTCAGCGCCGTGATCACCATCGTGGTTCGCATGAGGAAAAGGTAGGAATCCGGACCACCCTCGCGGATTGCCCGATCGGCAGCCGTGTCCCCCGACTTTCGTCAGGTGTGCTGGAATTTGCGGGTGACCTCCGAGATCAGGGCCTTGAGCGCGTCCTTGTGCACCGCGGCGAGCGTCCTGCTCACGATCGTCATCGGGCTGCTCGGGCCGTCGGCGGTCGTCCCCGACCTGGGCGGGCCCTCGCTCGGCCTGCACCCCGGCCCCCACCTCGTGGTCGGGCTGGCCGCCGCGGCGATCGTGCTGGGCGGTCTCGGCCTGCTCGGCGGCCTCGCGTACGGCTCGCGCCTGCCCGCCAGGCTCCTGGTCGTCCTCGGCTGTACGGCTGCCGCCGTCCTGGCCTTCCTCCCGCCCTCGGGCTCGGCCGACCACCTCAACTACGCCGCCTACGGCCGCATGGTGGCGCTCGGCGTCGACCCCTACACCCACGGCGCCGCCGACCTGCCCGGCGACCCGATCGCCGCGGCCGTGGAGGAGCCGTGGCGCGAGGAGGCCAGCGTCTACGGGCCGGTCGCGACCGCCGTCCAGGCGCTGGCCGGATGGGTGGGTGGCGGCTCGCTGTGGCTGACCGTGCTGGTGCTCGCGCTGGTCAACGCCGCCGCGTTCATCGTCACCGGGCTGCTGCTCGACCGCTTCACTCGCGACGACCCCGGCCGCAGGCTCCGCGCCGCGCTGCTGTGGACGGCCAACCCGCTGCTGCTCTACCAGCTCGTCGCCGGGATGCACGTGGACACGCTGGCCATCGCCTGCGTGGTCGCGGCCCTGCTGGCCAGGGCGCGGCCCGCGGGGTCCGGGCTGTTGATGGGGCTCGGGGTGGCGGTCAAGCTCAACGCCGGGATCGTGGCGCTCGGCCCCGCCTGGGAGCTGCGGCGGCGGCCGCTACGGCTGGCGCTGATGGCGGGGGTGGCGCTGGCCGTGGTCGTGGCCGGGTACGCGCTGGCCGGGCTCGCCGCGCTGGAACCGGTGACCAGGACCAGCAAGGCGATCTCGCACGCCTCCTACTGGAAGCCGTTCCAAGCGATGTTGCAGGCCGTGGTGGGGGAGGGCAGCGCGTACCGGGGGGAGATCCAGGTGGCGTCGCTGCTCGTGCTGGGGCTGCTGGCGTGGGCGCTGTTCCGGGCGTTGCCGGGGCGGGACGCGCCGGCCGTGGCGGCGGTGCTGTCGGTGGCCTACGTGTTCGCCACGCCGTACATCCTGCCCTGGTATGACGGGCTGGCCTTCGCGATGGTAGCGATGGCGGGGGCCTCGCTGGCGGACCGGTTGCTGGCGGGGCATCTGGTGATCCTGTCGCTGGCGTACCTGCCGGCCAGGATCGAGATGCAGCCCGCCGACCTGGAGTGGCTGCGGACCGTCGTCAGGCAGCAGGTGGCGCCGTGGGCGCTGCTGGCGCTGACGCTGGCTCTGGCGGGATGGGCGTGGACAACTGCAGCGCGCGCACGGACGCGGCCACGGACAGCGGCACCGCCACGGTGAGCGCCATGGCCGGGATCGCGATGCCCGAGTCGTTGATCAGGAAGCCGACGAAGGCGCAGGTCAGCGCGCCGAACAGGCCCGCCCGCAACGGCGGCGCCAGCCGGTAGGCCTGACCGAGCGCGGAGGCGCCCCAGCGGGAGGGCCGGTTGAGCACCAGGAACAGGAAGGCCAGCGCCACCAGCGACAGCAGCGTCAGCGACCAGTTGCCGACGGTCACGCCGACCATCGCGCCGAACTTCCTGGCGATCACCGTCCACGCCTGCCCGTCGAGGATCTGCTGGACGAAGTTCCCCAGGTGAGTGCGCTGCGCCACCGGCCGCATGAAGTCGAAGACCATGATCGAACCGATCAGCAGCGCGCCCGCCACGCCCACGACCAGCAGCTTGCCCACCGAGACCCGGCGCCCGGACAGCAGGATCAGGAACACCGCCAGCCCGATCACGAACGCCGGAACGCCGCCGAAGTCCGCCCCCCACCCCGGCCATCCATCGGCGAACACCGCGAACATCCCATACGCCGCGCACACCCCCAGAGCCAGCCAGGTACGCGCCCTGAGCAGCCAGGCGACGCCCGACAGCGCCAGGATCGTGCCGGTGGACTGGATGGCGAAGGCGATGTTGCTGAACCCGTAGAAGCGGCCGCCGGTGACCGGCTCGTACCCGCTGACGGCGTTGACCTGCAGCCTGGAGCCGGTCATCACGTCAACGAGCAGGGCCAGCGAGGTCACGCCCGCCACCACGGTGAGCGGGCCGAGCACCGCCGCCCGCCACGGCCCCGCGAAGGCCAGCCCGGTGATCAGCCCGGCCGCCGCCACGATCGTGACGATCAGCGCGAGCATCGGCGCGGGCAGGCTCCACCAGGGCACGAGCTGAGCCAGGAACGTCGACACCGCGATCGAACCGGCCAGCACCGACACGACCTGGACGACCACGAGCAGCCGCGACGCCGCCGCCCCGCCCTCGTCCTGCGGCGCCTCGCCCCGCGCGCGGCGACGGCGCAGCGCGAGGGCGGCGAACAGGTAGAACAGCAACTGGACCACGACGAACACCGCGAAGAACGGCCCGCGTACCTCCCGCAGCACCTGGCTGGCGAGGTCGGCGTCGGCGAGCTGGGCGACGGTCTCCTCGGTGGTCTCCGGCGCGGCGCCGCCGTCGTTCCAGGCCCGGCCGACGACCGCGCGCGGCGCCTCCAGTCCGAGCGCGCCGATCGCGGTGGCGGTCAGGTCGGTGATGGTGACGAGCGCGTCCTGCCGCGTCGAGGCCGCGGTGAGGAAGCCTCGACGGTACGGCGGGCCGCCGGGAGAGGGCCCGGTGGCCATGGCCACGTGCAGATGGGCGGCCGGCGAGGTGTCGGAGACGCCGCCGACCAGGACCGTGCTCCCCTGGGGCACCCGGGCCAGCAACGTGCCCACCCGCCGGTCCGCCTCGGCCGCCGCGGTGGCGCGGGCCGCGGCCGGCAGGCCGGCGGGCACGCCGTACTCGTCCTGGGGCATGCGGGCCCAGGCGGCGGCGAGCGCGTCGGCCTCGAAGACGATCAGGGAGTAGCCGGTCAGCTCGCCGAGCCCCTCCACGTTGTCCGCATATTTCGGGATCCGGCCGCTCTTGTCGGCGGCGGCCAGCGCCGCCCCAGGACCCACGGCCCCCACGGCGCCGCCCGAGTCGGCCACGAGCTGGCCCAGCGTCCCGAGGACCGCGCCGTAACCGGTGCCGGACTGGTAGGCGGCCAGCGACTCCCACCCGGGAACCCGGGCGCCCGCGCCGTCCTGCTCCGGCCGAGGCGCCGGGGCGCAGCCCTTGCCCGCGGTGCCGGAACGCTGCCCGGCCCCGACCGTCAGCCAGCCCGCCACCGGGCAGGTCACGCCCCGCTCCGGCGGCGGCACCGCACGCGTCGACATCGAGGCCGAGCCGCCCGCGGCGACCAGCTTCCACAGGTTGGGGGTGCGCGAGGGGTCGAGGTCACCCCATTCCAGACCGGGCACGCCGACCAGCACGACCCGGCCGCGTGGGGCGGCGGCAGCCGTACCGGAGCCGAGGACGCCCGCCAGGACGGCGCCCAGCACCAGAGCGGCCAGGAACCGACGTGCCATGAGCGCAACCCCCGCAGTGTGCGTCCTCGATCGACTGGAGCCACGGTAACGTGCCAGACCGTGACAGGTGGCAAGCGGCAGTGGTGGGCGTGGGCGCTGGCGGCGGTGGTCGTGGCGCTGGCGGCGTGGCCGCTGGTGGAGCAGTGGCTGACCAACCCCGACGACCAGCGGCTGGTCGACCTCGACGTCTACCGCACCGGCGGCGAGATGATCAGGGAGGGACGGCCGGTCTACGAGTTCTTCACCCCCGCGCCGCAACTGCTGCCGTTCACCTACCCGCCGATCGCGGCGCTGCTGGCCGTGCCGCTGGCGATGATGTCGTGGACCACCGCCCAGTGGGTCTGGACGGTCGGCGTCTTCGCGGCCCTGGCCGTCGCGGTCTGGTTCAGCTTCAAGCAGGCTCAGGTGGACAGGAAGCCGCTGCTGTTCGCGCTGGCCATGGTCTGCTGCACCTACTTGATGCCCATCCGCGACCAGGTGCGCTTCGGGCAGGTTGACATCCTGCTCGTCGCCCTGTGCGTGGCCGACCTGCTGGCGGTGCGGCCGAAGTGGCCGCGCGGCTTCCTCATCGGCCTGGCCACCGCGGTCAAGCTCACGCCCGGCGTCTTCCTCATCTACCTGCTGGTCACGCGGCAGTGGCGGACGTTCTGGATGGCCTGCTTCGTGACCGCGCTGCTCACGCTGCTGCCCTTCGCCGTCATCCCCTCGGACGCCGCCGGGTTCTGGTTCTCGGCGCTGCTCGATCCCGAACGCCTGGGCTCCAACGCCGCCACCACCAACCAGTCGGTGCGCGGGATGCTGATCCGGCTGTACCTGCCCGACCTGCTGACGTCCGCGATCTGGCTGGCGCTCGTGGCCTTCATCGGCTGGTACGGCTTCCGCGCGGCCTACCGGGCGTACCAGGAGATGGAGTTCGTCACCGCCGCCGCGCTCACCGGCCTGATGGCGGTGCTGCTGTCGCCCGTCGCCTGGATCCACCACCTGGCCTGGGTCGTCGTCGTACTCGGCGCGATCGTCGGCGACGGGCGCGACCGGGTCCGGCTGTGGGTCGCGGCCGGGGTCTGGCTGTACTACGTCGTCCCGATCCCCTGGTGGGGCGTCTCGCTCAAGGCGCTGGAGATCCCCGTCGTCAGTCCCGTCCTGGGCAAGATCGTGCAGAACGCCTATGGGCTCGGCGCGATCGCGCTCGTCTGGCTCCTGGCCGCCTGGTTGCCCAAACGCCGCGGGATCTTGACCGACTGATTACCCTATGTGTTGTGCTCGTTACCGTATGGGTCATGATCGGCGTCCTCACGGGCGTCAGCGGCGTCGTCATCGGCTACGTCGCGCTCAAGCAGGCCAGGCTGGCCGTGCAGGACTGCCAGCAGATGCTGGCCAGGCAGTCCACCGTCAGCACCATGGGCGGCGACCTCAAGGCCATCCGCGACGTCGCGGTCTACCGCTACGACGCCCTGGAGGAGATGACCGGGAGGCTGTCGTTCTCGATCGCGATGATCAACGGGTTGGGCGACGGCATCGTCCTCACCTCGATCAACGGCCGCTCCGAGACCCGCACCTACGTGCGGCCGGTCGTGGGCGGAAAGGGCCAGACGCCGCTGGCCCCCGAAGAGGAGGAGGCGGTGCGCGCGGCCAGACTCGGACTCGGCCCCGAGATAGAACCACAGGTGGCACGCCGCTGAGCTGGTTACTCTGGTGTCATGCCCAGAATCGCCTATCTCGGACCTGAGGGCACCTTCACCGAGGAAGCCCTGCGGCTCATGGAGCCCGACGCCGACCGCATGCCCTGCGCCACCGTCGGTGCCGCGCTCAACGCCGTACGGACCGGTGAGGCCGACGGCGCGGTCGTCCCGCTGGAGAACTCGCTGGAGGGCGGCATCACCACCACCCTCGACGAGTTCGCGTGGGGCGAGCCGCTGCTGATCACCGCCGAGCTGCTGCTGCCGGTGCGCTTCTCGCTGCTGGCCCGGCCCGACACCGAGCTGGTGCACATCAAGCGCGTCTACACCCACCCGGCCGCCATCACGCAGTGCCGCGGCTACATCAACCGCGAACTGCCCGACGCCGTCGTGGTCTCCGCCCCTTCCACGGCGGCGGCGGCCCAGGAGGTGTCGTTGCCGGGCTCGCCGTACGACGCGGCGATCGCCGCGCCCATCGCCGGAGAGCACTACGGCCTGGTCGAGATCGCCGCCGACATCGGCGACCGCACCGACACGGTGACCAGGTTCGTCCGCGTCGCCCGGCCGGGCACGCTGCCGGACCCCACCGGCTCCGACCGCACCACGCTCGTGGTCTTCCTGGCCGACGACCACCCGGGCGCGCTGCTGGAGATGCTGACGGAGTTCTCGGTGCGCGGGGTCAACCTGACCAGGATCGAGTCGCGGCCCACCGGCGACGGGATCGGCCGCTACTTCTTCCACTTCGACTTCGAGGGGCACGTGGCGGACTCGCGGGTCGGCGAGGCGATCTCGGGCCTGCACCGGATCTGCGGCGAGGTCCGCTTCCTCGGCAGCTACCCGCGCGCGGACGGCGTCGCACCCCAGATCAAACCCGCCACCACCGACGGCGCCTTCACCGAGGCCGCCCACTGGCTGTCTCAGGTTCGTTCCGGTCTTTCCTGACCCCTCGATCCGTTTTCCTAACCCCTCCATCCGTTACGGCTCCGCCACCCCCACGCCACCCGCCGTCGCGGGTTTCCGCCGATCGTGGGGATCGCTTCTCACGTCGGACGTGGTCCCCGCCGTCACGGCCCACGTCGTCCGGATGGGTGGCCAATGCCTGGCCAGTGGGTCGGCCGGATGGGTGGGCCGGCGGCTGGCCGGGTTGGTTGGCGGTGGGTTGGGTGGGTTGTTGGTGGGGCCGTTGGGTGGTGGTAAATGGGTCCTGGGGTCGTGGGGGGAGCGAGTACGCTTGGCCTGTGATTGACCTGCGGACACTTCGGGAGGACCCTGAGCGGCTGCGAGCGTCGCAGCGTGCGCGGGGTGAGGACGACTCGGTCGTCGACAAGCTGCTCGCCCTCGACGAGCGTCGGCGATCTGCGCTGACCTCGTTCGAGACCATGCGCGCCGAGCAGAAGTCCATGGGCAAGTCCGTGTCCAAGGCGCAGGGCGAGGAGAAGCAGGCGCTGCTGTCGCGTGCCAAGGAGCTCGCCGCGCAGGTCAAGGCCGCCGAGGTGGAGGCCGAGCAACTGGGCGCCGAGCTCGACGAGATGGCCCAGGCGGTGCCCAACATCGTCGAGGAGGCGGCTCCGCACGGTGGTGAGGACGACTACGTCGTACTGGAGACCGTCGGTGAGCCCCGGGTCTTCGACTTCGAGCCCAAGGACCACCTGGAGCTCGGCGAGGCGCTCGACGCCATCGACATGGAGCGCGGCGCCAAGGTGTCGGGCTCGCGGTTCTTCTTCCTGAAGGGCGTGGGCGCCCGCCTGCAACTGGCCCTGCTCAACATGGGCATGCAGCACGCGATCGAGGCCGGGTTCATCCCGATGATCACGCCGGTGCTGGTGCGTCCGGAGACGATGGCGGGCACCGGGTTCCACGTCGCCCACGACAAGGAGATCTACCGCCTGCCCGAGGACGACCTCTACCTCGTCGGCACCTCCGAGGTCTCGCTCGCCGGATACCACGCCAACGAGATCCTCGACGGCGCCGAACTTCCGCTGCGTTACGCGGGCTGGTCGTCCTGCTTCCGGCGCGAGGCCGGCTCCTACGGCAAGGACACCCGGGGCATCATCCGCGTCCACCAGTTCGACAAGGTGGAGATGTTCACCTATGTCCGCCCGGAGGACGCCGCCGCCGAGCACCAGCGCCTCCTGGCCTGGGAGAAGGAGATGCTGGCCAAGATCGAGGTGCCGTACCGGATCATCGACACCGCTGCGGGCGACCTCGGCATGTCGGCGGCGCGCAAGTTCGACTGCGAGGCGTGGATCCCGACCCAGGGCCGCTACCGCGAGCTGACCTCGACCTCCAACTGCACCGACTTCCAGTCGCGCCGGTTGGCGGTCCGCTTCCGCGACAAGGACGGCAAGCCGCAGCACGTGGCGACCCTCAACGGCACGCTGGCCACGACCCGCTGGATCGTCGCCATCCTGGAGAACCACCAGCAGGCCGACGGCTCCGTGGTGGTCCCCCAGGCCCTCCGCCCCTACCTGGGCCTGGACGTCCTGGAACCCACCAAGTAACCAGCCGAACCCCAGACCCGCCCCACCAAACGGCCGAACGCCCCCGGAGTCCGGCCCCATTCGGCCGAACGGCTCGACCCACTACGGCCGAACGCCCTGAAGTCCGGCCGACAACGACCAGACGCCCAGGATGTCCGGCCGACAACGACCGGATGCCCAGGATGTCCGGCCCAACCTCGGCGGAACGCCCCGGATGTCCGGCCCGCCAACGGCCGGACATCCTGTTCCGCTAGCGGCCGGAGGTTTCGGGGACCGGCAAGGAGCGGCTGGGGTCCGTCGTGTTGCTGATCGTGGCGGAGCGTGACACCGCGTTCCGCCGTACGATCGCCAGCCCTGCCGCGCCGATGCCGAGGCCGAAGAAGCCCGCGAGGGCGAGCGCCGCCGGGTAGGCGTCCGGCCAGCCCGCGCTCCATCCACGGAACGGCAGCGCCACTCCGGCCGCCACCAGCACCGCCACGCACAGCGCCTCCCGCACCGACTCGCCCGCCGCGCCCTCTCGCCAGGCGGCCAGCGCGGCGCTGGTGAGCACGACGAGCAAGAGGACTCCGCCGCCCACCCCGGCCACCGCGCCAATGAGTCCGGGCAGGTTGATCAGCCAGTAGTAGCCGACGAGCCCCTCATAACGCCAAGGCAGCAGAAGCAGCACCCCGGTCAGCCCGAACCCCAGGGTCGCCCGGCCGGAGCGCACCAGCTCGGGGGTCGCCGCCACCAGGCCCGCGAGCAACGTCCACAGCCCGGCCAGAATCGCCACCCGCGTCTCGCCGTCCACCCGCTCGCCCGGCCCGGTCAGGGCGGCCGCCGCGCCGGTGCTCAGAACGTTGTCGGCCCCGTAGTCGTGGCGTCGCCAGGTCCCGCCGGTGTCGCGCACCACGACGCCGTCCGGGCCGTTGGCGACGACGACCACGTGCCCGTCCGGCCGTTCCAGCACGGCGATGGCGAGCGAGCGCGGGGTCGGCGGGCGGCCGTCGCCGACGTGCCCCCGCTTCAGCCACTCGGTACGGCCCGGCGACACCTCCCACGCCGGCACCCACGTCCTCCCGGCATCGGCGGACCGCTCGACCTTGAGCCGACCGGCGACGATCCGGTAACAGAACTCCACACCACACGCCGAACCCCGAGGCACAGGCACCTCAACGCCCGGCGCCGTAGGCCCCATGGCACTGGAGGACTCGGTGGCAACCGCGGTCTCAGCGGCGCCCGTGGGCTTGGCACCGGTGGGCTCGGACTCGACGGCGTCCGTGGGCCGAGCGTCCGTGGGCCGAGCGTCCGTGGGCCGAGCGTCCGTGGGCTGGGCGTCCGTGGGCGTGAGTTCGGTGGTGTTTCGGGGTGTGGTCGGTGTCTCGGGGGCCGGGTTGGCCGGGGGCAGAGTGCGCCAGGTTCGGCCGTCCGGTGAATGGTTGTCCGCTCCCCAACTCCCCACCACCATGATGCCGCCGTCGGACAGGTAGACGTTGTCCGCGCTGGGCGGACCGCCCACCGGCCCGGTCGCCCCCACCGCCAGTACGGCCAGCGGCACCCCCACCACCGCCGTCCACCGCCTGGGCGCCTCGTGCCTCCTGATCCGCCACGCCAGCCCCAGCGCGGGCAGGGCCAGCAGGTCGGTCGGGTCGGCGAGGATCCGGGACGGCCCGGCGACCAGCGTCCAGGCGTGCGAGGCTAGCTCGGCCCCCGTCCCGGTCGTCTTCACCAGCGCGAACACCACCCCGGTCAGCACCGTGGCGGCCAGGTCCGCCCGGCGCGCGAACACCAGGGACACCAGCGGCGCGGCCACCACCAGCCCGGCCAGGTCGCTCAGCTTGCCGGTGACGAAGCCGGGCCACAGTTCCTTGAGCACGTGGTCGTTGATCAGAAGGACCAGGGCGGCGGCCAGCGTCGCCGGGTGGCACAACCAGGCCCGCTTCATGGGCGGTCGGCCGGGGTCGTGGCGGCCCGCCGTACCAGAGCGAGGCCGAGGGCGGCGAGGGCGACGGCGAGGAAGGCGGCGAGGGCGAGGGCGACCTCGTAGGAGTCGGGCCACCCGAACGCCCAGCCCCGGAACGGCACCGCGATGCCCAGCGCGACCAGCACCCCCGTGCCCAGCGCCGTCCAGAGCGCGGTGGAGTGGATCTTGGCGAGCACCGCCTCCACGATCGCGACCACGACCCCCGCGAGCAGGAGCGGAGCCCCGGCCAGCCACAACAGGGCGGGCACGCCGCCCGGCCACGGGTCGAGCAGCACGTAGGGGAGCACGCCGGCGGTGGCGAGGGCGGGCGCGATCCAGTGCGCGGCGCTTCTGCGCCTGCCTGCCGCCGCGACCATGAGCCCCGCCACGCACGCCCAGAGCCCCGCCAGCACCGCGACGGCGAGTTCGCCGCCGACCTCGTCACCGCCGTCCACGGGCGTCGCGGCCCGCGCGGTGAGCCGTCCCGACGGGTCGTAGCCGAGCCGGGTCCACTGGCCGTCCTCGTCCCGTACGGCGACGCCGTCCCGGCCGTTCGCCACCACGACCACGTGCCCCCGCGCCGTCGCCTGGACCGCCAGCGACGCCGACGAGACCTCCTCGCCATAGGCGCGTTCGAGCAGCTCGTGGCGGCCCGGCGAGAGCTCCCAGGACGGCCGCCAGGTCACGCTGGCGTCGTCGGACTGCATCACCCTGACGCCGTCGCCGCGCACCCAGTAGCAGCGCCGGGGCTCGCGCGGCACGCACATGGACCGCTGGCTCGCAAGATCCGGATCCCTCCGGCCGGAGAGGTGCCAGGTGCGGCCGCCGTCGGTGGAGACGTTGCTCGCCGCCCAGGTGCCCGTCACGGTGATCCGGGCGCCGTCGACCCGCACGACGTCCGCCGCGGGCGGGCTGTGCGTCGCGCTCGTCGCCGCCACGGCCAGGACGGCCAGCGGCACCCCCGCCACCGCCGTCCACCGCCTGGGCGCCTCGTGGTTCCTGATCCACCACGCCAGGACGAGCGCGGGCAGGGCCAGGAGGTCGCTGGGATCGGCCAGGACGCGCGAGGGGCCCGCGACAAGGGTCCAAGCCACGGACGCCGCCTCCGCGCCCGTCTCCGTCGTCTTCACGAGGATGAACAGCGCTCCGGTGAGCAGCGTCGCCGCCAGGTCGGCCCGGCGCAGGAGGAGGAGGGAGAGCAGGGGAGCGGCGACCACCAGCCCGGCGACGTCGCTCAGCTTGCCGGTCACGAACCCCGGCCAGGCCTGCTTGAGCAGGTGATCGTTGACGAGCAACAGCAACGCCGCGACGACCGTCGCGGGATGGCACAACCACGCGTACCTCATGCACTGATCGACGGCGCCCCTTCCGCCGGCGTTCGGCCCCCACCCACTTCGAGTCGCACTCGTGATCCTCGTACGTCCGCCGGACACCCGTCCGTTATGGACGTGAGACCGGGCGTTCGTCCCGGAACCACGCGTTCGTCACGGCTCCAAGACCACCCATCCGTTACGGCTCCCGCCACCCCACCCACCACCCGCCGACGCGCGCGGGCGCCGATCGTGGGGATCGCTTCTCACGTCGGACGTGGTCCCCACCGCAACGGCCCACGTCACCCACCTCCTGGGAAACCCACCCAACCCGAGCCCAAGGGGATGCCCGGCACAAACGGGAGCCGGGCCTGGAGGAGAGCCCGGCCCCAAGGAGATGTTCGGCCCCATGGGGGGTGTCCGGTCCCGAGGGGTGTCGGGCCCCATGGGGGTGTCCGGTCCCAAGGGATGTCGGGCCATGGGGGAGCCCGGTCCCAAGGGGGTGTCGGGCCCCGAGGGGAGTGCGAGCGCGCGGGGTGGGTCAGTCGCAGAGGTAGCGCTGGATGGTTGGGGCGGTCCAGGTGATGAGGTCTTCACGGGGCATCGCCACGATCGGCGGGAACTTCAGGATGTAGCGGGCCAGAGCCAGCCCCAGGATCTGGGAGGCGGCCAGGCCGGCGCGGATCGGGGCCTGTTCCGGGCTGGTCAGGGCGGCGACGACCGGGGTCAGTTGGCCGGCGAAGATGGCGCGCATGCGTTCGGCCGCCGCCTCGTTCGTGACGCCGGTGCGCAGGAGGACCTGGAGCGCCTCGTTGTGCTCCCACAGCCCGAGGAAGTGGGAGACCAGCGCTTTGCCCAGTTCCTCACGCGGCAGGGCGGCGAAGTCCGGAAATTTCAGGTCGATGTGGGCGGCCGCGGCGAACAGCTTCTCCTTGTTGCCGAAGTAGCGCATCACCATCGCCGGATCGATCCCGGCGTCACCGGCGATTGACCGGATCGTGGCCTTCTCGTAGCCGTCTGCGGCGAAGCGTTCCCTGGCCGCGGCCAGGATGACGGCCTTGGTGTCCGCGGAGCTCCTTCTCATGTCAACGATTGTAGGCCAACAAGTGTTGACATAGCCAGCGCGCCGGGCGCACACTAATGCCAACAAGCGTTGACCAAGAGGAGAACGAGATGCTTCCCACCGCCACCGACGTCCTGGTCATCGGCGCCGGCCCCACCGGCCTCACCCTGGCGCTCTCGCTCACGCTCCAGGGCCTGGACGTCACCGTCGTGGACAACCAGGAGGAAGGCGACAACACCTCCCGCGCCGCCGTGGTGCACGCCCGCACGCTGGAACGGCTGGAGCCGCTCGGCGTCGCCGCGCCCATGGCCGGGCGGGGCATCCACGCCAAGCAGTTCACGATCAGGGACAGGGATCGCGTGCTGGTGCCGGTGCCGTTCGGGAATCTGCCGACCGACTACCCGTACACGCTGATGATCTCCCAGGCGGAGACCGAGCGGATCCTGCTGGACCGGCTGGTCGAGCTGGGCGGGCGGGTGGCCAGGCCGTACACGCTGACGGGGCTCACCCAGGACGGCGCGGGCGCCACCGCGGTCTTCTCGGACGGCAGCACGGTGCGCGCCCGCTACGTGGCCGGCGCGGACGGCATGCACAGCACGGTCAGGCAGCAGGCCGGGATCGGCTTCGGCGGCGAGGCCTACCCGGAGTCGTTCTCCCTGGCCGACGTACGGCTCAGCGGCGGCGTGCCCAGCGAGGAGGTCGTGCTGTACTTCTCGCCGGCCGGGCTCGTCGTGGTGGCCCCGCTGCCCGACGGGACGTTCAGGATCGTCGCCACGGTCGACGAGGCGCCCCAGGAGCCCGGCGTCGAGTACGTGCAGCGGCTGCTGGACGAGCGGGGCCCACGGCGCGACAGGGCCGTGGTGAGCGAGGTCGTGTGGGGCTCGCGCTTCCGGATCCACCACCGGGTGGCGGACACGTACCGGAGCGGCAGGGTGGTGCTGGCGGGCGACGCCGCGCACGTGCACAGCCCGGCGGGCGGCCAGGGGATGAACACCGGCATCCAGGACGCCGTGGCGCTCGGTGAGGCGCTGGCGGAGACGCTGAAGACCGGGGACGAGGCGCCGCTGGACGCCTACGCCGCGGCCCGCCGTCCGGTCGCCGAGCAGGTCGTGGCCTTCGCCGGCCGGTTGACCGCGCTGGCGACGATGAGCAGGACGCTGCGGCCGGTCAGGAACGTGGTGCTGCGGCTGCTGGCCATGCTGCCCGCCTTCCGGCGGTCGCTGGCCTGGCGGCTGTCGGGGCTGATCTACCGGTGACCGGCCGGCCGGTGAGCAGGGCCCTGGACAGCGGAAAGGGCGAGGTCCGCTGGAAGCGAACCCCGCCCTACCTCGCTTACTTCAGATCAGATGGCGCGGACGGCAGAGGCCTGCGGCCCCTTCTGTCCCTGCGTGATCTCGAACTCGACCCGCTGGCCGTCTTCGAGGCTGCGGTAGCCGTTGCCCTGGATCTCGGAGAAGTGCACGAACACGTCCGGTGCACCGCCGTCCGGAGCGATGAAGCCGAAGCCCTTTTCAGCGTTGAACCACTTGACGGTTCCCTGAGCCATAAAAGCTCTCCCTCAGGATGTGAATCTATGGGACCCACACCTCATGGGTCCCGGTGTGTCGTACAGCAGCAACCCGGGGTGGCTCAGACAAAGTCATGCTGGTTTTCACTACGGGATCAGCTAATACAACGCCATCACATCTAACACCATTCCACCGCCTTGGTGTTCCCCTCGCTAGGAAGATTTCTGTTGGACGGCATCACCGGGCAAACTGGAACCCGTTATGAACACCCCTCGCCTTGTCGCCACCGACCTCGACGGAACCGCCCTGCGCTCCGATGGAACGGTCTCTCCCCGTACCGCTGCTGCCTTCGCCAGGGTAGAGGAATCCGGAGCTGTGCTGGTACTCGTCACGGGCCGCCCGCCTCGGTGGATGAGCGAGGTGGCGGAGGTCGTCGGGCACCGTGGCGTGGCGATCTGCGCGAACGGGGCGCTTGTCTACGATCTACACACCGAACAGATTCTTGAATCCCACCTGATCCAGGCCGACGTGCTCGTGGAGGTCGTGGATCAGCTAAGAGCGAACATCCCCGGACTGGCATTTTCGGTCGAGTACGAAGGTGGTTTTGCGCACGAGTCAGATTTCCGGCTGGGCGGTCTGGACCGACGGGCCGGGGGCGCGGGGGTGGTCGCGCCGGGGATCCTCACCTCGCGGCCGTGCGCCAAGTTGCTCGCCCTGCACCCGCGGATGGACCCCGACCGCTTCCACGGCGCCGTGCACGACCTCGTGGGGCATCTGGTGACCGCGACCCACTCCAGCCGCAGCGCGCTGGTCGAGATGAGCGCGCACGGCATCACGAAGGCCACCGCGCTGGCGGCGCTGGCCAGAAGGCACGGGATCGGGCCCGAGGACGCGGTGGCGTTCGGTGACATGCCGAACGACCTGCCCATGCTCGCGTGGGCGGGCAGGTCGTACGCGGTGGCCAACGCGCATCGCGACGTGCTGGCCGTGGTCGGTCAGACGACCGCGGCCAACGACGAGGACGGCGTGGCCCGCGTGCTCGAAGAGCTCTACAGGTAGGGGCCGGAGCCGCCGGGCTGCTGCTGGCCCTCCTGCGGCACACCGGGCAGCGCCCTGCGCATCTGCTCCAACTGGGCCCTGGCGGCCATCTGCTGGGCGAACAGCGTCGTCTGGATGCCGTGGAAGAGTCCTTCCAGCCACCCGACCAACTGGGCGTGGGCGATGCGCAGCTCGGCCTCGCTGGGCGGGGCGCCGTTGTCGTCGGTGAACGGCAGCGACAACCGCTCCAGCTCGTTGACCAGCTCCGGGGCGAGGCCGTCCTCAAGCTCCTTTATGGAGGACTCGTGGATCTCCTTCAACCGCTTGCGGCTGGCCTCGTCGAGGGGCGCGGCGCGTACCTCTTCGAGGAGCTGGCGGATCATGCTGCCGATGCGCATCACCTTCGCGGGCTGCTCCACCAGGCTCGCGACCGAGCGCTCTTCGTCGCCGCCGTCGCCCTGCTGCCCCTGGAAGTCGGGCCCGACCACAACGATGTGGGGGGTGTTGTTCTCCTCAGCATTCATACGTCTCACCGTACTAGCAGGATCTTGCCGACGTGTTCCCCGGAATCGAGCATTTCGTGCGCCCGCGCGGCCTCGGCCAGGGGCACCTCCGCGTAGATCACCGGGCGCACGGCACCCGCGCTGACCAGCGGCCACACGTTGTCGACGACCCCGCGCACGATGACGCCCTTCTCGTCGGTGGGCCGCGAGCGCAGCGTGGTCCCGTGTACGGCCGCGCGCTTGTCGAGCAGCATCCGCAGATCGAGCTCGGCCGAGAGGCCGCCCTGCAGCCCGATGATCACGAGCCGCCCACCCGTCCGCAAAGCTTTGATATTTCGGGACAGATACTTTGCGCCCATGATGTCCAGGATGACGTCGGCCTCCGCCGTTTCGGCGAAGTCCTCCTCCCGGTAGTTGATCACCTCGTCGGCGCCCAGCTCCCTGAGCCGCTCCAGCTTCTCCGCCGTCCCCGCGGTCGCGATCACCCGCGACCCGAACGCCTTCGCGAGCTGGATCGCCATCGTCCCCACGCCGCTGGCCCCGCCGTGCACGAGCAGCGTGTCCGAGCGCCGCAGCCGCGCGGTCATGAACACGTTCGACCACACCGTGCAGACCACTTCCGGAAGCGCCGCCGCTTCGGTCAGAGAGACGTTGTCCGGCACCGGCATCACCTGCTGCCACGGCACTGTCACCTGTTCGGCATATCCGCCGCCGCCCAGCAGCGCGCAGACTCGGTCGCCGACCTTGAAGTGCTCCACGTCCGCGCCGACCTCGGCCACGACGCCCGAGCACTCCAGGCCCGGATACGCCGAATCGCCGGGAGGCGGGTTGTAGAAGCCGAGCCGCTGGAGGACGTCCGCCCTGTTGACGGCGGAGGCGGCCACGTCGATGAGCACGTCCCCCGGCCCAGGACGGAGATCGGGCACCTCGCGCCACTCCAGAACCTCCGGCGCGCCGGGCTTGGAGATCACAATCGCTCGCATGCTGACCAAGGTAGGTGCAAACTGCAACCTGTGGCACTCCGCCAGGCGCGGAGCGCGGGCGCCGGGCAAAGAAGTTGAGGGTTGCCGCCGTCCGGCGGATCGCTTGACGTTAATCTGCAATGTATTTGCTGCCCCTTTAGACCCACCCGAGGGGGAACACGGTGGCAAGGCACGATCGCGAAGAATCTCTGGAAGAGCAGCTCGCCTGGCTCGACGCCATCAAGGAGACGGAAGAGGCGCCGGTGGCCGTCAGCGCCGCCAAGGCCGAGGCCGCGCCTTCGCCGTACCCGAAGGACCCGTGGCTGTCGGTGCCGTCCGCGCAGGAGACGCCGACCCCGCCGCTGTTCCGCGCCGCCGTCGACTCCGTGTACGGCTCGGCCGCCGCGGAGGAGCTGCCCGCCACCGAGAGCGAGGCCGCCGAGTGGCTGGGTGACGAGGCCACCCCGGGCAAGGAGCCCGCAGGGTCCGGCGCCGCGTCAGGGTCCGCGTCCGGATCGGGGTCCGCGTCCGGGTCGGTGCCCGCGCCCGGGGCCGGGTCCTCCGCCGACGACGAGGCGGAGAGCTTCCTGGCGCCGCTGAAGCCGCTGCCGCGGCCCGACGACACCGACACCTACCAGCTCCTGCCCGACTCGCCGTCGGCGGAGGACGACAAGCCGGCCAAGGCGGAGTACACCGAGGCCGAGACCCAGCCGGACAATGCGTGGCCGAAGCCGCCCGAGTGGTCCAGGCCCGCCTTCGACCTGCCCAAGCCCGCCTTCGACGAGCAGAAGGCCGGCTTCGACCAGGACTTCGGCAGCCCGTTCACGCAGGACCTTCCGCTCGACTTCGAACGTTCCCGCGCGGCCGTGGACCTGCCCGGGGCCGACGCGCCCGCGGACCGGCCCGAGGTGGCGGAGGACGACGAGGAGGAGCGGCTCCAGAAGCGCTTCGAGGCGTTCAGGCCCGACTGGTCACCGCGCAACGACCCGTTCGACCAGGCCGCCGCCGAGCAGCCGGTCAAGGAGCGGCCCCGCGCGGACCGACCCCGCACCGAGCCCCACCCGCTCGCGGAGCCGAAGCCCCATCCTCTTGACGAGTCCAAGCCCCAGCACTCGCGCGCGGAGTCCAGGCCGCACCCCTTCGCCGATTCCAAGCAGCACCCGTTCGCCGACTCCAAGCCGAACCCCCTGGCCGAGCCCGAGCCGCGGCCCTTCGTCGAGCGGCCGCAGCCCTCGGAGCGGGGCTTCGATCGGCCCCAGCCCGCCGAACGGCCTCAGCCCGCGGGCCGTCCCGAACCCGCCGGCCGTCCCGAGCCCGCCGAGCGGCCCGCGCCGCGTCGCCGGGCCGCGCCGGTGCCGGTGTTCACCTCGCCGCCGCGCCCGCCGGTCACCGGCCGCCCCACCGCCGACAGCCTCGACCCCGAGTCGCTGCTGCGCGGTCGCCGCAACGCGCCGTCCAAGGGCTGGCGCAGGCTGGTGTACAAGGCGTCGGGCGGGTGGATCAAGCCCGGCGAGCCGGCCGAGGTGCGCCGCCGCCGCGAGCTGCTCAACCGGGCCAGGACGCCGGTGGCCACCGGTCACCACCGCGTCGCCGTACTGAGCCTGAAGGGCGGAGTCGGCAAGACCACGACCACGGTCGGGCTCGGCGCGACGCTGGCGCAGGTGCGCGGCGACCGGGTGATCGCCGTGGACGCCAACCCCGACCGCGGCACCCTGTCGGACAAGCTGGAGCTGGAGACCTCCGCGACCGTGCGTGACCTGCTGAACGAGCGGGACCAGGTCAAGAGGTACGTGGACATCAGGGCCTTCACCTCGCAGGCGCCCTCCCGGCTGGAGGTGCTCGCCTCCGACCGCGACCCGTCGGTCTCCGAGGCGTTCAGCGGCGCCGACTACCAGGCCGCCGCGCAGGTGCTGGAGAACTTCTACTCGATCTGCATCACCGACTGCGGCACCGGCCTGCTCCACTCGGCCATGGGCGGCGTCCTGGGCCTGGCCGACCAGATCGTCCTGGTCAGCTCGCCCTCGGTGGACGGCGCGCGGGCCGCCTCGGCGACGCTCGACTGGCTGGAGGCGCACCACTACGGCGACCTGGTCAGGGACGCCACCGTGGTGCTCTGCAGCGTACGGCCGCGCTCGAAGTCGGCCGTGGACATCAAGAAGCTGGAGGCCCACTTCGCGGCACGGTGCCGGGCGGTGGTCCGCGTGCCGTACGACCCGCATCTGGAGGAGGGCGCGGAGATCGACCTGGACCGGCTCCAGGAGGCGACGAGAGAGGCATACCTCCAGCTCGCCGCCAGCGTGGGGGACGGCTTCGCCGGCCCGGAGTGAGCGGAGGGTGTGGGATTCGAACCCACGAGACCATCGCTGGCCTGGCCGCTTTCAAGGCGGCTGCACTCGTCCACTATGCGAACCCTCCAGTGCGCACACCACCATAGCGGCTGTTCCCCTTCTGACGCGCGCGGTAAGTTCGGTGGGTGGATCTCAGGGTCGAGGTCGAACGCGCCGGTGGGCACGCTGTCGTACGTCTTGCGGGGGATCTCGACAAGCTGTCGGCCCCCCGGCTGAAACAGCGGCTCGTGGAGCTGTCCGAGGACGGCTGCCACGCCCTCGAACTGGACGCGGCGCGGCTCGACTTCTGCGACTCCAGCGGGCTGTGGGTGCTGGTCGAGCACCATCGGCGGCTGACCGCGCTCGGCGGCACCATGCGGCTGAGCGGCGTGCACGGCATCCTGCAGCGCGTCCTCGACGTCACCGGCCTCAAGGCCGTCTTCTATCCGATGAGGGCACCATGACCCACTACGAGTCGGCGCTGCTGCGCCGCGTGCTCGGCGAGGAACTGCCGGAGTCCATGTGGTTCGGCCTGGGCGGCGGGATCGGCTTCATGTACTTCGTCTTCGAGTACACCGGTGAGCCGCCGCACCTGTCGATCATCGCCCAGGCGCACCCGGAGCCGATGTTCGTGCGGGCGCTGGAGCGCGCGGGGGTGCCCCACGAGGTTCGCCGCACGGGCTCGGCCAAGGTGGCCGAGCGCAACCTGCGCGCCGCGCTCGACGCGGGGCGCCGCGTGGTGTGCCGGGTGGACCGGCACCGGCTGCCCTGGCGGCCCGACTTCCCCTTCCCCGAGCCGATCGACGTGGATGTGCTCGGCGTCTCCGGCGATCGGGTACGGCTCGGCGACGGCGAGATGCCCCTGGAGGCGTTCCTGGACGCCTGGTCGGCGGCCAAGAAGGAGCGGCACCAGCTCGTCGAGATCACCGGGACCGGCGGCGGCCGGCCCGACGTCGCCGGCGCGATCAAGGAGACCTCGGCCAGGCTGACCGGGCCGGTGCTGGGCAACAACTTCGACGTCAACTTCGGGCTGTCGGGCATGCGCAAGCTGGCCGAGCAGCTCGGCGACACCTCGACCAAGCAGGGGTGGACGCGCCGCTTCCCCGACGCCGAGGTGGCGCTGGACCGGCTGGCGGTCTGCCTGGACGTGGACTACACGGCTCCGGCGGCCTCGCGGCCGCTGTTCGCGGAGTTCCTGGCGGAGGTGGGGGAGGACGCCGCCTCCCGGATTTATCGGGCGTCGGGGGAAATATGGGCTGATGTGGTGAGTGCGGCTCGGGCCAGGGAGTCGTACCCGCGCATCGGGGAGCTGGTGGGCGCCGCCGTACAGGAGGAGGAGCGTGGGGTCGCGGCCATCAGCTGAGCTGGGAGAGCAGCCACCGCGGTCCTGACGTCTCGGCGCCCAGGGCGCTCACGCGCTCCTTGAGGCCGCGGTCGGCGGTGACGACGCGGTAGCGCTCCCAGGGCTTCGCCTGGCGGACCAGCTCGACGATCGTGTCGTCGCCGCTGCCCTCGGCCGCGACCACCTCGACCCCGCCCGCGGGCGGCGTCTGCCTGGCCGCGCCCTCCACGACCGCCACGATCCGCGGGTACCACTGCGCGAGCAGCGGGTGCGTGAGGCCGCTGCGGGCGGCCACGTCGCGCACCAGCCGGGTGGCGGCGCCGAGGCGGTCCTTCCACCAGCCGTGCTCGGCGCGGGCGCCGACGATGTTGGCCACGTCGAGCACCACGGTCTCGGGGACGAGCACGCCCTGGACCTCGGCCCACGTCTCGGCGAAGCCCGGGTGCAGCTTCCTGGCGGCGATCTCCGGCAGGGGCAGCCAGAGGAGCTCGGAGCTCTCGGAGTTGGCGGGCGCGGCGGCCAGCAGGGCCCCGGCCTCGGCGATCACCGTCTCGAACGTCCAGCCGCCGTGGTCGTCGAGGTAGACGCCGCGCACGTGCAGGCCGTCGGCGCCGAGCGCCGCCTCCTCCTGCGCCTCGCGCAGCGCGCTGACGATCGCGTCCTCGTGGCTGTCGCGGGCGCCGCCGGGCAGGCCCCACGTCCCGCCGTGGTGGCTCCACCACGCGCGCTTCTGCATCAGGACGTGCGGGGTGCCCTGGTCGTCATGGTGTACGGCCAGCAGCCCCGATGCCCCGTGCAGTCCCCAATGCCGATGCCCTCGGGAGCATTCGGCCCATCCGTCGCCGTCTTTCGCCGCCATACGAATATTCTGTCAGCCCCCGCCCTTGCTGAAATGCTGGTAGTCCTTCGTGCCGGACCAGTAGCCGCCCCACTCCCATCCGACGGCGGCGAAAGCCTTCACCACCTTGTCACGAGGATTTATGACACCTTTACCGTCCATTGGACGTTCGGTGAATTTCTTCGCGTTTTGGTGGGCCGTGCCGCCGTCTGAGGTGACGTATGGGTTTTCGCGAGGATTGATGTCGATTGCCTGGCCGTAGGCGTGCTTCGACCAGTTGCTCGACCCGGTGGCAGGGCGGCAGTTGAAGGCCGAGGTGTTGTCGGCGTCGATCGAGTCGTAGTCGTCGCCCTTGTAGGCGTCGACCAGCTCCATCTTCTTGATCGGCCAGCGCTGGTCGTACAGCTTCCTGAAGACCGTGACGATGTCGTCGGTGACCGTCTCGCGCACGATCAGCTCGCCGGTGTGGGCCTTGTCGTCGAAGCCCCAGTAGGTCATCGTGATCAGCCGCAGGTCGCCGAGCGGCACGGGGCAGCCGGGCCGCCACGAGTACGGGACCTTGTCGCGGGAGACCTTGGAGATCTTGGCGGAGAACTCCGGCGGGCCCGCAGGGGTGCTCGGGGTGCTCGGGGTACTCGGTGCGCTCGCGGTCTCGGTGGGCTCCGCGGGCGGTGTGGTCGTCGGCGGGGCCTCGGCGGCTGAGGCGACCGGTTTCTGCTGCCCGGCGCACGCTGCCGCCGCAAGCACCATGACCAGGGCCGTTACACGCTTCATCCAGCCACGATACGTGCTTTCCGCTACGGCACGATGAGGACGGTACGTCGGGAGCGACGGGCGAGTCCGACCGAGACGGAGCCGGCGAGGCTGTGCCAGACCGAGCGGGAGCGGCCGACCACGATGGCGTCGGCCATGCTGGCGTCGGCCAGCGACTCCAGCGCGCGGGTGGCGTCGCCGCGCAGGGCGACGAACTGCCAGGGCACGCCGACGCCGCGCAGTTCGTCGCGCAGGTCCTCGGCCAGGTCGCCGGCCGGGTCGGGCACGATCGGCGACCCGGCGAAGAACCACAGCGTGGCGCTGTTCAGCGACTCCACGAACGCCACCAGCAGGCCGGCGTTGTCCCTGCGGGCGAGCCCGGCCGCGTACGCGAGCGCGTTGCGGCTCGGGCCCGAGCCGTCGTAGCCGACCACGATGAGGCCGGCGCCGTCCTTGCCGATCTCGAAACCCGGCTTGGCCAGCGGCTCCCCTTGGGCGTGCACCGCGGGCCCCTGGTCAGCGCTTCTCGGCCACGTGGCGGCCGCGGCGGGCCAGTTCGCGCAGGGCGTCGGCGGCGTAGGCCACCAGCGCGGCGAACGACACCCCCGCCAGGATCGCGCCGACCCACAGGTCGTTGACGGTCGCGTCGGCGTACGCCGCTCCGCGCGGCTGGTAGCCGACCGCGAACGGGGCGGCGACCAGCCACAGGCCGCCGAGGAACAACAGCACCAGGGCGCCTACGCCCAGCTTCGCCTTCATCGCTTCTCCTCTGCCAGCGTGCCGTTCTGCCGGGTCCTCATGTCCTCGCGCAGCGCCTCGACCAGCGGGGCCAGCATCGTGGCCAGTTCCGCGGAGGACGCGCCCTGCGGGGCGGCGGGGGCGGGCTCGGGTTCGGCGGGGCGCTGCCGTACCGTCACCAGGCCGCGCGCGAGGAGCTCCTCGCGGATCGCGGCGACGAACGCGAGCGCGCCGGCGAGCGCGACGACGGCCACGCCCAGACCGGTGAAGAACTCCGAGGTGGTGGTGTTCGTCCAGTCGGCGCCCTCGGGCTGGGTGCCCAGGGCGAACGGGGCGATCATCAGCCACAGCCCGGCGAGCAGCGCCAGGGCGGCCGTGACCGCGCCTGCGAACTTGCGGATCATAGGGTGACTCTCTCTTTCTCGGGTGGCGCCGCCTGTGTGATGAGCGCCCGTGAGGTCGGGCGGAGCACGTCGTGCGCCACGGATCTGGCGCGTTCGCGCTCTGGGCGGCCGTCCGGCGGGGCCATCCTGGCGACGGCGGTGAGCAGGGCGGAGGGGCGGCCGTCGGCGTTCTCGACGCGCTGGGCGATGAGTTCGAGCAGCAGCCCGGCCAGGACCATGTCGTCCTTGGTGAGCGGTTCCTGCGTGGGGGCGGGCTGGTTGGTGCGCAGCGGCAGTTCCTTGAGGAACAGCGTGGCCACGAAGCCGAGCAGCGCGATCGGCACGCCGACCAGGAAGACGGTCTCCAGCCCGCGCGTGAACGACTCCAGCACGATGCCCTTGACCGGCTCCGCCAGGTGCTGGATCGCCTCGGGGCTGCCCAGCTTCGGCGTGCCTCCGGCGGGCAGGTTAATCCCGGCCGCCTGGAGCATCCGCGCCATCTCGTCCTTGAGGCGGTTGGTGAGGATCGCGCCGAACGCGGCCACGCCCACCGCCCCGCCGAGCGAGCGGAAGAACGAGACGCCCGAGGTCGTCGAGGCCATGTCGCGCACCTCGGAGGCGTTCTGCGCGGCGAGGATGAGCATCTGCATGGACAGGCCCAGGCCGACGCCCAGCACCGCCACGTCGAAGCCGATCAGCCATTCGCTGGAGTCGACGTGCAGCCGGGAGAGCAGGAAGAGCCCGACGGCCACGATGAGCAGCCCCGCGACCGGGAAGACCTTCCACTTGCCGGTCTTGGTGACGATCTTCCCGGAGATCACGCCGGCCAGGAACAGCGCGACCACCATGGGCAGCGTCATCAGGCCGGAGTTGGTCGGGCTGAGCCCCTTCACGATCTGCAGGTACTGCGGCAGGTAGATCATCGCCCCGAACATCGCCATGCCGACCAGCAGCGAGGCGAGGCTGGCCAGCACGAACGTGCGGTTGCGGAACAGCCGGGGCGGCAGGATCGGGTCGCCGGAGCGCTGCTCTGACAGCACCGCCAGCGCCAGCATCAGCAGGCTGATCGCGGCCAGCGCGTAGGTCCAGAAGGAGTTCCACTCGAACTCCTGGCCGCCGAGGGTCAGCAGCAGCATGAGCGCGCTCGCGCTCGCGGTGATCGTGAAGGCGCCCCAGATGTCCACCGTGGTGTCGCGCCGGACGTGCTCGATCTTCAGGAACTTCTGGATCACGAAGAACGACACCGCGGCGAACGGCACCACGACGTAGAAGCACCAGCGCCAGCCGAGCCAGTCGGTGTCGACGATGAAGCCGCCCAGCAGCGGCCCGGCGACCGTGGACAGCCCGAAGACCGCGCCCATGTAACCGGAGTAACGCCCGCGCTCACGCGGGGAGACGATGTCGCCGAGGATCACCTGCGACAGCGCCGACAGACCACCCACACCGAGCCCCTGTACGGCTCGCGCCGCGATGAGCTGCCCCATGTCCTGGGAGAGCCCGGCGGCCAGCGACGCGGCGACGAACAACGCCAGCGACGTCTGGAAGAGCAGCTTCCTGCCGAACAGGTCGGACAGCTTGCCCCAGAGCGGCGTCGAGACCGTCATCGTGAGCATCGTGGCCGAGGCCACCCACGAGTACTGATCCTGGCCGCCGAGCTCGCCGACGATCGTCGGCAGGGCGGTGCCCACGACGGAGGTCGAGATCATCGAGGTGAGCATCGCGAGCATGAGCCCGGCCATCACCTCGAGGATCTCGCGATGCGAATACTGCCGCCGTGCGGCCGCCTGGGCTGCCAAGCGCCCCCACCCCCTTGTTGTCCACGAGCTCGGGTACCCGGCGAGTATACGCCTGTTTACTAGCCGCGCGGCAAGTAGCCTCCGCGCGGGTAGAGTTCGGGCATGAACGCCGAGGCGGCCACGGAGGCCAAGCCGCGTGATCGCGAGGCCACCCGGCAGCGCCTGCTGCGCGCCGCGCGCTCGCTGTTCGCCGAGCACGGCTACGAGCAGGTGACCGTCCGCATGATCGCGGCGGCGGCCGACGCCAACATCGCGCTGGTGGGGCGCTACTTCGGGTCGAAGGCGGGGCTGTTCGGCGAGGTGCTGGCCGGCGAGCCCACCGTCGCCCGGGTCATCGAGGGCGACCGCGAGGGCCTGGCCAGGCGGCTGGGCGAGTACACCGCGGCCCGCATGCACGCCGACCCCGAGAGCCCGATCCTGCGCTCGCTCGAACGCCTGGCCGGCGACCCCGAGATCCAGGACCTGGTGCGCGAACGGCTCCGCAACGCGATCATCGCCCCGATGACCGCCGGGCTCGACGGGGCGGACGCGCACCGCAGGGCCCGGCTGGCGACCGCGGTCTTCCTGGGAATCGGCACCATGCGGCGCCTGCTCGGGCCCGAGGATCCGACCCCTGCCGACGTCGACCGGCTCACCGCGGTCTTCGAGGCGTGCCTGCGCCCGCACACGTGATCGTTACGTTCGTGGGGCGGTAGCCGTAACATCTGGGCCGGAGCATGTCCGGCATGCGAGACACGTCGATCGCGCACGAGCAGCTCAAGAAGCAGGCGGCGCCCGCCTTCGCCGACCTGGCCGACGACCTGACCGGGGCGGTGCGCAGGGCCGAGGAGATCCTGGGCCGGCTGGGCGGCTGGCCCGTGGGCGAGGAGGCGGACGAGGCGTTCGTCGCCTGGTACGGGCCCAAGCGGCGGGAGCTGCCCGACATGATCGAGGACTTCGCCGCCGCCTACCGCGACCTCGCCGAGGGCCTGCTGGCGATGCGCCACAACGTCGCCACCGTCGACTGGGGCCTCGCCGACGACCTGCGCATCCGCGACGTCCCGGTCTACACATGGCCGTGAACACGCTGCTGCTGGCCCTCATGGCCGGCGGCACGGGCTCGCTGGTCGCCCTGCGCGTCTACGCGGGCGTGACCGCGCCGGAGATCCCGCCCGGCGAGCTGCGCAAGGCCGCGCAGGCCTTCCGCGACCTGGCCGACGAGCTGGACAAGGGTGACGAGGCCATCGCCACCAGGGCGAACGCCGCCGCCTCCACGGTCTGGCTCAACAACTCGGGCGAAGGCGTGGAAGCCTTCAAGGGCATCTATCTGGGCAACCTCCGCTACTTCCCCTACGCCTTCGCCGACGACTGCCGGGTGATCGCGGTGGGCTGCGAGGCGTACGCGCGCATGGTGGAGGACGTGCGCGAGCGCCTGGTCGAGATCGAGAAGGCCATCATGCAGTTGCTCTGGCTGGTCGCCTTCCAACCCCTCACCACCGCCCTGTACGGCCTGGCCCAGGCGATGGCCGCCGCCCAGCTCGTCCGGTTGGTCAAGCTGGCCCAGACCCTGAAGTCGGTGTTCCTGTGGAATGTCGCCAGGATCCTCCAGCTCACCTTCCCGAAGTACGTACTGACCACCCTGAACTACGCCGCGGTCGACGGCGCCGCCTACGCCGCGGGCTCCCTGGCCGCCGACGCCACCGTGGACGTGGCCCACGGCCGGGACGTGAGCGCGTCGCCCGCCGAGTTCGGCAAGATCGTGACCGCCAACACCGGCTACATCCTCGGCTACGACGCCGCCAAGCTCGCCCTGCCCGGCCCGGCGACGCGCGGCGGCGAACTGGCCGCCAGGTTGTTCGGCTCCGGCTTCGGCTACACGCCGGTCAAGAGCGCGCTGGACGGCGACGGCACGATCCTGCCGACCGGCGACGAGTGGATCTCCAAGCTGGAGGGGCACGGCATGCGGGCCCTCATCTTCCCGCCCGGCTGGAAGTTCCGCTGACGGTTGACAGGTGATCGAACCAAACGCATGCTTGGGTGGCTGTGGCCCTTGGCGCGAGGCCGTACTTCTCCTTCGTGAAGGGTTCCGCCATGCCTGCACACCCCCACCCAACCCGCCGGACCGTCTTACGCGGCACCGCGGCCGGAGCCGGGCTGCTGATCCTCGGGGCCAACGCCGCCCGCGCCGAGGCCGCCGTCACCCAGGAGTTCGACGTCGTCGTGGTCGGCTCGGGCGCCGCCGGGATGACCGCCGCGCTCACCGCGGCCAAGCGCGGGCTGAGCACGCTCGTCGTCGAGAAGGCCGCGACCTTCGGCGGCTCGGCGGCCAGGTCGGGGGCGGGGATCTGGGTTCCCAACAACGAGACGATCCTGGCCGCGGGCGTGCCCGACACCCCGGCGAAGGCGGCGGCGTACCTGTCGGCCGTGGTCGGCCCCAGCGGCGTCCCGGCCGACAAGCAAGCGGCCTTCCTCACCGACGGCCCGGCGATGATCTCGTTCGTCACCCGTAACAGCCCGCTGCGCTTCCGCTGGATGGAGGGCTACTCCGACTACTACCCCGAACTCCCCGGCGGCCTGCCCAACGGGCGCTCCATCGAGCCCGACATGTTCGACGGCAACCTCCTCGGCCCAGAACTCGCCAACCTCAACCCCGCCTACATCCCCGTCCCCGCCGGCGAGGTCATCTTCAGCGCCGACTACAAGTGGCTCAACCTGGCCCTCGTCAACCCGCGCGGCGCCGCCGTGGCACTGGAGGGCGCCGCCCGATGGCTGGCCGCCAAGGCCCAGGGCATCGAGCCGCTCACCATGGGCCAGTCGCTCGCCGGCGCACTACGCGCCGGCCTGGCCCAGGCCGGGGTGCCCGTCTGGCTCAACACGCCGCTGACCGACCTGCGCGTGGAGAACGGCCGCGTCGTCGGCGTCCTCGTCACCCGCCAAGGCACCCAGACTCTGGTACGCGCCCGCCGCGCCGTCATCCTCGCCTCCGGCGGCTTCGAGCACAACGACGCCATGCGCGACCAGTACCAGGAACAGCCCATCGGCACCGACTGGACCGTCGGCGCCGCGGCCAACACCGGCGACGGCCACCGGGCCGGGCTCCAGGTGGGCGCGGCCGTGGAGTTCATGGACGACGCCTGGTGGGGACCCGCCATCCCGCTGCCCGGCGAGCCGTACTTCTGCCTGGCCGAACGCACCCTGCCCGGCAGCCTGATCGTCAACCAGGCGGGGCGGCGCTTCGTCAACGAGGCGGCGCCGTACAGCGACGTGGTCCACATCATGTACGCGCGGGACGCCATCCCCGCCTGGCTCGTCATCGACCAGAACTACCGCAACCGCTACCTCTTCAAGGACATCCCGCCCACACTGGACTTCCCCTCTTCCTGGTACGGCGCCGGCGCCGTCGTCAAATCCTGGACCTGGAACGGCCTCGCGGCCAAAATGGCCGTCCCCGCCTCAGCCCTTGCCTCGACCCTCACCCGATTCAACGGGTTCGCATGGAGCGGCCGCGACCTGGACTTCCGGCGTGGGGACAGCGCCTACGACCACTACTTCACCGACCCCGCCGTGATCCCCAACTCCTGCCTTGCCCCGTTGCTCCTCCCGCCCTTCTACGCCCTCAAGATCGTCCCTGGCGACTTGGGCACCAAGGGCGGCCTGAAGACCGACGTGCACGCTCGCGTCCTTTCCACGGCCGGGGCGGTGATTCCCGGTCTGTATGCCGCGGGCAACGCCTCTTCCCCCGTCATGGGCCGCAGCTACGCCGGCGCCGGCTCCACCTTGGGCCCCGCAATGACCTTCGCCTACATAGCCGCCCACCACCTGTAACCCCCGCCCACCCCGCCCCCGGACCCACCCCGCCCCCGGGTTCTGCCCGCGCCCCGTTTCCAAGCTCCGAGCGCCCGGATCCTTACCCGTTCCTGGCTCCTTGCCCCGCGCTCGGCCCGCGCCCTGTTTCCAAGCGTCGAGCGCCCTGCAATGACCCCCGCCTACATGGCCGCCACTTATAAGCCTTGCCCGCCCCGCCCAGGTGCGGGGCCCCGCCTGGCTCCTTGCCCCGCGCCCGGCTCCTCGCGTCGGATGCCCTGCACGTGCCCCGCGCCCGACTGGCAGGTCCGTTCGGATCCGCCCGCCATCTGTGACGCCCACAATGCGACCGTCCTTACTCCCTGCCCGGCTCCATAACTCGCGCGGCGCGATCTGTGGGCTCGACGATGGTCAGGGTGACTCGGTTCGTTCGATCAGGAGGTCGTACTCACCGTCCCAGTCGATCCGCTCGTTCTCCTGACCCGCCGGAACCAGTACATAGGTCTCTGCGAGGAACGCGCCGAGTGCCTGACGGGCTACCAAGAACGTCAGAGCCGGGTCTGCGGGAATCCCGATGAACAACACGTCCGGGTCGTCAGAAGGCGCGATCCGGAAGTCCTGAGACCTCACTGACCGGTTGAGCCCCTTGGCCAAGACGAATCTGGCGACGTCAAGGTGCCCTGGGACGCCGGGAATTTCGATCCGGACGAAGTGCGGATCCCTTCCGAGGTAGCTGAGGAAGGCGGTCAGGACATCTTCGGACTCTGCTGTGCCGCGCAGGGTCACGCAGCGGACGATGCCGGAGGACATGTCAACTCCCTGGGAATGGGGGATGGGGGCAGCGGCCACACACGTCCGGAGCGGCGCCGCGCCTCGTTGGGATGGTGTTGATCAGGGCTGGTAGACGTGATCAACGCTTTCGCGGGCGGTCGTCCTAGTCCGCGCGCATGGTCTGAAGCCAGGTGCGGGCGCCGTCTCCGTTGTCGATCACCCAGAACATCCAGCCGTTGCGGTTGTCGTTCACCTCGGGGTTGTAATGCCTGACGACAGCTCGGGCCGCCCCCGTGGGGGACTTGTAGGACTCGCCCTTGAGCGGCCCGTCGACGATCTCGACGCGGGCCGGGGCGATGAAGCGGGCGCGCGTTCTGCGTCCTGCGTAGTCGGCGTAGATGGAGAGCCCGTCGCCCTCCGTCCCGGTCGGGGCTGCGTCCTCGACCGCTGAGAAGTCGGCGATCAGGCGCCGCACGATCTCCCCTTCGGTGACGTTGGCCATACGAGCGGCGAACGCGACCATCTCCTTGGTGTCAGCCGACACCTCGATGTACACCATCAACGCCCTCCCTTCTCGTCGAAGCATACGCAGGAAAGAGAGTGCTGTCTACAGCATTCACAGCATGATCGGAGGTGTTATGCGGCTGCTGACGCACTGGCAGGCCCTACGCTTGGCGAAGTTGAGAAACCGCCAGTTCTGCAAAACGAACCCGACAGAGGGCGATGCTCCACGTCGGGCGGGGTGAAAGCCTCGGATACTTGATCTGCTGCGTTCGATGCTTGCTTTGCTTCACGAAGATGTGAGGTCGCCGCAGGAGATCGAAGAGCCTGGCGATCTCGCCGACCGCCGGGCGCATCCACCCCGAGCGCCTCACATCTGGCCGTCCGCGAAGCAGAGCCGAAACATGATCAGGAAACCTGAGCCGTGTGATCCGGCGTGAGGAGATCGGCCGACACCCCATACTCGGCGACTATTCAGGCCAGACCGCTCGCCCGCGACCCATAGGCCGGCCCGAACACCACCAGCAGCGCTAGATCCTCAGTGACGTCCACGAACCGATGCTCCTCACCCGCCGGGACGAAGATCACCGCACCGGGCCCGATCTCCGCCGCGCCATCCGGCGTCACAATCCGGGCCCGGCCTTGGGTCACCACGTAGATCTCGTCCTCGGTGTGCGGGCTCTGGGTGTCGACGCCACCCGCCGGGATGCAGTACGTCCCCACGGACAGATCCGGCACCTTGAGCTGCTCAACCCAGTCGTTGCCCGAATCCGACCACTGCCCGGCGCCTTCGATGATCCGCATGGCCGCAGACCCTATCCTGCCTGTGAACGACCCGCCCCACCCGCCGGACAAGGCGCCCTAGCCTCCCGTCTGCCCAGCCAAGCCACGTGCCCTCCGAGGTCAACCACATCTTCCCCCTGGCTCGCCTCCCTCCTTGAGCACTCGACGGGAATCACCGCCCTCGAGTCGGGCGCCGTCGGCCACTCCTGGGTGTGAGGCGCGCTGCTCGAATCGTTCCTCGGCAACGTGCGCACTCGCCTGCGGGACCTGCCCACGCCATGGCTGATCGCGGCGATCTGGCAACACCCCCACGATGTGCAAAGAGCCCGCCCTCCATCCTGCGGAGAGCGGGCACTTGCGTGAGTGTTCAGTTCGTATGCCCGACGAGGAGTCGGACAGATTCGAGCACTGCCCGCCGCCCAGCTCTGGTGATCTTCTCGAGTTGGGTCCCAGGAGTTCGCTATCGCGTAACGACATGTGGACAGGGGCGCGGTCTCTGGTAGTTGCCCCCAAGATCGGTGGCGGGTCGCTGACCGCCGCCCAACACGATGGGCATCCGAAACGCCCGGCGTCCCCCTCGAACCCGAAGCCGCCCGAGAGGCGACCTGGAGGTCCACGATGCCGACCAGGGCCGGAGCACCGGGCGGGGCGGCTCAGGGACGAGTGCCCTGGACGATGAGCGTGCCCACATGGTCGGGATCAGGAGCGGGCTCATGCCAGGCCCGGATGTCCTTAAAGCCGTGTGACGCCAGGATATGGGCCCACATCTCGGGCTCGTAGGCCCAGCGATACACCCACGTCTGCGGCCCGCGGAAGCCCGCGCCATACATGCCCTGAACACCATACGACCCGGGTACGGCCGGCGCCTGGCTGAAGACCAGCCGACCCCCGGGATTCAGCCGCCAACGGATCCGCGGCAGCAGGTGATCGGGGTCGGTGAACCAGATCGCCCCGAAGATGGAGTAGATGGCATCCCAATGCTGCTCCGTGTCATCGAGAAACTCGATCGCGTCCGCCTCGGTATAGACCGCGTTGGGCAGATGCCCCCACATCGCCCGCGCCCCGGCGACCTGGACGGGCGACAGATCCACACCGGTCGCCTGAACACCCTCGGCGGCCAGCGCCGCGACGGCATGCCCACGGCCGCACCCGAGCTCCAGCGCCGTCTCGGCCTGGCCGAGCAACTCGTGGTCAGGGCCATGGTCGTTGTACTGGGTCCAGCCGAAGGCGTTCTTCAGAGCCTCCTCGGGGGTGCTGTCATCGTCGGCGGTGACGCTGGCGGCCTGGTGGTCCCAGTACGCGATGCAGTCAGTGATCAGGGTCATCAGCACGACCTTGGGCCGGGAGGGACGGTACGCGCGTCAAGCTACTCCCGCCCGAACCGTGATCACCGGTGAATGCTGGCAGGCGTCCGGTCTACGTGCGAAATGCCGATACGACCACGTCGTACAGGCCTTTGCCGATGGTGATGGTTTGTCCCGGGCGTAGACAGGGAGCACTTGGTCGAAATGGTGCTCGCGGAATGGGGCGTCGTTGCGCGTGCCGAGGACGAACCCATGGATGCCCAAGTCGACGACCTCGCCGCAGCCGATCTCCAAGGTCTGTCTCACTCCTTCATCGCGGCGATGAGGTAGACGATGCCTGACCGAGGACGCTCGACCATCTCCGTATCGAAGAGGTGGCCGCGGGCCAGGAGGGCGCGATCTGTCGGTCCCACACAAGGAACTGGACAGCGACGTTCGAATCCCGCCAGCCGCCGGGATAGCGCTCACCTTGATGGCGCAGAGCACCGTGCATCCTGACGGCCTGCTGGCCGATGGGATCAAGTTGGTCGCCTTGGCCCGAAACCAAGTCGATCCCCTGGGTAATGGAACTACATCTCTGTCATTTGTGGCCGGTCTCTGGAAGGAGTCCGTGTGCTGATATATAAGGAAAGATGAATAGCTGATCAGCTGATCGCGAGCAGAGGTGTTCTTTAATTGGGTGCTGCGAGGAAGAACGCCAAGAGGAATTCGGCCTTCTTTGTTCTTATAATTGAAGCTGTCGCCATCGCGCTCGGCGTATATTTCGTGGGCCGGCGCGACTGGACTAGCGCTACTTGGTCCTTATCCGCTGCCGCAGCGATTCCACTCTGGATAGCTGGATTCAAAGTACGCACACGCTGTAGAGTCCTCACAGCCAAGGGGCGTCGGTGCCCGAATCCCACGACGGGAGTCGTGTTCGGTTGCAGTCAGGCCAACCACACATGGGCTAAGCTTCTCGCCCGCTTCGGGTTAGACCGGAGGCCGACGGTGAAGCTTGTTGAGGGTGGCGAGCCACGTTCAACTTCGACTGTCAGCCCTACAGGCGTGTTCGATGAATCGGCGCCTCCTATCCGAGTACGAATGGAGAGTGGTCGCAAGGATACGCTGCTGTTCTGGTTCGCGACCTGCGCAACGGTATCTGGCTTTGTGTCCGCTACGGTGGACGTCACGGGACTGCTCGTCAAATAGGAGTCGCTGGCGGGTAGTAAGAGCGCGATTAATAGACCCCACCCCCAGGGCACGATCGGCGTGGCCCAGCTCCTTCAAACCGAGGATCGCGACCCTGTGGGCCAACTGACTGACGAGTCCTTCTCCACGGTGAAAATAGCCGAATGCGACCCGTCAACGGCGGAGCTGGCTAGTCCGTTCTACCCACACGGGGAGGCGTAGGCAGCATGGGTCACCTTTGCGGCAGAAGCCGCCCCTGGATATCCCAACGAGGATTTCATCGCGGCGCCCCCGAGGCTGTCGTCTTGCTCGACGGTGCCGCACCCCAGCGGGTTCGGATTTCGGGTTGCTCGCACGGCGTGGCCTGGTTCTCTCGGACGCTCGGCTCGACGCTGCGCGCCTCAATGACCCAGCGCCGGCTCCGTGGCCGGTGCTGGCCGAAGGGATCAAGTCGGTGGCCTTGTTGCGCGATGGCACGTGTCACCTGTCCCTTCCCCACTCGCCGTCCTCGACCGTGGTCATGCTCCGCTGTATATGGGCGCTGGGCAGGATGGGGCGCAAGCTCGCTTGAGAGAGACGCGCGGAGCGAAGCGGAGCACCGATGGGTCGGGGTGGGATCCAACTGGCTGACCACTTAGCTGGGCAACGGGTGGGACTTAGGAGGGCAGTCCGACCGTAGGGAGGCCCTTCAGGGGTCGAGCTTTAGCTCGACTGGAGAAACAGTCTTGCCCCCCACGCGCGAAGCGCGCATGAGGGGCAAGTCCATGCCTGGCGGAGGCTCGGGGATTTGAACCCCGGATGGGCGGTAAACCCAAACCGCATTAGCAGTGCGGCGCCATAGACCTGACTAGGCGAAGCCTCCCGGTAGCCACGTGGCTTCCGACAGCGTACCGGCCTTCTGGCGAGGCAGCAAAGCGGTTACGCAACGCATGTTGTCCACCGCCTGTGGATAACCCTGTCCACACCTGTGGACAGGGTGGGCAAGGGCCACAAGCATGCGGCTCAAGCGGGGTTGGCCTCGCCCTCGATCTCGATCTTGATCTTCTTGCCGACCAGCACGCCGCCGGTCTCCAGCGCCTGGTTCCAGGTCAGTCCGAAGCTCTCGCGGTCGAACTCGGCGCTGATGCTGAAGGCCCAGACCTGCTGCCCCCACGGGTTGGTGCCGGCGCCGTTGTACTCGACCTTGAGCTCGATCTCCTTGGTCACGTCCCGGATCGTCAGGTCGCCGACGACGGTGAACTCCTCCCCGGAGTGCCCCGTCACGCGCGTCGTCCGGAAGGTGATCTCGGGGAACTTCTCCGCCGACAGGAAGTCGTCGCTGCGCAGGTGGCCGTCGCGGTCGGGCTGGCCGGTGGTGATGCTGGCGGTCTTGATGGTGATCTCGGCCGAGGACTCCAGCGGGTCCTCGGCGATCGTGACCGAGCCGTCGAAGTCGGCGAAGTGGCCGCGTACCTTGCTGACCATCATGTGCTTGGCCACGAAGCCCACGTTGGTGTGCGCGGCGTCGAGCTTGTAGGTGCCGGCGGCGGGAATGTCCAGGCCGTCCCAGGTGCGAGTGGTCATCGGGATCTCCTTGAAGTCAGTGCGGATGCTTGCGCCAACAAATGTCTACACGAGGAATATTCCTCACGTCAACTATCGTCGGATAAGGTATGAGCGTGAGCCCCTTTGACGACCCCCGCCTTACGGCCATGGGCCTGATCGCCGAGGTCCATGCCGGCCTGGCCGCCCGGATGAACCCGGTCTTCCAGGCGGCCGGCCTGTCCTGGATCGACTTCGAAACCTTGATCAGGCTGTCCCGGTCCCCCGAGCAGCGCCTGCGTATGACCGATCTGGCTGCTCAGACCGGTTTGTCCACGAGCGGAGTCACGCGCGTGGTCGACCGGCTGGAACGCGAGACCCTGGTCGCCCGGATGGCGTGTCCGACCGACCGGCGGGCGTCCTATGCGGTGCTGACCGACGCGGGCCGCGAGCGGCTCAGCGACGTGCTGCCCCGCCACCTCGCCGACATCGACGACTGCTACACCACCCTCCTCGACGACGACGAGCGCGCGACCTTCATCTCGGCCCTGCGCAAAATGCGCGATGTCGTACGGCCCGGCGCTACGGCTGGGGCGGCGGCTGAGCGGGAATGCACAACTCCAGCCTGAGCTTGGCCATGGCCCGGGAGACGGTGCTCTTGACCGTCCCCACACTGATCCCGAGCGCCCTGGCGATGTCGGGCTCGCTCATGTCCTCGTAGTACCGCAGCACGATCGCCTCGCGCATGCGCGTGGGCAGCCGGTCAAGAGCCTGTTCGAGCCGCACGTGGACCTCGCCGCAGGCTTCGGCCTCGGAGGAGGTCTCGGGCAGTTCGTCGGAGGGGTACTCCTCCAGCTTGCGCCGCCGCCACTGGGAGATGTTGATGTTGACCATGGCCCGCCGTACGTAACCGTCGAGCGAGCCACGGTCCTGGATGCGGTCCCACGCCAGGTACGTCTTGGCCAGCGCGCTCTGCAGCAGATCCTCGGCGTCACAGGCGTGTCCGGTGAGCTGGTGGGCGGTGCGCAGGAGGGCGGGACCACGAGACGTCACGTACTCGCGGAACTCCTCTTCCCGGCTGGCAGTCTGCATCGTGGCCAGAATCGCAGGGTGCGGGCCTGTTCGGGCTGAACCGGAATTCAGGATTCGGTCTGCCAAACATAAAGGTCGGGGCATGCCGGTGGCAGTTTGTTCGTCACCGGATGTCTCCACCTTCCCCCGGGGTTGCGTATTTTGCTCTCTTCTGGGATGTCCGGTGCCTGCCGTACCGGATCTCGTGTGAGGCTATGCGCGTGGGGTTTCCGAGTGTTGAGCGGCGCAGAGCGCTCGCCGCGGCCGCGTTGGGCCGGGAGGCGGGCGTGCCGGGCCCGGATCCTGGGGATGGTTCGCCGTTAACCGCGGTGGCCGGCGAGATCCTCGACGTGAGCCCGCATCTGATCATCATCGAGACCGTGAACGGCGAGGAAGAACGGCTGGTCATCGCGCCGTGGGCGACCGCGTGGCGAGGCGGCGACGTCGCGCCCGCCGATCTGCCCGTGGGCGGCCGGGTCATGATGCGCGCGTTGCGCGAAGGCCGGGTCGTCGAGCGGATCTGGGGTGATGTGACCCGGATGACCGGCACCATCGTCTCCATCGACGGCCGCAAGGACCTGTCCGTCGAGCTCGACTGCGGTGCGCACCGCGGCCGCCGCACCATCGTCATCCCCTACCGCACGACGGGCCGGTTGCGGGTACGGCATCCGCAGTTCGAACCCGGCTACCTCTTCGACGCCATCGGCATCAGGGACCAGGGCGAGACCCAGGCCCTGCTGCCCGCCACCTCGCAGCCCGCCTACCCGGCCAAATCTGTCCCGTCGCCGCCGCCGGCCTACGCGGGGCAGCAACAACGCATCTCGGGCACCGCGACCTGGGCCGATGCCTTCGACGAGGACGAGCGGGGCGCGGCCTATCCCATGCTGGAGCGTTCCGACGCCGGATGCCCGGATTCGGCGGTGTCGTGCGTCGGCCTGCCGTACCTGTCGATCGGATCGTTGTTGCAGGTCAAGAACCTGTGTACGACGCGCAGCGCGAACGTGCCCATCGTGGCGTGCGGCTGCCTGGCCGGTCGGTTCTGCGACCGGTGCGTGGAATGCGGCACCTCCCCGCGGGGGCGGATCACCGAGCTGTCGCCCGCGACCTTCGTGGAACTGGGGGGCGAACTGACCAAGGGCTGCTTCAATGCCCAGATCGGATTGGGGTGACCGCACATGCTCGAATCACAGTTGCCGGTGCTGATCGTCCTCCTCGTCTTGGGTACGGTCGCCAAACTCGCCACCGTGTACACCGGAGGCGAACCTGGAGCCCTCAGCCGCATGGGCCCCGCCGTGCTGGTGCCCGACAAGCTGCAGGCTCCTGCCCTGGTGTGCTGCGCCGTCGGCGAACTGGTGCTCGTGGCCGGCCTGCTGCTGACCACACACCCGCTGTTCCGCTGGGGCACGGTGCTCTTCTTCTCCCTGTCCACCTACGTCCTCATGGAACTGCGCAGGCGCCGCCCCGACGCCGGGTGCGGCTGCTTCGGCGAGGTCAGCTCGGCGCCGGTGGGCCTCCGCTCGATCGGGCGCACGATCGTGCTGACCGGGATGGCGCTCATGTCGGTCTGGGCGCCGGTGCCCGGCCTGGTGGCCTTCGCGAACCCTTCCTGGCTCCTCCTCGTGGGGGTGGCGGTGCTGGCCGCCCTCTCGCCCGAGATCGAGGAGGCGGTCGACCGGATCCGGTACCGGGCGCCGTGTGAGCAGCGCCCCGGGCCGCAGGAGAGCCACACGCTGGCCCGGCTCCGTGCCAGCGGCGCCTGGCGGGCGCACCGCGACGGGCTCGTGACGGCGGAGCCGTACGACAGTTGGCGTGAGCTGTGCTGGCGGTTCTTCGCCTTCCAGAACCAGGCGGGCGACGACGTCGTCTTCGCCGTCTACCTCAGCGGACGGCGTCCCGCCGTGCGCATGGCAGTGGTCAGCACGGACTCCATGCCGGAATATACGCCAGTCTCGGCCTGACGCTAGACCGTCCTATAAAGCGGTAGGACGGCATGACGATTTAGCTCTATTGGGTTGTCTAGCTTCCCCACTAGACAACCCAATAGAGGGCTAGGAGTGCCGGTTAGATCGGTTGGGCACGTAGGAACCTCCCGAAATGCGGCACTGTGAACGCGATCTGGCCGCGTTCGGCGCTGTAGATGAGACCCTTCTTGATCAAACTGTCGCGGGCCGGTGACAGGCTGGACGGCTTGCGGCCCAGCGCGTCGGCCACGTCGGAGGTGGCCACCGGCTCGTCGCCGATCTGGGCCATCGCGTGCATGTAGTCGCGCTCGGCCGGCGTCGCCCGTTCGTACCGGCTGCCGAAGAAACCCACCGCGAGCTCCTCCTCGGCCTCCGGCGCGGCGACCTTGACGTCGTCGGCGGTGATCGGGCTGCGCGGCGCGAGGTCCCACGCCACCTTGCCGTAGGCCTGCACGAAGTAGGGGTAGCCGTCGGCCGCCTCGTAGAGCGCGTCGAGCGCGTCCTGGGTGAACTCGACCTCCTCCTCCCGCGCCGGGAGGATCAGCGCCATGTCGGCGGCGTCGCGGTCGAGCTTGTCGATGCGGGCGTAGCGGAAGAGCCGCTCGGAGTAGCTCTTGCTGGCCGACAGCACGCTCGGCAGGTGCGGCAGCCCGGCGCCGACCACGATCAGCGGGCCGCCGGTCTGCGACAGCTCGTGGCAGGCGGCGCAGAGGGCGGAGATGTCGGCGGCCTGCACGTCCTGCATCTCGTCGATGAACAGGGCGACGCCGACGCCGAGGTCGGTGGCCACGCCGGCCGCGTCGACGAACAGCTCGGTGAGGTCGATCTCCAGGTCGCCGGAGTCGGCCCGGCCGCGGCTGGCCGGCACCTCGATGCCGGGCGACCAGTGGGAGGTGCCCTTGGCGGCGGCCGGGTCGCGCATCGCGAACGCCTTGAGCACGCCGAGGAACTCCTCGATGCGCTCGGGCGCGCGGTGGCGCGGCGCCAGCTCGCGGATCGCCATGTGCAGCGCGGCGGAGACGGGACGGCGGATCGACTGGTCGGGCCTGGCCTCGATCTTGCCGGTGCCCCACAGCCGCTGCATCGCCATGGATTTGAAGGTGTTGAGCAGGACGGTCTTGCCCACGCCGCGCAGTCCGGTGACGACCATGCTGCGCTCGGGGCGGCCACGGGCCACCCGCTCCAGCACGACCTCGAACTGGTGCAGCTCTCGATCACGGCCGGCCAGCTCTGGGGGACGCTGTCCGGCACCGGGGGCGTAGGGATTGCGCACGGGGTCCACGCTCTCGGACTTTATTGCCGGGTATAGCGGTCGTCGTAGATTTGGGAAGAAACAGCTACGGCGTGTCTGGACGAGCATGGCACCCCCTCTCACCTGGCCGAACCCGTGTTCGATTCGATACCCAGAACTGTAGCGCGCACTCGAACACCTGCGCGATGCTTTCGGGTAAAGATCTTCGCAACACCGTCCCGGACGCAAGGAAGTACTCACCCCCGCGCCAGCAAGGCCGCGAACTTGGCAGCCGCGCCGCAGGCCCAATAGCGTTCCGACCCATGCGGACCTTCGCGAACCTTCAGGAGCTCAAGGCGAGCGCCGGCGAGACCTTCGGCCCGACCGAGTGGCGCACCGTCACCCAGGAGCAGGTCAACCTCTTCGCCGACGCCACCGACGACCACCAGTGGATCCACGTCGACGTGGAGCGGGCCAAGCAGAGCCCGTTCGGCGGCACGATCGCCCACGGCTACCTCAGCCTGTCGCTGCTGCCGTCGTTCCTGGAGGAACTGGTCGAGGTCCAGAGCATCGCGATGGCGGTCAACTTCGGCCTGAACAAGGTCCGCTTCCCCAAGCCCATCCCGGTCGGCTCGCGCGTGCGCGCCACGGCCGAGCTGGCCGCGGTCAAGGGCAGCCCCGCCGGCCAGCTCACCACGCTCAACGTCACGATCGAGGTCGAGGGCGAGCGCCGCCCCGCCTGCACCGCCGAGGTGCTCTTCCTGTACGTCCCCGAATAACCGTGCAACAGAAGCGCCCGCCCTCCGGTCCTTGGATACGTGGACCACACAGCTGATTTCGACGAGTTCGTCCGAGCGAGGGGGGACGCCCTCCTCCGGTACGGCTATGTGCTGTCCGGAAACTCGGAGGACGCGGCGGATCTTGTCCAGGAGGCGCTGGCGCGCCTGGGTGACGCCTGGCATCGCGTGCTCAACAAACACAACCCCGAGGGTTATGTACGCACGACGATGACCAGGCTCCACATCAACGCCTGGCGCCGGCGGCACAGGGAGGACCTGGTCGCCGACGTACCGGAAAAGGGCAAGCCCGACAGTTACGGCGACGCCGACCTGTGGGCCGAGCTCCAGGAGCTGCCGCGCAGGCAACGGGCCGTGCTCGTGCTGCGCTATTACGAGGACCTCTCCGACGCCGAGATCGCCGAGATCATGGGCGTCTCGCGGGGGACCGTACGCAGCCAGGCGGCCCGCGCCCTGGACAAGCTCCGCATCAAGCGAGTGCTTCAGGAGGCGCGATGAGAAGCGAAGAAGACCTGGTGCGGACGTTGCGAACGGCGGCCGGTCAGGCCCCGCCCATGCCGGGCGGGCTGGCGGAGGCGGTGGCCGCGCGCCGCCGCGGGCGCAGGAACGGGCAGTGGGCGCGGATGGCGCTGGCCGCCGCGGCGGTCGTCGTCCTCGTCGGTGGTACGGCTTTCGCCCTGTCCAGCGGGGGCGTACAGGTGGAACCGGCGGTCGGGATCAGCGAGCCCGCGGAAGAACCGCGGCAATGGGAACACGTCACCGCGGCCTGGCCGGAGGCGATCGCCAAGGTCCCGATCATGGCGCCCAACGGCTGGAAGTACCGCCCGGTCGCCACGATCAGCCCGACGGAGATCCTGCTGGCCGCGGACAAGTCCTTCGAAAAGGCCGGACGCGTGGCCATCTACGACATGACGACCAAGTCCACGCGCGAACTGGGCGCGGTGCCCGAGCCCAGAAGCGGATACTTCGTCCAGGAATGGGACGCCAACGACCAGCACATCGTCTGGTACGGCAAAACGCCCAACAACAAAGACCTCTGGGCCGACATCTGGGTCATGCCCAAGACCGGCGGCGAGGCCCAGCGCCTCGCGCAGCTCACCGGCGACCAGGCGCGCATCGAGGTCATGAACGTCACCCCCGACCACGTCGTCTGGTCCGTACGCGCGGGCGGCGTCTACCGCCTCCCCCTGACCGGCGGCGAACCGGAGAAGATCCAGGGCACCGACGACCTCCACCTGAACGCCTGGCCATGGGCCTTCGCCTACGGCCCCGGCGAGCAGGGCGTACGCAACCAGACCAGGGTGGTCAACCTGGAGACGGGCACCAAACTCGACGTCGGCCTGCTCCCGGGTGACGAGGGCGTCTCCTGCACCAACGAGAAGTGTGTCGGCATGATGAAAGCGGGTCCGTTCTCGCAGGGGCTGCTGGGCGACTCGCGGAAGATCCTCCCGGATCAGGTGACCCTGCACTCGCCGGAGGAAAGATTGCAGGACGACGTCGTCCCCGCGGTCGGCCACTCGGAGCTCCCGATGGCCTACGACCTGAAGGGCGACCGGCTGGTCTCGTTCGGCAAGAAGGGACTCGGTTACCGGTACCTGCCGGGTTTCCTGGCCTGGGACGACGACGCCGAGGGCGTACAGAGGTGCCAGGACAATTCGTGCGTGAACGAGGACAAAGGCGGCGGCAAGGAGCTGACCGTCGTCAACTTCAAGGCCATCCGCAGATGACCGCGAGGCGTGCCCCGCCGGGGGCGCGCCTCACCCGCCCTCCGAGTAATAGATCGCCGCCTGTACGCGGCTGCGCAGCCCCAGCTTGTTGAGCACGCGGCTGACGTGGGTCTTCGTGGTCGCCTCCGCCATGTCGAGTTCCTTGGCGATCTCGGCGTTGGACAGTCCGCGCGCCACGCAGGCCAGCACCTCGCGCTCGCGCGGCGTCAGGGTCTCCAGTTCCTGGGGCGCCCGCCGTTCCGGCTGCTGGGCGAAGGCGGAGATCAACCTGCGCGTCACCGACGGCGAGATCAGCCCGTCACCCCGCGCGACCAGCCGCACCGCGGACACCAGCGCGTCGGCATCGGTGTTCTTCAGCAGAAACCCCGCCGCACCCGCCCGCAACGCCCCGAAGACGTACTCATCCAGATCGAACGTCGTCAGGATCAGCACGTCACTCACCCCGGCCAGCTCGCGAGCCGCCGAGATCCCGTCCATCCGCGGCATCCGCACGTCCATCAGCACCACGTCGGGCCGCAGCTCCCGCGCCATCGCGACGGCCTCCACGCCGTCGGCCGCCTGCCCGACCACCTCGATGTCGTCGGTGCCGCCGAGGATCAGCACGATCCCCGCGCGGACCGCCGCGTGATCGTCGGCCACCAGCACCCTGATGCCGCCGCTCATCCAGCCTCCTCCACCGTGGGCAGTCTCACGTGTACGCGCCATCCGCCGGCCTGCGGACCCGCCTCGATCTCCCCGCCCACCAGCGCGGCACGCTCGGACATCCCGACCACCCCGGCCCCCGCCCCCGGCAGCCGCGCCTTCCGCCCGTTGACCGGATTGTCCACGGTCAGCACCACATGCTTCGCCTCATAGACCACCCGGACCGACGTCGGCTGGTCACCGTGCTTGAGCGCGTTGGTCAACGCCTCTTGCAGGATCCGATACCCCGCCAGATCCACCGAAGCGGGCAACTCCCTGGGCTCCCCGACGACCTCGAGCTCGGCCGCCATGCCCGCCTGCCGCGACCGCTCGACCAGGCTCTCCGCGTCGGCCAGCCGCAACCGCATCGCCTCGGTCTCGTCCCCCTCCTGCCGCAGCAGGCCGATCATGGTACGCATCTCGTCCAGGCCCTTCACGCTGTTCTCGCGTACCGACTCCATGATCGTACGGATCGTCGGCGCGTCCAGGTCCCGCCGCGAGAGCGCCGCAGTGGACTGGATCGCGATGGCGCTGAAGTGGTTGGCGATCATGTCGTGCAGCTCACGCGCCATCCGATTGCGCTCGGACGAAATAGCCGCCTGCCGATCCAGCTCGACCAGCCGCGCCACCTCGTCCGCCCTGGCCCGCTCGGCCGCGGCCAGGTCCCGCTGCTGCCGCAGCACCATGGCCGTCGTCACCGGCACCACCAGCAGCAGCCCGAGCTGGATCGAGATCACGACCAGTTGCCAGAGGTTGTCGACGAAGAACCCCGCCCCCAGCCCCGTGACGATCGCGACGCTGGCGGTGACCCCGAGCAGCCACCGAGACAACCTGGCAGGCCCGTAGAGCGCAGCGGAGTACAGATTGTCGGTGAACACCAGCACGGTCCCCAGCGAGGGCCCGACCGCGATGTCGATCCCCACCCCGACCAGCCCGAGCACCAGCGACCAGATCGGCGCGTGCGTCCTGACCACCACCCCGGCGCACACGAACGCCAGCGGCACCAGCATCAGCCACTCCGGGCCGCCCCGCTGAACATGGGCGCCACCGGCGATCAGGGCGGCGCCCATGGCAAAGGCCAGGACCGCCCCGAGTGCCGCACGCTTCATGACACCATCTCACCACTGCCGACCACCGCTTCCCTCCTTCGCCCGGCCAGCCTGTGGATACACACTTCGATGTATCCACAAGAGGTATGTGGTGCGAGGCACCCCGCGGGGTCCGCTATGCTTTCTTACGAAGCAAGCGGCCGTAGCTCAATGGATAGAGCATCTGACTACGGATCAGAAGGTTGGGGTTTCGAGTACCTCCGGCCGCGCCACAGCTCAAAGGCCCTCCGGGATCATCCCAGAGGGCCTTTTTCGATCTTGTACAGCCGGGTTGTACAGCTACGGAGTCTGCAAGCTGTCATTGAGCTGGTCGAGCGCCTTGCGGGTCTCTGGGGATGGGACCTGGGTGTAGATGTCCATGGTCATCGAGATCTGGCTGTGCCTGAGGATCTGCATCGCCACGCGCGGGTGCACGCCAAGCGCGGCCAGAAGTGAGGCGCACGTGCGGCGAGTGTCGTGAACGCGGATGCGCGGGACGCCTGCCCGGTGGCACCGGCCGTCGAAGGCTCGGTTCAGGTTGCGGGGCTCTATCGGTGTGCCGTGCTTGGTCGTGAAGACGAGGTCGGATTCCTGCCAGTCGTCGCCGGCCGCCTTGCTGGCGTCGTCCTGTACGGTCTTGCGGTGCCGTAGGGCGGTGGTGCACAGCGCTGGCATCGGGAGGAACGCCGCGGAGTCTTCCGTCTTGGTCGTGTTCCTATGGAGAAGCTGGCCGGAGACTCTGGTGAGCTGGCGGGCGATCTGGATCTGGCCACCCTCCAGGTCGACGCAGTCCCACGCGAGGCCCAACACCTCACCGCGGCGCAGGCCCAGGACGAGGATCAGGACGTAGGCCGCGTACAGGGGGTCGTCGGTGGCCCGGAGATGTTCGAGGAAGCGGCGAGCCTCATCGACGCTCCAAGCCATTCTTGGGCGGCTCTTCTTGGTCAGGCTCTTGCCCGGCAACGACGTCAGGGACGCGACGTTCTTGGAGATGATCTCTTCCTTGATCGCGTGACCCAGTCCCGCGCGCAGTACGCGGCGGATGGAGGCGATGGTGCTGCGGGAAGGGAAGCTCTTGCAGCACTTGCCCACCGCGCAGCACCTGCGCTTCCTCTCCGGGCGTCGTTGATCCTTATTCTGGTCGCAGCAGGTGCAGAGCTTGGGGAGGGTGTTGAGCCAGACCTGCACCTCCCGAACGGTCAGCTTGTCCAAGCGCTTCTTGCCGATGCCGGGGACGATGTAGAGACGGACCAACGGCTCATAGGCGACGTAGGTCGTCGGCTCTCGATTGGGCGCGATCACCTCGGAGAGCCACCGCTTGAGGAAGGCGGCTACGGTCTCGTGCTTGGTGGCCACCGGCCCTTTGGCGGCTTGCTCGTGGAGCCTGAGCCACTTCTCGTGGGTCTCCTCGCGGGTCTTGCCGTAGGCCCACTTGCGCGTCTTGTCGCCTTCTGGAGTAGTGACCCAGACGTAGCCGGCCCATTGGCCCTTGTAGGGGAAGATCGAGCCTTCCTTGTTGGCTCGGGTGCGGCGGCGTTTGGGCTCGTCGGGGGTGGCGGTTCTGGGTGCCATTACGCGGCCTCCTCTCGCAGGCGGGTGATGTAGGCGTCGAGGGCGGATGTGGGGATGCGGCGGCAGCGGCGGGAGACGATGACTGACTCCAGTTCGCCGGAGCGGATGAGGTTGTAGAGGGTCCATCGGCTGACCTGGAGGTAGGCCATGGCATCGGGGACGGTGAGCATGGCGTCGCCGGTCATCGCGGGCCGCCCTGGGTGAGCGCGGCCGCGAGGACGGCGTCACTCTCGGAGTGGCCGCGGCCGGCGTACTGCCAGTGGGCGACCGCATATCCCTCCTGCTTGACGTGGTCCTGGCGGGCCGCGCGGAGGGTGCCGAGGGTGGGGCCGTAGTGGCGGGAGCGGGTGGAGAAGTGGCCGCCGAAGCCGAGCATGTGGACCCAGTGGGTTAGGCCGAGTTCGAGGCAGGTGGCGATGAGGCGGCGGGCGTGGTCGGAGATGGGGAGGGTGCTCAGGTCGGTGAGCGGGCTGATGCGCTGGTCTAGGGCGCCGACGCATTCGGCGGCTTTGGTGGCGTACTTGGCGAGGTAGGACGCCATGCGTTGGTCGGTTGGGGTGATAGGGCGGATGTCGAGTTGGCGACCCCAGCGGAGCGTTCCGGCGGCTTGGTCGGGGTGGGTGGGGGTGGTGGCGGTGGTGGTCTTTGCGGCTTCTTGTACGGCTTGCGCCAGGGCTTCGGCGGTGGCTCCTGGGGGTGGGGAGTCGGCGGGTCCTCTGGGGCCGTCGAGGCGGAGGATGGCGTGAAAGTGGATGACGCCGCGGCGCTGGTATTCGGCGACCTTGGCGTAGGAGAGCCTCATGTCGTTGCCGAGGCGGCGGCGGATGGCGTTGACGAAGTGCTTCCATAGCAGGGGTGCTGTGGCGTTGAACAGGACGGTGCCCTTGTAGTCGTAGCAGTCGGGGCAGAGGGGTTGGCCGAGGCGGTGGTCGTTGGGCTGGTGGCGGATTGTGCAGGACAGGGTTCGGCCGTGGGGGCAGGTGGGGGCGTTGCGGCGGGGGCGGCAGGGCGTTCCCCGTTGGTGGTGGGTGTGGACTGGGCCGAAGCTGGGGGCGGTCAGGGTGATGAACAGGGTGGGGTGGGTGCTGACTGTTTCGGGGATGCCTTTGCCGCCGATCAGGCCAGCGCGGATGAGGTGGTAGGTGTCCTGGCGGTAGGTCTCGGCGCAGGACGGGCAGCGGGAGGCCCGGCGGGTCTTGCAGGGGACGCGTAGGACGCCGTCCGGTTCGTGGGTCGTGGTGTAGCGGTGGGTGATGGCGCCTGTGGCGTCGTGGTGGGTGATGCGGCCGCGTAGGTGGATGGGGTTGCGGCAGCCGTTGGCGTTGCGGATCTGGGTGGCCCAGCGGGCGTACTTCGGGTGGTTGAGTCGGGCGATCATCCCCGCTTTCTTGTGCAGGTTGATGGGCAAGGTGATGTCCTCCTTTCACTCGGTTGTGCGTGGAGGGTTGGCGCTGGTCAGGCGCCGTGGTTGTCGATGCCGGTGCCGTCACAGTCTTGGCAGCGGGCGTCTTCCGCTAGGCCGGTGCCGTGGCACGTGCAGCAGCGGTAGTGGATCACCAGGTCGATCTCGTCGGGGGTCACGGGTCTACGCAGTCGCGGTAGCTGGTTTCAGCGCGGTAGCGGGCCATGGTGGCGGCGGGGATGGCGACCGCTTCGTAGGCGATCGGGCCGAAGGTCAGGGTCGTGCTGTAGTGCTCACGTGGGGTGGCGTTCGAGGTCACCTCGGTGCCGAGCTGGGCGGCGATGCGGTCGATCTCGGCGAAGGCGGCGGCGTCGGTGTCCTGGGTGGGGAAGTACCGGATGGACATATCGCCGTTGCTGATGGGGAGGGTGGGGTTGGCCTCCAGGAAGGCGGCCAGGTTGATGAGGCCGTTGATCACCTTGGTTCGGTGCTCGGTCATGGTGGGGCTCCCTTCTGGTCGGGTGTTCGTAGTGCGCGGAGCAGGTCGGAGGCGAGTTGGTTGGAGACGCCCAGGCGGGCGCGGAGGGCGTCGCGGGTGATGGGCTTCGCGTGGCGGGTTTGGTGTTCTGTGGCGATGCGGCGGGCGTAGTCGAGGAGTTCCGGGGACGGTCCTGGCCCGTCGTCCTGGCCGTCCTGCGGGTTCGGGACGGGCGGGGATCTGGCCGGTTCGTCCGGGACGGAGGGCGGTGACTCGGCGGGTGCCACGGACGTGCGGCGTTCGAGCATGGAGACGGCGATGAGAAAGGCGCCGGCGGGAGTGGCCGCGGTGATCCAGCCCCACGGGGTTGGGGTGGCTTGCTGGAGGTTGGCGGCCAGGCTCAGGACGACGCCTCCGGTCAGGACGAGGGTGGGCCAGGAGGCGGGGCCGCGCCGTACACGGTGATGGTGTTTGTCGCGGCGGCGTTCGCGGGCGGCCATGACGCAGGTGAGGTCGACGCAGATGGCTACGGCCCAGGACATCCAGCCGGGTTGGCCGTGTTCGGTGGCGGTGTCGCGGATGTGGGTGAACGATCCGGCGCCGGCGATGGCGGCCAGGACGATGATGGGGCCGGTGTCGAGGAGCCAGGTGGCCAGGCGTCGCATCGTTGTGTCCCCCTTTCAGGCGGCGATCGGGTGGCGGGTGAGGTCGGTCCAGAGCGGGGTCAGGTGGGCGTGCTGTTTGGCGGCCTGTTCGACGGTGTGCTCTTCGATGAGGTACGAGCGGGCGCGGTACCAGTGGCCGTCTTGTCCGGCGACGATGGCGACGCCGGGTTGTTCGGCGGGGATGGCGCGGGCCGAGATGAGGGCGGCGGGGTCGAGGTCGCCGAGGGTCATGGTGGCGGTTTCCGGGTCGTTGACGCGGTGGCAGATGCGGCCTGAGCACTGGGCTCTGAGCGCGGTTACTCCGGGGCCGAGGTCGGAGCCGATGCGCTGGCCGCAGCAGAACAGGTAGAGGCCGAAGGCGCGGCCGAGCTGGGCTATGCGGAGGAGGGCTGTCGAGGTGGCGGCGATCTCGTTCTTCTCGGATTTGTCGGCCATCAGGTACAGCTCGGCGATCTCGTCTATGAAGATCACGATGGGGGTCGGGCGTTCTGTGGATGGGAGTTGCCAGATGTTGCGGGCTCCTGCGGTACGGCACCGCCCCATGCGGGCGATCATCAGGGCGATGAGGTCGGTCAGGAGGTCGGTGGATTCGGCTCGGCTGGTGGCGAGGGCGGACAGGCGGGCCGCGTAGGGGGTGAATTCGACGCCTCCTTTCAGGTCGAAGCCGACGAGCGCGACGGGTTGCGGGGCGAGGCCCGCGAGGACGGCGTTGGCGAGGTTGGATTTGCCGGACTGGGTGGCGCCGGCGGTGAGCCAGTGGGGGATGGTTCGGAAGTCGATGGTCCAGGGTTGGCCGGTTTCGAGGCGGCCGACGGTGACCTTGAGGAGGTCGCCTGAGGCGGGGAGTTGGTCGATCGTTGCCAGGGGGTCGGTCAGGGTGACGTGGAGGACGACTCGGCCGGGGCGGGGTGAGGAGACGCGGACGGCGTGGACGCCCCAGGAGTGGGCTAACGCCTCTGCGGCTTCTGAGTAGTCGGTGGGGGTTTGGCCCTCCAGGGTGTGGAGGGTGACGCGCCAGCCGTACCGCGTGGGGAGCGGGAGCCAGATGAACGGTTTGGTGTCTACGGCGACGCGTTGAAAACGGCGCTTGACCTTGACGATGCCGGTGGAGGCGATGGCGCCAGGGACCGTTGTGAACCACCACTGCTGCCGCTTCTTCGTCAGGCCGCAGCCGAGGGCTACGCGGCGCCAGGTGAGGCGGACGTTCAGGGCGGTGAGGGGGTAGCCGATGATCCACCAGAACGAGCGGGGGTGGAGGGCTCGCCAGGCCCAGAGGATGCCGGTTGCGGCCGAGATGGCGATCAGGGTGAGGGTGAAGGTGTCAGGCATGGGTGGCCTCGATGGTTGAGGCCTTGTAGCTGATGCCCCAGCGGGTCTGGCCGCCCTGGGCGATCTCCCAGACATAGCCGAGCAGGTCGCGAGGGGTGACGTCCTGGCCCTGGGTGATGGCGGGTTCGCCGGTGGTGTTGACCTTGACGAGTTCGATGCGGCCGAGGGTGTCCTCTGCCATGAGGATCGTCTCGTAGAGCGTGTTGCCTTCCTTGTCGGTCTTGATCTGGCCGGTGTCCTTGCTGACGAGGCGGGGGCGTGGGGCTTTGGCGCAGGTGAAGGTCAGGCGGGTGGTGTCTACGGGGATCGGGATGGTGCGCATTCGGTACCTCCATATCCGTCGTAGCCAACATAGTTAACCTAGTTGGCTCGGTTGTCAACGTTGGCGTGGGTGACTTGGTGTGGTGAGATTGGGGCGATGGTCAAGCACACCGGGCGGCCGGGGTATCTACAGATCGCCGATGATCTGCGGGAGCAGATTCGCGGTGGGTCTCTTGCGCCTGGGGCGCCGTTGCCTTCTACAACTCAGCTCGCCGAGCAGTACGACGCTTCGCTGTCGGTGGTGAAGATGGCGGTGGGGTTGCTGCGGAACGAGGGGCTCGTGATCGGGCAGCAGGGGAAGGGCGTTTACGTCCGGGATCTCGACTCGGTGCCGGGTGTGGATTTGGCGGCTGAGGTCAGCGAGTTGCGTAGTGCGGTGCGAGATCTAGGGGAACGTCTCGCTCGGGTAGAGAAGAAGCTGCGGAGTTAGCGCCTCTGGCGTAGCAGCCGGTGACCATGCGGGTCATCGAGTTGGCCGCGGTCGCTGGTCGGTGGCGGAGGCTCATGGCCTTGTCTTCGCGGCGGATGTTGATGACCAGGGTGGCGAAGCCGTACGTGAGCGCGATGCCGATGACGGCGGTGGCGATGAGTGGGATCCAGGTCATGGCTGAGGCTCCTTACGGGGGTTTCGGGGTGGGCGGTTCTTGCGGCGGCGGTCGGCTCGGCGCTGGTTCGCGGCTTGTCTTCTGTGCCAGAGCTCGCGGTTGCGGCATTTGGTGCAGAGCGTCTGGCCTGGTTCGAGGGCGGCTTCGCATGCGCAGATCTGGGGATCGTTCATAGGCATTCCTCCTTCGGTTGCGGGCTTGCCGGGCTTGTGCAACCGAGGATGCGCCGGGTGATCGGGACGGGATCACTACACGACGGGACATGTTCAAGACGTCCCGCTTACGATGGCCAGGTCCCCGGACGTCCCCCATGCGGGCAGGTGAGATGGCGAACGAGCGACTGCGGGCTGCGCTGCTGGCCAAGGGTGTGGGTGTGGGTGACCTGGCTGAGGCGATTCAGGTCGATCCGAAAACCGTGGAGCGGTGGGTCACCAAAGATCGCGAGCCGTATCGGAAGCATCGTTACGCTGCGGCTTCTTACCTTGGGGTGGATGAGAGCTATCTCTGGCCCAAGGCGTTGTCGCGGGAGCAGGTGGCGTCGGCTTCCGAGAGCGAGATCGTCACCGTGTATCCGCACCGCTGGGCCGTACCTCGGGACGCTTGGGGACATCTCTTCGAGAAGGCGTCCCAGGAGATCGGGATCCTGGTCTACAGCGGGACGTTCATCCATGACGACAAGGGGCTGATGCGGCTGCTGGCCGATCGGGCGGGGGCCGGGGTGCGGGTTCGGATCTTGCTGGGTGAGCCGGAGAGTGCCGAGGTCGCTCAGCGTGGGATCGATGAGAACATCGGTGACGCGATGCGCGATCGGTGCAAGCAGGCCATCACGTACTTCCGCAACCTGGTGCCCGGGGCTGAGATTCGGCTGCATCGGACGGTGCTGTACAACTCGATCTTTCGCGGGGACGATCAGCTTCTCGTCAACACTCACGCGTACGGCCAGCCCGCCGGCGACGCGCCCGTTCTGCATCTGCGTCGGGTGGCCGGTGGGGACATGGTGGGGCTGTACCTGGGGAGCTTCGAGAAGACGTGGGACGGGGCGGTCCCGCTAGAGTCCTGACCCATGGCTACGCGGATCGACTACTTCGACGACCCCGACGCGCCCGCGGCCAACAGCCTGGTGCCGTCCGTGAACGTCATGGTCACCAATGCCGAGGGCGCGCTGCTGATGATCCGGCGCAGCGACAACGACAACTGGGCCGTCCCCGGTGGGGCCATTGATCTTGGGGAGTCGATTCCGGACGCCGCGATCAGGGAGACGCTGGAGGAGACCGGGATCACCTGTGAGATTACCGGCCTGTCAGGGACTTACAGCGATCCGCGGCACGTGATCCTCTACACCTCGAACGGCGAGGCCCGGCAGGAGTTCTCCCTCGTGCTCATCGGCCGCGCCGTCACCGGAACGCCCACGCCGAGTGACGAGTCGCGCGAGGTTCGATGGGTGCCGCGGGACCAGGTGATGGAGTTGCCGATGGACCGGTCGATGCGCATGCGCATCGAGCACTTCCTGTCGACAAAGTCTTCTCCCTATATCGGATGATCTTGCTCTTCCATGAAGCGCCGGCGATGCGGCAGCCATTGCCGCAGGCTCTTGGTCATGCATGCGTCGGCGAACGAGCACTGCACATCCATCAACGCCTTGGATTCGGCCGGGTCCATGTCGGACACCGCCGACCCTTCCCACAACCCGCCGGGTTGAAGGAACCGGGAGGCATGTTCGGTGCCTAGGCGCTGGTCGAGGTGGAGGAGCGCGCCGATCGCGTCATTCTGGTCGTAGCGACAGTCCAGTTGTGGGAGGTAGTGATCCAGGTAGGCGACGAGGATCTCGGCATCGCGCTCCTCGGCGAAACGGGCCAGCGCGAAACAGTAGGCGCCCCCGGCGTAGACGGCCTTACTCTCCAGAAGCAACCGGCCGAGCTGCTCGCGAAACTGAGTTCGGCGGTCGAGGCCGATCAGCCACGCGGCCGTGTACCTGGATCGCCACTCGAAGCCGAGCAGAAACCTGAGATCGTCATCCGAGGTCCGCCGCGCGTCTCTGGCCAGCAGGCGCCCGAAGCGGACCAGCTTCCGGTCTTGTAGCAGCATGTACGAGCCCATGAGCTGGAGATACCGCCGCCGGCTTCCCCGGCCCGTCGCCACGTAGCGCCTGATGAAGAGCGACTGTCTGAGTGACAGCTCGGCGAATCCCATAGGTGCATCATGCTCGGGAAGCCATCGCAACCTCCACGGCCCGGACGGCGGCCGTGATGCACGGCGTCGAGGCGGTGATGGAGCGGCTGACCAGATGCTCTGGGCCGTAGCGTGAGTGGATCTCGGTGAGGCGCTCCTCGACGTCGAGGTGTTGGCCGTCCGGTCCCGTGGTCATGTCGCTATAGGTCAGCGCGTCCATCAGATGCGGGCGCTCTGTGCTGAACTCGTTGATGAGCGCGTCATACAACGAGCGCTCAAGGGCTTCATTCACGGCGCAGGAGTGGTGGGCGACCAGCCGGCACAGGATCTCGTCGGCCTGGTGGACATCGCGGAGATATCGGGCGCCGTCGAGGGGGTGGAAGCCGGTGTCCACAAGCCGTGGAGAGTATCCGATGTCGTGGAGGTAGGCCGCGGCCACGAGGGTGTCCGCGTCGGTGCCCAGGATCGGGGCGAGCGTCTCGGCGCGCCGGCCGACGCCTTGCGTGTGTGCCCATCTGCGCGGCAGGGGCTCTTCCAGCAGTTGTTTGGCCAGGTCATAGGCCCAGGCAACTTGTCCCACGCGGTTCACGATAGGCAGTGAACCCCTGCCGCGGGCTAGAGGAAGAGGTGGGACGTCCCGGGACGTCCCACCTGGAAGTCATTCGGCTGGATGAATCGCCCCCTCCCCTGTTGTGCGTGGATAAGACCTTCCTGCTCCAGTACGGCCAGCGCACGCCGTACCGTGTTGCGCGACGCCGAGTACCGGCGCCGGAGGGTGAGCTCGCTGGGCACCTCAGCCAGCTCACCCCGCTTGATCGCGTCCCGCAGGTCGCCGGCGATGACCTCATAGCGGTAGGACTTGCTCTCGTCGCCGCCGCCGGTCACCACACGGCCCTTGGAGGGGACCGTGACGATCAGGCCCTCGCTCTCCAGGATCGCCAGGCCGCGCCGTACCGTGTTGCGCGCGACCCGAAACTCACGCCCAAGCTCAGCCTCGGACGGCAGGACGCTGTCCACCGGGTAGACGCCTGTGGTGATGCGGGTCCGCAGGCGTGCGGCGAGTTGGGGGAAGACGCGCTTGCCGGTCAGCCATGGCCGGTCATCGTCGGCGGTGGGCATCGACGCTATGGGTTCGGGTCGGTGAGGGCCGCGTCCCATGCGTCCGGGGGAACCGGCGGGAGCGTGGTCTGGTAGCGGAGGAACACGTTGGCCCCTTCGAGGGTGGCGCCTTCGCCGGCCCAGGTTCGGATCTTGTGCTGCGATTCGGGCGAATGCCAGAGGTCGTGAGCGTGCTGAGCTGGGCTTGCGGGGATGTGGATGGGCGTCTCGGCTTTGGCCATGTCCCAGGCGGCGTCCGGGATGGTGGGGATCTTGAGCAGGACCAGAGCGGCGTTGACTTCACGGTGAGCCGCACCCGTGCGGAGCAGGAACCTGATGTGGCACTGCCAATCGTCGCTGTACCAGACGTCCGGGAAGGTGGCCGATTCGATGTCGGGGAACATCACCTTGCGCTGGGTTGCGTAAATGTCCATGGGTGTCCGATCTCGGCGCTGGTTGGATGGTGGGGCCTCCGGATGGAGTACCAGGCGATAACCGGAGGCCCCACTTGACCCCTGGCCTGGGCCTTGCCAGGGGGTGAGCGACCGCCGCAGAGATCGCGGTCGCGCGGATTCGCCCCCGCTTCGGGGAGGAGGTGACCGAAGCGGGGTGCGCACGTTCCTCCCGCAGCAGACAGAGGTACGCCCGGCTACGCCGTCGCGTCCGTACTCCTCTTGGCAGGCGAGACGGCGTAACCCGGGAAGGGTGTGTAGATCTGGGGGTTGGGCGGCTTCAGGTGCCTCTTCGCCTGGGGGCGGGGAAGCAGGTGCCGCAGATGAGGTCACCGCACTGGTTGAGACAGTGGCGCAGGCCGCACCAGTGGGTGGCTTCACATCGATGCAGGCTCGCGCTGGCGTTGGGATTGCCCAGGCAGACCGGAGGGCAGGATGTGAGCTCTTGGTCTGGGCCCCATGCCGGCGGGATGAACGGGACCATCGGATAGATCGTCATTGCGGAACCGCCGCTCGGAGGTCGGCGACCTCGGGCAGGGGGCGACCGTGGGTGGGGTGCTGAGCCCGAAGCTCGTCGTAACGGGTGACGAGTTTGGCCGCCGCGGTGCTCGGGTCGTCGGCGGGAGCGTAGTCCCAGATCGGGGTAGCGCCCCTCGCGCCGGTGATCCAGGAGAAGAGCAGGCCATCGCAACTGACGAGCAGGCCACCCCAGAGTGACACCCAGGCCCGGCCCTGGAAGAACGGCTGTAGGTCAGCGTCAACGCCTCGGGCGGCGAGCTCGGCGACGCGGAGCCGGGCGGCGTCGTGCGGAAGGACTCGGCGTCCGGCGTATTCAGGGGCTTCATCTGTCGCGCTCATGATCAGGCCCTTCGGTGGCGGATGTCGTGCGAACGAGCTTCGTTCGCGGCCATCGACATCGGCACCGCGTCTCTGGGACGTCTAGGGACGTCTTGTGTTACCGTCCGCGTAGGAGCCTGCTGCGTGGGAGGGAACGTCCCCGTGAATGACTACCTGCGTGCGGCCATGGCCCACGCCCGGTTGCAACCGCTTGACCTCGCATCCCGCCTCGGCGTCGACCCCAAAACCGTCAGTCGCTGGCTACACGGCCGCATCCCGTACCCACGCCACCGCGCAGCCGTAGCCGACTGCCTCCAGGTCGACGAAGCCGACCTCTGGCCCGAAACCGTCGGCACTCACCGGATGATCAACCACGAGGTCCGCGCCATCTACCCACACCGCTGGGCCGTCCCACATGCGGCATGGCGAAACCTCCTCGGTGCGGCCACGAGACGGATCGACATCCTCACCTACAGCGGGCTGTTCCTCGCCGAGGACGCAGGACTCATGAACCTGATCACCGAGCGTGGTCGCGCCGGAGTGCAGCTCCGCATCCTCCTGGGTGATCCCGACAGCCCCGAGGTCGCCGCACGAGGGTCAGACGAGGGAATCGGCGCCCACATCATGGCCGCGCGCGTCCGCAATGCCCTCACCCTGTTCAGCCCTATCCGAGAGGTACCGAGCGCCAGCATTCGCCTCCACCGCACCGTGCTCTACAACTCGATCTACCGAGCCGACGACGACCTCTTCGTCAACACCCACGCCTATGGCACGAAAGCACCAGACGCACCCGTCATCCACCTTCACCACGCCAGCCCGCACGGCACAACGGCCGTCTACCTCGCCGGCCTCGAACGCATCTGGAGCCGAGCGAGTCCCGTCCGGAGAACCTGTTGAGCCTGCAACCCAAATATCTTTACGTCTATCAAGGCCGCCCGCCTACGGCGGCCGGCGCGCGTCGGGGCGGTCGCTGGCCGCGCTGCGGCTCTTCGGCCGGTCGCGGCCAGCGCCGCCCACGCGCTAGCCACCCCGCAAACAGCCACGACGAGAGGCCCTCTCAGCTCCCCCGAACGGTCAATCAAGGGACTTCAGCAGCGCCAGCGCGTCCCTCATGTGCCCAATCACCCGATCAGGCACCACCTCACCCGGGCCGGAGTCCTTGAGGGTTGACCCACACCACCTTCAACCCGGCCCGCTGTCCCCCGCCCTACGTCCTTGATCAGGCTGTCACCAACATCCACCCGCCATTCCCCAGCGAAACACCGCATCGGTCGGCAGCGATCTCGAACAGACGCCGGTCCGGATTGCGCACGCCCTCAACCCCGGAGCAGGCGTACCCATCGACAGCGTCCACCAGGCCGGTGCACCTGATCTTTCCGATCTGGCTATCCGCGCTCCCATTCGTGACAATTCCCACCCGCCGTCCCAACGTCCGCAGCTTCGCCAACCCGTCGAGCACCTCAGGAGCGCACTCCACCAGGCGCGGCATACGCCCGCGATAGTCTGCCCACAACTCCACCGCCTCAGACCTCAGCCCGAACCGCGCACGAACCCGGGCGAAGAACTCGCCACGATGCGCCAAGCCGTCGCCGTCCAGCGCAACCAGCCAGCCGACCGCCTCGACATCGAGGCTATGGTCACCGGCGAACTCCGCCGCCCAGACGCGAAACCCGGCACGCAGATCGATCAGAGTGTCATCCAGGTCGAAAAGCGCCAATCGCCGCACCCCACACCACCCTAGGCTTCAGCCCTCCTGCACCCGCGCCGGCCACAACGACGCCATCATCGGGCCAGGCTGTCCGATCGCCACACTTCGGTTCCCGCCGTACATGGCCGGGGGCGATCGCTGCCGCACCGCTTCCGGTGCTCGGGCCTTGACGGCCCTGCGCTCCAGGTCGGCTTGCCAACGAGCCGACCCGGTTGCTCGTCTGAGGTGCGCCCGAGCACGATCCCATCTGAAATCCCCAGACGCACCGCGCTCAGTGCACCCGATAGGGCCCTGACGCATGGCCACGAGGACCGACTATGTCGACGAACCCCAACGCCTTAGAACCGGACGGCCCGGCAATGAATGTCATCGTCACCAACGTCGGCGGCGAACTACTGATGGTCCGACGCAGCGACGACTGGAGTTCCTCCGGACCTTCCGAACTGGCTGAAGACGACGATCCACAGCGAGAACCCAGTCCACGCGGCGGGAGCGGCATCCCACTCGACTGTCAAATTCCCCTCGCCGAATGCAGCGCTGACAATGACCGGGATTCAGTCTGCCGGATTAGCGAGCAACGATGGCTCACTGAGGGAATAGTCCGGCTCAAAGTGACTTACGTCCATTGTGGCTGGGCGGCCCATTCGAAGGACTCCCCTTAAGACGATTCTTGTCCTACTTCCATGGTACCGAACTGCCTCTTGATATGCTTCTTCGCCAAGTTCCATCCATACGACTCTGCGGCGTCGCTCGATAATGGTCTCTACGCCGATTCGACCACCACGCGATTCCTCATCTGCACCGCGATGAAGATCAGTAATTACCCCAAAGAGTACGTGCTCACGCTCTCGACGAATGGTCTTTAACTTATCAGCCACATGCTCCACTACAGCCGATGATTCCTTAGGGAAAGTCAGCAGCGCAACTTCGGGTCCCATCGGCTGCGATACCCGAGACCAGTTGAACTCGAAATCAATCTCACTAATTTCCGTCGAGCTAAGTATGGAATCCAGGGCGGTGCAGAGTTCGCGCGATACACCTTCGCCAACAGAGTCCGCGATTTCAGATGAAGACGGCAAACGATCTCTGCTCACCATCTCTTCGAGAGTCTTAAGCGCACGGGCCATAGTTGTCATGACCCGACGGTCAAATAATGTTTCCTCGACATTGACATCAAGGTGCAACTGTTCATCGACTAGGGGAGGTGGTGCAGGCCTGGCTGGACTAATGACGGGCAGAATGTATGACCCACGCCGGGTCTGACCGAGGCGAACATGCCTGGCGTGCTCGCGAGCCTTTAAGGGAACACTCTGCCCGAAGTGGCCTTGCCGTCGTATTGTTGCAGCAGCAGCGGAGATGACTATCTTGCGTGCCGACTCGAAAAGTTGATAGCCCGCATCCAACGGAATCGAATCGTCTATAAGTTGCGGATGGTCCGCCCTCAATTGCGTAACATCGTAATAGATGAGGGAAATTTCGCTAGCTATATCCTGCGGGTCTCGACGCTCAAGCTGAGCAAGCTGCTGGATGAGGATACGCATGCGCTTACCGTAGTCACTGGCGGTGCTGCGAAGCGGAACCAGGAGCGTCTCTTCTTCAAACTGAGGATGGGACCAGAGCTGGGCAATACTCCCACTCATCGTTGGAGCCCAGCTAGTAAGGCGCAGGTAGGTAGTGAGTTCATCGATTGGCACTGATGGGACAGGCTCGCTCATGCGGAACCTCCCTCGGTGGCGCCATTCAGGATACGTTGACGAGAGACCTCGAACATACGTTCAAGGGACTGGACGGTCAAGACCTGGCGGCGTGGCAGATGGATAGCGGTTGTCCTAGAGGCGGCCGGGGCCGGCTCGTCCTGGAGCTTCGCCCAGTAGGTGTGACACGACATCAGTAGTCGCTCAGCTGCATGAAGAAGCCACTTGTCCAGCGCCTTAGGGACTACGGCCAGGGCCATGTAGCCAGGCGCCGACCTCTCAGGATCGCGCAGCTTGTTGTAGGTAGCTAGGTCTAGATCGAAGACGTAATCGTCCTTCACCGCCCGTGGGCTCTGTGTGCACTTCAACTGGAAGTCCACCATCAGCCCCTTCCAGCGCAGAGTGACGTCCACTCCGTCCTTGTCAACGTTCCAATCTGCCAGCGTATAGCCACCTCTCGTGGCAACGGCTAGCACATAGGCCCTACTGAACTGCTCTTTTTGCCAGCTAGTCGCTTCCGTCATCCCGATTCCCCTCTACGGGTAACTTCCGACATCTGGCATATTTTGTTACATGCACTCCCCTTGGCGAGCTAGGCGGATCCACTTCTCGAACTGATGTTGCCATTCTCTGTGCCACACAAAGACACTGAGGCCGCTCCGGCCATGCGGCGGACGCGTGGAGAGCTAATTCCGGAACACGTCTATGACCAGTCCATGTTTACTTGCAAAGGTCGCATTTGTGATTCTAAGTCCGATTTTCAAAAATAGAAAGATCTAGATTCGGTGGATGCTTGGAAAAGGCTTGCTGTTGCCTCGGCTCACTCGAAGCACAACGAGCACTCGGGAGGCTTCGTGAACGCATCAAAGAAGCAGCAATGAGGCCGCGCATGGAGATTGTGTCATCGATGCGGCATTGGAACCCTACGCGCCTGCTGCATCACAACATCCGCAAGCGGCGCTTACGACGTCTTCCGTCCTGAAATGCGAGAAGGACGCTTCACTCCGACATGACTCATCCGCACAAGGCCTAGCACGGCCCCCCATTTGCATGGACGATGAAAGGAGCCAGCCACGATCACACGTGGCTGTGCCTGCTCGACACCGACCGACAGGAGAAGCGCATGATCGAATCGCAAGCCTCCCAGCAAATGCTCCCCCAGGGCTACCCACTCTGGCTCATCCAAGAGTCGTACAAGGGCGAGGGCGCCGATCGACATCTCGACGCCACTGCCTGCCGCCTCGTAATCGGCTGGGTAAGTGGAAGGGATCCGGATGGCCTTCATTGGGATCCGGTAGTAACGATAGACGGGGGCTTGGCCATTGTGGAGTCGGTAGACGATCCCACCAACCACATGTGGGACGTGGCATGGTTCACCACTGTGCCGCCAGTAGATGGCGGTCGCGGTAGCTACAAACGGCGAGCGCCCATGAAGAGGCACCCGAACACAAACGGCGATTGACGACGAAGTTTCCACAAATTTGCCCTCACCCCTCGATGTACCATGTTCTTTGAGGGAGCCATTGGAAATATCAGTGGTAGATCAGCAAACGCGTGGTTCGTAGGAGCTACCGCTCCACCACAACATCCCTCAATCAATTCCCTCGGGCCACGATCAAACGTGTGGCGAGTTCAAGCGTCAGCTCGCCAGCGCGGTTCAACAGCTCGGTGAACCATTCTCGTTGGCCCCCCAGCGAATCCCATCACGAAGGGGTACTTGACGCCCACGGATCAACGATTTGGCGCTCCGTATGATTCGCTGCGTCGTCGACGTCTGACACCGCTGTCGACCCCGCAGCGCCTTCGTGAGAAGCCACCTCGCTCGTTCATCCCACAACCGGCCGCCAGAGCGCGCGATCCGCCCTCTCTCGGAGACGAACAACCCCGCCGGCCACACGAGTTCGTAGGAGCTCAAGTCCACCGCCACAGTCCTAATCTTCCAACACTGAACCCTTTTCATCCCCTGGCGAGAGGTGCTGATCACAGCATGATCGCGGGTGGGGCGTTCGCCTGATGACGTAGCAGAGCCCCTGGTAGACGGGTTGATCACCACAATCTTCGCCGTCACACCAGGAGCTCTGGGTGCTGTTCTACCGTGCCGCGGTCGATTTGTCGCGTTCAACGCTGAACTACGTGGCCGGGCTGATTCGCCGGCACCGCCAGGCGATCGGGTCGGCCTGGCGGCTGCTGAACCCGGGACAGCAGGCGTTGCTGGTACTGGTCTACCTGCGTAAGGGCGAGACATTCGACGAACTCGGCGCCGGTTTCGGGGTATCGACGGCGACCGCGTGGCGGTATGTGGAGGAGACGGTGATGCTGCTGTCGGCCCGTTCGCCCAAGCTCGGGCAGGCGCTGCGGAAGGCCACGAAGCATGGCCTGCACTATCTGGTGCTGGACGGCACGCTCATCCGTACCGATCGGATCAAGGCCGACCGGCCGTACTTCTCTGGCAAGCATCGCGTGCACGGGATGAACGTCCAGGTCATCGCCTCACCGGACGGGACGATCCTGTGGACCTCGGGCGCGCTGCCGGGCAAGACGCATGACCTGAGCGCCGCCCGGATTTGGGGCATCCTGCGGGAGCTGGAGCGGGCCGGGATCATCGTCTTGGCGGACAAGGGGTACCAGGGAGCCGGAGGCCCGGTCATCACCCCGTACAAGGGCATGCACAAGCCCGTGTCCCAGAAGCAAGCCAATCGGTCACATGCCCGCCTCCGCGGACCGGGTGAGCGCGCGAGTGCCCAGCTCAAAACCTGGCGTGTCCTCCGCAAGCTCCGGTGCAGTCCCAGCAAGGCCGGACATCTGTGCAAGGCCATCGCCGTCCTTCAGAATCACCAGGTGACCCGAGGATGAAAAGGGTTCACTGTTCGGTTTCTTGGGGCGAGACATGGATAGCAACTCCCGGATGAAGCCGCAGCCAGCCCACGTCCGGCTGACCATGTCCTTATCTGCCAGACGATCACCGCGGTTGGTTGGCCAATGGGCGCGAGTTCGCAGCTCCTAGTGAGCGCATCCAGCGCCTGGCGGACGGCCAATCCCGTCCTCAGTCGATCTGCTGACTTCGTACGACGCCTCCAAAGGTTGGGGAGGCGGAGATGATCGCGTCTGCTGTACAGCACGGCAGTACAGCAACCAGCACCCACGACAGCACATCGCGCCGAACTCCATCACATGCGTGACCAGGTCGAAGGCCGTCCGACCTTGGTTACGCCGTTGCCTACGGATCAGAAGGTTGGGGTTTCGAGTACCTCCGGCCGCGCACGGCTTGACCAGGGCGTCCCTTGAGTGCAGGGGGCGCCTTGATCGTTTATGTGGCAACAGGCTCACGACGCCTGCTCATGGTGCGCGGTGAACGACAAAGTCGGCCTGATATCTGCCAATCCAGCTAGATCGTCGCGGGACAGACTGAGGCGTACTTGGCTTCCCCGATGGGTGGGGTGCCAGCCCGATTGGAGTGCTCTGGTGATGGCCATGGCGACGAGGGCCGGGCGCACCGTTGCGGGTTCTTCGCCGATGCCCTGTCCGTAGCTGGGCTTGTGACGGATTCGCCAGCGGTAGCGGACACCATCGACGGTGATGAGCCGGGAACCCTTCTTCGGTATGGCCACACACGCCTCCGATCATGATCTGCTCCGGTCGTGCCACAGCTCAGTAGCCCTCTGGGATCATCCCAGAGGGGCTTTCTGTTAAAACCGCTTGTGGGCTCGGCTTATCAGGAGGGGAAGCAGCCGGTCGCGCCAGGTTGGGAGGTGGACGCAGCCGCTTGACATGCCTCCGTGAGCGAATTCCTCCCTGTACACCTGTTCCTCCTGGGCAGTTCTCAGGTCGACTCCCACTACGTCGACGAATGCACTGACCAGCAGGTTTTCCACATGTTGGACGTCTACCGGAATGGGAGTCGGGCTGAGGTGGTCGGGGAGGGTGGCCCATACGTGCGGGTCGCCTCTGAGGCCCCATTGCTCAGGCTCAGGATCGAACAGCTCGGCCATCGTCATGGAAGCCATACTGGTGCGCCACGAGCAGTCGGCGTCAGCCGCTTGAGCGGCAATCGGGTGAGTCTGGCGGAGCAGACGCGCGGTTCTGGAGGGCGACGGGTTCAGGTGCGGCGGCGGGGGGTTCGGCGGGGGTAGGACTTGGCTGTTTCGGCCAAACGGGTGGCGTGTTCGGCCTGTCGGCGCCAATGGCCGTAGGCGTCACCGCGCTGGGCGAGGCGGTCGAGTTCGGCCCTTGTCGAAAGAGGGATGAGTGCGGGCGAGGCGTCGCGCCACGGTGTGCCGGGCAGCGGCATGAACGTGTGCGTGTGGATCCGGGCGCCCATCGCGGCCAGGTCGGCGGCCAGCTTCAGGGAGGCGGACTGGTCGGCGGCCGACTCGCCGGGCATGCCGAAGATGAAGTCGACGTTGGGGCGGAAGCCGTACTCGATGGCTGTGCGGACGGCGGCGCGGACGGGCTCCACGCCGTGACCACGGCCGGACGCTTCGAGGACGTGGTCGGAACCGGACTGGGCGCCGATGATGATGTTGTCGTTCGCCACGTACCGCTTCAGCAGGCGCATCGCCTCCGGCGTCACGTGCTCGGGACGGATTTCCGAGGGGAAGCTGCCGAAGAAGACGCGGCCGTGGGCGGGCAGCTCGGCGCGTACGCCGTCCAGGAGTTCCTCGACGCGGTCCAGGTCGGGGCCGGGGCCGGGCGAGCCGTACGAGAGGGGGGGGGTGATGAAGCGCACGTCCTTGAGGCCGTGTGCGGTCATCAGCCGGACGTGCTCGCGCACCGACGCCACGGAGCGGTGGCGGAACTGGGCGCCGAACATGAAGGGGGTCTGGCAGAAGCGGCAGGTGTAGCGGCAGCCGCGGGTGATCTCGATGGGGCCGAAGTTGCGGCGCCGGTCGGGGAAGGACGGGTAGGCGTCGAGGGGGAGCTGGGGCGCGGGGCGGGTGCGCAGGGCGACGCCGTCGTGGTCGCGCAGGGCCAGTCCGGGGACCTCGCGCAGTGGGGTGTCCTCGCGCAGAGCGGCCACCAGCGCCACGATGGTGGATTCGCCTTCGCCTATCGCGGCGAGGTCCCAGCCCGCGTCGATGACCTGCTGGGGCTCGGCGGTGGCGTGGACGCCGCCGGCGATGTGGAGGGCGCGGGGGTCGGCGGACAGTTCGCGGACCGTCGCCAGTTCGGCGGCCATCGCCTCGGCGTCGGGGGAGTAGAACGACCACAGCACCAGCACGCGCTCGCCGCCGCTCGCGGTGATCCGGGCCGCCGTCTCCTCGGCGGTCGTGCCGAAGAGGATCTCGCACTCGGCGCCCGCGTGGTCGAGCGCGGCCAGCAGCGCGTGCACGCCGTAGGTGACCGCCTTGCGGTAACGCACGACCACGCTCACTCGGTACGGCATGCCGGCCAGACTACGCGGTTGACCCTCACGCTACGTGAGGCCGCAGACTTTCCCGCATGGGCTACTCGGTCGGTCAGGTCGCGAGGCTCGCCGGTGTGACCGTGCGCGCCCTCCACCACTACGACGAGATCGGGCTGCTCAGTCCGGGCGAGCGGACGGCGGCGGGGTATCGCAGGTACACCGATTCCGACCTGGACCGCCTCCAGCAGGTGCTGTTCTACCGCGAGCTCGGGTTCCCCCTGGAGGAGATCGCGGTCATCCTCGACCGGCCGGGCGCGAACGCGATGACGCACCTGCGCCGCCAGCACGAGCTGCTGGTCCAGCGCATCGACCGGCTGAAGGGCCTGACCGCGGCGATCGAGAAGGAGATGGAGGCACGGACGATGGGCATCGACCTGACGCCTGAGGAGCGGTTCGAGGTGTTCGGGGACTTCCGTCCCGAGGACCACGCGGAGGAGGCCGAGCGGCGCTGGGGCGGCAGCACCGCCTTCGAGCAGTCCAGGCGGCGCATGGCGGGGATGACGAAGGCCGACTGGGTGCGGTTCACCGAGGAGGGCGGGGCGGTGGCGCGGGCGCTGGCCGAGGCGTACAAGGCGGGCGAGCCGGCCGACGGCGCGCGGGCCATGGACCTGGCCGAGGAGCACCGGCAGCACATCACCCGTTGGTGTTACGACTGCACGTTCGAGATTCACCGCGGCCTGGCCGACATGTACGTGGCCGACCCCCGCTTCGCGGCCAACTACGAGCCGCTGGCCGAGGGCCTGACCCGGTACATCAGGGACGCCGTCCACGCCAACGCCACGCGGCACGGCGCCCGACCGGCGCCCGTACGCCGACCGGAGTAGCCCCGGGTTGGCCGGGCAGCGGATGCGCGCGCCCGGCCGGTCGAGGAGAGTGGCAGGCAGGAGCTCTCCAGGGACGAGGGGCGGGAACGGCATGTCAGGAGGCACGCGGGAGGACCAGGGGGCGTTGCTGCGCCGCTGGCGGGAGCGCGCGTTGCTCACCCAGGAGGACGTGGCGGAGCGGTCCGGGCTCAGCGTCAGGACCGTCCGGCGGCTGGAGGCGGGCGGGCTGCCGCGTGCCCGCAGCACGTCCTTACGGTTGCTGGGCGAGGCGCTGGGCCTGGATCGGGCGGAACGGGCGAGGATCGCGGCCCTGGCCCGGGCCGCCGGGCACGAGAGGAGCGCGCGGACCCGCGACGATCTGGCCCGCGCGCACGACGCGCTCGGTCAGGCCGAGCGGGCCTGCCGGGAGGGACGCGCGGCGTTGAGCGTCCTCATCGCCGACGAGGTCCTCTGACACACAGGATCAGGCGATGACGCCGAGCCGGTATCTGCTGGAGCCGTTGTCGAAGTACTCGTCGTAGTTGATCTCACAGCAGATCGTGGCGATGCCCATGAAGTCATCGGGGTTGACGGGCCCGTCGTCGTCCCAAAGCCGGAGCGTCTCGCCGACCGGGACGCATTTGTCCACCTCGACGCGCTGGCCCTCGGCCATCGACACGTACGCCGCGGTCGTCGGCCAGAGCTTCGAGCCGTTCTCCCGGCGGATGTAGACCTCGTCGCGGTCGCCTTCCTCCAGGACGTCGACGGCGCGGAGGCCGTCGAGGAACACCGACCCCACACCGCACGCGGCCGCGCCCCGGGCCTCCTGGGCGGCCGCCGCGGAGGCCCCGGTCGCGGCGAGGGTCAGCGCCGCTGCGACGGCGGCCGCGAGCTTGGACAGTCTGAGCCATGTACGCATGTCGATTCCCTTCTAGCTGCCTTTTCGGCAGTCTGTCGCAGGCAAAAAGCGCTCACCAGGACACCGACCGGCCATAAACGGGGCGGAAAAAAGCGTGAAGGCGAGTCGGGGGTCCGGGTGTAACCCACAGAAGGGACACCATGCGAATGGCCGCTCCCCCGGACGTGCCTGTGGCCGTCGATGACGCGGCACTCATCGAACGGTCGTGGCGGCGCCCGGACGTGTTCGCGGTGCTCTACGACCGGTACTTCGACGAGATACACCGCTACCTCGCCGGCCGGCTCGGGACGCACATCGCCGACGACCTGGCCGCCGAGACGTTCCTCGTCGCCTTCCGCAAGCGGCGGACCTACGACGTCGCCCGCGGAGCCGTACGGCCGTGGCTGTACGGCATCGCCACCAAGCTCCTCGCCCAGCACCGCAGGAGCGAGACCCGCAGGCTGGCCGCCTTCCAGCGTGCCCCCGCGGACGTGCCGGCCGACGACGGCCCCGAGGACCGGGTGACCACGCGGGTGGCCGCCGCGAGCGCACAGGGGCGGCTCGCGTCGGCGCTGGAGCGCCTGTCCCACGGGGACCGCGACGTGCTGCTCCTCATCGCGCTGGCCGATCTCAGCTACGAGGAGGTCGCCCAGGTGCTCGACATCCCCTTCGGAACGGTCGGATCCCGCCTCAACCGGGCCCGCAGGAAGTTACGGGCGGCGCTGGGCGGCACCAATCCCATGATCGGAGGGTCCGATGGATGACGACCTGACCGCGGTGCGCGATCTGCTCTCCACGCCCGGCCCCAGCGCGGAGACGACGGACCGGGGCCGCGAGCGCCTGCGGGAGGCGGTGTCGCGCCGGCCCAGGACGTGGGTGACGCCGCTGCGTACGGGGCTGGTCGCCGCCGCGCTGGCCACGGCGCTGGGGACAGCGGTCCTCGTGCCCTCGGGCGACCTCGTCCTGACGCGGGATCCGGCCGTCTCGGCCTCCAACGCGCCGACCGCCCGCCAGATCCTGCTCGCCGCGGCCACGGCCGTGGCCAGGACGCCGTCGGCGGGCGACTTCTGGCGGGCGCGCACGGTCACCGGCAAGCTGATCGTCAGCCCCGACCGCCGGTACGTGCTGCGCCGCGACTCGGCCAGCGAGACCTGGCTGACCAGGGCCACGGGCGGAGGTAGCCGGTCGTTCAACCAGTACCTGGGCGCGCGGCCGGCCTCGGTGGCGGACGAGGCGGCCTGGCGGGCCGCGGGCGCGCCCCTGAGCTGGCGTTACCCGGACGACGTCACCGGAATGGGTTTCATCGGCGCGGGCGAGAGCGTGCAGTCGGCGGCGGGCGCGCGCGTCGGCGGCCCGCTCAAGGAGCCGGTCGACTGGGACGAGGTGGACAGGATCCCGGCGGGCGCGGCGCCGCTGCGCTCCTACCTGGAGGCCAGGATCGGGGCGGTCAGTCCCCGCGAGCGGGACTCGCGGCTGCGCAAGGGCTGCATGGAGATCCTCTCCGGGCTGCCGGTCTCGCCGGAGGTACGCGCCTCCGCCTACCAGGTCATGGCCTCCCTTCCGGGGATGACCGCCGAGGGCGAGGTGACCGATCCGCTGGGCCGTACGGGACAGGCGCTGCGCTACCAGGTGAACCGGCCGGAGGGGCAGGTCAGCGACGCCCGCTTCGTGGTCGACCCGGACAGCGGCTTCCCGCTGGCGAACGAGACCAAGGGCGTGGGACGCCTGGCCGACGGCAGGAGCGTCGAGGTCAGCTCCTTCACCGCCTACCAGCGGATCGGCTGGACCGACGAGGAACCGGACTGGGAGAGCGCGGAGGTTGGCGATGGCATTCACGCTGGATGAGGTCAGGGAGCGCACGTACAAGCCGCGCGACGCGTGGTGGACGGTGTTCCTGGTCGATCCGCTGGCCGGGCGGCTGGTGGTGGTGGCGGCCAACCGCACCTCGGTCACGCCGAACCAGGTCACGTGGGCGGCGTTCGCGCTCGGGCTGGGGTCGGCGGCCTGCTTCCTCGTGGGTGGCTGGACGTGGCCGGCGGCCGGGGCGCTGCTGTACCACCTGAGCTTCGTCCTGGACTGCGTGGACGGCAAGATCGCCCGGCTCAAGGGGAACGGGACGGTCTTCGGCGGCTGGCTGGACTACGTCTTCGACCGGGTCCGGGTGCTGGCCTGCGCGGTGGCGCTCATGTGGGGGCAGTACCGGCTGACCGGCCAGGACCTCTACCTGCTCCTCGGCATCCTGGTGGTCTTCCTCGACATGCTGCGCTACGTCGACGCCTTCCAGGTGGCGAAGGTGCGGCGGGCGATGCGCCGTACGCTCGACGAGGTGGTCGGCGGCGGCGCGGACGAGGAGCACGACGTCGAGCCCGAGGAACTGATCGACCTGCAGCGCGGCTTCCGCAGCCGCTTCTCCTGGTACCCGGTCGCGCGCGACTGGCTGCGCGCGCACCGGGTGCGCACGCACCTGATGAGCGGCATCGAGTTCCAGATGGCGGTGTTCATCGTGGGGCCGCTGCTGGGGCTGGTGGTTCCGGTGACGCTGGCGGCGGCGGGGCTGCTGCTGGTCTTCGAGGTCGCGATCATGTACAAGCTCCGGCTGTCCTCGCGCGACCTGGACAGGGCGCTGAGCGGCATGAGGGCGGGGGGTTAATTGCGTTGAGGGCGGGGGTGGCCGTCTGCTCTACTCGAAAACGGACGGCCGCCCACCTCAAGGAGCCCGGAATGCGCGAAGCGTACATGTTTCCACAAAAGGTAAATTTCACCTCTTCTAGGGACATGACGCTTCGTGAGAATGCTCAACTTGGGGATTTTGGCGCATGTAGACGCCGGTAAGACCAGCCTCACCGAGCGGCTCCTCTACGCCGCCGGGGTCATCGACGAGGTCGGCAGCGTCGACGACGGCAGCACTCAGACCGACTCCCTCGCGCTCGAACGCCGCCGCGGCATCACGATCAAGTCCGCGGTCGTGTCCTTCGCGATCGGCGACGTCACCGTCAACCTGATCGACACGCCCGGCCACCCCGACTTCATCGCCGAGGTGGAACGGGTCCTGAGCGTGCTCGACGGCGCCGTGCTGGTGATCTCCGCCGTGGAGGGCGTGCAGGCCCAGACCCGCGTGCTCATGCGCACGCTCAAGCGCCTGCGCATCCCGACGCTCCTGTTCGTCAACAAGATCGACCGTCGCGGGGCCCGCACCGACGCCGTGCTGCGCCAGATCGCCGAACGGCTCACCCCCGCCGCGATCCCGCTGGGCACCGCGCGCGACCTCGGCACCGCCGCCGCCTCCTTCCACCTCGCGTACGGCGGCGCCGACGTGCTGGCCGACAACGACGACGCCCTGCTGGCCGCCTACGTGGCCGACGCCGTGCCCGAGGACCGGCTGCGCCGCGAGCTCGCCGCCCAGACCGGCAGGGCACTGGTCCACCCGGTCTTCTTCGGCTCGGCCATCACCGGCGCCGGCGTACCCGAGCTGACCCGCGGCATCCGCGACCTGCTCCCCACCGCGAACGGCGCGGCCGACGGCCCGGTCTCCGGCACCGTGTTCAAGATCGAACGTGGCCCGGCGGGGGAGAAGATCGCCTATGCCCGCCTGTTCACCGGGGCTGTGCGCGTACGCGACAAGCTGCCCTTCCGCGCCGCGCACGAGGGCAAGGTGACCGCCGTCGCCGTCTTCGAGAACGGCGCCGCGCCCCCGCGGCAGGAGGCGCGCGCGGGACAGATCGCCAAGCTCTGGGGCCTGGACGACATCAGGATCGGCGACCGCATCGGCGCGGCCGGACCAGACACGGACGCCCACCACTTCGCCCCGCCCTCCCTGGAGACCGTCGTCGTTCCCGCCCGCCCCTCGGAGAAGGGCGCCCTGCGCGCCGCGCTCGCCCAGCTCGCCGAGCAGGACCCGCTGATCGACCTGCGCCAGGACGACCTGCGGCAGGAGATCTTCCTGTCCCTGTACGGCGAGGTGCAGAAGGAGGTCATCGAGGCCACGCTGGCCGACGAGTTCGGCCTTGAGGTCACCTTCAGGGAGACCACCACGATCTGCGTCGAACGCCCGGCCGGCACCGGCTCGGCCGTGGAGTTCATCGACAAGGCCCCCAACCCGTTCCTGGCCACCGTGGGGTTGCGCGTGGTTCCCGCGCCGGTCGGCAGCGGGGTGAAGTTCCGGCTCGGGGTGTCGCTGGGCGACATGCCGTACGCGTTCTTCAAGGTCGTCGAGGACACCGTGCACGAGACGCTGCGGCAGGGGCTGCGCGGGTGGCAGGTCGTGGACTGCGTGGTGACGATGACGCACTGCGGCTACTGGCCCCGGCAGAGCCACGCGCACCAGGGCTTCGACAAGAGCATGTCGAGCACCGGCACCGACTTCAGGGGGCTGACGCCGCTGGTGCTGATGAGCGCGCTCAGGCGGGCGGGGACCAGGGTGTGCGAGCCGCTGCACCGCTTCCGGCTGGAGATCCCGGCCGACGCGCTCGGGCCGGTGCTGCCCGTGCTGGCGAGGCTGCGGGCCGTACCCAGGACACAGGGCGAGGGCGTGATCGAGGGAGAGATCCCGGCGGCGAGGGTGCACGAGCTGCAGCAGCAACTGCCCGCGCTCACCCGCGGCGAGGGCGTGCTGGAGAGCGCGTTCGAGCGCCACGAGCCGGTGCGCGGCACGCCGCCGGAGCGCGCGCGCACCGACCACAACCCGCTCAACCGCAAGGAGTACCTCCTCCACGTCGAGCGGCGGGTCTGAGCAGCTCAGAGGCCGGAAATGTCGGTGCCGACCGGCATGATGAACCCATGAGCGACGCGCCTCCCCTCACCCTCCTCGCCGACCACACCGCCTACGCGGAGGCGGTGCAACTGGCTCTCGACGCCTCCGCTGCCTACTACTCCGACGGCACCTCCACGCTCGACGACGACTCCTACGACCGGCTGCTGCGCGGCATCGCGGCCTACGAGGAGGAGCATCCCGAGGAGGTGCTGCCGGACTCGCCCTCGGGCAAGGTGGCGGGCGGCGCCGTGGTCGGCGACGTGCCGCACAGCGTGCCCATGCTCAGCCTCGACAACGTCTTCGGCGCCGAGCAACTGGCCGAGTGGGCCGCCTCGGTCGAGCGCAGGATCGGCAGGCCGGTCGCGGAGTGGAGCGTCGAGCCCAAGCTCGACGGCCTGGCGATCGCCGCCCGCTATCGCAGGGGCCGCCTGGTCCAGCTCATCACCCGCGGCGACGGCACCGCGGGCGAGGACGTCAGCCACGCCGCCGGCACCATCGTGGGGCTGCCGGAGCGGCTGGCCGAGCCGGTCACGGTCGAGCTGCGCGGCGAGGTCATGATGACCGCCGCCCAGTTCGAGGACGCCTGCGCCAAGCGCCAGGCCCACGACGGCACCACCTTCGCCAACCCGCGCAGCGCCGCCGCCGGGACCCTGCGCGCCCAGGATCGGCCCTACGTCTGCGAGCTGACGTTCTTCGGCTACGGCGCGCTGCCCACGCCCGACGACTCCTCCGAGCTGGCGGTCAGGTTGCGCGAGCTGCCGCACAGCCAGGTCATGGAGTGGGTGGCCGCCCAGGGCGTGCAGACCACGGCCGCCACTTCGGTCGCCGGCGTCGTGGCCCACAGCCTGGAGCGGGTCCAGGAGCGCGTCGAGCAGATCGCCGCGGCCCGTGCCGAGCTGCCCTTCGGCATCGACGGCATCGTGATCAAGTGCGACCTGGCCGAGGACCAGGCGGCGGCGGGCTTCAGCTCCCGCGCCCCGCGCTGGGCCATCGCCTACAAGCTGCCCGCCACCGAGAAGATCACCAAGCTGGTCGCCGTAGAGTGGAACACCGGCCGCACCGGCATCATCGCGCCGCGCGCCGTGCTGGAGCCGGTCGAGCTCGACGGGTCCGTCGTCACCTACGCGACCCTCCACAACCCCGCCGACATCGCCCGCCGCGGCCTGATGCTCGGCGATTCGGTGGTCGTCTACAAGGCCGGCGACGTGATCCCGAGGGTCGAGGCCCCCGTCGTGCACCTGCGCACCGGCGAGGAGCGGCCGATCGCGATCCCGGAGGTCTGCCCTTCGTGCGGCGACGCGATCGACGCCTCCCAGGAGCGCTGGCGGTGCGTGCGGGGCCGCGCCTGCCGCGCGATCGCCTCCATCCAGTACGCCGCCGGCCGCGACCAGCTCGACATCGAGACCCTGGCCGAGCAGCGCATCCAGCAGCTCCTGGACGCCGGGTTCATCACGGACTTCGCCGACCTGTTCTTCCTGACCCGCGAGCAGGTGCTCGGCCTGGAGCGCATGGGCGAGACCAGCACCGACAACCTGCTGGCCGCGATCGAGCAGGCCAAGGGCAGGCCGCTGAGCCGCGTCTTCTGCGCGCTCGGCGTGCGCGGCACGGGCCGCTCGATGAGCCGGCGCATCGCCCGGCACTTCGCCACGATGGAGGCCATCCGCGCCGCCGACGCCGAGGCGATCCAGCAGGTCGAGGGCATCGGCCCGGAGAAGGCGCCGGTGGTCGTGGCCGAGCTGCTGGAGCTGGCGCCGCTGATCGACAAGCTGGTCCAGGCGGGCGTCAACATGACCGAGCCGGGCGCCGTCCCGCCCGGCGCCGCAGCGGAGGGCGAGCAGGAGGGCGAGCAGGAGGGCCAGGCCGAGCAGGGGCCGCTGGCCGGGATGACCGTGGTGGTGACGGGGGCGATGTCCGGGGTGCTGGAGTCGCTGTCGCGCAACCAGATGAACGAGCTCATCGAGCGCGCGGGCGGCAAGGCGTCGTCGAGCGTCTCGGCCAAGACGTCGCTGCTGGTGGCGGGGGAGAAGGCCGGATCCAAACGGGCCAAGGCCGAATCGCTGGGCGTGCGAGTCATGACGCCGGAGGAGTTTGCCGCTCTGGTGGAAGGGGTTTACCCCGGGTAGGGAGCAGTTCCCAATCTGATGAAAGGGGTTTGCCGGGGGGAGAGAGCAGTTCCCAAGGGCTCCGGGAATACAGTAGATTGACGCCCGTCTATAGGGGCGCTACGTCTTTGGGCCGCTACGTAACCACGCTCCAGGGGCACTTTTACGGCAATTGTGGCGTTTTGCACCTGGAGCGGGGATTGAGGTGGCCGACAGCACCAGAGGCGTCCAGTCCGGCGCCGCTCGTGACTCCGCCTGGAAACGCGATTTCCGGCTGCTCTGGACCGGCTCGGCCTTCTCCCAGTTCGGCACCGTCAACGCGACCCTCGCCGCGCCGCTGCTCGCGCTCGCGCAGACCGGGTCGCCGGTCTTCGCCGGCTGGGTCACGGCCGCGGGCACGCTGCCGCGGCTGTTCCTCTACCTGCCGGCGGGCGTGATCGTCGACCGGTCCAACCGCCGGGCGATCATGGTGATCAGCGCGTTCCTGCAGATGGCGCTGGCGTTGGTGCTGGTCGTGGGGCTGCTCGGCCGGTGGGACGTGACCCTGCTGCTGCCTCTGGTGGCCGGGGCGCAGGGCGTCTGCGCGGTGTTCTACTCCACGGCGGAGCTGGCGGTGGTGCCGAGGCTGGTGCCGGAGGAGAGCCTGCCGAAGGCGATGTCGCGCAACGAGGCCCGCATCCACGGGGCGGGACTGCTGGGGCGGCCGTTCGGCGGGCTGCTGTTCGATCTCATGCACGGGCTGCCGTTTCTCCTCGATGCCATCTCTTCCGCCCTTTCGGCTTTTTTCCTCCTGAAAATGGACAAGAAGGCATTCAAGGCACCGGAGACGCATCGATCCGCCATGGCGAGTGATATGCGGGAAGGCGTCAGGTTTCTGCGGCGGGATGCGTTTCTGTTCCTTGTGGTGATTGTTTGCGCTCTTGCTAATTTTTTCTTCCAGATTGTCGGACTTTCTCTGGTGCTGCTGGCGCACGCGCTGGCGCTGCCGTACTGGCTGACGGGGGTGCTGATCGCCGCCTCCGGGTTCGGCGGGGTGCTCGGGTCGCTGGTCGCGCCGAGGTTCCTGAGAGGGCGGCAGCCGCGGGCGGTGATCGTCGTCTGCGTGTGGGCGTGGCTGGCGCTGAGCGCGGCGCTGGTGGTGGGCGACCACGGCTCCGTGCTCTACGTCGCGGTGCTGCTGCCGCTGGTCTGGGGCGGGATCGGGTTCACCGGGGCGTGCCTCAACGTCGCGCTCTCGGTGCACTACGCCAAGGAGGTGCCGGTCCGCCTGCACGCGCGGGTGGTGAGCGTCAGCCGGTTCTTCTCCGGCGGGGCGGTGCCGCTCGGCGCGCTGGCGGCCGGGTACGTGATCGCGGGGCTCGGCACCCACCTGGCCGCCGTCCTGGTCGCGGGCGTCATCCTGGTCCTGGCGCTGGCGGTCTCATCCGGGTCGCTCGCCTGGACTCTCCTGGTCGGGCTCGGGCTGTGGAAAGATCGCGTCGCAGAGCGCGTAAAGCTCGTTCTCGAGGCGGGGGCGCACCGGCTGCGCGACGCCCTGGGGGCTCTGGATCTCGCCGTGTGCCGCGGCCCAGCTCAGCGATTCGCCGAGCGCCTCCAGGCGCGCGTGGCACGCGCGTGGGCACAGTGGGCGCAGCCTGGCCACCGCGGTCTTGGCGGCGCCCGCGCCATGCCTGACCTGCCAGACCTGTTTGCCCAGGTCGGCGGGGTCGAAGCGCGTTGTGCCGCCACGGCGGAGCTGCTGCGCGTACTCAACGTTCATCGCCAGGTTCATGACGGCCTCGGCGGCGGTGGCGAAGGTCTCCCTGAGCTCGCGGTCGAGCGCGTCGCGCCGGTCGCCGGCCCGCTGCTCCGCGGCGGCGAGCCGGGTGTGCCGCGCGCGGGTCCGCTCGGTGAGGACCGCGGTGAGCGTGCCGGTCAGCGCGCCGAACACGGCGGCGCACGCCGTGATGACGGCAACGACGACGACGTGGTTCAGGGCTCCTCCGACAAGCGTGTGGCCGTGCCGTGCTGATGTGGCGGCAGCGGTGGGTGCTGGGCGAGGATCGCGAGCTCGGCGTACCTGGCCGCGTCCGACGGGTCGCCGGAGATCATCCGGACCCGGGCCGCGCGCAGGTAGACCGGCCCGCTGTCGCCCGCGTCGGCGACCGCCCCGGCCAGCTCCCGCTCGGCCTCGTCGGTACGTGACAGCGTGGCCAGGGCCAGCGCCCGCGCCGCCCGCGCGGACGGCTGCGGCCAGCGGCTACTCGCCTGCCCGATGTCGCGCAGCGCCGACTCCGCGTCGCCCAGGTCGGCCAGCATCTCGCCGCGCGTGCGCCTGGCCTCGGGCACGTTGCCCTCGCGGTTGATCACGTTGTTGAGTACGGCCAGCGCCGCCTGCGGCTCCCCGGCCATCCAGAAGTTCTGCCCGAGGCTCGTCTGCAGGGTGACGTCGTGGGGGACCCGTTCGACGGCGGCGCGCAGCATGCCGGTGGCCTGGCGTTGCCTGCCCTGGTCGAGCGCGACCCGGCCGGCCGCCGTCAGCAGCCAGCCCACGGCGGTGTTGTCGCGCAGCGCCTCGTACAGCTCGCAGGCGCGCAGGTAGTGGTCGGCGGCCTCGTCGAGCCGGTGCTGCTCGTAGGCGATGCTGCCGAGCAGCGACTCGATGGCGGCTCCGGCCCGCAGCTCGTCGGGTGCGCAGACCTCGGCGGCCTTGCGGGCCAGGCTTCTCGCCCGTTCCTGCTCGCCGTCGAAGGTGGCGGCCATGGCGGCGCGTAACCGGTCGGCGCTGGCGGTCGCCGGGCGGGGCCATAGGCCGGGGTCGAGGCGCCTGAGCGGGGCCATCAGCCTCGGGTGGCGCAGGATGTACATGCGCAGGCCGTACTTCTGGGGGGCTCGGATGAGGTGGCGGTCCTCAAGGGAGCGCACGACGGCGGCGGTGACGCGCTCGGACGAGCCGAGCCTGCGGGCGACGCCGGAGACGACCGTCTGGTGGAGCCAGGCGTGGAAGGCGGCGGGCAACAGCTCGAAGTCGGCGGCGATCGAGGCCAGCGTGGCCGAGCAGTACTCGGTGAGGGCGGCGTCGACCTCGTCCTCCATGCGCGCGATGGGGTGGTCCTGGCCGGGCGGCCGGCTCCACAGGCGCCTGCCTGCGACCTGGAGCAGCATCGGGTCGACGGTGGACACGGGGCGGTGCGGGCGGCCCATGGCGTCCCTGATCGTGCGCAGCTCGTCGAGCAGTTCGCGGGTGCGGGAGGGGGCGGGGCGGTAGCCGGAGCTCTCGATCGAGCGGCGCACGACCTCGGCGGCGGCCTCCGGGGTGAAGGGGCTGAGTGCGAACTCCTCGTACTGCAGGTCCTCGAAGCCCTTGACCACGCGCAGCAGCTCGTCGAGGTAGTCGGTCCGCACCGACAGCAGCAGCCGCAGGCGGGGCCGCTTGGCGGCGGTGGCCAGGAGTTCGCCGAGGAAGGCGCAGCGCTCGTGCTCGTTGTCGCCGGCCGGGCGCAGGAACAGCTCGACCTGGTCGATGGCGGCCAGCGTCGGCGCGGGGCGGCCCTGCCTGTCGACCTCCTCGCGGCGATGCAGGAAGTCGTCGATGGACAGGCCGGGGACGTGGGAGTGCGCGCCGGCCGCGTGCCAGGACGACAGCAGCGCCAGCACGTACCTGTTGTGGTCGGGCAGGGCGGCGACCGGCCACACGCGCGAGGGCGCGGTCATGCCGATGGGGAGCACGTGGGCGTTGCCCGCCTTGAGGGCCGGCACAACGCCCGCGCGCAGCAGCGAGGTCTTGCCCGCGCCGGCGTCGGAATGGAGGATCGTCAGCCGGCGCTGCTGCCAGATCCGGGTCAGTTTCCGGACTTCTTCCGCGCGTCCGAACAACAGCATCTCATCGTGGGCTTCGAAAGGCCGTGCTCCAATGAATGGTCCGCGCGGAGCTGCGGGAACCGCTGAGAAAGCTGTCATTAGCCAGACCTCGCTCATGGAGGACGGTACGGATCAACCGCCTTGAGATCGCGCCGCTGTCGCCTGGCGACGATGCTGCCGTTTGAGGCGAGACCGAAACCCTCCCGCCGTCGCGACGCGCCCGTCAAGGGGCTCCGCAATAATACGGCAATTCCTCGATTTCGAAAGGGCTCTATTGGGGTGGCCGAAATCACCTATTGGGCGTGCACGTCCGACGACTTTGGCGCTTCGAGATCCGCTAGGAAGCGGTGCTGTTGTCGAAGCGCGCGAAGGCCTCCCCTTCGTCGAGATCGGGTTCGAGCAGCTCACGAAGGGCCTGGGCGAGCACGGTGTCCCCGAGTCCGTCCAGGTCGGGATGGGAGAGCAGGGAAAGATCGACGAAATCGCTGCGGTGCTCGGCAAGCTGTGGTCGCACGGACATTCCCCTATCGTCGCCTGCATACGGCCTGCTGTGTCGCCGCCCGGAGCGCACTCCTCCCTGCCCGGCGCGGCCGTTCCGGTGAATGTTCTAACTGGCATGTATCACATTCGCGACCCGCGGTATACCCTGCACAAACGCAAGGCTTTTTTGGGCGACGCCGAATGTGCCGATAGGGCCGCTACTGAGCCTGTCCGCACACCGGCGTTGCGGCTATCGTTTCCTTGCTTGTCCATTCTCTGCGGACGGGAGGGCGGAGCGCGTGACGGATTCTGAGCGTCCCATCATGCGGGGGGCGACCGGCGGCTTTCCTGAGGTTTGGAAAGTCCCCCCGCGCAACACCAACTTCACCGGGCGCGACGAGCTCATGGGCAGCCTGCGCTCCAGCATCACGAAGAAGACCACCGCGGTGGTGCCGCACGCCCTCCAGGGGTTCGGCGGCGTGGGCAAGACCCAGATCGCCATCGAGTACGCCTACCGCTTCCGCGCCGAGTACGACGTCGTCTGGTGGATCCCCTCCGACCAGCCCGGCCTGGTCCGCTCGACGCTGGCGCAGCTCGCGCCGAAGCTGGGCCTGCCCGACCCGACCACGACGGGCATCGAGGAGGCCGCCAACTCGGTGCTCGACACGTTGCGCAGCGGCAAGCCGTACGACCGGTGGCTGTTGATCTTCGACAACGCCGACGAGCCCGAGGACATCAACGACATCCTTCCCCAGGGCGCGGGCAACGTCCTGATCACCTCGCGTAACCACCGCTGGGCCAGCCTGTACGAGACGGTGGCCGTGGACGTCTTCCCGCGCCCGGAGAGCGTGGAGTTTTTCATCAAGCGCATGCGCCGCTCGATCTCGGAGAAGGACGCCGACCGGCTGGCCGGCGCGCTGGGCGACCTGCCGCTGGCGCTGGAGCAGGCGGCGGCGCTGCAGACCGAGACCGGCATGTCGGCCGACGACTACCTGCGCATGCTGACCGAGCGCACCGCGATCCTGCTGGGCGAGGGCAAGCCGAGCGAGTACCCGCTGCCGATGACGGCGGCGTGGAGCCTGTCGGTGAACGAGCTGAAGGAGAACCTGCCCGAGGCGATGGAGCTGCTGCGCTGCTGCGCCTTCTTCGGGCCGGAGACGATCCCGCGCTCGATCTTCGTCTCGGTCGAGGGCCCGGTGCGGCCGGTCATCGCCGGGCTGCTGGCCGACCCGATCCGGCTGGGCACCGCCATCCGGCGCCTGGGCAAGTACGCGCTGGTGCGCATCGAGTCGGAGCCGAGCCGTCCCACCACGCTCCAGGTCCACCGGCTGATCCAGGCGCTGCTGCGCGAGGAACTGGGCCCGGAGACCCAGGAGGAGATCCGCTCGGAGGTGCACTCCCTGCTGGTCGGCGCGGCGCCCGACGCGCCGGACAACCCGACGAACTGGGCGACGTACGACGCGCTGCTGGCCCATCTCGAACCGGCCAAGCTCGCCGACAGCGTCCGCGACGACGTGCGGGGCTTCGCGCTCAACGTCCTGACGTACCTGAACGCCTCGGGCAACCACCAGGGGCTGCGCGACCACCTCGACACGTTCCTGCAGAAGTGGACCGACGCGTTCGGCCCGGACGACCTCTACGTGCTGCGGGCCCGGCGCGTGCAGGGCGACCTGCTGCGCAGCCTGGGCCAGTACACCGAGGCCCACCGGCTCAACACCGCTACGCTGGCGAAGATCCAGACGAGCGTGGGCGTGGAGCACCCCGACAGCCTGGTGCTGCTCAACGGCATCGGCGCGGACCTGCGCGCGCAGGGGCTGTTCACCGAGGCGCGCGACCACGACACCGAGTCGGTCCGCCTGCACCGCGCGGTGTTCGGCCCCGACCACGTGAGCACGCTGCGCGCGGTCAACAACCTGGCGCTCGACTACGGCCTGACCAGTGACTACCTGGGCTCGCGCGCCCTGCTGGAGGAGGCGCTGCGCTCCGGCGGCACCGCGGTCAACCGGATCACGCAGCTCAACCTGTGGGCCGGCCTCGGCCGCTCGGTACGGCTGTGCGGCTTCTACAGCGAGGCGTGCGACCTCGGCGAGGACGCCCTGGCCTTCGGCCGCGAGCTACTGGACGCCGACCATCCGCGCGTCCTGCTGACGCAGAAGGACCTGTCGATCGCCCTGCACCGCTACGGCGAGTACGAGCGGGCGCTGGAGCTGGCCCAGGACGTCCACGCCCGGTACGTGCGCCTGTACGGCCTCGACCACCCGGGCACCCTGGCCGCGGCGACGTGCCTGTCCAACGCGCTGCGCGTGAACAACTTCATCCAGGAGTCGTTCGACCTGGCCAACGACACGATGCAGCGCTACCCCAAGCTGTACGGCCCCGAGCACCCCTACAACTACGGCTGCGCCAGCAACGTGGCGCTGATGCACCGGGTGCGCGGCGAGCCGCTGGAGGCCAGGCGGCTCAACGAGCGCGCGCTGGAGGGCCTGGACCTGCGGGTGGGGCGCGACCACCACTTCACGCTCACGGTGGCCGTCAACCTGGCCAGCGACCTGGCCATGCTGGGCGAGCTCAAGGAGGCCTGCAAGCTGGGCGCCGACACCCTCGAACGGCTGCGCCGCCTGCTGGGCGAGGACCATCCCACGACGCTGGCCGCCGCGGCGAACCTGGTCGTGGACATGGCGCAGTCGGGCCAGACGGAGAAGGCGGAGGCGCTGTCGGCGCAGACGATGGACCGCTACCGCGACACGCTCGGCCTGGACCACCGCGACGCGATCGTGGCGTTGGAGGGCCGGCACCTCGACTGCGACTTCGACCCGCCGCCGATCTAGGCGCGCGGGCGCGCCAGCAGCGACACGTCCTCGACCATCACCCGCCTGATGTGGGAGATCAGCCGGTACAGGTCCTGGCAGTAGACCGACGGATTGCGGAAGCCGCTGCCGGGGCGGTACCGGTGGGGGTAGAGGCCGCCGCCGCACACGCGGACCAGGTCGCACGACAGGCAGGCGCCGGACATGGCCCGCATGCCGATCTGCCGCGCCGCGATCGCGGGCAGGGTCAGCACCGCGTCGAAGGAGTCCCTGAGCACGTGGAGCAGGGTGCCGGCGGCCCCGTCGTAGGCGGACTTGAGCGTGTCGACCTGCTCGACGGCGCCGCTGGTCTCGACCACGACGACGGCCACCGGGGACAGGCCGATGGCCTCGCTGCGCGAGGTCCTGCCGCACAGCAGCCTGATGATCTCGCTGAACAGCCGGATCTGGGTCTCCCGTTCCGGGGCGGCGTACCAGCGGTCGAAGACGGCGGCCAGGTAGTCGCCGTACGGCGTGGCCGTGGCCGACCAGCCGGGCGGCGGGCTCTCCCAGTTGCCGTGGGGCAGCAGGAAGTCCACCATCGGCGGCCGGAACTCGATCAGCGCCTCGTAGGTCTTGACCGGGTCGTTGGCCAGTTCGAGCGTGCACAGCAGGCCGCCGAACAGGTGGCGGTAGGCGGGCGCGGACAGGCGTTCGATGCCGGCGCGCACCTCCTCGTAGGTGCCCCGGCCGGAGGCGCGGCGGCGGTGGAGGTCGTGGCCCTCGGCGTCGCCGTCGAGGCTGACGCCGACGTGGACCTCGTGCTCGGCGAACAGCTCCAGGAACGCCTCGTCGATCAGGACGCCGTTGGTCTGCACCCGCAGGACCAGATCGGTCTCGCCGAGGGCGGCGCGCAGCGTGGTGATCGCGTAGCGGGTGTGCTCGACGCCGGCCAGCAGCGGCTCGCCGCCGTGCAGGATGACCTCGACCTCGCCCAGGCCGTGCTCGCGGGCGTGCTCGGCGATGCGGGCGGCCACCCGGTCGATGGTGGCCTTGGCCATCCGCCTGGGCTGGCTGCGCCAGCCCTGGTCGGCCATCTCGTAGACGTAGCAGTAGTCACAGGCGAGGTTGCAGCGGCTGTGCAGCTTGACGATGAACTGCCGGAACGGCGTGGGCCGCCAGCCGGATTCGAGGAGCTCCTGGACGTCGAGGGGCCCAGGCCACTCGAGCTCGCCGGGCCTGATGTCCCCCGCGCTTTCTCCCACGCTGATCAGCTCCCACGGATGAGATTAGAGCGCAGAGATTGGCCCCGGTATGCCCGGTTTTGGCGGTCGGCAAACGCGTGTTCACAGACCTGAGGGATCACGTCCCACGCTGATCTCCTCGGCGATCCTGCGGATCTCCGAGACCTCCAGGCCGGGCGCCTTGGGCAACTGCCGCAATAGCGCGTCCATCACCACCGGCACCGGCTGGCCCGCCAGGCTGCCCGCGATGCCGTGAACGGCCTGGAACAGCGCTGCGTCCGTGTCGTGCATGCGACCCCGTCTCCTCGTCGACAGATTTTCCCCGGGGGTCACGCTACGACGAGCCGCCGACAGTTTTGGTCCGCACCGCCGTACAGATCTCGTCGAGGGTGCGCAGTTGCGCGGGGGTGAGGGCGTCGAACAGGCTCCGCCGTACCTCTTCGACGTGGCCGGGGGCGGCGGCGGCCAGGGCGGAGAAGCCGTCGTCGGTGAGGACGGCGAGGTTGCCGCGGCGGTCGTCGGGGCAGGGGGCGCGGCGCACCCAGCCGCGCTCCTCCAGCCGGGCCACGGCGTGGGACAGGCGGCTCTGCGAGGACTGGGCCCGGTGGGCGAGGTCGGACATGCGCATGGAGCGGCCCTCGGCCTCCGACAGGGCCACCAGGATCATGTAATAGGCGTGCGGCATGCCGGAGTCGCGCTGGAGCTGGCGGTCCAGGCGCTCGTTGACGAGCTGGATGGTGGCCAGGAAGTTGCGCCAGACGCGCTGTTCTCCGTCGTCGAGCCATCGGGTCATGCCGGCCAGTTTACTTGAACTCTCATATATCTCAGGGTATGTTTGCTTGAGAGTTCAAATTTCCGAGGAGGGATCGTCATGCCGGTCCAGCGGCTCAACCACGCGGTGCTCTACGTCCGCGACGTCGAGCGCAGCGTCGCCTTCTACCGCGAGGCGCTCGGCTTCGAGGTCGTCATGGAGATGTCGGGCGCCGCCTTCTTGCAGGCCGCCGGCTCGACCAACGACCACGATCTCGGGTTGTTCCAGATGGGGGCGCAGGCGGGTCCGACGACCGCGGGGCGTACCTCCGTCGGGCTCTACCACCTGGCCTGGGAGGTCGACACGCTCGACGAGCTGGGGCGCGTCGCGGCCAAGCTGAGCGAGCTGGGCGCGCTCGCGGGCGCCTCCGACCACTCCACCACCAAGGCGCTCTACGCCAAGGACCCCGACGGGCTGGAGTTCGAGGTCTCCTGGCTCGTCCCCGCCGCGCTGGTCACCGACGAGGTGCTCGCCGCACGCACCGGCATCCGTCCCCTCGACCTCGCCAAGGACATCGAGCGGTACGGCGGGCAGACCCGCGGCGGCGTGGGCGTCTCCATCCCCGCCTGACCCTTTCCGCGTACTTGGTGCTTTCCGGGTTACCGTGGCCTTATCCGCTGACTCGCTTTGGAGAAGGTCATGCAGAGCGACCCTGAGCACATCGTCGACGCCATCGACGGGGTGGTCGACGACTGGGAGGCGATGAGCGCCGACTCGATGCGGTGGGCGCCTCCTGAGACCAAAGAGCCCGACCTGTTCGACGACCTGACCGAGATCGTGGCGCCGCTGCTCAACGCGGCCGGCTCCGTCCTGCGCCCGGTGGGAGAGGCCATCGAGCGCGCGCTGGACCAGCTCATCGAGGGCGGCCCCGACAACCGCGACCGCTGAACCCCGGCTACCCCTGAGAAGGGATCAGGGTCGGGTCAGGGGTGTGGCCCGATGTCCGCGCCCGCCGATCCCGGGCAGGCTGGGGTCATGGCCGCAGTGAAGAAGTTCTATCCCCACGTCGCGTTCTTGGCGATCGCCTTTTCGGTGGTCGCCGTCGTGGTGGGCCAGATCGTGCCCGACCCGTATCTGGACCCGATGAACGTGACCGTCAGCGAGTACGCCGTGGCCGACCGCGGGGGCGTCACGGAGCTGGGGATGGCGGTTCTGGGGCTGGGGTCGTTCGTGCTGCTGGCGGGTCTCAGGGCGGCGGGGGCGCCGATCAGGGGACTGCCGCAGTGGTTGCTGGGGGTGTGGTCGGGAGCGCTGCTCGTCGCCGCGGCGGTGCCGACCACGCCCATCGGGATGGACATGACCACGACCGCGCTGATCCACCGCTACGTCTCGATCGCGGCGTTCGTCAGCCTGCCCGCGGCGGCGGCGCTGCTCGTGCCGAGGTTCGCCGCCGACGCCCGGTGGAAGCCGATCGCGCGGACCATGGAGTGGCTGGCCCTGGCGGGCGGTCTCGGGGTGCTGGCGATCGCGTACGTGGCGATGCCCGGTGACCGGGTGCTGATCGGTCTCGTGGAGCGCGTGCTGCTGGGCGCGGAGGTCGCGGTGCTCGGGGTTCTGGCCGCGTGGTTGGTCAGGCTGGCCTGGGGAAAGCGTGTCCAAATCCTGACATATCACAAGTTTCTCACGAATTGATCATAAAGAGCTACTACTTCGGTGCTATCCTCTCCCGCGATCTTCTATCCGGGAGCAGGTGTCATGGCATCGGGCAGATCCATCCGATTCAAGATCTCGGCGCTGCTCGTGATCCCCCTGGTCTCCCTCGTCGCGCTCTGGGGTTTCGCCGCCGGGACGACCTCTGGCGACGCCCTCAACCTACTCAAGATCGACACCCTCTGGCGTGGTGCGATCGACCACGCCGACGGTCTGGTCACCGCCCTCCAGCAGGAACGGCTCGCCTCGGCCGAGAAGGTGGCGGGCGACCGGAACGACCCCGCGGCGCTGGCCGCCGCCAGGGCCAGGACCGACAAGGCCCGCAAGACCTTCACCGAGCAGGCCACGTCGGAGGACACCACCGCCGCCCTGAGCCCCGAGATGTCGCGCCAGCTCAAGGACACGCTGGAGGCCGTCGGCGACCTGTCCGACGCCCGGCGGCTGGTCGACGGCGGCACCGCGACGGCGGCCGAGCTGATCTCCGCCTACGGCGAGATCTCCGACTCCGTCCACCGCCTGTACGCGGCCTTCGCCCTCGGCACCGACCTCCAGCTCTACCAGCAGGCCCGCGGCCTCATCGGCGCCGACCAGGTGCGCGAGCTGATCAACCGCGAGCACGCGCTGATCGTCGCCGCCGCCGGGGCGCCCTCGGAGGCCGACCGCCTGCTGCTGGCCCGCCTGGACGGCGCCAGGTCCTACCAGTACCCCCGGGCGATGGCCGACCTCGAACCCGGGCTGCGGACGCCGTTCCTGAAGATCGACACGACCGTCATGGACCGCATGATCAGCGGCTACATCGCCGGCGGCAAGAGCGACGTCGAGTTGTGGAACGGCGTCGTGGAGCCGGTGCTGAAGGGCTACAACCAGGCCATGGGGGTCAACGGCGAGGCGCTGCTGGCCCGGATGGAGCCCGCGGGCTACGCCATCGTGCTGCGGGCCGTCGCCGCCGGAGTGCTCGGCCTGGTGGCCGTGGTCTTCTCCATCTTCGTCTCCGTCCGGGTCGGCCGCAGGATCACCCGCGAGCTGGCCACCCTGCGCCGGGGCGCGCTCGAACTGGCCGAGCTGAGGCTGCCCGAGCTCGTCGGCCGCCTGCGCAAGGGCGAGAGCGTCGACCTGGTCGCCGAGGCGCCGCCGGTCGCGGTGCAGGCGGGGTCCACCAACGAGGTGGTCGACCTGGCCGCGGCCTTCGACAGCGTGCAGAGCACCGCGATCGACGCCGCCGTCGAGCAGGCCAGGCTCCGCCAGGGCATCTCCGAGGCGCTGCGCAACCTGGCCCGCCGCAGCCAGTCGCTCGTCCAGCGCCAGCTCAAGCTGCTGGACGAGATGCAGAGCCAGACCGAGGACCCCGAGGCGCTGGAGCGCCTGTTCCGCCTCGACCACCTGACCACCCGCATGCGCCGCCACGCCGAGGGCCTCGTCCTCCTGTCCGGCGGTACGGCCGGCCGCAGATGGCGCTCCACGATCCCGGTCGAGGACGTGCTGAGCGGGGCCGCGGCCCAGGTCGAGGAGTACACCCGGGTCCGCGTCTACCCGATGCCCGAGTGCGGCGTCACCGGGACCGCGGTCGCCGACCTCATGCACCTGTTCGCCGAGCTGATGGAGAACGGCGCCGCCTTCTCCTCACCCGGCAACGAGGTCTCGGTCCGCGGCGAGCTGGTCGGCAGGGGCTTCGCCGTCGAGATCGAGGACCGCGGCCTGGGCATGACCGAGGAGGCCAGGACCGCGGTGAACGAGCGGCTGGCCAGGCCGCAGGAGTTCGACCCCGCGCAGACCGAGCGGCTGGGCTTCGCGGTCGTCGGCATGCTGGCCGCCAGGCACGGCGTCGTGGTGACGCTCAAGCCCTCCCCCTACGGCGGCACGACCGCGATCGTGCTCCTGCCCTCGGCCCTCATCGAAGCGCTGCCCACCGTGGCCGACATGCCGCCCGAGCTGGAGTCGGTCTCCGTCTCGGTGGTGCGGACGACCGATACCGGGCTGCCGCGCCGTACGCGGACCACGGCCGCCAAGAAGGCGCCGGAACTGCCCCGCCGAACGAGGCAGGCAAACCCCCCACAACGGGTACAGCAGGAACAGGCGGAGGAACGCTCGCCCGAGGAGACGAGGGCGCTGCTCTCCTCGCTGCAGTCGGGCTGGCAGCGCGGGCGCCAGGACAGCGACAAGGACGGGGGATCTGAATCGTGAGTCGCGAGGACGAGTGGGTGGATGAGGAGGCCGGGCCGGTGGTGCGGCCGTACGCGGTGGCCCGCGGCCGCACACGTTCCTCTTCGGCGGCTCTCGACCTGCTGGCGACGGTGGCCGCGACCGGGCTGGCCGCGCCCGCGCAGGCGGAGCTGAGCACGCAGCACCGCAGGCTCCTGGGACAGCTCGCGCAGGGGCGCGGCGCGCCGGTCGCCGAGGTCGCCGCCGACGTGGGCCTGCCGGTCGGCGTGGTGCGGGTCCTGCTGGGCGACCTCATCGACCACGGCCTGGTCCAGGTACGCCAGCCGCTGGGCAAGGCCGGCTCCCCGACGGAGAACCTGCTCAGAGAGGTCATCAGCGGCCTGAAGGCCTTGTAGAAATCCTGGGGTGGGCTTCGGCGCCGACCCCGTCGTCGTCCGGCAGGGCTGGCTGACGCTCTCCGTGGGCCTGCGCAGCGGCCCCTTGTTCGCCGACCTCGGCGGCATCGGAAACGACCTCACGTGGACCGGCGACGACACCGTGGCCGGCCACAACGTGATCAGCATCGCGATGGAGATGCCCGACGAGATCCTCGGACAGGCGCCGTTGATCGGCCTGTGGGGCCGCGTGAGCGTCGAGCGGGACGGCCGGTGGGTCTCAGTGGACCGGGGCGCCCATCCGTCGCTCACGGCCTATTTCAACGCCGAGGAGGCGTACGACGCGAGGGAGCCCGACGACGTCACCGACCTCCGCCTGCGGATGATCAGCAACGGGAGGATCCGGGGCGACGGGATCGGGCCGCATGCCGACCTGCTGCCCGGCTTCCCGTACACCGGACCGCCGCACCTCTAGCCGGCGGCGGTCAATGTGCGCAGCGAGTGCTCCACCAGGGAGACCATGACCTCCTTGGCCGAGGCCCGCCGCCGCACGTCGCACAGCAGCACCGGCACGTCCTCGTCCAGGTCCAGCGCGATGCGCACGTCCTCGACGCTGTGCCTGGAGGCGCCGTCGAAGCAGTTGACGGCGACCACGAAGGGCGTGCCGCGCTGCTCGAAGTAGTCCACCGAGGGGAAGCAGTCGGTCAGCCTCCTGGTGTCGGCGATGACGACCGCGCCCAAGGCGCCGTGGGAGAGCTCGTCCCACATGAACCAGAAACGCTCCTGACCGGGCGTGCCGAACAGGTAGACGACCAGTCCTTCCCTGATCGTGATGCGCCCGAAGTCCATGGCCACGGTCGTGGTCGTCTTGGCCTCGACCCCGTCGAGGTCGTCCACACCGATGCCGATGTCGGACAGCACCTCCTCGGTCCGCAACGGCTTGATCTCGCTGATCGAGCCGACGAGGGTGGTCTTGCCGACACCGAAGCCGCCCGCGATGAGGATCTTGAGCGCTACGGGGTCGTCAGAGAGCGCGGAGTCCATTGATCACTTCCTTGAGAAGTCGCTCACTGGGCCGCGGCCCTGCCGCGTTGGGAGCGGTCACCGAGATGAGTCCGTGGTCACGCAGGTCGCTCAGCAGCACGCGGACGACGCCGACCGGAAGGTCGAGCTCGACCGCGATGTCGGCGACCGAGATCGGCGAGCGCGCCGCCCGCAGGATGGCGAGCTGCTCGGGGCCGAGTCCGCCCGGGGGATCGCCGACGGCGCTCACCATGGCGATCAGGTCGAGCGTATCGCCGGAGGAGGACCGCGTCCTGCCTCCGGTCAGGGCGTACGGGCGGACCAGCGGCCCGGCCTCGTCGTCCATCCACATCGTCATGACAGGCCCGATCGGGGATTGGTCGTGATGTGCTGCCCGACCCGTTTGACCAGCATCGCCATCTCGTAGGCGATGTGGCCGACGTCCACGTTCGCCTCGGCCATCACGGCCAGGCAGGTGCCCTGGCCGGCGGCGGTGACGAACAGGAACGCCTGCTCCATCTCCACGATGGTCTGGCGCACGTCGCCGCCCTCGAAATGGCGGCCGGTGCCGCGGGCCAGGCTGTGGAAACCCGACGCCACGGCGGCCAGATGCTCGGCGTCCTCGCGGGTCAGGCCCTTGGAGTAGCCGACCGCGAGACCGTCGGTGGACAGGATCACGGCCTGCCTGACGGCCGCGACCCTGGTCGCCAGGTCGTCGAGGAGCCAGTTGAGCTCCCCGGTGTTCGTGATGGGCGTGCTCATGAGTCGTCCCCCTCGTTGTCTGCTTCTTCTCGGGCGCGCTGGGTTCCCCGCTGGAACGCGGAGAACAGGTCGCGTACCTCGTCGGGAGAGCGTTCAGTGGTGGGCGGCGGCGGCGGTGGTGGTTCCGGCGGCTGGCTGAGCTGGGCGGGCAGGTTGGCCTGCCGTACCCGCCTGGGCAGGCCGTTGTGCGGCTGGCCCACGACGGCGAGCGGTTTGGGCCTCTTGCTCGAACGGCTCGGCAGCTCGATCGGCTCCTCGTCCGGCGCGGGCGGCAGCGCTTCCCGCTCGGTGACGAGCCGCTTGGGGATGAGCACGATCGCGGTGGTGCCGGTGAAGGGGGAGGCGCGCAACGTGACCTGCAGCCCGTGGCGCTGGGCGAGCCTCGCCACGACGAACAGGCCGAGCCGGTCGCTGTCGGCCAGGTCGAACTCCGGCGGGTCGGCCAGCCTGGCGTTGATCTCGGCGTACTCCTGGGGGCTGAGGCCGAGCCCGCGGTCCTCGACCTCGATCACGTAGCCGTTGCTGACCAGGTCGCCGCGCACCTGCACCGAGGTCTCCGGCGAGGAGTAGATGCTGGCGTTCTCGACCAGTTCGGCCACGAGGTGGGTGAGGTCGGCCGCGGCGGCGCCGTCGAGCGCGGCGGCGGGCATCGACTCGACCTTGATGCGGGCGTAGTCCTCGACCTCGGCGATGGCGGCGCGCACGATGTCGAGCACCGGCACCGGCTTGCGCCAGGCGCGGCCGGGGGCGGCGCCCGACAGGATGATCAGGCCCTCGGCGTGCCTGCGCATGCGGGTGGTCAGGTGGTCCAGGCGGAACAGCTCGTCCAGCCGGTCGGGGTCGTGGGTGCGGCGCTGCATGGTGTCCAGGAGCGCGAGCTGGCGGTGGAGCAGGCCCTGCTTGCGCCGGGCGAGGTTGAGGAAGACCTGGCTGACGCCCTGGCGTACGGTCGCCTGGCCGACGGCGGCCTCCACGGCGGTGCGCTGCACCGAGCCGAAGGCCCCTGCCACGTCGGTGATCTCGGCCGAGCCGCTGACCTTGAGCGGCTGGGCCTCCTTCCTGATGTCGATCTCGGCGCCGTCGCGCAGCCGCTGGACCAGGCGCGGCAGCCGTACCTCTGCCAGGTCGAGGGCGGCGGTGCGCAGGCCGGCGAGCTCGGCGGCGAGGCGGCGGCCGAAGCGCACGGAGATGAGGATGGAGGCGACGACGGCGATGAGCCCGACGCCGCCGGCGAGCGCGATGCGCACGATGATCGCGGTGGCGCCGTCGGTGGCGCGCTCGGCGATGACCCCGGTGGAGGCGGCGCCGATCTTGTCGAGCTGGTCGGCGAGCTTGGTGACGGCGGTGTTCCACTCGTCGGCGTCGGCCGGCGGCCGCCCGGTCCCGACCACGCTCAGCTCTGCGGCGCTGAAGCTCAGGAACGCCTCCCCGCCGAAGACCTCCTCGTACGGCTGCCGCAGCGACACGTCGAGCCCGGCCAGCCCCCGCGCGTGCAGGAACTTGCGCGAGGAGACGTACTCGGTCATGGCGGTGACCTCGGCGGGGCTGAGGTCGCCGCTGAGCAGGGCGCCGCCGACGAGTGCCTGCTCCCTGGCGATGAGCTCGCGGGCGTTGCTCATGGACTGCAGCGAGGAGGCCTGCTGGAACAGGGCGAGGTCGGGCACGGTGACGAGGTGGTCGTAGAGGCGGAAGAGCGCGTCCAGGACCCGGTTGTACTCGTTCATGCCGGTCAGCCGCGAGCTGTGCCCGGCGTCGATGCCGCCGCGGATGGACCCCAGCCGGGCGAGCTCAGTGTTGAGGGCGTCGAGCGTGGGGCGCATGTCCTCGGTGACGGCGTCGCCGGCTTCCCCTGCGGCCCTCTGGAAGCGCAGGACGGAGGTGTCGGTGCGGGCGCGCTGCTCGCCCAGATCCTCGGTGAGCTTGCGCGTGGTGGCCGCGGCGACGGATCGTGTCCGTTCCGCCTGAAGCTGGAGCCCTAGATCGGTGGAGGTCACGCCGATCGTCTGGTAGAGGGTGTTGGCCCGAAGAAGGTTCTGTCCGTCACCGACGGTGAGGTTGAGGACGAACCCCCAGAGCGCGCTCAAAGACAGCAGGGGGAGCAGCAGCAATAAGAAGATCTTGAACCGAATTGACCGGTTTCGCGAGCCCATGTTCCAACCTCGGGGTCGAGGCGTATATCCACACTTTGTGTAAATACACCTCCGGAAGATCGCACAGGAGACTAGCACCTATTAAGGTTCCGGCGCAGTGGGAGGAACGTGATGATTACCGTGATAACTGGGGCCAGTGCCGGCATCGGAGCCGCCGCGGCCACGCGGTTGTCGGCTCTCGGGCACGAGGTCGTGCTGGTCGGGCGGGACACGACCCGGCTCAAGGCCGTCGCCGCCGGGCTGAGCGGACCCAAAGCCGAGGTCCTGACCTGCGACTTCACCTCGCTGGACGACGTGCGGCGCCTGGCGGAGGCGTTACGCGGCCGCTACGAGCGCATCGACGTGCTGGCCAACAACGCGGGGGTGCTGAGCAAGCCGCGGCAGGTGACCGGAGACGGCCACGAGCTGATGTTTCAGGTCAACCATCTGGCGCCGTTCCTACTGACCCATTCTCTGACCGACCGGCTTGACAGGGTGGTCACGACGACCTCCATGGCGGGCAACACCGGCCGCCTGGACCCCGGCGACCTGAGCAGGGAGCGGCGCCGGTGGAACGCGTGGCTGCAGTACGGCGACACCAAGCAGGCCAACATGCTCTTCACCCAGGCGCTGGCCACCCGCGGGGTGCACGCGACCTGTTTCCATCCGGGCGTCATCCGCACCGGGTTCGCGGGTGACACGCTGCTGATGCGCTTCTACCTGGCGGTGCCGGGCGTGGCCAAGCCGCCCGAGACCGGCGCGCGTACCCTGGTCCGCCTGGCCGCTTCGGCGGGCGAGCCGGGCCGCTACTACGTCAAGGACAAGCCCGCCCGCGGCAGGACCGACCCCGGCCTCGCCGAGCGGCTCTGGGCCGCCAGCCTCAGCGCCATCGGCGGTTGACCGCGCCCATGACCGAGCGCAGCCACAGCAACGCGAGGGCCGAGATGATGATCAGCCCGCCCCAGTTCAGCACCGTGTAGAGGTGGACCTGCCCGTCGGTGACGCCGGGCACCTTCCCGATGCGGATGAGCTGGAACTGCCACGGCTGCCCGGTCAGCAACAGCGTGATCGCGATCGCCAGGCCGCTCATCGAGTCCCAGAGCGCGTGAAGGGAGACGCCCAGGTACGTCAGGATCACCTTGCCGGCCAGCCTGCCGCCCGCCGAGAACAGCACGCCGCCGATGATCGCGCTCCAGAGGCCGTGGCCGACGGGCGCCAGCACGCCGCGCAGGATCTCGGTCTCCACGAGCTGCACCACCGAGACGCCCTCGCTGGTGAACATCGCGTTGAAGGCGTAGCCCGCGCTCTCGAAGGCGGCGAAGCCGAAGCCGACCGTGGCGCCCAGCACGACGCCGTCCCTGACGTCGTGCCGGCGCAGGCCCCGGGTCAGCAGCATCAGGGCGGCGAGCTTGACGCCCTCCTCGATGAGGCCCACGCCGACGAACATGACCAGCGACGGCTTGAGGTAGCTCTCCAGGATCGAGGCGCCGAGCACGCCGAGGACGCCGCCGATCACGAACGCCTTGAACAGCAGCTCGACGGTCACCTCCGACGAGCGCTCCCGCCCGTACGCCCAGACCACGAACGTCACCGGCACCAGGAAGCTGCCGAGCAGGACCACCGTGGGGACGAGGTTGGAGTTCTCCGTCCAGATCGTGACCAGAACCGAGGCCGCCCACAGGGCCAGCCCGATGAGGAAGATCCTCAGCCAGGGTCTCATGTGGACAGCTCCGCGACGGCTCGGTGGGCGGCGGTGACGGCCGCGTCCGCGTACGCGGCCGGGATCGAGTCGGAGTTGGCGATCGCGATTCGCCCATGCCGCCTGCGGGCGATCTCGGCCGGGAAGGGGCCGTCGGGGTAGAAGGCGTTCCACGGGCGGCAGTACTCGGGGGCGTAGCCGTGGCCCCAGCGGTTGACCGTGATCGCCTCGATGTCCTTGCCGGGGTCGAAGCCGCCGGGTGCCAGGAGCCTGGCGAGCTGGTCGCGGATCGTGTACTCGAAGAAGGAGAAGTCCGTCTTGAGCAGGTTGTGGCGGCCGGCGATCGCGCCCTCCGCGGGCCCCATCTCCGAACGGCACGGCGTGGCGATCATGTGCACGTTGATCGGCTGGGAGGGGTCCTTCGGGCACTCGTACCCCGGCATGCTGACCGGGTAGTCGAGCTCGGACACACACCAGTACGCGCCGGTCCACCGGGTGTGGTTGATGCCGACCTTGCGCCACGCCTCCCAGTCGCGGAGCTGGACCATCGCGTAGAGCAGCGGCATCTTGACCGCCTGGTGCAGGGCCTGCTTCTGCTCGGGCGGCAGCGCGGGCACCAGGTAGGGGATGACCATGTTCCAGCAGGCCATGACCACCGCGCCGGCGCGCACGGTCCTGATCTGGTGGCCGTCGAAGTAGCCCACGGTGGCGGTGGTCGCGGTGTCCGGGTAACCGTCGTTGTGCGCCATCACCACGGGGCTGGACAGCCGGAAGCGCACCCGGTTCGAGGGCAGGTCGAGCTTGCCGTAGTCGAAGGAGGCGGTGGTGATGGCGTCCATGCCGGTCGCGCTGGCGAAGCCGGGGATCATCCGGCCGAGCATCATCCTGACGAGGGCCTGGTTGCCCTCGGGGAAGTGGTAGATGTACGGGTCCTCGGCGTCCCATTCCTTGATCATGCTGGGGGAGTTGAACCTGGACGGCTTGTCGGTGCTGAGCTTCATGCCCTGGAAGCCGGGGTACTCCAGGTCGCCCGCGCTGCCCCAGGCGTCGATGGCCCCGAACGCCTGGGTGCTGTAGGCCCACTCGTCGCTGGACTGCGTGCGCAGGAACCGCTCCACGTCCGGGTGGACCTTGCACACCTCCAGCAGGAACCGCGAGTACGTCAGGTCGGCCAGCCTGCGCTCCTTCTCGGCCGGCGACAGGCCGGGGAACCAGTCGGGCGGGTTCTTGTACAGGCGCAGCAGGTCCTTCTTGGCCTGCTCGGCGACCGGGAGCTGCGGGATCCACTGCTCCGGCTTGATGCCCGGCGTGTACCTGACCAGCCGGTCCACCGGGAAGGTCTCCCGGTCGCACATGACGCTGTCGTACATCTTGAGGCCGGAGTAGAGCTTCTGGTCGAAGTACTTCTCGAACTTGTCCACCTGGACGCCGAGCTGGTCCAGGAGCTTCTTGCCCTCGGGGGTCCAGACAGACGGGGCCTCGATCGACTGCGAGCCGCCGTAGCCGATGAGCGGGCCCTTGCGGCCCGGCGGGCGGAACTCGTTGCGGCGCGCGTGGCCGCCGATCTCGTCGTGGTTGTCCAGGATCAGGATGCGGGCGCGCGGGTTGACGCGCAGCCACTCGAAGGCGGCGCTGACCCCGCTGATGCCGCCGCCGACCACGACCAGGTCGTAGTTCTCGCCGGTGAACTCGGGCGTGCCCGCGTACTGCCAGAAGCGGTCGTCGCGCAGGGCGTGCGGCACGCTGAGCGCCTGCGCCGTGTTGCCCTGGAGGCCGGTGAGCGTGGGCGGGAACCGTACGTCGCCCGGGACCTGGAGATCTTGAGTGCCGATGACACCGGGTTCGCCGGAACTCGGTCCCGTGCAACCCGCCGCGGCGCCGAGCGCCGCCACCCCCGCGGCCATCGCCACACCGTCGAAGAAGTCGCGGCGGGTTATAGGCCGTCCCATCCCGAGCTCGTGTGCCCTGCGGGGGTTGATGTCACTCATGGGCGCGATCATCACTACGGGCGGTAAATACCGCTCTAAGGCGCGCAGCCCCTCGACGAACATTTTGCGCGGCCTATTACCGCGAATGCCTGATTGGAGTACCGTCCGGAATATCACCAACAGGGGGAGTCCTATGGTCGGCAAGCAGGGACGGGTCACGGGGAGAATCGGCCCGGGTCTGGTCGGCGAGGTGATGGTCCAGGTGCGGGGCGGCGTCGAGGCTTTCTACGCCCATCCGAGCGTGGCCGACGAGGAGTTCCCGGTAGGGACGATCGTGGTGGTGGTGGAGTACTTCCCGCCGCGCACGGTCTATGTGGCTCGGGCACTGGTCTAGGGAGGTCTGATGTCCCCTGAGCTCTTCATCGCCGCCGGCGGGATCCTCGTCGCCGTCGTCGTTCTCATCCTCGTGTTCAAGGCGGTCTGGCGGGTCGCCGAACCGAACGAGGCGCTGATCATCTCCGGCCTCGGCGCCCGCCGCCGCGGCGACGGTCTCGACTCGCTGGGCTTCAAGATCATTACTGGCAAGGGTACGGCGGTGCTGCCCGGATTCCAGACCGCCAGGCGGTTACGCCTCGACACCCGATCCGCCAACCTCCAGGTCTCCTGCGTCACCCAGCAGGGCATCCCCGTCCACATAAGAGGCGTGGTCATCTACAAGGTCGGCGACGACCTCACCTCCATCGCCAACGCCGCCCGGCGCTTCCTCGACCAGCAGGACTTCATGACGGGCGCGATCCACGAGCTGTTCACCGGCCACCTGCGCTCGATCATCGGCGGCCTCACCGTCGAGGACCTCATCCTCAACCGCGAACGCCTGACCAGCGAGACCAGGGCTTCGGCCGCCGACGAGATGAGCAAGCTCGGCCTGATCGTCGACTCGCTGCAGATCCAGGAAATCGACGACGAGACCGGCTACATCGCCAACCTCGGCAAGCCGCACGCCGCCAAGGTCGCCGCCACCGCCCGCATCGCCGAGGCCCAGCGCGACCAGGAGGCCACCGAGGCCGAGCAGGTCGCGGCGGCCAACAAGGCGGCGGCCTGGCGCGACGCCCAGATCAAGCAGGCGTCCTACCAGGCCGAGATCGACCGCGCCCAGGCCACCTCGCGCCAGGCGGGGCCCCTGTCGGAGGCGAGCGCCCGGCAGGAGGTGGTCGTCCAGGAGACCAGGGCGGCCGAGCTGGAGGCCCAGCTCTCGGAGCAGCGGCTCCAGTCGCGTACGCAAGCCCGCCGACGCCAAGGCGTACGAGACGGTCACGCTCTCCCAGGCCGAACGCGATGCCCGCATCGCCCAGGCCGAGGCCGAGGCCAGGGAGACCGAACTGCGTGCCGTCGCCCAGGCCTCCCAGGTCAAGCAGGCCGCGGCGGCGGACGCGGAAGCCGTACGGCTGCGCGGTGAGGCCGCGGGCGCGGCCACCAAGGTCGCCGGAGAGGCGGAGGCCGCGGCGGCCAAGGCGCGCGGTCTGGCCCAGGCCGAGGCGGCCAAGGCGCTGGGCCTGGCCGAGGCGGAGGCCGAGCAGGCCAAGGGCCTGGCGGAGGCGGCGGCGATCAGGGCGCGCGCCGAGGCGCTGGCCGAGAACCAGGAGGCGGTCATCGCCCAGCAACTGGCCGAGCGCTGGCCCGAGGTGGTGAAGGCGGGCGCCCAGGCGTTCGGCAACGTGGACCACATGGTCGTGCTCAACGGCGCCCAGGGCGTCGAGGAACTGCTGGCCAAGGCGCTCACACTGGGCGGCACCGGGCTGGGGCTGGCTCGTGCCATTCTCAACGGCGCGACGCCCAATGGAAGCGAAGAAAAGCCACAAAAGCCAGTGAAGCCGTAAAGGCGGGGCGTTCCGTCAAGAGCGGAAAACGGGTGACCCGATTCGTCTAGCGTGCTGAGAAATGCCGCTGGTGCGTATTGGGGAATTCATGCATAAGGCCTTTTCTGTGGTTTTTCTCGGAATGGTGGTCATGGCGGGTTGCTCCAGCGGGCAGGCCGCCGGACCGTCCCCTTCCGCGACCCCCTCCGACGCGGCCCGGCTCGGGGCGGGGCTGCTGTCCGCCCCCGACGGCATGAGCGTCGCCTACGGTCCCGAGACCGGCGCCTACGGCTCGCTCAAGGCCACCCGGCAGGGCATGGCCGCGCTGAAGGACGCCAAGGTGTCCGAGCCGGGCTGCGCGGGGGCGGGGCAGCTCGACCCCGCCAAGCTCGGAGCCGCGCCCGCGGCCGTCGTCGCCTACTCCTCCAAGGACGGCTCCATCACACAGGCGATCGTGGCCACCGACTTCTTCCCCGGGCCGGTGCCCGCGCGGTGCGCCTCGTACAAGGCCGAGGTCTCCGGGGCCAAGGTCACCTACCGGACCGTTCCCCTCAAACTGCCCGCACGCGGCGAACGCTCCTTCGCCTTCCTCACCACCGCCGTCAGCGACGGCGAGGCCGCCCAGATCGGCGCGGTGGTGATCGGCAGGAAGGGCGTGGTCACGAGCCTGCTGGTGATCGGGGCCAAGGTGAAGAAGGAAGGACTGGCCGAGCTGGCCCGCCTGGCCGACGAAAAGCTCGCCCGGATCACCAGACAACCGTCCTGAAAACCACCCTCCCCTGGTACGGCCCGCCACCACGCCACGGGCCTTGGGCGAGTCCACCGCGCCACCACCGGCAAGCACACCGCCGCACGTCCCGCACGCCGCTGAGGCCCGCGCCCGGAGCACGACGGGCCCGGCTCCGCGGGCCGTCGTGCGGCACTGGCATGTCGCCCCCGGAGCGTGTCGTTGCGGGGTGTGGTGTGCCGGAGGGGTGGGTCAGGGGGTTGGGGTGGGGGTGCGGAGGGCGGTTACGGTGGGGGCCAGGCCCTCCTTGGCGGCGCGGTCCAGGGCGGTGGTGAGGGTGGTCTCGTAAGTGGGGGCGGCGTCGGCCTTGCGGGCTCGGCCCTCGTCGGTGATGAGGGTGTAGACGCCGCGCCGATCCTGGTCGCAGAAGTCGCGGCGGCTCAGCCCGCTGCTCTCCAGGCGGCCCACCAGCCGGGTCACCGAGCTCTGGTTGAGGCCCAGGAGGTCGGCCAGTTCCTGCATGCGCAGGTATCCACCCTCGGCGATCGACAGGTGGCACAGCGCCCGGTACTCCGACAGGCCGAGGCCGTGCTTCTGCAGGGCGGCGGCCAGCTCGTGCTCGACCCTGGCGTGCAGGCGGATCACGCCCACCCACATGTCGTCGTCGTCCGTTGCCATCCGGCGCCTCCCTCCGTGCGGAACCCCAGTGTACATGCACGTACAGAATATGCATGTACATGGAAGAGTCTACACCTGGCGGGTTGGCACCACCGTGATCTCGGGGAGGCTCACGTGGATCGGGCGGCTGACCGCGAACGCCACCACCTCGGCCAGGTCGGCCGCGGCCAGCGGGTCGATCCTGGTCTTCATGTCCTCCAGCCAGGCGGTGCCCAGTTCGGAGGCGGAGAGGAGTTCGGTGACGACCACGCCTGGTTCGAGGTTGGTGACGCGGATGTTCCTGGGCGCCAGCTCGTTCCGGATATTTCGGGAAAGGTGGCTGACTGCGGCCTTCGTGGCTGCGTAGACCGCCGCGCCCGGCTCGATCCTGGAGGCGGCGACCGAGGAGATGTTCACCAGGTCGGCGGGCACGCCCGCCGCCGCGGCCGCCTGGAGGTCGGGGAGGAAGGCGCGGAAGACGTGCAGCAGCCCCGCGACGTTCACGTCGAGCTGCCGGCGCCAGTCCGCCGGCATGCCGCCGGTCCGCGGGCCGGTGGTCGAGGTGTCCGGCAGGCGGGAAGCCGATAGGCCGGGGGTTGGGGTATCCGGTAGGCCGGGGGCTGAGGTGTCCGGCAGGTCGGGGTCCGGGGTGTCCAGGAGGCCGGGGACGAGGATGCCCGCGGCGTTGACCACGAGGTCGACTCGGCCCAGTTCTCGCGCCACCCGCTCCCTGGCCGCCGCCACCTCGGCGGGGTTGCTCACGTCGGCGGCCACCGCGACGGCCCGCTCGCCGATCTGGTCGCGCAGGGCCTCGACGCGGTCCTTCCTGCGGGCCACGAGCGCCACCCGGGCGCCCTGCGCGGCGAGCTTGACGGCTACGGCGGCGCCGATGCCAGAGGAGGCGCCCGTGATGACCGCGGTGCGGCCGGTGTTGTCATCCATGGGCCTCATCCTGCGAGCGCCCCCGGCGGCGTAGCCAGGACAGCGCTGAGGGTGGTACTGGCAGGGTCAGGCAGCGCATGGGGAGATGTCCGACAATGGGGTCATGGCGAATGAGCTCGGAGAGTTCCTGCGATCGCGCCGCGCGAGGGTGCGGCCCGAGCAGGCCGGTCTGCCCACGTACGGCGAGCGCCGCCGGGTGGAGGGCCTGCGCAGGGAGGAGGTCGCGCTGCTGGCCGGGGTCAGCGTGCCGTACTACGTCCGGCTGGAGCAGGGGCGCGCCGGGAACGTCTCGGCCGAGGTGCTCAACGCCGTGGCCCGCGTGCTCGGCCTGGACGACACCGAACGGGCCCACCTCCACGACCTCGCCCGTCCCGCCACGGACAAGACCGTGACGCGGGCCAGGCCCACGGCCGAGACCGTGACCAGGGAGCCGGTCAGGCCCACGGTCAAGAGGGTGCTCGACTCGCTGGCCGACACGCCCGCCTTCGTCATGGGCCGCAGGACCGACATGCTGGCCTGCAACCGCCTGGCCTCGCTGCTGTTCTGGAACCGGCCCACTCCGCCGGACGGCCCGTTGAACTGCGCCCGCCTGGTCTTTCTCGACGAGCACACCCGGACCCTGTTCCGCGACTGGGACGACAAGGCCCGCGAGACCGTGGCGTTCCTGCGCCTGGACGCGGGCCGGCACCCCGACGACAGGGAACTGGCCGCGCTGGTGGGCGAGCTGTCGGTCAAGAGCGTGGACTTCCGCCGCCTGTGGGCCGAGCACGAGGTGCGGGAACGGTCGGCCGGGCGCGTCACCCTGGACCACCCGCTCGCCGGCGAGCTGTTCCTCGACTACGAGAGCCTGCGGCCGGGCGCTCATGCCGACCAGGTCCTGGTCACCTACCTGGCCCAGCCGGGCTCGCGGACCGAGGAGGCGTTGCGGTTTCTGGCGAGCTGGCACGCGGCGGAAGCCGTAAGAGAGGTCTAAAGGGTTTCATCTCGGGCACTTGAAGGTCTTCAACGACCTTCAGGAGGAATGGTGAGCCACGCTGAGACAGCGGCCCGCCAGGCGGCCGACAGTCCCGCCATGGTACGGCTGGCCCGCATCGGCCTGGCCTGTCGTGGTGTGCTCTATGGGCTGATCGGCGTCCTGGCCATCCAGATCGCCCTGGGCGACGGCGACCAGGAGGCCGACAAGAACGGCGCCATCAGCACGGTGTCCGACCTGCCCTTCGGCGCCGTGATTCTATGGATCATGGTTGTCGGGTTCGCCGCGCTGGCGCTCTGGCAGCTTTCAGAGGTGTTCTTCGGCAGCAGAAAGGCGCTGGACCGCGCCGAGTCGGTGGGCCGGGTGGCCGTGTACGCGTTCATCGTGTTCACGTTGATCACCGTGCTGACGTCGGGGAGCGCGAAGTCGGAGGACAAGAAGTCGCAGGACGTCACCGGAAAACTTCTCGAACTGCCCGCCGGCCCGATCATCGTCGCCCTCATCGGCCTCGGGCTGATCGCGCTGGGCGCGTACTGGGTGTACCAGGGCGTCAAGAAGAAGTTCCGCGAGGAACTGGACACCGGCCGGATGTCGCCGCGCGCCCGCAAGGTGATGGACCGCCTGGGCCTGGCCGGATACACCGCCCGAGGGCTGATCGCCGGGCTGGCCGGGATCTTCGTCGTGCAGGCGGCGCTGACCTTCGACCCCGACAAGGTGAGCGGCATCGACGGCACGCTGAGGGCCTTCGCGAAGACCCCGGCGGGACCGTGGCTGCTCGTGGTGGTCGCCATCGGGCTGCTGCTGTTCGCCGGTTACTGCTTCGGTGAGTCCCGCTGGAGGAGGACCTGAGAGCGGGGACCTGAGAGCGCGGGAGACGAGAGCTGGCACAAGCACATGAGACTCGACGACTGGTTCCTCACCGAGGACGAACGGGGCAACCCCGAGACCAAGCTGGAAGCCTGGACTCGGGGCAACCTCGTCCGCCCGCTCATCCACGGCGCCACGTACTTCGCCGAACTGCGTGAGCGCCTGGCCGACCTGGACCGCGACGACCTGCTGCTGTTCGCTGACTGGCGCGGCGACCCGGACGAGCGCCTCACCCAGGACGGCCCGGCCGTGGCCGTCGCGATGGCCGCGGCCGCGGAGAAGGGCGCGCTGGTCAGGGGCCTCATCTGGCGTTCACACCTGGACGCCCTGCGCTTCAGCGCCGAGGAGAACCGCCACCTGGGCGAGCGGATCGAGGCCGCGGGCGGCCAGTGCCTGCTCGACACCCGCGTCCGGCACGGCGGCTCCCACCACCAGAAGTTCGTCATCCTGCGCCACGACCAGGGCCCCGAACGGGACGTGGCGTTCGTCGGCGGCATCGACCTGTGCCACAGCCGCCGCGACGACGCCTCCCACCGGGGCGACCCCCAGACCACCCCCATGCCCGACGCGTACGGCTCCCGCCCGCCCTGGCACGACGCCCAGGCGGCGATCAGCGGCCCGGCGGTGGCCGAGGTGGAGAAGGTGTTCTGCGAGCGCTGGGAGGACCCGGCGCCGGAGACCCGCCACCCGCTCAAGCGCCTGCGCGACCGCCTGACCAAGATGGACGACGCGCCCCCGCTGCCCGAGCCGGGCCCGCCGCCGGAGCCGGTGGGCACCCACGCGGTGCAGCTCCTGCGCACCTACCCGCACCTGCCCCACGCGCTGCCGTTCGCGCCGGAGGGGGAGCGCAGCGTGGCCCGCGCGTACCACAAGGTGCTGGCCAGGGCCAGTTCGATGGTCTACCTGGAGGACCAGTACCTGTGGTCGACGGAGGTCATCGAGCCGTTCGCCGAGGCGCTGGAGCGCGAGCCCGGCCTCCACATGATCATCGTCGTGCCGCGCCACCCCGACCAGGACGGCTGGCTGGCGGGCCCGGCCAGCCTGATCGGCCGGGCGGAGGCGCTGGCCAGGCTGATGCGCGCGGGTGACGGCCGCATCGCCATCTACGACCTGGAGAACCACGAGGGCACGCCCGTCTACGTGCACGCGAAGGTCTGCGTGGTGGACGACGTCTGGGCCACGATCGGCTCCGACAACGTCAACCTGCGCTCCTGGACGTTCGACTCCGAGCTGAGCTGCGCGGTGGTCGACGAGGAGCCCGACCCGCGCCCGCCCTCGGGAGCACGCCGCTTCGCCCGCGACCTGCGCCTGACGCTGGCCGCCGAGCACCTGGACCGCGACCGGGACGACGTGCTCGACCTGTGCGACCCGAAGTCGGCCTTCGAGGCGTTCGCCGAGTCGGCCGCGCGCCTGGACGCCTGGCACGCCAACGACCGGCGCGGACCCCGCCCGCCCGGCCGCCTGCGCCGCCATACCCCTCCCGAGCTGGGGCGGGTGAGCAAGGCGCTGGCGATGCCCCTTTACCGTCTCGTCGTCGACCCCGATGGCCGGCCGCCTCGGCTGCGCCGTACCAAGGACTTCTGATGCCACGCTTCGGTCTCCGGCTCACGCTCGCCGCCGCGGTCGCCCTCTTCGCCGGGGGGCTCTTCGCCGCGCTCGCACTGCTGGTGGAGACGGCTTTCCCGCCGCTGTGGCAGCTCGACCGCTCCACCGCGTACGGCCTGCACGCCGTGGCCAAGGGCAACCCGGAGCTGACCATGTGGATGCTGGGCTGGACGGAGGTGTTCGGCCCGTGGCCGTGGCGGGTGGCGGTGATCGCGGCCGCCGGATACCTGGCCTACCGGGGCGCCACGCGGCTGGCCGCCTGGGCGATGGTCACGATCACCGCTGGCGGGCTGATCGGCCTGCTGCTCAAGATCGTTATCGGCCGGATCAGGCCCGAGCTGCCCGACCCGGTCTCGACCGCGCCCGGCGAGGCGTTCCCCTCCGGGCACGCGCTGACCGCCACGCTCGGCGCCGGGATTCTCGTGCTGCTGCTCCTGCCTCGGCTGCGGGCGGCGGGCAAGGCGCTGGCCTGGGGGATCGCGGCGTTCCTCGCGGTTTCGGTGGCCTGGACGCGCGTCGCGCTCGGCGTGCACTGGGTGAGCGACGCGGTCGGCGGGCTGCTGCTCGGCCTGCTGGTGATCGCCGCCACGACAGTGGCCTTCGAGGGATGGCGCCGTGACATGGGCAGGCCACCGGCCGAGCCGCTGGTCGAGGGCGTGGAGCCGGAGGTGTCGCGGCGTGCGTGAGGTGCTCGCGCGGCTGTGGCCCGCAGTTGTCTGGCTGCTGCTCATGACAGCGGCCACGTTCGCTCTCGGAGAGCTGGTCGAGCGTTCCGCCAGGATGGAACCCGGTGTGATGGCGGACATCGCCTCGGAACGCCTGCCGTACCTGAACTGGCTCTCCGACCTTGGCAGCAAGCTGTCGGACACGCCGGTCATCGTGGTGCTCACCGCGCTGGCGGCGATCGGGTTCCGGCTCGCGCTGGGGCGCTGGCGGGAGTCGGTGTTCCTGGTGGCGGCGGTCTGGTCGCAGTCGCTGGTCTTCCTGGCGACCAGCGCGCTCGTGGCCCGCCGCCGTCCCCCGGTGACGCATCTGGACGCCGCGCCGCCGACGAGTAGCTGGCCGTCGGGGCACGTCAGCGCCGCCGTCTGCTTCTACGGCGGGCTGGCGATCCTGCTGGTGGCCCACCTGCACGGGCACCGGGTGCTGTCCGGGCTGGTGTGGGCGGTGGGCCTGGGGGTGCCGATGATCGTCGCCGCCTCCCGGATCTACCGGGGCATGCACTTCGTCACCGACGTGGTGTGGGGGCTGGTGCTCGGGGTGTTCTGCCTCGCGGTGATGATCAGGGCGGTGCTCAGATGAGCACGTGCGGACCGGGGTGGCCGACGAAGGAGAACTGGGCGTTGCGGGTCAGCTTGATGTGGTCGGCCTGCCAGGTGTGCATGCTGGCGTCGGCGCTGCGCCAGTAGACGAAGTTGAAGCGGTCGGCCGAGTAGATCTTGACGCCGTCCTCCTTCAGCCGGCGGACCAGGTGGGTGTCCTCGCCGCGGGTGATGTCGGCGAAGGGGTAGGCGCGGAACATCTCGGCCTTGCCGAGGAACGTGCCGCCCTGGACCAGGAAGGAGTAGCGGTGCTCCAGGCCGGGCAGGCGGAGCATCGTGGTGTTGGAGCCCTCGAAGTAGCTGTAGTGGGCGCCCTTGCCTACGAGCTGGGCGTCGGTGTAGTCGAAGGCGCGGGCCAGGTCGGACAGGTAGTGCTCGCCGTAGAGGTTGTCGTCGTCCATCTTGGCGATCAGCTCGCCCTCGGCGGCGGCGATGCCGAGGTTCATGCACGCGCCGAGCGACAGCTCCGCCGCGGCGGGCAGCACGGTCACGTCGCTGATGCCGGCCATGCGGGCCTTGTCGGCCACCACGACGGGGTCGATGTCGAGGCCGTGCAGCACCATCACGAGCTGCAGCGGGCGGTGGATCTGCCGGGCCACCGAGGAGATCGCGTGTTCGATCTGGGAGGCGCGGTTGGTGGGCAGCACGACCGAGACCGAGCGCTCCCGGGGACTGACCGGCCGGCCCAGCACCTGGAGGATCTGGTCGACGCGGTGGGAGAACAGGTGCTTGTCGAACACCTCGCGCATGGCCAGGTGACCCATGCGGGCGCGCAGCTCGGGGCTGTTGATGAGGTGGAGCACCTGGTTGTAGGACTCGATGGGCTCGCGGGCGATCGGGATCAGCTCGCCGAACGTCTCCTCGACGGCCCGCGACCAGCCGGTGACGACCGGCGTCGAGCAGGCCGACAGCTCGAAGACGCGGCGGGCGCACATGGTCGGGGAGTCGAGCACGGAGTTGACGTTGAGGAAGACCTTGTACATGCGGTACGCGGCCAGCATCTGGTCGTAGGGGAGCTCGCCGACGATGTGCGGGCGGTACTTCTCCGGCCAGGCGTACTTCTCGTCGACCTCGCCGTTGCGGGCGAAGATGTGCAGCCCCAGCTCACGCACCGGGTCGAGGACGGTCTCCATCTGCTCGCGGCGCTCGGGGTGCTTGTCGCGGAAGTACATGCCGGCGAAGACCACGTCGTGCAGGCGGCCCTGCTTCTGCTGGATCGGGTTGTGCACGCGGGGCTGGGCGGCGAACTGCAGCACGTCCACCCGGTCGTGTCCCAATGTTTCGCGATATTTCGGCAGCATGTCGCCGTCGCAGGTGAACACGTAGTCGAACAGCTTGGCCGTGTCGATAAAGAAGTCGAAGTTCGGCGGGTCCTCCTTGTTCCAGAAGACCGTGGGGATGCCCTCCTGCTTGCACCACGCCACCAGCTCCTGCAACGGCTCCTTGGGGGCGTTGGTGCCGGTCATCTGGTAGCGCCAGCGGCCCTGGTTGCCGTGCCAGGCCGACTCGCAGAACAGCAGGTCGGGCCGCTTCTCCGCGAAGATCTCCGGCCAGTCCTTCAGCCCGAACTCGATCTGGTCCCACTCGTAGCGGAAGGCCATCCGGGAGAAGTCGTCCAGGATCACGGCCACGCGCAGGTCGGGGCGGTTCACCGGGCCGAGCGGCCACTTGACCGCCGGGACGTCCACGAGCGGCGGCCGCCTGCCCGCCTGCTCGATGATCTCGGTGACCGCCTGCTCGGGCGCCTTGGGCGCCCTGTCGTGCGAGCGCACGGCCTTGATGATCTGCCCGGGGCTCTTCGCGCCCAGGGCCTCGCCCAGCTTGAACGTCCGCTTGGCCTGCGTGGCCTCCAGCTTCCAGGTGGCGTAGGCGGCCTTGGCCTCGGCGATCTCCAGCCGCCTGCGCAGCTCCCTGATGTCGGCCTCGTAGCGCTCGACGAGCTTACGCTCCTCCGGGAGCCAGTTGACGGGACCGAGCCGCTGGTAGGTCGGCTCTTCTGGGGTTTCGGCCATGGTGCTCGCCTATCGCTTCGCGGGGGTCAGTCGATGGTACGGCCGTGCCGTACCCCTTGTCTGAGTTTGTGGGGTTATTCGCCCCGAGTGCCCTGCGCGGCCGGGGACAGGTTGTCCCCCTTCAGCCACGCCGCCACGACCCGGGCGATCCGCGGACCGGCGGCGCCGTCCCACAGGGGCGGCAGCTCGCCCGAGGGCGTCGCCGCGCCGTCGGCCAGCGCCTTGTCCGCGGCGGCCGGCAGCGAGGCCGGGGTGACCAGGCGGTTGGTGCCGTGGGTGATGGTCACCGGGCGCTCGGTGTTGGGCCGCACGGTCAGGCACGGGACGCCCAGCATCGTCGTCTCCTCCTGCACGCCGCCCGAGTCGGTGACGACCAGCGCCGCCCCGCGCACCAGCGAGAGGAAGTCGACGTAGCCGAGGGGGTCCACGACCTTGACCGTCGGGCCGTCCACGAGCCCGGCCTCGGCCAGCCGCGTACGGCCCCGCGGGTGGATCGGCACGACGAGCGGGAGGCGCTCCGACACCGACAGCACGGAGTCGACCAGTTCCTTGGCCGCGGCCGGGGTGTCCACGTTGGCCGGGCGGTGCAGCGTGGCCACGGCGTAGCGCCCGTCCAGGCCCAGCCGCGCCGCGATCGGCGCCGGGTCCAGCTTGGGCAGCGCGGAGAAGAGGCTGTCGATCATCGGGTTGCCGACGAAGTGCACCTTCTCCGGTGCGACGCCCTCGCGGGCCAGGAACTGCAGCGCGTCGGGCGAGGTCGTGAACAGCAGGTCCGACAGCGAGTCGGTGACGATCCTGTTGATCTCCTCCGGCATGCCGCGGTCGAACGAGCGCAGGCCCGCCTCGACGTGCGCCGTGCTGATGCCGAGCTTGGCGGCGACCAGGATCGCGGCCAGCGTCGAGTTGACGTCGCCGTAGACCACGACCAGGTCGGGGTCGTGCGTGGTGAAGACCTCTTCGAGGCCGATCAGGAGGGCCGCGGTCTGCTTGGCGTGGGTGCCGGAGCCGACGGCCAGGTTCGCGAGCGGTTCGGGCAGCGCGAGGTCGCGGAAGAAGACGTCAGACATCAGCTCGTCGTAGTGCTGACCTGTGTGGATGATGCCCTGACGCACACCGAGTTCGCCGAGTGCTCGGACCACCGGGGCGGCCTTCACGAAGTTGGGCCGGGCGCCCAGAACGTGAAGGACCAGGGGGTTCTCCCTCATTGACCTCGCCTTTCATCGCGAACGGGGGAAAAACGTTGCCTATGGTACGGTCACCGCGTGGTATCCGACGCCAGACGTAAGGTTTCCGCCAAGTCGGCCCGAGCGGGCGTCGGCGGACTGCTCAAGGGCTTCGTCCAGCACCCGATCATCGTCTCCCGCGTCGTCGTGACGAAGGTGAAGGCCGATCCGGTGCGCGTCGCCCAGGCCGCCGCGGACGCGCTTCCGCCGGCGCTGCGTCCCATCGTGGGCAAGGTCGCCTGGCCCGCGGCGCGCAAGGTGCGCTGGGCCGTGCGGAAGATCAGCATGCGCGCGGTGCAGGCCCCGTGGAACGAGGCAAAGGCCCACTGGGACGCCGGGCGGATCACCGAGGCCGCCCGGGTGCTCGACCCCCACGTCAAATACCCCTTCGTCAAGCGCAGGGCCGCCTACTACCGGGGCGAGCTGGCGGCGATCAGCGCGGATCCGATCCCGCCGAAGCCGGCCGTGGAGATCGGGGAGCGGGTTCCGGGGCGCGTGCTGCACTGCGTCACCAACGCCCTGCCGTACACGCAGGCCGGATACACCGTGCGGACCCACCGCATCGTCACCGCGCAGAAGGCGGCCGGGCTCGACCCGCACGTGGTGACGAGCTGGGGCTGGCCGATGCTGCAGGGGCACGCGGACGCGACGCCGTTCGAGGAGCTCGACGGCATTCCGTACTACCGGCTGCTGCCGGACGGGCGCGGCGAGATGCCGTTCGAGACCACCGGGCGGATCATCAGGGGCGCCGACGAGGTGACCCGGCTCGTCGAAAAGTTGCGGCCCCAGATTCTGCACGCGGCGACCGACCATCGCAACGGCTCGGTGGCGCACGCCGTACGCCGGCGGACCGGCACGCCCTTCGTCTACGAGGTGCGCGGCTTCCTGGAGGAGACCTGGGTCTCGCGTGACCCGGAGGCGCGTACCGGCAGCGAGCGCGCGGTGCTGCAGCGCGAGCGCGAGGCGTTCCTGATGCGCGAGGCCGACGCGGTCGTCACGCTCGCCGAGACGATGGCCACGGAGATCGTCGAGCGCGGGGTGCCGCGCGAGAACATCTACCTGGCGCCCAACGCGGTGGACGACTCGCTGCTGACCGTCTCCTACGACGGCGCCGCCTTCCGCCGCGACATGGGGATCGCCGACGGCGAGATCGTGGTCGGATCGGTCTCCAGCATCGTCGGGTACGAGGGCTTCGCCACCCTGCTGCGGGCGGCGGCGTACCTGCGTGACCAGGGCACTCCGGTGCGCGCGCTGATCGTCGGCGACGGCAGCGAGCGGGAGAATCTCCTCGAACTGGTCAAGGAGCTGCGCCTGGACAGCGCGATCCTGCCGGGACGGGTCGATCCTGAAGAAGCGCTGAAAGCTCAGGCGGCGATCGACATCTTCGTCTGCCCACGCGAGGACCTGCGAGTTTGCCGACTCGTTACGCCATTGAAACCCGTCGAGGCGATGGCGCTCGGCAAGCCCGTGGTGCTCAGCGATTTGCCCGCTCTGTCCGAGCTTGTGGGCTCGGACGGCGCCGGCCTGCTCGTGCCGCCCGGAGACCCGGAGGCGCTCGCGAAGGCGCTGGCCGCGCTCCGCGAGGACCCCGCCAGACGTGCTGTGATGGGTGCGGCGGGACGGGCGGAAGTGGCGGCCAAGCGCACGTGGAGCCGCGTTGCCGAGACTTATCGAACGCTCTACCGATCGCTAGACGAACGATGACCGGGGTTTTGCCTGCCGGTTGTGACGGGTTCGCTCGCATTAGGCGTGAGCTGAGTGGACTTGAGATAACCTTTGCGACCATGAAGTGTTGTTTCCGGCTCGCCAAGGTACAGCTGTGACAGAAATCGACTTGGCTGTCATCGGTCTCGGATACGTCGGCATGCCACTGGCCAAGGAGGCCGTGGCCGCTGGTCTGCGGGTCGTCGGCGTCGACGTCGACCCCCGCAAGGTCGACGCGCTCAACGCCGGTCAGTCTTACATCGATGACCTGACCGACGCCGATCTCGAGCACATGCTGGCCAACGGCTTCAGCGCCACGCTCGACGAGTCCGTGCTGGCCAAGAGCAACACGATCGTCATCTGCGTGCCCACGCCGCTGGACGAGGACCACCGCCCCGACCTGTCCGCGGTCGAAGGCGCCACCGCCACCGTCGCGCGCAACCTCACCAAGGGCACGCTCGTGGTGCTGGAGTCCACGACCTACCCGGGCACCACCGACAACGTCGCCCGCCCGCTGCTCGAATCCTCGGGCCTGCTCGCCGGCCAGGACTTCCACCTGGCCTTCTCGCCCGAGCGCATCGACCCGGGCAACCCCAAGTTCGGCCTGCGCAACACCCCCAAGGTCGTCGGCGGCTACACCACGCCGTGCCGCGACCGGGCCGCCGCGTTCTACGCGCAGTTCATCGAGCAGGTCGTGCCCGTCAGCGGCACCCGCGAGGCCGAGATGGCCAAGCTGCTCGAGAACACCTACCGGCACGTCAACATCGCCCTCGTCAACGAGATGGCGATCTTCTGCGACGAGCTCGGCATCAACCTCTGGGAAGCCATCGAGGCCGCGGCCACCAAGCCGTTCGGATTCCAGAAGTTCCTGCCGGGTCCGGGCGTCGGCGGGCACTGCATCCCCGTCGACCCGTCCTATCTGTCCTACACGGTACGCAAGCTCGGCTACCCCTTCCGGTTCGTCGAGCTGGCCCAGGAGATCAACGAGCGGATGCCCTCCTACGTGGTGGCCCGCGCGCAACGCCTGCTGAATCGGCATAAGAAGGCCGTCAACGGCGCCAAGGTCGTCATGCTGGGCGTGACCTACAAGGAAGACATCGCCGACGAGCGGGAGACGCCGGCCCTGCCGGTGGCCAGGGCCCTGCTGGAACTGGGCGCCGACCTCTCCTACGTCGACCCGCACGTCAAGGAATGGCTCGTGGACGGCACTCCGGTGCCGCGTGAGGAGGATCTGGCCCAGGCCGTAGTGGAGGCGGACGTGACCCTGCTGCTGCAGAAGCACGCCGCCTTCGACCTCGGGATGATCGAGGAGAAGGCCCGGCTCGTGCTGGACACCCGCGGTGTGCTCACCGAGGGTGAACGCGTCGAGCGGCTGTAGCGACGGAGGCTGCGCGCAGTGCACGTGCTCGTCATGACGGTGGTGCATCACCCCGAGGACGCCAGGATCCTGCACCGGCAGATCCGCGCGCTCGTCGATGCCGGTCATGAGGTCACGTACGCCGCGCCGTACACGGCGCGCGGAGTCGTCCCCCGCTCGTGGGTGAACAGCGTCGACCTGCCGCGCGCCGCCGAGCGGCGGCGGATCTCGGCCGTGCTGGCGGCCCGCAGGCTGTTCAAGCGGATGCGGTCCAAGGTCGACCTCGTGCTGATCCACGACCCCGAGCTGCTGTTCGCGATCTGGGGGGTGCGCAAGCGCCCGCCCGTCGTCTGGGACGTGCACGAGGACACTCCGGCGACGCTCTCGCTCAAGCACTGGCTGCCGTCGTTCCTGCGGCCGCCGGTGCGCTTCTTCGCCAGGCTGCTTGAGGGTACGGCGGAGCGCCACCTTCACCTGCTCCTGGCCGAGACCGCGTACGCGGGCCGGTTCAAGCACGCCCACCTGATCGTCCCCAACGAGACCTGGGTGCCCGACACCGTCACCGCCCCCGGCGACGACCGGGTCGTCTACCTCGGCTGGCTGTCGTGGGCACGCGGCGTACGCGAGGCCGTCGAGGTGGCCCGCATCCTGCAGCCGTACAAGGTGGCGGTCGAGCTCATCGGCTACGCCGACCCGCAGAGCCGGCCCATGCTCAACGAGGCCGTGGCCGAAGGCGTGCTCGAATGGCGCGACTTCATGCCCAACGACGAGGCGCTCAAGCGGCTCGACGGGGCGCTGGCCGGGCTCTCGCTGCTCCACGACGAGCCCAACTACCGCCACTCCATGCCCACGAAGATCGTGGAGTACATGGCGCACGGCATCCCCGTCATCACCACCCCGTCGCCGCGCGCGGTGGAGCTGGTGGAGCGGTACGACAGCGGTGTCGTGGTGCCCTGGCAGGACCCCAAGGCGGTGGCCCAGGCGGTGCTGACCCTGCGCGACGACGTCCGCGAACGGCAGGGCCAGGGCGCCCGCGGCTACGCGGCCGCCCGCGCCAACCACCACTGGCCGAACTCCGCCAAGCGGTTCGTGGCCCAGCTTGAGGCGTGGGCCGGGGTGAAGAAGTAGCTCTGGCTGTTTATTTCCGGCACATCACGAGGGCGGTAGGTTCCTGAACGTGCGCTGGCTCCTCGTCCTCCTGGGCGTAGCGGTCCTCGCCGCGGTCGCGGCTGTGGTCCTCGTGCTGCCCTCGTCCTCGGAGAAACCGGTCAAATCCACCGGCAAACCGGTCGCCAGCCCCACGAAGGAGCAGCCGACGCCACAGGTCAGCGAGTTCAGCGACCCGTGCGGTACTTTCGACACCGACGAGAAGTACACCTACGCCGTCACCGGCTACTGGATCACGCCCAAGTCGAACCCGTGCACCTGGCGTCACCAGTTCCAGGAGATCCACCGGGTCGGCGGCGACACCGTCATCAGGATCGGGTACGGCATGCAGTACCGGCCGATCGACGACCAGGGCCGCATCCTGCGCCGCGACAACAACCAGGTCGACGACCTCTACGAGAGCTGCGTCCAGGACGGCAGGACCTGCCGGCAGGCGGCGGAGGACGACCTCAAGAAGTTCAACCCCGGCAACCGGATCGCCAGGACGTTCGTGTACCGGACCGACGAGGCGTACAGCACGAGCGTTTTCCGTTGCACCGACGTGGAACGGACCATCGAGACCGACAAGCGCGTCTACTACCGGCTGATCGCGCCCATGGACGGCTCCGACGACGCGAGCTGCAACTTCGAGGAGGCCGGAAAGTACGACCTCATCCTCGTCGCCGCCTCCAAGGTCGACAGCCTCACCACGCTCCTCAAGCTGGGCGACCAGTTCGGCGTGCGCGTCTTCCCCGCGCTGCCGCTGGCCCCCCGCGACCAGAAGACCCCCACCAGGGCCAACCCCGACCACATCGGCGCCCTGACCACGCTCACCCGCCGCATCCTCCAGGACTACGGCGCCCGCTTCGAGGGCCGTGACGCGCTCGGCGGCGTCTACCAGCCCTTCGAGGTGCAGATGGGCGCGACGCTGGCCAGCAACCCCACCCTCGCCGTGTACGCCGACCAGCACGAGATCGTCGAGCAGGAGCTTCCCGACAAGCCCATCCTGATCAGCCCGTACCTGGACGCCAGGAAGCGGGTCGGCTTCGGCCAGACGCCGCAGCAGGTGGCCGAGGCGTTCAAGGCGCTGGCCAGGACCGGCGTGGGCATCATCGCCCCGCAGGACAGCCGGGGCACCGGCAAGGTCGGACTGTTCTGGCCCGACCAGCGGGACGACGAGGTCGATCCCCGGCTGCGGCCGGTCGTGGGCGAGAGCACGTACGGCGACGCGTACCACGGCTCGACCCGCGACTACTACCGCGAGATGTCCACCGCCCGCGAGCAGATGGTCGCGCAGGGCTTCGAGGTGGACCTGTGGGCCAACGTCGAGGCGTTCGAACCGTCGGGCGAGCAGCCCTGCGCGCCCCAGGGCACTCGCGGCAAGACCGACAAGAAGCGCCTGGACCAGGCGGTGACGATGGCGGGCCGCTACGTGCAGAAGGTCGTCTCCTACATGTGGAGCGACTTCATGACCTGCGGCGAACCCTCCCTGGAGCAGGAGATCATCAAGGACTACGCCCGCCCCATCGCCGTGGACGCCATCCGCCGCAACCGCGACATCCAGGACGGGGTGGAGGTACGCGGCTACAACCTCGAAGGCGGCACCATCACCGTCGAGTGGAGCGGCGGCGCCAAGGACCTCGACATCGCCGCGGTGGGCTGGCTGGACAAGGCCCCCCAGGACGCGGGGCTGGCCAAGGGGTTGCAGACCGCGTGGGTGCCGTTCGACTGGTCGCAGGTGCCGCCGGGCGAATGGCTCCGCATCGGGGTGAAGCTCCCCTCCGGGCAGGCGGCGACGGAACCGCTGCGGGTCCGGATCAGCGTGTAACGTGCGGAGCATGGTGCCGAGCGTCCCGGTGAGCGTGGACTTGGTCGTCCTCACGGTGCGCTGCCAGGCACTGAGCGCGCTGGTGTGGCGCCGCGACAACCCACCCTTTCTCCGCCGATGGTCCCTTTCCGGCGGCTTCATCCAACTAGACGAGGATTTGCCGGACGCTGCCCGACGAATCCTCGCAGAACGGGCAGGCTTGCCCGGCGCGCCGGTGCACCTGGAGCAGTTGCAGACGTATGGTTACCCCGACCGGGACCCCAGGCAGCGGGTGCTGAGCGTGGCGTACCTGGGCCTGGCCCCCGACCTTCCGGCGTCGGAGAAGGCGCACATGGCATGGGTACCCGCGGCCGAACTGACCGTGATGGCCTTCGACCACCGGCGCATCATGCTGGACGGGATCGAACGGGCTCGGGCGAAACTGGAGTACACCTCGCTGGGGGCGGCGTTCTGCCCGCCCGAGTTCACGGTGGCGGATTTGCGGCGCGTGTACGAGATCGTGTGGGGCAGAGTCCTGGACCCGCGCAACTTCCACCGGAAGGTCACCAAGGCGGAAGGCTTCCTACTGGAAACCGGCGCCACCACGACCCGGGACGGCGGCCGCCCAGCCAAACTGTACCGCCGCGGCCCAGCCGAACTCCTCCACCCCCCGATGCTCCGCTCCTAAGGACTTCGCTACGCTCTTCTTGGGCCCCACCCGTTGCCCAGCCGGGGTGTTGACCACCTGATTCCCGCCCGGCCACAAAGGACTTCGCTTCGCTCAGGCGCTTTTCCTGGCTCCCACCCGTTGCCCAGTCGGAGTGTTGACCGGCTGACTCCCACCCCGCCACAAATGTGGTCGCTCCGCTCCCGCGTCTTTCCAGTCGGGCCGGGGGCCCGACCCCTGGCGGCGCTCGCTCCGCTCGCCCGTCCTTCCTTCAAGGGGGCAAGCCCAAGCATGGAAATGCGCAGTTAGGCGGGACTGCAAGGACAGGTCGCTCAACCAGTGGGACCAGGGTGGTGAGGCATAGAATCCCTGGTGAGTCGGCGGACATCTCGGCTGAGGAGGCGCTCCGGTGGGGTATCGGCCCATGACCATGACCGAACTCGGTGACCGGCTGACAGCCGCCCAAGACGAACGAGTGCGTTGGAAACTCGTCTGGGAGTTCCTGGAGGAGTACCGCTGGGAGGAGCCGGAGCGCCAGTTGCCACTTCTGCGGGACGAGCCTGCGCCGATCGGCGATGAGCGCTGGGATGTCCTGCTGGCCGCGCTGGCCGAACACCTGGCGGCTCGGCATGACGCGGCTCCGCCGGCGTGGACGGTGCCGCGGGTCCTGCGGACGCCATGGTTCGTCTCCGACCTCCCGTCCAAGCGGGCCGAAGCACTCGTCCGGGCACCGGCGGCGTTCCGCAAGCACGGCGTGTTCCTGGCCGGCAGTGACCTGGAAGCGGCATGAAGCCGGACGGGCTGCTCGGGCGACCGGATCATCCGGGCCTGAACGTGACGGCCGCGTGACCAGACCATGTGTTGACGATGCAAGAGCTCGCGGTACGAACACCCGAACCAGACCCCAGTGGACGCATCGCCTGCTAGCAGAGCCGCGTTCTCGTGCGAACTTTACGAGAAAGCCCCTGTGTCAACGCTAACCGTGCAGGTAGGGTATGCATGTGTTGATCAGGTTCAGCGCCGCCAACTACCGTTCGATCAGCGAACCCGTCGAACTCTCCATGGTCGCGATCGATCGAGATCGTGAGGAGGCGCGTCCGGTCAGCCCGTTGGGCGAAAGCCTTCTGCCGATAGCGGCGATCTACGGGCCGAACGCCTCAGGCAAATCAAACGTGATCGACGCGCTCGTCTGGCTGCGCAACGCGGTACGGCACTCCCTGCGCGTCTGGGAGGACGAAATACCGATCGAGCCCTTCGCGTTCGGCGAAGGACCGGTCTCTCCCAGCAGCCTCAGCGTCGAGATCGCAATCAAGGGCGTGCGATTTGAATATCTGCTCGAACTGGATAGCGAGCACGTCGCCTACGAGGGGCTTTTCCACTACCCGGAGAAGAAGCGCAGGAGGATCTTCGAGAGGGAGGACTCGGAGCTCAAGCTGCAAAGAGGGCTCGGCGGGCTGTCCGGCACGCGGGAGTTGATGACGCAGCGCACTTTGGCACTGGCCGTCGCGCGGAGGTTCGACGAGCCGCTCGTGACGGACTTCGCCGCACACTTCATGAGCATGCATGTCCTGGGGCAGACGTCCAGGCGCAGAGTGGATGGCCTGCTCGACGGCGGTTTTCCCGTGTCAACGCTGCGCTGGTTCGAACAGCCGGGTGAGCAGGACGCGACCAGCGCACCGGACCGCGACCTGGCACTGTCACTGCTGCGGCTGGCCGACCTGGGGATCGAGGACGTCGTCATCGACGATGAGGAAAGCTATTCGGACTCCGACGCACGCCGGGGTTACCGCCGCTTCCGGCTGCTCCACCGGACGCAGAACGAAGTCCTGCCGTTCGAATGGCGCGCCGAATCGCAAGGCACACGTACGTGGTTCGAGCTGATCGGGCCCGTACTCACGGCGCTCAGGGCGGGAACGGTCGTGCTTTTCGACGAACTGGACGCGAGCCTGCACCCGACGCTGTCCGCAGAGTTGCTCCGGATCTTCCACAGCCCTGTGACCAACCCGCATGGCGCCCAGCTCGTCTTCACCTCCCACGACGCCAGCCTGCTGAACAGCCTGAACAGAGACGAGGTCTGGCTGACGGAGAAGCACCTGGACGGGTCCACCCGCCTCGGCGCGCTGTCCGACTTCGCGGGTGAGCGGGTACGGAAATCGCAGAACCTTGAGAACGCCTACTTGCACGGCAGGTTCGGTGCGCTTCCCCAAGTGGACCAGTCCGCGCTGTTGCGCGCGCTGGGACTGATCGGCTGATGGCGCGGGGTCGGAACCGAGGCGGCAGGCCGCTCCGGCGTCAGGCTGAAAAGCGTCCCGAGCTTCGAACGATCGTGGTTTTCTGCGAGGGACGGAACTCGGAGCCGGACTACGTCAACGGCTTGAAGAAGCTCACGCACATATCGGAGAACACCGCTCTCAGCATTCACATCCATCCCGATCATGGCGTTCCGCTGACCCTCGTTCGCAAGGCAGTGGAGTGGAACAGGGATCCCGAAGTGGACGAATGCTGGTGTCTTTTCGATGTCGAGTGGCCGTTGAACCATCCGAACCTCGCGCAGGCGGTGAACCTCGCGGAGTCCAATGACATCAGGCTGGCGATCTCCAACCCGTGTTTCGAGATCTGGCTGATGCTGCACCATCAAGCCTGTGGCGCCTTCATGGACACCGAGTCGGCGGAACGGTCATCGCGCAGGCTGGACGGCAGACCCGGCAAGAGCATCGACGCCGGAATGTACATGCCGTTGCGGAAGACGGCGGCGCGTCACGCCGAAAGCCTCGACCTCCGGCATGACCAGAACGGCACCCGATTCCCTCACAACAACCCGTCCTCGGGGATGTACAAGTTCCTGCGGAGCCTGGAGGGTCCGTAACCTGGCGACATCTGGATGTAACGGCGTGGCCGTACTGTGGGCTGGTATGAGGATTGTGGTGGATGATCTGTCCGGGCCGGAGATCGCCGCGTTCCTGGAGGAGCATGTGCGGCAGATGCGGGCCATCTCCCCGCCCGGAAGCTCGCACGCGCTGGACCTGGACGGGCTGAGGGGTCCCGAGGTCACTTTCTGGTCTGTGCTCGACGGTGCGGAAGTGGTCGGGTGTGGGGCGGTCAAGGAGTTGGATGCCGCTCATGCCGAGCTGAAGTCGATGCGCACGGCGGTGGATCGGAAGCGGAGCGGGATCGCCTCCCGGCTGCTGGAGCACATTCTGCTTGAGGCCAAGGGGATGGGGTTCGAGAGGATGAGCCTGGAGACGGGGTCGGAGGAGTTCTTTCTGCCGGCGCGCAGGCTTTATGAGCGGTTCGGGTTCGGGTACTGCGATCCTTTCGCGGGGTATCGGCCCGATCCCAACAGCGTGTTCATGACGAAGGCGTTGTGAGGTCCGGCGCATGAGACAGCGGACGCCGCAGGAGAAGAAGCAGCTCAGCTATGCCAAGGATCACCGCAACGCCTACGGCGAGAACGACAAGAGTTCGCGCAAGAACATCCGGCGTAACAAGCGGGCCCCGCATCGGGCCAACCGGCATCGGGCTCACCAGGTTCTCGAAGCGGCCGTCGGGGTTGTGGACGAGGTTGTGGAGGAGCAGGTCGAGGAGCGGGTCCGGCGGCGGCGGCCCAAGCGGTGGCGCAAGGTGCCGGATGTCGCGCTGGGGGAGATCGTGCGGGTGAGGAGCGTGCTCTAGCGGGTGGGTCCGGTCAAGGTCCAGGTGGCGGCTTGTTCGCGTTGACGCCAGTAGCTTGCGAAGCGGCCGTCCAGAGCGAGCAGGTCGGGGAGGGTTCCGGACTCCACCACGCGCCCCGCCTCCAGGAAGATGATCTGGTCGGCGCGGGCGATCGTGCTGAGGCGGTGGGCGATGATCAGGGTCGCGCGGTCCCGGCCGGTGGTGTCCAGGGCGCCGACCACGGCGCGTTCGTTGGTGGTGTCGAGGGCGGCTGTGGCTTCGTCCAGCAGGAGTACGGGCGCGTTCTTGAGCAGGGCTCGGGCTATGCTGACGCGCTGGCGTTCGCCGCCGGACAACGAGGTGCCGCGTTCGCCCACGCGGGTGTCCCAGCCGTCTGGGAGGCGGGCTATGACCTCGTCGAGCTGGGCGGCTGTCGCCGCGGCTTGGACCTCCTGGTCGGAGGCGGCGGGGTTGCCCAGGCGGACGTTGTCGTGGAGGTTCGCGTCGAACAGGTACACGTCCTGGAAGACGATCCCCAACTGGCCCATCAGCACGGCGGGGTCGTAGTGGCGGACGTCGTGCCCGTGGACGTGGACGCTGCCCGAACCCACGTCGTGGAAGCGGGCGATCAGCGAAAGAAGGGTGCTCTTGCCGGCGCCGGAGGGGCCGACCACGGCGGTGGTGGTGCCGCGTTCGAGGGTGAAGGAGACGCCGCCCAGGATGTCGTGGCCGGGTTCGTAGGCGAAGTGGACGTCGCGGAACTCCAGTGCGGGGGCGTCGTGGCGGGGCAGGACCTCCGCGTCGCGGGGGAGCGGGTCCAGGGCGGGGGCGTCCAGGATGGCGTGGACTCTGGCGAGCACGCCGCGCATGTTCTGCAGGGCGGGGGACAGGTCGGCCAGCGTCGTGAACGGCTCGATGAAGCGGACGATGACGATGATGACCGCGACGACCTCGGCGGCGTTCAGGTCGCCGGAGACGCCCAGGGTGACGGCGGTGGCGGCGAGACCCAGCAGCGCCACCTGCGTCGCGAACCCGAAGACGAGCTGGCCGGGGATGCCCAGTCCGATCAGGCGCAGTGCGGCCTTGCGCTGGCGGGTGAGTGCCCGTCCGATCGCGGTGCCCTCGACTCCGGTACGGCCCGCCGTACGCAATGCCGGTTGTGACTGCGCCAGCTCGATGATGCGCTGCGCGAGCTCACCGGAGGCGGCGTCATAGGAGGCGTCGGCGGCGCGCAGCCAGCGGCCGCTCAGCCAGAGCGCGCCCAGCAGCAGCGGGACGGCGGCGAGCGCGACCACGCCCAGCGGCCAGGCGACGAACAGCAGCCCCACCCCGATCAGCGCCGGCAGCGCGAGCGCGTTGGCGGCGGGGGTGAGCAGGTGGGTGATGCCCTGGCAGAGTTCGCGGCCGGAGGAGGTGAGGGTGCGCTGCGCGCCGGTGCGGCGTTCGCTGGTGAACCAGCCCAGCGGGATGCGCTGGAGCCGGTCCACGACCCGCGTCTCCAGGTTGTTGAGCAGGCCGAAGCCGATGGCGAACCCGGCTCCGGTGACGGCGTAGTCGCTCGCCCACCCGGCGGCGACGAGCGCGGCCAGGGCGGCGATCCACGGCAGCGCGTCGGCGGGCGTCGCGGAGAACAGCGCGGACAGCAGCGGCACCAGGCTCAGCATGGCGCCGGCCCGCAGGAGTGTGCTCAGCGTGAGCAGGCTCGCGAACCGCACGGCGGCGCCGCGGTCCCCGGCCAGGCGGAGGGTCTGGAGGATCATGCGGTGGCCTTCGGCTGTTCGGTGAGGGAGGCGGCCTGCCACAGTTCGCGGTAGAGGCCGGGTTCGGTGACGAGGCGCTGGTGGGGGCCCTGCTGGACAATCCGCCCGCCGTCGAGGACCACGATGGTGTCGGTGCCCGCCACGGTGTGCAGGCGGTGCGCGATCACCACCACGGTACGGCCGGCCACCAGGTGACTCAGGGCCTCCTGAACCTGGTGCTCCGATTCCGGGTCGGCGTAGGCGGTGGCCTCGTCGAGCACGAGCACGCCCGGGTCGGCCAGCAGCGCCCGCGCGATCGTGAGGCGCTGCGCCTCGCCGCCGGACAGCCGGGCCTCGTCGCCGAGGACGGTGTCGTAACCGAGGGGCAGCCGGACGATCCGCTCGTGGATCTGGGCGGCACGGGCCACCCGCTCCACCTCCTCACGGGTGGCGTCGGGGCGGGCGAGCGCGATGTTGTCGTGGACGCTGCCGCGCACGAGCGCGACGTCCTGGAAGACGAAGCCGACCGTGCGGTAGAGCTCGGTGAGGGGGAGTTCGCGCAGGTCCACGCCGTCGATGGTGATACGGCCGGCCGTCACGTCGTGGAAGCGGGCCAGCAGCGCGGCGAGCGTGGACTTGCCCGCGCCGCTCGGGCCGACGAGGGCGGTGACGGTGCCGGGACGCAGTTCGAGATCGATGCCGGACAGCACCTCGTGGCCCGGGGTGTAGGCGAACGAGACGCCCTCGAAGCGGACCGGGCGGCCCTCGCCGGTGGGGAGCGCGCGGGGCTGGTCGGGTTCTGGCAGCTCTGGCTCGTCGAGGAGCAGTCCGATCCGCTGGGCGGCGTCGAGGGCCTCGCGGGCCGAGCCGAGCCCGTACCCCGCGGCCAGAAGTTGCGCCCCGAACGTCACCCCGAGCAGCAGGAACGGCAGCAGATCAGCGGCGCTCATCACCCCGCCCGCCACCATCAGGCCGCCGGTCACGATGATCAGCAGCAGCGAGGTCAGGGGGCGGGTGACCAGGTCGACGACGGTCTTGCGGCCACCGAGCGGGCGCTGCCAGGCGTCGAGGAAGCGGGCGCGTTCCTCCAGGGTGGCGCGGAAGCCGCCGGCGGGTCCGGCGTCGTAGGTGCGCACGACGGCCAGCCCGTCCACGTACGCCACCGCCTCCGAGGCGACCCGCGTCTCCCAGAGGGTGAACCGCGGCAGCGCCGCGCTGGAGGCGGCTATCATGCGGCCGGTCAGCACGCCGTACAGTGCCAGCGGCACCAGCAGGATCGCGGCGAGTCCCGCGGAGACGGAGAACAGGTAGGCCAGCACGGCCAGCGGCGTGACCACGGCGGCCACGATGTCGAGCACCGCGTGGGTGACCAGGTAGTGGACGCTGGCGGCGTCGTCCTGAACGGCCTGTTTGATCCGGCCGGAGGTGCGGTCGGTGAACCAGCCGAGCGGCACCCGCGCCAGCTTGCGCACCACGCTCGTCCGCACGTGATGGCCGAACCGGGCGTCGAGCACGTGCATGGCCAGCACCAGGAGCCCGGCCAGCGTCGTGCCCACGCCGAGCAGCACCACGGCCAGCAGCCCGAGCTCCGTCACCCCCGCGGCCAGGGCGCCGCCGGTCAGCAGGCGGCGGCACAGCTCGGCCAGGATGAGGTACGGCGCGAGCTGCAGCAACGAGACGACGGCCTGGAAGACGCCGGCGAGGATGAGCCGCGACTTCAGCGGCGCCAGCAGCCGGGCGCCGGCCCGCGAACGCCACCGCCCCTGGACCGCGGGCGGCTGCTGCTGTTGGACGGGCGGTTCCTGGCTCTCGGCGGAGCGGTCCACGCCCATGGCCTTGCCCTTGATCCAGTACGCCCGCGACTTGACGTCCGTCTTCGGGAAGCCGAGTTCCTTGAGCCGCTCGCGCACCTTCTTGGTGGCGGCCGACTCGGCGGTCACCCATGCGTACCAGTCGGACCAGTCGCGTTCCTCGACCGCGCGGGCCAGCACGGAGTCGTCGCCCGTGGACGGTACCCACGTGATCGTGGCGCGGGGGTGGGAGGTGAGCGGGATGTCCAGGTCGTCCTCGTGGAAGCGCTCCAGGATGACCTCGACCGGCGTCGTCTCCGGCAGCGCCGCCAGGATCGCGTTGATGCCGGGCAGCGCCGCGGCGTCGCCGACCAGGAGGTATCCGTCGGGCTCGGGCGTCGGCGGCGTGAACTGGCCGGAGGACCACCGGCTCACCTGGATCGTGTCGCCGGCCTTCACCTCGCGGGCCCAGATGCAGGCGGGGCCGGCCGGTTCGTGCAGCACGAACTCCATGCTGACCTCGCGGGCGTCCTGGTCGGGGGCCACGAGGGTGTAGCCGCGCTGGTGCTCGCGGCCCGGGCGTTCCGGGTCGGGGGCCCACAGGCGTACCCAGCTCGCGGGCTCGATCGGCGGGCCGTCGAACAGCGTCGGCGCGTGGAAGGTGATGCGCCGGAAATGCGGGGTGATGTCGGTGTACGACACGACGGTGAGCGTGTGCTCGTCGGCGCCGAACGCCTTCATCACCACCCCGCCGTAGCCGCGGGCCATCTCAGCGTTCCTCTCGTAGAGCTTCGGCCAGGTCGGCCACGTCCCGCCCGGGCGGGAGCTTGGCCACCAGCCCTTCGGCGAGCGAGGTCAGGACCAGCTCGAAGTAGTCGTCGGCGGTGTGGGCGGGGATGCCCAGGGTGGCGGCCTGCACCAGCGGCGAACCGGCCATCGCGGCCAGCGCCTCGCGCGTGCTCTCCTCGGCGCCGGGAGGGTCGAGCCGGGTGTGGGCCTCCTGGGCCTGGCCGGCGGCGACGATGCCGATCGTGACCGTGGCTATGGCGGAGCTGAGGACGGTGGCCGCGGCGGGGGCGTACCCGCGATCGGCCAGGGCTCTGATCTGCGTTTCCAGCAGCCGGACGCCGGAGGGGCCGCGGGGGAAGAGGCGCTGCAGGTACTGGGCGGTGCCGGGGTGGTCGAGTGTGAACCGCCTGAGCTGGCGTCCGAACGCCACCAGGTGCGCGGCGGTGGAGTGCCCGGGGTCGTCGTGGAGCGTGAGCCCGTCCAGGACGGCCTCGCCGACCAGGGTCTCCAGCGCGGCGCGGCTCGGCACGTGGCGGTAGACGGCGGCGGGGGTGACGCCGAGCGCGTCGGCGACCGCCTGGACGCTGAGGTCCTGCAGGCCCAGGCGTACGCCCGCGGCGACCACGTCCGCACGGCTGAACGTGGCTGTCCGGCCACCGGTACGCATGGGCTCACCCCGCTCCTATAGGTAAGGCTTACCTTAGTTATGGGGCATAACTTAGGTGAGGTCATGCTGGAGCGCAAGAGGGGCGGGACGGGGATTACAGTGTGGCCATGCCTCGTTTCCGCGCCATTCTGGACACGATGCCCGCGTACAAGGCGGGCAAGGCCGTCGTCAGCGCCGACGGCCGATCCCACAAGCTGTCCTCGAACGAATCCCCCTACGACCCCCTGCCCTCGGTCGTCGAGGCGATCGCGGAAGGCGCGCGGCAGATCAACCGCTACCCCGACCCGGCGTCCGTCGCGCTGACCGAGGCGCTCGCTCAGCGCTACGACGTGCCCGCCGAGCACGTCGCCCTCGGGCCCGGCTCAGTGACGGTGGCGCAGCAGTTGTTCCACACCGTGAGCGAACCGGGCGCCGAGGTGATCTACGCGTGGCGGTCGTTCGAGGCGTACCCACTGCTGGCCGACCTCGCCGGGGCGGTGTCGGTGCGGGTGCCGCTGGTCGACGAGGAACACGACCTCGACGCCATGGCAGACGCCATCACCGACCGGACTCGGATGATCTTCGTCTGCACGCCCAACAACCCGACCGGCGTGCCCATCCGCCGCGACCGGCTCACCGCGTTCCTGGACAAGGTGCCCGCGAACGTACTCGTGGTGCTGGACGAGGCGTACCGGGAGTACGTGCGCGACCAGGACGTCCCCGACGGCCTCGACCTCTACCGCGAGCGGCCCAACGTCTGCGTGCTGCGTACCTTCTCCAAGGCGTACGGCCTGGCCGGGCTGCGGGTCGGATACCTCATCGGGCACGAGAGGGTGGCGTCGGCGGTGCGGAAGGTGACCGTGCCCTTCGCCGTCAACAGCCTCGCCCAGATCGCCGCCATCGCCTCACTGGAGGCCGAGGACGAGCTGCTGGCCAGGGTGGATGTGGTGGTCAAGGAGCGTACGCGGGTTCGTGAGGCCCTGATCGCACAGGGGTGGGAGGTGCCGCCGACCGAGGCCAACTTCGTGTGGCTGCGGTTGGGGGAGCGGACGATGGAGTTCGCTTCGCTCTGCGGGCTGGAGGGCGTGGCGGTACGGCCGTTCGCGGGCGAGGGAGCCCGGGTGTCCATCGGCGACCCGGAGGCGAACGACACCTTCCTCAAGGCGGCGGCCTCGTTCCGCTGAATAAAGGCGAGGTGCTCCGCTTCGCGCGTTCCTCCAGGCCCACCCGCTGCCCAGCTAAGTGGTTGGGCGGTTGGAGCCCGCCCTGAAAGCGACGTGCTCCGCTTCGCTCCGCGCGTTCCCCAGCCGGGGCGAGCCCCGGCCCCTGTCGGTCCTCGCTCCGCTCGGGGTGCCTTCCTTGCGCGCGCCTTCGGCGCACGGCTGGCGCGAAGGGAGAGCAGAGGGCGCCGCTCCCGTCGGCCGGAGGCCCCCTATGAGGTGTGGACGCGGCCGAGGAAGTCGCGTACTAGCGGGACGATCTCCCCGAGGCTGGTCTCCAGCGCCCAGTGCCCGGCGTCGAGCACGTGCAGTTCCGCGTCCGGCAGGTCGCGCAGATAGGCCCGGGCGGACTCCTCGGGCATGTAGCCGTCGTGGGGGCCCCAGACGATCAGCGTCGGCGGGCGGTTCTCACGCAGGTACTGCTGCTCCTTGGCGAACCAGTCCAAGGTCGTCGCCTGGTCCTCGAACAGGGTCACGACGTTCTCCCGGCGCCCCGGCGTGTCCATGAGGCTCCAGTGCAGCTTCCACAGGTCGGGGCTCACCCGTTCGGCCAGGTGTGCGGGCAGGTCGCCGACGAACTCGTCGCGGAATCCCTCCTCCGAGACGTTCGCGGCGAGCTTCGCCCGGCCCTCCGGCGTCGGGTCGGACCAGTACGCCCTCAGCATGGCGTACTTGGGTCCCATGACGTCCTCGTAGATGTCGCCGTTCTGGATGACGAGCGCGGCGACCCGCTCGGGGGCGCGCAGGGCCAGTCGCAGGCCGAACTGCGAGCCGTAGTCGTGCAGGTAGAGGGCGTACCGCGACAACCCCATCACGTGGGTGAAACGTTCGAGGAAGTCGGCGTAACCGTCGAAGGTCCACGAGAACCCCTCGGGAGCGGCGCTGTAGCCGAAGCCGGGCAGGTCGGGGGCCAGCAGCCGCCAGCGGTCGCCGAGTGCGGGCATCAGGTCGCGGAACTCGTAGGACGAGCAGGGGTAGCCGTGCGGCAGCAGGAACACCGGAGCGTCCGGCGGGCCCGCTTCCCGGTAGAAGGTCTGGATGCCGTCGACGTCGATCGTCCGGTGGGTGACTGGCGCGTGCATGGGGCATTCCCTGCCCGTTCCGGCTCGGGGCTACCCACCGGCGCTTCGAAAGGGCTCACGCCAACCGCTACCGGCGCTGCTGTCCAGGACGCAGTGCCGGCGAGGAAATCCCGAGGGCCGCCCGGCACCTTCGGCGGGCGCCTGGGTGTGCGCGCTGCCGGGGACCCCTCGCCAGGCCGACGCGGCTCAGGAGGCGGGCCGTCAGGGGAGGAACCCGCCACCCCCCACGATGACGACTCCCGACCGGAAAGCGGCCGCTCTGGTGAACCCGTAACCCAGCCGAGTCCCTGCCATCCGGGGGCAGGCCGCGCCACCGGGCGGCGATGGGGTCGGCCGTGTCACCGAGCGGCGATGGGGTCGGCCGTGCCGCAGAGCGGCGACGGGGCGGGCCGTGCCGCTGAGCGGCGACGGGGCGGGCCGTGTCACTGAGCGGTGGCGGGGCCGGCCGCGCGACCGAGTAGCGGGGGAGACCGCGCCCAAGGCTCCTCCAGCTGCACACCCTGGGACTCGGTCGGCCGATGCGCGTGGCGGCGAACACGCTCGATGCCGCCTAGATCGTTGATGTGAAAGTCGGTAATCGTCTGCGAGCATGGCGAAGGGCGTCCATGGTCGGTGTGTGAAGACAGACTTAGACGCCCTTCTGAT
>NZ_JBITGF010000008.1:323677-521277 GCF_044456745.1 Nonomuraea sp. NPDC050790 | reverse complement strand
ATGGTACTGCACTCGGGAGGGTGTGGGAGAGTAGGTCACCGCCGCACAAATCATCACGTTGAAGGGGTCCAACCACTGGTTGGGCCCCTTTTTCGTGTTCTCTACCCTCTCGCACACCCCGCCGGTCAGCCGGTGGCGTCGCGAGGGGCGGCTATCAGGCCGTAGATGATGACCACGCACAGGGCGATGCTGATGATGGACCAGACCGGATATGCCGGGACGAAGGCGAACTGGCCGATCATGGCCAGGGCGGCGAGGACGACGCCTACTGCGCGGGCCCAGATTTGGCCGGCCATGATGCCGGCGCCCGCAGCGATCTGCAGGATGCCGACGGCGAGCCAGATCCAGCCCCAGGTGGTGTAGTCGAAGACGAGCAGGCGGCCTGCCGGGGTGACGAAGTAGTCGTTGCGGAACAGGGCGATCAAGCCCTCGATGGCGTTGAAGACGCCCAGCACGACGCCGAGCATCCCGGCGAACGTCAGCCAGCCGGACTCCTGGCGGAAGGCCGGGCCGTGCGGTGTGGATGCGGTTGCCATGTCTGGATTTATCCCCTGAGGTGGGGAGATTCGGCTTATGCGTTCGGCAAAGGTATGGATGGGTGGAGGGTGATGACGCTCCTGCCGAGGTACTGCGGGCCGTACGCGAGATGGGATGTCCCGGCTTCGTGGGGAAGTTGCGGCGTGGTCCCGGGCCTTCGGGGTTGTGTGGCGCCGGTCGGTGATCGTCGCGAGATGTCGTTGTCCTGGTCGGGGTGGCTTTCTGGGGGATCGAATGTTCGGCCGGGTCGGTGAACTGCTGGAGCTTGCTAGGCTGGAGGCGCCGGGCCACCCCCACGGGTGGCCTTCTTCGCGTAAGACCCGCGGTGCGGGCAGCCACAGTGGACCGTTGGGTGAGACACGGGTCCACTGAGTGAGCCAACGAAATGGACCAGAAGTGAACAGAGATAACGGATCGGACGGCGGACAGCGCGGGCGTGACGACGGACCCCGCGACGGAGACAAGCGCCCATACGGAAACAGAGGCGGGTACGGCTCCCGCGACTCGCGCGGAAACCAGGGCGACCGTCCGTTCCGTTCCGACGACCGGGGGCGGGAGGGTCGCCGGGAAGGCGGCTACGACCGCGGGCCCCGACGGGATGACCGTGGGCCGCGCCGTGAAGGCGGTTACGACCGCGGTCCCCGTCGTGAGGGGGACGCCGATCGGGGTCCGCGTCGTGACGGGGGTTACGACCGCGGGCCGCGGCGCGAGGGTGGATATGACCGTGGCCCTCGCCGTGAGGGCGGCTATGACCGGGGTCCGCGTCGTGAGGGCGACTTCGATCGAGGTCCGCGTCGCGAAGGCGGATATGACCGTGGCCCTCGTCGTGAGGGTGGTTACGACCGTGGCCCTCGTCGTGAGGGCGGATTTGATCGCGGGCCTCGCCGGGAAGGCGGATTCGATCGTGGTCCGCGTCGTGAGGGCGGGTTCGATCGTGGTCCGCGTCGGGATGACCGTGGTCCGCGTCGCGAAGGTGGCTACGATCGCGGTCCCCGCCGGGATGATGACCGTGGGCCTCGTCGCGAGAACGATGGTCCGCGGGGCGCGTTCCCCGAGCGGGATGAGCGCGGGTTCGCCGAGCGTCCGGACTTCGGGAGCGGCGGGCGGCGCGACGGCGGGTTCGATCGTGGTCCGCGTCGGGATGACCGTGGTCCGCGCCGTGAAGGTGGGTTTGATCGTGGTCCGCGTCGGGACGATCGTGGTCCGCGTCGCGAAGGTGGCTACGATCGCGGTCCCCGTCGGGATGATGACCGTGGGCCTCGGCGTGAGGGGGACTCCGATCGGGGTCCGCGTCGGGACAGTGGCTACGACCGTGGGCCACGTCGCGAAGGCGGTTACGACCGTGGGCCGCGTCGTGAGGGCGACTTCGATCGTGGGCCTCGCCGTGAAGGTGGTTATGACCGGGGTCCTCGTCGTGAGGGCGGTGATGACCGGGGTCCGCGCCGCGAGGGTGGTTACGACCGTGGTCCGCGTCGCGAGGGTGGCTTCGACCGGGGTCCCCGTCGGGATGATGACCGTGGGCCTCGCCGGGATGAGGGTTCCGATCGTGGTCCTCGGCGTGAGGGTGGCTATGAGCGCGGCCCCAGGCGGGACGGCGGCTATGAGCGCGGTCCCCGTCGTGAGGGGGGTTACGACCGGGGTCCTCGCCGGGAAGGTGGATTCGATCGCGGTCCTCGTCGCGAGGGCGGGTTCGATCGGGGTCCGCGCAGGGACGATCGCGGGCCGCGTGAAGGGGGTTACCGGGATGACCGGGGGCCCCGCCGTACCGATGGATTCCGTGACGAGCGGGACAATCGCGGTGAAGAGCGGCGTGACGCCGACCGTGGGCGGCCGTTCTCGAGGGACGGCGACGGCGGGTCGCGGGCGCGCTTCGGCAAGCCCGAGCGGGAGGAGCCGCGCGAGCGCGAGCCGCTGCCCGAGATGCCGGCGGACGTCACCGCGGAGGAGCTCGATCAGGAGGTACGCGACGAGCTGCGCTCCCTGCCCGGCGACCTCGCGGACCTGGTGGCCAGGCATCTGGTCGCGGCCGAGCGGGCGCTCGGGGAGGATGACCCGGATCGGGCCTATGAGCACACCAAGGTCGGGCGGCGGTTCGCGGCCCGGATCGGGGTGGTGCGGGAGGCTTCGGGGATCGTCGCCTACCGGGCCGGGCATTTCGCCGAGGCGCTCAGCGATCTGCGGGCGGCTCGGCGGCTGACCGGGTCGGATGCCTATCTCCCGATCATGGCGGATTGTGAGCGCGGGCTCGGGCGGCCGGAGAGGGCGCTTGACCTGGTGCGTTCGCCGGAGGCGGAGCGGCTTGACCGCGCCGGGCGGATCGAGCTGGCGATCGTCGAGTCCGGCGCTCGGCGGGATCTGGGGCAGCACGACGCGGCGGTCATCACGTTGCAGCGGGTGCCCGAGCTGCGTGACCCGCAGCCGCGTCCCTGGTCGGCTCGGCTGGCGTTCGCCTATGCGGACGCGCTGGCCGAGGCCGGGCATGGTGAGGCGGCGACGGACTGGTTCGCGCGGGCCATGTCCTTCGACGAGGACGGCGAGACGGACGCGGCCGAGCGCTACGCGGAGCTGACCGGGGCCGTCATCGAGGACCTTGAGGAGGATGACGAGGACTTCGACGCCGACGCGGAGACCGAGGTCGAGGCCGAGGAGGTGTCCGACGCGGCGGCGTTCGCGGAGGCGGGCGATCTGCTCGGCGACGACGACGAGCCTGCGAAGGCGGCTGATCTGCTGGGCGATGACGAGCCTGCGCCGACGGCCGATCCGCTGGACGACGACGAGCCTGTGGTGGCGGCCGATCTGCTTGACGACGAGCCTGCGGTGGCGGACGTCGCCGAGGTCGAGGAGTCTGTGGCTGAGGACGCTGAGCCTGCCGGCGACGCGGACCAAGTCGAAGCTGAGGTCGAGACGGAGGCCGACGCCGAGGCTGTGGTCTCGGTCGAGGTCGCGGTAGACAAGCCGGATGACGAGGCGCCGGCCGCGGCCGGGATCACGCCCGCGTTCATCGAGCCGGACTTCGGTGACCTTCTCGACGAATCGCCCGAGTCCAAGGACGACAAGAGCGAGTCCTGACCTGCGGCGCCGCCCGCCGGACCGTGGAATTTTCCGGGGTACGGCGGGCGGTGGCGTCTACGGGGAGACGCGGTCGAGCCAGTGGAGGATGCCGGCGACGTTGGAGGCGGCGCCGCTGAGCAGCTCGAACTGCTCGGCCGTCTCGTCGTCGGACTTGAGGGCGAGGTAGCGCTCCTTGGTGCGTTCGTGGACCATGGCGACGGCGTGGTCCAGGTCCATCCCCTCGGAACGGGCCTGCCGCGTCATGTCCACCCAGACCCGCAGCTCCTCCGCGGACCTCTCCAGAGTCTCCTGGACCGCCTCGACCGGGCCGTAGTGGCTGAAAAGGAGGCGTTGTGGCCCCAATGTCTCGAACAGCGCGATCGAGTTGAGTGCCGTTTCCAGGTCGAAGTCGGGCGGCGGGGTGGCGGGGCGCAGGTCGCCGGTCTCGGGGAGGTAGACGCCGGCCGCGTCGCCGACATAGAGGTCACCGGTGCCGGAATCGACCAGTCCGACGTGGTGTTTGGCGTGGCCGGGGGAGTAGTGGCTGCTGAGAGTGCGGCCGTTGCCCAGGTCGATGGCGCCGGTGTCGCCGAGAGCGACGATGCGTTCGGCTTCGGTGGGGGTCAGCTCGCCGAACAGCGTGTCCAGCCGGTCGCCCCACACCATCCGGGCACTGGCCATCAACCTCGACGGATCGGCCAGATGCCGTGCGCCCTTCTCGTGCACCACGATCTGCGCGGAGGGGAAGAACTTCGCCATGTCCCCCACCCCGCCCGCGTGGTCGAGGTGGATGTGGGTGACGACGACCGTCGCGAGGTCCTGCGGGCCGACGCCGAGCGAGGCCAGCGCATCCCGCACGACCGGTGCGGAGGTCGAGGTGCCCGTTTCGACCAGGCATGGACGGTCGCCCAGGATCAGGTAGCCTGCGGTGATCCCGGAGTACCCGGCCATCTTCGTGTCGATCTCGTACACGTCGCCGCCTAGGGCGGTGATGTTGTCCACAAGCACTCCCGAGTCGCTCACCACAATCCCCAGAACGGCGTTCGAGCCGATCCGGCCATGCCCTCATCGTAAAGAGTGATCTCAGCCACTTCACCGACGAGGGAGCGCGAGATGGACCACAACGACGTCCAGCTGATCGGCAAGTTGTCCGGCGCGCCGGAGCATCGGGAGATGCCGAGCGGCGACACGCAGACGGCGTGGCGGCTGGTCGTGCGCCGCCCGCAGCCCCGGCCGCGGGCGGTCGTCGACACGATCCGGTGCGTGACGTATGACCCCGATGTGACCGCGTTCGTCGAGGGCCTGGCGCCGGGCGACCGCATGGAGATCAGCGGTGCGATCCGCTGCCGCATCTACGGCCCGCCGCAGGCCAAGATCTGGCGGTACGAGGTCGAGGTCGCCTCCGCTACCAGAGCACCCGTCCCAGCGGCCGAGGCGGTGGCCGCATGCTGAGGCGTCTCGGCGGGGTCTGCGTGCTTCGGTTCGGCGGGGTCAGCTCGTGTCCAGCGTGCGCAGCACCAGTCCGGTGCGCGGCTTCGGGCCGAACGACGTCGACTTCCGCGGCACCCGCTCGCCCTCGGCCGCCACCGCCAGCACGTCGTCGACGGCCAGCGCGTTGAGGATCACCGCCGTGCCTCCGCACGAGGTGGCCAGGTCGGCCGCGGCCTGCGCGTCGTGGTGCACGATCCGGACGTCCACCTCGTCGTCGCGCATCCCCCACACCTTGGGCAGGACGAACTCCGTCAGGACGGAGGTGTTCAACGCGTTCCACCGCGCCGAGCGGTCATCCGGCATGGCCCGGGCGAGCTGCACCGGGTCCGGGTCGGTCAGCAGGTGACCGCCGCCCTCTCCGGCCAGCAGGAACGCGGGTTCGTGCGCCTCCTGCAGCGCGGCCAGTCCTGAGGGCAGGTCCGCGAAGTCCTGGACCCGCCAGGCGCCCTTGGCACGGGCGGCGGCCTCTTCGAGAGGCAGGGCGGGGATGACGCGGTGGATGGCCTTGAGGTCCGGCGGATAGGTGTCGGAGTCCACGAGCAGGGCCAGCCCGAAGTCCCACGGGCCGGTGGGCTCGCCGGAGGCGGCGTCCGTCGGGCTTGCTACGGAGCTGTATGTGGGGGTGTTGGTCGCTGGACCTTGCCTGTCCGCGGTGCCGGTCGGGGCGGTGGCTGGGGATGGCGCGTCCGTTGAGGTTGGGGTTGCGGCTGGGGGTGGCGCGTCTGGTGCGGTCGGGGCTGTGGGTGAGGTTGGCGCGTCCGCTGCGGGCTGGGCTGTGGCTGGGGGTGGCGCGTCCGTTGGGGTCAGGGTTGTGGCTGCGGGCGGGGCGTCCGCTGCGGGCTGGGCGGTGACTGCGGTTGGCGCGTCCGCTGTTGGCTGGGTTGTGGGGGTGGTGCTGGGGCGGCGGGTGTGGTCGAGGCGCTGGAGTTCGCGGTAGGTGGCGTAGCGGTGGTGGCCGTCGGCGATGAGCGCCTGGCGCTGGCGGAGGTCGGCGTTCACGGCGTCGATCTCGGCCTGGTCGGTGATGGCCCAGAGGCTGTGCCGTACGCCGTCGGAGGTTTCGGCGGTCACCAGCGGCGGACGGGTGGTGGCCACCTCGTCGACCAGGCGGCTTGCCCTGCCCTGGCTGGCTGCCGAGCCTGAGGTGCCGCTGCCTCGGTAACCGGCTGTCGGGGTGTCCTTGGTGTCCTGGTGCGTGGCGGGGTCGTTGCCGTTGTAGAGGAGGAGGATGGGTTCGAGGTTGGCCTGGGTGGTGCTCATCAGGGCCAGGCGGTCGGCCACGGGGCCGGGCATGACGTTCTCGTGGGGGAGGATGATGCGCTGCTCCGGGGCGGCCAGGCCCACGTCGCCTATTAGGCCGCGTTGGAGGATGCCGGGGGCTTGCTGCTCGTAGACGTACAGGGCTGGGTGGTCGTCGCGGATCAGGACGCCGTCGGCCAGCCAGGTGCGCAGGGCGTCTCGGGCTGCGCCGTACCGCTGGGCGGGGCGGGCCGGGGGGCGGGGAAGGATGAGGCGGACGACGTTGTTGGGATGAGAGTCCAGGAGAGATTGGACGTCGTCGTCCGAGATCAGGTCGTAGGGCGGGGAGGTCACCGCCCCGGGATCGTCCACGGCGAAGCGGACACCGCGGAAGGGGCGCAGCATTAGCCCATCTGGCACCGGTAGTTCAGGAGTCCCCATACCGGGCATGCTCCCATAGAGGTCCGAGTCTTCCCCGGGTTGCCCCCATATCCCGGCGATGCCCGCTCTCTCCGGGAATCGCGCGGAACTGCCGTCGTTCGATGAAGGAGCCCTCACGCATGATGCAAGGCGGAAACGTCCCTGAGGATTCCCCCGGAGTGCCTTCTGGTGGGGTTTATGACTGGTACCAGCGTGGGGTGAAGCTTCTTCAGGAGGGCAGTCCTGCTGCTGCGGCCTCGCTTCTGGAACGTGCGGTGGAGGCTGAGCCGGAGTCGCGCAGCATTCGGGAGGCGTTGGCTCGGGCGCAGTTCAACTCCCGGCAGTATGTGCAGGCCGCGGATACCTTTCGGTGGATTGTGGATGCCAATCCGGCCGAGGATTACGCCTATTTCGGGCTTGGGTTGTCGTTGTGGCGTACCGGGGATATGGAAGGGGCTCAGGAGCCGCTGGCCATCGCTGTCGCCATGCGGCCGGATGAGCGTAACTATGTGACGGCTTTGCGGAATGTGCGGGCGACGTTGCGGGCTCGGCGGGATATGTGAGGGGTTCGCCGACGTCCTGACGGTGGCGCTGTCTCGGTGCGGGGTCGGGTGCGCTGGGGCTTGGATGCGGTCACGGGGTTGAAGGTGTGTTGCGGGCTGGGGTGGTCTCTGGGATTGAGGGTGTGTTGGGGGCTGTTGCGGTCTGGGCTGCCTGCTGCTTCGCGGATTGTCTGTCTGCTGCTCGTGGTTGGGCTTCTGCGGGTTCCGTGGGGTTGGGCATCTGTGGGGTTCCGTGGCGGGTTGGGCTTCTGTGGGGTTTCGTGGCGGGTTGGGTAGAGGGCGGGGTTAGAGTCGCTGGCGGTGTTGTCGCGGGTTAGGGGATGCGGTGCTGGTCGATCGGTATGACACCTTGCTGCTGGACCTGGATGGGGTGGTCTATCTGGGGGCTCATGCGGTGCCGGGGGCGGCTGAGGCGTTGGGGGCCGCCCGGGGGCGGGGGGTTCGGCTGGCTTATGTGACTAACAACGCTTCTCGGACGCCCGCGGCCATCGCGGCGCATCTTCGGGAGCTGGGGGTGCCTGCGGAGCGGGAGGATGTGGTCACCTCGGCTCAGGCGGCGGCTCGGGTGATCGTTGAGCGGTTCGGGCCTGGGGCGCGGGTGCTGGTGGTGGGTGGGACCGGGTTGCGGCTTGCCGTACGGGATCAGGGGCTTCGGGCGGTGACCACCGCGCTGGATCAGCCTGTGGCGGTGGTGCAGGGGATGGCGGCCGGGGTGTCTTATGGGTTGCTGGCCGAGGGTGGGCTGGCGGTTCGGCAGGGGGCTCTGTTCGTGGCGTCCAATGGGGACACCACGTTGCCCACCGGGCGTGGGGAGCAGCCGGGGAACGGGGCCATGGTGCGGGTGATCGCCACGGCTACCGGGGTGGAGCCTATTTATGCGGGCAAGCCAGCGCCGCCGTTGCACCGGGAGTCGATGTTGCGGACGGGGGCCGAGCGGCCGCTGGTGGTGGGGGATCGGCTGGACACCGACATCGAGGGCGCCACCAACGCCGGGGTGGACAGCCTGCTGGTGCTGACGGGGGTGGCGGGGCCGCTCGACGTGCTCACCGCCGCGCCTGAGCATCGGCCCACCTACATCGCGGAGGATCTCCGGGCTCTGGGCGAGGACTATCCCGAGGTACGGCAAGGCTGGCGGGCCACGTGGGCCGACGGGAGCCTGCACCTCGACGGGGACGGCGCCTGGATCGAGGGGCTGCGGACCGCGTGCGAGGCGGCTTGGGCGGCGGCCGGGGACGGACGGGTGGACGAGGACAGCGTCAAGCCTGTGCTGGAACGCCTCCAGATCGGCTGACGTGAGTGGTGAAGCACTGGGCTTGAGGGGACACGTGCGGAATGCGCCGCCAAGGGCCGAGGCGTGGACACCCACGGGTACAGGCATGTGTGGACACCCACGGGTACAGGCAGCCACGGGTCGAGGCGCGGGACAGGCCGTCAACGGGTACAGGCAGCCACGGGTCGAGGCGCGGGACAGGCCGTCAAAGGGGGCGGGCACGTGAGGGCACAGGCAGCTCACAGTGGAGGCGCCCGGGCTACACCGCCGAGAGGCCGCGCCATGGGCACGGGCTGAGGCCCCAAGGGGCGTGGGTATGCGGCGTGGTGTTGGGTGGCCCTGAGTGGCTAGGGGCTGGGGGTTAGGCGTTGGGGGGCTGTGGGGTGGGAGAGTTCGCCTTCCGGGGAGAAGAACAGGTGGTCGATCTGGTCCAGAGCCAGGCAGGCCGCCCCCAGCACCACACATTCCTCACCCAGCGAGGAAGGCCGGATCTCCGGCACGCGTAGGCAGTGCGGGGCCAGTGCGCTTCTTAGCGGGCCGAGCAGGACGTCGGCCGAGCGGGAGAACCCGCCCCCCAGCACCACCACTTCCGGATCCAGGGTGAGGACCATGGCGGCGGTGCCCAGGGCCAGGTCGCGGGCGTACGCCTCGACGGCCGCCAGCGCGGTCGGGTCGCCGGTGCGGGCGGCGCCGAAGACGAGGGCGGCGGCGTCCTCCACGGGCGCTCCGGCGGCGGCGGGGGAGGATTCCAGGTGGCCGGCCATGGTACGCCAGCCGGTGATCTCCATGAGCCCCACCTCACCGGTGGCGCCGCTGAAGCCGTGGTAGGGCCGCCCGTTGAGGATTATGGCGGCTCCTGGCCGGCGGCCGGCGTGGAGGTAGACGAGGTCGCGTACGCCGGCCGCGACCCCGAGGCGCTGCTCGGCGAGGGCGGCGAGCTTGCTGTCGTTGTCGATGGTGATGGGGCAGGGCAGCCGGGCGCCGAGGTGGCCGATGACGTCGGTGCCGGCCCAGTCGGGCAGCGCGTCGACGCGGGTGATGACGCCCTCGCGGTCGACGACGCCGACGCTCCCGGCGGCCACGCCCCACAGCTCGCCGGGGGTGAGGCCGGCGGCGACCAGGGCGGCGTCGACGGCTCTGGTCATGGCGTCGAGGCGTTGCGCGCGCGGGGTGGCGGGGGTGACCGAGGTGCGGCCGCTGGCGACGGCCTGGCCGTTGAGGTCGGTGATGGTGGCCAGGACCTTGTGCACGCCGATGTCGATGCCGAGGACGTGCCCGGCGTCGGCGCGGAAGCGGTAGCGGCGGGCGGGCCGTCCCATGCCGCCCGGGGTGGGTTCGACCTCGCCGATCCAGCCGCGTTCTTGCAGGTCGGTGACGACGTCGACGATGGAGCCGCGGGAGAGCCCGGTGTGGGTGGCGAGCTCGGTGAGGGTGAGCGGGCGGCGCGCGTCGCGTAGGGCGCGGATGCTGCTGAGCGAGTTCAGTTGCCGCAACCGCTGCAGGTCCCCGCCGCTGACGTGCACGTCGCCGGTCCTCCCTTTTTCGATGGAGACCTCATTATGTACGGCCGCCGTCGTCTTCGCCACCTCGAAAGAGGGACTTGACCACGCACGGCCATCCATGAATATTAATGGACTCCCACATAAGTCGGGAGTGGAACACATCGATGACCGTAACCATCGCGATCGCCGGCGCCGGAGCGCGCGGCCAGATCTACGCCACGGCGGCGGCCGCCTCCGGCCGGGCCAGGGTAGTGGCCGTGGCCGATCCGGACCCGGTACGCCGCGCGGCCATGGCCCGCGAGCACGGGCTGCCGGAGTCGGCCTGCTTCCCGGGCTGGGAGGAACTGGCCAGGGCGCCGAAGCTGGCCGACGCCGTGGTCATCGCCACGCAGGACCACCAGCACGTCGGCCCGGCCGTCGCCTTCGCCGAGCTCGGCTACGACCTGCTCCTGGAGAAGCCCCTGGCGCCGACCGAGAAGGAGGCCCGCGAGATCGTCGAGGCCGTCGAGCGGGCCGGGGTCGTCTTCGCCGTGGGGCACGTGCTGCGCTACACCGCGTACACGGCGGAGCTGAAGCGGGTGCTGGCCTCCGGCGTGCTCGGTGAGATCGCCAGCGTGCAGCACCTGGAGCCGGTCGGGTGGTGGCATCAGGCGCACTCGTTCGTACGCGGGTCGTGGCGTAACGAGGCCGGATCCGGCCCGATGCTGCTCACCAAGGCGTGCCACGACTTCGACTGGCTGCTGCACCTGGTGGGGGACGAACCCGCCCGGGTCGCCTCCTTCGGCTCGCTGATCCACTTCCGGCCCGACAAGCGGCCCGCCGGCGCCGCCGACCGCTGCGTGTCGTGCCCGCTGGAGATCGAGTCGGCCTGCCCGTACTCGGCGAAGCGGTTCTACCTGGGGTTGATCGGGGACCCGCGCAAGGAGTTCTGGCCGCTCGGCGCGGTGACGGCCGACGCCAGCGTGGCGGGGGTCACGCGGGCGCTGGAGACCGGCCCGTACGGGCGCTGCGTCTACGCGACCGACAACGACGTGGTCGACCAGCAGGTCGTGATCGTGGAGTTCGCCGGCGGCGCCACGGCCGCGTTCACCATGTCCGCCTTCACCCCGCTCGAACACCGCAAGACCAGGATCTTCGGCTCGCACGGCTACGCCGAGGGCGACGGCGAGTCGATCAGGGTGGTCGACTTCCGCACCGGGCGCGAGCACACCGTCGAGGCGACGGGCGGCGGCGCCTCGCTGGCCGACGGGCACGGCGGCGGCGACGGCGGCCTGGTGGAGGCGTTCCTGGACGCCGTGGAGAACCGGGACCAGAGCAGGCTGGGCGGCGACGCGGACGACGCGCTCGCCGGGCACCTGCTGGTGTGGGCGGCCGAACGCGCCCGCGAGTCCGGCACGGTGGTGTCCCTGTGACGCTCGTACCGGCGCCGGTCGCCGTCACCGCAGGTCAGGGCAACTTCACCCTGGGCGCGGACACCACGCTCACCGCCGACCCCGAACTGTCCCGCGCCGCCACCTGGCTACGCGCCGCACTCGCACCCGCCACCGCCTTACCCCTGCCGGAGGCGACCAAGCCGCTGCCGGAGAGGTCCGGGGGCATCGAGATGCGCCGGGTGCCCGGGATGGCCGCGGAGGAGTACCGACTCACCGCCACCCAGGACCGCGTCCTCATCGAGGCGTCCACCGCGCACGGCGCCTTCTACGGCGCCCAGACCCTGCGCCAGCTCCTCGGCCCCGACGCCTTCCGCACCGCCCGCACCGCGCCCGGCCCGTGGCAGGTGCCCGCCGTCACGATCGAGGACGGCCCACGGTACGGCTGGCGCGGCTGCCTGATCGACGTGGCCAGGCACTTCCTGCCCAAGAACGACCTGCTGCGCTACATCGACCTGCTGGCCGCCCACAAGCTGAACGTCCTGCACCTGCACCTGACCGACGACCAGGGCTGGCGGCTGCAGATCAGGAAGTACCCGAAGCTCACCGAGATCGGCGCCTGGCGCCACGAGTCACCGCTGGGCGCCAAAAAGCACCGCAGATGGGACGGCCGCCCGCACGGTGGCTACTACACCCAGGACGACATCAGGGAGATCGTCTCCTACGCCGCCGACCGGTTCGTCACCGTGGTGCCGGAGATCGACCTGCCCGGCCACACCCAGGCCGCCATCGCCGCCTACCCCGAGCTCGGCAACCTGGATACGCGACTGCCGGTGCGCACCGAGTGGGGCGTCGGCGAGAACGTGCTCAACGTCGAGGACCCCACGATCGCCTTCTTCAAGGACGTCCTGGACGAGGTGCTGGAGCTCTTCCCCGGCGCCTACGTCTGCGTGGGCGGCGACGAGGTGCCCAAGGGGCAGTGGAACGAGAGCGTCCCGGCCAAGGAACGCATGCGCGAGCTGGACCTGCGCGACGCCGAGGAGCTGCAGAGCTGGTTCGTGCGCCGCTTCACCGACTACCTGATCACCCGCGGCCGCAAGCCCGTCGGCTGGGACGAACTGCTCGCGGGCGGGCTGCCGCCCGGCCTGACGGTGGCCGCCTGGCGCGGGCAGGCGTGCGCCGCCATGGCCGCGCGGGCGGGTCACGACGTGGTGGTCTCGCCGTTCGCCGAGACCTACCTGGACTTCCGGCAGGCCGAGGGCGATCAGGAGCCGGTCGCGATCGGCAGCGTGACCGGGCTGCGCGCGGTGCACGGGTTCGACCCGGTGCCGCCGGGTCTGTCGGCGGCCGAGCGCGAGCGGGTGCTGGGCGCTCAGGCGGCGCTGTGGACCGAGCACATCGACTCGCCCCGGCTGCTGGACTACATGGCCTTCCCCCGCCTGGCCGCGTTCGCGGAGGCGGTGTGGAACGACGGTCGCGACTTCGAGGACTTCCTCGGGCGTCTCGCCGTACACGAGAGGCGGCTGGACGCGCTGGGCGTGGAATATCGCCCGGCCGGCGGGCCGCACCCCTGGCAACGGCGCCCTGACGCGCCGGGCCACCCACGGACCAGGGCCGAGATCGACGCCGAGCTCGCCGCCTGGACGGCCAACCTCCGGTGGCCGTAGCACACCCCCTTGTTTGGAGAACGACCATGCGTAAGCGCCTGCCCCTCGCCGGGCTGCTCGGTCTGGCCCTGCTGGCCTCCGGCTGCGGTTCCGGCGAGCCGGAGAAGCCGGGGAAGCCGGGGAACGTCGAGATCAGCTACGCGCTGTGGGAGAAGAACGACGCCCCCGCCGCGCAGAAGATCATCGACGCCTTCCAGAAGGCCAATCCCGGCGTCACGGTCAAGCTGGAGATCACTCCCTGGGACCAGTACTGGACCAAGCTCCAGACCGCCGCGGCCGGCGGCTCGGCGCCCGACGTGTTCTGGATGAGCAGCCTCAACGTCCGCATGTACGCCAAGGGCGGCGTCATCGCCCCGGCCGACGAGAGCCAGGCGACCGGCTTCACCCCGGCCACCGTCGCCGGATACCGCTACGAGGACAAGCTGTGGGCGCTGCCGTTCAGTGTGAGCGTGCCCGCGCTCTGGTACGACAAGAAGATCTTCGACGCCGCCGGGCTGAAGTACCCGACCGCCGACTGGACCTGGGACGACGTCAAGTCCGCCGCCAAGAAGCTGACCGACCCGGCCAAGAAGCAGTGGGGCATCATGACCCCGATGTGGGACCAGGGCGGGTACTACAACACGATGATCCAGGCCGGCGGGCACGTGCTGTCGGCCGACGGCAAGAAGTCCGGCTTCGACGAGCCCGGCTCCATCCAGGGCCTGGAGTTCTGGACCGACCTGATGAACAAGGACAAGGTCGCGCCGCAGGCCGAGGTGTACAACGACACCGAGCCGCTGCAGATGTTTCAGTCGGGCAAGATCGGCATGTACTACGGCGGGTCCTGGTTCGCCGCCACCTTCGCCGCCAACCCCGAGGTGAAGTCCCGCATCGACCTGGTCCCGCTGCCCAAGGGACCGGCCCAGGAGGCCTCGATCGTCGCCTCCCTGGCCAACGCGGTCTCGGCCAAGAGCGAGCACCCGAAGGAGGCCGCCGCCTTCGCCGCGTTCTTCTCCTCCGAGGAGGGCCAGAAGATCTTCAGCGACGCGGGCGGCGCCTCGGTCTCGGCCCGCGAGGGCACCCAGGACGGCTTCTTCAAGGCCTACCCCGACTACGACCTGAAGGGGTTGTTCGAGGGCGCGATGCCGCACGGCGTGCCGTACCCGGTGACGCTCGACACCGCGAAGTGGCAGGACGTGCAGAACAAGCTGCTGGTCGACGCCTGGACCGGCAAGCGCCCCGTGGCCGACGTCGCCAAGGAGATCGCCGCCCAGATGAACGAGATCCTGGCCAAGGAGTGAAGCGAAAGGAATGGCTCTGGGGTTACGCGCTGATCGCCCCGATGGCCCTGGGCCTGGCCGTCTTCTACGTGTGGCCGATCGCGCAGACGTTCTACCTCAGCCTCACCGAGTCGGGCGTGTTCGGCGGGCAGACCTGGGTCGGCCTGGACAACTTCGCCGCGCTGGCCACCGACGAGGACATGACGGGCGCGCTGCGCAACACGCTGCTGTACGCGGCGCTGGTGCTCGCGGGCGTGCCGCTGTCGATCGTGGTCGCCGCGCTGCTCAACGTACGCGGGCTGCGCGGGCTGGGCGTCTACCGGACGATCTACTTCCTGCCCGTGGTCACCATGCCCGCGGCGGTGGGCCTGACCTGGCGCTACCTGTACAACGGCGACTTCGGGCCGATCAACCAGGCGCTCGCGCTGGTGGGGATCGACGGGCCGTACTGGGTGGCCGACCCCGACGTGGCCATCTTCGCCCTCGCCCTCGTCGGGGTCTGGAGCTCCATCGGGTACAACGCGGTGCTGTTCCTGGCCGGGCTCCAGGGCATCCCGCGGCACTACTACGAGGCGGCCGAGATCGACGGGGCCGGGCGGCTGCGCCAGTTCTTCCGCATCACGTTGCCGCTGCTCACCCCGACGACCTTTTTCGTGCTGGTCATCACGCTGATCAACGCGCTGCAGGTCTTCGACCTCGTCTACCTCATGATCGACCTCAAGAGCCCGGCGCTGCCCGGCGCCCGCACGATCGTCTACCTCTTCTACGAGCAGGGCTTCGTGCAGAACCAGCGCGGCTACGCCGCCGCGATCGCCGTCGTGCTGCTCGGCCTGATCCTCGTGCTCACCGCGATCCAGTTCAGGCTGCAGAAGAAGTGGGTGCACTATGCGTAGGACCTGGCCCGCGCACGTGACGCTCATCGCCGGGGCGCTGGTCATGCTGACGCCCTTCGCCTGGCAGCTCATCGTCTCCCTGCAGACGCTCAGCGACTCGCTGCGGGTGCCGCCGGTGCTCGTGCCGTCGTGGCGGTGGGAGAACTTCACCGACGTGTTCAAGACGGTGCCGCTCGGGCGGCAGTTCCTCAACACCGTCGTGGTGACCGTGGCGATCACGGCAGGCCAGCTCCTGCTGTGCTCGCTGGCCGCCTTCGCCTTCGCCCGGCTGCGCTTCCCCGGCAGGGGCGCCGTCTTCACGGTGTTCCTGGCCGTGCTCATGGTGCCGACCGAGCTGTTCCTGCTGCCCCGCTACGAGATCATGCAGGGCCTCGGCTGGCTCAACACGCTGCAGGCGCTGATCGCGCCGGGCGTCTTCGGTGCCTTCGGGACGTTCCTGCTGCGCCAGTTCTTCCTCACGCTGCCCACCGAACTCGACGAGGCCGCCCGCCTCGACGGGGCCAACCCGCTGCAGATCTACTGGCACGTCATGCTCCCGCTGGTCAAGCCGGGGCTGCTGGCGCTCGGGCTGCTCAGCGTCATGTGGTCGTGGAGCAGCCTGCTGTGGCCCCTGGTGGTCAACACCGATCCCGAGCAGATGACGCTGGCCGCCGGGCTGGCCTCGCTGCGCGGCCAGTACCAGACCAACTTCCCGATCCTGTTCGCCGGATCGATCGTCGCCTCGCTGCCGGTCATCGCGCTCTTCGTGATCATGCAGCGTCAGCTCATCGCCGGAATCGCATTCACCGGAACGAAGGGATAGAACCCCGTGCGCTTACCCCTGCTGATAGGTGCGGCCGCCCTCGTGGCGGTCACCGCCCAGCCCGCCTCGGCCAGCCCGCGCCCGCCCGTGGACGTGCAACTGCTGTCCATCACCGACTTCCACGGCTACATCACCCCGCAGAACAACGCCGCCGACGGCACCATCAAGGACGGCGCCGGCAACACGCTGGTGGTGGGCGGCGCGCCGTACGTCTCGACCCACTTGCAGAACCTCAGGAACGGCAAGCGCAACTCCGTCACCTTCACCACCGGGGACGACTTCAGCGGCTGGCCGGTGGAGGTCTCCCACCACGCCGACGAGCCGACCGTCGAGTTCCTGAACCGGATCGGCGTGCAGTTCACCGCGGCGGGCAACCACGAGTTCGACCGGTCGCTGGAGTTCACCCGCGACCACATGGGCAAGGGGAGGTGCTTCGGCGAGGTCGGCCTGGACAGTTGCTTCACCGACTCCTCCGGCAGGCGCTTCCCCGGCGCCCGCTTCGAGATCTCCTCGGCCAACATGACCCGCAAGGGCAGCACGCGGCCGGTGCTCCAGCCGTTCGTGATCAAGCGCTTCCAGGGCGTGCCGGTGGGCTTCATCAACCTCACCACGCCCACGACCGTCGGCGGCTCGACCTCCTACCAGCCCGACCTGGACAACCTGCCGCTGGTGGAGACCGCCAACAAGTACGCGGCGATCCTCAAGCGGATGGGCGTGGAGGCCATCGTCGCCAACGTGCACGAGGGCGGCGCGGCGGGCGCCGACTTCAACGGCTGCGGCGCGACCAAGAGCGGCCCGATCTGGGACTTCGCCCGTGACGCCTCGCCCGACATCGACGCGATCGTCACCGGGCACTGGCACTGGTTCTTCAACTGCTCGCTGCCCGACCCGGCGGGCAACCCCCGCCCGGTCGTGGAGGCGGCCAACCACGGCCGGCTCATCAACGAGATCAACCTGAAGATCGACCGCCGCACCCGCGACGTCATCAGGACGGCCACGACCGCCCGCAACCACCCCGTCACCCGCGACGTGACCCCGGACCCCGCGATGGTCGCGATGGTCGACTACTGGAACGGCAAGGCCAAGGTCACGGGCGCCCGCCAGATCGGCACGCTGACCGGTGACGTGACCAGGGTGCGCGACGCCGACGGCGAGAGCACGCTGGGCAACCTCGTGGCCGACGCCGGGCGGGCCGCCTCCGCCGGCGCCGACCTGGCCATGGTCGCGGTGGCGCCGGTCAAGGGTTCGAACTCGCTGCGCGGCGACCTCAAGGCCGGTCCCGTCACCTTCGCCCAGGCGTGGGCGGCGTGGGGGTACGCCAACCCGGTGCTGACCGTGTCGGTGACGGGCGCCCAGGTCGAGCAGGCGCTGGAGCAGCAGTGGCAGACGCAGACGAACGGGACGGTCCGCTTCGCCCCGCTGGCCGTTTCAGGAAATGTCCGCTTCTCATATGACGTGAGCAAGCCGGTCGGCGACCGCGTGAGCGGCGTGCTCATCGACGGCAAGCCGCTGGACACCGCTCGCACCTACCGGCTGGCCGCCCTGGCCTACACGCTGATCGGCGCGGACGGCTACAGCGCCTTCGCCGGCTACACCGACGCCGTGCGCGGGCCGCGCGACTACGAGGCGCTGCGCTCCTACCTCGGCACGGGCCCGGTCAGCCCGCCCGCCCTGGACCGGGCGCAGCCGCTTCTTTAGGCGACCCGCTCGCTGGTCTGGCGTCCGAACTGCCACGCTCCCACCAGGAGCAGCAGCGCGGACGCCAGCACCAGCGCGCCCAGCGCCACCGGCAGCCGCCCGCTCCAGCCCTCCAGCATCAGCGGGCGCATCGCCTCGATCGCGTACGTGAGCGGGTTGGCCCTGGCCACGGCCTGCATCCAGGCGGGCATCGCGCTCAGCGGCACGAAGGCGTTGGACATGAACAGCAGCGGCAGTGAGACGAACCCGGTGACCGCGAAGAACGTGCCGTGCGAGGGGACCGCACAGGCCAGCGCCATGGCCGCCGCCGTCATCGCCAGCGTCAGCAGCGCCGCGGTGACCAGGATCGCCACCACGCCGGGCAGGCCGGTGGCGGGCCGTACGCCGAGGGCGAGCGCGACGAGCAGGATGACCAGCACCTGCGCCGAGTTCATGCCGACCTGGAAGACGAAGCGCGAGACGATCAGCGAGCTGCGTCTGATCGGCATGCTCATCAGCTTGTCGAGGTAGCCGGTCTCCTTGTCGAACAGCAACGGCATCGCCGCGCTCACCCCGTTGCCGACGACGGTGAAGGCGATGATGCCGGGCACCGCGAAGGCGATGTAGTCGGTGGTGCCCACGACGCGCGCGTCCATGGCGCCGCCCAGCGCGCCGGCGAAGAACACCAGCCAGACCGCCGGCTGCAGCACGCTGAACAGCAGGTTCAGCCGTTCGCGCAGCGTCATCAGCAGCCAGCGCCGCGACAGCGCCATCACCTCCTGGGCCCACATCACGCGACCTCCTCGCGCAGCGCGTGGCCGGTGTGGCGCAGGAACACCTCGTCGAGGCCGGACGCGCCGAGCTGGGCCTTCAGCTCGGCGGGGGTGCCGCTGACCACCTCGCGGCCGTGGTCGATGATGGTCAGCCGGTCGCACAGGCGGTCGGCCTCGTCCATGTAGTTGGTGGCCAGCAGGACGGCCATCCCCTCCTGGCAGAGCTGCCTGATGTGGTCCCAGACGTGGTGGCGCGACTGCACGTCCAGGCCCAGCGTCGGCTCGTCGAGGATGAGCAGCTCGGGCCGGTGCAGCAGGCCGCAGGCCAGCTCCAGCCGCTTCTGCATGCCGCCCGAGTAGCTTTGCACCAGGCGGTCGGCGTGGGCGCCCAGGCCCACGAGCTCCAGGACCTCCGCGGCCCTGGCCTTCACCCGCTTCCTGGGCACGTGGTAGAGGGCCGCCTCGATCTCGGTCTTCTCCCGGCCGGTGAGCATGTAGTAGCCCATGGGGGAGACCTGCTGCATGACGTAGCCGATGCGCAGCCGTACCTGGCCGGCCGCGCGCACGACGTCGAAGCCGCACACCCGCGCCGTGCCCGAGGTGGGTGGCAGGAGGGTGGCGAGCATTCTTATGGTGGTGGTCTTTCCCGCTCCGTTGGGCCCCAGCAGGCCGACGACCTCGCCGGCGCCGGCCGTGAGGGTCAGCTCGTCAACCGCGGTGGTCTGCCCGAAGCGGCGGCTGAGCCGCTCGGCATCGATGATCGTTCCCATGGGCGCACCCCAAAGTACTTAACGGATGCGTTAAGCATATCAGAGCAGCTTCCGCAGCCGCAGGAGGTCGCCGAAGCTGGCGTCCACCTTGACCCGGCCGCCCAGCAGCGCCCTGGCCAGGTCAAGCTCCCCGTCCACCAGCGCGATCAGGTCGTCGCCGGCGATGGTCAGCTTCACGTCGGCCTCCTTGCCGTCGGGCGGAGGGTCCTGCGTGAACGGGTCCAGGCCGTCGTGGCTGAGCCGGCCGTAGAAGACGACGTCGAGGTCGGAGACACGGCAACTGACCGTCCGCTCGACGACGTGCTTGGCGCGGTCCTCGTCGCTGATCTCGTCGAACTGGGCGACGAGCTTGGCCAGTGCGGCCCGGCACTCCTCGACGCTTGCCATGGATGCGCTTCCTTTCTCCCCGGTGACACGGACCGTAGCGTTCCATACGACTGCATAACGTGTGACACGCCTGCCGAGGTGCCGGGTGTCGGCGCCAGGCGTTACGGTCGTGTCATGACTGAGATCCCGGAGGGGACGGGCGACGAGCGGGTCGACGCCGTTCTCGCAGGTCTGGAGCGTCTGCCCGGGCTGCCCGCGGGCGAGCACGCCGCCGTCTTCGACGACGCGTTCGCCGGGCTGGAGGAGACCCTCGCCGCGATGGACGAGCAGTGAGCCGACGCGTCCGGCTCGACAGCGAGCTCGTACGGCGCGGCCTGGCCCGCTCCCGCGAACAGGCGGGCCAGCTCATCGAGGCCGGCCGGGTCAGCGTGGGCGGGCAGGTCGCGGGCAAGGCGGCCACCCAGGTCGACACCGCCTCGGCCATCGTCGTGGCCGACTCGCCCGACGGCCCCGACTACGTCTCACGCGGCGCCCACAAGCTCATCGGCGCCCTCGACGCCTTCAAAGCCCTCGACGTGGAGGGCCGCCGCTGCCTCGACGCCGGCGCCTCGACCGGCGGCTTCACCGACGTCCTGCTGCGCCGCGGCGCCGCCCACGTCCTGGCCGTCGACGTCGGCTACGGCCAGCTCGCCTGGTCGCTGCGCACCGACGAGCGGGTCACCGTCATGGAACGCGTCAACGTGCGCGACCTGACGCCCGAGATGGTCGGCCAGGCGCCCACGCTGATCGTCGGCGACCTGTCGTTCATCTCGCTGCGGCTGGTGCTGCCCGCGCTCACCGCCGTGGCCGCCCCTTCCGCCGACTTCGTCATGCTGGTCAAGCCGCAGTTCGAGGTCGGAAAGGACCGCGTCGGCGCCGGCGGCGTCGTGCGCGATCCCGGACTGCGCGCCGAGGCGGTCCGCCAGGCCGCCGTCAAGGCCAGGGAGATCGGGCTGGCGGTGCGCGGCGTCACGGCCAGCCCGCTGCCAGGGCCGTCGGGCAACGTCGAGTACCTGCTCTGGCTGGGCAAGGGCGAGAGCGAGCCGCCGATCGCCGAACCGCACGACCTCGACGCCGAGATCCGGCGTGCCGTAGAAGAAGGGCCGCAATGAACCGGACCGTTCTGGTCACCGTGCACACCGGGCGCGGCGCCGCCGTCGACAGCGCCCGGCTGGTCGTCAACCGCCTGGTCGACGCCGGGATCACCGTGCGCGTGCTGGAGCAGGAGGCGCCGGACATCGGCTGCGCGGGCGTCGAGGTGGTGCCCTGCGACCCCGGCGCGGCCAAGGACGCCGAGGTGATGATCGTCCTCGGCGGCGACGGCTCGCTCCTGCGCTCGGCGGAGCTGGCTCGCCCGGCCGGCACCCCGCTGTTCGGCGTCAACCTCGGCCACGTGGGCTTCCTGGCCGAGGCCGAGGTCGACGACCTGGCCGCCGCCGTCGACAGCGTCGTGGCGGGCAACTACGACGTCGAGGAGCGCATGACCATCGACGTGATCGCCCGGCTCAACGGCCAGGTGATCGCCGACACGTGGGCGCTCAACGAGGCCACCGTGGAGAAGTGCGACCGCATGCTGGAGGTCGTGGCCGAGGTCGACGGCCGCCCGCTGTCACGCTGGGGCTGCGACGGCGTCATCTGCGCCACCCCGACCGGCTCCACGGCCTACGCCTTCTCCGCCGGCGGACCCGTCGTCTGGCCCGAGGTGGAGGCGCTGCTCATGGTGCCGATCAGCGCCCACGCGCTGTTCGCCAAGCCGCTGGTCGTCTCGCCGCGCGCGACCCTCGCCGTCGAGATCCTGCCCGGCACGCCGGGCGGCGTGCTCTGGTGCGACGGCCGCCGCCGCTTCGACCTGCCCACCGGCACCCGCGTCGAGGTGCGCCGCGGTGAGCACCCGGTTCGCCTGGCCCGCCTGCACGGCATCGAGAGCACCGGCGCGCCGTTCACCGACAGGCTGGTCGCCAAGTTCGAACTTCCCGTGCAGGGGTGGCGCGGAAGGGTGCGTCCCTGAGTCAATTGGCTCAGGAGCGCGTAGGATCGCTTGCGCACGTGTGTTCGGACAGTGGGCTCCGAAGCCGGGTGCGACCGTAAACGCAGGCAGCGACAGGAGTGGCCGGTGCGACCCAGGGTCGAAGAGGTCCGCATCCAGGGGCTGGGTGTCATCGACGAGGCCGTTCTCGAGCTCTCGCCGGGATTCAACGTGGTCACCGGCGAGACCGGAGCGGGCAAGACGATGGTCGTCACCGGGCTCGGGCTGCTGTTCGGCGGCCGGGCCGACCCCTCGCGCATCCGGCCGGGCGCCGACAAGGCGTCGGTCGAGGGCACGCTGGTCATCGAGGCGGGCGGGCGCGTCGGCCAGCAGGTCGAGGACATCGGCGGCGAGGTCGAGGACGGCGAGCTGATCATCTCGCGCACCGTCTCCGCCGAGGGCCGCTCGCGCGCCTGGCTGGGCGGGCGCACCGTCCCCGTCGGCACGCTCACCTACCTGGCCGACGACCTCGTGGCCGTCCACGGGCAGATGGACCAGCAGCGCCTCCTGCAGCCGGCCAGGCAGCGCGCCGCGCTCGACCGCTACGCCGGCGACGACCTGGTCAAGCCGCTGCGGGCGTACACGCAGGCGTACAAGCGCCACAAGCAGGTGGCCGCGCTCCTGGAGGAGCTGACGACCAGGGCGCGCGAGCGCGCCCAGGAGGCCGACCTGCTGCGCTTCGGCCTGGAGGAGATCGAGAAGGTCGACCCCAAGCCCGGCGAGGACGCCGAGCTGCGCGCGGAGGAAGAACGGCTCTCGCACGCCGACGCGCTGCGCACCGCGGCCACCGGCGCCCACACCGCGCTGCTCGGCGACCCGATGCAGTCCGCCGACGGCACCCACGACGTGATCTCGCTGCTGGGCGAGGCCCGCTCGGCGGTCGAGGGCGTGCGCGACTTCGACCCGCAGCTCGCCCAGGTCGCCGACCGGCTGGCCGAGGCCGGCTACCTCATCTCCGACGTCGCCACCGACCTGGCCGCCTACGCCGAGTCGATCGAGGCCGACCCGGCCAGGCTGGCGATCGTGCAGGAGCGGCGCTCGGTGCTGACCAGCCTGATCCGCAAGTACGCCGAGGACAGCGCCGGCGTGCTGGCCTGGGCGCAGCGCTCGGCGGGCCGCCTGGCCGAGCTGGAGGGCGACGACGAGCGCATCGACGAGCTCACCCGCGAGCACGACGAGCTGACCGAGCGGCTCACCGAGCTGGCCGCCGAGCTGACCAAGGTGCGCGAGGCCGCCGCCGAGCGCTTCGGCCAGGCCGTCACCGAGGAGCTCACCGCGCTGGCCATGCCGCACGCCCGCGTGGCCGTACAGCTCTCGCAGAGCGCCGAGTTCGGCCCCGAGGGCGTCGACGAGGTCGAGCTGCGGATGGCCGCCCACCCGGCCGCGCCGCCGCTGCCGCTCAACAAGGGCGCCTCGGGCGGCGAGCTCAGCCGCGTCATGCTCGCCATCGAGGTCGTCTTCGCCGGCGCCGACCCCGTGCCCACCTTCGTCTTCGACGAGGTCGACGCGGGCGTGGGCGGCAAGGCCGCGGTCGAGATCGGCCGCCGCCTGGCCAGGCTCGCCCGCACCGCCCAGGTGATCGTCGTCACCCACCTGCCGCAGGTGGCCGCCTTCGCCGACCAGCACCTCGTCGTGGAGAAGGCCGGCGACGGCAGCGTCGTACGCAGCGGCGTCGTCACGCTCAACCACGAGGGCCGGGTACGCGAGCTCTCGCGCATGCTGGCCGGCCTGGAGGATTCCGAGCTGGGCAGGGCCCATGCGGAAGAACTGCTCGGGCTCGCCGCCGCCGACTCTGCGTGACAAACCAGACACGCCGCGCAGTGCGTGACCCCCGGGCTCTCCGGCTCTGGCAGGATGGTCTTGATGAAGGTACCGGGGAACAAGTTGCCGGGCCTCCGCGGCAGGAAGGTCGGCGACCTTCCCGGCCTCACGGCAGTGGCGAGAATCGACCGGCGGACGAAGAGGCTTACCAAGCGCCTCCAGCCCGGGGAAATCGCGATTATCGACCATGTCGACGTGGACCGGGTCAGCGCGGAGGCACTCGTCGCGTGCGGCGTCGCCGCCGTGGTCAACGTCGCGGCGGGGATCAGCGGGCGCTACCCCAACCTGGGGCCGCAGATCCTGATCGAGGCCGGCATCCCGTTCGTCGACAACGCCACGCCCGAGCTGTTCGAGCGGGTGGCCGACGGTGAGTCGGTCCGCGTCTGCGACGGGATCGTGTATCTCGGTGAGGAGATGGTCGGCAAGGGCGACGTCGCGACCGAGGAGACCGTCGAGGCCGCCATGGCCGAGGCACGAGCCGGACTTTCCGTGCAGATCGAGGCTTTCGCCGTCAACACGATGGAGTACGTTCGTGGTGAGGGCAGGCTTCTCATCGACGGAGTCGGCGTGCCGGAGATCCGCACCCCCATCGAGGGCAGGCACGTGCTCATCGTCGTGCGCGGGTACCACTACAAAGAGGACATCGCCACGCTCCGGCCGTACATCCGCGAATACCGCCCCGTCCTCGTCGGCGTCGACGGCGGCGCGGACGCGCTCCTGGAGGCCGGATACCTGCCCGACGTGATCATCGGCGACTTCGACTCCGTCTCCACCAAGGCCCTCACGTGCGGCGCCGAGCTCATCGTGCACGCCTACCGCGACGGCCGCGCGCCCGGCCTGGAGCGCGTGCACCAGCTCGGCCGCGAGGCCGTCATCTTCCCCGCCACCGGCACCAGCGAGGACATCGCCATGCTCCTGGCCGACGACAAGGGCGCCGAACTCATCGTCGCCGTCGGCACCCACTGGACGCTGGAGGAGTTCCTCGACAAGGGGCGCTCCGGCATGGCCAGCACCTTCCTCACCCGGCTGCGCATCGGCAGCAAGCTCATCGACGCCAAGGGCGTGAGCAGGCTCTACCGCAGCCGCATCTCCACGCAGCAGTTGCTGCTGCTGGTGGGCACCGCGCTCGTCACGATGGGCGTGGCGCTGTTCAGCTCGCCCATCGGCAAGACCTGGCTCAACGGCCAGCAAGACCTTTGGAACGCCTTCATCTTCTGGCTGGTCGGACTTTTCTCGTGATCGATTTCCGCTATCACCTCGTCTCCATCGTCGCCGTCTTCCTCGCGCTGGCGGTCGGCATCGTCATGGGCACCACGCTCCTGCAGAACCCGGCCATCGACCTGGCCAAGAAGACCACCGACGATCTGGCCAGGAACAATAGCGAGCTGCGCGCCGAGAAGGACGACCTGGCCCGGCGCCAGGCCGGCAACGACTCCTTCGTCAAGGAGATGACCCCGGTGCTGGCCCTGGTCGCGGGCGGGCTCAGCGGCCAGCGCGTGCTGATGGTCGACACGCCCGGCTCCACCGGCGCGCTGCGCGATGCGCAGCAGCAGGTGCTCGACCAGGCCGGCGCGACCGTCGGGCAGCGGGTGACGATCAGCGAGAAGTTCCTCACCGCCGACAGCGAGGCCGTGCTCGACGGCCTGGCCACCCAGCTCAAGCCCGCCGACCTCCTCTACACGCCCGGTGCGAGCGTCTACGACAAGGTCGCCCAGCTCCTGGCCACGGCCCTGACGACCGCCGATCCCACCCAGGCGGGCACACCCAACGCCGACACCGGCGCCGTGCTGGACGCGTTCGAGAAGGGCGGCTTCATCAGCGTCGAGGGCGACGTCGACAAGCGCGCCACGCTCGCGGTGATGTTCGCGCCCGACAAGCCCTTCGAGGGCGAGCGCGCCGAGATCCAGGCGGCCGCGATCGTCTCCCTAGCCGCCGGCCTTGACGCCGGCAGCAGGGGCGCGCTCGTCGCCGGCACCACGGCCGGCGTCGCCACCGGCGGCGTCATCACCGAGCTGCGCGACTCCGGCGACATCAGCCAGCGGGTCTCCAGCATCGACACCCTCGACATGCCCGCCGGCCGCGTCGTCGGCGTCTACGCCCTGCGCGAGCAGATCGCCGGCCGCGCCGGCCAGTACGGCATCGGCACCGGCGTGACCGACTTCCAGCCGCCCGTGCCCAGTCCCACCCCCGTCCCCACCTCGTCAGGGAGCTGAACCATGGCCCGTGCCCTGCTGTGCGCCCTAGCCGGAGCCGCGCTCGGCGCCGTCGCCGCCCGCGCCGCCTACACCGCCTTCACCTCGCGGGTGGCCGAGGCTCCGGAGAAGAAGGACATGCCGTCCGGCGAGGTCGTGGCCGCCGGCGGGCTGCGCGCCGCCGCCACCTGGACCCGCACCAACCACCGCGGCGAGCCGATCACGCTGCTCGAAGGCCCCGCGTTCGTGGCGGGCGCGAGCGCCGCCGCCGCACTGTCGCCCGGCCTCGATCCCCGCGTACGGCTGGCCGCCCTCCTGGCCGGAGCCGGCAGCGGTGCGCTGGGCGCCTACGACGACCTCTACGGCACCGCCTCCTCCAAGGGCTTCAAGGGCCACCTCGGCGCCCTGGCCAAGGGCGAGGTGACCAGCGGCGCCGTCAAGATCCTCGGCATCGGCGCCACCGGCCTGGCCGCCGCCGCCCTCGTCTCCCGCAGCCCCCTCGACACCCTGGCCAACGGCGCCACGATCGCCGGCGCCGCCAACCTGGCCAACCTGTTCGACCTGCGGCCGGGACGGGCCATCAAGGTGGCGCTGCTGACCGGCGGGCCGCTGCTGGCCGCCTCCTTGCTGCGCGGCTCCCCGTCGGGCGCGGCGCTGGCCGCCGTCCCGCTGGGCGCCGCCGCCGCGCTGCTGCCCGACGACCTCGGCGAGCGCGCCATGCTCGGCGACGCCGGCGCCAACGCCCTGGGCGCTCTGCTCGGCCTGGCCGCCGTCACCACGCTCGGCCGCCCCGGCCGCCTGGCCGTGCTCGGCACCGTCGCCGTCCTGACCGCCGCCTCGGAGAAGGTCTCCTTCACCAAGGTCATCGCGGGCAACCCGGTGCTCAACCGCATCGACATGCTCGGCCGCCGCCCCGCCCCGTGACCGGACGTCTGGCGCGGGGCGTCGCTGGCGGCGCGGTGCTGATCGGCGCGATCACGATCCTCGCCCGCATCACCGGCTTCGCCAAGCAGTACGCCTTCGCCCAGACCGTCGGCACCGGCTGCCTGTCCACCGCCTACTTCACCGCCAACCAGATCCCCAACATCGTCTTCGAGGTCGTGGTGGGCGGGGCCCTGGCCGGGATGGTGGTTCCCGTCCTGGCCGGCGCCGCCGCCCGCGCCCGCCCGTGGGGCGAGCCGCCGCTGGAGGAGCCCGACTCGCCGGAGGCCGCCCGCGGCGCCCAGGCCGTGGCGCCCTCGCCGGTCGAGGCCCACGCGTACGTGAGCCGTGTCTCCTCCGCGCTGCTGACCTGGGTGCTGGTCGTGCTCGTGCCGCTCGCGGTGGCCGTGGCGGTGCTGGCCGGCCCCATCGCCGGGCTGTTCTACGGCTCCACGCTGCCTGACTGCGACGTGGCGGCCGTGCGCGCCGTCACCGCGGACATGCTGGTCGTCTTCGCCCCCCAGATCCCCCTGTACGGCGTGGCCGTCGTCCTGTACGGCGTGCTCCAGGCGCACAAGCGCTTCGCCGGGCCCGCCGTGGCGCCGCTCGTGTCGAGCATCGTGGTCATCGCCGCCTACCTGGTGTTCGTCCCGGTCAGCGGCGGGGACAGCACGCCGGTCAGCCCGCTCGACGCCGGCGAGACGGTGCTGGCGGCCGGGACCAGCCTGGGCGTGCTCGCGCTCGTGCTCACCGTCGCCGGGCCCGCCTCGCGGCTGGGGATCAGGTGGCGGCCCGCGCTGCGCTTCCCCGAGGGCGTGGCCGCGCAGGTGTGCGGGCTGGCGTTCGCCGGGATCGCCGGGCTGCTGGCCCAGCAGGCGGCCATGGTCGTGGTCCTGTACCTGTCCAACGGGATCGGCGTGGGGGCGATCGCGATCTACAACTACGCGTGGGCGATCTACCTGGTGCCCTATGCGGTGCTGGCCGTACCGATCGCGACCAGTGCCTTTCCCGGGCTGTCGGCGCGGGCGGAGAGCGGCGACGCGGACGGGTTCGCCGGACTGGCCGCGCGCACGACGCGGGCGGTCGTGCTGGTGTCGGGGCTGGCGGCGGGGGCGCTGGCGGCCATGTCCGAGCCGGGCGCGCGGGTGTTCCTGCTGGGGTCGGACACGGCGGTCCCGGCCGCGGAGTTCGCGCGGACGATCGCGCTGTTCGCGCCCGGTCTGATCGGGTACGGGCTGATCGCGCACCTGAGCCGGGTGCTGTACGCCGCGGGCCGGGGCAGGCAGGTGGCCATCGGGACCGTGGCCGGATGGCTGGTGGTGATGGCGGCGCAGGCGGGGTTCGTGCTGGTGCTGCCGGCCGGCTGGGAGATCGCCGGGATGGCGGCGGGCATGAGCCTGGGGATGAGCGTGGGCGGTGGCTGGCTGCTGGTGTCGGTGATCCGGGCACGCGGGCGGGCGGCGGTCGCGGGGCTGGCCCGCGCGGTCGGTGCGGCGGTGGCGGGGGGTGTCGCGGGGTTCCTGGCGGGCGCGTGGGCGGCGGGGCTGGTCGGGGCGGAAGGGCTCTGGCCGCTGCTGGGCGCGACGGTGCTGGGCGGGGCGCTCGCGGTCGCGGTCGGGGGCGCGGTGGCGGCGCTGCTGGACCGCGGCGACGCCCGCGCGCTGGCGGAGATGGCGACACGACGCTGACACGGGCGTCTCGCCGCGGAAGAGCTGGGCGGACGGTTGAGCTGGGCGGACGGTTGAGCTGGGACACAACGACGAGTGAGCCAGTCCAAGCGGACGGTGGAGTTGATCTGTGCGGGCGGTCTGAGCCTCGGTCTGTTCGGGTGGTTTGAGTCGGTCTGTGCGGGCGGTTTAGGAGCCGGTCCGTGCGGGTGGTTTGGGTCTTTTGGGTTGATGAGGGAGAGGGGTGGCGGCGTGCGGGTGGTGTTCGTGCTGGGGACCACGTCCGGCGGGACCGGGCGGCACGTGCTCATGCTGGCGGACGGTCTGCTGCGGCGCGGGCACCAGGTGGTGGTCGCCGGGCCCGCGGCGGTCGGCGAGGCGTTCGGGTTCGGCGCGGCGGGGGCACGCTTCGCCGAGGTCGCCGTCTCCGACCGGCCGCACCCGGCCCGCGACCTGGCCGCGGTCGCCGCGATCCGCCGCATCACCCGCGAGGCGGACCTCGTGCACGCCCACGGGCTGCGCGCGGGCGCCCTCGCGGTCCTGGCCGGGCTCGGCCGTACCCGGCCCTCGCTGGTGGTGACGCTGCACAACGCGCTCACCGCGGGCGGGTTCGTCGGCGCGGTCCACGGCGTGCTGGAGCGGATCGTCGCGCGGGGCGCCCGCACCGTGCTCGTCGTCTCACCCGACCTGGGCGAGCGGATGAGCGCGCTCGGCGCCAGGGACGTGCGCCCCGCCGTGGTGCCCGCTCCCGTGCCCAGGCCGCCCGCGCGCGCCGCCGGGCAGGTGCGCGAGGAACTCGGCGCCGGCGAGCGGCCCGTGGTGCTGACGGTCGCGCGGCTCGCGCAGCAGAAGGGGCTGGAGTTCCTGCTGGACGTGGCGGCCGGTCCGTGGGGCGCGCGGCAGCCGCTGTTCGCGATCGCGGGGGAGGGGCCGCTGAGGCAGGAGCTCCAGGAACGCGTGGAGAAGGAGGAGCTGCCCGTGCGGCTGCTGGGAAACCGCGGCGACGTGCCCGACCTGCTGGCCGCGGCCGAGGTCGTGTTCTGGCCGAGCCGCTGGGAGGGGCAGCCGCTCAGCCTCAGCGAGGCGCTCATGGCGGGCCGCCCGGTGGTGGCCACCGACGTGGGCGGCATCCCCGGCCTGCTGGGGGGTGCCGGGACGCTGGTGCCGTACGGGGACGTGGGCGCGGCGCGCGCGGCCGTACGGGAGCTGCTGGAGGAGCCCGGCGCGGCGCGGCGGCAGGCTCGGGCGGCCGCGGAAAGGGGCGCGGAGCTGCCCCGGGACGACGACGCGGTGGACGCGGTCCTGCGCGTATACGACGCGTGAAGATCCTCGGGATGATTAGGAGGGCCCTGCGCGTTCTCCTATACTGCTTTGGTTAGGGGAGGGGAGTATCCCTTCGCGGCAGCCTCGTCATCACGGTGTAGCCCCGCTCCACGGGGCCCCCGGGGCTGCCGGTCGGCCCACGGGTCCGGCGGGAGAGACCTCCGGCTGTCAGTCATGCGTGCCGGAGGTATATCAACGTGACCGTACCCGTGTGGGCCTGGATCGCCGTGATCGGCGGGCTTCTCCTGGTCATCGCCATTGATCTGTGGATCGTCGACCGCGGTGAAGCCCGCGAGTTCTCCATGCGGCAGGCGACCTACTGGGTCTCCTTCTACGTGCTGCTGGCGATCGCCTTCGGAATCCTGCTGTGGGTGACCGAGGGAGGCGGCAAGGCCGGAGAGTTCTTCGCCGGCTACATCACCGAATACAGCCTGAGCATCGACAACCTCTTCATCTTCTTCATCATCATGAGCCGCTTCGCGGTGCCGAAGCAGTACCAGCACAAGGTGCTGCTGGTCGGCATCCTGATGGCCCTGGTCATGCGCGGCATCTTCATCGCGCTGGGCGCGGCGGCCCTGGAGCGTTTCAGCTGGCTCTTCTACGTCTTCGGCGCCTTCCTGGTCTACACCGCGATCAACATCGTCCGCCAGCACCTCAAGGGCGACGACGAGGACTTCCAGGAGAACGCGGTGCTGCGCTGGGTGCGCAGGGCGTTCCCGACCACGCCCGACTACGTCGGCTCCAAGGTCATGGTCAAGATCGACGGCCGGCGCCTGGTCACCCCGATGCTCATCGTCATGGTCGCCATCGGCACCACCGACCTGCTGTTCGCCCTCGACTCCATCCCCGCCATCTTCGGGCTCACCAAGGACCCGTTCATCGTCTTCACCGCCAACGCGTTCGCCCTGATGGGCCTGCGCCAGCTCTACTTCCTGCTCGGCGGCCTGCTGCAGCGTCTGGTCTACATCAGCTACGGCTTGGCGTTCATCCTCGGCTTCATCGGGGTTAAGCTGGTTCTGGAGGCTCTGCACGCCAGCAAGATCTCCTGGGCGCCCACGGTGCCCATCGAGCTGTCGCTCTCGGTCATCGGCGCCACGATGGTCATCACCACGGTCGCCAGCCTGCTCAAGTCCCGCAGCGACGCGCGCAAGGGCGTGGAAAGCACTAGCCAGAGCGGGGCTAGCTAAAAGGCGTTCTAGGCGCTTTGCTGTGTCTAGTTGCGTCGTGTCATAGTTGCAAGTTCTGTAACATCACGGCAAAGCGCCCGTTCGTTCACCACTCCAAAGGTTGTCCGTGTCAGACGATTCAGCTAAGACCGCCCGCGTGCGCCTGGCGCGCGGGGTGTCCCCGTGGCTCCTCCCGACCGTGGCGGCAGCCGCCGCGACCACGCTGCTCACCCGCAAGGACAAGCGCTGGGCGCTGGCCGCCGTGCCGCTGACCGCACTCACGGGCGGCATGCTCTGGTTCTTCCGCGACCCCGACCGGGCGCCCGGTCAGGGACGGATCCTCTCGCCCGCCGACGGCGTGGTGCAGAGCATCGACCCGTGGCCGGACGGCCGGACCCGGGTGGCGATCTTCATGAGCCCGCTGAACGTGCACGTCAACCGGGCGCCTCTTGCGGGAACCGTCACCTCCGTGCAGCATGTGGCGGGTGGGTTCCTGCCGGCATTCAACAAGGACAGCGACCAGAACGAACGCGTGGTGTGGCATTTCGAGACCACGCTCGGCGACATCGAGATGGTGCAGATCGCGGGCGCGGTGGCGCGCAGGATCGTGCCGTACCTGAGCGCGGGGGCCAAGGTCACCCAGACCGAGCGGATCGGCCTGATCCGGTTCGGCTCGCGCGTGGACATCTACCTTCCCGAAGGAATCACGCCCGCGGTCGCCGTGGGCGAGAAGACGGCTGCGGGGGTGACCCGAATTGACCACGGCTGACGCAGGCGGCTGGCAAGCAGACGACGACGAGCCCCGGGGCCCCGTCGGCAAGGCGTTCCGTCTGTCCGCCGCCGACTCCCTGTCGCTGGGCAACGCGCTGTGCGGCTTCCTGGCCGTGTGCGTGCTGGCCACCTCGGCCGTCAGTTCCCTCCAGGCGAACAAGGGCCTGGTGATCCAGCCCGGCTTCTTCGCCACCGCCGTGGTGCTGCTGCTCATCGGCGCCACCTGCGACCTGTTCGACGGCCTGGTGGCGCGGCGCTTCCGCGCCTCGGCGATGGGCGCCGAGCTCGACAACCTCGCCGACGTCATCAGCTTCGGCTTCGCGCCCGCCTTCATGGTGGTGATCTGGGGCGGCTTCAATGGCTCCGTGCCCATCTGGTGGGTGCTGACCGCCGCCGCGTCCGTGCTCATCGCCGGCGTCGTACGGCTGGCCCGCTTCGCCTGCGTGAAGACCAAGAGCGGCGACTTCATGGGCCTGCCCATCCCCATGGGCTGCATGACCGTCATCTCGATCGTCATGCTGTTCGAGGCGAACGTCTGGTCGCTGCTGGCGGTCCTCGGCGTGTCCTGGCTGATGGTCAGCCGCGTGGAGTACCCGAAGCCCAAGGGCCAGCTCGCCGCCGTCGTCCTCGGCTGGATCATGGTCAACGTCGCGTTCCTGACCTTCTGGGTGGCCTTCCCCCAGGGCGGCGACCTGCCGATCAAGATCGGGGCGACCATGCAGATCGCGCTCGTGGCGGCGATCCCGCTGCGGATGCTCTTCTACAAGCGCGAGCAGCGCAAGGATGCCCACCGCGTCAACTGAGTACTCCTCAAGTCGCGCGCCATCGGCTTTGATGGAGGCATGGCGCGCGAACACACTCGCACGTACTTCCTCGGCAAGCTGGCGAGGGAGCTGGAGTTCCGTGGCCTCGACGCCACGCTGCGCGCCGACCCGCCCTCGTTGCGGGTCGGCGACCCCGGTGCCCGGCTGCTGACCGAGACGGTGGACTGCGTCCCGATCGCGGAAGGCTGGTACTACCGCTGGTCGTGGGGCGAGGTGGTGGAGTCGACCACCAACCCCGCCGAGGCCGCCGACCGGATCGCCCGGATCCTCGGGCCTATCCCGTAGCTCAGCGGCTCACCACCCCCGCGCCTTCCACTCCGGCAGCGACGGGCGCTCGGCGCCCAGGGTGGTGTCCTTGCCGTGGCCGGGGTAGACCCAGGTCTCGTCGGGCAGCCGGTCGAAGATCCGCTCGGTCACGTCGGTGTAGAGCTGGGTGAAGCGCTCGGCGTCGTCCCACGTGTTGCCGACGCCGCCGGGGAACAGCGAGTCACCGGTGAACAGGTGCTTCTCCGCACCGCCGCCGTCGTAGAGCAGCGCGATCGAGCCGGGCGTGTGGCCGCGCAGGTGGATGACCTCCAGCGTGAGCACGCCCACCGTGATGCGGTCGCCGTGCTCGACCTGGCGGGCCGTCTCGACGGGCAGCGCGGGCGCGTCGAGCGGGTGGGCGATCACCTGGGCGCCCGTGACCTTCGCCACCTGCTCCAGCGCCTGCCAGTGGTCGCCGTGCTGGTGGGTGGTGACGATCGTGCTGATCGGCTGCTCGTCCACCAGCGCCAGCAGCCGGTCGGCCTCGGCGGCGGCGTCGATGAGCAGCCCGTCGCCGGTCTCGGTGCAGCGCAGCAGGTAGGCGTTGTTGTCGAAGGGGCCGACGGCGAGCTTGGCGATGCTCAGCGCGGGCAGTTGCCGCACATCGGCAGGACCGCCGACCGTGACGTCGCCGGTGTAGGTCATGAGGTCTCCTCGGGCCCGATCACGGATAGTCGTCGGGGGGCGCCGCCGGAAGGCCGGGCGGGGCCGGCAGGCTCAGCCAGGGCGGCGGCTCTGGAACGGCGTGCCCCTCGCGCACCACCCTAATCCCCTCGCCACGCGAGCGACCCGTGAGCCAGGCGAGCACGTCGGCGGGCGCACCGGCCACCGCGGGGCCTTCGCCGAGGCCATGCCACGTGTCAGAGGGCTCGCCCAGGAGGGTGATCTCGCCGACCGCGCTCCTCCCGTACGGCCAGCACGCCCGGCAGTCGTGCAGCTCGCGCCGGACGAACGCGGCCGGCCAGTCCGCGGGCCCGTATCCCGCGCCCAGGTCGGCGTGGTGGATCTCCAGCTCCCTGATCCGCCGGACCAGGACGTACCAGGCGGGGTGCCAGGGCGGGCGCAGCGCGCGGACCATGCCGCTCCACGCCTGCGCGGGGTGGTCGCGGATGGCGCGCGAGAGCCGTACCGCGCCGTCTTCCAGGTCGGCGAGGTGTTCCGCCGGGGTACGGCCGGCGCCGCCCTCGATGCCGGCGGCCCGGGCGGCCGTCGACGGGTACTGGGGTGTCTCGACCCCGGTCCTGGCCCAGGCGAGGAGGTTGAGCAGGCCGTCGGCGTTGCGGGCGAGGTGGGCCAGGACGTGGCCGCGGGTCCAGCCGGGCAGGTTCGACGGCGCGGACAGCTCGCCGGGCGACAGTCCGGCCGCGGTGGCCAGGAGACGGTTGGTGGCTGCCGTGATCTCTGAGTGGAGCGCGGGGATGACCGTCATGGCCGCCATTCCAGCAGGCCGTGGCGCGTCTTCACCAGCGGCCTGGGCCGTACGTGGGCATAAAGGCGCAGGTCGCGCGGTTGACTTCGAAAGAGCGCCTGCCCTCGGGGCGGGAGGCCGTAGTCTGAATGGGACGGATTTTCGGGGGCCGTGGAGCGGGCCGCCGAAATTGTCGGTGCCCCCATCTACTATCCCCGTGGACCTATCCGTTTATCGACTTCCGGGATCGCCGTGGCTGACCGCCTGATCGTGCGTGGAGCACGAGAGCACAACCTCAAGGACGTCTCGCTGGACCTGCCGCGAGACTCGCTGATCGTCTTCACCGGCCTTTCCGGATCGGGAAAGTCCAGCCTGGCCTTCGACACGATCTTCGCCGAGGGTCAGCGGCGCTACGTCGAGTCCCTGTCGGCCTACGCCCGCCAGTTCCTCGGCCAGATGGACAAGCCGGACGTCGACTTCATCGAGGGCCTGTCGCCCGCGGTGTCCATCGACCAGAAGGCCACCAGCAAGAACCCCCGCTCGACCGTCGGCACGATCACCGAGGTCTACGACTACCTGCGCCTGCTGTGGGCGCGCATCGGCAAGCCCCACTGCCCGGTCTGCGCGCGGCCGATCGCCAGGCAGATGCCGCAGCAGATCGTCGACCGCGTGATGGACCTGGAGGAGGGCACCCGCTTCCAGGTGCTCGCGCCGGTCATCAGGGGCCGCAAGGGCGAGTACGGGGAGCTGTTCCGCGAGCTGCAGACCAAGGGCTTCGCCCGCGCCCGCGTCGACGGCACCGTGGTCAGGCTGGAGGAGCCGCCGACGCTCAAGAAGTACGAGAAGCACGACATCGAGGTCATCGTGGACCGCCTGTCGGTCAAGGAGTCGGCGCGGCGGCGGCTCACCGACTCGGTCGAGACCGCGCTGCAACTGTCCGGTGGCACGATCACGCTGGAGTTCGTCGACCTGCCCGAGGGCGACCCCGGCCGTGAGCGCTTCTACTCCGAGCACCTCTACTGTCCCTACGACGACCTGTCGTTCGAGGAGCTGGAGCCGCGCTCGTTCTCCTTCAATTCGCCCTTCGGCGCCTGCCCCGAGTGCACGGGCCTCGGGACGAAGATGGAGGTCGACCCCGACCTCGTCGTACCCGATCCGGAGAAGACGCTGCGCGACGGCGCGTTGCACCCGTGGTCGGGCGGCCACACGAGCGAGTACTTCATCCGGCTGACCGAGGCGCTCGGCCACACCATGGGCTTCACGCTCGACACGGCCTGGGAGAAGCTGCCGAAGAAGGCGCAGAAGTCGCTGCTGTTCGGCCACGACGAGCAGGTCCACGTCCGCTACAGCAACAGGTACGGCCGCCAGCGCTCCTACTACACCACCTACGAGGGCGTCATCTCGTGGGTGCAGCGCCGCCACGCCGAGGCCGAGAGCGACGCCACGCGCGAGCGCTTCGAGGGCTACATGCGCGAGATCCCGTGCCCGGCCTGCGACGGCAAGCGCCTCAAGCCGGTCACGCTGGCCGTGACCGTCGCCGACATGTCGATCGCCGACGTGGCGAGCATGTCCATCGGCGAGTGCGCGAAGTTCCTGGCCGGGCTGAAGCTGTCCGACCGCGACATGCACATCGCCGAGCGGGTGGTCAAGGAGATCAACGCCCGGATGGGCTTCCTGCTCGACGTCGGCCTCGACTACCTGTCCATGGACCGCGCCGCCGCCACCCTGGCGGGCGGCGAGGCGCAGCGCATCCGCCTGGCCACGCAGATCGGCTCCGGCCTGGTCGGCGTGCTGTACGTCCTGGACGAGCCGTCCATCGGCCTGCACCAGCGCGACAACATGCGCCTGCTCGACACCCTCATCAGGCTGCGCGACATGGGCAACACGCTGATCGTCGTCGAGCACGACGAGGACACGATCGCCGCCGCCGACTGGGTGGTCGACATCGGTCCCGGCGCGGGCGAGCACGGCGGGCAGGTGGTCGTCTCCGGTACCGTGCAGGACCTGCTGTCCAGCGAGGAGTCGATGACCGGCGCGTACCTGTCGGGCCGCAGGTCCATAGCCATCCCGGCCAAGCGCCGCAAGCGCGACAAGAAGCGTCAGATCACGGTGAAGGGCGCCCGCGAGCACAACCTCAAGGGCGTCGACATCGACTTCCCGCTGGGCATGTTCACCGCGGTCACCGGAGTGTCGGGCTCGGGCAAGTCGACGCTGGTCAACGACATCCTCTACAACGCGCTGGCCAAGGAGCTCAACGGCGCCCGCACGGTGCCAGGCCGCCACGCCAGGATCAACGGCATGGACCAGGTCGACAAGGTCGTCCACGTCGACCAGTCGCCGATCGGGCGCACCCCGCGCTCCAACCCGGCCACCTACACCGGCGTCTTCGACCACGTCCGCAAGCTGTTCGCGGCCACGACCGAGGCCAAGGTCCGCGGCTACCAGCCGGGCCGCTTCAGCTTCAACGTCAAGGGCGGGCGCTGCGAGGCGTGCGCCGGAGACGGCACCATCAAGATCGAGATGAACTTCCTGCCGGACGTCTACGTCCCGTGCGAGGTCTGCCACGGCGCCCGCTACAACCGCGAGACGCTGGAGGTCCACTACAAGGGCAAGACCATCTCCGAGGTGCTCGACATGCCGATCGAGGAGGCCCTCGGCTTCTTCGACGCGATCCCGGCGATCAAGCGCCACCTGCAGACGCTCAACGACGTCGGCCTCGGCTACGTCCGGCTCGGCCAGCCCGCCACCACGCTGTCGGGCGGCGAGGCCCAGCGGGTCAAGCTCGCCTCGGAGCTCCAGCGCCGCCAGACCGGGCGGACGATCTACGTGCTCGACGAGCCCACCACCGGCCTGCACTTCGAGGACATCCGGCGCCTGCTCGGCGTCCTCGGGCGGCTGGTCGACGGCGGCAACACGGTGATCGTCATCGAGCACAACCTCGACGTCATCAAGACGGCCGACTGGGTGATCGACATGGGCCCGGAGGGTGGGTCCAGGGGCGGCACGCTGGTGGCGTCGGGCACGCCGGAAGAGGTCGCGGCGGTGGAGGAGAGCCACACCGGGCGCTTCCTGCGCAAGATCCTTTCCGTCTGAGTGACCTCCCCTGTGCGGCCGGCGCGAGCCGCACAGGGGCCTTTCAGCGGCGGCGCCTGGCCGCCGTGCGTTCCAGCCACCACTCGGCGGCAAGCAGGGGCAGCACCCATCCCATCCAGATGCTCAGCCCCGCGACCGTCTGGGCGGCGTGCTCAGGCGTGCCGCCGAGCGAGTCCGGAGGCAGGAAGATCACGGCCAGCGCGCCCCAGATCCGGTTGGTGATGATCGACATGGTCAGGGCGAAGCTGCGGATCATCCAGCGGCGGTGGTCGGCGAAGCGCCGCCGCCTGGCCATGCGCCACCCGGCCAGGGTGCACCCGAGCCACAGCAGCGCCAGCAGGACGTTGCCGGCCCGCGCCACGTGCCCGAACGGCGTCGCCGCGCCCACGACCAGCCCGAGCAGCCCCGCGGGCAGGACCCCGGCCAGCACGTACACGCGGCCCGCGTACCGGTGCGCCACCGGGTGACGGCCCCTGAACCACGGCCAGATCTGCAGGCAGCACGTGATCATGGCGATCGACCCGAAGATGACATGTAGGGCCAGCACGGGGAAGTGCGGCGGGAAGAAGTCCGGCGCCGGCACCCGGGACCCGGCCTCGTCGAACGTGGCGTACGGCGGCAGGGAGAAGGCCACGAACGCCACCGCCACCACGGCGAGCGGGGCGATCCAGGGCCGCCGCCACCAGCGCATGCGAGGCGGGGCCGGTGGCGTGGGCGGGCTCACGGTGTCGGTCACGACTGCTCCTTAGTGGTCGGCGCTGACGCTTGAGGGGGCAGGACGGGGTGGCGACGAGGCGTTGCCTTGCCGGAGGCTTGAAGTCACGCGGTGTGTCCGCGTTCAGAGTCGGGCGGATCACTGACCGTCCGCCTACCACCCGCTGACGGGACCGCCCTCGGCGGCCAATAGATTGGTGCGACGGGTAATGACCTGGCCTGTTGGGGGTCAGCGGCGACGCGGAAGGGTCGGGAAATGACAGGTTCTGAGCGTGATGTCGCCATGCCGGAAATCGGGCGCAGGACGGTGCTGGGCGCGGCGGGCGTGGCCGCGTGCGGCGTGGCGCTGGCCGGATGCGGCGGCGAGTCCGGGGCCCCCGCGCCGGGCATCAAGGGCAAGGAGATCGCCAAGGCGGCCGACGTGCCCGTGGGCGGCGGCAAGGTGATCTCCAAGTGGAAGATCGTGGTGACCCAGCCGACGGCCGGCGTCTACAAGGCGTTCAGCGCCGCGTGCACGCACAAGGGCTGCGCGGTCGCCTCGCCCAAGGAAGGCGTCATGACCTGCCCGTGCCACGGCAGCGAGTTCGACGCCAATGACGGCAAGTGCCTCAAGGGGCCGGCCACCGCGCCTCTGGCCGCCTACCAGGTCAAGCTTCAGGGCGACGGGATCGTCATCGTCTGAACGGGTAATTGTGCGTGGTTCCCGGGATCCGCGCGCTTCAGGCTGAACCGGTGCCGGTGCGCCGGCCGTACCTGAAGTGAGCAAACGACCCGGGAGGACCGGATATGGCGGAGACGACACGCAGGGCCGTGGTGCTGGGCGCCGGCGCGGCGATGCTGACCGCGTGCGCGGGATATGGGCAGCCGGCCGGCGAGGACGCGGCCGCGCCGAGTTCCGAGGCGCCGAGCTACGGCGCCACGGAACCCAAGAAGAGCAAGAAGCCGGCCGCCGGCGGCAAGGCGCTGGCGGCGACCGCCGACATCCCCGAGGGCGGCGGCAAGGTCTTCGAGAGCCAGAAGATCGTCGTCACGCAGCCGACCGCGGGGGAGTTCAGGGCGTTCAGCGCGACGTGCACGCACGCGGGCTGCACGATCGCCGACGTCGCGGACGGCACGATCAACTGTCCCTGCCACGGCAGCAAGTACGACATCTCCGACGGGTCGGTCACCGGCGGTCCCGCGCCGGACCCGCTGCCCAAGAAGAAGATCACGGTGGACGGCGACCAGATCAGGCTTGCCTGAATTTCATGAATTTCTCACGCGGGTACGGTTGTGTGTCCCGCATGGGAGATGACCTTCAGAGCCGTAGAACGATGATCGCAGGCGTCGGCGCGGGCGGGCTGACGCTCGCGCTGGCGGCCTGTGGCGGTGGCGGGGCCGACACGGCGGCCGCCCCTTCCAGCGCAGCCCCTTCCAGTGCGGCGCCGTCCAGCGTCCCGGCCACGTCGGGTTCGGCCGCGCCGGAGGCGCCCGCGGCCGGGCTGGCCAGCACGGCCGACGTGCCCGTCGGCGGCGGGAAGATCTTCGCGTCCGAGAAGATCGTGGTGACGCAGCCGAAGGCCGGGGAGTTCAAGGCGTTCAGCGCGTCCTGCACGCACAGCGGGTGCACCGTGGGCTCCGTCAGCGACGGGACCATCAACTGCCCGTGCCACGGCAGCAAGTTCGCCATCGCCGACGGCGCGGTGGTCAAGGGGCCGGCGACGGCGCCGCTGCCGAGTAAGGACGTCACGGTCGAAGGCGATCAGATCAAGCTCGCCTGAGCGCGCGGCGGAGCGGTCCGTACGGCGGGCCGCTCCGGCCGCATGAGGTTGTCGGTCCGGCGGGCTAGGCTTCTGTCCGTGCCCAGCCCTCTCAGCTTCCGCCCCAGATCCGGCTCCATCCCCGACTCCCCGGGGGTCTACCGGTTCCGGGACGCGCACCGCCGCGTGATCTACGTGGGCAAGGCCAAGAGCCTGCGCCAGCGGCTCAACTCCTACTTCGCGGACTTCGCCGGGCTGCATCCGCGTACCCAGACGATGCTCACCACCGCGGCCGACGTCGACTGGACGGTGGTCGGCACCGAGGTGGAGGCGCTGCAGCTCGAATACTCCTGGATCAAGGAGTTCGACCCGCGCTTCAACGTCAAGTACCGCGACGACAAGTCCTACCCCTACCTCGCGGTCACCATGGGCGAGGACTTCCCGCGCGTGCAGGTGATGCGCGGCGCCAAGCGCAAGGGCACCCGCTACTTCGGCCCCTACTCCCACGCCTGGGCCATCCGCGAGACCGTCGACCTGCTGCTGCGCGTCTTCCCCGTGCGCACCTGCTCGGGCGGGGTGTTCAAGCGGGCGGGCCAGATCGGCCGCCCCTGCCTGCTCGGCTACATCGACAAGTGCTCGGCGCCGTGCGTCGGCCGGGTCACCCCCGAGCAGCACCGTGAGCTGGCCGAGGACTTCTGCGACTTCATGGCGGGCAACACCACCCGCTGGATCAAGCGCCTCGAACAGGACATGCGCGATGCCGCCGCCGAGCAGGAGTACGAGCGGGCCGCGCGGCTGCGCGACGACATCCAGGCGCTGCAGCGGGCGCTGGAGAAGCAGGCCGTGGTGCTCGGCGACGCCACCGACGCCGACGTGATCGCGCTGGCCGAGGACCCGCTCGAAGCGGCCGTCCAGGTCTTCTACGTGCGTGGCGGGCGCATCCGCGGGCAGCGGGGCTGGGTGGTCGACAAGGTCGAGGAGACGACGCCCGGCGAGCTGGTCGAGCACTTCCTGCTGCAGATCTACGCCGAGGGCGAGATCCCGCGCGAGGTGCTGGTCCCCGAGCTGCCGCCGGAGCCGGAGGCGGTCGCGGAGCTGCTGTGCGAGCAGCGCGGCGCCCGGGTCGAGCTGCGCGTGCCGCAGCGCGGCGACAAGAAGTCGCTGATGGAGACCGTCGAGCGCAACGCCAAGGAGTCGCTGGCCCAGCACAAGATCCGCCGGTCGAGCGACCTGACCACCCGCAGCAAGGCGCTGCAGGAGATCGCCGACGCGCTCGACCTCGACCAGGCGCCGCTGCGCATCGAGTGCTACGACGTCTCCCACCTGCAGGGCGAGAACGTCGTGGCCTCCATGGTCGTTTTCGAGGACGGCCTGGCCAGGAAGAGCGAGTACCGCCGCTTCGCGGTCAAGACCAAGGAAGGCGACGTCGCCTCGATCTACGAGGTGATCAAGCGCCGCTTCCGCCGCTACCTCGAAGAGCGCTCCAACACCGGCGAGCTGACGCCGGAGGCGGGCGAGGACGAGGACGGGGTGGCCGCGGGCCCGATCGACCCCGAGACGGGCAGGCCGCGCAAGTTCGCCTATCCGCCCAACCTCGTCGTGGTCGACGGCGCCGGCCCCCAGGCCGCGGCGGCGCAGCGGGCGCTCGACGAGCTCGGCGTGGACGACGTGGCCGTGTGCGGCCTCGCCAAGCGGCTGGAGGAGGTCTGGCTGCCCACCGACGACCAGCCGGTCATCATGCCCCGCTCGAGTGAGGGTCTCTACCTGCTCCAACGTGTACGAGACGAGGCACACCGCTTCGCCATCACCTACCATCGAGCCAAGAGGTCCAAGAGCGTGAAGGAGAGCGCGCTCGACGCGGTGCCCGGCCTGGGCCCGGCGCGCAAGCAGGCGCTGCTCAAGAGGTTCGGCTCGGTCAAGAAGCTCAAGGAAGCCACGGTGGCCGAGATCCGCGAGGTCCCCGGCATCGGCGAGGCGACCGCGGAGATGATCGTGTCGAGGCTGAAGGGGGAAGGACAGTGAGCACCACCGAGCCGGCGTTCGTGATCGTCACCGGCATGTCGGGAGCGGGGCGCAGCACGGCGGCCAAGGCACTGGAGGACCTGGGCTGGTTCGTGATCGACAACCTGCCTCCCGGGTTGCTGTTCGCCATGGCGGAGGAGGCGGGCAAGGTCAAGCTCGCCGCCGACAAGGTGGCGGCCGTCGTCGACGTGCGCAGCCTGGCCTTCACCACCGACCTCAACGCCGCCATCGAGGAGCTCGAGGGCCGCGGCGTCCGGGTCCGCGTGGTGTTCCTGGAGGCCAGTGACGAGGAGCTGGTGCGCCGCTTCGAGAACGTCCGCCGCCCCCACCCGCTGCAGGGCGAGGGCCGCCTGGTCGACGGCATCGCCCGCGAGCGCGGCATCCTGCGCGAGGTGCGGGCCAACGCCGACCTCGTCATCGACACCTCCGCGCACAACGTGCACGAGCTGCGCAACAAGATCGTCGCCTACTTCGGCGGCGAGGACCGGCCGGGGCTGCGGGTCAACGTCCTGTCCTTCGGCTTCAAGTACGGCCTGCCCGTCGACGCCGACCTCGTGGTCGACTGCCGGTTCCTGCCCAACCCCCACTGGGTGCCCGACCTGCGTCCCATGAACGGGCTCGACGCCCCGGTGCGCGAGTACGTGCTCAGCCAGCCGGGGGCCAAGGAGTTCCTCGACGCGTACGAGGAGGTGCTGGGGGTGGTCGCCGCCGGCTACGTGCGCGAGGGCAAGAGCTACGCGACGCTGGCGGTGGGCTGCACGGGCGGCAAGCATCGCAGCGTGGCCATGGCCGAGCAGGTCGCCGCCCGGCTGCGCGACCGCGGGATGGAGGTCCAGGTGAGCCACCGGGATGTGGGCCGCGAGTGACTGACGAACTTCCGGGCGCGGGAGACGCCGATCCGGCGGCTCCCGGCGCCCGTTCGGCGTATCCGGGTGCCGGTTCCGCGGCGCCCGATCCTGCCGCTCCCCCCGGTGTGGCCGCTTCCGACGTGCTCGGGGTGCTGCTGGGGGACGGTACGGCGGTGCCGTACCGGATGGAGGGGCGGCCATCGGTGCGGCCAGAGGCCGGACCGGAGAGCACCGCACCCGACGGCGACACGCGACCACCCGACCAGCACGATGGCGCGGACGGTCAGGATGGTGGGGTTTGGTCGGGTGGGCTGGGGGACTTGGGGGGCTCTGGCGTTGGGCGGCGGGATGGGCCTCGGGTGGTGGCGCTGGGGGGCGGGCACGGGCTCTACGCGTCGCTGTCGGCGCTGCGCGGGGTGGCCGGTGAGCTGACCGCGGTGGTGACGGTCGCCGACGACGGCGGGTCCAGCGGGCGGCTGCGGCGCGAACTCGGTGTGCTGCCGCCCGGCGACCTGCGGATGGCGCTGGCGGCGCTGTGCGGCGACGACGAGTGGGGCGGCACGTGGAGCGAGGTCGTGCAGCACCGCTTCCGGTCCGAGGGTGAGTTGCACGGCCACGCGGTCGGGAACCTGCTGATCGTGGCGCTGTGGGAACTGCTGGGCGATCCGGTGGCCGGGCTCGACTGGGTGGGCAGGCTGCTCAAGGCCCACGGCAGGGTGCTGCCGATGGCCTCGGTGCCGCTGGACATCGTGGCCGAGGTGGAGCTAGACGGGAACATCTCGATCGTGCGCGGGCAGGTGGCGTGCGCGCTGACGCCCGGCCGGGTGCGGGCGGTCTCGCTGGTGCCCGAGGATCCTCCGGCGCGGCCCGAGGCGATCGCGGCGGTGCGGGAGGCGGACTGGGTGGTGTTCGGGCCCGGGTCGTGGTTCACGAGCGTTCTGCCGCATCTGATGGTGCCGGAACTGGCCGGGGCGCTGCACCAGACGCGGGCCCGCCGCCTGGTCACGCTCAACCTGGCGCCCCAGCCGGGCGAGACGGACGACTTCTCCCCTCAGCAACACCTGGAGGTGCTCCGGCAGCACGCGCCCGATCTCGCGGTGGACGTCGTCCTCGCCGACACCGGAGCGGTCGACGACCGCGACGCGGTGGAGAAGGCCGCGGCGGCGCTCGGCGCCCGGCTCGTGACCGCCGACGTGGCCGCCGCCGACGGTTCGCCCAGGCACGACCCACGCCGACTTGCCTCCGTCCTGGACGAGATTTTCCTCCAGAAGCGCTGATCAAGGCCACCTATCGGGGGCGGCAGCCCGAAAGGTGCGAGAGACTGCTGTGAGGCCGGTCTGAATGGGGGAGGACTAACGCTTATGGCGATGACAGGTGTGGTCAAGGACGAACTGAGCCGACTGCCGGTGCTGAAGCCGTGCTGCCGCAAGGCGGAGGTATCGACGCTGCTGCGGTTCGCCAGCGGCCTGCACCTGGTGGGAGGACGGATCGTGATCGAGGCCGAGCTCGACACCAACGCCACCGCCCGCCGGCTGATCAAGGACATCGGTGAGGTGTTCGGGCACAAGGCGGAGGTGCTGGTGCTCGCGCCGGCCGGCCTGCGCAAGGGCTCGCGCTACGTCGTGCGCGTCTACCGCGACGGCGAGGCGCTGGCCCGGCAGACCGGGCTGATCGACAACCACGGCCGGCCGGTGCGCGGCCTGCCGCGTCAGGTGGTGGCGGGGGCCGCCTGCGACGCGGAGGCGGCCTGGCGTGGGGCGTTCCTGGCGCACGGTTCGCTGACCGAGCCGGGGCGGTCGATGTCCCTGGAGGTCACCTGCCCGGGTCCGGAGGCGGCGCTGGCGCTGGTCGGCTCGGCGCGGCGGCTGAAGATCCATGCGAAGGCGCGCGAGGTGCGCGGGGTGGACCGGGTGGTGGTGCGCGACGGCGACGCGATCAGCGCGCTGCTGACCCGCCTGGGGGCGCACGACAGCGTGCTGGCCTGGGAGGAGCGCCGCATGCGCCGCGAGGTGCGGGCCACCGCCAACCGGCTGGCCAACTTCGACGACGCCAACCTGCGCCGCTCGGCGCGCGCGGCGGTGGCGGCGGGGGCGCGGGTGCAGCGGGCGCTGGAGATCCTGGGCGACGACGCGCCCGACCATCTGGTGATCGCGGGACGGCTGCGGGTGGAGCACAAGCAGGCGTCCCTCGAAGAACTCGGGCAGATCGCCGACCCGCCGCTGACCAAGGACGCGATCGCGGGCCGCATCCGCCGCCTGCTCGCCATGGCCGACAAACGCGCCTCCGACCTGGGGATCCCCAGCACCGAGGCCAACCTCACCTCGGACATGCTCGCCCCCTGACCGCTGCTCTCCAGCCGCTGTGTCCATCGCGGGCGCGGTGCGTTCCAGGCGTGTGGTGCTGTCAGGGCGTGCGGGTGTGTTCGGTCCTGTCGGGTGCGGTCCTCAGCCCACCATCCGTTACGGCTCACGCCCCACCACCGCGCACGCGCCGACGTGGGCCGGCCTCTGTGGTGCGGTCCTCAGCCCACCATCCGTTACGGCTCACGCCCCACCACCGCGCACGCGCCGACGTGGGCCGGCCTCTGTCCTGGCCGGTCGTGAGGGCCCACGGGGTCGCTCGCCGTGACGAGCGCCCTGTGGGCCGGTGTCGTGGCCGCCTAGTCTCCCGGTTCGCGGGGTGGGGCGAACATGTCCGGGACCGGGCGGCGCGCGGGCGGCTGCAGCGGCTCGAAGGCGCCTCGCTCCTCAGCGGGCCGCTGCACGGTCGGCCGCTGCGCGGTGGGCTCCTCCGTGGTTTCCCCGGCCCGGTCCTTGACGGCGGTGCTGGAGGCGGCGGTCTGTGCCTCCGGCGGCTGCCCGGTGCTCGCGTCGGCGGCCGGGCGGCGGAACGCGTCGTGGCTGCCCACGGCGGCCGGGTCCGTCGTCGCGGAGTCCTTGCCAGCGTGCGCGGACGTGCCGGGCTGACCGGGCGTGCCGCTGTAACCAGGCGCGCCGGCGTGGCCGGGTGCGTCGGCGTGGTCAGCGCCGGGGGTGCCGGAGGTCGCTGCATGGGCGGGGACGGGGTCGGGCTGGAAGGCTCCTGCGCGGTCGCGGCGGCGCAGGCGGAGGACGCGGAGCAGCGTCAGGAGGAAGGCCGGGGCCGCTGCCATCGCCACGCCGGGCCAGAAGGTCGTGGAGGCGCGGAAGAGCAGAGGCAACTCGGCGATGGCCTGCCAGGTGCGGTCCTCCAGAGTGGCGAGCGGGAAGCCCGCCTTGAAGTAGTACGCCACGTCTGTTCCGACCGATCCGATCGTGCGGGCGCCGAAGGCGTACACGACGGCCACGAGAGGGATCGCCAGGCTGCGTGGGCGGGTCAGCCACAGGGCCAGCCAGATGATCAAGCCGATGAGGAGGCTTGAGGTGACGTTGGCGAGCAGGCGCTGGTCATCTGTGATCCACCTCACGTCGTACGGCAGCATGGAGAAGCCGTACCCGGCCGCGATGTACGCGGCTCCGGCCAGCAGCATGGCGACAAACCCGGCCAACAGCCCTCGTACCAGGCCGGATCGTGGTTGTGACATCTCAGCCCCCAGAGAATGCCGCGAATTTACTCCGACGAGTCGGGCACTTTACTTCAATGGCGCAAATCTCGCTCCCTGATCTGTCATTTCCAGGCCGGGGGGTGTAGTGGTCTAAACCAATTTCGGTCCGATAGGGTTCGTGGTTGAGGTTTCAGCCCGCCATCACGTTCGAGGAGATCGGTTCCCGTGAGCATCCGCGTAGGCGTCAACGGCTTCGGCCGCATCGGTCGCAACTTCTGGCGCGCGGTCGCCGCCAGTGGCAAGGACATCGAGATCGTGGCCGTCAACGACCTGACGGACAACGCGACGCTCGCCCACCTGCTGAAGTACGACAGCATCCTGGGCCGCCTGCCGTACGAGGTGAAGGCCACTGCCGACGAGATCGTCGTCGACGGGAAGACCATCAAGGCCTTCGCCGAGCGTGACCCGGCCAAGCTGCCGTGGGGCGACCTGGGCGTGGACATCGTGCTCGAGTCGACCGGCTTCTTCACCGACGCCAACAAGGCGAAGGTGCACGCCGAGAACGGCGCCAAGAAGGTCATCATCTCCGCTCCGGCGAAGAACGAGGACGTGACCGTCGTCATGGGCGTCAACGACGACAAGTACGACCCGGCCAACCACACGGTCATCTCCAACGCCTCCTGCACGACCAACTGCCTGGCCCCGCTGGCGAAGGTGCTCAACGACGCCTTCGGCATCGAGAAGGGCCTGATGACCACGATCCACGCCTACACCCAGGACCAGAACCTCCAGGACGGCCCGCACGGCGACCTGCGCCGCGCCCGCGCCGCCGCCCTCAACGTGGTGCCCACCTCGACCGGCGCCGCCAAGGCGATCGGCCTGGTGCTGCCCGAGCTCAAGGGCAAGCTGGACGGCTTCGCGATGCGCGTGCCGATCCCCACGGGCTCGGCCACCGACCTCACCGTCGAGGTCCGCCGCGACGTCACCGTCGACGAGGTCAAGGCCGCCTACAAGGCCGCCGCCGAGGGCCCGCTCAAGGGCTACCTGACCTACACCGAGGACGAGATCGTCTCCACCGACATCGTCACCGACCCGGCCTCGTGCATCTTCGACGCCGGCCTCACCAAGGTGATCGGCAACCAGGTCAAGGTCATCGGCTGGTACGACAACGAGTGGGGCTACTCCAACCGCCTCGTGGACCTCATCGAGCTGGTGGGCAAGGACCTGTGACCTTCGCAGACACCGACGTCAGGGGCCGGCGCGTGCTCGTGCGCGCCGACCTCAACGTGCCGCTGGACGGGGAGACGATCACCGACGACGGGCGCATCCGCGCCTCGGTGCCCACCATCAAGGCACTGGCCGAGCAGGGCGCCAAGGTCGTCGTCTGCGCCCACCTGGGCCGCCCCAAGGGCGAGCCCAACCCGAAGTACTCGCTGCGGCCCGTCGCCGCCCGCCTGGGCGAGCTGCTGGGCCGTGAGGTCGCCTTCTCCGGGAAGGTCGTGGACGCCGAGCTCGTCGACGGCCTCAAGGACGGCGACGTGGCGCTGCTGGAGAACCTGCGCTTCGAGCCGGGCGAGGAGTCCAAGGACGACGACGCCCGCCGCGCCTTCGCGCGCAGGCTCGCGGACCTGGCCGACCTCTACGTCGGCGACGGCTTCGGCGCGGTGCACCGCAAGCACGCCAGCGTGTACGACGTGCCCGAGCTGCTGCCGCACGCGATGGGCGGGCTCGTGGCCGCCGAGGTCGAGGTGCTGAAGCGGCTCACCGAGAACCCCGAGCGCCCCTACGTGGTGGTCCTGGGCGGCGCCAAGGTCTCCGACAAGCTCGGCGTCATCGCCAACCTGCTCACGAAGGTGGACCGGCTGCTGATCGGCGGCGGCATGGCGTACACCTTCCTGAAGGCGCAGGGGCACGAGGTCGGGCAGTCGCTCCTGCAGGAGGACCAGCTCGACCAGGTGCGCGGCTTCCTGTCGGAGGCGGTCAAGCGCGGCGTGGACCTGGTGCTGCCGGTCGACGTGCTGGCGGCCACGCACTTCGCCGAGGACGCGCCCTACGAGGTCGTGGCGGCCGACGCGATCCCGGCCGACCGGCAGGGGCTCGACATCGGGCCGAAGACCCGCGAGCTGTTCGCGACCAAGCTCGCCGACGCGCGCACGGTCTTCTGGAACGGCCCGATGGGCGTCTTCGAGTTCGACGCCTACTCCGGGGGAACACGGGCCGTGGCCGAGGCGTTGATCGGCTCGGAGGCCTTCACGGTCGTGGGCGGCGGCGACTCCGCGGCGGCCGTGCGCAGGTTGGGCCTGCCCGAGGACGGCTTCTCCCACATCTCGACCGGTGGTGGCGCTAGCCTCGAGTACCTCGAAGGAAAGACCCTTCCCGGGCTGGAGGCCCTGCAGTGAGAAAGCCGCTCATCGCCGGCAACTGGAAGATGAACCTCAACCACCTCGAGGCCATCGCTCTGGTGCAGAAGCTCGCCTTCGCCCTGAACGACAAGGACTTCGACAAGGTGGAGGTGGCGGTCCTGCCGCCGTTCACCGACCTGCGCAGCGTGCAGACGCTCGTCGACGGCGACAAGCTGCGCATCGTGTACGGCGCGCAGGACATCAGCCGGCACGACGGCGGCGCCTACACCGGCGAGGTGTCCGGCGCGATGCTGGCCAAGCTGGGCTGCTCGTACGTCACCATCGGCCACTCCGAGCGGCGCGAGTACCACGAAGAGGACGACGACCTGGTCAACGCCAAGGTCATGGCCGCCTACCGGCACTCGATCACGCCGATCCTGTGCGTCGGCGAGGGCCTTCCCGTACGGCAGGCGGGCGGCCAGGTGGCGTATTCCGTGTCACAACTCGATGCCGCTCTGCGCAAAGTCACGCCGGAGCAGGCAAAATCGATAGTGGTGGCCTACGAACCGGTCTGGGCGATCGGCACCGGCGAGGTGGCCACCCCGCAGGACGCGCAGGAGGTCTGCGGGGCGCTGCGCGGGCGACTCGCTGAGCTTTACGACGCGGAAGTGGCCGCCGCGGTCCGTATCCTGTACGGAGGATCGGTGAAGTCAGGCAACATCGCCGGGATCATGGCTCAGCCCGATGTCGACGGCGCGCTCGTGGGCGGCGCCAGCATCGACGCCGGGGAGTACGTCAAGATCTGCCGGTTCGGCGAATTGTCCGGCTAACTGGGTCGTTCGGGGGGTGCGACTTGACACCAGGTCGTACCCTCTAGAAGCAAGTTTGAATCGTCACGCGTAACAGTGGATTGAAGGAACAGGCATACCGTGGAAATCGGAATCTCCATCGCCCTCATCCTGGCGAGCCTTCTCATGATCCTGCTCGTCCTGCTCCACAAGGGTAAGGGTGGAGGTCTGTCTGACATGTTCGGCGGCGGCTTCTCGTCGAACTTCGGCGGTTCGTCCGTGGTGGAGCGCAACCTCGACCGGCTGACCGTCATCACCGGCGTGATCTGGTTCGTCTGCATCATCGCGCTCGGCCTGCTGCTCAAGCCCTGAGCTTCCCGGCGACGCGTGACAGTGATTCTCCCCCCGCCGCTCGCGGGGCGATCGAGCAAGGAGTTCATCCGTGGGTAGTGGCAACGCGATCCGTGGCAGCCGTGTCGGCGCCGGCCCGATGGGGGAGGCCGAGCGCGGCGAGGCCGCTCCCCGAGTGCGGGTCTCGTTCTGGTGCGCCAACATGCATGAGACGCGACCCAGCTTCGCCAGTGACGCGGCCGTCCCCGAGCACTGGGACTGCCCGCGCTGTGGCCTCCCGGCCGGCCAGGACGAGGCGGCCCCGCCCGCTCCTCCGAAGAACGAGCCGTACAAGACGCACCTGGCCTACGTGAAGGAGCGCCGGAGCGACAAGGACGGCAAGGCGATCCTGGAGGAGGCGCTCGAGCGCCTGCGCAACAACAAGTCGCCCTGGTAGACGCTTACCCGGCTTGACGGAAGCCCCCGCGCCCTCGCGGGGGCTTCCGTGTGTTCCCGGCGTGCGCGCTCCGGGGTGGTTGGACGCGCAGCCCGATCCTGCACACCGTCCGTGTCCGCGGCGGCGACGCGAGGGGAACCCGCGGTGAAGCCGCGGACAACGCTCCCGGTCAGCGGACGGCGCTCCGGGTCAACGGGCAGCGCTCGGGGTCAACGGGCAGCGCTACCGGTCAGCGGACGGTGCTCGGGGCCATCGGCAGCGCTCCCGGTCAGTCGCCGTAGACCTGCTCGCCGTCCACGAACGTGCGGCGCACGCGGGTCGTCCAGATCTCGCTCTCGGGCAGCGTGAACGGGTCGCGGTCGAGCACCACCAGGTCGGCGGGGCGGCCCGGCTCGACGACGCCGGCGGGGGAGCGGTTGATCCACGCCGATCCGGCCGTGTACGCGGTGAGCGCCTCGGCCAGCCCGATGCGCTGGCCGGGCAGGAACGGCGTCTGCGCGGTCGGGTAGTCCGCGTGCACCGAGCCGCCTGGCTCGGTCCGGTTGACCGCCACGTGCACGCCCTGGATCGGGTCGGCGCTGGAGACCGGCCAGTCGCTGCCCGCGCAGAATCGAGCGCCGCTGGCCAATAGGTCGGCGAAGGGATACTGCCACGACGAGCGCGGCTCGCCGAGGAAGGGCAGCGTCAGTTCGTCCATCTGGGCGTGGTGGGTGGCCCACAGCGGCTGCAGGTTGGCGGTGACGCCGAGGGCGGCGAAGCGCGGCACGTCCGACGGCTCGATGATCTGCAGGTGGGCGATGTGGTGGCGGTTGGCCGGATCGGTGCCCTCGAAGCTGTCCAGCGCCTCGCGCACCGCCCGCTCGCCGATGGCGTGGAAGTGCACCTGGAAGCCGAGCCGGTCCAGTTCGCGCACGTACTCCTTGAGCTTGCCCGGGTCCACGTAGGACAGGCCGGTGCCGCCGCACTTGCAGTACGGCTCCAGCGTCGCGGCGGTGAAGTTCTCCGTGATGCCGTCCTGCATGATCTTCACCGAGGTGGCGCGGAAGCGCTCCAGCCCTTCCGCGGAGGCGCGGCGCTCCACCAGGTCCGGGATCTGCTCGGCGCCCCGGGTCCGGTCCCACCACAGCGCGCCGACCACGCGTGCCTTCAGCCGTCCCGACCGGGCGGCCGACAGATAGGTCGGCAACTGGTCGTCGGAGCCGGCGTAGGAGCCGACGATGGCGTCCTGCCAGCCGGTGATGCCCAGCGAGAACAGGTGCTCCTGGGCGACCGTGAGCGCGTCGTCGGCGTCCTGGGCGGTGGGGCGCGGGGTCAGCAGGCCGACCAGGTCCATGGCGCCCTCGTGCAGGACGCCGCTGGGGGTGCCGTCCTGGTCGCGCTCGATGCGGCCGTCGGGCGGGTCGGGGGTGTCCTTGGTGATCCCGGCGCGCTCCAGGGCGCGGGTGTTGACCCAGGCGGCGTGGTGGTCGCGCTGGATCAGGTAGGCGGGGCGGTCGAGGAAGTCGAGCTGGGAACGGTGCGGCAGGCCGCCGGGGAAGGCCGACATGTCCCAGCCGCCGCCGTCGATCCAGTCCTTGTCCGGGTGGCCGGCCGCGTAGCGGGCGACCTCCCCGAGGTAGGCGTCGAGTCCGTAGACCTCGCTCAGGTCGCACTTGGCGCGCTCCAGTCCGGCCTGCACCGGGTGGACGTGCGCGTCGGTGAAGCCGGGCACCAGCAGGCCGCCGTCCAGGTCCACGCTCTCGTGGCGGGGCGCCTGCCGTACCAGGTCGGCCTCGTCGCCCACGGCGGCGATCACGCCGTCGCGCACGAGCACGGCCTCGGCGAAGCCGCCGAGCGCGGTGAACACGCGCCCGCCGCGGAAGAGGGTCGTCATCGGGGAGGGTTCTCCTTCTAGTGGCCGGTGATGAGGTCGGCGAGGCGGGCCAGGGCCGAGGTGCGGGTCATGGAGCGCTCGCGCTGGTCGGCCATACGGTACAGGCGGTACATGGAGTGCACACCCGCCCACCGCAGCGGCTCCGGCTCCCAGGCGCGCACCTTCCTGCCGACCCACGGCAGCGCGGTCAGCTCGGTGTCCTCGCCGAGGATCAGGTCGCGCAGGGTACGGCCGGCCAGGTTCGTCGTCGTGACCCCGTGGCCCGTGTAGCCGCCGGCCCAGCCGAGCCCGGTGTCACGGTCCAGGTGGACGGTCGAGCACCAGTCGCGGGGCACGCCGAGCACGCCGGACCAGGCGTGGGCGATCTTGGAGGAGGCGGCGCCGGGGAAGAAGTCGATCAGCAGTCGCCACAGCGCCTCGACGGTCCAGTCGTGGGTGTTGCCCCGGGCGTCGACGCGGGAGCCGTACAGGTAGGGGCGGCCGCGGCCGCCGAAGGCGATGCGGTCGTCCTCGGTGCGCTGGGCGTAGATGTAGTAGTGGGCCAGGTCGCCGAGGAGTTCGGCGCCCTGCCAGCCGACCGCGTCCCAGAACGCCTCGGGCAGCGTCTCGGTGACGATCATGGAGCTGTTCATCGGGAGCCACTGGCGGCGCAGGCCCTTGATCTGCGCGGTGAAGCCCTCGGTGGCGCGGATCACGTGCCGGGCCTCGGCGGTGCCGTACGGCGTGATCGCCCGATGCGGCAGGATCCGCGTGACCGGGGTGCGCTCGAAGACGCGCACGCCGAGGTCGCGCACCACGCGCGCCAGGCCGCGCACGAGGTTGGCGGGCTGGATGCGGGCGCAGTGCGGCGTCCAGACCGCGCTCACGGCGCCGGCCACCCGCACGTGACCGGACGGGTCCACCACGCGCAGGTCCTCCTCGCGCAGGCCGATGGCGCGTGCGTCGGCGACCAGTTCGCGCAGCCGTCCCGTCTGGGCGCTGGTGCGGGCCACTGTGAGCTCGCCGCCCTTGACGATGCCGGCCTCGATGTCCTCCTTGGCGCAGACGGCGATGACCTCGTCGATCGTGGCGTACATCTCCCGCTGCAGCGCCCGCGCGCCCTGCTCGCCGTGGGTCTTGGCGTAGCGCTCGTGGGAGCCGGCCAGCGCGCCGGTGAGCCAGCCGCCGTTGCGGCCGGAGGCGCCGAAGCCGGCGAACTCCTGCTCCAGCACCACGACGTCGAGCGCGGGCCGGGCCTTCTTGAGGTAGTACGCGGTCCACAGTCCGGTCAGGCCCGCGCCGACGATGACCACGTCCGCCCGGAGGTCGCCGTCCAGTCGCGGCCCGGGCTCCGGCACGCCGGAGGAGCGATACCAGAAAGACACCTCGCCGTTGACGAAGTCCTCAGATAGTGGCACACGCGCGTTCATAGCACCCCATCTTCCAGCATCCAGGATGTAACACGCTGCATCGAAAAGGGGGGTGGGCGAAACAGAGTGTTAGCTTGTCCGAAACAGCCTCCTCGCAGGCTGGAAGGCATGGCTTTCCTGCGTATTCGCACCACGGTCGACGAACGTCCGGGCCGGCTGGCCTCGCTGGCGGCCGCGCTGGCCGGCCGGGGCGGCAACATCCTCGGACTCAGCGTGCAGACCGACGCCGAGGGGACCGTCGACGAGTTCGTCACTGAGATCTCCGCCACACCCGAGACCGTCCGCGCGGACCTGGAGGCGGCCGGCGGGCGCAGGGTGCGGGTGGTGCCCGCCACCGCCCACGAGCTGACCGACGAGCCCACCAGGGCGCTGCTGCTGGCCTCCCGGCTGCGCTCGGCGCCGTGGCGGCTGCCCGAGCTGCTGGCCGAGCTGCTGCGCGCGGACGACGGCCGATGGACCTATGGTGAAGCGGTGAGCGATCTTCCCGATCCGACCCGGCTGGTGGTGCCGGTCGCCGCGCGGCGTGCGGTCCGGCTGCGCCGCGCCGAGCTGCCCTTCACGCTGACCGAGGCGGCTCGGGCGGCCTCCTTCGTACGGCTGGCGCAGCCGCCACCCGGCCAGGCCGCCGCCGAGGAGAGCCTCAGGCTGGCCGACGGGGCCCAGGTCACGGTCAAGCCGCTCACCGGGATCTACCGCGAGGCCGTACGGGACCTGCACGACCGGTGCTCGCCGGAGGCGCGCAGGTTCCGTTACTTCACCTCGATGCCGGCGCTGCCGCCGCGCATGTTCGACCGCCTGTGCGACCGCACCCGCGGCCACTCCCTCGTGGCCGGGCACGACGGGCAGGTCGTGGCGATGGCGAACCTGATGTTCACTCCGGATCCGGGCATCGCCGAGATGGCCTTCCTGGTCGAGGACCGCTGGCAGGGGCGCGGTCTGGGCACGGTGCTGGCCAGGATGCTCGTGACCGAGGCCCGCGACCATGGCTACGCCGAGGTGCGGGCCACGATGCTCTCCGACAACGTGCGCATGCGCCGCCTGCTCGTCTCGCTCGGGGCGACGCTCGGCTACACCGAGGACCCGGGCGTCGTCGAGGCCCGCCTGCCGGTGGGCGCCCTGACCTCAGCCTGACGCGGCGTCGCCTTCGTCGCGATCCTCACCGGGTTCGCGGCCGTGCTCGTCGGCGGGTCTTGCGTCCTGGTCGTGCGGATCGTCCTGTCTGCGCTGGTCGTCGTGGCGGGTGACGCCCAGGTGCCGCTCGACGCGCTGCATGGTGGCCTCGATGCGCCGCAGGGCGGCCTCGATGCGCGTGAGCCGTTCCTCCAGGTGGAGCGCCCTCTGCCCGGTCAGCGGCGGCTCGGTCAGGCTCTCGGGGCTGCGCCCGCGGGTCGTCTCCACGACCTTCCCCCGCAGGACGCTCAGGTTCGCCCCCTGCTTGACCAGGACCTGCGCGGCCACCCCCTCGCCCTCCCTGATCAGCCCGAGCAGGATGTGCTCGGTGCCGATGTAGTTGTGGTGCAGTTGCAACGCCTCGCGCAGCGACAGCTCCAGCACCTTCTTGGCCCGCGGCGTGAACGGGATGTGCCCCGAGGGCGCCGACTGGCCGTGCCCGATCATCTGCTCGACCTCGACGCGCACGTCGGTCAGCGAGACGCCGTTCTCCCGCAGCACCAGGGCGGCGATCCCCTCGCCCTCGTGGATCAGCCCGAGCAGGATGTGCTCGGTGCCGATGTAGTTGTGATTGAGCATCCTGGCCTCTTCCTGGGCCAGAACCACCACGCGGCGGGCACGGTCGGTGAAACGCTCGAACACGGGGGCCTCCCGGCTAAGAGGGCTGATTCCACTATGCGCTACAAACCCCTAGATGTGGGGTAATTGACAGGTGTGGATCTTGACGAGGTGGCGGACCGCCTGTATGGCCTTCCGCCTGCCGACTTCACCGCCGCGCGCACGGCTGAGGCCGCCGCGGCGAAGGAGTCCGGTGACGTACGGCTGGCGCGCGAGATCGCCGGGCTGCGCAAGCCCACGGTCTCGGCCGGGGCGGTGAACCGCGCCCGCAGGGATCACCCCGAGCTGCTGGACGAACTGCTGTCCCTGGGCGAGGACCTGCGCGCCGCGTGGGCCGAGGGCGACACCGGCGCGCTGGCCGAGCTGACCGGGCGCCGCGGCGAGGTGACCGGCAGGCTCGCCCGCCTGCTGCGCGAGGGCCTGTCCGGGGCGGCGGCCATGGAGGTCGACCAGACCCTCGACGCGGCCGTGGTGGACGAGGAGGCGGCGGGCCTGGTCCGGCTCGGCCGCCTGGTCAAGCCGCTCAGCTACAGCGGCTTCGGCGGCCCGTCGGGACTGCCGTCGGCCGGTCCGGGCCTCGGCCGCGGCGCCGCCCGGCCGCGCCGCGCCACCCGGTCACCGGAGGAGGCCGAGCGCGAGCGCCAGGAGGCCGAGGAACGGCGGGCCAGGGAGTTGGCCCAGGCCGAGGCCGACTACCAGGAGTGGCGGGACACGCTGGCGCTGGCCGTACAGGAGCTGGACGAGATCTCCGAGAAGGTGGCCAAGCTGGAGAAGAAGCTGGTCAAGGCCCGCAAGAAGCAGAACGAGAGCCGCCAGCGCGTCGAGGTCGCCCGCCGGGAGGAGCGCCTGGCCCGCCAGCGCCTGGAGAAGGCCCACTAGCCGCCCTGGCCGGCGGGCCCGCGCTCACGACCGGCCGGGGTATCGCTCGATGAGCGCGTGGCCGATCGAGGTGAGGTGGTCCCGCACGCCAGGCGGGCCGGTCACCTCGAGCCATTCGACCAGTCCGGCGAGCTCGCCGGCGAGCGCGTACTCGTTGTAGCCGCGGATCACGACCTCGATGCGGCCGTCGATCGTGGCGCCTCCGACCTCGAGCCGGTCCCTGAGCGTCATGCGGAGCTTGCCGATGCCCGGGGGGGTGCACACGGCCCGGACTTCGAGGGGTGTCCGTCTGCGGTCGACCTCGCCGGCGATCTCCCTCCAGCTCTCGGCGAGGTCGAACCCCTCGGGACGGTGCACGGGATCGCCGGTCGGCTCGACGGACGACACGCGGTCGATCCGGAACGTCCGCCGGCCGGCGTCGGTGTGGGCGACGAGGTACCAGGTCGGTCCCTTGGCGACGACGCCGAGCGGGTGGACGATCCGCTCGGTCACCGAGCCGTCGCCGTCGACGTAGCCGATCCGGGTCTGGACGCCCCGGATCACCGCTTCCTGGAGGTCGTCGAGGAACGGCGGGCTGGTGGGCTCGGCCGCGCTGACACCCCATCGATGCGGATCCACCAGCCGCGACGACGCCGCCGCCTGTGCCAGTGCCCGGAAGGGCTCGGGCAGGGCTTGGACGAGCTTGCGCAGAGCGGCCTTGGCCGCCGGGTCCGCCGTCGAGGCCGGGCTGGCCGCCAGGAACAGGGCCCTGGCCTCCTTCGCGGTCAACCCGGTCAGGTCGGTACGGGCGCCGCCCACGAGGCGCCAGCCGCCTCCCCGGCCCTGCGCGGAGTACACGGGGACCCCCGCCATGGCCAGAGCGTCGAGGTCACGACGGGCGGTGCTCTCGGAGATCTCCAGCTCCCGGGCGACCTCCGCCGCCGTCACCTGCTCGCGCTGTTGCAGCAGGAGGAGGATGGCCACCAGCCGGTCTGCTCGCATGCCGATGACACTTTCACATCAAACCGCTCAGGAGATGACCTGTTTCGGTCGCCATGATGGCGACGCGACCCCGGACAACGACCGGGGGTCCGTGGGAAACAGACGAAGAGGATGTGCGCGTGTTCAACCCCAGCGATTTTCCCCAGCCCACCCGAATTCCCGTCAACGGCGTGGAACTCGAGGTCTTCGAGGCCGGACAGCGAGGTGCGGGAAAGCCCATCGTTCTCTGTCACGGCTGGCCGGAGCATGCCTTTTCCTGGCGCCACCAGATGCCGGCCCTCGCCGCGGCCGGATATCACGTCATCGTCCCGAACCAGCGGGGCTACGGTCATTCCTCCCGTCCCGCCGAGGTCACCGACTACGACCTCGAACACCTGGCGGGCGATCTCGTCGCGCTTCTCGATCACTACGGGTACGAGGACGCCACCTTCGTCGGCCACGACTGGGGGGCGTTCGTGGTGTGGGGGCTGACCCTTCTGCACCCCAGCAGGGTGAACAAGGTGATCGCGCTCAGCGTGCCGTATCTCGAGCGGGGAGAGCGGCCGTGGGTCGAATCCATGGAGGCCGTGCTCGGTGGCGACTACTACTTCGTTCACTTCAATCGCCGGCCGGGCGTCGCGGACGCGGTGCTCGACGAGAACACGTCCCGGTTTCTTCGCAACCTGTTCCGGAAGAACGAGCCCGCGACCGAGCCTCAGCCGGGAATGGTGATGATGAACCTCGCCAGAGCGGAAACACCGCTCGGTGAGCCTCTCATGAGCGACGGCGAACTGGCCGTTCTCGTCTCGGCCTTCGAATCGACGGGATTCACGGCGAGCATCAACTGGTACCGGAACGTCGACCGTAACTGGCGCCTTCTGGCGGACGTGGACCCGATCATCCGGCAGCCAGCGCTCATGATCTACGGCGACAGGGACCTGGTCGCACGAGGTGAGAACCTGTCGGAGTTCGTGCCCAACGTGGAGGTGGTCAGCCTCGACTGCGGGCACTGGATCCAGCAGGAGAAGCCGGAGGAGACGAACCGGCTGATGCTGAAGTGGCTGGAACAGCAGGACGCCACCTGACCGGCCGGCACCACGCCGAGACTCGGCCGCACTGACGATCGTGGCTGGAGCAGTGCCTCAGGGGGCGGTTGGTGGGGGTCAGCGGGTGGCGTGGGCCAGGTGGGCGCAGACGGGGAAGCCGTCCTCGGCGTAGGGGGCGGCCAGAGTGAGGTAGGCGTGGCGGATGCGGTCGATCGTGGCGGCGTCCTGTTCGAGGATGAACGCGAAACGCGGGCCGGCGGCGGAGGTGATGTCGTCCCACCAGGCGGCGAGGTCGACGCGGTGCCGCCAGCGCAGGGTGTCGACCGCGCCGCCGGCGAAGCCGGTCTCCCTGAGCAGGGTGGTGAAGGCCGCGGGAGAGGCGTAGGGGTCGAAGTCGCGGGGCGGGGGTGGCGGACCGGGCAGGCCGGCGGCGGTGGCGGCGTCGGCGAGCAGGGTGGTGGCGGGCATCTCCTCGCGTTTCCACCAGCTCAGGGCGAGGGTGCCGCCGGGGCGCAGGACGCGGTGGAGTTCGGCGAGGGTGGCCGGGGTGTCGGGGGCGTGCTGGATGACGAAGTTGCCCGCCACCGCGTCGAAGGCGCCGTCGGGGAAGGGGAGTTCGGGCAGGGCGGCCAGGCGTACCTCGGCGTGGGGGTGGGCGCGGGCGGTGTGTTCGAGCATGTCCAGGTCGGCGTCCACGGCCGTGACGTCGGCGCCCAGGGCCAGGGCCGCCGCGGTCACCACTCCGGTCCCGCAGCCGAGGTCGAGCAGCCGCGGCGCGCGGCTCTTGCGGACGAGGTTGAGCAGCGGGTCCACGGTGTGGGCGGTGAGGCTCGCGAAGCCGCGGGCGTACGCCTCGGGGTCGGTCACGCACGGCAGCCTACCCCGGCCACCGAAACTGACATTCTTGTGAGAGATTGAGCGTCAAAGCCTGTCCTGGCCGGGAAAACGCGGCCTATCGTCGTCCGCATGACGATCGACGCCTTCATCGACGCCCTGCCCAAGGTGGAACTCCACGTTCATCTGATCGGCTCCGCCTCCGTCCCCACGGTGCTGGAGCTGTCGCGGCGCCACCCCGGGAGCGGCGTGCCCACCACCGAGGAGGAACTGCGCGCCTTCTACACCTTCACCGACTTTCCGCACTTCGCCCGTGTCTACCAGGCGGTCAACGCGTTGGTCCGCGAGCCCGAGGATGTCGCCACCCTGGTCCTGGGCCTGGCTCGCGACCTGGCCGCCCAGAACACCCGTTATGTGGAACTCCAGGTGACCCCGTACGCCCACGCGATCATGGGCATGCCGATGCGCGAGGTGACCGAGGCCCTGGACCTGGCCGCCTCCGCCGCCCTGCGCGAGCACGGCGTGAGGACGGCCTACATCTTCGACATCCCCGGCGAGTACGGCGAAGCCGCCGCCCGCATCACCCTCGACCACGCCCTGAACGAACCTCCCGCTGCTTTGGTAGGTTTCGGCCTGGGCGGCATCGAACAGGCGCGCCCCGCCTACCGCGACGCCTTCCGTGACGCGTTCTCCGCCGCCCGGGCCGCGGGCCTGCACAGCGTCCCGCACGGCGGCGAGATGACCGGTCCCGAGACGATCTGGGAGGTCATCGAGGGGCTCGGCGCCGAGCGCATCGGCCACGGCATCAACTGCCTGGCCGACGAACGCCTGGTCGCCTACCTGCGCGAGACCCAGACCCCGCTGGACGTCTGCCCCACCTCCAACGTGTGCACGGGCCAGGTGGGCACGCTGGCCGACCACCCGTTGCCGCGCCTGCTGGAGGAGGGCCTGTACGTGACGCTGAACAGCGACGACCCGCCCATGTTCGCGACAACCCTGACCCAGGAGTACAAGGCCGCCAACACGTTGGGCCTGGGCACGGACCAACTCGCCCAACTGGCCCGCAACGGCGTGAACGCCTCCTACCTCCCCCAGGAGGCCAAGCAGGCCCTCCTGGCGGAGATAGATGCCGTCCCAACCCGGTAGGGCGGGGGACCCGCGAGGCGGCCCACGGGGCGCTCGTCACGGCGAGCGACCCCGTGGGCCCTCACGACCGGCCAGGACAGAGGCCCGCCCACGTCGGCGCGTGCGCGGTGGTGGGGCGTGAGCCGTAACGGATGGTGGCTTCGGGACCGCACGCGACGCCACGCCCGCACCGACGACCGGGGCGGAAACTCAGAGACCCGGCGTGTAGAGGAGCCGGTTGGGTGAGCCGGAGCCGGGGCTGCGGACGACGCCCGTGGTGGCGTTGGCGACGATGGCGTCGCGGACCTGCTGTGGAGTGGCGGTGGGGTGGCCCTGCAGATACGCGGCCGCGGCGCCCGCGACGTGCGGAGCCGACATCGACGTCCCGCTGATCGTGTTCGTGGCGCTGTCGGAGGTGTGCCAGGCCGAGGTGATGTTGAAGCCCGGCGCGAACAGGTCCACGCACGGCCCGCGGTTGCCCCACGACGGCTTGGTGTCGGAGATGTTCGTGATCGACACCGTGATCGCCTCCGGCACCCGGGCTGGCGACTGCGTGCACGCGTCCAGCGCGAACAGCCCGAGGAACCCGTTGCCCGCCGCGATCGAGTAGCTGACGCCGGAGGCGATCGAGCCCTTCACCGCGTCGTCCAGCGCCGTGTTGGCCGAGCCGCCCAGGCTCATGTTGGCGACGGCAGGCTCGACGGCGTTGGCGGTGACCCAGTCGATCCCGGCGATGACCTGCGCGGTGGTGCCCGAGCCCTGGCAGTTCAGGACGCGCACGCCGACCAGCGTCACCAGCTTGGCCACGCCGTGCGCGGTGCCGCCGGTGGTTCCGGCGACATGGGTGCCGTGGCCGTTGCAGTCGTTGCCGTTCTGGCCGTCGCCGATGGCGTCGAACCCGATCGAGGCGCGCCCGCCGAAGTCGCCGTGGCTGGGCCTGATGCCGGTGTCGATGATGTACGCCCGCACGCCCTGCCCGGTGGGCCCGTAGGTGTAGGAGCTGTTGAGCGGCAGGTTGCGCTGGTCGATCCGGTCCAGCCCCCACGACGGCGGATTGGGCTGGGTGTCGGAGGCGCGGTGGATCGCGTTCTGCTGCACGTAGGCGACGGCGGGGTCGGCGGCCATGCGGCGCGCCTGCCGCTCGGAGGCGTTCACGGCGAAGCCGCGCAGCGCGTGCCGGTACTCGGCGAACGTCGTGCCCCCGTGCCGCGCGGTCAGGTCGTGGGCCCGGGAACGCACCTCGGCGGCGTCCTTGAGCACCACGATGTAGCTTCCCGCCACCGGCTCGGCCTCCGGGGTGAGGATCCTCCCGGACGGAGCCGGGTCGGCGAGCGCGGGGGTGGTGCCCGCCAGGACGGTGGCGGCGGCCGCGGCCAGGGCGGCTGCCCAGCGGAGTAACGCCATGGGGGTATCCCTTCGTGAGGATTCGCCCCCGAAGCTAAACGCGACTCCTGCTCATGACAAGACCTAACCTTTGTGGTCAGGCGGGCCGCGTACACCCAGGGGCCGATGCGGCACGCCCCGCGCGTACCCACGGGGCGGTAGCCACACGGCCTCTTCCCGCCCGACGCGGCGCGGGCGCGCAACCCCGACCCTGGACGTCATGAGACTGGGAACGAGAACCCGCAAGGTCGTCCTGGTCGGCCACATCGTCTCGGTGAGCGCGTGGATCGGCATCGACCTCGCGCTCGGCGTGCTCGTGCTGACCGCGACCATCACCGCCGACACCGCCACCGCGGCGACCGCCTTCCAGGCCGCGCACCTCATCGCCGTGTGGCCGATGCTCACCGCCAGCCTGCTCAGCCTGGCCACCGGAGTCACCCTGGCCCTGGGCACCAAGTACGGCCTGATCCGCTACTGGTGGGTCGCCGTGAAGCTGGCCATCAACCTGGCCATGACGACGCTGATCTACCTCTCCCTGCGCCCCGGCCTGTACGCGGCGGCCGAGCACGGACGGCGGCTGGCGGCGGGCGACCCCGCCACCCAGCCGCCCGAGCAGCTCATCTACCCGATCTTCGTGGCGCCGAGCCTGCTGCTGGCCGCCGTCGTGCTGTCGGTCTTCAAGCCGTGGGGCCGCACCTCACGGCGAGGCGATACGGCCCAGCCCCGCCGGTATCTTCGCCGCCGCCGCGCGATCTAGCAGGAACAACGTACGGCCACGCCCACGCGCCCCCGCGGCGGGCACCTGCACCGGGCCGGAGTCGGACAGCGCCAGCCGTACCGACCCGGCCTTCTCCGCGCCGGCCGCCACCACCCACACCTCGCGCGCGGACTGGATCGTGGGCAGCGTCAGCGAGATCCGGGTGGGCGGCGGCTTGGGCGAGCCGTGCACCGCCACGACCGGCCGCGTGTCGTACAGCGCGGGCATCCCCGGGAACAGCGAGGCCACGTGCGCGTCCGGCCCCATGCCGAGCAGCATCACGTCGAAGCTCGGCGCCGGCCCGTGGTCCTCGGGCCGCGCCGCGGCACGCAGCTCGGCGGCGTAGGCGTCGGCCGACTCCTCCGCGGTCATCCCCGAGTCGGGCCCGCGCATGACATGGACGCGGGCCGGGTCGAGGTCGACGTGGTCGAGCAGCGCCTTGCGGGCGCCGGTCTCGTTGCGCTCGGGGTCGCCGTCCGGCAGGAACCGCTCGTCGCCCCACCACACCTCCAGCCGAGGCCAGTCGACGGCGTCACGCGCCGGCGTCGCGGCGATCGCGGCCAGCGTGGCGATGCCGACCGAGCCGCCGGTCAGCACGATCGAGGCCCACCCCTTGGCCGACTGCGCGTCGACCAGCCTGGTGATGATCCGCGCGGCCACGGCCTTGGCCAGCACGTCGGCGTCGCGATGGACGACCACGGAAGGAACGCTCACGGCAAACTCACCCCTTGTACGACTTGGCCAGCCGCTTGACCGCCGCCTCGTAGATCTCGTCGGAATCGAGGCGGCGCAGCTCCTCGGCCAGCAGCTCCGCCGTGGTCCTCCTGGCCAGCGCCACGTTGCGGTCGGGCTGGCCGGGCCGCGACAGCGTCGCCAGCCGGGCGTCGCTGCGGCTCACGGTCAGCTCGCCGTCGGCCAGCGACAGCCGTACCGCGGTCAGGCCGGGACCCGCGGAGTCCGACACCTTGACCGGGGCGCCCAGGCGCTCGCTCAGCCAGGCCGCCAGCAGCGGCGCGCTCGGGTGGCCGGTCGTGGCCTCCACGAAGCCCTTCTTCACCTTGCCCACCGGCTGGTCGAAGGCGGCGGCCAGCAGGCTGCGCCACGGCGTCAGCCGCGCCCACGACAGGTCGGTGTCGCCGGGCGCGTAGCCCTTGGCGCGGGCCGCCAGCTCCTTGATGCCGTCGTGCACGGCCTTGGCGTCGGTGATGCGGCGCTGGGCCAGTACGCCGATCGGGTCCTTGGCGGGCACGGACGGGGCCTCGCCCGGCCACCAGGCCACCACCGGCGTGTCGGGCAGCAGCAGCGGGCTGACCACGGAGTCGGCGTGCTCGGTCAGCTCGCCGTACAGGCGCAGCACCACCACCTCGCCCGGCGTGGACTCGCCGATGCGCAGCTCGGCGTCGAGCCGGTTGGCCTCGTCGGCCTCCCGCTTGATCACCACGAGGATGCGCGAGGGGTGCTCGCGGGCGGCGTCGGTGGCCGCGCGCAGGGAGTCGTACTGGTCGCGCTCGTCACAGATGACCACCAGCGTCAGCACCATCCCTATCGCGGGCGCGCCCATCTGGTGGCGCAGGTGCATGAGCTGCGCGGAGATCTTCCCCGCGGTCGTGTCCGTCAGCATGAAAGTGGTCACAGTCGTCTCCACACGCGCCCGTCACGGGCCATCATCTCGTCGGCCGACGGCGGCCCCCACGAACCGGCCGGGTAGTCCTCGGGCTGGCCCTGCGTCGCCCAGAACTCCTCGATCGGGTCGAGGATCTTCCACGACAGCTCAACCTCGCGCTGGTGCGGGAACAGCGGCGGATCGCCGATCATGACGTCCAGCAGCAGCCGCTCGTACGCCTCCGGCGAGGACTCCATGAACGACTCGCCATAGGCGAAGTCCATGGACACGTCGCGCACCTCCATCGCGGTGCCCGGCACCTTCGAGCCGAAGCGCACCGTGATGCCCTCGTCCGGCTGCACCCGGATCACCAGGGCGTTCTGGCCGAGGATCTCGGTGTCGTCCTTGCTGAAGGGCAGGTGCGGCGCGCGCTGGAAGACCACGGCCACCTCGGTCACCCGCCGCCCGAGCCGCTTGCCCGTGCGCAGGTAGAACGGCACGCCGGCCCAGCGCCGGTTGGCGATCTCCAGCTTGATCGCGGCGTAGGTCTCGGTCGTGGAGTCGGCCGGGATGCCGTCCTCCTCCAGGTAGCCGACGACCTTCTCGCCGCCCTGCCAGCCCGCCGCGTACTTGCCGCGGGCGGTGTTGTTCTTCAGGTCGGCCGGCAGGCGTACCGCCTTGAGGACCTTCTCCTTCTCCCGCCGCAGCGACGAGGCCTCGAACGAGGTCGGGTCCTCCATCCCCACCAGCGCCAGCAGTTGCAGCAGGTGGTTCTGGATCACGTCGCGGGCCGCGCCGATGCCGTCGTAGTAGCCCGCCCGGCCGGCCAGGCCGATGTCCTCGGCCATGGTGATCTGCACGTGGTCGACGTAGGAGCGGTTCCAGATCGGCTCGTACAGGTTGTTGGCGAAGCGCAGCGCCATGATGTTCTGGACGGTCTCCTTGCCCAGGTAGTGGTCGATCCGGAAGATCGACGACTCCGGGAAGGCCTCGTTGGTGATCTCGTTCAGCTCGTGGGCGCTCTGCAGGTCGTGCCCGAACGGCTTCTCGATCACCACCCGCCGCCACGAGCCCTCGGGCGCGTCGGCCAGCCCCGTCCGCTTCAACTGCTTCACCACGGCGGGGAAGAACTTCGGCGGCACCGACAGGTAGAACGCATAGTTGCCGCCCGTGCCGCGCGTCTGGTCGATCTCCTTCAACGCCATCGCCAGCGCGTCGAACGCGCCGTCGTCGGAGAACTCGCCCGGCACGAAGTGGATCCCCTCGGCCAGTTGCTTCCACACTTCCTCGCGCCACGGCGTCCTGGCGTTGGCCTTCACCGCGTCATGCGTCAACTGGGCGAAGTCCTGGTCCTTCCAGTCACGGCGCGCGAAACCGACCAGCGAGAACCCGGGCGGCAGCAGCCCGCGGTTGCCCAGGTCGTAGATGGCCGGCAACAACTTGCGCTTGGCCAGGTCACCCGTCACGCCGAACAACACCATCACGCACGGTCCCGCCACCCTGGGCAGCCGCTTGTCGCGCGGGTCACGCAGCGGGTTGGCGGCCGCCACCTCAAGGGTGGTGGCGGTGCCCGCGACGGCCGCCGCCACGGTGACGGCTTCCTCTGCGGGCGCTGCCGGGTCTGTCATCTCAAGCCTCCTGTGCGGCTGCGAGCAGGCGCGCGACTCCGGTCACGCGGTCGGTCAGATGCAGGCGTACGGCAGGCCGCCCCCGGCCCGCCAGCGCCTGAAGGTCGCCGAGGGCCTGGGCCAGTTGCAGCCCGCCCAAGCTGTACGGCCGGCCGGGCACCGCGAGGTCGTCCTCCACCACGCCGGTGATGAGAAGGAACACCCCGTTCCCGGGCCCGCCCTTGTGGTACTGCCCGGTGGCGTGCAGGTAGCGCGGCCCCCAGCCGAAGGTCACCGGCCGGTCGGTGCGCAGGGCGAGCAGCGCCCGCAGCGTGGCCGCGTCGGCCGCCATCCAGGCGTCGGTCATCTCCTCGAAGTCGGCCCCCTCGCGCACCGGCGCGTCGAAGGCGGCCAGCCGGTCGAGGTGGGCCAGCACGGCCAGGTAGCCGCCGGCCGGCACGGCCGCCAGCAGCTCGGCCAGCAGGCCGGGCAGGTCGCGGGCCTCGGTGGGGCCGTGGACCTGGACCGGCCCGTCGGTGAACGCGGGCTCCTGCGCCGCGGCGGGCGCCTCCAGCAGCGCCCGCGCGTTGCGCTCGGCCACCGCCACGTCGGGCTGGTCGAACGGGTCGACCTCCAGCAGCCGCCCGGCCAGCGCCGTCGCGTACTCCCACACCAGGAACTGCGCCCCGAGCGGCCCGTCCACGCGCACGTCGCCGTTGTCGGAGCCGATCGCCACGACGAGCTCGTCCCGCGCCCCGGTGGGGTCGGCGGCGACGACGGGCAGGATGCCGCGGCCGTCCTTGCCGAGCGACTCGGCGACCAGGTGCTCGATCCAGTCGGGCAGCCCGGTGATCTGCGCGAGCCGGTCCTCAAGGATCAGCTTGTCGCGCCCGGCCAGCGCGGCGCCGCCGAGCACCGCGCCCAGGTCGAGGCCGGGATTGCCCTCCGGCAGCGCCAGCAGCGGCGTCATCTCCTCCGCCTCGGCCAGCAGCCGCTCGACCTCCACGCCCGCCAGCGCGCTCGGCACCAGGCCGAAGGCCGACAGCGCCGAGTAGCGCCCGCCCACGTCCGGCCTGGCCGGCACCATCTGGTAGCCGGCGTCGATCGCCGCCTGCTCCAGCGGGGAGCCGGGGTCGGTCACCACCACGATCCGGTCGCCGGGGTCGATCCCGGCGGCGCGGAAGGCGGCCTCGAACACGCGCAGCGCCGCGTCGGTCTCGACGGTCGTGCCGCTCTTGCCGGCGACCACGAGGACGGTCTTGTCCAGGCCGTCGGCCAGCGCGCGGCGCACCTGCCGGGGGTCGCTGGTGTCGAGCACGGTCAGCGGCACGTCGGCGGTGTTGCAGATCACCTCGGCGGCCAGCGACGAGCCGCCCATCCCGGCCAGCACCACGTTGGCCAGGCCCTGCGCCCCCGCCCACTCGGTCAGCTTGCCGATCTCCGGCAGCAGCTCGCGAGAGGTCAGGGGCAGGGTCAGCCAGCCGAGGCGGGTCGCCGCCCCGGCCGCGGCCTCCTCGCCCCAGAGCCCCGGGTCGGCGGCGGCCAGCCGTTGCGGCACGCCGTCGCCGAGGAGGCGCGCCGCGGCCGAGGAGGCGGCCTCGGCCACCTCCTCGTCGCGGACCGTGACCTCCACTATCCGGCCAGCTTCTTCGCCACGCTGTCCAGCAGTTCGGTCCAGGAGACCTCGAACTTGTCGACGCCCTCGTCCTCCAGGACCTTCACCACGTCGTCGTAGTCGACGCCGGCCTCCTTCAGCGCGGCCATGGTGTTCCACGCCTGCTCGTAGAAGGGGCGGACGGTGTCGCCGGTGACGTTGCCGTGGGCGGCGCTCGCGTCGAGCGTCTTCTCCGGCATCGTGTTGACCGTGCCGGGGGCGACGAGGTCGTCGACGTACATGGTGTCCCGGTAGTCGGGGTTCTTCACGCCGGTCGAGGCCCACAGCGGGCGCTGCGGCCGGGCTCCGGCGGCGCGCAGGCGCTGCCAGCGCTCGGAGTTCATGACCTCCTCGAACGCGGCGTAGGCCAGGCGCGCGTTGGCCACGCCCGCCTTGCCCTTCAGCTCCGGCTTGCCGGCGGCGTCGAGACGCTTGTCGATCTCGGTGTCGACGCGGCTGACGAAGAACGAGGCCACCGACTCGATGCCGGCCAGCTTGAGCCCCTTGGCCTGCGCGGCCTCAAGGCCGGTCAGCCAGGCGTCCATCACCGCGCGGTAGCGCTCCAGCGAGAAGATCAGCGTGACGTTGACGCTGATGCCCTCGGAGATCGCCTGCGTGATCGCCGGCAGGCCCTCCTGGGTCGCCGGGATCTTGATGAACAGGTTGGGCCGGTCCACCATCCACCACAGCGCGCGGGCCTCGGCGACGGTCTTCTCCGTCTCGCGGGCCAGGCGCGGGTCGACCTCCAGCGACACGCGGCCGTCCACGCCGCCGGTGGCGTCGTAGACGGGGCGCAGCACGTCGGCGGCCCAGCGGATGTCGTAGGTGGTGATCGCGCGCACGGCCTCGCCGACGTCCACGCCGCGGATCGCCAGGTCGTGGATCTGGCTGTCGTAGGCGTCGCCCTTGCTGAGCGCGCTCGCGAAGATGGTCGGGTTGGAGGTCACGCCGACCACGTTCTTCTCGCGGATCAGCTGCTCCAGGTTGCCGGTGCGCAGGCGCTCACGGCTGATGTCGTCCAGCCAGATGGACACTCCCTGGCCGGACAGCTTGTTCAGGATCTCGCTGCTGCTCATCTCAGTTTCCCGTCGTCTCGCCTTTGTCGTGACCGAGCTTGGCGAGGCTGGCCTTGGCCGCCGCCGCCACCCGCTCGGCCGTCAGGCCGAACTGCTCGTACAGCGTCTTGTAGGGTGCCGAGGCCCCGAAGTGCTCGAGGCTGACCGTCTCGCCCGCCTCACCCACAAACTCGCGCCAGCCGAGGCCGATTCCCGCCTCGACCGCGACGCGGGCCTTCACGGACGGAGGCAGCACGCTCTGCCGGTACGCGGAGTCCTGCCCGTGGAACCACTCGACACACGGCATCGACACGACCCGGGTCGGGATGCCCTGCGCCTCCAGCAGTTCCCTGCCCTCCACGGCCAGCTCGACCTCCGAGCCGGTGGCGATGAGGATCACCTGCGGCTGGCCGTCCGACGCCTCGCGCAGCACGTACGCGCCCCGCTTGACGCCCTCGGCGCTGGTGCCCTCGTAGACCGGCAGGTTCTGCCGGGTCAGCGCCAGCGCGGCCGGGCGGTCGGTGTGCTCCAGCACGGCCGTCCAGGCGTAGACCGTCTCGTTGGCGTCGGCCGGGCGGACCACGTCCAGGCCGGGGATCGCGCGCAGAGCCCACAGGTGCTCGACCGGCTGGTGGGTCGGGCCGTCCTCGCCGAGGCCGATCGAGTCGTGCGTCCAGACGTAGGTGACCGGCAGCTTCATCAGCGCCGCCAGGCGTACGGCGGGCCGCATGTAGTCGGAGAAGACCAGGAAGGTGCCGCCGTAGGGCCGGGTGCCGCCGTGCAGGGCGATGCCGTTGAGGATGGCGCCCATGCCGTGCTCGCGGATGCCGAAGTGCAGCGTGCGGCCGTAGCGGTTACCGGGGAACTCCCTGGTCTGGTACTCGTCGGGGATGAAGGACGGCTCGCCCTTCATCGTGGTGTTGTTGGACTCGGCGAGGTCGGCGGAGCCGCCCCACAGCTCGGGCAGCACCCGGGCCACGGAGCCGAGGAACTCGCCTGACGCCTTGCGGGTGGCCACCGACGCGCCGGCCTCGAACTCCGGCAGCGCGCTCGTCCAGCCGCCGGGCAGCTCGCGGGCGGAGATGCGGTCGTACTCGGCGGCGCGCTCGGGGTTGGCCGCGCGCCAGGCGGCGTAGCCCTTCTCCCACTCGGCGTGCGCCTCGCGGCCGCGCGCGGCCACCTGCCTGGCGTGCTCCAGCACCTCGGCCGGGACGTCGAAGGACTTCTCCGGGTCCATGTCGAGGATCTTCTTGGTGGCCGCGACCTCGTCGGCGCCGAGCTTGGAGCCGTGGATCTTGCCGGTGTTCTGCTTGTTGGGCGCGGGCCAGCCGATGATCGTGCGCAGCATGATGAACGACGGCTTGCCGGTCTCGGCGCGCGCGGCCTCAAGGGCGGCGTTCAGGGCGGCGACGTCCTCGGTGTACTCGCCGGTCTTGGTCCAGTCCACCTTCTGGACGTGCCAGCCGTAGGCCTCGTACCGCTTGAGGATGTCCTCCGACAGCGCGATCTGGGTGTCGTCCTCGATCGAGATGTGGTTGGAGTCGAACAGGATGGTCAGGTTGCCGAGCTGCTGGTGGCCAGCCAGCGAGCTGACCTCGTGGCTGATGCCCTCCTCGATGTCGCCCTCGGAGGCGAAGCACCAGATGTGGTGGTCGAAGGGGCTCTCGCCGGGGGCGGCGTCCGGGTCGAACAGACCGCGCTCGCGGCGGGCGGCCATCGCCATGCCGACCGCGTTGCCGATGCCCTGGCCCAGCGGGCCCGTCGTGGTCTCCACGCCGACCGTGTGCCCGTGCTCGGGGTGGCCGGGGGTGAGGCTGTCCCAGGTGCGCAGGCGCTCGAGGTCCTCCAGCGTCAGCCCGTACCCGGACAGGTAGAGCTGGATGTAGAGGGTCAGGCTGGAGTGGCCGCAGGACAGGACGAACCGGTCACGGCCGAGCCAGCTCGCATCGGTCGGGTCGTGCCGCATCGTGCGCTGGAAGAGCAGGTACGCGGCGGGCGCCAGGCTCATCGCCGTACCGGGGTGGCCGGAGCCGGCCTTCTCCACCGCGTCCATCGCCAGTGCTCGGACGACGTCGACCGCCTTCTTGTCGAGGTCGGTCCATTCAAAGGTGCTCAACTGCTCGATCTCCGGAATCTCGTTGTCATAGGTGGTGCCGGTTGGCATTTCCCGCCCACACGGACCCTAACGGAGCCGCGGTCAAGATCGATTCCCTTCCCGCTCCGTGCGTGTCCGCGAGCGGGTCACGCCCCCCATGGCCGGACCGGCCGCCCCTGCTACTACAGTTTGTTTGTTCGCAGGGACGCCACGGCGTCCATTCACGGATCCGCTCTAATCAGAGGTTACGCGTTGACTCCGCACGTGCTGGAAGCGCCTTGACGGTGCTCACGAACAGGCAATCGACGGCCCCGGCCCCGCAGGCCGCGCAGCCGCGCTCCTTCGGCGCGGTCGTCAAGGCCTATGTCGCGCTGACCAAGCCGCGGGTCATCGAGCTGCTCCTGATCACCACGCTGCCGGTCATGTTCCTCGCGTCGGGCGGCCTGCCGCCCCTGTGGAAGGCCCTGTGGGTCATGGTGTTCGGCACGCTGTCGGCAGGCAGCGCCAACGCCCTCAACTGCTACATCGACCGCGACATCGACGTGAAGATGCGGCGCACCCGCAAGCGCCCGCTGGCCCGCCACCAGGTCACGCCGCGCAACGCGCTGATCTTCGGAATCGTCCTCGGAACTTTGTCCGTCGTTGGCATGTGGGTCACCACGAACCTGCTCGCCGCCGCGCTCAACCTGTCGGCGATCCTGTTCTACGTCTTCGTCTACTCGATGATCCTCAAGCGGCGCACCTCCCAGAACATCGTCTGGGGCGGCCTGGCCGGGTGCATGCCGGTGGTCATCGGCTGGTCGGGCATCACCGGCAGCCTGGAGTGGACGCCGCTGGTGCTGTTCGGCGTGGTGTTCTTCTGGACGCCGCCGCACACCTGGACCCTGGCCATGCGCTACAAGGAGGACTACGCCGCCGCGTCGATCCCGATGCTGCCCGTGGTCGCCACCGAGCGCAGGGTCGTCGTGGAGTCCATCGTCTACACCTGGGCGACGGTGATCTGCTCGCTGCTGCTGTGGCCCGTCGCCGGCACCACGCTGCTCTACCCGATCGTCGCGCTCGCGCTCGGCGTCGTGTGCCTGTGGGAGATCCACCGCATGCTGGCCAGGGTCAACGCCGGCAAGACCGGGGTCGATCTGCGGCCGATGCGCTTCTTCCACTGGTCCAACGCCTACCTGGCGCTCCTGTTCCTCGCCGTCGCCATCGACCCGCTGCTCAGCTGAGCGTGTGCGGTGGGACAGCTCTGACACGATCCGTTAAAGTCACCGTATGGCGTCCCGTGATCCACGCTGGGTGTTCAAGGACCGGCCATCCTTCGCCCTGATCATCGGGCTGGTCGTCACCGGCATCTGCGCGCTCGTCTCGCTCTCCTTCGACGTGATCAACGGCGCGCCTGTCCACTTCCTCGTCGCCCTCCTGCTGGCCCTGGCTCCGGTGCCCGTCCTGCTCGCCGCGGTGCTCGCGCTGGACCGGATGGAGCCCGAGCCGCGCAGCAACCTCGTCTTCGCCTTCGCGTGGGGGGCGGGCGTGGCCGTACTGGTGGCGGGCGTGGTCAACTCGCTCAACCTGCACTACATCGCGGACGCCGCCAACCTCACGCCCGACAACGCCCGCAGCGTGGCCGCCACGTTCGGGGCGCCGGTCGTCGAGGAGACGATGAAGGGCCTGGTCCTGCTCGGGCTGCTGCGCTTTCGCCGGGCCGAGCTCGACGGCCCCACCGACGGCATCATCTACGCCAGCATGGTCGGGCTCGGCTTCGCGATGAGCGAGAACGTCAGCTACTACGTGGCCGCGCTCACCGAGCGCGGCGTCGAGGGCCTGGCCGTGACGGTCGTGCTGCGCGGCATCCTGTCGCCGTTCGCGCACCCGCTGTTCACCTCGATGATCGGCGTCGCGGTGGCCTACGCCGCCCAGCGCAGCGGCTCGGTGCGGGTCGGCTACATCCTGGCGGGCTGGATCGGCGCGATGCTCCTGCACGGTCTGTGGAACGGCATGGCCTCCTACGGCGGCTTCCCCGGCCTCATGATCGCGTACCTGATCCTGCTGCTCGTGCTGCTGGTCATGATCGGCATCGTGATCAAGGACAGGCGGCGCATCGTCGGCCTCATCCAGCGCTACCTGCCGCCCTACGAGCCGACCCGCCTGGTGGACCAGGCCGACATCCACATGCTCTCGGCGCTGTCCCGTCGTCGGCGGGCCCGCCAGTGGGCCAGCGCGCACGGCGGCAAGCGCGGGCTGCGCGCGATGAGCGACTACCAGCTCGCCGCCACCGAGCTCGGCCTGCTGCACGACCGCGCGGCGCGGCGGGTGGTGGACGAGCAGACCTTCCACGAGGAACAACGCGCCCTCCTCGAATGCATGAGCGCCGCCCGCGCCGGCTTCCCCGCCCCGATTCGCTGAGCTTTTCGCTGGAATCGTGCTCGCGGGCGGCTGGTCCTTCTTCGGGCCGCCTTTCCGTTACGGCTCCCGCCACCCCCACGCCACCCGCCGACGTGCGCTGACGCCGATCGTGGGGGTCGCTTCCCACGTCGGACGTGGTCCCCGCCGTCACGGCCCGCGTAGGCCGCCTGGCCCGGAAACCTGGCCACCACGCCCTCGGCCCCTCGTACGCCATCTGACCTGGAGACATGGCCGGGGTTGTCCGTTAGTTGTGGGTCAGGATGGTCTTCAGGCTCGTTTCCCTCGGGCCGGGGAAGACCGGGTCGGAGCGGAGGAGGATCGCGTCGGCGAAGCCCTTGGCCGTGGCCAGCAGTTCCCGGGTCGCGTAGGCGTAGGTGGCGGCGGCCCACTGCCTGGTCGAGTCGTCGCCCACCCCGTAGGTCTCCAGGCCGGCCGTTCTGCAGAGCGTGACGGCCCGTGGGATGTGGAAGACCTGGGTCACGACGGTCAGGCGTTCGGCCCCGAAGACCTCGCGGGCCCGTACGCACGAGTCCCAGGTGTCGAAACCGGCGTAGTCCAGGACCATCGCCCGCGCCGGGATGCCCTTGGCCGTCAGGTAGTCGCGCATCGCCGTGGGCTCGTCGTACTCCTCGCGGCTGTTGTCGCCGGACAGCAGCAGCGCCTTCACCTTGCCCGCCCGGTACAGCTCGGCGGCGATGTCCAGGCGGCGGGCGAGCATGGGGGAGGGGCGTCCGCCGTACAGGCCGGCGCCGAGCACGAGCGCGACCTGCGTGTTCGGGACCCGAGCGAGCCAGCCCTCGGTGTCGGCGGTGGCGCGGTGCGGCGAGCTGTCGAGCCAGGCCCAGGTCATCGGGGCCAGCGCGAGCACGCTGGCCAGCACGAGCGCCTGGTAACACCTTCGGAGGAGCTTCCGCCTATTTCCTGACAAGGGTGGCCTTCCGCCGGTGGGGGAGGGGCGGACTTATCGTGCCATACCCGGTCAGGCGGCAGCGCGCTCCCGGTCGGGGGAGGGGAGGGTGCCGACCGGCTCGCGGACGCGGGTGGCCGTCACCGCGCGCAGCGCGAAGATCCAGACCAGGGTCGAGCCGAGCACGTGCAGGCCCACGAGGAAGGCGGGCACGCCCAGGAAGTACTGCGTGTAGCCGATCACACCCTGCAGCAGCTCGATGCCCAGCAGGGCCAGCGCGGCCCGGCGGGCGGCGCGCGGCGCCTTGCTCACGTGCAGGGCGAACAGCAGCGCGAACGTCAGCCCGACCACCAGGTACGCGATGTCGGCGTGGACCCGCGCCACCGACTCGATGTCGAGGTCGAAGCGCGAGGCCAGCTCGTCACCGGAGTGCGGGCCGGTGCCGGTGACCAGCACGCCCGCCACCAGCAGCGTGAAGACCGCCGCGAGCAGGACCTGCGCCAGCCGCCTGATGTCGCGGTGCACGACCCGCCTGATCACCCCCTGGCGCTCGCCGGTCCGCACGTAGAACATCCAGCAGGCGGCCATCAGGCCCACGGAGATGATGTAGTGCATGCCGACCGTGGCCGGGTGCAGCGCGGTCCTGACCACCAGCCCGCCCCACAGAGCCTGCACCACGATGCCGGCCGGCTGCACCCAGGCTAGGCGGACGAGGTCGGGGCGGCGCGGCGCCGTACGCAATGCCGCGATGACGCAGGCGAAGCCCACCGCGAGGACCAGGAACGTCAGCAGCCGGTTTCCGAACTCCACCGCCATGTGCAGCGGCGAGATCTCGGGGTGCAGGACCGGCAGGTAGCTGTCGCTGGTGCACTGGGGCCAGGTGGGGCAGCCCAGGCCCGACTCGGTCACCCTGACGGTCGCCCCGGTGACCGCGATGCCCGCGTTGACCACGACCGAGGCGAGGGCCCAGCCGCGCATCGAGGACGGGGTGGGGTCCCAGAAGTACAGACTTCTGATGATCGAGGTGGGGCGGCCGGTGGGTAGCTTCACGTCATCGATGGTAGGGGCCCTATGTGCCGGTCCTTCCACCGCGATGGCCTCTGGCCGAGCGAGCGAAGTTCAGTGTAGTGTGACATATTACTGAAGGGAGGCCGATGTCGGACGTCATCGTCATCGGCGCAGGAGTGGTCGGCGCCGCCTGCGCCTACTACGCGGCGCGTGCCGGGCTGGACGTGACCGTCGTCGACCGCGGACCCGTGGCGGGCGGCACCACCGGCTCCGGCGAGGGCAACGTGCTCGTCTCCGACAAGGAGCCGGGCCCCGAACTCGACCTCGCCCTTCTGTCCAACCGCCTCTGGCGCGAGCTGGCCGAGCACGGCGGCTTCGAGTTCGAGGCCAAGGGCGGGCTCGTCGTCGCCGAGACCGCCGACGTCCTGCGGCAGCTCACCGAACTGGCCGCCAAGCAGGGCGTGGAGCACACGGCGGTATCCGGCGAGGCGCTGGGCGGCTACGAGCCGCATCTGGCGCCGGGGCTGGCCGGCGGCGTCCACTACCCCCAGGACGCGCAGGTCCAGCCCATGCTCGCCGCCGCCCGGCTGATCGCGCTCGGCGCGGACTCCTACGGCCACGGCACCCTCCACCTGCGCACCGGCGTCACCGTCACCGGATTCCTGCGCGACGGGGCGCGCGTGAGCGGTGTGCGCACCTCCCACGGCGACATCCTCGGCGGCGCCGTCGTGAACGCCGCGGGCACCTGGGGCGGCGAGGTCGCCGCGATGGCGGGGGTCCACCTGCCGGTGCTGCCCAGGCGCGGCTTCATCCTCGTCACAGAACCGCTGGGCGAACCGCTGATCCGGCACAAGGTCTACACGGCCGCGTACGTGACCAACGTGGCCAGCGACTCCGAGGGGCTGGAGACCTCCGCCGTGGTCGAGGGCACCCCCGCCGGCCCCGTGCTCATCGGGGCCAGCAGGGAACGGGTCGGCTTCGACCGGACCACCTCGGTGCCGGTGCTGTCCAGGCTGGCCGCGCAGGCGGTCGCGCTGTTCCCCGCGCTGCGCGAGGTGCGGGCGATCCGCTCCTACTGCGGCTTCCGCCCGTACTGCCCCGACCACCTGCCCGTCATCGGCGAGGACCCGAGGGCGCCCGGCCTCTACCACGCCTGCGGCCACGAGGGCGCCGGCATCGGCCTGGCCCCCGCCACCGGCCACCTGCTCGCCCAGCTCCTGGCCGGACGGCGGCCCGACCTCGACCCGCACCCGTTCCGGCCCGACCGCTTCACCCGATCCACCCGAGAGGAGACCGGCTGATGGAGCGGTTCGACATCTCCGTCGACGGGCGCCCGGTGCCCGCCGAGCCCGGGCAGACGATCGGCGCGGCGCTGCACGCCGCCGGGGTCCGCTCCTGGCGCTCCACCCGCTTCGGCGGACGGCCGCGCGGCCTGTTCTGCGGCATCGGGGCCTGCTTCGACTGCCTCGTCGTCGTCAACGGCCGGCCCGCCGAGCGTGCCTGCCGGCTCGAAGCCCGTCCCGGCGACGAGGTGAGCACCTCATGACCCACGACCTGGCCGTCGTCGGCGGCGGGCCCGCCGGGGTCGCCGGCGCGCTGACCGCCGCGCTCGCCGGGCTCCGCGTCGTCCTGCTGGACGGCGGGCCGCGCCTGGGCGGGCAGTACTTCCGCCACGCCCACGGAGCCGAACCCGAGCCCCGCTTCGCCCGCCAGACCAGAGCTTTGCGCCAGCGGGCCGACGTCCTGCTCCAGCACCAGGTCTGGGCCCTCAGCCGCGAGGACGACGCGTTCACCGTGCACGCCTACGGCACCAGCCGCGCGGATGACGCGTACGGCACCGGCCGCGCGGAAGAGCCGGCCCACGGCCGTGCGGAGATACGGGCGCGGCACGTGCTCATCGCCACCGGCGCCCACGACCGGCCGCTGCCCTTCCCCGGCTGGGACCTGCCCGGCGTGCTCACCGCCGGAGGCGCGCAGGCGCTGCTCAAGGGCGAGCGCGTGCCGGCCGGGCGGCGGATCGCCGTGGCCGGGACCGGGCCGTTCCTGCTGCCGGTCGCCGCCGGGCTGGCGGAGGCGGGCGTCGAGGTGGCCGGGGTGTTCGAGGCGTCGGGCGGGCTGGGCCTGGCCCGGCATCCGGTCATGGCGCTCGGCAAGGCGGGCGAGGCCGCCGGGTACGCGTGGGCGCTGGGGACGCGGCGCGTGCCGTACCGGAGGAGACACGCGGTGATCGCCGCGCACGGCGAGGACGAGCTGCGCGCGGTCACGGTGGCCAGGCTGGATCGCGACTGGAACGTTCTGGGCACAGAGGAACTGGAGTGCGACGCGCTCGCGGTCGGCTACGGGTTCGTGCCGCAGATCGAGCTGGCCGTCCAGCTCGGCTGCCGGACCCGCGGTGACACCGACGGCACGCCCGTGGTGGACGTGGACGCGCGCCAGCGCACCAGCGTCCCCGGCGTGTGGGCGGCCGGCGAGCCCACCGGCGTCGGCGGCTGGGAGCTGTCGGAGATCGAGGGCCGCATCGCCGGCCTCGCGCTCGCCGGCGCCGCCGAGGTGCCCGGCCTGCTGCTGCGCAGGCGCGCCCGGCTGCGCGCCTTCGCCGCCGCGCTGCAGACCGCCTACCCCGTGCGGCCCGGCTGGCAGTCGTGGCTCGCCCAGGACACCCTCGTGTGCCGGTGCGAGGAGGTGCCGCTGGCCCGCGTCCGCGAGGCGCAGGCGCTCGGCGCCACCGACGCCCGCTCGATCAAGCTGCTGGCCAGGCCCGGCATGGGCTGGTGCCAGGGCCGCATGTGCGGCTACGCGCTCGCCTGCCTCGCCGGGGAACCCCAGCAGCCCCCACGCCGCCCCATCGCCCAGCCGATCTCCCTAGGCGCCCTAGCGGAGCCCCCACAGAAGGAACGTTGATGACAACACGCACGAAACCCTGGCACGGCGTCATGGTGGCCACCGCGCTCGCCCTGCACGACGACCTGTCCGTGGATTACGACGGCTTCGCCGGGCACTGCCGCTGGCTGGTCGCGAACGGCTGCGACGGCGTCGTGCCCAACGGCTCGCTGGGCGAGTACCAGACGCTGACGCCCGAGGAGCGCGCCAAGGTCGCCGAGACGGCCGTCGCCGCGATCGGCGGCGAGCGCGTCATGGCCGGCGTCGGCGCCTACGGCGCGGCCGAGTCGCGCCGCTGGGCCGAGCACGCCCGCGAGATCGGCTGCGGATCGGTGCTCGCGCTGCCGCCCAACACCTACCGCGCCGACGAGCGCGCCGTGCTGGAGCACTACCGCCAGGTGGCCGAGGCGGGGCTGCCGGTCGTGGCCTACAACAACCCCTACGACACCAAGGTCGACCTGACCCCGGCTCTCCTGGCGAAGCTGCACGCCGAGGGGCTGATCGTGGCGGTCAAGGAGTTCACCGGCGACGTGCGCCGCGCCTACGAGCTGGCCGAGCTCGCCCCCGGCCTCGACCTGCTGGTGGGCTCGGACGACGTGCTGCTGGAGCTGGGCATCGCCGGGGCCGTCGGGTGGATCGCGGGCTTCCCCAACGCGCTGCCCGCCGCCAACGTGGCGCTCTACCGCGCCGCGCTGGCCCGCGACCTGGACACCGCGCTGCCCCTGTACCGGACGCTGCACCCGCTGCTGCGCTGGGACTCCAAGATCGAGTTCGTGCAGGCCATCAAGCTCTCCATGGACGTGGCCGGCCGCCGCGGCGGACCCTGCCGCCAGCCGCGTGTACCGCTCACCGGCGACCAGTCCACCGCCGTCCGCGCCGCCACCGAGAAGGCCCTCGCCGAGGGGATGTCGTAGCTTTCTCCCAGGTCCTTTCCGCAGTGATTCCAGAAGCCCGGCCTTCCGTTACGGCAAGCCGCGCACCCGCCACCCGCCGCACTCCGGCGGGCGGCCTCCAGGGGAACGGCCGGCGGCCGTACCCCATCCCGCCGTGACGAGGACCGCTTCACCGGCCAAGTGGCCCAGGCACCCCCAGAGGAGCTGTATGAGAACCAACCGGGTCTTCCACGCGGTCGACTCGCACACCGAGGGCATGCCCACGCGCGTGATCACCGGCGGCGTGGGCGTCGTTCCCGGCGCCACGATGGCCGAGCGGCGCGTGTACTTCCGCGACCACCTCGACCATCTGCGCAACCTGCTCATGCGCGAGCCCCGCGGGCACTCCGCCATGAGCGGGGCGATCCTGCAGCCGCCCACCCGGCCGGACGCCGACTGGGGAGTGCTGTTCATCGAGGTGTCCGGGCTGCTGCCGATGTGCGGGCACGGCACGATCGGGGTGGCGACCGTACTGGTCGAGACCGGCATGGTCGAGGTGACCGAGCCGGTGACCACGATCCGGCTGGACGTGCCCGCCGGGCTCGTCACCGTGGACGTCGCGGTCAGGGACGGCGTCGCCGAGTCGGTCACGCTCCGCAACGTGGCCTCCTTCAGCGATCGGCTGGACGCCGAGGTCGAGGTGCCGGGGTTCGGCGGCATCCGCTACGACCTGGCCTACGGCGGCAACTTCTACGCCATCGTCGGCCTCGACTCCTACAAGCTGCCGTTCGACCGGGGCGCCAAGAACGAGATCATCGCCGCCGGGCTGGCGACCATGGACGCGATCAACGCCGCCGACGAGCCGGTCCATCCCGAGGACACGCGCATCCGGGGCTGCCACCACGTCTACTTCGCCGCTCCCGGCTCCACGGCCGGGCACTCCCGGCACGCGATGGCCATCTTCCCCGGATGGTTCGACCGCTCGCCCTGCGGCACCGGCACCAGCGCCCGGATGGCGCAACTGCACGCGCGCGGCGAACTGGGCATAGGCGCCGACTTCGTCAACGAGTCGTTCATCGGGACCCGGTTCGTCGGACGGCTGCTGGAGGAGACCACGGTCGGCGGGCGGCCCGCCGTGCTGCCGTCCATCACCGGGCGCGCCTGGATCACCGGGACGGCCCAGTACTTCCTCGATCCCCGCGACCCCTTTCCCGCGGGGTTCGAGCTGTGATCACGACGGTCGACTACCACACCGGGGGCGAGCCGTTCAGGATCGTGACCGGCGGCGTCCCGGACATCCCCGGCGCCACCGTGCTCGAACGGCGGGACGCCACCGGGGGTGTCGATCACGTGCGGCGGCTGCTGTGCCATGAGCCGCGCGGCCATGCCGACATGTACGGCTGTTTCCTGGTTCCGCCGGACGACTCCGGGGCGCATCTGGGTGTGCTGTTCTGGCACAAGGACGGCTATTCGACCGCCTGCGGGCATGGCACGATCGCGCTGGCCGTACACGCTGTGCAGGAGGGGCTGGTGGAGTCCGTCCCCGACGGCGTCACGGACGTGGTCGTCGACGTCCCGTCGGGCCGCGTGACCGCCCGCGTGACCCGCGCCGGGGGCCGGGTCACCGGAGTCACCTTCCGCAGCGTCCCGTCGTACGTGATCGCCCGCGACGTGCAGGCCGCCGGCGTCACCCTCGACGTCTCCTACGGCGGCGCCCTGTACGCCAGCCTGCCCGCCTCCGCCGTGGGCCTGTCCGTGGAGCGGGAGCACCTGCCCGCCCTCATCGCCCACGGCCGCCGCGTAAAGTCCGCGCTGCACGGCCACCCCGCCGCCCGCCACCCCCGCGACGACCGCCTGTCCGGCATCTACGGCGTCATCTTCCACGACGACCTGTCCGCCGACGGGACCGCCCTGCACCAGCGCAACGTCACCGTCTTCGCCGACGGCGAGGTGGACCGCTCACCGTGCGGCTCCGGCACCGCCGCCCGCATGGCACTGCTGGCCACCGACCACGGGGACCAGGTCACGTTGACCCACGACAGCGTCATCGGCACCCGCTTCACGGCCAGGATCGCGGGACGCACACCCGAGGGCATCGTCCCGGAGATCGACGGCATGGCCTACCGCACCGGCCGCCACACCTTCGACCTCGACCCCACCGACCCCCTCGGCACCGGCTTCGTCCTCCGCTAACCACCCCACCCGCCCCACACCCGCCTGGCCCATCGTGCCCACCCCGCCTGCCCGCACGCCCGCCCCAAGCCCACCCCCGCGGCCCCACGCCGCGCCTCCCGCGCCCCACGCCGCGCTACGCGTGTTCAGGGGCCACCCCCCTTGGGGTTTCCCTCGTGACCCCTGCGCGGGCCTCTTCCCTAATTACGGCGGGGACCTGGATGCTTGGCCCATGAACGCGCTGCCCTACATCGACGCGGAGGCCCTGGAGCGGCTGGTTCCGGTGCCGCGGGCCGTACGGCTGCTGGAGGAGGCGTTGCGCGACGGGCTGGACCCCGAGGACACCCCGCAGCGCCCCGTCGTGGACCTGCCCGGCGGCCAGATGCTGCTGATGCCCGCCGCCACCCGCGCCTACGCCGGGGTCAAGGCGGTCACGATCGCGCCCGAGGACGCCACGCGCGAGCTGCCCCGCATCCAGGGCGCCTACCTGCTGTTCGACGGCGCCACGCTGGCCCCGCTGGCGGTCATGGACGGCATCGCCCTGACCAGCCTGCGCACCCCCGCCGTCTCCGCCCTGGCCGCCACCCACCTGGCCCCCGCCGACGCCCGCACCCTGGTGGTGTTCGGGTCGGGGCCGCAGGCGTGGGGTCACGTTTTGGCTCTGAGGACGGTACGCCCGCTGGAGCGCGTCACCGTCGTCGCCAGGCACCCGCAGCGGGCCGAGGCGCTGGCAGCCCGCTGCGCCGGGCTCGGACTGGCCGCTGAGACCCTGTGCGGCGACGACCCCGGCACCCGCGCGGCCGTCGACACCGCCGTGGCCGGGGCCGATCTCGTGGCCTGCTGCACCACTGCCCGCGAGCCCCTGTTCCCCGGTAAGCTCGCCCGCGACGGCGCCGCCATCCTCGCCGTCGGCTCCCACGAACCAGACGCCCGCGAGGTCGACGACGACCTCGTCGCCCGCTCGACCGTCGTGGTCGAGTCCCGGGCGAGTGCGCTGGTCGAGGCGGGAGATGTGATCGTCCCGATCCGCCACGGTACGATCACGACTGGTCACCTCGCCGGAAACCTCGCCGAGCTGGTCAACGGCCGTGTCACCGCGGGTCCGGGCCCCAGGTTGTTCAAGAGCACCGGGATGGCCTGGCAGGATCTCGTGGTGGCCGCGGCCGCTTACGAGGCGTGGACGTAGGGAAAGGGATGCGCGCGATGGCTGCGGAGGACCGGCTCGACCTGCCGATGGTGGGGGAGCGGCAGAGCCTGCGCGAGCAGGTCGCGCACGCGCTCCGGGCGGCGCTGATCACCGGTGAGATGCGCCCAGGCGTGGTGTACTCCGCGCCGGTGCTGGCCGCCCAGTTCGGGGTGTCGGCGACCCCCGTGCGCGAGGCCATGCTCGACCTGGCCAAGGAGGGCCTGGTCGAGGCGGTGCGCAACAAGGGCTTCCGGGTCACGGAGCTGTCCGACCGCGACCTCGACGAGCTCACCGAGATCCGCCAGTTGATCGAGGTGCCCACGGTGACGCGGCTCGCGGACGCCTCGCGGGCGGCGGAGTTCGACAGCCTGCGGCCGGTCGCCGAGGAGATCGTCGCCGCGGCGGAACGCGGTGATCTGCTGGCATATGTGGACGCTGACCTGCGGTTTCACGTGGAACTGCTCAAGCTGTGCGGCAACATGCACCTGGTGGAGGTGGTCCGCGACCTGCGCAACCGGGCCCGCCTGTACGGCCTGCAGCAGCTCTTCGAGCGCGGCAAGCTCCCCGACTCGGGACGCGAGCACCTGGAACTGCTCACCGCCCTGGCGGAAGGCGACTCCGCCGCGGCCGAACGCATCATGAGCGCCCACATCCAGCACGTCCGCGGCATCTGGGCCGACCGCCCCGAATAGCCCGCCGTACCGCTGGGACGGGTCGATCAGAGCTTCTTGCGCGCCCGGGTCGCCCCGAGGCTGGCCGCCACCACGCAGATGACCGCCGCCCACTCCCGCACGTGCAGGATCTCGCCCAGCACCACCAGCCCAATCAGCGCCGCCACCGCGGGCTCCAGGCTCATCAGGATGCCGAACACGTGCTTGGGCATCCGTCGCAGCGCCTGCAGCTCCAGCGAGTACGGGATCACCGACGACAGCAGCCCGACCCCCAGCCCGATCAGCAAAACCTCGGGTTGCAGCAGGTCCATCCCGCCCGCCGTCACCCCGACCGGCGCGACGACCACGGCCGAGACCGCCATGGCCAGCGACAGCCCGGTGGCGCCGGAGAATCGCTGGCCCGCCGCCGCCGACAGCAGGATGTACGCCGCCCAGCAGGCCCCCGCCACCAGCGCGAACCCGATGCCCGCCCAGCTCACCGACGCCGACTGTCCCCAGGGCGCGAGCAGGACCACGCCGCCCCCGGCCAGCAGCACCCACAGCAGGTCAAGCCGCCGCCGCGAGGCCGCCACCGCGACCCCCAGCGGCCCCAGGAACTCGATCGCCACCGCGATCCCCATGGGCAACCGGGCCAGAGCCTCGTAGAAGGTCAGGTTCATGACCGCCAGCGTGGCGCCGAAGGCGACCACGACGCCCCAGTCGCGCGCGCTCATGCCCCGCAGCCGGGGCCGCGCGACGGCGGTGATGATCAGCGCCCCCGCCGCGATGCGCAGGAACACCATGGCGCTCGGCGGCAGCACGTGGAACAGGTCCTTGGCGAACCCGGCGCCCAACTGGACGGAGACGATGGCCAGCAGCACGAGCCCGGACGGCGGGATCGAGTCGGCGGCCGTGCGCAGCAGACCGCCGGGCCCCGGCAGGCGGGATCTGGAACGGTCGAACGGGTCGTCAAGCGCGAAGGCGGTCATGCGGGGGTTCTCCTCAGGTAGTGGTCAGAGGGTACTCACCGCGACCGACAAGAACGGAGCCAGGGGGGTCACTCCCAGCGGAAGGTCCGCGAGGCCAGCCCCAGCGTGAGGGCGGCCCAGACCGCCAGCACGGCCAGCGCGCCGAGCGGCAGCGCGGCCCCGTCGCGCAGCACCGCGCGCAGCCCGCCGGTCAGCGCCGAGATCGGCAGCAGCTCCAGCGCCGCCCGCACCCCCTCGGGGAACTTCGACAGCGGGAAGACCACCCCGCCCGCCCCCAGCAGCACCAGGTAGACGAGGTTGGCCGCGGCCAGCGTCGCCTCCGCGCGCAGCACGCCCGCCATGAGCAGCCCGAGCCCGCTGAAGGCCGCGGTCCCAAGCAGCACCAGCAGGGCCGCAGCCAGGATCGAGCCGTGCGGACGCCAGCCCAGCGCCAGCGCCACGGCCACGATGACCAGCGCCTGAAGGGCCTCCACCGCGAGTACGGCCAGCGTCTTGGCCAGCAGGAGCCCGGCCCGCGACAGCGGCGTGGCCCCGAGCCGCTTCAGCACGCCGTAACGGCGCTCGAACCCCGTGGCGATCGCCTGCCCGGTGAAGGCCGTGGACATCACGGCCAGGGCCAGCACGCCGGGCGTCAGGAAGTCGACCCGGCTCCCGCCGCCGATGTCGATCAGCGGCGCCAGCGAGAAGCCGACCAACAGCAGCACCGGGATGACCAGCGTGAGCAGCAGTTGCTCGCCGTTGCGCAGGATGGCCCGCACCTCGGCGCCCGCCTGCGCCAGCACCATCCTGGACAGCGGCGCCGCGCCGGGCGCCGGAGTGAGGTCAAGGGTGGTCATCGCAGTTCGCGTCCCGTCAGTTCGAGGAAGACGTCCTCCAGCGTGCGGCGCTCGATGCGCAGGTCGTCGGCGGTGACGCCCTCGGCGGCGCACCAGGCGGTGACCGTGGCCAGCAGCTCGGGCCCGACCTGGCCCTCAAGGATGTAGTGGCCGGCGGGGGACTCCTTGGCGGCGCTGCCCGCGGGCAGCGCGTTGAGCAGCTCCTCCAGCGCGAGTCCCGGGCGGGCCCGGAAGCGCAGTTGCCGCTCCGCGCCGGTGAGCTGGGCGGGGCTGCCCTCGGCCACGACCTGGCCCCTGTCGATGATGACGACGTGGTCGGACAGGCGCTCGGCCTCGTCCATGTGGTGGGTGGTGAGCACCACCGAGACCCCGGCCGCGCGCAGGTCGCCGACCAGGTCCCAGCAGCCGTGCCTGGCCTGCGGGTCGAGTCCGGCGGTGGGCTCGTCGAGGAAGACCAGCTCGGGGCGGCCGACGACCGCGGCGGCCAGGGACAGGCGCTGCTGCTGGCCGCCGGAGAGCCTGCGGTAGGGGGTGCGGGCGTGCTCGGCCAGCCCGAGGCGTACCAGAAGGGCCTGGGGATCCAGGGGGCGGGCGTAGAAGCGGGAGACCAGCCGCAGCCACTCGCCGCAGCGCATCGCGGGCGGGACGCCGCCCGCCTGGAGCATGACGCCCACCCGGGGGCGCAGCGCGTGGTCGCGCGGGTCGGCGCCGAGCACCCGCACGGTGCCGGCGTCGGCGCGCCTGAAGCCCTCGCAGATCTCGATCGTGGAGGTCTTGCCCGCGCCGTTGGGGCCGAGGATCGCGGTGACCGCGCCGCGCGCCGCCGAGAGCGTGAGGCCGTCGATCGCGGTGGTGGCGCCGTAGCGCTTGACCAGATCGATGATCTCGACGGCTGGGGAATCCATGGCCAAGAGTCTAGGGACTGCGCGTGGTGGTCCGGGCTCCGACCTGGCAGCGCGTAAAGGCTTGCGGTCGAACCCGTCAAGTCACCTGACGGGTGGGACGGGACGTGATTGGGTGATTGTGGTCCATCTCACAGAAGGAGGGGGAAGTGTCAGTACGCAGCACTTATGAACCAGGCGTTCCCTGCTGGGTGGATCTGTCGACCACCGACGTGGCGGCGGCGGTCGGCTTCTACGGCGAGCTTTTCGGCTGGCGCGCCGAGATGGCCGACGACCCGGCCGCCGGTGGTTACGGGCAGTTCCACGTCGGCGACAAGGTCGTGGCCGGAGTCGGCCCGCTCCAGGCCGAGGGCATGCCCCCGGTCTGGAACATGTACGTCTCCACCGACGACGCGGCGGCGGTCGCCGACCGGGTCAAGAACGCGGGCGGCACGGTCGTGGCCGAGCCGTTCGCGGTGTTCGACGCCGGGACGATGGGCGTCTTCCAGGCCACCGACGGCGGCTTCTTCTGCGCGTGGCAGCCGGGCAATCACAACGGCGCGGCGCTGGTCAACGAGCCGGGCTCGTTCTGCTGGAACGAACTCGTCAGCCGCGACGTCGAGGCCGCCACCCGCTTCTACAGCGAGGTCTTCGGCTGGCGGCCGCACGCCCAGCAGATGGGAGAGATGGCCTACACCGAGTGGTACAACGGCGAGAACAGCATCGCGGGCATGATGGCCATGGACGCCGACCACCCGCCCCAGGTGCCCTCCTACTGGGGCACCTACTTCTGCGTGGCCGACCTCGGCGCCACGGTCTCCAAGGCCCGCGAGAAGGGCGCCACGGTCCTCGTGGAGCGCATGGACTCCCCGCCCGGGCCGTTCAGTGTGCTCACCGACCCCCAGGGGGCGAGCTTCAACGTCATCCAACTTCACGAAAATTCCTGAAATAGGGAATTAGGCCGACCTAATCCCTGTTCCATCCCTCGGCCCTCGTGGGCCATCGGTCCGCGAGGGAGAGGGGTGAACGCATGTCCGTGGCAGAGGCCACGCCGGCGGTCGAGGTCAGGAGAGAACGCCGCGGACTGCTCCTCCTGATCCTGGGCGCGCTGAGCGCCATCGGGCCGCTGTCCATCGACATGTACCTGCCCGCGCTGCCCGCCATCTCCGTCGAGATGGTCTCGGCCCCCGCCCAGGTCCAGCTCACCCTCACCGCCTGTCTCATCGGCGTCTCGCTCGGCCAGGTGCTGGCCGGCCCGCTCAGCGACGTGCGCGGGCGGCGCGGCCCCCTGCTCGTCGGCGTCGGCGGCTTCGCGCTGGCCTCGCTGCTGTGCGCCTTCGCCCCCAACGTGCCCGCGCTGATCGCGCTGCGCCTGCTGCAGGGCGTGCTCGGCGGCGCCGCGCTGGTGATCGTCCGCGCGGTGGTGCGCGACCTGTACGACGGGGCGGCCATCGCCCGCATCTTCGCCACCCTCATGCTGGTCAGCGGCCTCGCGCCGATCCTGGCCCCGATCGCCGGCGCGCAACTGCTGGCGTTCACCTCCTGGCGCGGCGTCTTCGTCGCGCTGAGCCTGCTGGGCCTGGCGCTGCTGCTCGCGGTCGTCCCCGGCGTCAAGGAGACGCTCCCCGCCGACCGGCGCGAGAGCGGCGGCCTCAGGCACACCGCCAGGACGTTCTGGCGCCTGCTGCGCGACCGCGCCTTCATGGCCAGCGCGCTGACCGCGGGCCTGGCCTTCGCGGCCATGTTCGCCTACATCTCCGGCTCGCCGTTCGTCCTTCAGGGCGTCTACCAGGCCACGCCGCAGCAGTACTCCCTCATCTTCGGGCTCAACGCCCTCGGCCTGACCGTCATGGCCCAGGTCGGCGGGCGCCTGGCCGGGCGCGTCCGGCCCGAGCTCCTCGTCCGCGTCGGCCTGGCCGTCACGCTGGCGGGCGGCGCGCTGCTGGTCGCCGCCGCCACCGCGGGCCTGGGCCTCGGCGGCATCGTGGCGGGCCTGTTCGTCATCATGTGCGGCCAGGGACTCGTCCTGCCGGGCACCGGCGCGCTCGCCCTCGCCAGCCAGCCCCCGCAGGTCGCCGGCAGCGCCTCGGCGCTGCTCGGGGTGCTCCAGTTCGCGCTCGGCGCGCTGGCCGCGCCGCTGGTGGGACTCGCCGGATCCGGTACGGCGGTGCCGATGGCGGCCGTCATGCTGGCCCTGATCGTCGCCTCCGGGGCGGCGTTCACCCTGCTCCGGCGTGGAGTTAGGTAAGGCTACCCTGCGTGAGAAATTGCATTCCCCGCATCTCCGGAACCGTTTGTGAACGGGGAAGGAATTACGGCACACTGATGTTGTGAAAAACGTGACCTCCTCGATCGAGCCGGGAAGCGAGCGCAGCACACGCGCCCGCGTGGCCCGACTCATCCTGGAGCACGGTCCCGTCACGGCCGCGGCGCTCGGCGAGCGGCTCGGGCTCACGCCCGCAGCCGTGCGACGCCATCTCGACGCGCTGCTGACCGACGGGATGATCGAGCCTCGCACCGTGCGGCCGCGCGGGCAGCGCGGCAGAGGGCGGCCGGCCAAGCTGTTCGCCATCACCGACGCGGGGCGCAGTGCTTTCGAGCACGCCTATGACGACCTGGCCGGGAGCGCGCTGCGTTTCCTGGCCGAGCGCATGGGTGAGGAAGCGGTGACCGAGTTCGCCCGCTCGCAGGTCAAGGGCCTGCTGCAGCGGCTTGAGCCGGTCATGGCGACAGTGCCGGAGGACCAGCGGGTGCACGTGCTGGCCCAGGCGCTGTCGGCAGAGGGTTACGCCGCCTCGGCCAGCAAGGCCAAGTCCGGCGGCGACCAGCTCTGCCAGCATCACTGCCCGGTGGCGCACGCGGCGGCGGAGTTCCCGCAGCTGTGTGAGGCCGAGACGGAGGCGTTCGCGCAACTGCTCGGCACCCCGGTGCAGCGCCTGGCCACCATCGCACACGGCGACGGGGTCTGCACCACGCATGTGAGCCCCGTTCGGATACAGGGAACGCATCGGCCCGCTCAGCGCAATGAGCGAGGAGCGGTGCGCGACCCATTGGACACTGAGAGCAAGGAGACCGGAAGGTGACTGTCACCGACCGCCCGGAGCTGGAAGGCCTCGGGAATTACAAGTTCGGCTGGGCCGACTCGGACGAGGCGGGCGCGGCCGCCAAGCGCGGCCTGTCCGAAGAGGTCGTCCGCAACATCTCGGCGCTCAAGAACGAGCCGGAGTGGATGCTCGACCTGCGTCTGAAGGGCCTGCGGCTGTTCGGCAAGAAGCCGCTGCCGACTTGGGGCTCCGACCTCACCGGCATCGACTTCGACAACATCAAGTACTTCGTGCGCTCCACGGAGAAGCAGGCCGCCTCCTGGGACGAGCTGCCCGAGGACATCAAGAACACCTATGACAAGCTCGGCATCCCCGAGGCCGAGAAGCAGCGCCTCATCGCCGGCGTCGCCGCCCAGTACGAGTCCGAGGTCGTCTACCACAAGATCCGTGAGGACCTCGAGGAGAAGGGCGTCATCTTCGTCGACACCGACACGGGCCTGAAGGAGCACGAGGAGCTCTTCAAGGAGTACTTCGGCTCGGTCATCCCGGTCGGCGACAACAAGTTCGCCGCGCTCAACACCGCGACCTGGTCCGGCGGCTCCTTCATCTACGTGCCGCCGAACGTCAACGTCGAGATCCCGCTGCAGGCCTACTTCCGGATCAACACCGAGAACATGGGCCAGTTCGAGCGCACCCTGATCATCGTGGACGAGAACTCCTACGTCCACTACGTCGAGGGCTGCACCGCACCGATCTACTCCAGCGACTCGCTGCACTCCGCGGTCGTCGAGATCGTCGTGAAGAAGGGCGCCCGCTGCCGCTACACGACCATCCAGAACTGGTCGAACAACGTCTACAACCTGGTCACCAAGCGCGCCGTCGCCTACGAGGGCGCCACCATGGAGTGGATCGACGGCAACATCGGCTCCAAGGTCACGATGAAGTACCCGGCCGTCTACCTCATGGGCGAGCACGCCAAGGGCGAGACCCTGTCGGTCGCGTTCGCCGGCGAGGGCCAGCACCAGGACGCCGGCTCCAAGATGGTCCACCTGGCGCCCCACACCTCCTCCAGCGTGATCTCCAAGTCGGTGGCGCGCGGCGGCGGCCGTACCTCCTACCGCGGTCTGGTGCAGATCGAGGAGGGCGCCCACGGCAGCGCGAGCACGGTCAAGTGCGACGCGCTCCTGGTCGACCAGATCAGCCGCTCCGACACCTACCCCTACGTCGACGTCCGCGAGGACGACGTCTCGATGGGGCACGAGGCCACGGTCTCCAAGGTCAGCGAGGACCAGCTCTTCTACCTCATGAGCCGCGGGCTCGACGAGGACGAGGCGATGGCGATGATCGTGCGCGGCTTCGTCGAGCCGATCGCCCGCGAGCTCCCCATGGAGTACGCCCTTGAGCTGAACCGCCTGATCGAGCTGCAGATGGAAGGAGCCGTCGGCTGATGGGCCTGAACGAGAAGCCCCTGTCGACCCTGCACGAGAAGTCCTCCTACAACCTGGACGACTTCGAGGTGCCCACGGGCCGCGAGGAGCAGTGGCGCTTCACGCCGCTGTCCCGCCTGAAGGGCCTGCACAACGGCACCGCCGCCGCCTCAGGCCACGTGGTCGTGGACGTCGACGCGGCCCCCGAGGTCACCGTCGAGACGGTCGGCCGCGACGACGCCCGGGTCGGCAAGGCGTACGTGCCCGCCGACCGGGTGAGCGCGCAGGCGTACAACTCCTTCGAGAAGGCCACGGTCATCACCGTGCCGCGCGAGGCTGTCACCTCCAAGGAGACGGTCATCACGCTGACCGGCTCCGGCGACGGCGCCGCCTTCGGCCACATCGTGATCAAGGTGGAGCCGATGGCCGAGGCCGTGGTCGTGCTCGACCACAAGGGCAGCGCGGTCTACGCGGACAACGTCGAGTTCGTGGTCGGCGACGGCGCCACGCTGAAGGTCGTCAGCCTCCAGGACTGGGCCGACGACGCCGTGCACGTCTCCCACCACCACGCCCAGCTCGCCAAGGACGCGACCTTCCGCAGCTTCGTGATGACGCTCGGCGGCGACCTGGTACGCCTGTCGCCCAGCGTCTCCTACACCGGCCCCGGCGGCGACGCCGACCTGTCGGGCGTGTACTTCGTCGACGCCAAGCAGCACCTGGAGCACCGCCTCCTGGTCGACCACTCCGAGCCCAACTGCAAGAGCAACGTGGACTACCGCGGCGCGCTGCAGGGCGAGGAGGCGCACGCCGTCTGGATCGGCGACGTGATCATCCGCGTGGCGGCGGAGGGCACCGACACCTACGAGCTCAACCGCAACCTCATCCTCACCGACGGCGCCCGCGCCGACTCGGTGCCGAACCTGGAGATCCTCACCGGCGAGGTCGCCGGGGCGGGTCACGCCTCCACCTCCGGCCGCCTGGACGACGAGCACCTGTTCTACCTCCAGGCCCGCGGCATCCCCTTCGACGAGGCCCGCCGCCTGGTCATCAGGGGCTTCCTCGGCCAGCTCATCGAGAGGATCGAGGTCGAGGCGATCCGCGAACGCGTGATGAGCGCGGTGGAAGCGGAGCTGGCGCGGTGACCTACGAGAAGGTGTGCAGGGTGAATGACATCCCCGACTCGGGGGTCATCGCCGTCGAGGTCGGCCAGACGCCGGTCGCGCTCGTGCGCAAGGGCGCGGAGGTCTTCGCGCTGCACGACATCTGCTCGCACGCCGAGGTCAAGCTCAGCGAGGGCGAGGTCTACGACGACACCCTCGAATGCTGGCTGCACGGATCGTGCTTCGACATCCGCAGCGGCAAGCCGACCGGCCCGCCGGCCACCAAGCCCGTGAACGTCTACACAGTGAAGATCGATGGCGATGACGTGCTCGTCTCGCTCTCGAAGGAGTCATAAGTGAGCACTCTCGAAATCCGTGACCTGAAGGTCGCCGTCGAGGACAAGGAAATCCTGCGCGGCGTCAACCTCACCGTGAAGGCGGGCGAGACCCACGCCATCATGGGCCCCAACGGCTCGGGCAAGTCGACACTGGCCTACGCCATCGCCGGCCACCCGAAGTACACCATCACCGGCGGCCAGGTGCTGCTCGACGGTGTCGACCTGCTGGAGCTGTCGGTCGACGAGCGGGCCCGCGCCGGCCTGTTCCTGGCCATGCAGTACCCGGTCGAGGTGCCCGGCGTCTCGGTCTCCAACTTCCTGCGCTCGGCCGTCACCGCGATCCGCGGCGAGGCGCCGAAGCTGCGCGAGTTCGCCAAGGACCTCAAGGGCGGCATGGACGCGCTGGCCATCGACGCGGCCTTCGCCCAGCGCAACCTCAACGAGGGCTTCTCCGGCGGCGAGAAGAAGCGCCACGAGATCCTCCAGCTCGAACTCCTCAAGCCGAAGATCGCCGTGCTCGACGAGACCGACTCCGGCCTCGACGTCGACGCCCTGCGCGTGGTCTCCGAGGGCATCAACCGCTTCCGCGCCTCCGGCGAGACCGGCGTCCTGCTGATCACGCACTACACCCGCATCCTGCGCTACGTGAAGCCCGACTTCGTGCACGTCTTCGCCAACGGCAAGATCGTCGAGGAGGGCGGGCCGGAGCTGGCCGACAAGCTGGAGGCCGAGGGCTACGTGGCCTACACGAAGGCCGCCGTCTAATGTCCGCAGCCTTCGACGTGGAGAGGATCAGGAAGGACTTCCCGGTCCTCTCCCGCGAGCTGCCCGGCGGCCGGTCGCTGGTCTACCTCGACTCGGGCAACTCCTCGCAGAAGCCGGCGCAGGTCGTGGAGACCATGCGCGAGCACCTGGCGATGCACTACAGCAACGTCGGGCGTGCCATGCACGTGCTCGGCGCGGAGTCCACCCAGGCGTACGAGGACGCCCGTGACAAGGTCGCGGCGTTCGTCGGCGCGCCCTCGCGCGACGAGATCGTCTTCACCAAGAACGCCTCCGAGGCCCTCAACCTGGTCGCCTACAGCTTCGGCAACCGCACCAACGAGGACCCGCGCTTCACGATGGGCCCCGGTGACGAGATCGTCATCTCGGAGATGGAGCACCACTCCAACATCGTGCCGTGGCAGATGCTGGCCCAGCGCACCGGCGCCACGCTGAAGTGGTTCGGCGTCACCGACGAGGGCCGGCTGGACCTGTCCGGCGACGTGATCACCGAACGCACGAAGATCGTCTCGATCGCGCACCAGTCGAACGTGCTCGGCACCGTCAACCCCGTCGCGCCCGTGCTGAGGCGGGCCCGCGAGGTCGGCGCGCTGGTCATGCTCGACGCCTCCCAGTCGGTCCCGCACCACCCGGTGGACGTGGCCGCGCTGGGCGTCGACTTCGTGGCCTTCACCGGTCACAAGATGCTCGGCCCGTCCGGCATCGGCGTGCTCTGGGCCCGCGGCGAACTGCTGGAGGCCATGCCCCCGTTCCTGGGCGGCGGCGAGATGATCGAGGCGGTCTGGATGGACCACTCGACGTACGCGCCCTACCCCCACAAGTTCGAGGCGGGCACGCCGCCGATCGTCGAGGCCATCGGCCTGGGCGCGGCCGTGGACTACCTTCAGTCCGCCGGGATGGAGGCGATCGAGGCGCACGAGCGCGCCCTGACCGCCCACGCGCTCGACGCGCTGGCCGAGGTCCCGTCGCTGCGGCTCATCGGCCCCTCCACGCTGGAGGAGCGCGGCGGCACCCTCGCGTTCACGCTTGAGGGGATTCATCCCCACGACGTGGGGCAGATCCTCGACGACGAGTTCGGCATCGCGGTACGCGTCGGACACCACTGTGCCCGGCCGCTGCACCTGCGCTTCGGAATACCCGCGACCACGCGGGCGTCGTTCTACCTGTACAACACCACGGGCGAGATCGACGCCCTGGTGCGCGGCCTCCATCACGTCCAGAAGGTGTTCGCATAGTCATGATCGGCGAGTCGATGTACCAGGAGCTGATCCTGGAGCACTACAAGCACCCGCAGGGGCGGGGGCTGCGCGAGCCGTACGACGCCGAGGTTCACCACGTGAACCCGACGTGCGGCGACGAGATCACGCTCCGGGTCAAGCTCGGTGACGGCGGCAAGATCGAGGACGTGTCCTACGACGGCCAGGGCTGCTCCATCAGCCAGGCCGCCGCGTCGGTGCTCCACGAGCTGACCACCGGCTCGACCGTCGAGGAGACGCTGTCGGTGGTCGACGAGTTCACCCGGCTCATGCAGGGCAGGGGACAGGTGGAGGCCGACGAGGACGTGCTGGGCGACGCGGTCGCCTTCGCCGGGGTGGCCAAGTTCCCGGCCCGGGTGAAGTGCGCGCTGCTGTCGTGGATGGCCTACAAGGACGCTGTGGTGAGGAGTGCCTCGTGAGTAAGCCAACGCAGACCCCGACGCAGGGGTACGACGGTGAGGCCACCGTCGAGGAGGTCATGGAGGCCCTCAAGGACGTCGTGGACCCCGAGCTGGGCATCAACGTCGTCGACCTCGGCCTCATCTACGGTCTCAACCTGGACCCGGCCGAGGGCGCCGCGCCCGTGGCCACCATCGACATGACCCTGACCAGCGCGGCCTGCCCGCTGACCGACGTCATCGAGGACCAGGCGCACTCGGCGCTCGACGGCATGGTCTCCGACGTGAAGATCAACTGGGTCTGGCTCCCGCCGTGGGGCCCCGACAAGATCACCGACGAGGGGCGCGAGCAGCTCCGTATGCTAGGCTTCAACGTCTGATCCCTTAGGGTCTGACTTTTTCTTGAGCTGCACGGCTGACGCAGCCCGCGTCAGCCGCTTCAGCGTGCCAGGGCGGGAATAGATCGATGTCCTCCCGTGTTGGCCACCACGTGCACCTGACGCATCATCTCGCGTCTTCAGCCGCCTGCGCCGGCACCGGGTGCGCGTAGACGACCGTCTCCATCAAGGCGGGCTCGTCCCCACCCCGAGGTGTTTTCTCTGCACAGGTACGGCGCTGCCGTACGCCCCGGCTCGTCCTTTCGCAGAAGTGACGCGCCACTTCGACCGAAAGGCACGATTGTCCGTGACCATGCTTGACGTTGTCCTGCCCGAAACCTCCCCGGAGTCGGGTCCGTCCGAGTTCGAGCTGCTGGGTCTGCCCGCGCCGCTCGTGAACGGCCTCGCCCGTCAGGGCATCAACGCCCCATTCCCCATCCAGAGCGCCACCATCCCGGACGTGCTGGCGGGTCACGACGTGCTCGGCCGCGGCCAGACCGGCTCCGGCAAGACCCTGGCCTTCGGCCTGCCGACGCTGGCCCGCATCGCCGGCGAGCGTCCCAAGCCGAAGCACCCGCGCGCCATGATCCTCGTCCCCACCCGCGAGCTCGCCCTCCAGGTGCACGACGCCCTCGAACCCCTCGGCCGCGGCCTCGGCCTGCGCATGAAGGTCGTCGTCGGCGGCATGTCCATGGGCAAGCAGGTCGAGGCGCTGCGCCGCGGCATCGACCTCGTCATCGCCACCCCCGGCCGCCTCGGCGACCTCATCCGCCAGGGTGAGTGCTCGCTGTCGGAGGTCGAGATCAGCGTCCTGGACGAGGCCGACCACATGTGTGACCTCGGCTTCTTCCCCGTCGTCACCGATCTGCTCGCGCAGACCTCGCCCGGCGGGCAGCGGCTGCTGTTCTCCGCCACGCTCGACGGCGACGTCGACAAGCTGGTGCAGAAGTTCCTGAAGGACCCGATCACCCACTCCGTGGCCCCGGCGACCTCTCCGGTCGACACCATGGAGCACCACGTGCTGCAGGTCACCCGCGACGAGAAGTTCGACGTGGCCGCCGAGATCGCCAACCGCGAGGGCCGCACGATCATCTTCGTCCGCACCCAGCACGGCGTGGACCGGCTGTGCAAGCAGTTCGCCAGGGTCGGCGTACGCGCCGGCGGCCTGCACGGCGGCAAGCGCCAGAACCAGCGCACGCGCATCCTGTCGGAGTTCCGCGAGGGCTCCATCAACGTCCTGGTCTGCACCGACGTGGCCGCCCGCGGCATCCACGTCGACAACATCAGCCTGGTGCTGCACGTCGACCCGCCGCAGGACCACAAGTCCTACCTGCACCGCGGTGGCCGTACGGCCCGCGCGGGGGAGAAGGGCACCGTCGTCACCCTGGTGCTGCCCAACGAGCGCCGCTCGACCGACCAGCTCACCCGGCGCGCGGGCATCCACCCGTTCCGCCTCAAGGCCGCTCCCGGTCACCCGAGGGTGGCCGAGGTGACCGGAGCCCGCGTACCGAGTGGCGAGCCGATCCCCGTCTGGGAGCCGGACGTGCGCAAGCCGCTGCGTCCCCGCCGCGAGGGCGGGCACGGCGGCGAGCGTCGCGGCCGTCGTAGCGAGCGTTCCTACGGTCGCCGGCACGAGGGCGGTGACCGGCCCGCGGGCGGGCGTCGCCACGAGGACGGCGAGCGTTACCCGAAGCGGCACTTCGACGGCGAGCCGCGCACGGTGGGCGAGAACCGTCGTGAGCGTGAGGACCGGGGTCAGGGCGGGTTCCGCTCCGGCGACCGGGCTCCTCGCGGCGGCGGGTTCCGTTCCGACGACCGTGGCCCGCGTGGCGGCGGCTACCGCTCCGACAACCGTGGCGGCTACCGCTCCGAGGACAAGGGCGGCTTCAAGTCCGAGGACCGTGGCGGGTTCCGTTCCGACGACCGCCAGGGGTTCCGCTCCGGCGAGCAGCGTGGCGACGACCGTGGCCCGCGTGGCGGTGGCGGTTACCGCTCCGACAACCGCGGCGGGTACCGCTCGGACGAGCGTGGCGGCTTCCGCGCGGAGGACCGTGGCGGGTTCCGCTCGGACGACCGTGGCGCTCGTGGTGGCTCCTTCCGTTCCGACGACCGGGGTTCGCGTCCCTTCCGCGCCGACGACCGCGGGCCGCGCGGTGGCGCGTTCCGGGCCGACGACCGTGGCGAGCGCCGCCCGTTCTCGGCCGACCGCGGCGAGCGTCCCCGTGACGGCTACCGCTCCGGCAACACCGGCAACTCGGGCCGCCGCTACAGCCGCTGACCCTGGGGCGCCGGGCGTGACACCCGCGTGGTGTGACACCCGGCCCGCCTCCTGAGGATCCCGGCCGATCATCGCGATCGGCCGGGATTTTCGCATTCCCGGCCCTTCCGCAGCGGACCCGGCTTCTAGGCTGTCCGTTTTCTGGCGTTCCGTCTCCAGGGCTGTCCGGTCTGCGGCGGTCCCGGCTCCAGTCCTGTCCGTTTTGGCGCGGTTGTCGGTACGGCTACGCGTCGCGGTACCCGTGGATTGGCTGTGCCCGCCGTTCTCCCGGAGGAGACACGGCGGGCCGCAGCACCCCGTTGTGTCTGTGCGCCCTGAGGCGCACTCCCCCGACACAGGGGCGAGCGTAGCCTCCGGCGCTTTCGATTCGTTATCGACGGACCGAAACCCCGGCGTCTCGCGTCGCGGACGAGGCACGTACGAAGCCGCCGCGAACGTTAGGCTGGACCCGCACGTAGGCCGACCGACGAGAGAGATCATGAAGACCTTCGAAGAGCTGTTCGCCGAGCTGTCAGACAAGGCGCGCCTCCGCCCCGAGGGATCGGGCACCGTGGCGGCGCTCGACGCCGGCGTCCATGCCATCGGCAAGAAGGTCGTGGAGGAGGCGGCGGAGAGCTGGATGGCCGCCGAGCACGAGTCGAAGGACCGCGCCGCAGAAGAGATCTCTCAGCTGCTGTACCACGTGCAGGTGCTGATGATCGCCCGGGGCATCGGGCTGGACGAGGTTTATAAGCACCTGTAGGGGGTTGACCACTGATGTTGCGGCTTGCCGTACCGAACAAGGGCGCGCTCAGCGAAGCGGCCCAGACCATGCTCAAGGAGGCCGGCTACCGGCCCCGCCGAGACAGCAAGGAACTGGTCGTCGTCGACGTCGACAGTGCCTGCGAACTGTTCTTCCTGCGCCCGCGGGACATCGCCGTCTACGTCGGCGAGGGCACGCTCGACGCCGGCATCACCGGGCGCGACATGCTCATCGACTCCGGGGCCGAGGTCGAGGAGGTGATGCCGCTCGGGTTCGGCGGCTCCACGTTCCGCCTGGCCGCGGGCAGCGGGCAGATGAGCTCCGTGCAGGACCTCAAGGGGCTGCGGGTGGCGACCGCCTACCCGGGGCTGCTGGAGAAGTACCTGGCCGAGTGCGGCGTCGACGCCCGCGTGATCAAGCTGGACGGCGCCGTCGAGACCGCCATCCGCCTCGGCGTGGCCGACGCGGTCGCCGACGTGGTCGAGACCGGCACCACGCTGCGCAACGTGGGGCTGGAGGTCTTCGGGGACCCGATCATGCGCTCCGAGGGCGTGCTGATCAGAAACCGCGACGGCGCCGGCCCTCCCGGGCTCGACCAGCTCGTACGCCGCCTGCAGGGCGTCATCCACGCGCGCGACTTCGTCATGATGGACTACGACATCCGCGCCGAACGGATCGAGGAGGCCATCGCCCTGACCCCCGGCATGGAGGGTCCGACGGTCTCGCCGCTCCACCGCGAAGGCTGGGTGGCGGTCCGCGCCATGGTCCGCCGCAAGGGCCACCAGCACGTGATGGACCAGCTCTGGGACATCGGCGCCCGCGCCATCCTGGTCACCGACATCTACGCCTGCCGCATCTAGCGAACCCGCCCGCCCGCGTGGCGGTGGGTACGGCTAGCGGAGGGCCGCGAGGGCCTTGACGGCCCGGTCGACCTCCTCGGGCGTGTTCACGATCGTGGTGCCGAGGCGCAGCAGCGACTCCCGGTACGGGGTGCTGCTGGCCACGATCCTGTGCTGTTCGCGTAGCCTGCCCACTGCCTCGTACGGGTTGGCGATCCCGTCCACCTCCATGCAGACCAGGCCCGCCGACAGTTCGGGCGCGACCGGGGTCGCCAGTTTGACGTGGGCGACTCCGGACAGCCCGGCCTTGAGCCGGGTGGCCAGTTCCTGGATGCGGGCCTGGACCCGATCCTTGCCGATCGCCTCCTGGAAGGCGAACGCGGCCCCGGCCGCCCACCGGTGTTCGAACGCCTTGTAGCCGCCGGGGGTGTAGTACTCGGCGGTGACGGGCTGCTGTGAGGACCCCTCGAAGAAGTAGTCGAAACTGACCTGACCGAAACTCGGGATCAGGGGCACCACCGCGTCCCACGCCCGGCCCCACACGATGCCGGTGCCGCGCGGGCCGCACAGCCACTTGTGGGTGCCGCTGGCCAGGAAGTCGCAGCCGAGGTCCTCCGCGCCGTCGGCCATGGCGCCGAAGCCGTGCACGCCGTCCACGCACAGCAGCGCCCGGTCCTTCTCGGCGCGGCCCTTGTTGGCCTCGGCGACGACCTGCGCCATCTCCTTGATCGGCAGCCGCACGCCGGTGCTGGAGTGCACCCAGGTGACGGCGACGACCCTGGTGCGCGGGCCGATCGCCTTGCGCAGCCGTCCGGCGATCTCGTCCACGGACGCCTTGGCCGGTTCGTCGTAGAGCCGCACCCTGCGTACGGCGGCGCCGGTGCGCTCGGTGCGCAGCCGTAGCGCCTCGTGGGTGGCGAGGAAGTCGTGCTCGGTGGTCAGCACGTCCTGGCCGGGCAGGAGCTTGACGCCGCCGTACACCAGGGCCAGTCCCATCGTGGTGCTGTCGGTGAGCACGATCTGGGCTGGGGCGCCGCCCAGGTAGCGTGCCGCGGCCTCGCGTACCTTCTGGTCGGGGTCGCCTCCGGCGGGGACGTACTCGGGGTCGGCGTCCAGCCCCCTGCGGTGCTCCTCGATCGCACGGCGGACCTCGGCGGGGTGGCGGGCCAGCACGAACGCGGCGAAGTCGGCACGATCCTTCGGCAGGTTGAACTGGGCGCGCACCGAGGCCCAGTCGTCGGCCTTGAGGGGTGGCGCCGAACCGCCGCCGGTGGGGGCGGCTGCCGGGGGAGCGGAGGTACACGCGCCCACCCCGGTGAGGAGTCCGGCGCTGAGCAGGGCCCGTCTGTTCAGCTGCTGGTTCACGCCTCCTGCTTACCCCGTGGACCACGCCACGAGACAGGGCCGATCCATCACGGTTTCACGACATGTCAGCGGAATGCCGCCCGCAGAGCGTTGGGCGGGGAGTCCGGCACTGCGCATCAGGACCAAGGGGTGTCGGGCGCTGCGGCATTCGGGTCGGCGGGAGTGCGACCCACGTGGACCCGACGTCGGGGTCAGGACCCATGGTGTCGGGCTCAACGGCGTCCGGGAGTGCGGCCCACGCGGGGGTGTCCAGTGTCGGGATGCGTGGGGTGTTGGGCGGGCTTGACGGGTTGGTGGGGGGTGGTCAGGTTTTGGAGACGTGGCGGATCAGGTCGGAGACGCGGACGATGCCCAGGCAGCGGTTCAGTTCGTCCGTCACCACCAGGTCGTCGTAGACGCGCAGCGAGTCGCGGCCCGCCGCCTGCATGGCCGCCACCGCCGGGGTCGTGCGCGGCACCGTCCGGGGCGGGTCGGCGAGCCGGTGGGCGGGCTTCTTGCCGTGCAACGCATGCCCATACCGTGCCGCGAACGACAGCAGGAACCGGCTGCGATCCAGGCTCCCCTTCGGCCGCTGGTACTCGTCGACCAGGATCACGCTGGAGATCGACGGCTCGTGCCCGAACGCCGCGACGACCTCCTCGGCGTTGGCCTGGGCGGGGAGCGTGACGGCGGGCAGCAGCAGTTCCTGCACCCGGGGCCCCAGCATGAGCGCCTCCGGGGTCTCCTCCGGCGAGGGCAGCGGCACCCGCACCCGTCCGTCGGGACCGGGGGCCAGGAGCGGGCCGTGGGCCAGCCGTACCCCGCAACCGCGCGCGGCGGACAGCTCGGCCTCGTCCTCGACGCCGGGCGCCAGCACGTGCGCCCCCAGCCCGCGCGCCAGCGTCGCGGTCGCGCGCGCCACCGCGACGCTGCGGTGGTCGCGCGGCATCCGCGCGACCAGCTCCGTCTCCAGCGTCAGCAGGTACGGCGACGCCTGCGCCACCAGATCCAGCGGCACCCCGCCGGACCCGCTGAAGGCCAGCAGATAGCCGTGGGCGCGCAGCCCGTCGAGGCCCACCTTGAACACTTCCCTCTCGGTCTCCCCGCACGTGCCCCGGAGGGTGAGCACCACCTCCCGCGGGTGCCGGTTCGCCCTGCGGAGGGCTTCGTGGAGCGGGGCCAGCGCGCCGGCGCCGTTCAGGACCACCTGGACGGGCAGGTCGAGCAGCAGCGGCAGCGGTCCCTGGGGAATGCTGTCTGTAGCGTGCGTCGCGATGACCGCCCCCGTGTCAAGATCTACGACAGGGGCTGTGAACTGGGAAGACACGCCAAAATGATCCGCCCGTGGGCGGCTATGGCATAAGTGTCGGGAACCGAAATTCACCGACATTTCAGGAGGTGTTCCTTACCACCGAACCCGCACATTGGCCACCCCCAACCTCCTGTGTCCTCCCACCCCCCACCCCACCTGCACCCCCACCCCCTCGACCTCCCGCGCACCCCCAGGCCCCGCCAAACCTCAACCCCGCCACCCCCTGACCAGAACCCACCCAACCGCCCCTGAAAACCCTGACCAGAACCCCACCAGGCCCACGAAAACCCAACAAGCCCCGTGCTGCCGACCGGAGGCGCCGAACGAGTCGCTCGACGGGCCGGGGTGCTGGGGGTGCCGGGGTGCCGGGGGTGCCGAGGGTGCCTAAGGTGCGGGGGCGCCTGGGGTGCGAGGGTGTTGGAGGTGCTGAGGTGCCGGGGGTGTCGGGATGCCGGGGTGCGCCGGGAGGTCGGGGTGCGCCGGTGGGGCGGGGTGCTGGCTGCTGCTGGTGGTGCTGGAGGTGGGTGACGTCGGCCGTTGCGGCGGGGACCGCGTCCGACGTGAGAAGCGATCCCCCCGATCGGCGCCGGCGCGCGTCGGCGGGTGGCGGGTGGGTGGCGCGAGCCGTAACGGATGGTGATCTGACAACGGCGGTCGTGAGGGATAGACAGCGTCAACAAGTAGGGTGCGGGGATGGGGCCGGCGCGGGGTGGGGGACGATGGGTGGCGGTCGCGCCTGGGCGGTTGAACAAGTGGATTGACGGGTTCGCCGACCGGCACGGAACGTTCGAGGCGAGCGGCGACGAGAGCGTCGTGCGGCTGCGGGCCATGGACGGGGCGCTGGCGGAGATACACGCGCCGTTTCCGCCCCTGCCCCAGGGAGCGCCGTATGTGTCCAGGATGGTGGCGCATGCCCAGCGCGAGCGCCGGGTCGGGGTGGTGCTGGTGCGGCTCGGCGGGTACGCGGCGGGGGTCTTCCAGGGGAGCGAACTGGTCGCCTCCAAGGTGGGGTCGCGGCTGGTCCAGGGGCGTACCGCGGCGGGCGGCTGGTCGCAGCAGCGCTACGCCAGGCGGCGCGCGCTCCAGGCGAGCCAGGCGTTCGAGGCCGCGGCCGAGACGGCGCTGCGTGTCCTGACGCCGCATCTGGACGGGCTGGAGGCGGTGGTGTTCGGCGGCGACAGGAAGGCCGCGGACGCGCTCAAGTCCGACCGGCGCCTGGCGCCGCTGGTGGCGCTGGAGGCGGAGCCGTTCCTGGTGGTGCCCGATCCCAAGCTGGCCGTGCTGAGGCAGACCCCGGAGCAGTTCCGCGCGGTACGCATCCGGATCGTGGACCCGGAACCCGGCCCAGAACCCGATCCAGCCGACCCCTGACGCCACCCGGCCGACTCGGCGGAACCGGGCTCTGGAGGTGATGACCTTCCGAGCGAGCCGCGGGTCCGGCTGGTCAGGGTGCGGGGATCGGCGGGGACCGTAGACTGGCGGCATGCACACTCCCGGTTAACCGGCGCAAGCATGCCCGCGTCCTCCGACGTCCTCTTCCTATCCCGGGAGCGTCCTTTCAACCATGATCCTTGCTACTGACATCGAGCTGCGCGCCGGTGCGCGTCTGCTGATCGAGAAGGCCACCTTCCGCGTCAACCCCGGCGACAAGATAGGACTAGTCGGCCGGAACGGCGCGGGCAAGACCACGTTGACCAAGGTGCTGGCGGGTGAGGGCCTGCCCGCCGCGGGCACGGTCACGACCACGGGCGCGGTGGGCTACCTGCCGCAGGACCCCCGCACGGGCGACCTGCAGGTGCTGGCGCGCGACCGCATCCTGTCGGCGCGCGGACTGGACGAGGTGCTGCGCAAGCTGCACCAGGCGGAGCTGGCCATGTCCTCGGCCGACGACAAGACCCGTGAGAAGGCCGTGCGCAAGTACGGCAGGCTCGAGGACCAGATGCACGTCCTGGGCGGCTACGCGGCCGAGGCGGAGGCGGCCTCGATCGCCTCCAGCCTGGGTCTGCCCGACCGGGTGCTGAAGCAGCCCCTCGAAACGCTCTCGGGCGGCCAGCGCAGGCGCGTGGAATTGGCACGCATTCTTTTCAGCGGAGCGGAAACTCTCCTTCTCGACGAGCCGACAAACCACCTTGATGCCGACTCAATCGGGTGGCTTCGTGATTTTTTGCGATCACATCAGGGCGGGTTGGTGATCATCAGTCACGACGTCGGTCTTCTTGAAGCGACGGTCAACAAGGTCCTCCACCTCGACGCCAACCGCTGCGTGATCGACCACTACAACGTCGGCTGGAAGGCCTATCTGGACCAGCGCGAGACCGACGAGAAGCGGCGCAAGCGCGAGCGCGCCAACGCCGAGAAGCAGGCGGGCGCGCTGCTGGCGCAGGCCGACAAGATGCGCGCCAAGGCCACCAAGGCCAAGGCCGCCCAGGACATGATGCGCCGCGCCAACCGCCTGCTGGCCGGCACCGAGGAGGAGCGCCAGAGCGACAAGGTCGCCAAGCTGCGCTTTCCCGACCCCGCCCCGTGCGGCAGGACGCCGCTGCAGGCGGTGGACCTGTCGAAGTCCTATGGCTCGCTGGAGGTGTTCACCGACGTCGACGTGGCCATCGACCGTGGTCACCGGGTCGTCATCCTCGGCCTGAACGGCGCCGGCAAGACCACGCTGCTGCGCATACTCGGCGGCATCGAGTCCCCCGACACGGGCGAGATCCGCCCAGGTCACGGCCTCAAGATCGGCTACTACGCCCAGGAGCACGAGACCCTGGAGTCCGATCGCACCCTCCTGGAGAACATGCGCTCGGCCGGAGGGGAGTTCACCGACACCGAGCTGAGAAAGGTCCTCGGATCTTTCCTGTTCACCGGCGACGACGTCGACAAGCCGGCGGGGGTGCTGTCAGGAGGCGAGAAGACCCGCCTCGCCCTTGCCCTGCTGGTGTTGTCGAGCGCCAACGTCCTCCTCCTGGACGAGCCCACCAACAACCTCGACCCGGTCTCCAGGGAGCAAGTCCTCAGCGCTTTGAGGTCGTATTCAGGAGCAATCGTCCTGGTTACCCATGACGAGGGTGCCGTTGATGCGCTTTCACCGGATAGGGTGATCTTGCTACCAGACGGAACTGAAGACGCGTGGAGCGAGGAATTTTCCGATCTTGTGGCACTCGCCTGATCTGAATTTGAGTGGGTACGGATCTTTTCCCGTGGAGTAGGTAGCCGATCCCGCTGAAATGACTGATCATGGCGGTGTAACGCTGCGGAAGTCTGGCACTACAGGAGGTACTCGTGGCCGAGACTCTGAAGAAAGGCACCCGGGTGACCGGGGCCGACCGCGACAAGCTGGCCGGTGATCTCAAGAAGCGCTACGCCGCGGGTGAGAGCATCCGCGCCCTGGCCGCTTCGACCGGTCGCTCCTACGGGTTCATCCACCGCATCCTCAGCGAGTCCGGAGTGACTCTGCGCGGGCGCGGCGGGGCGACCCGAGGCAAGTCCAAGCGCTAAGGCCGCCTCGGAACGTAGCGACCGCAGCCGCTTCGTCTCCAGTCGACCGGCCGTCGCGCCCGGGTCAGAATCTTATTCTGTAAGCTCGGGCGCGACGGCACAGCGACGGATGGAGCGAGGCGATGGCGGACGCGAAGGCGCCTTATCAGCGCGGGGGGAGTGCGGAGGACGCCTCTTTGGAGGAGGCGGGCCTGCGCTTCGAGGTGGACGGTGAGATCGCCACGATCACGCTCGCACGACCGGAAAAACGCAACGCACAAACGTTCGCGACCTGGTCGGCACTGGCCGGCATCGGCGAAAGCCTGCCGGAGCGGGTACGCGTCGTCGTGGTGAGAGGTGAGGGACCGTCCTTCTCGGCAGGGATCGACCTACGCATGTTCACCCCTGAGGGGGTTCCGGGACAGGGCTCGTTCAGCTCTGTGGCCCGGCAGGATCAGGACACGTTCGACAAGGGGATCGAACGAGCACAGCAGGGTTTCCTGTGGTTGCGCCGACCGGAGATCGTCTCGATCGCGGCCGTTCAGGGTCATGCGATCGGCGCCGGATTCCAGCTTGCGCTCGCCTGCGATCTGCGGATCGTGGCTGAAGACGTCAAGTTCTGCATGAAGGAGCCCGCACTGGGCCTGGTCCCCGACCTGACCGGCACCAAGCCGCTGGTCGAGCTCGTGGGCCTCGCCAAGGCGAAGGACCTGTGCCTGACCGCCCGCGTCGTCGGGGCGGAGGAGGCCTACCGCATCGGCCTGGCGGAACGGGTCGTCGAGCCCGGTGAGCTGGCGAAAGCCGTACAGGAGAAGGCCGCGGAGGTGCTGTCCACCAACCGGGACGCGGCCGCGGCGACCAAGCGTCTCCTCCAGGGGGCGCCGCAGCGCACCCTGGAGGAGCAGAGCGCCGCCGAGCGGACCGAGCAGGCGGCGAGGATCCGGGCGTTGTTCGCCGGGAGCTGAGAGGGGAACAGCCGCCCGTGCCGGCGTGCTGACCAGACAATGGCGATGATGGGGGGCGGGTTCGGCCCGCAGGTGATGCGCTCGCTGCGTCGTGACGAGTCGGTCATGGACCAGCGGCTCACGCCTGGCACCGTGCGGCGGATCGCCTCCTACGCGGGGCCGTACAGGAAGCAGATCACCGCGTTCCTGCTGCTGGTGGTGGCGGGCGCGGTGATCGTGGTCGCCAACCCGCTGCTCATGAAGGCCATCATCGACGACGGCATCCTGCCCAAGCAGCCGGGCGTGGTGGTCGCGCTGGCGGTGTCGATCGCCGCGCTCGCCCTGCTCGACGCCGGGCTGACGCTTGCCCAGCGGTGGTTCTCCGCGCGCGTCGGCGAGGGCCTCATCTACAACCTGCGCACCGAGGTCTTCGACCACGTGCAACGCATGCCGGTGGCCTTCTTCATGCGTGCCCAGACCGGCGCGCTGGTCTCCCGGCTCAACACCGACGTGATCGGCGCCCAGCGCGCCCTGACGAGCACGCTGTCGTCGGTGGTGTCCAACGTCATCAGCCTCGTCCTCGTGCTCGGCGCCATGCTCGCGCTCTCCTGGCAGGTCACGCTGGTCGCGCTGGTGCTGCTGCCGATCTTCATCGTGCCCGCCAAGTGGGTGGGCCGCCGCATGTCGGTGCTGACGCGCGAGCAGATGCAGCTCGACGCCGAGATGAGCTCGGTGATGACCGAGCGCTTCAACGTGGCGGGCGCGATGGTCGCCAAGCTGTACGGCCGGCCGCACGAGGAGACCGAGCTGTTCGGCAAGAGAGCGGCCAGGGTGCGCGACGTCGGCGTCACCGTGGGCATGTACGGCACGGTGTTCCGGGTCGCGCTCGGCCTGGTCGCGGCCCTGGCCACCGCGCTGGTCTACGGCATCGGCGGCGTCCTGGCCACCCGCGACGTCTTCGAGCTCGGCACGCTGGTGGCCCTGGCCGCCCTGCTCATGCGCCTGTACGGCCCGCTGACCTCGCTGTCCAACGTGCACGTGGACGTGATGACGGCACTGGTCAGCTTCGACCGGGTCTTCGAGGTGCTCGACCTCAAGCCCATGGTTGCCGAGAAGCCGGACGCCAGGCCGCTGCCCGGCGGGCCGGTCACGATCACCTTCGACGACGTGCACTTCCGCTACCCGGCGGCCGAGGAGGTCTCGCTGGCCTCCCTGGAGTCGGTCGCCCGCCAGGACACCGGCCCGTCGCACCCGGTGCTCAAGGGCGTGTCCTTCACCGCGGAACCGGGCCAGCTCGTCGCGCTGGTCGGCCCCTCGGGCGCGGGCAAGACCACGATCACCTCGCTGGTCTCGCGCCTGTACGACGTGAACGAGGGCGCGGTGCGGATCAACGGCGTCGACGTGCGCGAGGCCACGCTGGCCTCGCTCAACGAGACCGTCGGCGTCGTCATGCAGGACGCGCACCTCTTCCACGACACCATCGGCGCCAACCTCCGCTACGCCAGGCCGGACGCCACCGAGGAGGAGATCTGGGAGGCGCTGCGCGCGGCGCAGATCGCCGACCTGGTCGAGGCGCTGCCCGAGCGGCTCGACACCGTCGTGGGCGATCGGGGCTACCGGCTGTCAGGCGGCGAGAAGCAGCGGCTGGCGCTGGCCAGGCTGCTGCTGAAGGCGCCGCGCGTGGTCGTGCTGGACGAGGCCACCGCCCACCTCGACTCCGAGTCGGAGGCCGCGGTGCAGCAGGCGCTGAAGACGGCGCTGGCCGGGCGTACGTCGCTGGTCATCGCCCACCGGCTGTCGACGATCCGCGAGGCCGACACGATCCTCGTCGTCCAGGACGGCCGCATCGCCGAGCGGGGCGGGCACGACGAACTGCTGGAGCGCGGCGGGCTGTACGCCGAGCTCTACCGCACCCAGTTCAGCTCGACAGGTAGCCCAAGCGCGTGAGCTCCTGCCTGGCGACCTTCTCCACCAGCGCCAGGTCGTCGGGACGCAGCCCGGAGCGCCAGGCGCCGACCTCGGGGACGCGCCGGCCGTACAGGGCGACCTTGGACACGCGCGTCTCCAGAAACTCCGACACCGACGCGACCGTCTGCGCGGGCCGCAGCACGAGGTCCTCGAAGCGCAGCGTGAGCAACTGCTCGGCGGGCAGGTCGCGGTGCAGGGAGGCGCTGAGGCGCACGGCGCTGCGCCAGCGCAGCGCCGACTTGCCCGCGACCGGCATGTCCTTCCAGCGCTCGCGGTGCTCGTCGCGGTTGATCCCCAGGAACGTGTTCGGGAACTCGGTGCCCTCGGCCAGCATGGCAGGGCGGAACCAGGCCAGGCAGTCCGGGTCGGCCAGCATGTCCGCCGCCACGTCGCGGCCGTCGCGGATGAGCTGCAGGAACCGGGCGTCGGGGAAGGCCTGCCGCAGCACCGGCGCGCTGTAGAGCAGGTCGGGGCTGGCGTCGCCGAAGCGGGTCACGGTGTTGGTGGCCACGCAGGGTCCCAGCCCGGTCACGCCGCCGGCCTCGCGGCAGGTCTCCGGGCACTGCCCGCACGAGGCGCGCAGCACCTGCCACGCCTCGGCCAGCGAGTCGCGCAGCACGCGGACCGCGCCGGGGCCGCCGGCGATGGACGGTTTGCGGGCGAAGGCGTAGACCACGTGGGCCACGCATGCCCGGCCCATCGTCACGTGGAAGCCCGGGGACCGTTTCAGCGCGCGGGCCAGCAGATCCGTACCCGAATGCGGCGCTCCGAGCAGGAACACCGGGCGGCGGACCTTGATGCCGTTGACCACGAGGATGTGAGGCGGAAGTCGCATACGGCATCCAAGTGTGACACCGTTTGCCAGGTGAGCGAGCCAATGTCGGTGACCGTCCTGACCGGTGCGGGAATCTCCACGGACTCCGGGATTCCCGACTTCCGCGGACCCCAGGGAGTCTGGACGAAGGACCCCGCGGCTCAGGAGCTTTACACCATCGACAACTACCTGGCCGACCCCGGCGTACGGCGCCGCGCGTGGCTCGGCAGGCTTGAGCACGCCGCCTGGGACGCCAGTCCCAACGACGGCCACGCCGCCCTCGTCGAGCTGGAGCGCGCCGGCCTGCTGCGCGCCCTGATCACCCAGAACATCGACGAGCTGCACCAGCGCGCGGGCAGCTCGCCGGAGAAGGTCCTCGAACTGCACGGCACGCTCTTCCACGTCGTCTGCATGTCCTGCGGGCTGCGCACGCCCATGCACGAGGTGCTCGACCGGGTCGAGGCGGGCGAGCAGGACCCGCCGTGCCCGGAGTGCGGCGGCGTCCAGAAGGCCGACACGATCTCCTTCGGCCAGTCGCTCAAGCCGCTCGTCCTGCGCGCGGCGCTGGACGCGGCCCGCTCGTGCGCGCTGTTCCTCGCCGTGGGCACGTCGCTGACCGTGCACCCGGCGGCCGGGTTGTGCGGGGAGGCCGTCGACGCCGGCGCCCGCCTGGTCGTCATGAACGCCGAGCCCACCCCTTATGACGAGTTCGCCCACCAGGTCATCCGCGAGCCGATAGGACAGGCGCTGCCCGCCCTGGTGAAGGAGCTGGTCGATGCGGCCGGGTGACACCGTCGCCGTCGTCTCCCCCTCGGGGCCGCCCGACCCGGTGCGGCTCGCGCGCGGGGTGGCGCTGCTCGAAGGGCTCGGCGCGCGGGTCGTGACGGGCGCGCACGTCACGGCGCGGCAGGGCCTGCCGTACCTGGCCGGCTCCGACGCCGCGCGCGCCGCCGACCTCCAGGCCGCCTGGTGCGATCCGGCCGTCACCACGGTGTTCTGCTCCAGGGGAGGGTACGGCGCGGCCAGGGTCCTGGACCTGCTCGACTGGGCGGCCATGCGGGCCGCCGGGCCGAAGACGCTCGTGGGGTCGAGCGACGTGACGGCGCTGCACCACGCGTTCCGGGTGGAGCTGGGGGTGGCGACGCTGCACGGGCCGATGCCGGCCTGCACGACGATCTCCGACGAGGGCGGGCCGGAGCCGGCCACGTGGGCGTCGCTGACCGGGGCGCTGAAGGGCGAGCCGTGGTCGGTGGCGGGCACGTCGATGCTGACCCGGACGCCGCCCGGCACGCAGGTCGAGGGGCCGGTGGCCGGGGGGAATCTGTCGGTGCTGGCGTCGTTGTGCGGAACCCGGTGGCAGCCGCGCTTTACCGGAAATATCGTGTTTTTGGAGGATGTGGGAGAGGCGCCTTACCGGATCGACCGGATGCTCACGCAACTCCTGCTGGCAGGGGCCTTCGAAGGAGTGCTCGGCTTTGCGCTCGGCTCGTGGGAGGGCTGCGGCGATCCGTACCCGGTCCTGCGGGAGCGGTTGCTGCCGCTCGGCGTCCCCGTGCTGGCCGGGCTTCCCGTCGGGCACGGCACCCCGCAGCTCAGCATCTGGCTTGGTGCGCTTGGTGCTATCGATACCGAATCGTGCTCGCTGGCTGGTCGGTTCAGCGACGTCGGCACGGCAAGGTAGGAGAAACACGCAGGGACGAAACCGGCATGAGGGGATAGAGCGCGTGAAATTCTTCAGGCGTGAGCCGTCCCGCCGCCGCCCTGAGGACGTGGACCTCGATTCGCTTCTCGCCCTCGTGGCGGACTCGCTGGGCTACGCGTGCGACTTCGCCGCCGACGGCGCCTCCCTGACCCTGACGCCCGCCGAGGCGACGGGGTACCTGGACGCCCGGCCGCCGCGCGAGGGACGCATCCTGGTCCGCCTGACCGGCCTGCGCAGGGAGGCCGGACGCCGGCCGCGCGAGGACTGGCCCACGCTCGTCTCCGAGCACCTCGCCAACGCGGTCTCCGGCGATCTGGTCGACTTCTGCGACCTGGACCAGGTACGCCCGCTGCTGCGTACCCGGGTGGAGTCCGTGGACGCCGTCGAGGACCTGACCCGCGTCGTCGGCCGCCACCTGAACGGCGACCTGGTGGAACTGCTGAGCGTCGGCCCGCGCCTGATCCGTCCCGAGGAGGCCGGGTGCTGGCCGCTGCCCTCGGCCAAGGCGATCGAGCTGGCCACCTGGAACGTGCGCGAGGACGAGCGGCTGACCGTCGAGTCGATCGACCTGTCCGGCACGCCCGTCACCCGCCTGACCGGCCCCTCGCCGACCGCCCCGACGCACCTGCGCTGGCTGCCCGACTACCTGGCCGTGCCGAGGGACGGGGTGCTGGTGGTGCTGCCCGACCCGTACACGATGCTGGTGCACCCGGTCGACGGCCTCGGCGTCGTGCGCGCCATCGAACGGCTGCGCCTGCACGCCGCCAGGACCGACGGGCTGAGCGACCAGGTGTACTGGTGGAACGAGGGCCGCCTGACCCACCTGCGGGCCGACATCGTGCTGCACGAGGGCCACGCCCGCCTCGTGGTCACCCCGCCCCCGGACTTCGCCCAGGTCCTCGCCCGCCTCGCCGTCTGACCCCGCCCGGATGTCTGAATCCCGCCTGGCCGTCTGAAGCCTAGCCCTCTACTGTTTTTCCGGCGTCTCGGCGCTCCGATCCCTTAATTTCCTACCAAATGTGTGGGATAGTGCGAGGGTGAGCCACGAGCGGACCACTCCTCTGAACGCGGCCATCCTGGCCGGACGCTGGATCAGGTCGGCGGGGGCCGCCCACGGGCAGGGGCGGCGCTGGCAGGCCAACCCGGACCACCGCGGCCGCGCCGCCGTGGGCTCGGAACCGGCCTCCCTGTACGCGGGCGCCGCCGGCATCGTGCTGTTCTTCCTCGACCTGGCCGCCGCCACCGGCCACGAGGCGTACCTGGAGGAGGCCCGCCAGGGCGCCCGCTACCTGGCCGGCACGTGGCGCGAGCAGCGGGACCTCACGCTCTACCACGGCCTGGCCGGGACGGTGTTCGCGCTCACCGAGGCCGGATGGGTGCTGGGGGAGGAGCGGCTGGAGGACGAGGCGCGCGCCGCGGCCGCCCACATCGTCTCCATGGCCCGCCCCATGACGGGCGGCCCCGGCTGGTCGAACGAGCCCGCCCAGCGCGGCGACGGCGGGATCGTGCTCGGCCTCCTGCGCGCCGCCGCCATGCTCGGCCTGCCCGAGGTCGAGCAGGCGGCACTGGAGGCGGGCGGGCGCATCGCCAGGCTCGCGGTGCCGGGGCACCAGTTCGGCGACTGCCCCGGCATCCCCGTCGACGCGGTCACGCCCGGCTTCTACGCCGGTACGGCCGGCACCGCCTTCCTCCTGGCCCGCCTGTACGGCGTCACCGGCGACGAGGACTTCCTCACCGCGGCCCGGCGGGGAGCGGGGTTCGTCAGGTCGGTGGCCCAGGTGACGGGCCACGCCGCGTACGTGCCGCACCACGTGCCCCACGGGCGTGGGCTGCACTACCTCGGCTACTGCTCGGGCTCGGCGGGCGTGGCCCGGATGTTCTACGAGCTCTACCGCGTGGCCGGCGACCCGGGCGACCTGGACTGGACCGAGCGCCTGGCCGCGGGGATCATCGCGAGCGGCGTGCCGTACCAGCAGACCGACGGCTACTGGAACTCCGCCTGCCAGTGCTGCGGGACGGCCGGGCTGGTGGAGCTGTTCGTGGGGCTCTGGGCGGCCACGGGGCGCGAGCCGTACCGGGAGTTCGCGCGCACGCTCGCCGAGCACCTCATCGGCCGGGCGACCGGGCACGACGGCCGGGGCCACCGCTGGTACCAGGCCTACCGGCGGCTGCGGCCGGGCGAGGTGAGCGCGGACACCGGCTACATGGTCGGGGCCGCGGGCATCGGGGCGGCGCTGCTGCACCTGGACGCGGCCGAGCAGGAGGGCGAGACGCGCCGGGTCATCCTGACGCCCGACAACCCCTTCCCGTCGATCCCCTCGCCCGCCTTCTCGCACTGACGACGGGCGCCATCCCGCATGACCCGGTACGGCCGCGCCGCCGCGGCGGCCGTGCCGTCATGCGGTGGGGAGCACGCGGCGGGCAGGCCGTCACGCGGTGTCGTCACGCGGTGCTGTCAGGGGGTGGGGCGGGGGCGGGACAGGGCGCGGGCGGCGTGGACGAGGGGCACGTGGCTGAAGGCCTGCGGGAAGTTGCCGACCAGCCGGGCGTAGCGCGGGTCGTACTCCTCGGCCAGCAGCCCCAGGTCGTTGCGGAGCTCCAGCAGGCGGCCGAACAGCTCGTCCGCCTCCTCCATGCGTCCCTGCAACGCCATCACCTCGACCAGCCAGAAGCTGCACGCCAGGAACGCGCCCTCGGCCCCGGCCAGGCCGTCGACGTCGTTGTCGGTGGCCACGGGGTAGCGCAGCACGAACCCGTCGGACAGCAGTTCCTTCTCGATCGCCGCCACCGTGCCCGCCACGCGCGGGTCGTCGACGGGCAGGAAGCCGACCAGCGGGATGAGCAGCAGTGCCGCGTCCAGCTCCGCCGAGCCGTAGGACTGGGTGAAGGTGTTGCGCACCGGGTCGAAGCCCTTGTCGCAGATCTCGTCGTGGATCGAGGCGCGCAGCCGCTTCCAGTGGTCGACCGGTCCGGTGCGGCCGAACTCCTCGACGTAGCGGACCGCGCGGTCCAGGGCCACCCAGCACATGATCTTGGAGTGGGTGAAGTGGCGGCGCGGGCCGCGTACCTCCCACAGGCCCTCGTCCGGCTCGTCCCAGTGCTCCTCGACGTAGGCCAGGAGCTCGCGCTGGATCGCCCAGGCCCGGTCGTCGGCGCCCAGGCCCATCTTCCTGGCGATGAACAGGCAGTTCATCACCTCGCCGTAGACGTCGAGCTGGAGCTGGTTGACGGCGTTGTTGCCGATGCGGACCGGGCGGGAGTCCTCGTAGCCGTCCAGCCAGCTCAGCTCCAGTTCGGGCAGGCGGCGCTCGCCGGCCACGCCGTACATGATCTGGAGGTCCTGGGGGCGGCCGGCGATCGCGCGCAGGAGCCACGAGCGCCACTCGCCGGCCTCCTCGATGTAGCCGGAGCTGATGAGCGCCTCAAGGGTGAGGGTGGCGTCGCGCAGCCAGCAGAAGCGGTAGTCCCAGTTGCGCACGCCGCCGAGGTCCTCGGGCAGCGAGGTGGTGGGGGCGGCCACGATGCCGCCGGTGGGGGCGTAGGTGAGCGCCTTCAGCGTGATCAGCGAGCGGACGACGGCGTCGCGGTGGGGGCCCTGGTAGGTGCAGCGGGCCACCCACTCCGCCCACATGGCCTCGGTCTCGGCGAGCTGGCCCTCGGCGGAGATCTGCGGGGGCATCGGCTCGTGCGAGGGGTGCCAGGTGAAGACGAACGGCAGCCGCTGGCCCTCTCGCACGGTGAAGGTGCACCGGTGCGCGTAGTCGCCGCCCTTGAGCGGGACGGGGGCGTGCAGCCAGACCGAGTCCGGGCCACCGATCGCCTGCAGGTGGCCGTCACTGCGGCGTACCCACGGCACGATGCGGCCGTAGTCGAAGCGGACGCGTACCTGCGCGGAGACCTCAACCTCGCCGCTGACGCCCTCGACGATGCGGACGACGTCGGGGTTCTTGTCACGCGGCGGCATGAAGTCGATGATGCGCACGGTGCCCGTCGGGGTGTCCCACTCGCTCTCCAGGATGAGCGTGTCGGGGCGGTAGCGGCGCCGGTCGGCCGGTCTCCTGCCGGTGGGGCCGATCCACCAGTGCCCGTGGCGCTCGCCGCCGAGCAGCGCCGAGAAGCACGACGGCGAGTCGAACCTCGGCAGGCAGAGCCAGTCGATGGAGCCGTCGCGGCCCACCAGGGCCGCCGACTGCATGTCTCCGATCATGGAGTAGTCCTCGATCCGCATGGGACGACGCTACCCGTGTTCGGGGTGGTCCCGTGGAAGCCATCGATCATGTCGCGTCATGTCCGCGGCTTCCACGGGATGTCAGGGTCCTTCCCTCGTGAGCGGGAACCAACGGGTGAACATCTGCGTGAGTGGTCCGATGGCGAGGGCGAAGACGAGGGTGCCGAGGCCGAGCGTGCCGCCGAGCAGCCAGCCGACGCCGAGCGCGGTGATCTCGATGAGGAAGCGGCCGAGCCGTACCGAAAGGCCGAGGCGCATGAGGCCGGTCATGATGCCGTCGCGCGGGCCTGGGCCGAGGCCGGCGCTGATGTACAGGGCCGTGGCCAGGGCGATGGCGACGACGGCGGTCAGCAGGTACGTCCAGCTCAGGGCCCAGTGGCCGGGGGTGGGCAGCAGCCAGATCGCGGCGTCGGCGAACAGGCCGAGGAAGACCACGTTGCTGATCGTGCCGACGCCGGGCCGCTGCTTCAGCGGGATCCACAGCAGCATCACGAGCGCGCCGACCGCGATGATGACCGTGCCGATGGTCAGGCCCGTCCTGATGGCCACGCCCTGGTGGAAGACGTCCCACGGGCTGTTGCCCACGCCGGACTCGACCTGGAGGCCGATGCCGAGGCCGTACAGGGCCAGACCGCCGTAGAGGCGCAGGAGGCGGGAGGGAAGGGAACCCACAGTAGGGACGGACATTTCGCTCATAGTGGTCTTATGGTGGCAGGGGATTGGCTTGCATCAAAGGGCCAATCATGAAAAGTGGCCTTATGAGGTTTCTGAGTGCGGCGCAGGTCGCGCGGCTGGTCGCGGTGCCGCGGGAGGCCAGGCCCTACTACCGGGAGCTGGCCGGCGCGGTGCGGGCGCGCATCCTGGACGGCCAGATCCCCGTACGCGTGCGCATGCCCGCCGAGCGCCACCTGGCCGAGCAACTACGGGTCAGCCGCACCACCGTGACCTCGGCCTACGACCTGCTCCGCGAGCAGGGCTACCTGGACAGCCGTCAGGGTTCGGGAAGCTGGACGGTGCTGCCCGACCCGGCCGTCACCGTGGACAACCCGTGGCTGAGCGACAGCGGCGACGGGCTCCTGCAACTGCACTGCGCCGCCCCCTCGGCCTCCTCGCACCTGCGCGAGGCCATGCTGGAGGCGGTCGAGGACGTGCCCCGCTACGGCATGGGCAACGGCTACGACCCGATGGGCCTGGCGGTGCTGCGCGAGCGCATCGCCGCCCACTACGGCGCGCGCGGCCTGTCCACCCGGCCCGAGCAGATCCTCGTCACCACCGGCTCCCAGCACGCCATCCAGCTCGTCATGGGACTGCTCGTCGGCTCCGGCGACACCGTGCTCGTCGAGTCGCCCACCTACCCGCACTCCATCGACGCCGCCCGCCAGCGCGGCGCCAGGATCGCGCCGGTCGGCATCACCCACGCGGGCTGGCAGGCCGACCTCGTCGCGGGCGCGATGCGGCAGTCGGCGGCCAGGCTCGCCTACCTGATGCCCGACTTCCAGAACCCCACCGGGGCGCTCATGGACGACGCCACCCGGGCGGCGGTCGTGGGGGCGGCCCGCCGTACCGACACCATGCTGCTCATCGACGAGACCTGGGCGGAGCTGGCGATGGAGGAGGTGCCGGGCACCGCGCCGATGGCCGCCTTCGACACCGACAGCCGCGTGATCACGATCGGGTCGGCGTCCAAGCTGTGGTGGGGCGGGCTGCGCATCGGCTGGATCCGCAGCACCGAGGCGCTCACCCGCCGCCTGGCCGTGCACCGGGCGGCCGTCGACATCGCCAGCCCGGTGCTGGAGCAACTGGTGGTGGCGCGCTTGTTCGACCGGATGGAGGAGACGCGCGCCGAGCGCCGCCGCACGCTGCGCGCCTCGCGCGACGCGCTCGTCGCCGCGCTGCGCGAGCACCTGCCGGACTGGAGCTTCACCGTCCCGCGCGGCGGCGGCACCCTCTGGGTACGGCTGCCGCGCGGCGGAGCCGTCGCCCTGGCCGAGGCAGCGGCCACCCACGGGCTGCGGCTGGCGCCCGGTCCCTGGTTCGGCCTGGAGGGGACGCTGGAGTCCTACATCCGCCTGCCGTACACGCAGCCTCCGGCGGTGCTGGCCGAGGCGGTGCGCCTGCTCGCCGCCGCCGACGCCCGCGGCCCGGTCGGTCCCCGCCCGGCCGAGACGCTCATCCCGATGGTGTGAGAACGCGAGAACGCCCGGCCCCTCGGGACAAGAGGGCCGGGCGTTCCGATTCGCGCTCGTCAGTGACGGACGACCTTCACCCAGTCGGTCGCGGCAGAGCCCTCGAGGTACCTGCTGCCCTCGAAGACCGCCTTCCACGTGCCCGACGTCCAGGCGCGGGCCGAGGTGTGGAAGTAGCCGCCGCGGTCCGTGCGGACCGTGTCGACGTAGTGCCAGCGGCCGGAGTAGTTCGGCTTGAAGAGGATCGTGATCCGCTTGCCGCCGAGCCAGTACCAGCTGCCCTCACGGCAGTGGTCGGCGTTGAACACCTGCACGTAACCGTTGATGTAGTCATCGTCGCACTGCACGGAGAGCTTGCCCTCGAGGTCCAGCCTCGAGCCCTTCCATACCGGCTCCGGGTTGGCGTCGAACGACAGGCGGGTGTTGCCGCCGTCGCCGTAGTCGCCGGTGTCGAAGCCGAGGCCGGGAGGTTCGGCCATGGCGGGAGTGGCGGTCGCCAGCACGGCGGTGCCGAGCGCGGCAGCAGCTGCCGCGGCCGCGAGACGTCGCTTCATCTAGAACTTCCTTCCCCGTTCGTAGACGTGAACCGGGACAGAACACGTCTACGGCAATGACGCGCCAAGGCAGGGAAAGGTTGTCTCAAAAACGATCACGATTCGGCAACGACCGTTAAACCAAAGGTCAAGGACGATCTCCGATGTGTTCGATCGAGGAGAGCTCCGCGGCGTAGTGACCGGTTCCGGGGAAGCGCGCCCGCCACTGCCCCCGCGCCGGGCCCAGCACCGTCTTGCCGAACTTGCCCAGCTCCGAGGTCGTCGCCACGGCCGCCTGCTTCCACGGGTCGCTGTCGTCGCGGCGGTGCAGGATCTCCATGCGCTGGTTGCCGAACGGGGAGTAGTCGGTGAAGCCCATCGGGTCCACTCGGGTCAGGACGCCGCGCAGCCGTACCGCCTTCATGCCGTCCACCTTGGTGGCCTGCACCGAGGTCAGGCGGGTCTCCTTGCGCAGCTTGAACGTCTTGTACGCGGTCACGCTCCGGCCGTCGGGGGCCGTCGCCGTGACGGCGATCGTCCAGGTGCCCGACGGGTAGTAGCGGGTCAGGCCCTTCTCGGGCAGGAAGCGCCAGGTCTGCCAGCCGTCGCCGCGCCGCATCGGCGCGGCCTGCTCGCCCTGCCACCGCGGAGCCTGCCCCGGTACGGCCAGCCCCGGCGCGGGCAGGGGAGCGGGCAGGGACGGAAGCGGCGAGGGCGGGACGGACGGCGCCACGGACGGCAGGACCGACGGCGCGGCGGAAGGCACGGCCGACGGAACCGGGGAAGGCGCCGGAGTAGGCGCGACGGAAGGCAGCGTGCTGGGCTTGGGCAGCGGCGGGGCCGGATCCACGGGCGGCGGATCCACCGGCGGCGGATCGACGGGCGGCGGGTCCACCGGCGGCGGGTCCGGTGGCGTGCCCGGGTCCACCCTGACGGTGACGCCGTCGCGGCCGTCCACTCCCTGGGCGACGACCTCGATGACGAGGCGGACCGATCCGGTGGCCCGGACCACCGGATCGGCCGGACGTATCGTGATTTCTCGGATGGCGGGCTCGCTCGCCGCGGTGGACACCGGCGCGGGCACCGTGAGGGCCCCCGCCGCGAGCGAAGCCAGAAGGACTCTACTGGTCATGATCAAGACGGTAGGAACCATCCGGTAATGACCAGGGGTCGGACACACGCCACCAACGGCAAAAGCCGTCAGTCCCCGTAAAGCCCCTCGATGACGTCGGCGTACTTGGCGTGGATGACGCGCCGCTTCAGCTTGAGGCTCGGCGTGAGCTCCTCCGTCTCGGCCGTCCACTCGCTGCCGATCAGCGCCCAGCGCTTGACCTGCTGCACCCGGGCCAGCTTGGCGTTGGCCGCCTCCACGGCCCGCTCGACCTCCTTGAGCACCTCGCCGTTCTGCGCCAGCTCCGCCAGCGAGGAGAAGTCGATCCCGCGCGCCTGCGCCCAGCCGGGCGCGAGCTCGGCGTCGAGCGTGAGCACCGCCACCGGGTGCGGCCGGTTGTCGCCGTAGGCCAGCGCCTGGCCGATGAGCGGGTGCTCCTTGAGGTGGTTCTCGATGTTGGCGGGGGAGATGTTCTCGCCGCCCGCCGTGATGATGAGCTCCTTCTTGCGGTCCACGACCCGGACGAAGCCGTCCTCGTCGATCGAGCCGATGTCGCCGGTGCGCAGCCAGCCGTCGGCGTCGATCAGGGCCGCGCTCTCCTCGGGGCGGTTCAGGTAGCCGGCGGTGTTGAGCGGGCTGCGGGTGAGGATCTCGCCGTCCTCGGCGATGCGGACCTCCACGCCGGGCTCGGCCCTGCCCACGGTGCCGAGCTTGTAGTCGACCGGGCTGTTGCCGGTGAAGGCGCCGGTCGTCTCCGTCATGCCGTACACGTCGATGACCTTCAGGCCGAGGCCGGCGAAGAAGCGCTGCACCTCGTCGGGCAGCGGCGCGGCGCCGGTGGCGGTCCACTTGGCCTGGTCGAAGCCGATCATCGCGCGGACGATCGACAGCAGCGCCTGGTCGGCCTGGTCGTAGGCGGCCTGGATCTCGGGGGTGATCGTGCCGCCGTGCTGGCCGGCCTCGACGTAGGCGACGCCGGCGGCCATGGCCTGGCGTACCTGCTGCTGCTGCTCTTCCGGCTGGGTGGCGAGGACGGCCTGCAGGCGCGCCATCATCTTCTCCCACACGCGCGGCACCCCGAAGAACATCATCGGCCGGACCTGCCCCAGCGTGGCGCCGAGGTTGGCCAGGTCGGTGCAGAAGTGCACGTGCGAGACCTTCAGCAGCGGCAGGTAGAGGCTGAGGACGCGCTCGGCGATGTGCGCGTAGGTGAGGTAGCTGATCTGCGTGCCGTGGACCGGCAGCGTGGTGAGGCGGTCGGTGGAGGCCACCTCGTAGAAGACGTTGCGGTGGGTCAGGGGCACGCCCTTGGGCATGCCGGTGGTGCCCGAGGTGTACAGGACGGTGACGGTGTCGTCGGCGCCGACGGCCTGGCAGCGGGCCTCGGCGGCGGCGCGGTCGGCGGCCAGCGCGCGCTCGCCGAGCGCCAGGAACTCCGCCCATGACAGGAAGCGGTCGTCGCCCTCGGGCGTGCCGTCCAGCATGATGATCCGCCGCAGGTCCGTGAGCCGGTCGAGGGCCGGCATCCAGCGCTCCAGGTCGGCGGGCCCGCCCAGCACCGCGTAGCGCGCGCCCACGTCGGCGGCCACGAAGGCGATCTGCTCGGCGGCGAAGGTCGAGTAGATGGTGCAGCCGACGCCGCCCGCGTGCACCGCTCCAAGGTCGGCGAGCACGTGCTCGCTGCGGTTGACCATCATCAGCGCGACGGCCTCGCCGGGCTCAAGGCCGAGCTCCGCGAACGCCGCCGCGATCGTCAGCACCCTCTCGCGCGCCTCGGCGTAGGTGAGCGTGCGCCAGCCGTCGCCGTCGGGGTCGGAGTAGGCGGGGGAGTCCGGATGGTCCGCGGCCACCTGTCTGAGCTGCTCGCACACGGTGCGGCCGGCGATCTGGGACTCGATCTCGGCCCGCACCTCAAGGACTTCGGCCATGCGCCCGCCTCCAGTCAGCAATCACTTGCACGAGTGGGATGCATCGCACCACACGCCGGGGGTAGCGGCAAGACCCTCTGGGACAGCTTCCGGTCATTGGTCACGTAGAGTGTTGGATCACATGCATTACGTGTCGTTCGGGGGGCGCGCATGAGTAGCGGCGGCAGGACGTTCTTCGGCCATCCATGGGGGCTGGCCACCCTGTTCGGCACCGAGATGTGGGAGCGCTTCAGCTGGTACGGCCTGCGCGCCATCCTGGCCACCTTCCTTGCCGCCTCCCCGGCCACCGGCGGCCTCGGCCTGACCGAGGAGACCGCCCAGGCCGTCGTCGGCGTCTACGGCGCGCTCATCTACCTCGTCGCGCTGCCCGGCGGCTGGGTCGCCGACCGCATCCTCGGCGCCCGCAGATCGGTGTTCTGGGGCGGCTTCGTCATCATGCTGGGCCACATCAGCATGGCCATCCCGGTCCAGGGCCCGGTCTTCATCGCGATCGGCCTGCTGCTCATCATCACCGGCACCGGCCTGCTCAAGCCCAACATTTCCGTGATGGTCGGCAAGCTCTACCCCGAGGGCGACGACGGCCGCCGCGACTCCGGCTTCTCGCTGTTCTACCTGGGCATCAACCTCGGCGCCTTCTTCGCCCCGCTGGTCGTGGGCTGGCTGGCCGCCGGCGACCGCTGGCACCTCGGCTTCGGCGCGGCGGCGGTCGGCATGGCGCTCGGCCTGGTGCAGTACACCCTCGGCCGCAAGCAGTTGCGCGGCGTCGGCGACCGGCCGGGCGAGCCGCTGACCCCGCGCGAGCGCACCAAGGTCGTGCGGCTGACGCTGGTCGGCGTCGTCGGCGTGCTGGCCCTGCTGGCCCTCTGGATCGCCACCGGCACCTTCGACCTCGACCGCTTCACGCTGGTCGTGACGATCGTCATCCTGGTCGTGCCGATCGCCTACTTCATCTACGTGCTGCGCGGGCCCCACGAGCTCACCGCCGACGAACGCTCCAAGATGAAGGCGTACATCTGGCTGTTCATCGCCGCCGCCATCTTCTGGATGATCTACGATCTGGCGCCGAGCAAGCTGCTGTTCTTCGCCCAGAACAACACCGACCTCAGCCTGTTCGGCGTCCCGATCCAGGCGGCCACGACCCAGTCGTTCAACCCGCTGTTCATCATGATCTTCGTGCCGGTGTTCGCGGCGCTGTGGCTCAAGCTCGGCAACCGGGTCAGCACGCCGCAGAAGTTCGCGTTCGCGCTGATCATGGTCGGCCTGAGCTTCGTCGTGATGGCGCTGGCCGCCAAGCTCGCCGAGAGCGGCAAGGTCAGCGTGTGGTGGCTGGTGCTGGTCTACCTCATCCAGGTCTTCGGTGAGCTGTCGCTGAGCCCGGTCGGGCTTTCGGTCACCACGAAGCTCGCGCCCGCGGCCTTCAAGGGCCAGATGCTCGGCGTCTGGTTCATCGCCGTCTCGGTCGGCGACGCCGTCGGCGGCCAGACCGGCAGGCTGAGCAGCGTCATGTCGGACACCACGTACTACCTGGTGCTGGCCGCGATGGCGATCGTCGCCGGGCTGGCGTTGTTCATGTTCGTGCGCAAGCTGAGGGAGATGATGGCCGAGCACGATACGCCGACGATGCCGCCGATCCGGTAAAACATCCACCGTGTCCGAAATTCTCGACCTGGCCGGAATCTTTGTCTTCGCCCTCACCGGGGCGCTCATGGGCGTCCGCAAGCGGCTGGACGTGGTCGGGATGGCGGTGCTCGCCGAGATGACCGCGCTGGGCGGCGGCGTCGTGCGCGACCTGATTCTCAACGTGCGGCCCGCCGCCTTCCAGAGCCTCGGCTACGTCCTGGTGCCGCTCGCGGCCACGGTCATCGTCGCCTTCTGGCACCCGCACGTGGCCAGGGTCATGCCCGCGATCATGATCCTCGACGCGGCGGGCCTCGGCCTGTTCTGCGCGGTGGGCACCGAGAAGGCCCTGGAGTACGGCCTGTCCCCGCTGCACGCCGTCCTGCTCGGCGTGACCACGGCCGTCGGCGGCGGCATGCTGCGCGACCTGCTGGCCGGCGAGATCCCGACCCTCCTGTACGACCGCCAGCTCTACGCCGTGCCGGCGATGGTCGGCTCCGCCGTGATGGCCGCCCTGTACGTCTACGACCTGCACGGCTGGCCCGCCACGCTGGCGGCCGCGGTGATCGCCTTCGGCCTGCGCATCGCCGCCATGAGGTACGGCTGGCGCGCCCCCCTGGCCCGAGGCGTCCGCTCTTCCTCCTCCTCCGACTGACAGTTCGCAGGATCGCCCGAACGGACCTCGACGCCGACGACCCCGACGACCCCGACGACCGCAAGCGACCTCGGCGAGCGGGGGCGTCGGGACGTCTAGCCCTTCTCCGCCCCCTCGTTCCGGCCACGGACGAAGTGGCGCTGGAAGAGCACGAAGATGATCGCGACGGGGATGGTCGCCAGCAGCGCGGCGGCGAGCTTGAGCGGGAACTGGGTGCCGCCGCCGAGCGAGCCGCTCACCAGGTCGGCCAGCCCGCGCGGGAGCGTGAACAGCGCCGGATCCTGCACGGCGACGAGCGTGTGCGGGAACTCGTTCCACGCGCTCTGGAACGACAGGATCGTCAGCGTGATCAGCGCGGGCCGCGACATCGGCAGGACGACCGACCAGAAGACCCTGAACGTCCCCGCGCCGTCGAGGCGGGCGGCCTCCTCGACGCTGCGCGGCACCGACTCGAAGAACTGCTTCATCACGAACACACCGGTCGCGTCGGCGATGATGGGCAGGATCAACGCCAGGTAGGAGTCATACATCCCGAGCTGCTTCAAGACCAGAAATTTCGGGATAAAAAGTACGACGCCGGGCACGGCCATCACCGCGACGATCGCCGCGAACAACCCGCGCCGCCCCCGGAACCGCAGCCTGGCCAGCGCGTACCCCGCCATCGAGTCCAGCAGTACCCGCCCCAGCGTGAGCACCACGGTGACCAGCAGCGAGTTCGTCAGCCAGATCGGCATGTCCGTGCCGAAGAACACCCGCTCGAAGGCCGACAGCGTGACGGGGTCGGGGACGGGGGAGAGCGGGTGCGCGGCGGCGTCGGGGTCGGTCTTGAAGGAGTTGGCGATCTGGATGACGAACGGGTAGACGAAGGCGACGGACAAGACGATCAGGACGAGGCGCCTCATGCCCGGCGCTCCCTCATGATCCAGCGCTGGAGCAGCGTCAGCAGGACGATGATCAGGAAGAGCACGAACGAGATCGCCGTGCCCGCGCCGTAGTCGAAGTCGCGGAAGGCCGTGCGATAGGACAGGAACGCCGGGGTCAGCGTGGTCTTGGCGGGGTCGCCCTGGCTCATCACGTAGATCTGGTCGAACACCTGCCAGGTGCCGATCAGCCCCAGCGTCAGCACGAGGAACATCGTCGGCTTCAGCAGCGGCAGCGTCACCCGCAGGAAGCGCTGCGCGCGCGAGGCGCCGTCGATCATGGCCGCCTCGTCGAGCGTGCCCGGGATGTTCTGCAGGGCCGCGAGGAACATGAGCATGAACGTCCCCGACGTCGTCCACACCACCAGCGCGATGATCGCGCACATCGCCACGCTCGGCCCCGACAGCCACTCCCACCAGGTCAGGCCAAGCAGCTCGTTCCCGGTGAGCGCGGCGGGCGGCGTACCGATCAGCAGGTGGATCACCCCGCGCGGATCGGAGAACCACTGCGGCCCGTTCACCCCCAGGAACGCCAGGACCTGGTTGACCGCCCCTGAGTTGGTGAACAGGAACAGGAACACCACGCTGATCGCCACCGAGCTGGTCACCGACGGGAAGTAGAACGCGGTCCTGAAGAACGTCGCGCGCCTGTTCACCGCCAGCGCGAGGAACAGCGCCAGCGCCGTCTGCAGCGGCACGACCGCCGCGACGTAGTAGACGTTGTTGCGGATGCTGGTCATGAAGTTCTCGCGGGCCAGGCCGTCCTCGGTGAACAGGCGCGCGTAGTTCTCCCCGCCCACGAACGGCACGCCCGCCCGGAACGGGCTGCCCTGCCCGTTCCACCCGGTCAGGCTCACCCAGAGCGCCATCAGGATCGGCAGCAGCAGGAACAGCCCGAGGACCGCCACCACCGGCGCCACGAACAGCCACCCCGCGAGGTTCTCCCTGGTACGGCTGCGCATGACGTCAGCCGAGCGCGCTTTCGGTGTTCTTCTGGAGCCTGGCCAGGATCTCCTTGGGCTCCTGAGCGGCGAGCTGCTGCAGCGAGGTGTCGAAGTCGGACAAAACGCTGTCCATCTTGGGGGCGTTCACCGGCCCCTGGGCATAGGCGGCGCCCTCGACGAACGCGCCGTCGCCGGGGAACTCCTTGAGGTAGGCGTCCTTGGCCGACTGCCGCGAGGGCATGACGCCGAAGCCCTTGGCGAAGACCATCTGCTGGTCGGCCTTGGTCATCGCCTCGACGAACGAGATCGCCGCCGCCTTGTGCTTCGACTTCGCGGCGATGCCCCAGCACTGGGTGAACGACAGCGTGCCCTTGCCCTTGGGCCCCGCGGGCAGCTCGTGCACGGAGAAGGCGACGTCCGGGTAGTCGGCCGTCATCGCGCCCTTGATCCAGTTGCCCTCGATCGTCATCGCGGCCTTGCCCTTGCCGAACGCCTCGCCGCCCCACTCGGCGTCCAGCGCCCTGGCGAACCGGATGCGGTCGTCGGCCAGCAGGTCCTTGACGTACTTCAGCGCGGCCAGGTTCTCCGGGCTGTCGCCGGTGGCCCGCCGGCCGTCCTGGCTGGTGATCCAGCCGCCGGACTGCACCATGAAGACGCCGAGCCGGTCCCGGGTGTCGCCGAGCGTCAGCGGCGTCACGCCCTTGATCTTCTTGGTGACCGCGGCGAGCTCCTCCCACGTGGCGGGCACGTCGCCGGCGGTCAGGCCGTTCTTCTTCCACAGCTCGTCGTTGACCACCAGGGCGAGCGTGGAGAAGTCCTTGGGCACGCAGTAGAAGGCGCCGTCGTAGGTGAACGTCTCGCGCAGGCTCGGGTAGAAGTCCTGGGCGTCGGAGATCTTGTCGCCGTAGGGCTCCAGGGCGCCCACGCTGGCGTAGTCGGCGAAGCGCGAGGCGTCGACGTAGAACACGTCGGGCGGGTCGCTGCCCGCGAACGCCTGGCCGAGCTGGTGGTGGATGTCCTGCGCCGGGGTGACGGCGGCGGTGTTGCCGCTGGCCTTGGCCCAGGTCTCGGCGGCCTGCTTGACCGCGTTCGTCTCGGCGTCGCCGGAGGAGGCCATCAGGACCCGCAGCGCGGCGGGGCCCTCGCTCTGCTGCGCGGGCGCCGCCCGCTGGTCGTCGAAGCCGCTGCCGCAGGCGGTGACCGACAGGAGTACGGCTGCCGCCGCCGGGATCGCGAGGCGTTTCATGGGCGGGGTTCCTTCCGGATGACCAGGGAGGGGGTGAGCAGCACGTGCGTGGCGGCGGGCCGGCCGGACAGGCGGCCGGTGAGCAGTTCCACGCAGCGCGCGGCGGCCTCGGCGAGGGGCTGGCCGAGGCTGGTGAGGCCGACGGCGGCGGCGACCGGGGTGTCGTCGAAGCCGACCACGGCGGAGAGCACTTGCAGGGCGCCGAGCGCCACGGAGTCGCTGACGCAGACCAGGGCCGTGGCGCCGCGACCGGCCAGCTCCCGGGCGGCCGCCTGGCCCTGGGCGCTCGAACCGTCGGTCTCCAGCGCGAGGCCGTCGCCGAGCCCTTCGGCGGCCAGGGTCCTGGACCAGCCGGCCCGGCGGTCGTCGCCGACGCCCGAGCCCGCCTCCCAGCCGATGAAGCCGATCCTGCGGTGGCCCTGGGCGAGCAGGTGGCGGGTGGCCGACTCGGTCCCGGCGGCGCCGTCGACGTCCACCCACGGATGGACCGCCGCCGGGGCGCCCCACGGCCGGCCGAAGGTGACGAACGGCAGGTCGCGCTCGGCCAGCCAGGAGGCGCGCGGGTCGCCGTGGTGGGTGCTGGTCAGCACGAACCCGTCGGGCTCGAACTCGCCCAGCAACTCGTCGATCGTGGCGATCTCGGCGCGGTCGTCGGCGGCGGCGTAGAGCAGCACCCGGTAGCCGGAGGCGGCGGCGGACTCGGTGAGGCCGTGCAGGAAGCGGTCGAAGACGTTCATGCCGTCCTGGGTCGCCTCGATCCGCACGGCCAGCAGGCGCGAGCGTCCCGTCCGCATCTGCCGGGCCGCGGCGCTCACCCGATAGCCGAGGGTCTCGACGGCCGCGAGCACACGCTGCCGGGTCTCCTCCTTGACCACTTCGGGAGAGTTGAGCACGTTCGACACCGTCTGGCGGGACACGTTGGCCTGCCGGGCCACATCGGCGATCGTCGCCTTTTCCGCCATTTATGGCCTTTCTATGGGTTTGATCGATCCAAAAGGCTTATGAAAGGATTAGATCGTTCAAGTAAACGGAGTGTCAAGGGGGCCTCACCGTGCACGACCACCGCCTGCAACCGCTGCTGCACGACCTCGTCAGCACCGTCATGGCCCCCACCAGCGCCCTCAGCGGCGCGGACGGCCAGATCAGGCGCGCCGGCGTGCAGGGGCTCTTCCACGCCGACGCCCGCGTGCTGTCCGAGGCCACGCTGGAGATCGACGGACGCGAACCGGAGCCGATCGGCCACGCCGTGCCGTCGCCGGGGGTCGCGCGCTTCGTGTCGCTGGCGCGCTGGCTGGGCGACCCCGGCGCCGACCCGACCGTGCGGGTGGAGCGGGTGCGCCGGGTGACGCCGGGCGCGATGGCCGAGGAGATCACCATCGCCTCCACCGCCTCGGCCCCCTTCACCTGTACGGTCACCGTCACGCTGGCCGCCGACTTCGCCCCCGTGGACGTGGTCAAATCGGGCGGCGGCGCCGTACCCCTGAAGCCCGAGCACACCGGCGGCACGCTGACCTGGCACTCCGGCAAAACCCGCGTAACCGCCACCACCACCCCCTCCTCTTCCACCCCGGCCCCGGCCTCCTCCTCCGCTCCTTCCTCGGGGGTCGTCTTCACCTCCTTCGCCCCTGCCCCGAACGCGGCCTCCACCTCTTCATCGGAGGTCGTCCTCACCTCCTCGCCCTTCTCCGACGACGACGGCGACAACGACAACGGCGGCGGCGAGGGCGATGGTGGCGGGCAGGCGGGGGTGGGGGTGCGGTGGCGGGTGGCGGTTGCGCCCGGTGAGCGGGTGCGGCTGGGGTGGGAGCTTGCCGTCGCCGATCCGCGTGCGGTCGTGGCGGCTCCGGTGGGCGCGCGCGAGTGGAGCAGGCCCGAGGTCGAGGCCGACGACGCCCGCCTGGTACGGCTGGCCCGCCAGTCGCTCGACGACCTGGAGTCCCTGCGGCTCACCGTGCCAGGAGCCCCGGGCGAGACGTTCCTGGGCGCGGGCGTGCCCTGGTTCCTGACGCTGTTCGGCCGGGACAGCATCTGGGCCGCCCGCATGATGCTGCCCCTCGGCACCGCCCTGGCAGGGGGCACGCTGCGCGTCCTGGCCCGCCACCAGGGCGTCAAGACCGACGCCACCTCGGGCGAGGCCCCCGGCAAGATCATGCACGAGCTGCGCGGGAACGGGTTCACCCTCACCAGCGGGCTGCGCCTGCCGTCCACCTACTACGGCACCATCGACGCCACCCCGCTCTGGATCGCCCTGTTGCACGACGCGTGGCGCTGGGGCCTGCCCGAGCGGGAGGTGGCCGGCCTGCTGCCCGCGCTGGAGGCCGCCCTCGGCTGGCTGGAAACCGACGGTGACGCCGACGGCGACGGCTTCCTGGAGTACCTGGACGCCGGCGGCCGGGGCCTGGCCAACCAGGGCTGGAAGGACTCGGGGGACGCCGTCCGCTTTCGCGACGGCTCGCACGCCGCGCCGCCGATCGCCCTGGCCGAAGTTCAGGGGTACGCGCACGAGGCGGCCCTGGCCGGGGCGGCGCTGCTGGAGGCGTTCGGCCGTCCGAGGGCCGGGCGCTGGCGGGACTACGCCGACCGGCTGGCCACCCGCTTCCGTGAGCGGTTCTGGGTGGACGGCGGCTACCCCGCGCTCGCCCTCGACCGCGACAAGCGCCCCGTGGACGCGCTGACCAGCAACATCGGCCACCTGCTCGGCACCGGCCTGCTGACGCCGGAGGAGGAGGCGCGCATCGCCCGGACGCTGGCCGATCCCGCTATGTCCGGCGGTTTCGGACTGCGGACGATGTCGGCGGGCGACGCCGGGTTCAGCCCGCTGTCCTACCACTGCGGCTCCGTCTGGACGCACGACACCGCCATCGTGATCGCCGGCCTGGCCCGCACCGGACACGGAGCGCCGGCCGCCCATCTGGCCGAGGGACTGCTGGAGGCGGCGGAGACGTTCGGGTACCGGTTGCCCGAACTGCACGCCGGGGATGACCGGTCGCTGATGGGACGGGCGGTGCCGTACCCGGCGGCCTGCCGTCCCCAGGCGTGGTCGGCGGCTTCGGCGATCGCCATCCTGCACGCCGCGATCGGGATTTATCCGGATGTCCCGGGCGGGCGGGTGCTGGTGCGTCCGGGCGCCCCGCTGGGCGCGCTGACCGTGCGGGGGCTGCGCGTGGCCGGGGCCCCCGTGGACGTGACGACCGACGGCACCGGCCCGGCCCGCCTCACCGGACTGCCCGGGGACCTGCGCGTCGAAAGGCTCTAGCCCGTCCGAGAGCCTGCGCGAGGGCTCTAGCCGCCCTGCCGGAAGATGATCGTGCTGCCCAGCGCCGCCTGCGCGGGGACGAAGATCTCGCCCGGCCCGGTTCTGACGACCGGGACGCCGTTGCCGTTCAGGAACCGCTCGGTGGCGGCGAGGTCGCCCACCGACACCGCGTAGGCGGCGAAGGCGGGAAGGGCGGGCGGTCGCTCGCCCGGCAGCAGCCGGGGCAGTTCCGGGGCGGTCACGATCCTGACCCCGGCCCAGTCCCGGTAGCGGGCCCGCGCCGCGGGCAGTTCCGCCCCGGCGACGCACAACACGCACTCCACCAGCGCCCGCGCGCCGTTGGCGTGCTGGACGGGCAGGGCGGCGGAGTCCCGGCCGTTCTCCGCGAACCCGACCCTGCCCTCCGGCAGGGGCCCGGTGAGCTCCAGGTAACGGGCGGGCTCCATCGCGGTGCCCGAGGCGGTCTCGACCGGCCGCTGGATGGCGTGCACCCCGCCGTGCCCGACACCCTCGGCGGAAAGCCGCGCGGCGACCGCGTCCAGGTCGCCGGTGCCGGCGATCACGATGTGCAGCCCCTGGAACCGCTCCAGAAACGCCCCGACGGCCACGGATGCCGCCCGGATCGCCGCCTCCAGCCCGGCCCGCCGCTCCTCGGGCACCCGCAACGGGATCGGCCGCGCCTCGTCCGGCCGCCCGTCGATCGCCGCCACCAGCTCGACGAACCCGCCGGTCAGATACACATGCGCGTTCGCCACCCCGAACGGCTCCGCGACGCCGGGCAGCACGGGATAGGCGGCCGGAGCGACCGTGAACCCGAGCTGCCGATACCGCAGCGCCGCCGCCGCCAGGTCACCGACGACATGTCCCACGTGATGCAGACCCACGACACACCTCATTTCAGGAGCTGACTCCTAAATGAGAGTACACATTCTATTTGTAGAGCGCATTCATCTCGTCGTAGGCCAGCCCACCCGCCGTGGCGTCGTAGCGACCCGTCTCCAGCAGTTCCGTGGTCGCCCTGGCAGCCAGGCCGTAGGCGGCCTGCGCGACAGCCGCGCCCAGGCTCACCCGCGCCACCCCCGCAGCGGCGAACTCCGCCACCGTGGGCGCCCCGGCCCACGCCATCACCGCGACCGGCAACGGCCCCGCCGACAGCTCGGCCAGCGCTGCCAGATCGACCAGTCCGGGCACGAACAGGCTGTCCGCCCCGGCCGCCGCGTAGACCTCGGCGCGTTGCCGTACCTCCTCAAGCCGCCCGCTTCCGGCGAGAAAGACGTCGGTACGCGCGTTGATCCACACGCGCACCCCCAGCCGGTCGGCCGCGGCACGGGCGGCGGCGAGCCGTTCCGCCTGCTCGGCGGGGTCGAGCAGGCCGGCCCCGATGCGGTCCTCGAGATTCACCCCAACCGCCCCGGCCTGGACGACGGCGGTCACGGTCGCCTCGACCGAGTCGTAGCCCGCCTCGATGTCAGCCGACACCGGCAGCCCGACGGCGCCCGCGATCCGCTCGACGACGGCGGCGACACGCTCGGCCCCGAGATCCGCCCCGTCCGCGACCCCGAGCGACCAGGCGACCCCGGCACTGGTGGTGGCGATCGCCTGGGCCCCGGCCGCGGCGATCGCCACGGCCGACCCCACGTCCCAGGCGTTGGGCAGCAGCAGCGGCGCCCCGGGACGATGCAGCCCGGCGAAGATCTCAGCCTTGGAACTCGTCATGCCCCGGAGGCTACGCACCCCGGCCGCGCACGACTGGCTGGAATCGGACCTCATCCCCCCGTGGCCATGAGGAGCGCGAACCGCCCGTCCGGCCCGCGAGACGGCCGGTAAATGGGTTGCCCGGTCCTGGGTAGGTCTGGCGTTATTGATCTCGTTCGGGATGTAGCCGGAAGGAGGCGATACGAGATGACGTACAACGAGGTGACCGGCACCCGCCGGCCGATCAGGATGTGGGCGGAGCCCGAGTCCGTCGATCCGCAGGCGATGCTTCAACTGCGCAACGTGGCGAACCTGCCGTGGGTCCACGGTGTCGCCGTCATGCCGGACGTGCATCACGGCAAGGGCGCGACGGTCGGCTCGGTCGTGGCGATGAAGGACGCCGTCTCCCCGGCCGCCGTCGGGGTGGACATCGGCTGCGGGATGACCGCGGTCAAGACGTCCTACAAGAGCTCGCAACTGCCCGACAACCTGGCGTACCTGCGCGGGAAGCTGGAGCAGGCGGTGCCGGTCGGCTTCGGCCACCACAAGCTCCCCGTCGACCCCGATGGGATCAACGCGCTGAAGACGGCCGGGTGGGCGGCGTTCTGGAAGGGCTTCGACGAGCTGGCGCCGCAGGTGCACGCCCGCCGGGACCGCGCGCAGGTCCAGATGGGCACGCTCGGCGGCGGCAACCACTTCCTGGAGGTCTGCGCGGACGACGAGCAGTGGGTGTGGGTGGTGCTGCACTCCGGTTCGCGCAACATCGGCAAGGAACTGGCCGAGCACCACATCGGCCTCGCCCGCGGCCTGTCGCACAACCAGGGCCTGGTCGACCGCGACCTGGCGGTCTTCCTCGGCAGCACGCCGGAGATGGACGCCTACCGGCGCGACCTGTTCTGGGCCCAGGACTACGCCCGCCGTAACCGCGCGGTCATGATGGGCCTGGTCTGCGACGTCCTGACCCGCCACCTGCCCGGCATCGCCTTCGACGCCCCCATCTCCTGCCACCACAACTACGTCTCGGAGGAGAGGTACGACGGGGTGGACGTGCTGGTGACCCGCAAGGGCGCGATCCGGGCGGGCAGCGGCGAGCTGGGCATCATCCCCGGTTCGATGGCCACGGGCACCTACATCGTGAAGGGGCTCGGGAACGAGGCCGCGTTCAACTCGGCCTCGCATGGCGCGGGCCGCAAGATGAGCAGGACGAAGGCGAAGAAGACCTTCACCGTGAAGGACCTGCGGGAGCAGACGTTCGGGGTGGAGTGCCGCAAGGACGCGGGGATCGTGGACGAGATTCCCGGGGCCTACAAGGATCTGGAGTCGGTCATGGCGGCGCAGACCGATCTGGTGAAGGTGGTCGCGCGGCTGCGCCAGCTCATCTGCGTCAAGGGGTGACGTCCCGAAATTCTCTGACTAGAGTCAGAGAATGGACGGAACGCTCGTCGAGCGCGTGCGGCGCTTCAACCGCACGGTCACCCAGCGCGTGGGCGCGCTCGAGGACGCCTTCCTCTCCAGGGGACGTCCGCTCGGCCAGGCCAGGGTGTTGTGGGAGATCGGGGCGGCGGGCAGCGAGGTACGCCTGCTGCGCGCCCGCCTCGACCTCGACTCCGGGTACCTGAGCCGGATCCTGCGGGCCCTGGAGGCCGACGGGCTGGTGGTCGTGGAGAGCGACGCGGGCGACGCGCGGGTGCGCCGGGCCCGGCTCACCGAGCGGGGGCGGGCCGAGCGGGCGGAACTCGACCGGCGCTCCGACGAGCAGGCGGCCTCCATCCTGCTGCCGCTCGACGGCGGCCAGCGCGCACGGCTGGTCGCCGCCATGACCGAGGTCGAACGCCTGCTGGTCGCCTCCATGGTCGAGGTGGCGGTGACCGACCCGCGTCACCCCGACGCCCGCTACAGCCTGGGCGAGTACTTCGCCGAGCTGGGCAGGCGCTTCCCCGGGGGGTTCGACCCCGGCCGCGGCATCCCGGCGGGGGAGGAGGAGCTGACGCTGCCCAAGGGGCTGATCGTGGTGGCGACTCTGCACTCCGACCCGGTCGGCTGCGGGGCGCTCAAGCTGCATGGCGACAGCGCCCACCTCAAGCGGATGTGGGTGTCGCCGGCCGTACGCGGGCTCGGGCTGGGACGGCGGCTGCTGGCCGAGCTGGAGGCGCGCGCGGCCGAGCACGGGGCGAGCACGGTCCGGCTGGAGACGCACGCGGCGCTCGCCGAGGCCAAGCGGCTCTACCAGACGGCCGGATACACCGAGGTGAGCCGCTTCAACGAGGAGCCCTACGCCCACCACTGGTTTGAGAAGACCCTGAACGGCGATGCGCCGCCGGGCGTGCCGTAGGGTGTGCCACATGACCCCGATGCTCAACGACTCCTACGGGAGGGTGGCGACCGACCTTCGGGTGTCCCTGACGGACAAGTGCAACCTGCGCTGCACGTACTGCATGCCGCCCGAGGGCCTCGACTGGCTGCCCAACGCCAAGTTGCTGACCGCCGACGAGATCGTCAGGCTCGTCACGATCGGGGTGGAACGCCTCGGCATCACCGAGGTCCGCTACACCGGCGGCGAGCCGCTGCTGCGCCGCGAGCTGCCCGACATCGTCGCCCGCACGACCCGGCTGAGCCCGCGCCCGCAGGTCTCGCTGACCACCAACGGCATCGGGCTGGCCCGCCTGGCCCCCGCGCTGGCGCAGGCCGGGCTCGACCGGGTGAACGTCTCGCTGGACACGCTGGAGCGGGAGACGTTCAAGCGCCTGGCGCACCGCGACCGCCTCGCCGACGTCCTGGACGGCCTGGCCGCCGCCGAGGACGCGGGGCTGCGGCCGGTGAAGGTCAACGCCGTGCTCATGCGCGGCATCAACGACCACGAGGCGCCCGCGCTGCTGCGCTACTGCCTGGAGCGCGGCTACGAGCTGCGCTTCATCGAGCAGATGCCGCTCGACGCCCAGCACGGCTGGACCCGCGACAACATGATCACCGCCGACGAGATCCTCGCGATGCTGTCGCCGGTCTTCGAGCTGACCCCGGACGACCGCGAGGAGCGGGGCAGCGCGCCCGCCGAGCGCTTCCTGGTCGACGGCGGTCCGGCGCGGGTGGGCGTGATCGGCTCGGTGACGCGGCCGTTCTGCGGCGCGTGCGACCGGGTGCGGCTGACGGCCGACGGACAGGTGCGCAACTGCCTGTTCGCGCGCGAGGAGTCGGACCTGAAGACGGCGATGCGCGCGGGCGCGTCCGACGACGAACTGGCCGCCCGCTGGATCGCCGCCGTGGCCTCCAAGCGCCCCGGCCACGGCATCGACGACCCGGCGTTTCTCCAGCCCTCGCGGCCGATGTCCGCCATCGGCGGCTGATCTCTCTCTCCGTTACGGCACAGCCGCCCCCACCCCCGCCCGCCGTCGCGGGCGGGCGGCCTCGGGCGATGGCCGGCAGCCGGACGTGGCCGCGCGCCGCTACACCGCCCCCAGACCGGCTGGGTGGGACATCGGTGATCTCGGCCGTTACCTTGGCTGGGTGGCGTATGACGCGGTGATCCTCGCCGGAGGCGCGGCAAGGCGGCTCGGCGGGGTGGACAAGCCAGGACTGACCGTGGGCGGGCGCTCGCTGCTGGAGATCGTGGCGGCCGCCGTGCCCGATGCCGGGCGGGTGGTCGTCGTGGGCCCGGAGCGTGCCGCCCCTCGGGCTCTGTACGTCCTTGAGGAGCCGCGTGGCGGTGGCCCTGTGCCCGCGCTGCGTGCGGGACTGGCCGAGGTTCTCGCGCCCTGGGTGGCGCTTCTGGCGGGCGACATGCCCCTTCTGCGGCCCGCGCACGTCGCCGCCCTCCTCCGCGCCGCCCTTCCCGGGGCCGGGGCGGTTCTGGTGGACGACGAAGGGCGGGAGCAGTGGCTGGCCGGGGTCTGGCGGGCCGATCCGCTCCGGGAGGCCCTGGACCGGTACTCAGGACGGTCGTTGCGCGGGGTGCTCGGGCCCCTGGAACCCGTTCGGGTGGCGCTGGCCGGGCGGCCCTGGTTCGACTGCGACACTGAAGACGATCTCGAGGAGGCTCACATGAACGTGCTCACCGAATGGACGGCTCTGGTCTGCAAGGAGCTCGGCATCGACCCGGCCCGGGTGGACCGGGACCTGATCCTGGACCTCACCAAGGAGGTGGCGCACGGGGTCGCCAGACCGGCGGCGCCGCTGACCGCGTACCTGCTCGGTCTGGCCCAGGGGGCGGGCACCGCGCCCGAGGACGCCGTGGCCCGGCTGACCACGCTGGCCGGCAACTGGGCCCAGGCCACAAGGGAGACCTTGACCGACGAGTGACACTCTGGCGAACTCCCTGTGTCAACCCGTGACCGAACCTGAAGATTTCCTGTGAATTTCGCGCACCGACGGGTCGTAAACGATTTCGGGAAAGCAGACCTACCCGCTGAGCGGGGGCAATGAGGTCTTCTGAGAAAAGGGCGAAGCCGGGTGGTTACGGGGGCAAACCACCCGGCTTCGCTTCATCGGCGTTCCGACGGGGGCCCGGAACGCCGGCACCAGCACTCCGACGGGGGACCGGAGCGCTTGGCTAAAGCGTACACCTACAACCCGTGGGATGCGTCAAGACTTAGTCACGACCCGATCTCGCGTCGGTGCAGGGGTATCTCGCTTTGGTTAGCCTCCGGTGTGTGAAAGGTAGGAGGCGGGGCGTCCTTCGACCTCTCATTGGCTCCGATTACGGCTATGTACGGCAAAAAGACGGCACCGGCGATGAAGAGCAGCCGGTACGGCCAGGGAACCGGCACCACGACCGCCAGGATGAGGCAGAGCGTGCGGATGCCCATCTTGATGAAGTAGCTGATCTCGCGTTTGCGCACGTCGTCCGAGAGCGACGGCTGCGCGTCCGTCACCTGGTGGACCTGCTTGCGCGTACGCCACCCCCTCATACCACCCACGGTAGACCTCGGAGGTGAAGGGCGCGACGGGGCGCCGCCGCCGGAGTGAGGGTCATGCGATCATGGCTTTCGAGTAAGAGGAGGCGGAGATGACGGATCGAACGTATCGGGTGACCGAGATAGTCGGGACTTCGGGGGAGAGTGTCGACGAGGCCATCCGCAACGGCATCAGGCGGGCCTCGCAGACCCTGCGCCACCTGGACTGGTTCGAGGTGACGGAGATCAGGGGCCACATCGACCAGGGCGAGGTCGCGCACTTCCAGGTCGGGATGAAGGTCGGCTTCCGCCTGGAAGACGCGTGAGCGGGGCCCTGGACCCGCCTCCGGCGTCGTCCAGGGCCCCGCACTCGCGCTCAGCTCGCCTGGCTGACCGTCGACATGTTGAAGTCCGGCACCCGCACCGGCGGCATGACCGCCCGCGTGAAGTAGTCGTTCCACTCGCGCGGCAGCGTCTGCTCGGCGGCGCCCGCCTCGCTGATGCGGCCCAGCAGGTCCACCGGGCTCTCGTTGAAGCGGAAGTTGTTCACCTCGCCGACGACCTCGCCGTTCTCGACCAGGTAGACGCCGTCCCGGGTCAGGCCGGTGACCAGGAGCGTCTGCGGGTCCACCGTGCGGATGTACCACAGGCACGTCAGCAGCAGGCCGCGCTCGGTCGAGGCGATCATCTCGTTGAGCGACCTGCCGCCGTCACCGCTCATGATCAGGTTGTCGATGTCGGGCGTGACGGCCAGGCCGCTCAGCTCCGCCGAGTAACGGGTCTGGCGCAGTGCGGCGAGCGTGCCGTCCGCGACCCACTCGGTGGCCGCCAGCGGCAGCCCGTTGTCGAACACCGAGCTCTCGCGCCCCGCCGAGCGGGTCACGACGAACGGCGCGCAGGCGATCCCCTCCGCGGCCGGGTCGCTGGCCAGCGTCAGCGGCAGCGGCGCCAGCCGTTCGCCGACACGGGTGCCGCCGCCGCGCTTGGAGTAGACCGTGCGGCCGTCCAGCGCGTCCCTGGCCCCCGCCGACCAGTAGGCGTAGATCATGAGGTCGGCGACCGCGCTCGGGGGCAGCAGCGTCTCGTAGCGGCCCGCGGGCAGGTCCACGCGGGTCTTCGCCCACTCCAGCCGCATCGCCAGCGAGGCGTCGAGCGCGGCCACGTCCACGTCGGCGAAGTCGCGCGTGGCCACGCCCGTCCAGGCCGAGCGCTTGAGGTCGGCCGACTTGGCGTTGAGCTCCAGCCTGCCGGTCGGCTGGTCGTGGCGCAGCCGCAGGCCCGTGGAGGAGCCGAGGAAGGTCGAGGTCAGCGTGTGCTCGGCGAAGCCGTACAGCTTCCTGCCGCCCGCCTCGGCGGCGGAGAACGCCTCGCCCAGCGCCGGCGCGAACGCGGCGAAGACCCCGATGTCGGTGGGCGTGACCGGGTCGTCCCAGTGCGCGCTCGCGGGCACGCCCGACACCAGCGGGCGGGCGTCCTCGGCGGGCTGCGCCGCGCGCGCCGCCGCGTCTGCCGCGGCCACCACGTCGGCGAGCTGCTCAGGACGTACGGCCGCGCGCGAGACCACGCCCACCCCCTGCCCGGCCACCGAGATCACGGTGAGCTGGGCCGAGCGGGCCACGCCGTTGGTCGTCAGGGTGTTGCCCGCGAAACGCAGGTTGGCCGTGGAGCCGTCGTCGACCACGACCATGCAGTCGTCGGCCTCGGAGAGCTTCAGCGCCCGCTCAACCATCTCCTGGGGAGTCATCACTTGCCACCCTCCTGGACCGTGTTGAGGATGCGGACGCCGCGGAACAGCGCGGACGGGCAGCCGTGGCTGACCGGCGCGACCTGGCCGGGCTGGCCCTTGCCGCAGTTGAACGCGCCGCCGAGCACGTAGGTCTGGGGGCCGCCGACGGCCTCCATCGAGCGCCAGAAGTCCGTCGTCGTGGCCTGGTAGGCGAAGTCGCGCACCTGACCGGCCAGGGCGCCGTCCTCGATCCGGTAGGCCCGCTGGCCGGTGAACTGGAAGTTGTAGCGCTGCATGTCGATCGACCAGCTCTTGTCGCCCACGATGTACAGGCCGCGCTCCACCCGCGAGATCAGCTCCTCGGTGGACGGGCCGTCGGGGGCGGGCTTCAGCGAGACGTTGGCCATGCGCTGGATCGGCATGTGGCCGGGGGAGTCGGCGAAGGCGCAGCCGTTGGAGCGGCCGAAGCCCTTCATCAGCGCCATGCGCCGGTCGAGCTGGTAGCCGGCCAGGATGCCGTCGCGCACGATGTCGAAGCTCTGGCCCGCCACGCCCTCGTCGTCGTAGCCGATCGTGGCCAGGCCGTGCTCGACCGTGCGGTCGCCGGTGACGTTCATGGCGGGGGAGCCGTAGACGAGCTCGCCGAGCTGGTCGAAGGTGGCGAAGCTCGTCCCCGCGTACGCCGCCTCGTAACCGAGCGCGCGGTCGAGCTCGGTGGCGTGGCCGATCGACTCGTGGATCGTCAGCCACAGGTTCGACGGGTGGATGACCACGTCGTGGTCGCCCGCCTCGACCGACGGCGCGGCCAGCTTCTCGGCCAGCAGCTCCGGAAGCTGCGCGAGCTCGCCCGCCCAGTCCCAGAACGTGCCCGTCAGGTACTCGTAGCCGCGCCCCACCGGCGGCGCGATCGTCGACATGTCGTCGAAGCCCTGCTCGGAGGACTTCATGGCGTTGAGAACGGGGTGCAGGCGCACCCGCTGCTGCGTGGTGGAGGTTCCGGCGCTGTCGGCGTAGAACTTCTGCTCCTTGACCTGCAGCAGCCGGGCCGAGACGTGGTCGGCGCCCTTGAGCAGCCCCGCCGACCACTCGGCCAGCAGCGCGACCTTGTCGGCCTGCGGCACCTCGAACGGGTCCACCTCGTACGGCGAGACCCAGGTGAGGCCGGAGTAGACCGGTTCGGGGGCCAGCTCGATCGGCTCCCTGTTGATCGGCGCGCTCACCTCGGCCACCCGCACCGCCTGCTCGGCCACCCTGGCCGCGGCTTCGGGGGTCAGGTCGATGCCGGAGGCGAAACCCCACGTGCCGCCCTTGACCACGCGCACCGCGAAGCCGAGGTCGTCGGCGTCGACGGCGCCTTCGAGCCGCGTGTCGTAGAGGCTCAGGGACTCGCCCCTGATGCGTTCTAGGCGGAAGTCCGCGTGCTCGGCGCCCAGGTCACGGGCACGTTGCAGGGCGGCGTCCGCGAGCTGCCCGAGCGGCAGCGCGAGGAAATCAGGGTCGATTTGACGCATGTCAACGATCCTAACCCTGTGATCTTGTACGCCCTGGACAAGCGCATACCAGCCGGTAGCAGATAGCGTCAGGTCCCATGGCACGCTCAGTACTCGTCACCGGCGGCAACCGGGGCATCGGCCTCGCGATCGCCCGCGAACTCCAGGCGGCGGGCGACGCCGTCGCCGTCACCTACCGATCGGGCGAGCCCCCGGAGGGCTTGTTCGGCGTCCGCTGCGACGTGACCAGCACCGAGGACGTCGAGGCCGCCTTCGCCAAGGTGGAGGCCGAGCAGGGGCCGGTGGAGGTGCTCGTCTCCAACGCGGGCATCACCAAGGACACCCTCCTGGCCATGATGAAGGAGGAGACCTTCACCGACGTCATCGACGCCAACCTGACCGGCGCCTACCGCGTCGCCAAGCGCGCCATCCGGCCGATGATGAAGCTCAAGCGCGGCCGCATCGTCCTCATCTCCTCGGTCGTCGGCCTGTCGGGCCAGGCGGGCCAGGCCAACTACGCCGCCTCCAAGGCCGGGCTCGTCGGCTTCGGCCGCTCCCTCGCCCGCGAGTACGGCTCGCGCGGCATCACCGTCAACGTCGTCGCCCCCGGCTTCGTCGAGACCGACATGACCGCCGACCTCGACTCCGAGGCGATCGTCAAGAACATCCCCCTGGGCCGCCAGGCCGCGCCCCAGGAGATCGCGCGCGTCGTCCGCTTCCTGGCCAGTGACGACGCCTCCTACATCACCGGGGCCGTGATCCCCGTCGACGGCGGACTCGGAATGGGGCACTGACATGGGCATTCTCGAAGGCAAGCGCATCCTGGTGACCGGGGTCCTGACCGACGCCTCCATCGCCTTCTCCGTGGCCAAGATCGCGCAGGAGGAGGGCGCCCAGGTCGTCCTCACCGGCTTCGGCCGCCTCAGCCTCGTCGAGCGCATCGCCAAGCGGCTGCCGCACCCCGTGCCGGTGCTGGAGCTCGACGTCCAGAACACCGAGCACCTCGACACCCTCGCCTCGAGGGTCGGCGAGCACGTGGACGGCCTCGACGGCGTCGTCCACTCCATCGGCTTCGCCCCCCAGACCGCGCTCGGCGGCAACTTCCTCAACACCACGTGGGAGGACGTCGCCACCGCCCTGCACATCTCCACCTACTCCTACAAGTCGCTGGCCGTGGCCTGCCTGCCGCTCATGAAGGAGGGCGGCTCGGTCGTCGGCCTCGACTTCGACGCCTCCAAGGCGTGGCCGGTCTACGACTGGATGGGCGTGGCCAAGGCCGGGCTGGAGTCCGCCAACCGCTACCTGGCCCGCGACCTCGGCAAGCAGGGCATCCGCGTCAACCTGGTCGCCGCGGGCCCGCTGCGCACGATGGCGGCCAAGTCGATCCCGGGCTTCAAGGAGTTCGAGGACAGCTGGCCGGAGAAGGCCCCCCTGGGCTGGGACCTCTCGGACACGGTCCCGGCGGCCCGCGCGTGCGTCGCCCTGATGTCCGACTGGTTCCCCGCCACCACCGGCGAAATCCTCCACGTGGACGGCGGCGTCCACGCCATCGGCGCGTAGTTCCTCCGCACGTTTCCCAAGGCCCTTCACATCGAGGTGAAGGGCCTTTCGTGTTACGGCAGGCCGACTTCACCGCCTCCCGCCACGGTGCGCGCCAGCGGAGCGACCTAACCGGCCAACGGGGCGTTGTGACGGCGGGGACCACGTTGGCCTTCACGACCAGCGCTCGACGGGCGGTCACCAGCGGCGGCGGGGCGGGTGGGGTGGCTTGCCGTAACGGATGGAGGCCGTGAAGGGACGTCAGACGACAAGCCGGGCCGTGAGGGGGCGTCAGACGACGAGGCTAGGCGAGGCGGTGGCGGCCGGGTGCGGGGTCGAGGGGGATGGAGGGGGCGTCGCGGCGTTTGCGGTGGTGGGCGACGCGGGTGGCGAGGATGGCGGAGGCGAGGAGGGCGGCGGTCAGGGCGGTGCCCAGCGCGTCGGAGGCCGGGGCGCTCGGGCGGACCACCTGGCGGCGGTCCTGCAGCGGAACCGTCAGATCGTCCGCGTAGGGGTTGGGCCACAGCAGGTCGATGCGCGGCTCCTCGGTGTCGGCGGTCCTGCGCTCCTCCACCGGCTCGGCGTTGTCCATCAGGTACGGCTCGCTCTGCGGCGGCGTCGGAGCCTGGGTCGGCAGGACGGCGGTGTCCTCGCGGCGGTGCGTGGGGCGGGCCGACGGCGTCGGGCGGGGTTCGCGGGTGGTCTGGACGGGCGCCGGGGTCAGCGTGTCGAGCACGCCCTGGTCCTCGCAGGCCAGCATGGGCAGGCACACGTCGCCCAGCGTCTCAGGCAGCAGTTCCGGCGTCTTGGCCGAGGTGGGCCGGCTGCTCGGGGCCGGGCTGGGCTTGCCCGTCGGCGCGGCCTCGCCCACGGTGCCGAGGACCTCGCCGGTGGTCTCGTCGATCCCGTTGGTCACGGGCTCGGCGGCCTTGCCCGTTAATCCGTCCACGGTGTCGGTGACGGCGTTCACCACGTCGCACAGGCTGTTGGTCACACCGGAGAGCAGCCCGCCGCCCTTGGCGCAGTCCTGGACGGCGGCGGCGGCCGGAGCCGCCCCCGGAACGGCGGCCAACGCCACGGCGAGTACACCCGTCGTGATTGCGGCCCTGCTCCCCATGCGCCCTCCTACTTCGCCTCGGAGGAAATCTTTATGGACATCAGCGCCGAGACGCAGGTGTTTCTCGGCGAAAGTTGCGATTCGGTATCGACTAGTGATACGCGAGTGGCGCTCTCATTCCTTGCTCAGTCGAGCGACGACACGTCGTCGAGCGCCTCCCTGATCTCCCGCGGCAGGACCACGTCCTCGGCCGGCAGGACGGCGTTGAGCTGGGCGGTGGTGCGCGCGCCGACGATCGCCGAGGCCACGCCCGGCTGGTCGCGCACCCACGACAGCGCGACGGCCAGCGGCGAGACGCCCAGGCCGTCGGCGGCGGTCATGACCGACTCCACCACACTGCGCGAGCGCTCGTCGAGGTAGGGGCGGACGAACTCGGCGAAGTGCGGGGTGGCGGCGCGCGAGTCGGAGGGGATGCCGGTGCGGTACTTGCCGGTCAGCACGCCCCTTCCCAGCGGCGACCAGGCCAGCACGCCCGCGCCCACGTGCTCGGCGGCGGGCAGCAGCTCCCGCTCGGGCTCGCGGGCCAGCAGCGAGTACTCGGCCTGGGCCGAGGTGATCGGGACGCGGCCGGGCACCGCCCGCTGGGCGACCGCGGCGGCGGCGAGCTGCCAGCCGGAGTAGTCGCAGACGCCGGCGTAGACGGCGCGGCCGGAGGTGACGATGGCGTCGAGCGCGGCCAGCGTCTCCTCCAGCGGCACCTCGGGGTCGAAGGTGTGGAGCTGCCACAGGTCGACGTAGTCGAGTCCGAGGCGGTTGAGCGAGGCGTCGCAGGCGGCGATCAGGTGGCGGCGCGAGGCGTCGCGGGGGCGGCGGCCGGTCGGGGTGACCACGGCCTTGGTGGAGACGACCAGCTCCGAGCGCGGGACCGAGTCGCGCAGCATCCGGCCGAGCAGCCGCTCGGCGTCGCCGCCGGTGTAGACGTCGGCGGTGTCGACGAGGTTGCCCCCGGCCTCCAGGAAGGTGCGAAGCTGCACCGCCGCGTCATCGGCGTCGGTGTCTCGTCCCCAGGTCATCGTGCCGAGTCCGAGCCGGGATACCGACAGGCCGCTGCGGCCGACATAGCGCTGCTCCATGATCCCGCCAGGGTACCGCCCAGCCGTGGCCGACACGGGGATCGACGCCTGCGACACTTGCCAGGTGACCACGCTTCTCCTGGCCCGTCACGGGCTGACCGAAATGACCGGTCCGGTGCTGGCAGGGCGCACTCCTGGGCTGCATCTGAACGAGGCTGGACGGGCCCAGGCCGCGGCGCTGGCGGGGCGGATCTCCCAGGTGCGCCTGGACGCGATCGTCTCCAGCCCGCTGGAGCGCTGCCAGGAGACCGCCGCGGCGGTGTCGGCGGGGCGCGGGCTGGCCGTACAGACCGATGAGCGCTTCGTCGAGTGCGGCTACGGCGAGTGGACCGGGCGCTCGCTCAAGGAGCTCGCCGAGGAGCCGCTGTGGAAGGTCGTGCAGGCGCACCCGAGCGCGGTGGTCTTCCCGGGCGGCGAGGCCATGGCCGAGGTGCAGCGGCGGGCGGTGGCGGCGGTCCGCGAGTGGAACGAGCGGCTCGGGGGGAAGGGTGTCTACCTCGTCTGCAGCCACGGAGACGTGATCAAAGCCATCGTGGCCGACGCTCTAGGGCTCCATCTCGATCAGTTTCAGCGCATAACGTCTGATCCTGCGGCGCTCACCGTGATTCGCTATACGCCCTTGCGTCCCTTTGTTCTCAGAGTTAACGATATGGGGGAATTGCGGCTGCCCGAGGATTCGGAGGAGAAAGACGGGGGAGAAAAACTCACCGGGAGCGATGCCGCCGTCGGCGGCGGATCCGGGACCACGTAAGGTCAGGCTATGCCGGTCTTCGACTACGACCCACCCGAGCGGTTCGTGGCCGGTGCCTTGGGGCAGCCGGGGGCGCGAGCCTTCTTCCTTCAGGCCCGTGCCGAAGGCAGGCTGACCACGGTCGCTCTGGAGAAGCTCCAGGTGGCGGCGCTCGCGGGCAGGCTGGACGAGCTGCTCGACGAGGTGCTGCGACGCAGCGGAGGCACCGCCCACATCCCCGCCCTGGCTCCCAACGACCTGACCGACGACGGCCCGCTCGAAACCCCTCTGGACGAGGACTTCAAGGTGGGCACGATGGCCCTGGCCTGGGATCCCGACACCTCCCAGGTGGTCATCGAAGCCCAGGAGATCGTCGACGAGGAGGACGAGGAAGCTCCGGAGCCCGCCCTGCTGAGGGTGCGGATCAGCGCGGGGGCAGCCCGCGCCTTCACCGCGCGGGCCCTGCAGATCGTCGCCGCCGGGCGGCCGCCGTGCCCCTTGTGCGGCCAGCCGCTCGACGCCGAAGGACATGTGTGCGTGCGCCTGAACGGATACCGCGGGGGTGAGGCAGCGTCGTGAGCAGTGCCCAGGAGAGCGAGCCGGTACTCAGAAACGCCCAGCCCTCGGCCGTGCAGGACGAGGGGGCGCTGAGGCTGCTGCGCGACGGCCGCCTGGAGGTGGCCGGCCGCCTGGTCGAGGCCACCAACATGACGCTGTACTGCTCGCTGACCCTGGGCGGGCGCACGGCGGCCTGTGTCTACAAGCCGGTGCGCGGGGAGCGCCCCCTGTGGGACTTTCCCGACGGCACCCTCGCCGCCCGTGAGGTCGCGGCCTTCGAGGTCTCCCAGGCCACCGGGTGGGGCATCGTGCCGCCCACCGTCTACCGCGACGGGCCGTTCGGGCCGGGCATGTGCCAGTTGTGGATCGACACCGAGCACGAGATCGACCTCATGCGCCTGGTCCGCAGCCGCCACCCCGGGCTGCGCAGGATGGCGGTGTTCGACGCGGTGGTCAACAACGCCGACCGCAAGGGCGGCCACCTGCTGCCGCTGCCCGACGGGCACGTCTACGGCGTCGACCACGGCGTCTGCTTCGCCGCCGAGGACAAGCTGCGCACCGTGCTGTGGCAGTGGCGGGGCAAGCCGCTGGCCCGCGACGCCGTCGCGGTCCTGGCCAAGCTCGAACGCGACATCGAGTCGGGCGGCCTGGGGCGGCGGCTGCGCCAGCTCCTGACGCTGGCCGAGGTCGAGGCCACCTGGAACCGCGTACGCCGGCTGCTCGACACCGGCGTGCACCCGTATCCGTCGGAGGACTGGCCCGCCATACCCTGGCCCCCCATCTGACCCGGTACTGGAGCGTTTACTACGCTGTGCCCCATGTGCACGGTGATCGTGAGAACCGGCGACCCCCTGACCCTGATGGGCGTGCGTGACGAGTTCGCCGACCGGCCGTGGGAGGGGCCCGGCGAGCACTGGCCCGACCATCCCGGCGTCGCCGGCGGCCGTGACCTCAAGGCGGGCGGCACCTGGCTCGCCGTCGACCCCGCCACCCGCCGGGCCGCGGCGCTGCTCAACGGCCGCGGCGTCCCCGCCCCCGACACGATCAGGGTCTCGCGCGGCGACCTCCCGCTCAGGGCCCTGGACGAGGGCGGCCTGCCCGCCGTAGACCTGTCCGTCTACGACCCCTTCCACCTGGTCCTCGCCGACCCGTCCGGCGCCCGCCTGTGGAGCTGGGACGGCGTACGGCAGGCCGCCACGACCCTGCCGGAAGGCGTCAGCGTCATCGTCAACAGCGGCCTGGACCCCGACGACCCCCGCGTGATCGCCCAGCGGCCCCGCTTCGCCGCCGCCGGCGACTGGTGGCCGCTCACCGACGGCCCCCACTCCGCCGAGCCAGGCGCGCTGATCCTGCGCCACGTGCTGCCCGACGGCCGCGTCTTCGCCTCGCTCTCGGTGACCATGGTCACGCTCTCCGCGGACGCGGTGACCACCGAGTTCCGCGACCTCACGGGCCGGATAGGCTCACAGGCATGAGATCGTGGTCTGCCCCGAACATTCCCGAACTGCCCGGCGAGAGCGTCCCGCTGCGGCTCTACGACACCGCCGCGAGGCAGGTCAGGCAGACCGATCCGGGCCCCGTCGCCCGCATGTACGTGTGCGGCATCACGCCCTACGACGCCACCCACCTGGGCCACGCCAACACCTACCTCGCCTTCGACCTGGTCGGCCGGGTGTGGCGGGACGCCGGGCACGAGGTCCACTACACCCAGAACGCCACCGACGTCGACGACCCGCTGCTGGAGCGGGCCGAGCAGACCGGCATCGCCTGGCAGGACCTGGCCGAGCGCGAGATCGAGCTGTTCCGCACCGACATGGAGGCCCTGCGCATCGTGCCGCCGCGCGAGTACGTGGGCGTCACCGAGGTCGTGGGCCAGGTGGCCGAGCTGATCGAGCGGCTGGCGCCGTACACCTACGATCTCGACGGCGACGTCTACTTCAGCAGGGCCGCCGCGCCGAAGTTCGGCGAGGTGTCCGGCTACTCCGAGCAGGAGATGCTGGAGCTGTTCGCCGAGCGGGGCGGCGACCCCGGCCGGGAGGGCAAGCGCGACCCGCTGGACTGGCTGCTGTGGCGCGCCGAGCGTCCCGGCGAGCCCGCCTGGGACACCGCGCTGGGCCGCGGCCGTCCCGGCTGGCACATCGAGTGCACCGCGATCTCCCTGGCCAGCCTGGGCCCCGGCTTCGACGTGGCGGGCGGCGGCTCCGACCTGATCTTCCCGCACCACGAGTGCGGCGCCTCGGAAGGCCACGCCGCCACCGGCGAGTGGCCCTTCGCCCGCTTCTACACCCACGCGGGCATGGTCGGCCTCGACGGCGAGAAGATGTCGAAGTCGAAGGGCAACCTGGTCTTCGTCTCGCGCCTGCGCGCCGCCGGGCACGACCCGATGGCGATCCGCCTGGTCCTGCTGGCCCACCACTACCGCGCGGACTGGGAGTACACCCCCGGCCAGCTCACGGCGGCGGAGGAGCGCCTGTCGCGCTGGCGCGAGGCGGCCGCCCTGCCCTCGGGCCCGCGGGCGGACGACCTGCTGGCCGAGGTACGCGCGCGGCTGTCCGGCGACCTCGACGCCCCCGGCGCCCTGGCCGCCGTGGACACCTGGGCGGCCAAGGCGCTGGCCGACGGCTCCGGCCCCGACCCCGACGCGCCCGCCCTGGTCCGCGCCCTCACCGACGCCCTCCTGGGCGTACGCCTGTGAAACCCGCGGAGTAAGCCGCCTTTTGTGGAAACGCTTATGTCGAATGGAATTCCATTCAAGGACGGGGTAATTGTCGCGAGTTCCCAGCAGCCTCTCTGACCTGCGCTTTCACTAAAGACACTGCTTTCTTGTCCCGGAAAGCACGAAACCTGGTACCTTCTGCCCGGTCACCACTCTCACCACTCTCACCACTCGATCCGCTCCCCGCGGGCTGGTCGAGCTGACCCCGCGATCAGCTCCAGGAACGTCTGGGGTCCGAAAGGGTGGGAGATATGGCGGACAAGGTCGAGGAGTCCGACCCGCAGTACGCGCTACTGGGGCTGATCCAGGTGCTGCTCGTTCTGCTCGATCTGCTGCAGAGGAGTAAGGGGCTCAGCTAGCTGCGCGCTAGCTGAACCCCCGAGTTGATGTGAGTGCCCCGGCTGTTGGAGGGACCCAAGGCGCCGGGGGCTCCATCCGCTCGCGACAGCCGTGCCGTCGCCATGTGCGGGGCAGAAGCTACCACAGCGGCCGGGCGATTGTTACCGCTATCGAGGCGTCACCTTCCCTCGCGTCCGGTTTTCCGCGCGCGCACGCGCCTCTGCCTGGGCTGTCGCGCTTCCGGCTCGGGGCGGTGCGTGGCAACTCCCGCTTGACGCGGCGGACTCGTTTGGAACGGGGTTCGGGGGGTAGCTGGGCGCCGTTCTGACGGAGGTGTGAAAGTGTTCGATCATCATCGTCCGGCGGCCGTCCTGTTCGACCGCGACGGGACGCTGATCAGGGACGTTACCCACAACGGCGACCCGGCGCGCGTGGAGCCCCTGCCCGGCGCCGGTGCGGCGCTGTCCAGGCTGCGGCGTGCCGACGTGCCGGTCGGAGTGGTCATCAACCAGTCGGCCGTGGCCCGCGGCCTGCTCTCACCGGACGAGATGGACCGGGTCAACTCCCAGGTGGAGGCGATGCTGGGGCCGTTCGACGCGTGGGCGATCTGCGTGCACGCCGACGGCGACGGCTGCACCTGCCGCAAGCCCGCGCCCGGCCTGGTGATCAGGGCGGCGGCCATCCTGGACGTCAGCCCGCGGGAGTGCCTGGTCGTGGGCGAGGAGGGCAAGGACATGGAGACCGCGCGGGCCGCCGGAGCGCGCGGCATCCTGGTGCCGACCATGCTGACCAGACCGGAGGAGATCGACGCCGCCGACGAGGTGGCCACGGACCTGAACGACGTGGCCGACCGCGTCCTCAGCGAGCCCGTGCTCGCGGGCGCGGGCATCCGCGGCGCCGGGCTCGCCGACTGGGCGCGCGCCGTGGGCTGGAACCGCTGGTAGCCACCACGCCGCGACGTCACCACGGCCCCGCACGACACCACGGCGCCGCCGCGGGACGGCGCTACGGCTCTGCGGCGTTACGGCTCTGCGGTGTTACGGCGCGACGGCGTTACGGCGCGACGGTGGCCAGGAAGCGCTCGCGTTCCTCCTCGGGCAGGTGGTCGCTGAACAGCACGCCGTCCAGATGGTCGCACTCGTGCTGCAGCACCCGGGCCAGCACGCCCAGCGCCCGTACCGTGGCGGGCTTGCCGAACATGTCACGGCCGCGGGCCACCACCATGTAGGAACGCTCCAGCGGCCACCACGCGCCCGGCGCCGACAGGCACGCCTCGTCCGCGGTCACCTTACGCTCCGACAGCTCCAGCCGGGGGTTGACCAGGTGCCCGGCCTTGCCCTCGTACTCGTAGACGAGCACCCGCGCCGGCACCCCGATCTGGGGCGCCGCCAGCCCCGCGCGGCCCGTTCCCGCGCGCATCGTGATGGTCAGGGACTTCACCAGTCCCCGTAGCTCCCGGTCGAAGTCCTTGACCGGCTCCGCCACCGAACGCAGCACCGGATCGCCGAACAGCCGGATCGCCTGGACCCTCACACGCAACTCCCCGAGATCTCGCGCGATGTCAGGGAACAGTTTCCCAGCAATGATCGCCGCCAACCTGCAGCCGGGCGTTACATCCGTGTTGCCGGGGTTACGGCGGTGAGTCCGCTGTAACCGCCGCACCGTCACAGCCCGTCAGCGTGCGTAACGAGCGCTCCCTACGGTCACGGCCATGACCCGATGGATCGCCGAATGGCACCCCGACGACCCCGCCTTCTGGGAGCGCACCGGCAAGAAGGTCGCCCGGCGCAACCTCGTCTTCTCCGTCCTGGCCGAGCACCTCGGCTTCACCGTCTGGACGCTGTGGAGCGTGGTGGCGGCCAAGACGGGCCGGCTCGACCTGTCGACCGACGAGCTGTTCTGGCTGGTGGCGCTGCCGAACCTGGTCGGGGCCGCGCTGCGCCTGCCGTACACCTTCGGGCCCGCGAGGTTCGGCGGGCGCACGTTCACGGTGGTCAGCGCGCTGCTGCTGCTCATCCCCGCGATCGCGCTCGGGTTCGCGGTGCGCGATCCCGGCACGCCGTTCTGGGTGCTGCTGGTGATCGCGGCCACGGCCGGGCTGGGCGGCGGGAACTTCGCCTCCAGCATGGCCAACATCACCTACTTCTATCCGCAGAGTAAGCAGGGCTCGGCGCTCGGGCTCAACGCGGCGGGCGGCAACATCGGGGTCAGCTCGGTACAACTCGTCGTGCCGCTGGTGATCGGGGCGCTGGGGCTGGCGGCGGCGGGCTGGTTCTGGGTGCCGTTCATCGTGGTGTCGGCGGCCTGCGCGTGGTTCTTCATGGACAACCTGGCCACCGCCAAGGCCGGGCCGCGCGAGCAGCTCGCGGTGGCGCGCAGCGGCCAGACGTGGATCATGTCGTTCCTCTACATCGGCACCTTCGGCTCGTTCATCGGCTACTCCACCGCCTTTCCGCTGCTGGCCAAGAGCCTGTTCCCGGCGGCGCCCTGGACCGCCGTCGCCTTCGCCGGGCCCCTGGTCGGCTCGCTGATCCGGCCGGTGGGCGGGTGGCTGGCCGACCGGCTGGGCGGCGCGCGGGTGACGCTCTGGACGTTCGCCGCGATGGGCGCGGGCGTGCTGCTCACGTGGGCGGCCGCGGCGGGCGGCGGGTTCTGGGCGTTCTTCCTCGCCTTCCAGGTGCTGTTCGTGACCTCGGGCATCGGCAACGGCTCGACGTACCGCATGATCCCGGCCATCTTCCAGGCGAAGGCGCGCGCCGAGCACGGCGAGGGTGAGCAGGCCCTCGTGTACGGCAAGCGCCAGGCCTCGGCCGCGATCGGCATCATCTCGGCGGTCGGCGCCTTCGGCGGCTTCCTCATCAACCGCGGCTTCGGCATGTCGTTCGCCGAGACCGGCAGCCCCGCCGCGGCCTTCGTGGCCTTCGCCCTCTTCTACGCCGCCTGCACCGCGCTGACCTGGTGGTGCTACCTGCGCACGATCGGCGCCGCCCGCCTGCCCAGCCTCGCCCACGCCCGCGTGTGAGGCTCACACCCGCGGTGAGCCGCAGTTAGCACAGAGGTAACAGAAGGGACCCAGGGGTGAAACCACCCGTAACCACGATCGAACCCGTGACCTCACCACCCGACGGCGCGTCCGTGAAGACGCACTGCCCGTACTGCGCGCTGCAGTGCGGCATGACCGTCGGCAAGCGCGGCGGCGAGGTCGTGATCGCCCCCAGGACCGACATCCCGGCCAACGGCCAGGGCGGCGGCGCGCTGTGCCAGAAGGGCTGGACCGCGGGCGACCTGCTCCGGCCCGGCGTCAGGCTCACCACCCCCCTCCTGTACGGCGAGCCCGCCACCTGGGAGAAGGCCCTGGACCACGTGACCGGCCGCCTGGCCGAGATCCGCGCGGCCCACGGCCCCGACGGCGTGGCGGTGTTCGGCGGCGGCGGGCTCACCAACGAGAGCGCCTACCACCTCGGCAAGCTGGCCCGCGTCGCCCTCGGCACCAGCCAGATCGACTACAACGGCCGCTTCTGCATGTCCTCGGCCGCGGCAGCGGCCAACAGGGCGTTCGGGCTGGACCGGGGCCTGCCGTTCCCGCTGACCGACCTGGCCGGGGCCGACGTCATCCTGCTGGCGGGGGCGAACGTCGCCGAGACCATGCCGCCGCTCGTGCGCCACCTGACCAAGCCCCGGCTGATCGTCGTGGACCCCCGGCTGACGCCCACCGCCAAGCTGGCCGCGCTGCACCTGCAGCCCGCCCCTGGCACCGACCTGGCGCTGGCGCTCGGGCTGCTGCACCTGCTGATCGCCGAAGGCGGGGTGGACGAGGCGTACGTGGCGGCGCGTACCTCCGGGTTCGAGGCGGTGCGGACGTCGGTGGCGTCGTGGTGGCCCGAGCGGGTCGAGCGGATCACCGGGGTGCCGGTGGCGCGGATGCGCTCGGCCGTACACCTGCTGAGGAACGCGGAGCGGGCGTACGTCCTGACCGGGCGCGGGGCCGAGCAGCACGCCAAGGGGACCGACACCGTCTCCGCCTTCGTCAACCTGGCGCTCGCGCTCGGCCTGCCCGGCACCCCCGGCAGCGGCTACGGCTGCCTGACCGGCCAGGGCAACGGGCAGGGCGGCCGCGAACACGGGCAGAAGGCCGACCAGCTACCCGGCTACCGCAGGATCGACGACCCGGCGGCGCGCGCCCACGTGGCGGCCGTGTGGGGCGTCGAACCGGCGGCGCTGCCGGGACCCGGCCGCTCGGCCCAGGAGCTCCTGGACGCGCTCGGCACCGGAGAGGGGCCCAGGGCGCTGCTGCTGTTCGGATCCAACCCGGTCGTCTCCGCGCCGCGCTCGGGCCCGCTCGCCGACCGGCTGCGCCACCTCGACCTGCTGGTCGTCGCCGACGTGGTGCTGTCGGAGACGGCCGCGCTGGCCGACGTCGTGCTGCCGGCCGCCCAGTGGGCCGAGCAGGACGGCACCATGACCAACCTGGAAGGCCGCGTGCTGCTGCGGCGGCGCGCGTTCGCCCCGCCCGGCGAGGTCAGGACCGACCTGGAGATCATCCAGGGCATCGCGGCCGGGCTCGGCCACACCTGGACCGCCAGCCCGCCCGCCGTCTTCGACGAGCTGCGCCGCGCCAGCGCCGGCGGGATCGCCGACTACGCCGGCATCACCTACGAGCGGATCGCCGCCGAGACCGGCGTGTTCTGGCCCTGCCCGGCCGAGGACCACCCCGGCACGCCCCGCCCCTTCCTCGACCGCTTCGCCACCCCCGACGGGCGCGCCCGCTTCACCCCGGTCGAGCACCGCCCGCCCGCCGAGGAACCCGACGACGACTACCCGGTGCACCTGACCACCGGCCGGGTCCTGGCCCAATACCAGAGCGGCGCCCAGACCCGGCGCATCGCCGCGCTGACCGAGGCCGCCCCCGAGCCGTTCGTCGAGCTCCATCCCGACCTCGCCGACCAGCACGGCATCGCCGCGGGCGACCTGGTGCGCGTGCACAGCCGGCGCGGCAGCGCGGAAGGCGTCGCCAGGATCACCGCGGCGATCCGGCGCGACACCGTGTTCATGCCCTTCCACTGGGAGGGCGCCAACCGCCTGACCAACCCCGCGCTCGACCCGGCCTCGCGGATGCCGGAGTTCAAGGTGTGCGCCGTGAGACTGGAGAAGGTGGCATGAGGCTCGTCGTCATCGGCAACGGCATGGCAGGCTCGCGCCTGGTCAGCGAGGTGCGCGCGCGCGACCCCCGGGCCAGGGTGACCGTCTTCGGCGCCGAGCCGTGGCAGCCCTACAACCGGGTGCTGCTGTCCAACGTCCTGGCCGGGAGCTCGGGGCCCGACCAGGTACGCCTGCTGGAGGCCGCCTGGTACGCCGAGCACGGCGTCCAGGCGGTCCTCGGCGCGGAGGTCGTCCAGATCGACCGCGACACCCAGGCGGTCATCACCGGGGACGGGCGGCGGGAGCCGTACGACGTGCTGGTTCTCGCCACCGGCAGCGAGGCGGTCGTGCCGCCGATCCCGGGGGTGGCGCGGGCGGTGCCGTTCCGCACGCTGGGCGACTGCGAGCGCATCGTGGCCGCCGCCGCGCACGCCCGGCGCGCCGTCGTCGTGGGCGGCGGGCTGCTCGGCGTGGAGGCCGCGCGCGGCCTGGCCGGACGCGGACTGCCCGTCACGGTGCTGCACCTGGCCGGCCACCTCATGGAACGCCAGCTCGACGCCGAGGCCGGGCTCATGCTCGGCGAGACGCTGGGCGAGCTCGGCGTCGTGATCCGCACCGGCGTCGGCGTCACCGCGATCACCGACGCGGGCGTCCACCTGGGCGAGGAGCTGGTGGAGGCCGACCTGGTCGTGCTCGCGTGCGGCGTGCGCCCGCTCACCGCCCTCGCCGCGCAGGCAGGTCTTGAGGTACGGCGGGGCGTCGTCGTCGACGACGAGCTGCGCACCGACGACCCCTCGATCTTCGCCGTCGGCGAGTGCGCCGAGCACGACGGCACCGTCTACGGCCTGGTCGCCCCCGCCTGGGAGCAGGCCGCGGTCGCCGCCGACGTCATCACCGGCGGCAAGGCCCGCTACCGGGGCTCGCGCCTGGTCACCCGCCTCAAGGCGCGCAGCGTGGAGCTGGCCGCCATGGGCGAGACGCACCTGGAGGAGGACCAGGCGGAGGTGGTCAGGTTCAGCCACCGCGCCCGCGGCACCTACCGCAAGCTCGTCATCCGCGACGGCCGGCTGGTCGGCGCGATCCTGCTGGGGGAGAGCGACGCCGTCGGCACCCTCACCCAGCTCTACGACCGCGGCGGCCCGCTGCCCGGCGACCGCGCGGGACTGCTGTTCCCCGGCCTGGCGGGCGCCGGGGCGGTGGCCGACAGCCCCGTCAGGATGCCGGACGCCGCCAAGGTCTGCCATTGCAACAACGTCACGAAGGGCCAGATCCGCGCGTGCTGGGAGGCAGGCGCACGCGACCTGGCCGCGGTCAGCGCGGCGACGCGGGCCACGACCGGCTGCGGCACCTGCCGCGACGCGGTCGAGGGCATCGTCGACTGGCTGTGCGAGCAGGAAGGGGTGAACGCATGAGCAGGCTCGTGGTCGTCGGCTACGGCCCCGCCGCCCAGCGCTTGCTGGAGTCGCTGGCCGAGCGCGGGTACGACGGGCGGGTCACGGTGCTGGGGGAGGAGCCGCTGCCCGCCTACGACCGGGTGGCGCTCACCTCCTACCTGAAGGGCACGAGCGCCGCCGACCTCACCTACACGCCGCCGCCCGGCGTCGTCACCCGCCTGGACGCGCGCGTCACCGCCGTGGACCGGACGGCCAGGACCGTGACCACGGCCGACGGCCATGTCGAGTCCTACGACGTGCTGGTGCTGGCCACCGGCTCGGCCCCGTTCGTGCCGCCGGTGCCCGGCGCCGGGGACGCCCTGGTCTACCGCACGATCGCCGACCTGGACGCCATCCGCGTCGCGGCGCGGCGCTCGCTGCGCTCCGGCCAGGACGGCGGCGTCGTCGTGGGCGGCGGGCTGCTCGGGCTGGAGGCGGCCGACGCGCTCCAGGGGCTCGGCCTGCGCACCCACATCGTGGAGCTGGCCCCGTGGCTGATGCCGCGGCAGGTGGACGAGGGCGGCGGCGCCGTGCTGAGGAGCCACATCGAGGCCCTCGGCATCGGCGTGCGCTCCGGCGCCTCGCTGGAGCGCATCGAACCCGGCCGCGTGCTGCTGGGCGACGGCGAGGAGCTCGCCGCCGGCGTCGTGGTCGTCTCCGCCGGCGTACGGCCGCGCGACGAGCTGGCCAGAGCGTGCGGCCTGGAGGTCGGCGAGCGGGGCGGCATCGTCGTGGACGGCGGCATGCGCACCTCCGACCCGGCCGTCTACGCCGTGGGGGAGTGCGCGCTGGCCGGCGGCCAGGTGTACGGGCTGGTCGGGCCGTGCAACACGATGGCCGAGGTGGCCGCCGACCGGATCACCGGGGGCGGCGCGGTCTTCGGCGGCGCGGACCTGTCCACCAAGCTGAAGCTGCTCGGCGTCGAGGTGGCCCAGTTCGGGGCGATGGAGGGGGCGCTCGACGTCACCTACATGGACCCGGTCGCCGGCGTCTACAAGCGGCTGTTCGTCTCCGACGACGCCTCGACGCTGCTGGGCGGCATCTGCGTGGGGGACGCCGCGCCGTACGGGGCGCTGCGGCCCTTCGTCGGCAAGGCGCTGCCCGCGGCGCCGTCCGACCTGCTGTTCAGCGGCGGCGGCGTCCCCCTGGACCTGCCCGACGACGCGCAGGTGTGCTCGTGCAACAACGTCAGCGCCGGACGGGTGCGCGCGGCGATCGGCGACGGCGCGTGCGACGTGCCCGCGCTGAAGGAGTGCACCCGCGCGGGCACCTCGTGCGGCTCGTGCCTGCCGATGCTGAAGCGGCTGCTGGAGAAGTCCGGCGTCGAGCTGCCTAAGGCGCTGTGCGAGCACTTCGCCCACAGCCGCGCGGAACTGTACGACATCGTGCGGGTCCGCGGCATCACCACCTTCTCCGAGCTCATCGCCGCGCACGGCACCGGCAGGGGCTGCGACGTCTGCAAGCCGACCGTCGCCTCCATCCTGGCCTCCCTGCACAGCGGGCACGTCCTGGAGGGCGAGCGGGCGGCGCTGCAGGACACCAACGACCACTTCCTGGCCAACATCCAGAAGAACGGCACCTACTCGGTCGTTCCGCGCGTGCCGGGCGGCGAGATCACGCCCGACAAGCTCATCGTCATCGGAGAGGTGGCCCGCGACTTCGGCCTCTACACCAAGATCACCGGCGGGCAGCGGATCGACCTGCTGGGCGCCCGGGTGGAACAACTGCCGCGGATCTGGCAGCGGCTCGTGGACGCCGGGTTCGAGTCGGGCCACGCCTACGGCAAGGCGCTGCGCACGGTCAAGTCGTGCGTGGGCTCGGCCTGGTGCCGGTACGGCGTACAGGACTCCGTCGGGCTGGCCATCGCCCTCGAACTGCGTTACCGCGGCCTGCGCGCACCGCACAAGCTGAAGTCGGCGGTGTCCGGCTGCGCCCGGGAATGCGCCGAGGCCAGGTCCAAGGACTTCGGCGTCATCGCCACCGACAGCGGCTGGAACCTCTACGTCGGCGGCAACGGCGGCTTCACCCCGCGCCACGCCGACCTGCTGGCCGCCGACCTGACCACCGGCGACCTCGTGCGCACCATCGACCGCTTCCTCATGTTCTACATCCGCACCGCCGACCGGCTGCAGCGCACCAGCGCCTGGCTGGAGGCGCTGGAGGGCGGCCTGGACTACCTGCGCGAGGTCGTCGTCGGCGACTCGCTCGGCATCTGCGCCGACCTGGACGCGCAGATGGCCCAGCACGTGGCCGGATACCAGGACGAGTGGCGGGCCACCCTGGAGGACCCCGGCAAGCTCGCCCGCTTCGTCAGCTTCGTCAACGCCCCTGGCACGCCCGACCCGTCCATCGCCTTCGAGACGGTACGCGAGCAGATCCAGCCCGTTCTGATCCCCTTGGAGGTCGTGGGATGACCACGCTCGTGCACGGCGCGTGGACCGCCGTCTGCCGCTACACCGACCTGCTGCCGGAGCGCGGCGTCTGCGCGCTGGTGGACGGCCGGCAGATCGCCGTCTTCCGCGACTTCGACGGCCGCGTGTACGCCGTCGGCAACCGCGACCCCTTCAGCGGCGCCTACATCCTGTCGCGCGGCATCGTCGGCACCAGAGGCGGCGAGCCCACCGTGGCCTCGCCCATGCACAAGCAGGTGTTCTCGCTGGTCAGCGGCGCATGCCTGGACGGCGGCGGCGAGGCGATCCCCGTCTACGCCACCCGGCTGCGCGGCGAGCACGTCGAGGTGCGGGCATGAGCGCGACTGCCCTGGAGACCGCGCCCGACTCGCTGGCCGGGTTCACCGTCGGCGTCACCGCCACCCGGCGGCGCGAGGAGTTCGGCGCGCTGCTGGAACGGCGCGGCGCCCGCGTGGTCAGCGCGCCCGCGATCCGCCTGGTCCCGCTGGAGCAGGACGGCGAGCTGCTCGACGCCACCCGGCTGGCCCTCGCGGCGCCGATCGACGACGTCGTGATCACCACCGGGGTCGGCTTCCGCGGCTGGATGGCCGCCGCCGAGGGCTGGGGGCTGTCCGGCGAGCTGACCGGCGCGCTCGCCGCCGCCCGGCTGCTCACCCGCGGGCCCAAGGCCAGGGGAGCGGTGCGCGCCGCCGGGCTCACCGACCACTGGACCCCGGCCACCGAGTCCTGCGACGAGGTCAAGGACCACCTGCTGGCGCAGGATCTGGACGGGCGGCGCATCGCCGTACAACTGCACGGCGAGCCCCTGGCCGCGTTCGTGGCCGACCTGCGGCGCGCGGGGGCCGAGGTGATCGAGGTGCCCGTCTACCGCTGGCTGCCCTACCGCGACACCTCGCCGCTGCGCCGCCTGGTCAGCCAGGCCGTCACCGGCGCCGTGGACGCCGTCGCCTTCACCAGTGCCCCCGCCGTCCTGGCCATGCTGCGCGAGGCCCGCGCCCGCGGCCAGGAGGAGGCGCTGCTGGGGGCGTTCTCCTCCGGCGTCGTGGCGGCCTGCGTGGGTCCGGTGACCGCCCATCCGCTGGTCGAGCGCGGCGTCCCCACGTTGCAGCCGGAACGTTCCCGGCTCGGCGCGCTGGCGCGGGCGCTGGCTCGCCACCTGCCCGAGTTCGGGGTCGCGCGGGTGGACGCGGGCGGGCACCGGCTGGAGATCCGCGGTCACGCCGTCGTCGTGGACGGCGAACTGCGTCCCCTCCCGCCCGCGCCGATGGCCGTGCTCAAGCGCCTGGCCGGCAAGCCGGGACACGTCGTCTCCCGCGCGGACCTGCGCCTGGTCCTGCCCGGCAGCAGCCATGCCCGCGAGTCGGCCGAGCACGCCGTCGAGATGGCCGTCACCCGGCTGCGCCGCGCCCTGGGCCCGGCCGGGATCGTGGAGACGGTCGTCAAGCGCGGCTACCGCCTGGCGGTCCGGTGACGCTCGTCCTGGCCGCGCACGGCACCCGTGACGCTCGCGGCGAGGCCGTCCTGCGTGATGTGGCCGCGGCGGTGCGCGCCCGCCGCCCCCGCCGCCGCGTCGAACTCGCCTACCTGGAGATCAGCCGGCCCCTCCTGGCCGACGTGCTCCCCGGACTGCCCGGCCCGGTGACGATCGTCCCGCTCCTGCTGGCCGGCGGCTACCACGTCCACGTGGACCTGCCCGAGGTGGTCTCCAGGACCCGCCCGAACGCCCACGTCGCCCGCCCGCTCGGCCCCCACCCGCTGCTGTCACGGGCGCTGGCCCGCCGCCTGGCCGAGGCCGGACTGCGCGCCGGCGACGCGGTCGTGCTCGCCGCCGCCGGCTCCTCCGACCCCGCGGCCCTGGCCGGCGTGCGCGCCCAGGCCCGCCTGCTGTCGGTACGGCTCGGCCGCCCGGTTACCGCCGCCTTCGCCGCCTCGGGCACTCCCGCCCTGCCCCGGCAATGGGACCGCAGGACCGCCCTGGCCTCCTACCTTTTGGCGCCGGGCTTCTTCCACACCCGCCTCCAGAACGCCGGCGCCGCCCTGGTCAGCGCCCCCATCGGCGCCGACCCCGGCCTGGCCGCGCTGATCTGGCGGCGCCACGACGACGCTCAGCGGGCCAGGAAGTGCCAGCCCACCCACCACCACGACAGGATGACCAGCACCCGGCCGGCCGGATGACGCATCACCCAGGCGAAGCAGTCGCCCGCGGTCGGCGTCGTGGACCCGGGCAGCCGCGCCACCACCTCCAGCACCAGCATGGCCACCAGCGCCGCCACGTAACCGAAGACCGTGATCTCCCACGTCATCGCCGCACCAGCCCCCACCCCACCAGCAGCCACGCCACCCAGAACAACCCCCGCCACTCCGGCGCGACCAGCACGGGATCGAGCAGGTCGCTGAGCGTCGGCTGCGCCGGGTCCTCGCCCGCCAGCAGCGCCCACACCTCCCACACCCCGAACGCCGCGAACAACGCCACCCACACCTGCCACCCCGGCGCCGACAGCCTGCGCGGCGCCTGCCTGCGCGGCAGTCCCGGCCACAGCGCCGCCGCCAGCGCGAGCGCCCCGACCACGCCGACCACCGCGTACGTGAGCCCGCCGAACGACGGCAGCCGCCCGCCGCCGGCCCAGGCGGCCACCAGGACCGCCCCGCCGAGCACCCAGCCCAGCGCGCCGCGCCTGGGCGCCTTCAGCCCGGGTTCACCCGTTTCCATATGGCTCTCCTCAGGGTTCACGAGACAACAATGAGGGTACGGCGACGCTCCGCCGTACCCTCATTAACCTTTTTGTGGCTATTCAGCCGGATTCAAGGCGGAGCTCGCGAATGATCTCCTCCGCGCTCACGTCCCGCGTGGGCACCGAATAGGCCCCGAAGAACATCTCGTTGTAGGCGTGCCTGAAGCACCCGGCCAGCAGCAGCCGGGCGCTCGCCTCGGGATCGGCCCCGGGGTCCACCCTGCCGATCCGCTGCTCGGCGGCCAGGTAGGCCGCCAGCGGCGCGATCTCGGCCAGCGGGCCGAGGCCGTTGTCGCGGATCGCCTCGCGGAAGCGGACCGTCACGCTGGGCGAGGTGAAGGCGGGCAGCGCCGCCGACTGGATCTCCGCGTAGTAGTCGATCCCGGCCCGCGCGATGGGCAGCAGGTTCTCGTTGACGCGGCCCTTGCCGACGAGGTGCGACAGGTCGTGCAGGATGCGCAGCCACAGCGGCAGGCGATCCTGGAGCAGGGCGAGGAAGTGGTCCACGGGCCCGCCGGTGCGGTCCTCGCGGAGCGAGACGGCCATCTCGAGCACACGCCGTCTGGTGTCCTGACTTCTTTGGTGCGGATCTAGGTGGGGAGTCGCCATGGTTGGCCTAACGTGCGCAGTCACATGGGTAGGTTCGACGTGGCACCCGGCGATTTCGCCGTTGTTATGGAGCCGTGTTTCTCCTGGTTATGCAATTGTTGTCGGCTGGTGTTCCAACTCCGTACAAATGGCGCGGGTCACTGATTATTACCTGAAACCCCGGAGAAATATGGCAACTATTACCTGAGAGTCAGCTGTCAGTGTCGCGGTCGCGCCGGCGCAGATAACGCTCGAACTCCGCCGCGATCGCGTCGCCGCTCGCCTCGGGCAGCTCCGCGGCGTCCTTGCGCTCCTCCAGCTCCTTGACGTACTCGGCCACCTCGCTGTCCTGCGAGGCCAGCTCGTCCACGCCGTGCTCCCACGCGCGCGCCTCCTCGTCGAGCTCGCCGAGCGGCATGGGGATCTCCAGCACGTCCTCCAGGCGGCGCAGCAGCGCCAGCGTCGCCTTCGGGTTGGGCGGCTGGGCGACGTAGTGGGGCACCGAGGCCCACAGCGAGATCGCGCTCATCCCCGCCTGCGCGAAGGCGTGCTGCAGCACGCCCACGATGCCCGTCGGGCCCTCGTAGCGGCTGAGCTCCAGGTTGAGCGAGCGTGCCAGGCCCTCGTCGGAGGCGGTGCCCAGGATCGGCACCGGCCGGGTGTGCGGGGAGTCGTTGAGCAGGGCGCCCAGCATGACCGTCGTCTCGATGCCCAGCTCGCGGCAGACCTCGATGATCTCCTCGCAGAACGACTTCCAGCGCATGTTCGGCTCGATGCCGCGCAGCAGCACCACGTCGCGCTCCGAGCCAGGCGCCCTGGCCAGCGAGAACCGCGTCGTCGGCCAGACGATGCGACGCTCCGCGCCGTCGGTCAGCTCCACCACCGGCCTGGTCACCTGGAAGTCGTAATAGTCTTCAGGATCGAGCTCGGTCAGCGGCTCCGCCTTCCAGGCGCTCTCCAGGTGGCTGATGACACCGCTGGAGGCCTCGCCCGCGTCGTTCCACCCCTCGAACGCGGCGATCAGCACCGGGTCGACGAGCTCGGGGAACCTTTCGAGCTCGATCACGTGTCGCCTCCTCCTTCGGCTGGCATTCAACTAAGCCTATGCGCTGAGGGGGGTCTCGCGTCACTGATCTCGTTGCGCCGCGGGCGTACTGCCTGCTACGAGTCGCCCTTCGCCGCCCGGACGTCGTGTGCGCGATGAGCACGTCGCACCCCGCCCGGTGCGAGACGCCGGACGGCACCGATCCGAGCAGCCGCCCGGCCAGCGAGTTCAGGCCCCTGTTGCCGACCACGAGCAGCTCCGCCTTGTGCTCGGCGGCCAGCCTGACCAGCACGTCCACCGCCTCGCCCGGCTCGGCGGCCAGCACGACCCGCCCGGCGCCGGCCGCCACCGCGCACTCGCGCGCGGCCCGCAGCGTGTCCTCGGCCGGCGTCGACCCGCTCACCTTGTACGCCAGGTCGCCCAGCCGGTCGGCCGCCGCGGCCCGCTCGCTCTCGCGCATCGGCAGGTAGGCGCAGGCCACCACCAGCCGGGCGCCGGTGGCCGCGGCCAGCTCCGCGGCCGTGGTGACGGCGCGCATCGAGGAAGGGGATCCATCGGTCCCCACAAGAATGGTCTGATAACGCACAGCGCCTCCTATTGGACACTTTATCGAATATCTTCCCCGGCACCATAGCGCCTCGATCGCAGCCGATAAGCTGGGGCCCATGAGCAACTCCCCATCGTTTCGAGAAGTGTTGTCCCAGCGCGTGATGGTCGCCGACGGGGCCATGGGGACGATGCTGCAGGCCGCCGACCCCACCCTTGAGGACTTCCAGGACCTCGAAGGGTGCAACGAGGTCCTCAACGTCACCCGGCCCGACATCGTGCAGAGCGTGCACGACGCCTACTTCGAGGTGGGCGTCGACTGCGTGGAGACCAACACCTTCGGCGCCAACCTCGCCGCGCTGGGCGAGTACGACATCCCCGAGCGTGTCTTCGAGTACTCAGAGGCCGGGGCCCGCATCGCGCGTGAGCGCGCAGAGCACTGGTCCACGCCCGACCACCCGCGCTTCGTCCTGGGCTCCATGGGGCCGGGCACCAAGCTGCCCACGCTGGGGCACCTGCCGTACGAGAAGCTGCGCGACGCCTACATGGACAACGCGGCGGGACTGATCTCCGGCGGCGCCGACGCGCTCATCATCGAGACCTGCCAGGACCTCCTCCAGGTCAAGGCCGCCGTCATCGGCGCCAAGCGGGCGGTGTCCGACTCCGGCCGCGACGTCCCGATCATCGCCCAGGTCACCATCGAGACCAACGGCGCCATGCTGCTCGGCTCCGAGATCGGCGCGGCGCTCACCGCGATCGAGCCCCTCGGCGTCGACGTCATCGGGCTCAACTGCGCCACCGGCCCCGCCGAGATGAGCGAGCACCTGCGCTACCTCGCCCGACACTCGCGCACCAGGCTGTCGTGCATGCCCAACGCCGGCCTGCCGGTGCTCACCTCCGACGGCGCCTACTACCCGCTCAGCCCGGAAGAGCTGTCCGACGCCCACGAGACCTTCACCGGCGACTACGGCCTCTCGCTCGTCGGCGGCTGCTGCGGCACCACCCCCGAGCACCTGCGCCAGGTCGTCGAGCGCGTGCGCGGGCGCGAGGTGACCACCCGCCGCCCCCACCCCGAGCCCGGCGCCTCCTCGCTCTACCAGACGGTCCCCTTCCGCCAGGACACCAGCTACCTGGCCATCGGCGAGCGCTGCAACACCAACGGCTCCAAGGCCTTCCGCGAGGCCATGCTCGAAGGCCGCTGGGACGACTGCGTCGAGACCGCCCGCGACCAGGCCCGCGACGGCGCCCACATGCTCGACCTGTGCGTCGACTACGTGGGCCGCGACGGCGTGGCCGACATGAAGGAACTGGCCTTCCGCTTCGCCACCGCCTCCACGCTGCCGATCATGCTCGACTCCACCGAGCCCGAGGTCCTGCGGGCCGGCCTGGAGATGCTGGGCGGGCGCGCCGCCGTCAACTCCGTCAACTACGAGGACGGCGACGGCCCCGACTCCCGCTTCCAGAAGATCATGCGCCTGGTCGGCGAGCACGGCGCCGCCGTCGTCGCCCTGACCATCGACGAGGAGGGCCAGGCCCGCACCGCCGACTGGAAGGTCCGCGTCGCCAGCCGCCTCATCGACGACCTGACCGGCAACTGGGGCATGCGCGTCGAGGACATCATCGTCGACTGCCTGACCTTCCCCATCGCCACCGGCCAGGAGGAGACCCGCCGCGACGGGATCGAGACGATCGAGGCCATCCGCGAGCTCAAGCGCCGCTACCCGGGCGTGCAGACCACGCTGGGCCTGTCGAACATCTCCTTCGGCCTCAACCCGGCCGCCCGCATCGTGCTCAACTCGGTCTTCCTCAACGAGTGCGTCAACGCCGGCCTCGACTCCGCCATCGTGCACGCCTCCAAGATCCTGCCGATGGCCCGCATCCCCGACGAGCAGCGCCAGGTCGCCCTCGACATGGTCTACGACCGCCGCCGCGAGGGCTACGACCCGCTGCAGCGCTTCATGGACCTGTTCGAGGGCGTCGACGCCGCCGCCCTGCGCCAGGGCAAGGCGGCCGAGCTGGCCGCGATGCCGCTGTGGGAGCGGCTCAAGCACCGCATCATCGACGGCGAGAAGAAGGGCCTGGAGGCCGACCTCGACGACGCGCTCAGCCAGCGTCCGGCCCTGGAGATCATCAACGACGTCCTGCTCGACGGCATGAAGACGGTCGGCGAGCTGTTCGGCTCCGGCCAGATGCAGCTCCCGTTCGTGCTGCAGTCGGCCGAGGTCATGAAGACCGCCGTCGCCTACCTCGAACCCCACATGGAGAGGGTCGAGGGCGAGACCAAGGGCCGCATCGTGCTGGCCACCGTCAAGGGCGACGTCCACGACATCGGCAAGAACCTCGTCGACATCATCCTGTCCAACAACGGCTACGAGGTCGTCAACCTCGGCATCAAGCAGCCGGTCAGTGCCATCCTGGAGGCCGCCGACGAGCAGAAGGCCGACGTCATCGGCATGTCCGGCCTGCTGGTCAAGTCGACCGTCATCATGAAGGAGAACCTCGAGGAGATGAACTCCCGAGGCATCTCCGAGCGCTACCCGGTGCTGCTCGGCGGCGCCGCCCTCACCCGCGCCTACGTCGAGCAGGACCTGGCCGAGCTGTTCCAGGGCGAGGTCCGCTACGCCCGCGACGCCTTCGAGGGACTGCGGCTCATGGACTCCTTCATGGCCGTCAAGCGCGGCGTCGAGGGGGCCACGCTGCCGCCGCTGCGCGAGCGCCGCGTCAAGTCCGGCGCCACGCTGGTCCGCACCCCGGTCGAGGCGCTGCCCGCCCGCTCCGACGTCGCCGCCGACAACCCGGTGCCGCGCGCGCCGTTCACCGGCGACCGCATCGTCAAGGGCATCTCGCTCGCCGAGTACTCCGCGTTCCTGGACGAGCGCGCGCTCTTCCTCGGCCAGTGGGGACTCAAGCCCACCCGAGGCGGCGACGGCCCCGGCTACGACGAGCTCGTCGAGACCGAGGGCCGCCCGAGGCTGCGCATGTGGCTGGACCGCATGCAGACCGAGGGCCTGCTGGAGGCGGCCGTCGTCTACGGCTACTTCCCGTGCGTGAGCGACGGCGACTCGCTCATCATCCTCGACGACGCCGGCAACGAGCGCACCCGCTTCACCTTCCCGCGCCAGCGCCGCGACCGGCACCTGTGCCTGTCGGACTTCTTCCGCTCCAAGGACTCGGGCGAGGTCGACGTGGTCGGCTTCCAGGTGGCCACGATGGGCGGCAGGATCTCCGAGGCCACCGCCGAACTGTTCGCCAAGGACGCCTACCGCGACTACCTCGAACTCCACGGCCTGTCCGTCCAGCTCACCGAGGCCCTGGCCGAGTACTGGCACGCGCGGGTGCGTTCGGAGTGGGGGATCGGGGGAGAGGAGTCGCTGGACGACATGCTCAAGGTCAACATCCAGGGCTGCCGCTACTCCTTCGGCTACCCGGCCTGCCCCAACCTCGAGGACCAGGTCCAGCTCTTCCAGCTCCTGGACCCGGAGCGGATCGGCGTGACCCTGTCCGAAGAGTTCCAGCTCCACCCCGAACAAGCCACCAGCGCCCTCGTCGCCCACCACCCCGAGGCGAAGTACTTCAACGTCTGAGATTTCTCTGGATCGCGGTCTCGGTCCTTACGGCGGGTCTCTGCGCTGTGTGCGGCGGCCCGCTCGGTCCTGTTCGGCGGGTCTGTGCGCTGCGGTGTGCGGCCGCTCGGCCCTTTCCGGCCGGGTTTCCGTTACGGCAAGCCAAGCGGGCCACCGCCCGCCGCCGTGGGCTCGCCCATCGGTGCGTGCGCCCGGCAGCCGGACACACGCACCGCCGCGACAAGGCACCCTTGACCCGCTGCGTGGTCACGGCTTACCGGGCGCCGGGTATCCGCATGGTGTTGACAGCTTGACCTGGGCTTGCGGGCCCGCATCGTGTTGCCCGGAGCCCGGAGCCCGGAGCCCGGAGCCCGGAGCCCGGAGCCCGGAGCCCGGAGCCCGGAGCTTGGTGGGCTGGGGTGGGGTGTGGGTGGGGTGTCTGGTTGGCGTGGGATTGTGTGGGTTGGGAATGTGGAGGCTCTGGGCGGTCGTTGAACTCTGCCCATGCTGGGGTGGCAGTTGACAATCGGCAATCGGACGGAACGGGGGATGGATGGAAGCGGCGTTCTTCGACATGGACGGTCTTCTGGTCGACACCGAGAAGGTGTGGCTGCTGGTGGAGACCGACGTCATGGCCAGGCTCGGCGGCGAATGGAACCACGAGCACCAGACCCACCTCGTAGGCGGCTCCATGGAACGGACCGTCGCCTACATGCTGGACGTGTCCGGATCGTCGGTGCCCCCGCAGACCCTGCGCACCTGGATGATCGACGGCATGGTGGCCCGGCTGGCAGGTGGCGTCGACGTCATGCCCGGCGCCCTGGAACTCCTGGAGGGCCTGCGAGCCGAGGGCGTACCGGTGGGCCTGGTCACCTCGTCGCTCAAGGAGATCGCCGAAGCCATCCTGGCCTACGTGGGCCGTGACCGCTTCGACGTCATCATCACCGCCGACGACGTCGAACGCACCAAGCCCGACCCAGAGCCCTACCTGACCGCCGCCGCCCTGCTGGACGTCTCGCCGGTGCGCAGCGTGGTCCTGGAGGACTCCCCGAACGGCGTGGCGGCGGGCACGGCCGCGGGCTGCGCCGTGGTGGCCGTCCCCAGCCTCCTCCCGATCGAAGAGGCCCCAGGCCGCCTCGTGGTCAGCTCGTTGGAGCAGGTATCCCCGTCCCACCTACGCGACCTGGTAACCACCCACGCCCCAGAACCCCGCCCCATCTAGCCCACCACCCGATCCACCTGATCCACCTGATCCACCTGATCCACCGGATCCACCGGATCCACCTGATCCACCTGATCCACCTGATCCACCTGATCCACCGGATCCACCTGATCCACCTGATCCACCTGATCCACCGGATCCACCGGATCCACCTGATCGACCCGATCCACCCGATCGCCCCCACGCCTCTACCGGCCCGCCCCGGGGCTCGGTAGGGGTGCCGTGGCGCGTGTCAGGGGTGCGGCGTTGCGGCGGGGAGCCCGTTGGCCCTCACTGGCGGCGCTCGACGGGCGCGCGCCCACGGCGGCGGGGCGGGGTGCGGTGGCGGAGCCGTAACGGATGGGGTGGAAGACGTCAGCCGACCCCAGGACGTGCGCCCTCACAAGCACCCCCACACCCGCACAAACACCCCACGCGCTCACGCAAGCGCCGCACGGACGCGCACGCTCACAAGCACCCTGCTGACGCACGCCGCGCAAGCACCGCGCTCGCTGAGGCGCCGCACTGACGCGCACCCGCACAAGCGCCGCGCCCACGCAAGCGTTGCGCTGACGCGGGCGCCGCGCTGCTGCGCGCCCGTCACGAGCAGCGCGCTCACGGATGCGCCCGCGCAGACGCATGCCCCCAGAAAGAGGATGGGATAGGGGCGTGGAACCTCCCCTAGGGGATGGGCCGTTCTTAGGGAGGAGGGGGCGGCGTGGTTGCGCGTGCCAGGATGGATGTAACCGAGAGCTAGGGATGTGGGCATGTTCGACACCATTTTGTGGTTGCCGGTCTGTGCCGGGGCGACCGGTCTGGGGCTGGTGCTGAGTTTCCTGGCCTGGCGGCGCAGGGGCGTGACCGCCGGGGTGCGCGGGGTGGCGTGGTCGCTGCTGCCCATCGCCGCCTACCTGACCGGTGCCCACGCGCTGATCTGGGGGATCGTGGCCTCCGCCGTCGGGTTCGTGACGGGGCTGGTCGCGGGGATCATCAACCCGTTCGTGTGGGCGGGGATCGTGCTGGCCGGGCTGTCGGCGGTGCTGTTCGTGGCCTCCGGCGTGATGCGCAAGCGCGGCGTCGGCGGGGCCAAGCCGAAGCAGCCCAAACAGGCCAAGGTCAAGAGCGGGGTCAAGACGGCGGAAACGCCTGCCGCGCAGGCTCCCACGGCGCCGCAGGCGGTCAATCCGTCGCCCGCCCCCGCCAAGGGGCGGACAAATGACGATGACTTCTCTGACATCGAGGAGATCCTGAAGCGCCGCGGTATCGGGTGATATCTGTGCAATGTCACAGTTCCGAGACCCAACCGGGACTGCGTGTAGACAAACACGTCAAGATCAATACGAATGAGTTTCACGAGAATCACAGTTGAGCCACATAGCTGTCTGAGGGACTAGTCAGCGCAGCTCAGCGCATACATTCTGCACCCTGGGGCCGTGACATACGGTCCTGAGATCACGGGGGTCCCTGACCGGGCACCCCCGAACGGACGATGTCGTCTGCAACCCAGGGGGCCGGAAGTCAATGCGCACAACTTCTGGCATTGCGGGTGCGGGCGTGGGAGGGCGCGCATGACCGCACCGCTGGATGTTCCCGACTCGGCGAAGGAAGCAGTTCCCGAAGCCGTGGTGACGGGCGTGGATCGCAGGGCGATCCAGGGACGTTCGCTGGGACAGATCGCGTGGTTGCGACTGAAGCGTGACAAGGTCGCCATGGTCGGCGCCGGCGTCATCATCTTCCTGATCCTGGTCGCGGTCTTCGCTCCGCTGATCGTGAAGTGGTTCGGGCACCCTCCGCTCGAGTTCCACCGCGAGATGATCGACCAGGAGACGCAGATCCCGAAGGACAGGTTCGGCGGGATCAGCTGGGACTTCCTGTTCGGCGTCGACCCGCAGTGGGGGCGCGACATCTTCAGCCGCGTCGTCTACGGCGCGCGCATCTCGCTGCTCATCGCCTTCCTGGCGACTCTGCTCTCGGTCGGCATCGGCACCATCCTCGGCGTCACGGCCGGCTTCTTCGGCGGCTGGGTCGACACCGTGATCAGCCGCCTCATGGACGTGTTCCTGGCCTTCCCGCTGCTGGTGTTCGCCATCGCCCTGGCCGGCGTCGTGCCCGACACCGCCTTCGGGCTCACCGGCGACTCGCTGCGCGTCTCGCTGCTGATCTTCATCATCGGCTTCTTCAACTGGCCCTACATCGGGCGTATCGTCCGGGGGCAGACGCTCTCGCTGCGCGAGCGGGAGTTCGTCGACGCCGCGAGGAGCCTGGGGGCGCGCGGGCCGTACATCATCTTCCGTGAGGTCCTGCCCAACCTCGTGGCCCCGATCCTCATCTACTCGACGCTGCTGATTCCGTCGAACATCCTGTTCGAGGCGGCGCTGAGCTTCCTCGGCGTGGGTGTGCGCCCGCCGACCCCGACCTGGGGCGGCATGCTCTCCGACGCGGCGCGCATCTACACCGTCCCGCACTACGCGATCTTCCCGGGTCTGGCGATCTTCCTCACCGTGCTGGCCTTCAACCTGTTCGGCGACGGCCTGCGCGACGCCCTCGACCCGCGCGGCAACCGATGACCCGCACGACCCACCGCATGACCGACCACCGCAATTTCCTGGCTCCTACCTACAAGGGGTGTAGTAAGAGATGATGAAAAAGCCCGCTCTGGCGAAGGCCGCGCTCGTCGCGGCGCTCGCCATGGGCCTGGCAGCCTGTGGAGGCACCAGCACCCAGACGCCTCCCAAGGCCGGCGAGTCAGGTAAGCCCGCCGCCCAGGAGTCGTACAACGCCGCGCTGACGGGGGTGTTCAACCCGTCCACGAAGAAGGGCGGCACCCTCAAGATGGCGAACTCCGGCGACTGGGACTCCCTCGACCCGGCCGACACCTACTACGGCTACTCGTGGAACTTCATCCGGCTGTACGGCCGCGCGCTGATGATGTTCCCCGGCAAGCCCGGCGCCGAGGGCGCCAAGCCGGTGCCGGACCTGGCCGCGGAGGCCGGCAAGCCGAGCGCCGACTTCAAGACCTGGACCTACACGCTGCGTGACGGTCTCAAGTACGAGGACGGCTCGCCGATCGTGGCCAAGGACGTCGCGTACGCGGTGGCCCGCGCCTTCGACAAGGTGACCTTCCCCAACGGCCCCACCTACCTCAACGACATGCTGAACTGGCCCAAGGACTACAAGGGCCCGTACAAGTCGAAGGGCGCCGACTTCAGCTCCGCCGTCGAGGCCCCGGACGACAAGACCGTCGTCTTCCACCTCAAGGAGCCGTACTCGGGCTTCGACTACATCGTCCAGATGTCGCCGACGATCCCGGTCCCCGAGGCCAAGGACACCGGCGCGAAGTACCGCGAGCACGTGGTCTCCTCCGGTCCTTACATGTTCGAGAAGAACGAGATCGGCAAGGGCTTCACGCTGGTCCGCAACCCGCACTGGAGCGAGGCCGTCGACCCGAACCGTCCGGCCCTGCCGGACAAGTACGAGGTCTCGACGAACGTCAACGCCGACGACATGGACAACCGGGTCATCTCCGGTGACCTCCACGTCGCCATCGAGGGCACCGGTGTCCAGCCGGCCGCGCTGAGCAAGGTCCTGCCGGACCCGGCTCTGAAGGCCCGCGCCGACAACATCACCATCCAGCGTCTCTGGTACACCTCGATCAACCCGACGGTGAAGCCGCTGGACAACAAGGACTGCCGGATCGCCGTGCAGTACGCGATGGACAAGACCGGCTACGTCGCCGCCTACGGCGGCCCGACCGGCGGCGAGATCGCGACCAACCTGCTGCCGCCGACGATCCCCGGTGCCCAGAAGATCGACCTCTACCCCTCTCCCGAGGGCAAGGGCGACATCAACAAGGCCAAGGAGCACCTGACCAAGTGCGGTCAGCCGAACGGCTTCGAGACCTCCGTCTCCTACCGGGCCGAGCGCCCCAAGGAGAAGGCGACCGCTGAGGCGATCAAGGACTCGCTGGCCAGGGCCGGCATCAATGTCACCATCAAGCCGTACCCGCTGAAGGACTACTTCTCCAGCTTCGCCGGCAAGCCCTCCTTCGTCGTGAAGGAGAACCTGGGCCTGGTCGTCAACGGCTGGGGCTCCGACTGGCCTGACGGCTACGGCTTCCTCCAGCAGATCACCGACAGCCGCGTCATCCGTGAGGGCGGCGGCTCCTCCAACACCTCGGTCCGCATCCCCGACGTCGACAAGATGCTCGACGCGGCCCGCATCGAGCCGGACGCCGCCAAGCGCGAGGCCATGTGGCCGGAGATCGACAAGCGGGTCATGGAGGAGTCCGTGATCATGCCGGGCATCTGGGCCAAGTCGCTGCTCGTGCGTGGCAAGGGCGTGACCAACGTGCTCATCTCCGACGGTCAGCAGATGTACGACTACGTCGCGATGGGCGTCGAGTAGGTCATCCCCCTGTAGTCAACGAGTAGTTAAGGCAGGTGAAGGCCACAGGTGGCCGCCGGGAGCGACCCTTCCGGCGGCCACCGGGCCGGGCACTGTGGTCACATACATCATCAGGCGTCTGATCGGCGCGGTGGTCATGCTCGGAATCGTCAGCATGGTCACCTTCGCGATCTTCTTCCTCGTGCCGCAACTCGCCGGCGCCACCCCCGAGGGCATGGCCAGCCGTTACGTCGGCCGCACCGCCACCGGGGAGACCGCCAAGCTCGCGGCGGAACGGCTGGGGTTCAACGACCCGCTGGTCGTCCAGTACGGGAGGTACGTCAAGGGCATCGTCGCCGGAGCCGAGTACGACTACGGCGCCGGTGTGGAGCAGTGCCCGCCGCCCTGCCTCGGCTACTCGTTCATCACGCAGCAGCCGGTGTTCCCCGACCTGATGAACCGGCTCCCGGTCACGCTCTCGCTCGCCCTGGGCGCGGCCGTGCTCTGGGTCGGTCTGGGCGTGGGCATCGGCGTGCTGTCCGCCCTGCGAAGAGGCAGCGTCTTCGACCGGACCGCGATGATCATCGCACTGGCCGGAGTCTCACTGCCGATCTTCTTCACCGCGCTCATCGCGCTCCAGGTCTTCTCCTATGGCAATCCCTTCGCCATAGCCGCCCAAGGCGGCACCTACACCACCATCCAGGACTCCCTGCCCCTGTGGGCCTACGCGCTGATCCTGCCGTGGGTGACGCTGGCCTTCCAGTTCGCCGCGGGGTACGCGCGCCTGACCCGGGCGGGCATGCTGGAGACCATGAACGAGGACTACATCCGCACCGCCAGGGCCAAGGGCCTGAAGGAACGCAGAGTGGTCGTCAAACACGGGCTACGCGGGGCGCTGACCCCCATCATCACGATCTTCGGTCTCGACTTCGGCCTGCTCATCGGCGGTGCCGTACTGACGGAGAGCGCCTTCTCCCTGAACGGGCTCGGCAAGTACGCCATCCAGGCCATCACCGACCAGGACCTGCCCAAGGTCATGGGGGTGACCCTGCTGGCCGCCCTCTTCGTGGTCACCGCCAACCTGATCGTCGACCTGCTCTACGCGGTCGTGGACCCGAGAGTGAGGCTGTCGTGACCTTCCTCGAACTGAAGGACCTTAAGGTCCACTTCCCGACCGACGACGGCCTGGTCAAGTCCGTGGACGGCCTGTCGTTCAGCCTTGAGCGCGGCAAGACGCTCGGCATCGTGGGCGAGTCCGGCTCGGGCAAGTCCGTCACCAGCCTCGGCATCCTGGGGCTGCACAAGGGCGGCAGGGCCAAGATCTCCGGCGAGATCTGGCTGGACGGCGAGGAACTCGTCTCCGCCACCGCCGAGCACGTGCGCCGGCTGCGTGGCAAGAAGATGGCGATGATCTTCCAGGATCCGCTGTCGGCCATGCACCCGTACTACACGGTCGGCGACCAGATCATCGAGGCGTACCGCATCCACCACGACGTGTCGAAGTCGGTCGCCCGCAAGCACGCCATCGACATGCTCGGCCGCGTCGGCATCCCCACGCCGGGCAAGCGCGTCGACGACTACCCGCACCACTTCTCCGGCGGCATGCGCCAGCGCGCCATGATCGCCATGGCGCTGTCGTGCGACCCGGAACTGCTCATCGCCGACGAGCCGACCACCGCGCTCGACGTGACCGTGCAGGCCCAGATCCTGGACCTCATGCGCGACCTGCAGACGGAGTTCAACTCCGCGCTGATCATCATCACCCACGACCTGGGCGTCGTCGCCGAGCTCTCCGACGACATCCTGGTCATGTACGGCGGAAAGTGCATCGAGTACGGCGCCGCGGAAGACATCTTCTACCGGCCCGAGCACCCCTACACATGGGGTCTACTGGGATCGATGCCGCGGCTGGACCGCGAGCGCACTGAACGGCTGCTGCCGATCAAGGGCTCGCCCCCTTCGCTCATCAACGTGCCCGACGGCTGCGCCTTCCACCCGCGCTGCCCCTACGCCGACCGGACCGGCGGCAAGGCAAACACCGAGGTTCCGGCCCTGCTCGAAACCGAGGGCGGGCACATGGTGCGCTGCCACCTGCCCAAGACCGAGCGGCGCGCGCTGTGGGAGAATGAGATCAAGCCAGTGCTGGAGACCCAGTGAGCGAAAACGAGCCCCTGCTGTCCGTGAACGACCTGCAGAAGCACTTCCCCGTGACCAAGGGCCTGTTCAAGCGGCAGGTCGGCGCGGTCAAGGCCGTCGACGGCATCTCCTTCGACGTCTTCAAGGGTGAGACGCTGGGCCTGGTCGGCGAGTCCGGCTGCGGCAAGTCCACCACCGGCCGTCTCGTCACCCGCCTGCTGGAGCCGACCGGCGGCCAGGTGGTCTTCGAGGGCGAGGACATCACCCACATGTCGCAGGGCCGCCTCAGGCCGCTCCGCCGCGACATGCAGATGATCTTCCAGGACCCGTACTCGTCCCTGAACCCCCGGCACACGGTCGGCGCCATCGTCGGCGCGCCGTTCCGCATCCAGGGCATCAGCACCGAGGGCGGCGTCAAGAAGGCGGTCCAGGAGATCCTGGAGCTGGTCGGCCTCAACCCCGAGCACTACAACCGCTACCCGCACGAGTTCTCCGGCGGCCAGCGTCAGCGCATCGGCATCGCCCGCACGCTCGCGCTCAAGCCCAAGCTGATCATCGCCGACGAGCCCGTCTCGGCCCTGGACGTCTCCATCCAGGCCCAGGTCGTCAACCTGCTGGAAGACCTGCAGAACGAGCTCGACCTGACGTATGTGGTCATCGCCCACGACCTGTCGGTGGTCCGCCACATCAGCGACCGGGTCGCGGTCATGTACCTGGGCAAGATCGTCGAGATCGCCGACCGCAAGCGGCTCTACAGCGCGCCGATGCACCCGTACACGAACGCGCTGCTGTCGGCGGTGCCGGTGCCGGACCCGAAGAACCGCAAGGACCGCGAGCGCATCCGGCTGACGGGCGACGTTCCGAGCCCGCTGAACCCGCCGCCCGCGTGCCGCTTCCACACGCGCTGCTGGAAGGCGCAGGAGATCTGCAAGACGGTGGAACCCCCGCTCGAGGAACTCTCCAGCGGCCACCGCGTCGCCTGCCACTTCCCCGAGAACGCCCCGGCGCCTTCCGCTGTGACGAGCGAGGCGGCCTCCTGACCGGTCGTTCCGGCGCCCACCGATAGTCGTGGTTTCGGTGGGCGCCCTTCTTTATGGCCGCTTTTCCGTTACGGCAAGCCCACCAGACGCCCCCCGCCGACGCGGGCGCGCGTCCGTGCAAGGTCGCCCGGCAGTCTGACGTGCTCCCCGCCGCAACGGCGATCCGTAGACCGGGCACCGCCGCCCAGCTCGCCACCGCTCTCCGCGCCGACCCCCGCCGCACGGGGCGCTCACCGCGCGGCGCGCCCTCGGCTGTCGCCCACCTCACCGCCCATCCAAGGCAGGACAGTTTTCCGAGCAAACCATCCTGGGCAGGGCTGACTTCGGGGCGAACCGGCCGGAGCAGGGCAGCCTTCCGGGCCCCTCCGCCCGGGGCCAGGGGCGTTTCTGGGGGTTAGGACAGGGCGCCTGGGGTGATCAGGCCGGTTTCGTAGGCCAGGACGACGGCCTGGACGCGGTCGCGGAGGCCGAGCTTGGTCAGGACGTTGCCCACGTGCGTCTTCACCGTGGTCTCGCTCACCACCAGCTTGGCCGCGATCTCCGCGTTGGACATGCCCTTGGCGATGAGCCGCAGCACCTCCAGCTCCCGCTCCGTCAGCCGGTCCAGCCGCGCCGGAGTGCTCTCCTCGTAGGCGGAGGGCAGCTTGGCCGCGAACCGGTCCAGCAGCCGCCGCGTCACGCTCGGCGCCACGATCGCGTCCCCGTCGGCTACGACCCGGATCGCCTGCACGAGCTCGTCCGGCGGCACGTCCTTCAGCAGGAACCCCGAGGCCCCGGCCCGCAACGCCTCCACGATGTACTCGTCCAGGTCGAACGTCGTCAGCACGAGCACCTTCGGCACATGCGCCCCGGACGCCGCCTCGCGCACGATCCGCCGCGTGGCCTCGATGCCGTCGACGCCCGGCATGCGGATGTCCATCAGCACCACGTCGGGCAGCAGCGCCCTGGTCTGCTCCTGCGCGTCCTTGCCGTCGCCGGCTTGTCCCACCACCGTGATGTCGGGCTCGGCCTCGAGGATCAGGCGGAAACCGGTACGCAGCAGCGGCTGGTCGTCCACCAGCAGCACTCTGATCGTCATCTTCCGTCCTTCAGCGGGAACCTGGCCCGCACCTCGAAACCGCCCCCCGGCCGAGGACCGATGCTCAGGATTCCACCATAAAGCGCCACCCGCTCGCGAATCCCCACCAAACCATGCCCTGGCCGTGCCGCCACCCCCGCGGCGCCCCGGCCGTCGTCCTCGACCCGCACGTCCAGCTCGCGCGGCTCGTGCCGTACGGTCACCACCGCCTCAGCCCCCGGCCCCGCGTGCCGCAGGCTGTTGGTCAGCCCCTCCTGGACCAGCCGGTAGGCGGCCAGCTCGATCCCCGCCGGTACGGGCGCCGCCTGCCCCTCGACCGTCAGCCGCGTCGTCAGCCCGGCCTCGCGCATCTGCTCCACCAGCGCGGGCAGCGCCGACATCCCCGGCTGCGGCCCCAGCTCGGCCGGTGAACCGGCGCGCAGCACGCCGACGATCTCCCGCATCTCCGCCATGGCCTTGCGCCCGGTGTGCTCCACGGCCGACAGCGCCTCGCTGGCCAGCTCGGGATCGGACAGCAGCACCTTGCGCGCCGCGGCGGCCTGCACCGTCATCACGCTGACGTGGTGGGCGATCACGTCGTGCAGCTCGCGCGCGATCCGCGAGCGCTCCTCGGCCCGCGCCGCCCGGGTGTCGGCCTCCCTGGCCCGCTCCAGCCGCGCCGCCCGGTCCTTCAGCTCCTCGAAGTACGCCCGCCGGAGCCGGATCGCCCGCCCCACTCCCCAGGCTCCGGCGAGCAGCACCACCACGATCAGGTGGTCCGCCCAGGTCAGCGCATCGAGCGGGCTGATCAGCGCCCCCACGGCATACACCAGCACCGCGAACATCAGCGCCGCCAGCGCCACCGCCAGCCCACGCCTGGCCGCCACCGAGTACAGCAGCACCAGCCCCGCGACACTGGCCAGGCCGATGCTGTAGCCGAGCGCGTTGAGCAGGGTGTCGGGGACCGCGCTGGCCACCAGCGCCCCGACCGGCCACTGCCGGCGAACCGCCAGCGGCACCGCCGTCAGCACCACCAGGGCCCCGCCCACCAGATCGGGCGACCGTACCGCGCCGTAGGGCTGGCCGGGCTGGGTCAGCAGGTCGGCGGCATCGTAGAAGAGGAACAACGCGAGCGAGCCCGCGGCCAGCACCACGGCAAGGACCGTGTCGCGAAACAGGGCTCGATCGTTGCGCACGGATTCACTGTAGGCCCAGCTCAAGCCGTGACTCCTCCTACTCTGGGAGGAATCCCCCCTCCTCACCACCGCAGAAACCCATCAGCGCTCTGGCCACACACGCGACCTGCCTTGGCCAGAGCCCGCCTCACCGGCCCGGTGTCGCTGGCAAAGGGCCTTGGCGCCCGCCCTCACCGGGCCGAAGCGGTGGGCGCCCCCAGGCGGTGGCACCCTGCTGATCCCAAGCGGTGGCACTCTGCCCGTGCGGTCGGCCTGGAGTGGTTGCCCAGCGTGCGGTGTCCGAGGCGGTTAGGGGTTGACGGTAGGGCGGCCGAAGGAGCGGGCCGAGCGGCCGGGGAGGTGGGTAGGGCGGGGGTTGATGGCTGGGGTCCGGGGGGAGCAGGGAGGAAAGGGCTAGAGCTCGTCGGTGGCGGAGCGGCGGGTGCGGACGGCGTCGCCGGGTTTGCGGTCCGGCACCGGCGGGGGTGTGCCGCCGAACTCCGGGCACAGCGCCTGATGGTCGCACCAGTCACACAACCGCGACCGCCGAGCCCGCCACTCCCCGGTCTCCAGCGCCCGCCGGATCGCCGTCCACAACGCCTCCACCTTGCGTTCGGTGGCGCGCAGGTCGGCCTCGTCGGGTGCGTACCTGAGGACCTCGCCGCTCCCGCCCAGATACACGAGCTGCAGCAACCGCGGCACCGACCCGCGCAGCCGCCACAGCACCAGCGCGTAGAACTTCATCTGGAACAGCGCCTTGGCCTCGAAGTCCGGCCCCGGCGCGCTGCCGGTCTTGTAGTCGACCACCCGCACCTCGCCCGTGGGCGCCACGTCGAGGCGGTCGACGTAGCCGCGCAGCAGGAGGCCGCTGTCGAGCACCGCCTCCACGTACAGCTCGCGTTCGGCGGGCTCCAGGCGGGTGGGGTCCTCCAGGGTGAAGTAGCGCTCCAGCATCGCCCGCGCCTGGTCGAGCCACTCCCGCTGCTCGGCGTCGTCGGCGAACATCTCGGCGAACGCCGGCTCCTCGCCCAGCAGGCGCTCCCACTGCGGCCCCAGCAGCTCCAGCGCCGCCGCCACCGACCGGCGCGGCGCGGGCAGGTCATACAGGCGCTCCAGCACGGCGTGGACCACCGTGCCGCGCACGGCCGCCTGCGACGGCTTCTCCGGCAACTGGTCGATCACGCGGAAGCGGTAGAGAAGCGGACAGGTCATGAAGTCGCCCGCCCGGGAGGGTGAGAGGGCTCCGATGATCTCGGGCTCGGTCAACGTCATGCAGGCACTGTAGGTCAAGACCCCGACAGAATGGGGGCCGCGGAGCCGGGATCACGCGATCGGCCGCGTAGCATCAAGGCAGCAACAGCACGATCTCAGAGGGAGTCCAGTGAGCGACCAGCGGCCGCGGCAGGAATTCTCCGGTCTTCGGATGGGAAGCCCGTTCGGCATCCCCGTTTACGTGTCGTGGACCTGGCTCATCATCGCGGGCTTCATCACCATCAGCTTCCAGGACGTCTTCCGCCTGCCCGGCATGGGGGACTTCGAGGCATACGGGGTGGCCTTCGCCTTCGCCGTACTCCTCTATCTGTCGGTGCTTCTGCACGAGCTCGCCCACAGCGTCCTCGCCAAGTGGTACGGCCTGCCCGTCCGGCGCATCACGCTCTACCTCCTCGGCGGCGTGTCCGAGATCGAGAAGGAGCCGCCGACGCCCGGCAAGGAGTTCATGATCGCCGCGGCGGGGCCGATCCTGTCGCTGGGACTGGCGGCGGTGGGCCTGCTGGCCGACGCGTTCGTGATCGACGGGGCCGGCATCCCCGAGATCCTGATCAGGCAGCTCTGGTGGTCGAATCTGATCGTCGGCGTGTTCAACCTGCTGCCGGGCCTGCCGCTCGACGGCGGGCGCATGCTGCGGGCCGGCGTGTGGAAGATCACCTCCAACCCGGGCCGCGGCACCGCCGCCGCGGGCTGGACCGGCAGGGGCCTGGCCGTCGTGCTGATCCTCGTCCCGGTGGTGCTGTCGCTGCTCAGCGACCGTCCGATCGACACGTTGCAACTGGTGTGGTCGGTGGTGCTGGCCTCGTTCATCTGGATGGGGGCCAGCCAGGCGCTGAACGTCGCCCGCATCCGCGCCCGCATCCCGCAGGTCAACGCCCGCCAGCTCGCCCGCAGGGCCATCCCGGTGACCGCCTCGACGCCGCTGTCGGAGGCGCTGCGCCAGGCCGCCGAGCAGCACGCGGGCGCCGTCGTCGTGGTCGACCACGAAGGCCGGCCGGTGGCGATCGTCAACGAGGCCGCCGTCCAGGCCACGCCCGAACACCGCCGCCCCTGGGTCGAGGTGGGCGCGCTGGCCAAGTCGCTCGAACCCGCGATGGTCCTGGCCGCCGACCTGTCCGGCGAGCCGCTGATCGACGCCATGCGCGAGTCGCCCGCGGCCGAGTACCTGCTGGTCGAGCGGGGCGGCGAGATCTACGGCGTGCTCGCCACCGCGGACGTCAACAAGGTCTTCTCGGGGGTCTGACTGTTTTCCCCCCGCAGGTCTGGCCGATAGGGTGCCCTTTGGTCAGACTTGCACCAGTGCGGGGTTTGCCACGGTCCAGGGGTTTCACCGAATCGAGACCTTGTCTCCGCGGCCGACTGGGTATGCGTAAGGCTGGCGGCCAGCACCAAGGTGCCGGTGCCGCACAACCGCCGGCTTCCGGGGAGGAGAGGTTCAGTGACGGACCAGGGCTTCGGAGTGGTGCGTCCGCTTCCTGGCAACGGGCTGGTCGCCTACGTGGGCGGCCTGCTGCTGGTATGCGACGCTTCTGAGGCGACCGGCACCGAGCTGATCGAGGCCTTGCGGGAGACCGCCGCCACCGGTGGCGACGGCAGGGCGCTGGCCCGTCGCGCCGCCCAGGCGCTGGCCCGCGCGATGACCGGCGACCCGGCCACCTGCGCCGTGGCCGGGCCGGTGGGCGGCGGCGTGGCCGTACTCGTCAGCGGGGCGGCCACCGCCACGGTCACCACCGCGGACGGCGAGACCCGTCTGGCCGGCAGCGACTCCCTCACGTGGGCCGACCGGCTCATCACCGGACACGTGCACCGCGTCGAGCTCAGCCTGCCCGGGGCGGGACAGCCGCACCCGGCGGTGCAGTTCGACGGCGGCGTGGTCGGCGGCGCCGGCCTGGTCGCGGACATGGTCGACGCGCCCGCCCAGCCCGTGCAGCCCGCCAAACCCGCCGAGTCCGTGGGACGGCGTTCGGCCTCGCGGCCGCTGACCGAGGAGCTTCCGCACACCGCCATCCACATGGAGCCCGACCTCCTGCCGCAGCCCAAGCCGGAGCCGGAACCGGTGCAGATGCCGTACCCGATGCCGAGTCCCGAGCAGGTGCGCGAGGAGCGTCCCTCGTCCGGCCCGCAGCAGCCGCCCCAGCCGTTCGACCAGCCCGCGCCTTTCGACCAGCCCGCGCCGTTCGAGCAGCAGTCGACCTTCGATCAGCCCCCGCCGTTGGAGCAGCCGCCCTTCGAGCAGCCTCCGTTCGAGCAGCCGCCTTTCGAGCAGCCGCCTTTCGAGCAGCAGGGCGCGCCGTCCGGGCAGCAGCCCGCGCAGGACCCGTGGGGTCCGCCGCCGCTGCCGCAGCAGGGTCCGCCCCAGCCGCCGTCCGGCCCCATGGGCGCGGTGCCCCGGGCGGACGAGGTGCCCCCCGGCAACGGCGCCGCGCCCTCGGACGGCGACCAGCGTCCCATGGTCTACGGCGTGGACTGCAAGAACGACCACTTCAACGACCCCCGCGTCCCCTACTGCGCGGTCTGCGGCATCGCGCTGGTGCAGCGCACGCTCGTCCCCTACAAGGGCCCGCGGCCCTCGCTCGGCGTCCTCATCCTGGACGACGGCATGGCGCTGCCGCTGGAGGCCGACTACCTGCTGGGCCGCGACCCCGAGCGCGCCCCCGAGGTGGCCGGCGGCACCGCCCGCCCCGCCAAGGTCACCAGCCCCGACGGCTCCGTCTCCCGCCGCCACCTGCGCGTCGCCCTGGACGGCTGGGACGTCAACCTCGTCGACCTCGGCTCCGTCAACGGCACCCAGATCCAGCCGCCCGGCGACCCCAACTTCTACGACATCCCGCCGAACGAGCCCGTCACCATCACCCCCGGCACCACCGTCCGCGTCGGCGTCTCCCGCACCATGCGCTTCGAGGCCCACCGCGGCTGACGCCGGGCATCGTCGTGGTCGCTCCTGGAACCGCCGCGCATCGTTGCGGTTGCTCTTAGAACCGCCGCGCACTGTTGTGGTTGCTCTTGGAACCGTTGTGGTTGCTCTTAGAACCAAGAGCCTCGGGGTTACGGCAGGCCGCGCCCACCCCCACCCGCCGCCGGTGGCGGGCGGCCCTCCAGGGCAACGGTCGTCGGCCGCACGCCACCCTGCCGCGACGTGCGCACTGCCGGCCACCTGACCGCGCCCTCGCTGACCGAGCCCTCGGATGCGCAGGGGCAGTCTGCGTCCTGGTCGGGCGGGTTCACCGGGGTGTGGGTGTCAGTGGCGGGTCAGGGCCTTGGCGAGTTCGGCCGGGGTGTTGACGCCCAGTTTCCAGTAGGCCTGGTTGCGGTGGTTCATGGCAGTACGGATGGCTATGCCCAGGCGTTCGGCGATCTCGCGGTGGCTCAGGCCCGCGGCGGTCAGTTTGGCGACCTGGAGTTCGCGGCTGGTGAGGTTGGGGGCGGCCAGGCCGCGCAGGGCGGGGGTGTCCACGCCCTGGCAGGCTCCGGCCAGCGACCAGGCCTCGGTGGCGGCCGCCCTTGCCGCCTTCTCGCCCCTGGTGCGGCGGAGCAGGGACGCGGCCTGAGCCGCCGCCTCCGCCGCGTGCAGGCGCAGGCCCAGGGTGTCGAAGCCGCCGGCCACGTCCAGGAGTCCGCCCGGGTCCTCGGCGGCCAGGGCGCGGGCCTGGCGGGCGGCCAGCCGTACCCTGGAGCCGTCGACCACCGCGGTGAGCTCCTCCAGGCGGGGGAGGGCGGAGTGGGGTGCGCCCAGGCGCACCGCGTCGTGCAGCGCGACCGACTCGAACGCCGACAGGCCCGCCTCGCGGCACTCCGCGGCGACCGAGAGGGCGAGGTCGGCGGCGTGTTCCGGGTCGCCGGCCGCGGCGGCTATCCACACGCGGGTCAGCGCCACCCAGCGGGTGAACGCGGTCCACGTGGCGCGGTTGCGGTCCAGGGCGGCGTCCAGGGTGGCGCGGGCGGCCGGGGCGTCCCCTCGAAGCGCCTGAACCGCCGCATAAGCCCCCATACAGCCCCCCACGGTCACGGCGGTCTCGTGGTTGGCCGGGGAGTGCAGGATGAGGAGTGCGGCGCCCAGCTCGCCTCTCAGGGTCGCGGCGTGGCCACGTGACAGCGCCAGGCTGCCCTCGCCGCGCGACCAGCCGCGCCGGCCGGCCAGTTCGGCGCGCATGGAGGCGATGGCGGCGTCCATGAGAGGGAGGTCACCGGCGAAGTAGCCGCACATGGCCCAGGTGGAGTGCAGGGGTGAGACGAGCGCGGGGATGCCGTCGCGCCAGGCCGGGGCGTCCTCCAGCGCCTCGCGGACCAGGTCGGTGGCCTCCCTGGTGCGGCCGGAGTAGCAGAGGGCGAGGGCCCGCGAGTTCAGCACCTGGGCCCGCAACACCGGCCCCAGCCGTGCCCCACGTTCCGGCGCGGCGATCCCACCGGGCCGCTCGGCCAAGGCCACTGCTTCGCCACGGGCCGCCCCCTCGGAAAGGGCTGTCGCTTCGTGGAAAGCCGCCGTTTCGGGAAGTGCCGCCTCTGGGAGCGCCGCTTCGGGGAGGGCTGCTTCCTCCGGGAGGGTTGCTGCCTCGTCGAGGGGGGTCTCTTCCTGGAACGGCATGCCGGTCACCACGGCCTTGAGCGGCACGGGCTCGATCGGCCCGGACGTCGGGCGTGGAGCGGTGGTCGGGGTGCCGGGAGGGAGAGGATGCCAGGTCGTCTCCGAGGGCGGCGCAGATGTGGCGGGGGACAGGAGGGTGTCGCTGAGGTGGAGGGCGTCGGCCGGGCGGGCGGCCGAGGCGGTCAGGGACAGGCGGCGGGTGGCCAGTTGCAGGCGCAGGGCCGGGTCGCGCAGCGACTTCTCGGTGGTGGCCAGGAGGTCGAGCGCGTCGCCCAGCCGGTCCATGCCCCAGGCCAGGTTGCTGGCCACGGCCTGGACGAGGCGGGCGCGGCCCGGTTCGTCGCGGGGCGGGGGAACGGCGTCCAGGACCGCACGGGCGCGGTCGGGCTGCTGGGCGTAGTCGAGGACGGTGGCGAGCTGGATGGCCGCCGCCGCGTCGATCCCGGTGCCCGCCGGCTCCATCCGGCCGCCCGTGGCGTCCACGCCGGTGCCCGCCATGGCGTCCGTGTTCGCGGCGCTCATGCTCGCCGCGTCCACGCCCGTGGCCGGCGCCGTGTCCGTGCTGGCCTCCACCGCCGCCTCGCCCAGCCGGATCGCGGTCGGGTAGTCGTGGGCCGCCCACGCCAGGCGGCAGGCGGCCAGCAGCGGCTCGGGGGCGGCGCCCAAGCCGGCGGTCAGGCGCCAGACCGTGACGCGGACGAGGTCCTCGACGCGGCGCAGGCCGGTGGGCTCGACGGCGGCGACGAGGTCGGCGTGCCTGCGGCGGCGGCGCAGTTCCGGGCAGTGCTCGCGGGCCACCTCGCCGTAGAGGGGGTGGCCGAGGCGGGCGATCTCGCGGCGCCGGTCCACGGTGACCTTGATGAGGCCGCGTTCCTCGGCCTCCAGGACGGCCTCCTCCGAACACAGCGCGGACAGGGTCCTGGCGCCTACCGGTTCGGCGAAGGCCGTGTACTCCAGGACCGCTTTCAACGCCGGTGACAGCGCGCCGATGCGCTCGTGGATGAGGTCGGCCAGGCGCGGGGCCAGCGGCGGGTCGCCGGTCAGCTTCCACACCCCCTGGATGGGGTGGAGCGCTCCAGAGGCGCGCGCCGCCGTCACGACCTCCTGGAGGAACAGCGCGTTGCCCTCGGTGACCTCGCCGAGCCGCCGGGCGGTGGCGTCGTCGGGCGGCCCGCCGAGCGCCGCGGCGAGCACGGCCACGAGGTCGGCCTCGCTGAAGGGGTCCACGTCCAGGCGGCGCACGTGGCCGTCGCGCCACAGCGCCGTCATCGAGTCGGGCGCGGGCTCGCCGGTGCGGAGCGTGGCCACGAGGCGGGCCTGCCGGCCCCGTACCAGAGAGGCGACGACCTCGGCCGAGTGGCTGTCGAGCAGGTGGGCGTCGTCCACGGCGAGGACGAGGGTGCGGCCGCGGGCCTGTTTGAGGAGTTCCTCGCCGGCCCAGCGCAGGGTGTTGACCAGGTGGGGCGGGTGGTCGCGGGGGATGAGGTCGGCCAGCGCGCCGTTGGGGATGCCGCTGGCCGCCTTGGTCGCGGTGACCGGCAGGAGGGCGACCCTGCCGGGGCGGAAGGACTCCAGGACCTTCCCCGCGAGCCTGCTCTTGCCCACCCCGGCGGGACCGGCGACGAGCACGCCCTGCGCGGTCGGGTCGCGCGCGAGGCGGACCAGGTGCTCCAGTTCCTGCCTGCGCCCGGCGAACGGCCAGGTCTTCATACTGGGAGATTACGCCCTTGATGCAATTTATGTGATCGAATATCTTCCGTTCTGTGGCGCGGTGGGGGGCGAAATTCGACGTCGATTGCCCGGGTTGCGGACGGCAGACGCTGGCCCGTGAAGCCGACGCGCCGCACCGGGTTTTTCTACCGTCCGAATTACGCCCTTTTGTACTGGCCGTCTGTCAGAGCTGCCGCCAGGTGATGCTGCTGTTGTCAGGTGAGCCGGGGCCCGACGCCGACCCCGACGACCTGCCCGCGCGCCCCGCCGAGGTGCTGTGGCCCGCGCCCGGCAGGGAGATCGGCGAGCAGGTTCCCGCCCTCGTGCGGGCCGAGCTCACCCAGGCCAGGGCGGGCCTGCGCGCGGGCTCTCCGGCCGCCGCCGTGCTGCACGTGCGGCGCCTGCTGGAGGCGGTCTGCGCCGACCACGGCATCGCCGGCCGTACCCTCTTCCACGCCCTGCGCGAGCTGCGGGCGGCGGGCCGGATCGACGGCTGGCTCCTGAGCTGGGCCGAGGAACTGCGCGAACTCGGAAACGAGGCCGCCCACCTCGGCGCCGCCCCGCTCACCCGCCAGGAGGCCGCCGACGCGGTCGAACTCGCCGAAGCCTTCATTGACTATTTATATGTATTTTCCCCGAAATATCGTGACTTTCAGGTACGGCGGGCCCGGCCCTCCGGGAAAGGCCGTTCCCCGGCGCCGGAGACCGCCGCGATGCGCATTCTCCGGAAAACGCGTACGCCATTCGCCGTCCACCCCTATCCGCACGACCCCGCCCAGACCAAGTCCCGCGCCGCCGTCGCGCTGGCCCTCGGCGTCCCGCCGCCCCGCATGCTGAAGGCCGTCGTCCTCTACCTCGGCCACCACGCCGTCGTGGCGGTCGCCCCGATCGAGGGCCGCATCGACGAGGAGGCGCTGGCCGCCGCGTTCGGCGCCGGCGCCGCCAGGGTGGCCTCGCGGGCCGACGTCGAACGCATCGGCGAGGCGATCGAGGCCGACGTCCTGAGCCCGGTGGCGCTACCGTACCTGCCGTCGGTGCTCGACGCGGGCGCGGCCGGGCAGGACAGCGTCTACATCCCCAGCGGACGGCACGGCCTGGAGCTGGAGCTCGCGCCCCGTGACCTGATCCGCGTCACCTCCGCCCGCACCGCCGCGATCGTGAAATGAGAGCCATGCCGGACATCACGCTGGAGGGGGAGGCCGACCTGGTGCACTCCCTGGAGGAGTGGCTGCGCGACGTGGACGCGCTGCGGGGGCGGGTCAGCTCGCGTACGGCGCCGCCGAGGCCTGGGCGGATGGGCCCCGGGGCGGCGGAGCTGCTGGTGGCGGTGGAGGCCGAGGCTCAGGCGGAGGCGCTGGGCCGTACCGTGGAGATGTGGCTGCGGGTCCGGGGCCGGGGGGTCACGCTGAAACTGCGCGTGGGTCAGCAGGTGACCGAGCTCGACCTGCGCGGTGACGTGGACGTCGACCGGCTGGCCAGGCAGGTGGACGCCCTGCTGCGCGACGCCCTGCACACCGCGGGCCCCTGAAAGCCGCACCCGGCCCTGCAGGCACGCTCGGCGCTGAAGGCACGCCCGGCTCCGAAAGCGCACCCGGCCCTGGAAGGCGCGTTCTCGCCGGTCAGGGGGCGAATGCCTGGACACCGCGCAGCAGGCGTACCGCGGCCTCCATCCCGCTGGCCGCCTCCAGCGCGCGTCCCGCGGCCGTGGCGAAGCGGCCGAGCAGGTGCGCGTCGGCGTCGTCGAAGTCCCGGCCGGCGATCCACAGGAACGCCTGTTCCCGCGTGGCCAGCGGCACCGGCACCGCCAGGAACCCCGGCTCGCCCACCGGCAGGTCGCGCGGCAGAAGCACCGGCTCGTGGCAGGCGGCCAGCTCCTTCAGCACCCCGGACTCGGCCAGCCACGTCCGCACCCGCAGCGGGTCGCCGGGCGGCCCGTGCAGGGCCACGGACCTGGCCAGCTCCTGGAGCGGGTCCACCTGGACGAGCCCGGCGTAGTCCGCGTCCGTCACGACCGCCGCCGACCGGGCCAGGCGTTCGATGAGGGCGCCCACGTCCACGCGGGAGAAGTCCTGGATGAGCTCGTGCACAGCGACGTCGGTGCGGCGGTTTCCCATGGAGGTCCCAACAGCCGGCGGTGCCTGATGGGTCGGTGGTTTCGACTATTACCTCCGGATTCGCCCTTGGCCAGACCCCAACCGGTAATCAGGATTTTTCCGCCAGCTTCGGGTGCAGGAGCAGCCACTCGACGTCGTCGGACCAGCCGCCGTCGGGGCGGGGGAGAAGCTGCCTGTGAACGTGCTGGCGGGTGAAGCCGGCCCGCTCCAGCACCCGGTGGGAGGCGGTGTTGTCCACGGCGGTGCCTGCGGTCAGGCGGCGCAGCGGCGTGGCCGCGAACACCCACTCCACCAGCAGCGCCAGCGCCCTGCTGAGGTAGCCCCTGCCGCGGAAGGCCGGCATCAGGGAGTAGCCGACCATGGCCTGGTGGAGCACCGGCGCCACGTTCACGAGCTGCACGTGCCCGGCGAACTCGCCCGTGGCCGCGTCGGTGATCGCCACCTCCACCCGCTGGCCGGACATCCACCAGAAGCCCGTGTAGCGGCCCCGGCGCACGTAGTCGGCCAGCGGGCCGGGGGCGGCCAGCGAGTACGCGCGCACGAGCGGGTCGTTCAACAGTGCCAGGAACGCCGCGGCGTGCTGCTCGCCGAGGGGCGAGAGCCGTACGACGCCGTCGGTCAGGTGCCCGCCGGGGAAGAAGGGGAAGTACGGCTCCGCCGGCTCCGCCGGCTCGCCCGCCACCCTGCCGAACGTCACCTGGTCGGTCCTGCTGCCGTCGCGCAGCCGCTTGCCGTCGCGCCTGACGCCCTCCTGGCGGAACCCGGCCTTGTAGGCGGCGCGCAGGCTGGCGAGGTTGCTCACCTCGGCCTCCAGTTCGACGCGGGCGGCCCCGTGGTCGAGCGCCCAGTCGGAGATCGCCCTCGCGGCGGTGCTGGCCACGCCGGTGCCGCGGGCGTGCGGGGCGACCAGGTAGCCGACCGAGGTGGTGCCGTAGCGGTCGATCGGCTGCAGCCCCACCGCGCCCACGTAACGGCCCTCGCGGGTGACGGTGAACTCCGCTCCGCCGTTCGCCCACTTGTCCTCGGCGGCGCGCAGGTAGGCGCGGGCGTCCTCGGCCGTGTACGGCGAGGCGAGGAACGGCAGGAACCGGGCCGTCACCGGGTCGTCGCAGGCAGCCACGACGGCGTCGGTGTCTTCGGCGGTGGGGGGCCGCAGGACGAGCGGGCCGGCGGAGATCACATCGTGCGGGAACATCCCCCCTTCATACCGCGCGTCCGGGACCAGTCGGAATCCCGATAACCTTGCCGCCATGGGTTTCCGCAGGCATGGGCCTTTCCAGGCGGGGGATCAGGTGCAGCTCACCGACCCCAAGAACAAGCGCCACACGATCACGCTCAAGGCGGACGGCGTCTTCCACACCCACAAGGGCGCCATCCCGCACAGCGACCTGATCGGGCAGCCCGAGGGCTCGGTGGTGCGTTCTTCCGGCGGCACCCAGTACCTGGCCTTCCGGCACCTGCTGCAGGACTACACCCTGGCGATGCCGCGCGGCGCCGCGGTGATCTACCCGAAGGACGCCTCGATGATCGTCGGCATGGCCGACGTCTTCCCCGGCGCCCGGGTGATCGAGGCGGGGGTCGGCTCCGGCGCCCTGACCTGCTTCCTGCTGCGGGCCGTCGGGCCTGAGGGACACGTCACGTCGTACGAGCGCCGCCAGGAGTTCGCCGACGTCGCCCGCAAGAACGTCGAGAAGTTCTACGGCGGCGAGACCGACACCTGGCGCCTGGTCGTCGGCGACCTCAACGAGAGCATCGACGAGATCGACGTCGACCGGGTCATCCTCGACATGCTGGCCCCGTGGGAGTGCGTGGACGCCGCCGCCAAGGCGCTCACTCCAGGTGGCGTCATCTGCTGTTACGTCGCCACGACGACCCAGATGTCCAAGACGGTCGAGACGATTCGGGATCACGGGAGTTTCACCGAGCCCCATGCGTGGGAGACCCTCCTTCGCGACTGGCATGTCGAGGGTTTGGCCGTGAGACCTGATCATCGGATGATCGGCCACACGGGTTTCCTCGTCACCGCCCGCCGCATGGCCGACGGCGTCACCCCGCCGCCGCGCCGCAGACGACCGAAGGGGACCACCGAAGAACTATGACAATTTGGCCACGAGGGTGCGTTGGTGCGTGACACGGGAACATCTCGCCGTGTTCATATGCTGGCAGGATTAAACGCACCATTGGGGATTATTCACCGAATACCGAATGTCACTCTACGAACACTGCCCGGCCAGGTTACGGAGGGGCCCGAGATAGGTAAGGTCCTTAGTAGTCGCCCTCGACTGGGAAGGAGGTGACGGGGCGTGGCAGCTCGCGATGATGCTGAGGCTCGAGCCGCGCAGCGCGAACGGGAGGTCGCTGATCTCACAACACAGGTCTCCTTCCTCCAAGAGGAGATCACCGCGCTGAGGCGGAAGCTGGCCGAGTCACCCCGTCAGGCCAGGGTCCTCGAAGAGCGTCTCCACGAGGTCCAGGCGAATCTGGCGGCGGTGACCGGCCAGAACGAACGCCTGGTGGCAACCCTCAAGGAGGCCAGGGACCAGATCGTCGCCCTCAAGGAAGAGGTGGACCGGCTGGCGCAACCGCCATCCGGGTTCGGCACCTTCCTGGAGGCCAGAGAAGACGGCACGATCGAGGTGTTCACCGGAGGGCGCAAGCTCCGCGTGAACGTCAGCCCTGCCGTCGACGTCGACTCGCTCCGGCGTGGCCAGGAGGTCATGCTCAACGAGGCGCTCAACGTGGTCGAGGCACTCGGCTACGAAGAGGTCGGCGAGATCGTGATGCTCAAGGAACTGCTCGACAACGGCAAGCGCGCCCTGGTCATCTCGCACGCCGACGAGGAACGCGTCGTGCGCCTGGCCGAGTCGCTGGTCGGCCAGCCCATCAGGGCCGGCGACTCGCTGCTGCTCGAGCCGCGCTCCGGCTACGTCTACGAGCGCATTCCCAAGTCAGAAGTCGAAGAGCTGGTGCTCGAAGAGGTCCCCGACATCTCCTACAACGAGATCGGTGGCCTCATGCGGCAGATCGAGCAGATCAGGGACGCCATCGAGCTGCCCTACCTGCACGCCGACCTCTTCCGCGAGCACAAGCTCAGGCCCCCGAAGGGCGTGCTGCTCTACGGCCCGCCCGGCTGCGGCAAGACGCTCATCGCCAAGGCGGTCGCCAACTCGCTGGCCAAGCAGGTCGCCGAGAAGACCGGCCAGGAAGGCAAGAGCTTCTTCCTCAACATCAAGGGCCCCGAGCTGCTCAACAAGTACGTCGGCGAGACCGAGCGGCACATCCGCCTGGTCTTCCAGCGGGCGCGTGAGAAGGCCTCAGAGGGCACCCCGGTGATCGTGTTCTTCGACGAGATGGACTCGATCTTCCGCACCCGAGGCTCCGGCGTCAGCTCCGACGTCGAGAACACCATCGTGCCCCAGTTGCTGTCGGAGATCGACGGCGTCGAGGGCCTGGAGAACGTCATCGTCATCGGCGCCTCCAACCGCGAGGACATGATCGACCCGGCGATCCTGCGGCCCGGCCGCCTGGACGTCAAGATCAAGATCGAGCGGCCGGACGCCGAGGCGGCGAAGGACATCTTCTCCAAGTACCTCGTCACCGACCTTCCCCTGCACGGCGAGGACCTCAACGAGCACGGCGGCTCGCGCGAGTCCACCATCGCGGGCATGATCCAGAGCGTCGTGGAGCGCATGTACACCGAGAGCGAGGAGAACCGCTTCCTCGAGGTGACCTACGCCAACGGCGACAAGGAGGTCCTGTACTTCAAGGACTTCAACTCCGGCGCGATGATCCAGAACATCGTCGACCGGGGCAAGAAGATGGCCATCAAGCAGTTCCTGGAGTCGGGGCAGAAGGGCCTGCGGGTGCAGCACCTGCTGACCGCCTGCGTCGACGAGTTCTCCGAGAACGAGGACCTGCCCAACACCACCAACCCGGACGACTGGGCGCGGATCTCCGGAAAGAAGGGCGAGCGGATCGTGTACATCCGCACCCTGGTCTCCGGCAAGCAGGGATCCGAAGCCGGCCGCTCCATCGACACCGTAGCCAACACCGGCCAGTACCTGTAGTTGCCATGCTTTTCGTCGGGCCGCGCGGATCCCTCCGCGCGGCCCGCGGCGTCTGAAGCTTCTCCCGCGCGAACTTCCGCGGCCTCAACCCCGCCGTCCGCGGCTTCAACCCCACCATCCGTTACGGCAGGCCGGCCCCACCCCCACCCGCCGACGCGCGCGGGCGGCACTCCAGGGTGACGGCCGGCGGCCGCGCGGCTTCCCGCCGTGACGAGCGCTCCTTACCCACCCGACCGGCAACCCCTTCCTTGGCCGGGTGGTTTCGGGGGACCCTTTTCCTGGGCGATCTGCTGATTCGGGGGTGTTGGCTACGCTGCGTCATCCTTTGGGCGGGGGGACGGCTATGTTGTCGTAGCGGTCCCAGCCTGTTGAGATGCGCTGGTAATACTTCTCCGCCTCCTCGGCGTCCCTCACCCAGTTCCACTCGCCGCCCGCGGCCTTGTCCGGGTAGGTGGTGATGGCGGTGGCGACCTCACGTGACTCGTCGAGTCCCTGCCAGATGAGGCGTTTGAGGCGGTCTGTCTGGTGTTCTGGGCCCTGGACGTAGACGCGGTAGCCGAAGTACGCCTTGGCGACCGCGCGCTGCAGCCTCGCCGTCAGGACCGTGCGCTCGAAGTAGGCGTTGAGCTGCCGGTAGTGATCGGAGGACAGGTGGCGCCTGGCGTCCCTGATCTCGCGCAGGGCCTGCTCGGCCAGCCGTACGCCGAAGTCCTTCTCCTTCAGCACGTAGCGCAGGTAGCGGACGTTCATCAGGTTGTGCGGGGTGACCCAGCCGTTGCCCAGGACGTAGCCGGCCTCGGTGCGGAAGGTCGGCTGCGTCTTGCAGGTGACCGGGGCCAGGTGCTGCACGACGTCCTTCCAGAAGTCGAACGTGCGGTTCACCGTGTGCCGCACCCGGGTGAGCGGCGGCTCGATCCACTTGCCCGAGACGCTGCGGTGCCAGCTCGAACAGTACGGCTCGAAGTCCAGGCGGGAGTGGTTGGCGGTGTTGGTGCCGAGCGTGTAGAGGGCGGAGGTGACGATGTCGTACGACTTCGACAGCGCCGAGGCCACCTTGTCCGCGGCCCGGCGGCCGTAGGTGCGCGCGGCGAACTCGCGATACATGCTCGCGGGGCGGACCCGGGGGTCGGCGGTGGCGCGGGCCAGCGCGTACAGGTTGATCTCGGTCGGGGTGCCGACGATGCGCGAGTCGGCGTAGCGGTCGGTGCGGGCCACGTAGCCGATCACGTTCGGGAGCCTCTGGTAGTGGCGCAGGCGGTTGACGTGCTCCTCCGGCCAGGCGTTGGCGATCTTGCCCTGGCCGTTGTACTCCCCGGCGGTGTCGTACTCGATGAGCACGGGCCGGTCGATCCGCTCCACCGTGCGGTCCACGGGGTGGGTGAGGAAGAAGTCGTGCGGCTGCGCCTTGGCCATCACCCGCACGTCCCGGTTGTCCACCAGCGCGATCGCGTCGATCGTGCGCTGCATCTCGGCCGGGTAGTAGCCGAACGTGCGCAGGTACAGGTTGAGCCCGCGCTCCTCGACGATCACGTCGGCCACCTGGTCGATGAGGTGGGCCTGCTTCTGGCTGTCGGTGGTCAGCCGGGTGGAGTGCTGGCGCTCGATCCTGGCGCCGGTCTCGATGAACGTCAGCACCACCGAGTCGATGTCGGGCACCAGGTCGAGCATCTCCCGGTAGTCCTGCTTGAACCACGCCCAGAAGGCGGGGTCGTCCAGGTCGATGGTGCCGTTCGGGCCGGTGCGGAAGCGTTCGGGGTAGTAGGTCAGGCTGTAGAGCGAGTGGTCCCAGATGGCCACCTCGTCGACGCCGGCGGCGTGCGCGGCGGCGGTCAGCCGGTTGGCCTGGACCCGCCTGGGCTCCTCCCTGACCTCCCGCAGGTCGTGCACGATGTCGTGGCTGAGCTGCAGGTGGTTGATGTCGTAGCGGGGCGCGGCGGCGATCACCGCGTCGGCGCCGGCGTCGTCGTCGGACAGGATCGTCCAGCCCCGCACGTCCTGCGGGCTCTCGGCGCGCGCGGTCGCGGGGGACAGGAGGGCGGCGGAGATCAGGGCCAGTACGGCCGGCAGCCTGGATAACAAGGGACGTCGCATCACCATCGCCGATCGTCGGGGCGGACTGCAAACGGTTGCAAGAAACGATGCGGCAATCCCCGCACGACGTCAAGACGTCGGCTTCCCACGCCTCAGCGCAGGCCGGGGTCCAGGGAGTTGAGGAGCTGGCCCGCGGCGGTGCGCAGGTAGGCGATGAACGAGCGGGCCGCCGGGTTCGGGTTGGTGGGGCGGCGGGCCACGCCGATGCGGCGGTAGAGCCGCTGGTTGACCACCCGGCACACCTGCACGCCGGTGACCCCCTGCAGGCCCAGGCTCGGCACCAGCGCCACGCCGAGCCCGGCGCGCACCAGCCCGATCGTCACCTCGTAGTGGTCGCTGCGGCAGCGCACCTGCGGGGTGAAGCCCTCCAGCGCGCTGGCGCGTTCCAGCGTCGAGACCGGGTGCTCGGCGCCGAACGTCGTGATCCAGTGCTCGCCGGCCAGCTCGGCCAGCCGTACACGGGGACGCTGGGCGGCTTGGTGCCCGGCGGGCACCACCAGGAGCTGCGGCTCGTCGAACAGGTGCAGGACCTCGACCCCGTCCGGGCACTTCCACGGGTCCAGCGCGTGCTCGAAGACGACGAGCACGTCGAGCGCGCCGCGCTCGAGATCGGGCAGCAGCTCGTACGGCTGGCCCTCCACCAGGTCCAGCCGCACGCTCGGATAGCGGGCGGCGAAGCGCGACAGGGCCAGCGGCAGCAGGCGGTACCCGGCCGAGGCGAAGAAGCCGATCCGCAGCTCGCCCGCGTCGACCCTGGCCTGGGCCAGCAGGTCCTTCTCCGCCGCCTCCAGGATGTCAACGACCTCCTGCGCCCGGTGGGCCAGCCGGCGGCCGGCCTCGGTCAGGCGCAGGCTCTGCGCGTTGCGCTCCACCAGGCCGACGCCCGCCTCCTCCTCCAGCTTGGCGAGCTGGTGGGAGACGGCCGACGGCGACAGCTTCAGGCCACGCGCGGCCCCGGCGATGCTGCCGGTGCGGAACACCTCCAGCAGCACCCGGAGTCGGTGGCTGCCGAGCATGCGGCCTCCTCTGTCGAACGGACGTGGGCCTACCCTAATCAGCCCAGGTCAGGCGGCGATGAGCAGGCCCACCTGGCGCACCGCGGCGGCCAGTTCGTCCTCGGCGCCCGCGGGGCCGCAGGCGAGCACGGCGTAGGCCCGCTCGCCCATCAGCCCGACGTCGGAGCGCACGCCCTCGTCGGTGCCGGTCTTGTTGGCCAGCCACGCGCCCTCCGGGTCGTGGCGGACCAGCGCGGGCACGAGTGTGTGGTCGGTGTTGGCCAGCATCCACTCGCGTAGCTGGACCTGCCAGCCGTTGCTCCCGGCCACCAGCGCCGCCAGTCCCGCCAGCTCCGCCGCCGTCCCCACGGCGAACGTCGGCGGGTGCTCGGGGCCGCGCGGCTCACGGATGCGGTCGAGCAGCCGCGTCCTGGTCAGGCCGAGCGCGGCGCCCGCCGCGTTGACCCGGTCGAGGCCGACGGTGCGCAGGAGCGCGTTGGTGGCGGTGTTGTCGCTGACGGCCGCGGTCATCAGGGCCAGGTCGGCGACGTTCCAGGTACGCGCGCTCAAGCCGAGGAGCAGGCCGGAGCCGCCGCAGTAGTCCTCGTCCGTCAGGTGCACCGGGGTGGCGGGGTCCAGGATGCCGCCCTCAATGCTCATCGCGACCTCGGCCAGCAGGAGCAGCTTGCCGACGCTGGCCAGGGGCAGTTCGGCGTCCTCGTTGACGCCGAACCCGCCGCCGGGGTGGCGCACCGCGACGGCCAGCGTCCCGGGGCAGGCCGCGGCAAGCTCTACCAGAGTCGTGGGACTGCTGAGGTTGCTATCGGGGTTCAGGGTGCTCATGGGGTGACGATCCCGCCCGGAGTCGCGCCGGTCAGCTCGCCGTCGAGCACGGCCGGCACGCCCGCCACCACCACCGCCGCCAGCCCCCGAGGGGGGAGCAGCGGGTCGGCGTAGGTGGCCGCGTCCGCGATCGTGGCCGGGTCGAACACCACCAGATCGGCCCGCGCCCCGTCGCGCACCACCCCCCGCCCGGTGAGGCCGAACCGCCCGGCCGCCATCCCGGTCATCTTGTGCACCGCCGCCTCCAGCGACAACAGGCCCTCCTCGCGCGCGTAGTGCCCCAGCACCCGCGGGAACGTCCCGGCGATCCGCGGATGCGGCCGCCCCGGCTTCGGCACCCCGTCCGAGCCGATCATCGTGAACTCCGCCGCCAGCACCCGGCGCACGTCGTCCTCGCGCATCGAATGGCTGATGATCGTCACCTCGCCGCGCTCGGCCAGCAGCAGCTCGGCCGCCGCGTCCACCGGGTCGCCGCCGAGCGAGGCGATCGTGCGCCCCTCCAGCTCGCGGTGCCCGGCCGCCGAGGCCACCGAGATGAGGTCCCAGCCGCCGTTGCCGACGGTGTTCTCCCAGCCGGGCACGCCGTCCGCGATCGCCTGGCGCATCCGCTCGCGCTGGTTCCGGTCGCGCAGCCGTTCCAGGAGCGCGGCGGTGCCGCCGTCGTTGGCCCACGGCGGCAGCATGGCCGACAGCGAGGTGCTGCCCGCCGTGTAGGGGTAGACGTCGCAGGTGACGTCCATGCCCTCGGCACGCAGCGCGGCCAGGCGGGCGAGGGTCCGCTCGGTCCTGCCCCAGGCGTGCCTGCCCGCGGTCTTGTGGTGGGAGACGTGCAGCGCCGCGCCGCTCCTGCGGGCGATCTCGACCGCCTCCTCCAGCGCCTCCTCCACGCGCGCCATCTCGTCGCGCAGATGGGTCACGTACGGCCGGCCGTACCGCGCGGCCACCCGGGCCAGCGCCACCACCTCGTCGGTCCCTCCGTAGGTGCCCGGCGTGTAGATCAGCCCGGTCGACAGCCCCGCCGCGCCCGCCGCGAGCGCGTCGCCGAGCAGCCCGCACATGACGTCCAGCTCGTACGGCGTCGCCGCCCGGTCCTCATACCCGACCACTCCGGCCCGCAGTGTGCCGTGCCCGACCAGGGAGGCGAGATGATTGGCCCGCGGCGCCCCGGCATGCGCTTGAGCGAACCCCGCGAAGTCCCGAAATATCGGGACCCGTCCGCCGAAGGAGACCCGGCTCGACCGCGACAGCTCCTCCAGCCGCTCCGGCAGCGCGGGGAACAGGCTCGACCCGCAGTTGCCACAGATCTCGGTCGTCACCCCCATCCGCACCGGCGCCGCCGCCAACTCGGCGAACTCGGGCCCGAACAGTGAGGCGGCATCGGAATGGGTGTGCACATCGATGAACCCGGGCGCCACCACCATCCCGGTCCCATCCAGCACCACCCGAGCCAAGACACCCCCACCCGGCCCATCGCCACCCACCCCGCCGAGGCCGCCGAGGCCGTCGAGGCCCGAGGCGTAGCCGCCCGAGGCGCCGCTACCCGAGGTGCCGTGTCCCGGTGCGCCGTTCCCCGGAGCGCCATAACCCGGAGCGCCCCTGCCCGGAGCGCCATGGCCCGATGGGCCGTAGCCCGGGGCACTCCCGCCCGAGGCGCCGGAGCCCGAGGCGCCGTTGCCTGGGGTGGCGGTGCCTGGGGTGGCGGGGCCGTACCTCTGGGTGGGGTTGGAAGGGGGGAGGAGGATCAGGCGGCCGTCTCGCGCGCCCACGTCGGCGCGGCGCAGGGGGGCGCCGGTGCCGTCGGCGAGCAGCGCGCCCGTGACGAGCAGGTCCAGCATCACAGCACCTGCCCGAGGAACGCCCGGGTCCGCTCGTGCCGGGGGTTGGCCAGCACCTCGCGCGGCGGGCCCTCCTCCACGATCAGTCCGTCGTCCACGAACACCAGGTGGTCACCCGCCTCCCGCGCGAACCCCATCTCGTGCGTCACCACGATCATGGTCATCCCGCTCGCCGCCAGGTCACGCATGACCGCCAGGACCTCCTGCACCAGCTCCGGATCCAGGGCGCTGGTCGGCTCGTCGAACAACATCACCTTCGGGTTCATGGCCAGGCTGCGGGCGATCGCCACCCGCTGCTGCTGGCCGCCCGACAACTGCGAGGGGTAGTGCCCGGCCCGGTCGGCCAGCCCCACCCGCACCAGCAGTTCCCCGGCCCGCCGCGCCGCCTCGGCCTTCGGCACGCCCTGGACCGCGCACGGCCCCTCCATCACGTTCTCCAGCGCCGTCATGTGCGGGAACAGATGGAAGCGCTGGAACACCATGCCGACCTTCTGCCGCTGCCTGCACAGCTCGTCCGGCCGCAGCAGGTGCAGCCGCCCGGCCCGCTCCCGGTAGCCGACGAGCTCGCCGTCCACCCAGACGCGGCCCGCGTCGATCGTCTCCAGCCGGTTCACGCAGCGCAGGAGCGTCGACTTGCCGGAACCCGACGGGCCCACGACACACACCACACCGCCCTCCGGCACCTCCAGGCTGACGCCCTTCAGCACCTCCAGCGCGCCGTACTTCTTCCTCACCGACTCCAGCCTGACCATGCTCACGACGCGTACCCCCTGCTGAAGCGCTTTTCCAGGAAGTGCTGGCCGACGCTGGCGACGCTCGTCAGCAGCAGGTACCACAGCGACGCCACCACCAGCAGCGCGATCACCTCGAAGTTCTCCAGGTAGATGCGCTGCGAGACGGTCAGCAGCTCCGCGCCGGCGATCACCGACACCATCGATGTCGTCTTCAGCATCGAGATGAACTGGTTGCCGGTCGGCGGGATGATCACCCGCATCGCCTGCGGCAGCACCACCCGGCGCAGGATCTTCCGGTGCGACATGCCAAGCGACTCGGCCGCCTCGCGCTGGCCGGGGTCCACCGAGCGGATGCCCGCCCTGACGATCTCCGCCATGTACGCGCCCTCGTTGATCGTCAGCCCCAGCAACGCCGCGATGAACGGCGTGATGAGCTGGTGCGCCTGCCACTCCACCAGCATGGGCCCGCCGAACGGCACGCCGATCCCGATCACCGGGAAGACCAGCCCGATGTTGAACCAGAAGATCAACTGCACCAGCAGCGGCGTGCCGCGGAAGAACCACGTGTACAGGGCCGAGGCGCCGCGCAGCACAGGACTGTCGGAGAGCTGCATGACCGCCGCCGTCACCCCCAGCACCACGCCCAGCCCCATCGACAGCACCGTCAGCGCGATCGTGACCAGCAGCCCGCCGAGAATTCTGCCGTCGAACAGGAACGCCACGATCACGTCCCAGTGCAGGTTCTCGTTGACGACGACCGTGTACGCCAGCCACACCAGCCCGAGCCCGGCGAGGGCCGCGGCGGCCATCCGTCCGGGGCGCCGCGGCTTCACCGCCTCGATCGGAAGCTCGGCCGTCACGGGGCACCCGTGTTGATCGTCACCTTGGAGACGGCGTTGGGGCCGGTGCCGTACTTGTCGAGGATCGCCTTGTACGACCCGTCGTCGACCATCTCCTGCAGCGCCTTCGCGATGGCGTCGCGCAGACCCGTGTTCTGCTTGCCGATCGCGATGCCCCAGGGACCGGCGTCGTACTGCTCAGGCAGCACCTCGTACTTGCCGGTCTCCTTCGCGTACATGTACGCCACCGGCGAGTCCACGATCGTCGCCACCGTCCGGCCCGAGTCGATCGTCAGCAGGCCCGTCGGCGCGTCCTCGCTCTGCAGGATTTCCATCTTCTTGTCGCACTTGTCGTTCTGGCGCTTGCCGATGTCGAGGTTCGAGGAGCCCTTGGCCAGCACGACCTTCTTGCCACACAGGTCGGCCAGCGTCGTGATGCCCTCGGGGTTGCCCTTCTTGACCATGACCGAGCCGCCGGCGTTGAAGTAGTCCACGAAGTCGACGGCCTGGCGGCGCTGCGCGGTGTCGCTCAGCGACGACATCGCGACATCCCACCGGCCGCCCTGCAGCCCGGGAATGAGTCCGTCGAACGCGGCGTTCGTCACCGTCGTCTTCAGTCCGAGCCGGGCGCCGATGGCCGCGGCCAGGTCCGGGTCCACGCCGGTCAGCTCCTGCGTGCCCGGTTTGTACATTTCCATCGGCGGGTAGCCCTCCGACGTCGCCACACGCAGCACGCCCGCGTCGCGGACGCTCTGCGGCACCAGCTCCTTGGCGCTCTTGCCGGCCGCCGAAGGGGCCTCGGGCGCCGCCGTACCGGAGGACGACCTGCCGCAGCCCGCGCCCAGCGCGCACACCGCGACCAGCGCGATGACCAGGTGTTTTCGCATGGCGGCCATCGTTGGCGAGCAGTTCGCCTGATCCCAAGGGATGTGCACGCTTCTGCCCCTCAGCATCGAAACCTTCGACGCTGGCCCATAGGCACCCGTTACGCTTCCTACGCTGGCGCGCCATGAGCATCGACAGCGTGTGGCCGATCGGCGCCACGTGGTCTGAAGGCGTCCTGCACCTGGGCGGCATCGCCGTCACCGACCTGGCACGCGAACACGGCACCCCCGCCTACATCCTCGACGAGGCCGACTTCCGCGCCCGCGCCCAGACCTGGCGCGACGCGCTGCCCGGCGGCGAGGTGCACTACGGCGGCAAGGCGTTCCTGTGCCCGGAGGTCGTGCGCTGGCTGGACGGGCTCGGGCTCAACCTCGACGTGTGCACCGGCGGCGAACTCGCCGTCGCCCAGGCCGGCGGCATGCCCCCCGGCCGCGTCGTCTTCCACGGCAACAACAAGTCCGAGCACGAACTGCGCCGCGCCGTCGCGTGGGGCGTCGGCTGCGTCGTGCTCGACTCCTCCACGGAGCTGGAACGGCTGGCCGCCATAGCCGCCGAGCACGACGTCGTCCAGCCCGTCATGATCCGCGTCACCCCCGGCGTCGACGCCCGCACCCACAAGTCCATCGCGACCGGCGGGGAGGACTCCAAGTTCGGCTTCTCCCTGTCGGCGGGCGACGCCGAGCGCGCCGTCGCCCTGGTCCGCGCCCGGCCGTCCCTGCGCCTGTCGGGCCTGCACTCCCACATCGGCTCGCAGATCCTCAGCCTGGACGGCTTCGCCGAGGCCGCCCGCCGCATGACCGCCTTCGCCGCGGCCATGGGCGTCGACCGCCTGGACCTGGGCGGCGGCCTGGGCATCGCCTACCGCCCCGGCGACCCCCAGCCGCCCACGCCCGCGGAACTCGTGACCGTCCTGCAGAAGGAGACCGGCGGCCTGCACCTGTCCGTGGAACCCGGCCGCTCCATCGCCGGCCCGTCCACCGTGGCCCTCTACACGGTCGGCACCATCAAGGGCGGCTACGTCAGCGTGGACGGTGGCATGAGCGACAATCCGCGCCCGGCGATGTACGGCTCCCCGTACACGGCCGCCCTGGCCTCCCGCCCCTCCTCTGCAGACCGGGGTTTCACGGTGGTCGGCAAGCACTGCGAGAGCGGCGACATCCTCGTCCACGACGCCCGCCTGCCCGCTGACCTGGAGCCCGGGGACGTCCTCGCGGTACCGGCCAGCGGTGCCTACCAGCGGTCGATGGCCAGCAACTACAACCACGTGCCCCGGCCACCGGTGATCGCGGTCCAGAACGGCCAGGCCCGGGTGGTGGTCCGCCGGGAAACCGAATCCGACCTCCTCCACCTCTACCCCTGACCCCACCCCCTCCCGCACCTACCAACCACTTGGCAGGCGACTTGGGACTACCGACCAACCGCTTGACAGGTGGCTTGGGATTACCGACCGACTGCTTGATAGGCAGGCAGCGTGGGACTAACGCTCGACAGGCGGCTGTGAGGGGTGGCTGTGGGCTACCGAGTGGTTGGTTGGTGGTTCGGGGCCCGTTCGCTTGGACTACCGAGTGGTCGGAAGGTGACCTGACGCTACCGAGTGGTTGGTAGGCGTTTGGGCCACAGATCGCTAGGACTGCCGCGCTTGGCACTACCGAGTGGCTGGTAGGCGTTTGAGCCGCGGAACGCTTGGACCACGGGCTGCTTGGACCACGGGCTGCTTGGACCACGGGCTGCTTGGACCACGGGCTGCTTGGACCACGGGCTGCTTGGGCCACGGGCT
>NZ_JBITGF010000008.1:0-323579 GCF_044456745.1 Nonomuraea sp. NPDC050790 | reverse complement strand
CCGGGCTGCTTGGGCCACGGGCTGCTTGGGCCACGGGCTGCTTGGGCCACGGGCTGCTTGGGCCACGGGCTGCTTGGGCCACGGGCTGCTTGGGCCACGGGCTGCTTGGGCCGCGGATTGCTTGGACGGCCGAGCTTGGCGCTACCGCGTGGTTGGTAGGTGGGGGAGGGTGGAGCGTGTGGTGTGTTGGGGGGCGGGGTGGGTGTCTAGCATGGCCGCCATGCTTAATCGTGGCCGCTCGCCGTACACCAGCATCGACCGGGACCTGATCGGCGTCGCCCACGCCCGGCGGGCCCGTGACCACTTCGGCACCCTGTCCACACCGCTTACCGGGCTTCCGCGGATGGCCGTGGCGCAGCGGGTTGGGCGGGTGCTGGTCAAGGATGAGAGCGGGCGCATGGGGCTGGGGAGCTTCAAGGCGCTCGGTGGCGGGTACGCGGTGGCCAGGGTGGTCGGGGAGGAGGCCGGGCCTGATGCGGGGGAGGGGCGGCTGCGGGAGGTGGCGGCGCGGGTGCCGTTCGTGTGTGCCAGTGCGGGCAATCACGGGATCTCCGTCGCGGCCGGGGCTCGGGCGCTTGGTGGCTCCTGTGTCGTCTATCTGAGCCATGGGGTGCCTGAGGAGTTCGCGGAGCGGCTGCGAGACCTCGGCGCGCAGGTACGGCGTAGCGGCGCCGACTACGACCAGAGCATGGCCGACGCCCTCCAGGCAGCCACCGGCAACGGCTGGCGGCTCATCTCCGACAGCTCCTGGCCCGGCTATACCCGGGTGCCCCTGGACGTCATGCGTGGGTACACCGCTCTATTCGACGAGGTGCACGAGGCTGGTGTGGCGCCCACGCATGTGTTCGTGCAGGCGGGGGTGGGCGGGCTGGCCGCGGCGGCGGCCGCCTATGTGCGCGACCGGTGGGGCGAGGAGCCGGTGGTGGTCGTGGTGGAGCCTGAGGGTGCGCCGTGTCTGCTGGAGAGCGTCCAGGCGGGTGAGCCGCGCCGGGTCAAGGGCTCACCGACCAACCTGGGTCGCCTGGACTGCCTGGAGCCCTCGCTCCTGGCGTTCCAGCTCCTGGAGCACCTGGCCGACGCCTTCATCACCGTCACGGACGCTCAGGCCGCTCTGGCCGCCGCCTCCATGGCCGAGGAGGGCGTGAACGTCTCGCCATGTGGAGCCACGGGATTGGCGGGGTTGCTGGGCCTGGATGACGAGACGAGGACTCGGCTCGGGCTGGGCGCCGACTCCACGGTCCTGGTGATCGGAACGGAAGGGCCGGTCTGACGGGCGCGGGGTCGGGCTGAGGGGCGCGAAGTCGGGCTGAGGGCATCCGTGGGGACCGGTCTGAGGGTGTCCGCGGGGTCGGAACGAAGGTGTCCGTGTGGGCAGGCCGGGGTGTCCGGGCGGGTGGTCAACTGGGCGGTCGTAACGGCGGCCGGCCAGGCGCGGCCTGCCTGCCGTCTTCCTGGAATGTCCTCAGCCCCGTGCGGCGGGTGGCGGTGGGGTGGCGGGAGCCGTAACAGAAGAGAGAGCCGTAACAGAAGAAAAGAGGCGCGGTGTAACGGGGCGGGCGTTGGGGGCGAAGGATATGGGGGCGAAAGAAACACATGGGACAGATGGGAACCAAGTGACGCACGAGGCGCGTCAAAGCGCACGTGCATCGTCGGGCGCCGGAGCGGCTTGCTGAACTGGATCTGCTGCGGTTCGTCGCGGCGCTGGCCGTAGTGGCCTTCCACTACCTGGTGGCCTTCAGGTCCGTGTGGGGTGAGCAGCCGGCCGAGCTGTTCCCCGCCGTCGCCCCGCTGGCCGGGCTGGGGATTCTGGGCGTCGAGCTGTTCTTCATGATCAGCGGGTTCGTGATCCTCATGAGCGCCTGGGGCAGGGGGCTGGGGGCGTTCGCGCGGTCCAGGTTCGTGCGGCTCTATCCGGCCTACTGGCTGAGCCTCGCCGTCGCCTTCGGCCTGTACGGCGTGCTCGCCCTCAAGGGCCCCGACCCCAAGCTGACCGGCGGCGAGTACGCGCTGAACGCCACCATGTTCCAGCGCCTGTTCAAGGGCACCGACGCGGTCGGCGTCTACTGGTCCCTGTGGGCCGAGCTGCGCTTCTACCTGATCATGGCCGTCATGATCCTCATCGGCATCACCGCCAACAGGATCCTGATCCTCGGCGGCGTCTGGCTGGCCGCCGCCACCGGCGCCCTGTTCCTGGACAACCAGGTCGTCAACGAGATCGTCATGCCCGCCTACGCCCCCTACTTCGTCGCGGGCATGTCCCTCTACCTCATCCACCGCCGCGGCTCGGCCTGGCTGCCCTGGCTCTACGTCGTCGCCGGATGGGCGCTGGCCCTCAACGCCGCGCTCGAACGCGTCGAACGGCGGGTCAAGGCCGCCGGATCGGCGGCCATGCCGGTGACCGACCTCGGCGTCATCCTCACCGTCACCGCGATCTTCGTGGTCATGGCCCTGGTCGCCATCGGGCTCCTGCGGATGCGCCCGAACCGCCTCCTGACCGCGCTGGGCGGTACCACCTACCCGCTGTACCTGTTCCACTCGGCCGCGGCCGTCGTCCTCATCCCCCTGCTCGCGGGCGGTCTGCCGCCCTGGCTGAACGCCCTCGTGACCACTCTCGTCGCGATCTTGGTCTCCTATCTGGTGTACGCGTGCGTCGAACGTCCGGTCCAGCGACTTCTCAGACCACGCAAGACATCCCGAACCTCAGCAACGCCCTCCACACAGGTCGAAAAGGCGTCGGTGCCATAACTCTGTGGCCTTGGGGCACTGTGAAGGGCATAGGCTCGGGCATATAAACGGCGGATAGCGATTTGGCCGGACGACGAGAGGTGCGCATGACGGTGCGTCGGGTGATGGGCATCGAGACCGAGTACGGCATTTCCGTACCAGGTCAGCCAGGCGCCAACGCGATGGTGACCTCATCGCAGGTCGTGAACGCCTACCTGGCCGCCTCCGCGGCCCGGGCGCGACGCGCCAGATGGGACTTCGAGGAGGAGAACCCGCTGCGCGACGCGCGCGGCTTCGACCTGGCCAGGGAGGTGGCCGATCCCAGTCAGCTCACCGACGAGGACCTCGGTCTGGCCAACGTCATCCTCACCAACGGCGCCCGGCTCTACGTCGACCACGCCCACCCGGAGTACTCCACCCCCGAGTGCACCAACCCCCGCGCCGCGGTGATCTGGGACAAGGCCGGAGAACGCGTCATGTACGACGCGGCCACCCGAGCCTCCGCGATCCCCACGAACGCCCCGATCCAGCTTTACAAGAACAACACCGACGCCAAGGGCGCCAGCTACGGCTGCCACGAGAACTACCTGATGCGCCGGGCCACGCCGTTCGCCGACATCGTGCGTCATCTGACGCCGTTCTTCGTCTCGCGGCAGGTCGTGACCGGGGCGGGCAAGGTCGGCATCGGCCAGGACTCGCGCGGCGAGGGCTTCCAGATCTCCCAGCGCGCCGACTTCTTCGAGGTCGAGGTGGGGCTGGAGACGACCCTCAAGCGCCCCATCATCAACACGCGCGACGAGCCGCACGCCGACCCGGAGAAGTACCGCCGCCTGCACGTGATCATCGGCGACGCCAACATGTCGGAAATTTCGACATATCTGAAGCTGGGGTCCACGGCGCTCGTCCTCGCCATGATCGAGGACGGCTTCCTCACCCGCGACCTCGCCGTCGACAACCCCGTCCAGGCGCTGCGCGCGGTCTCCCACGATCCCACCTGCCGCTACGAGATCGCCATGCGCGACGGCCGCAAGCTGACGGCCATCCAGTTGCAGATGGAGTACCTGGAGCAGGCCAGGAAGTACGTCGAGGAGCGCGGCACCGCCCAGGACGAGATGAACAAGGACATCCTCGACCGCTGGGAGTCCGTCCTCACCCGCCTGGCCGACGACCCGATGCAGCTCTCGCGCGAACTCGACTGGGTCGCCAAGCTCGAACTCCTGGAGGGCTACCGCACCCGCGACGGCCTGGCCTGGTCCCACCCGCGCCTGCAGCTCGTCGACCTGCAGTACTCCGACATCCGCCCCGACCGCGGCCTGTACAACCGGCTGGTCGCCAGGGGCCGCATGCAGCGCCTGGTGACCGAGGAAGACGTCCAGCGCGCCGTCGAGAACCCGCCCAACGACACCCGCGCGTACTTCCGCGGCCGCTGCCTGCGCCAGTACAGCGAGTCGGTGGCGGCGGCGTCGTGGGACTCGGTCATCTTCGACATCCCGGGCCGCGAGAGCCTGCAGCGCGTCCCCACCCTGGAACCGTTGCGCGGCACCAAGGCCCACGTCGGCGAGCTCTTCGACCGCTGCCGCACCGCCGCCGACCTGGTCGCCGCCCTCACCGGCGGCGACTAGCCCCGCGTCAGGTTGCGGATCTCTCCTCCCATCCGTTACGGCAAGCCGCCCCCACCGCCACCCGCCGTACGGGGCTGAGGACATTCCAGGAAGACGGCAGGCAGGCCGCGCGCGGCCGGCCGCCGTCACGCCCGCCCCGCCGGCACGCGGACGGGCGCCCCACCCCCCACCCGTGGTCGGCCCTTGGCTGCTCCCCCCGAGCGGCCCGTAGTTCCGTTCCCCCGATCGGTCCGTAGCTTCTTTCAGCCGGTCGGCCCGCGGCTCTGGGCGGCCGGTGCGGCGGTTTTCACCACTACCGGAGTGCCGGCATCCCCTGTGCTGGCCGGGAGGGCTGACCCGTCGCGCCGGGCTCGTGTTTACGTAGGGTGGAGCAGAGGTTCCGGGTCGGGCGAAGATCGCGGGGTGCTGGACGCGAAATGTCGCTCGGTTCGGGGAAGATATGGCTTAGAGGCAGTCCCCCAACCGGAGGTAGGTAGGACATGGCGACGAAGGACACCGGCGGCCAGAAGCAGGCCGGGCGGCGCGAGAACGAGGTCGAGGAGACCGAGGCTTCCGCGTCCGCCGACGTCCAGGAGCGGCAGGAGAAGCTCACGGACGATGTCGATGCGATCCTGGACGAGATCGACGAAGTCCTCGAAGAGAATGCAGAGGAATTTGTGCGCTCCTATGTCCAAAAGGGCGGCCAGTAGGGGCAAACAGCTAGTAAAGGGTGGAAACGCCCTCGCGAGGTGATCGATGCCCGGGACTGTGATGTGCCTGCCGGGTCATGGGAGTCACCGCGCGAGGGAGGGGGCCTTGCGCGAGGCCGCCGACGCCGCCGGCCGAGATCGCGGCACGGGCGCGCGTGAGGTCCGTGGAGATCGGGGAGGAGCACGTTCGGGACAGGTCCACCGGGGATGGGCTGACCACGGCATGACCCAAAGACGACTTCGAGCGCGCGCCCGCCTGCCCAGGCGGACGCCGCGCCAACCGTCAGCCCGTCCCTGAGAGCGCCCCGCCGCACGACCGAAGCCCAGCCGCTCCACCGGAGCCCAGCCGCACGACCGAAGCCCAGCCGCACCACCGGAGCCCAGCCGCTCCACCGGACACCGACTGCTCCACCGGAAACCGGCTGGTCTGGCGGGCGAGGTCCCCGCTGTGGGTGTCTTTCCGGCGGGTTTCGGACCTTGCGGTCGGCCGAGGTGAGGCCATGAAGTCTGCTGGACATGATGAGACCTATGCGTATTCGTCATCGTGGGTTCGAGCCGGTCGTCGATGAGTCCGCCTACGTCGCGCCGAACGCGACCCTGGTCGGCCAGGTGCGGGTGGGGCCGCGGGCTCGGGTGATGTACGGGGCGGTGCTGGACGCGGAGGACGCGGCGATCGAGGTGGGGGAGTGCTCGATCATCTGCGAGAACGCGGTGCTGCGCGGCGGGGTGAGCCTCGGTGACCATGTGTTCGTCGGGCCCCAGGCGACGTTGCTGGGCTGCCGGGTGGAGCGGTGCGCGTACCTGGCGACCGGGGTGACCCTCCTCCAGGAGGCGGAGATCGGCGCGGGCGCGGTGGTGGCGATCGGGGCGGCGGTGCACGCGCGGGCGCGGCTGGGCCGGGAGGAGTTCCTAGCACCGCACATGGTCCAGGTGGGCGAGCGCGCGTACGCACCGGGCGACCCCGGGCTGCCGGAGGCCATCAGTCAGGTGGGTTTCGCCCAGGTGGCGTTCGGGGTGGACGCCGAGTGGACGGACCGCATCGCCCGCTACGAACGGATCGCCGAGGTGCGCTCCGCCCAGTTCGCCACCCACGCCGACGACGAAATCCTCCCCTGACCACCCCACCACCAGCGCCCACGCCTCCGCGCTCGCGTCTCCTGCTCAAAACCCTCACGCTCCCGCCGCCACCCTTCACTCCGCGCCGTCGCGCTCCGGCGGCGCACGGGGCCGAAGGCGCGGCGGCCGTTCGGAGGTGGCCCAGGCGCGGTACGCCGGTGACCGGGGTCAGGTGATGCGGAGGGCCAGGCCGTCCAGCAGCATGGTGAGGCCCAGGCGGAACGCTCCCTCGGGGTCGGTGGCCATGCCGGTGGTCTCGCCGACCGTGGTCGAGACACGTTGTGCCACCGGATAGGACACCCCGGCCATCGCCAAGGCCAAGGCCGGGCCCACGTTCTCCCACCACTGCACATCCGTCAGCGCGCTCTCCTGCCACACCCGCCGCATCGAGATCACCCCCCGCGCCGCGCTGGACACCAGACCCAGCACCGCCGTGAGCGTCTGGTCCATCTCGATGTCGCCCAGCCTGAGGCCGTCCAGCGCGGCCAGTTCGGCCTCGTACTTGCCCGACACCCCCGGCCCCGGCACGGGACGCCCCGGGGCGACGTCCACGGTCCACGGGTGGGCCATGTGGTGGTCCCAGTTGGCCTGGGCGACGCGTTCGATCCTGGCCCGCCAGGCCGCCGCCTCGGCGGGGAGCGGGCCGGTGGCGTAGACCTCGGCGGCCACGGCGTCCAGCATCAGCTCGATGAGCTCGGCCCGGCCGGCGACGTGCGGGTACAGGGCCATGGGGCTCACCCCGAGGTCACCGGCGACCCGGCGGATGGTGAGCGCGTCGAGGCCCTCGGCGTCGGCGACCGCGATGGCCGCGCCGGTGACGCGTCTGGGGGTGAGCCCGGATCTGCTGACCGCCTCGGTGGGCTTCCACAGCAGGCCGATCAGCTTGATCGGGTCGCCGGGCCGTTCCGCTCTCTTCGCCATTCTCCGCTCCCATCGATTTACGATGTATTATACATTGTCCAAAACGATGGGAGGGCACCATGACACCGATCTTCGCCAGAGGGGTGCGCAAGCACTTCCCGGGCAACGAACGTCCCGCCCTCGACGGGGTCGACCTCACCGTCCGGGCGGGCCGCGTCTGCGCCCTGCTCGGCGGCAACGGGGCGGGCAAGACCACGATGATCCGCATCCTGACCACGCTGACCAGGGCGGACGAGGGCACCGTCCAGGTCGCGGGCTGGGACGTGCGGGCCGAGGGCACGCGGGTGCGGGCCTCGATCGGGCTCGTCGGCCAGTACGCCGCGCTCGACGAGGTGCTGAGCGCCCGCGAGAACCTCGAGCTGTTCGGCCGGCTGGCCGGGCTCGGCCGCCGCCACGCCCGCGACCGGGCGGGCGAGCTTCTGGGTACGGCGGGCCTGGGCGAGGTGGGCAGGCGCCCGGTGGGCTCGTTCTCCGGCGGCATGCGCAGGCGGCTCGACCTGGCGACCTCGCTGATCACCACCCCGGCGGTGCTGTTCATCGACGAGCCCACCACCGGCCTGGACCCGCAGGCGCGGCGCGAGCTGTGGTCCTCGGTCAGGGAGCTGGCCGCCGCGGGCACGACGGTGCTGCTGACCACTCAATACCTGGAGGAGGCCGACGCGCTGGCCGACGACGTGGTGATCCTGCGCGAAGGCCGGGTGATCGCCGAGGGCACGCCCGGCGACCTGAAGAAGCTCGTCGGCGAGCCCCGCATGGAGCTGCGCGAGCCAACGCTCGAAGACGTCTACCTGCATCTGCACCAGGGAGTGGCGGCCTCATGACCACGACGATTTCGACGGCGCCCGCGCGCACCCACGTCTGGCGGGAGGCGGTGATCCTGGCCGGCCGTACTCTGCGGCACTGGCGGGCGAGGCCGGTCGGCTTCGCGGTTCAGGTGTTCTTCCCGGTGCTCGTCATCCTGCTGATGGGCGGGCTGCTCGGCGGCGCGATCGCGGGCAGCGCCGGGCAGTACATCCTGTTCGTGATCCCGGGCGTGCTGGCGTTCACGATGCTGTCCGGCATCGAGACCACGATGATCGCGGTCACCACCGACGCGACCAGGACCGTCACCGACCGCTTCCGGTCGCTGCCGATCTCGCCCGGGGCGGTGCTGCTCGGCCGGGTGCTGGCGGACATGCTGACCTCGGCCGTGGAACTCGTGGTGATCACGCTGGCGGGGCTGGCCCTGGGCTGGCGGTGGGAGAACGGCATCGCGCCCGCGCTGGCGGCGTACGGACTGCTGCTGTGGTTGCGGTTCGGGCTGCTGTGGGTCGGCGTGTGGGCGGGGCTGCGGGCCGGCTCGCCCGAGGCGGTCGGGGCGGTGCAACTGCTGTCGTGGCCGATCGGGTTCCTGTCGACGGTGTTCGTGCAGCCGTCCACGATGCCGCCGTGGCTGGGTGCGATCGCCGAGCACAACCCGTTGGCGGCCACGGCCAGCGCCGTGCGCGAACTGTTCACCGGCGTCCACCTCCAGGGCCTGACCTGGGCGGCCGACCACGCGCTGCTGGTCGCGCTGGCGGCGCCGCTGGTGCTGGCCGCGGTGTTCTGCCCGCTGGCGGTCCGCGCGTTCCAGGGGCTGAGCCGATGAGCGAGATGATCCGGGTGCGCGGCGCGCGGGAGAACACGCTCAAGAACGTCGCCGTCGACATCCCCAAGCGCAAGCTGACCGTCGTCACCGGGGTGTCGGGGTCGGGCAAGTCCTCGCTGGTGTTCGACACGCTCGCGGCGGAGTCGGGGCGCCAGCTCAACGAGACGTTCTCGGCCTTCGCGCAGGGCCGGCTGCCCAGTTACGGCCAGCCGGACGTGGACCACCTGGAGAACCTCTCCGCGGTGATCATCGTGGACCAGAAGCGGCTCGGCGGCGGCCCGCGCTCGACCGTAGGCACCGCGACCGACATCGGGGCACGGCTGCGGCTGTTGTTCTCCAGGCTCGGCGAGCCGCCCGCGGGCTACTCCAACGCCTACAGCTTCAACGACCCCGCCGGGATGTGCCCGCGCTGCCAGGGGCTCGGGGTGGCGGCCACGGTCCTCGAGTCGGAACTCGTGGACGAGGACCTGTCGCTGGCGGAGGGGGCCATCACGTTCCCGGCGTTCGCGCCCGGCCAGTGGATGTGGAAGGCGTACGCGCGCTCGGGTTTCTTCGACGTCGACAAGAAGATCCGCGACTACACCGCGGAGGAACGCGAGATCCTTCTCCACACGCCCCCGGGGACGCTGAAGCCCCCGGCGGGCATGGACGCCGTCGGCACCGCCTACGAGGGCGTGATGTCCAGGTTCAGCCGCATCTACCTGCAGAAGGAGCCGGAGTCGCTCAAGGGCGCGCAGCGGGCCGCGTTCGAGCGGATCGTGGCCAGGCGGCCCTGTCCCGAGTGCGCGGGGTCCCGGCTGGCCGCGCCCGCGCGGGCCAGCCTGGTCGGCGGGCGCTCGATCGCCGACTGCAACGCGATGCAGATCGACGACCTGCTGGCCCTGCTGGGAGAGTTCGACCGGCCCGAGGTGGCGCCGCTGGTGGCCGTGCTGCGGGAGCACCTGAGCCGGATGGTCACGCTCGGGCTGGGCTACCTGAGCCTCGGCCGCGCCACCTCGACGCTGTCGGGCGGCGAGTCGCAGCGCGTCAAGATGGTGCGCCACCTGGGCAGCGCCCTGAACGACATGCTGTACGTCTTCGACGAGCCGACCGTCGGCCTGCACCCGCGCGACGTGGACACGCTCGCCACGATGCTGCTGGCCCTGCGCGACCGGGGCAACACGGTGATCGTCGTCGAGCACGCCCCCGAGATCATGGCGATCGCCGACCACTGCGTCGACATGGGCCCCGGCGCCGGCGGCGCGGGCGGGCGCGTGGTGTTCGAGGGCACGTACGCCCGACTGCGCGAGGCCGGGACGCCGACCGGCGCGGGCCTGCGCGCGGACCGGGCCAAGCACGGCGAACCCCGCCCGGTCACCGACTGGATGGTCATCGAGCACGCGGCCACGAACAACCTGCGCGACATCACCGTCCGCGTCCCCCGCGACGTGCTGACGGTCGTCACCGGCGTGGCCGGCTCCGGCAAGAGCAGCCTCATCCTCGGCCACCTGCCCGCCGCCGCCCCCGACGCCGTCGTGATCGACCAGCGGCCGATCCGCGGCTCGCGGCGCTCCAGCCCGGCCACGTTCACCGGCCTGCTCGACTCCATCCGCCAGATCTACGCCCGCGCCACCGGCCGCCCGCCGGGCCTGTTCACCCCCAACTCGACCGGCGGCTGCTCCGACTGCGAGGGCACCGGCCTCATCTACACCGACCTGGCGTTCATGGAGGGCGTCACCACGCGCTGCGAGACCTGCCGGGGCCGCCGCTTCACCCCGGAGGCGCAGCGGCACACGGTCGGCGGCCGCTCGATCGCCGACGTCTTCGAGATGAGCGTCACCCAGGCCGGGGAGCACTTCCCCCAGAAGCAGGTACGCGACACCCTCACCCGCCTGGCCGACGTCGGCCTCGGCTACCTCACCCTGGGCCAGCCCCTCACCTCGTTGTCAGGCGGCGAACGCCAGCGGCTCAAGCTGGCCGCCGAACTGGCGGCGCCGGGCCGTACCCTGATCCTGGACGAGCCGACCACGGGCCTGCACCTCGCCGACATCGACCACCTCGTCGCGCTGTTGAACCGCATGGTGGACGACGGCTCGACCGTGGTCGTCATCGAGCACAACCTCGACGTGGTACGCGCCGCCGACTGGATCATCGACCTGGGACCCGAGGCGGGACACGACGGCGGCCAGGTCGTCTTCACCGGCACCCCGCAGGCCATGATCGACTCGGCCGACACCCACACCGCCCGTCACCTGCGCCTCAGCGGCTGACGTACTCCACGCCGACGCCCAGCAGCCGCACCGGACGGTCCAGGACGAAGCGGTCGAGGGCGGCCAGGGCGGCGGCCTCGATGGGCGCCGGGTCCGTGGTGGCGGCGGCGAGCTTGGTCTGCCGGGTCTGGGTGACGAACGGGGCGAAGCGCACCTTGACCGTGACCCGCATGACCGTCCTGCCCTCCTCGGCCGCCTCGGCGGCCAGGCGGCGGGCGAAGGCGGCGACGTGCTCGCGGACGTCGGCCGGATCGGTGAGGTTCGTCGTGAACGTGCTCTCGTGGCTGTGGCCGCGCGGCACCCACGGGGTGTCGCTCACGCTCGTCTCGCCCTTGCCGAGCGCGAGGTAGCGCAGCCAGGGGCCGTTGGTCGGGCCGAAGCGCCCGGCCAGCCCGGCGGGGTCGGCGGCGGCCAGGTCGGCGACGGTGTGCAGGCCGAGGTCGGCGAGCTTCTTGGCGGTCTTGGCGCCGATGCCCCACAGCGCCGTGGTGGGCCGCCCGCCCATGACCTCCTCCCACTCCTCGGTGGTGAGCCGGGAGACCCCTTCCGGCTTGCGGAACTGGGCGGCCAGCTTCGCCTGGTGCTTGTTGTCGCCGATGCCGATGGAGCAGGTCAGGCCGGTCCCCTCGGTGACGGCCCGCTGGAGGGAGCGGGCCAGGGCGAACGGGTCGCCGGTGTGAGCGCCGATGAACGCCTCGTCCAGCCCCCACACCTCCAGCGTGATCGGGAACCCGCGCAGGATCTCCATGACCTGGGCGGAGGCGGCCTCGTAGGCCGGCATGTCGCTGGGCAGGAACACGCCGTCCGGGCACCTGCGCAGGGCCGTGCGCATGGGCATCCCGGAGTGGACGCCGTGCTCGCGGGCGGCGTAGGAGGCGGTGGCCACGACCGTGCGCGGGACGGTCGGATCGCCGTTGCCGCCGACGATGACCGGCCGGTCCTTCAGCTCGGGATGGCGCAGGATCTCGACCGACGCCATGAAGGAGTCGAGGTCGAGGTGCAGGATCCAGTCCCTGACGGCCACCAGCCCAGTATCCCGCACCACCTTACGGTGGCGCGGGCAGGGCGGCGGAGGTCAGGCCGGGACGGTCCGGGCCGGCAGGCGGATCGGCTCGTCGCCGCGCAGGACGGCCGAGCACGGGGTGACCGCCTGGCGGCACTCGCCGCGGTCGCAGGCCTTGATGGCCACGCTGAGAAGGGTGAGCAGAAGGTCGGTGTCGTGTTCGGTGTCGAGGCGGATGCCGATCCAGTCCTCGCTGCGCCCGAAGACGATCCGCTCGGTCCCGGCCAGGGCCGGGTACATGCGGCAGATCGCCGGGCGGGTGAGGCGGAGTTCGGCGTCGTCGTCGGCGTGCAGGTGCAGGATCTGGCAGGTGCCGGCGGCCACGCCGACGCCGCATGTGCAGTAGGGGGCTGTCGCCTGGAGGCCGGGCCACTCGCGCAGGAGCGTCAGCACCCGGCCGGCCTGGGAACCCAGGGCGATGCCGCTTGCTCGCATGTGCTTATCGTCGTCCCGCGGGCACGCCGAGCAAAGGTGGATGCCGCCAGGGTGTTCCCAATCGTTATGGAGCGAGGCTCCGGGCGACCGCGGTGAAGGCGGCCAACTGGCCGGGGGAGAGGGCTCCGGTGAAGTGGCGGCGTACCGCGTCGAGGTGGGCAGGGGCCGCGCGGTCGTGCGCGCGGCGGCCCTCCTCGGTCAGGACGACGTCCTCGCCGCGGCCGTCGAGCTCGCACTTCTCGCGGGCGACGAGCCCGCGCCGCTCCATGCGGCCGAGCTGGCGCGACAGGCGGCTGTGCGCCCAGTGCAGGTGCTCGGTGAGGCCGCGCACGCGGATGCAGTGCTCGCCGTCCGACAGCGCGCTCAGCGCCGCCAGCACGTCGTAGTCGGCCATCGACAGGCCGCTCGCGCGCTCGAGGTCGCGGGCGATCTCGGCGTCGACGTGCAGGCGCAGGCGGCGGTAGGACTCCCACGCCGCGATCGCGGCTGCGTCGCTCATCTCGGTCACCCCCACAGTCTAGTGACATGTAACGGATCTTGGGCTAGCCTTTCGTTACACGTAACGAACTTGCGGGAGGAAATGCCATGGAACGGAAGCTGGCCGTCAACGGGATCGAGCTGAACGTCGAGACGAGCGGCGCCCACGGCGACCCGGCGATCCTGTTGCTCCACGGCGCCGGGCAGTCGCTGGTGGCCTGGGAGGACGACTTCGTCGCCGCGCTCGTCGCGGGCGGGCGGCAGGTGGTGCGCTTCGACAGCCGCGACGCCGGCCGTTCGACGAGCTACCCGGCGGGCGAGCCCGGCTACGGCCTGAACGACCTCGTGGCTGACGCCGCCGCGCTCATCGAGGCGCTCGGCCTGGAGCGGGCCCACCTCGTGGCCATGTCGCAGGGCTCCGCGGTCGCGCAGTTGCTGGCGCTCGGCCACCCCGGCCGCGTCGCCTCGCTCACCCTCACCGGCGCCACCCCGGGCGGCCCCGGCCACGAGTACGCCGACCTGCCGCCGATGGCGGAGAAGATCCTGGCCCTGTTCGCCGAGGAGCAGCGGGAGCCCGACTGGTCCGACCGCGAGGCGGTGCTCGGCTACCTGGTCGAGGGCGAGCGCCCCTACGCCGGGGCCGTCTTCGACGAGGCGGCGCAGCGGGTGATGGCCGGGCGCGTCGTGGACCGCACCCCGAACCTGGCCGCCCAGCTCACCAACCCGTTCCTCATCGACGCGGGCACGCCCTGGCGCGGGCGGCTCGGCGAGATCGCCACGCCGGTGCTGGTCTTCCAGGGCGGCGACGACCCGCTGTTCCCGCCGGGACACGGGCAGGCGCTGGCCGAGGCGATCTCGGGGGCGCGCGTGAGGGTGCTGGAGGGCGTCGGGCACGAGATCTTCCCCCGCCGCACCTGGGACGAGGTCGTCCCGGCGATCCTGGAGCACACGGCCAGGAGCGCTCGGGCTCAGGCCAGCAGCGCGCCGTCGCGGTAGACGAGCGACCGATCCGGTACGGCCCAGCGCCGCGCCCCCAGCGCCGGCTCGCTGCCCTCGGGCACCACCGCCTGGACGAGATGGTCACCGGACTCGAGCGTGACCAGCACGCCGGTGCCCAGGTTCTCCAGCACGGCCACGGTGCCGGGAATGCCGTCCTGGCGCTCGGTCTCCGACAGGCGCATGTATTCGGGCCGCACGCCGTAGACGATCTCGTCGCCCTCGCCGAGACCGGCGGGAGCGGCGCGGACGGCGCCCGCGACGCGCAGCGCGCCGCCGGTGTTGGTGCCGGGCAGCAGGTTCATGGGGGTGGAGCCGATGAAGGAGGCCACGAACGTGGTGGACGGGCGCTGGAAGACCTCGGCGGGGGTGCCGATCTGGACCATGCGACCGGCCGACATGACGGCGATGCGGTCGGCCAGCGCCAGCGCCTCGGCCTGGTCGTGGGTGACGAACACCGTGGTCACGGCCAGTTCGCGCTGCAGCCGCTTGAGGAATGTGCGCGCCTCCAGGCGAAGGCGCGCGTCGAGGTTCGACAGCGGCTCGTCGAACAGGAACGCGGCCGGATGGCAGGCGATCGCGCGGGCCAGGGCCACCCGCTGCTGCTGGCCGCCGGACAACTGCGAGGGACGGCGGTGCAGCAGGTCGGCCAGCGACAGGCGGCGGGCCACCTCGGCGGCCTTGCGCACACGTTCGGCGCGGGGGACCTTCCTGATGCGCAGCGGGTAGGCGATGTTGTCGGTGACGTCCATGTGGGGGAAGATCGCGTAGTCCTGGAAGACCATGGCGACGTCGCGGCGGCCCGGGGGCAGGCGGGTGACGTCCGCCGCGTTGATCCGGATGTTTCCTGACGTGGGGGTCTCCAGGCCGGCGATCGTGCGCAGGAGCGTCGTCTTGCCGCAGCCCGACGGGCCGAGCAGCGCGAAGAACTCGCCGTCGGCGACCGTCAGGTCGATCCCGTCCAGGGCGCGCACGCCGCCGGGGAACACCTTGGTCAGGGCGTGCAGCGAGATCACCGCTTGATACCTCCGTGGAAGCGGAAGCCGTACCGCTGGGAGACGAACAGGTACATGGCCACGACCGGCAGCGAGTAGAGCAGCGAGAACGTCGAGATGAGGTCGAGCTTGGGCGCGCCGCCCTCGGTGTAGAGGGTGTAGAGGATCACCGAGCCCGGCGACTTCGCCGGGTCGCGCAGCAGGATGAACTGGAACAGGAACCCGCCCCACACGCTGGCCAGCGCCCACACGCCGATGGTGGCCAGGCCGGGGCGGACCAGCGGGACGGTGATGTGCCGCAGGATCTGCAGCGGCGAGGCGCCGAAGACCCTCGCGGACTCCTCGTACGAGGTGGGCGTCTCGTCCATGAAGTCCTTGAGAATGAAGATCGCCGCGGGCAGCAGGCCGCCGGAGACGACCAGGATGACGCCCAGATGGGTGTCGATCAGGTTGAGCCGGGTGGCCAGCTCGAAGATCGGGACCATCGCCGCGGTGCCCGTGACCACGGACGACAGCAGGAGCAGCAGGTAGAGGAGCACGTCCCGGCCCGGCACGGGCACCCGCGACAGCGCGTACGCCGCCAGCGCGGCCAGCACGACGACCAGCACCGCGGCACCCCCGCCCTGGATCAGCGAGTTGCCGATGGAGCCCAGCGCGTAGGGGTTGTCGAGAATGGCGGCGAAGTTGGCCAGCGTGAACTCCGGCACCGACGTGGTGATCGTGGGCGAGGCGTCGAACGGCGCCGCCGCCAGCCACAGCATCGGCAGCGCGAACAACGCCAGCACGACCGCGATGAACACCGTCGAGACGAGCCTGCCGACCGTGTGCCTGATCATGCCGGCGGACCTCCCGCCGCGGCCGTGGCCGCCTGCCGCCGCCTGCCGCGCAGCAGCCGCAGGTACGCCAGCGCGAAGACGAGGTTGATCAGCAGGATGAGGAAGGAGACCGCGGCCCCCACACCGAGCTCGCCGCCACGCAGCGCGATGTTGTAGACGTAGACCGGCAGGATCTCCGAGCGGCCCTCGGGCCCGCCGCCGGTCAGCACGAACGGCGTGAAGTCGTTGAACGTCCACAGGCTGATCAGCAGCAGGTTCGTCAGCACGTGCCGGCGGATGAGCGGGAAGACCACGTCGCGCAGCTGCTGGAAGACGTTGGCGCCGGCCAGCCGGGCGGTCTCCAGGTGCGAGGGCGGCACGTTCTCCAGCGCCGCCGAGTACAGCATCATCGAGAACGCCGTCCCCCGCCAGGTGTTGAAGACGATGATCGACAGCAGCGGATGGTCCAGCAGCCACGCGAACTCCGGCGTGCCCAGCAGCGCGTTCAGCGTGCCGTCGGTGCGGTCGAGCAGCGCGAACCACAGGAACCCCACCACGGTCGAGGGCAGGATCCAGGACAGCAGCACCACGCCCTCGACCACCCGGCGCAGCGCCCCGCGGCGGGCGCGCAGCACCCACGCCAGCGCGAAGCCGAGCCCGGCCTGCCCGATGACGGCCGAGCCGCCCACGTAGGCCACGGTCAGCCACAGCGAGGTCAGGAAGCGCGGGTCGCCGAGCGCGTAGGCGTAGTTGTCCAGACCGACCACTCGCGGATCGGCCGCCTGGAGCCCGGTCAGCCGGTAGTCCGTCAGCCCCAGGTAGATCGTCCAGAGCGCGGGAAAGACGAGGAAGACCGCGATGAGCACCAGCGCGGGCAGCACGAACGCGGTGGCCCTGGCCCGCCCGAGCCCGGCGGCATCGCTCGTCATCCCGCGATGTTGGCCGCGCCGCCGACCAGCCGCTCCAGCTTCCCCTGGTACGCGCCGGCCGCCTCGTCCGGCGATGAGCCCGACACCACCGCGGCCGTGGCCTCCTGCAGCGCGATCGACACCTGCGGATAGACCGCCAGCGGCGGCCGGTAGGCGGTGATCGGCAGGACCTCCTCGGCGATGTAGCGCAGCATCGGGTCGGCCGTCAGCACCTCGTCGTTGACGTCGTCACGCGCGCTGATGCGCACCTGCCCGGCCAGTTGCGACTTCGTGGCCGCCGCCGAGTGCATGAACGCCAGCAGCTCCCAGGCCAGCTTGGGGTTCTTGGAGAAGGGGTTGAGCACCCGCACCGCGCCGCCGGACATCGACACGAAGTCCTGGCCGCGGATGCCGCCGCCCGGCTGCCTGGCCGGGATCTTGGCGTAGCCGACGACCGCGTCGCGATCGGCCATGGGCGCCACGCCCGCCTTCGGCTCGATGACCGAACGCCAGAAGTAGTCGCTCTCCGCCAGGATCGCGATCCTGCCCTCGGCGAACTGGGCGAAGGACTTGTCACGCCCCTTGGCCTCCTGCTGCAGCTTGGGGTCGCCCAGGCCCTTGGAGTAGATCTGCTGGTAGAAGCCGAGCACGTCCTTCATCGCCTGGGAGGCGCCGGTCCACTTGCCGGTGGTGTAGATCTCCGAGCCCGCGCCGGTCAGCAGCGGCAGCGCGCCCTGCATCGTCGTGGCCTCGCCCATCGCGGTGCCCGCGTTGATCTGGATCGGCGCCGGCACCCCCGCCGCCTTCAGTCTGGTCCCGGCGTCGATGATCTCCTGCCAGCTCTTCGGCTGCCACGGCTCCGGCAGCCCGGCCTTCTTGAACAGCGTCCTGTTGTAGAACAGCACCCGGCCGTCGGTGCCCTGCGGGAGCGCGTACCTCTTGCCGTCGAAGATCCCGAGCCCCTGTACGGCCTGCGGGATCTGTGACCAGCCCTCCCAGCCGTCCACCGTGGACCCGCCCACCTCCGCCAGCGGCTTGATGTAGCCGGCCTGCGCGAACTCGCCCACCCAGATGCCGTCCACGTCGATCACGTCGGCGCCGGTCCTCGACTTGAGGTCCAGGGCGATCTTCGTCTTGTACTGCTCGTCCTCGACGCCGCTCGGCTGGAAGAGCACCTTGACGTTCTGATGGGACCGCTCGAACTCGGGGATCACCCAGTTCTTGATCCAGTCGGCGCTCTCGGAGTTCTTGCCGCCGGAGATCGAGTTGGCGGCGATCGTGAGGGTCACGCTCCCGGGCGCGGACGGCTGTCCTGTGCCGCACGCGGCGAGGGCCAGGAGGAGGGCGGCGCCGATGAGCACAGGTCGCATGTCGGCCTCCAGTTGAGGACGTGCAGACATACCGACAATCGCACGACCCGTCTCGGGCGTAAAGAAACGATCTGGTGAACGGTTCGCCCTGAGCTGATCGTGGGAAGTGCATGGGGCAACGCAACATGAGTAGGGTCTGGCTAGAGGTAGTGACGATTGGGGAAGGAGTCGCGTGGCATCGCACAGGGATATGCCCGCCGGCTTGGTTGATCGATTTTTCCGGAACTCGGGGAGTTCGTCGTTCACCGAGTTCGTCAGCTCGCACGCGCCGGAGTTGCTCCCGGTACGCGGCGAGGTCCTGGCCACCCCGATCGGCGACCAGGTTCCGCACGCCACGACGATCGTGGCGGCCACGTTCGCGGGCGGCGTGGTCATGGCCGGTGACCGGAGGGCCACCTCAGGCAACATGATCTCGCAGCGCGACGTGCAGAAGGTGTTCCGCACCGACGACTACTCCGTCATGGGCATCGCCGGCACCGCCAGCACCGGCATCGAGATGGCCAGGCTCTACCGGGTGGAGCTGGAGCACTACGAGAAGATGGAAGGCCGCACGCTCTCCGTCAACGGCAAGGCCAACCGCCTGGCCACGATGATCCGCGGCAATCTCGGCATGGCGATGCAGGGTCTGGTGGTGGTGCCGCTGTTCGCCGCCTACGACCCCGACAAGGACGAGGGGCGCATCTTCAGCTACGACGTGGCGGGCGGGCCGTACGAGAGGGAGCGTTTCGACGCGATCGGCTCCGGCTCCATCTTCGCCCGGGGGTCGCTGAAGAAGCTCTACCGCGACGGCGCGAGCGCCGACGACACCGTGATGACGCTCATCCAGGCGCTCTACGACGCGGCCGACGACGACTCGGCGACCGGCGGCCCCGACGTGACCAGGAAGATCTGGCCGATGGTGGCGGTGATCGACACCAACGGGTTCCGCCAGCTCACCGACGAGGAGGTCTCCGGATACGTCGAGCGGATGCTCGAAGCCCGGTTGATCTCGCCTGACGGCCCCATCGCCCCGCTGCGCTAGAAAGGAAACACCTGCGGTGTCCATGCCTTTTGGATATGCCTCCCCTGAGCAGATCATGCGGGACAAGGCGGACTACGCGCGCAAGGGCATCGCGCGAGGTCGCTCGGTCGTCGTGCTGCAGTACGAGGACGGCATCCTGTTCGTCGCGCCCAACCCGTCGCGGGCGCTGCACAAGATCAGCGAGATCTACGACAGGATCGGCTTCGCCGCGGTCGGGCGCTACAACGAGTTCGAAGAACTGCGGCTGGGCGGCATCCGCTACGCCGACATCAACGGCTACACCTACGACCGCTCCGACGTGACCGGCCGCGGACTGGCCAACCTCTACGCCTCCAACCTCGGCCGCATCTTCACCGAGTCGATCAAGTCGCTGGAGGTCGAGGTCGTGGTGGCCGAGGTCGGCGACACCTCCGACGGCGACGCCATCTACCGGCTCACCTTCGACGGCTCGGTCTTCGACGAGCACGGCTTCACCGTGATGGGCGGCCAGGCCGAGGCGGTCTCCGGCCGCCTCAAGGAGCGCTACCGCGAGGCGATGCCGCTGGCCGACGCGCTGGAGGTCGCCCTGGTGGCGCTGACCGAGCCCGGCGGGGAGCGGCCGCCGGTGGCGCAGCTCGAGGTGGCGGTGCTGGACCGCAACCGGGAGAACCGCAAGTTCCTGCGGCTGACGGGGGCACGCCTGGAGCGCGTCCTCCCGGCCGCACCGGCGACGCCCCCCGCCGCGACCGAGCCCGACGACGCCCCGACCGGCCCGCCGACGGGCCCGGACGGCGACGTCGACGACGGCTCCTCGCCGTTGTAGCGGTCATCAGGCAGAGCAGCAGGGGGCGCCACCCGACCACGGCGCCCCCTTTTTCGCGCCTCCGGGGGTGTGACGTGTGTCACGTGGCGCAGCGCGAACCCGGGTGGCGGATCCGGGATCGTAGATCGTGTGAAGACTTCGACCCGATACCTGCTGGCCGGTGGCGCCGCTGCCGCCATGGCCCTGTCCTTCGTCAGCACCGCCCACGCCGGCGCCCAGGTCACCATCACGGTGCCCGCCACGGCCGGGGCGATTCCCAAGTTCAAGGCGCCCAAGATCTTCGGGACCACCTTCCAGGCCGACCCCGGCCACGACTTCACCAAGGGCGTCCACTCCCGCCGCGACGGCATCCTGCGCGGCTGGATCACCCACGTCAGCGGCGACAAGGCCGAGTACGAGCCGATCAAGTGGAAGAAGGGCACCCATACCGAGGGCCACTTCGTGGGACCGCCGGAGGGTGACGTGATGGCCTACGCCTCGCCGATCGCGAAGAACGTGACGTACCTGTCGGCGTTCGGCTGCAAGGCGTCCATGCAGAACATGACCGTGAACCGCAGGACCGGCCTCGGCAACAAGAGCTGCTCGCGGCCGGTGCTGGTCAAGCGGGCCAAGCAGTACGAGCGTCCCGCGCTGATCACCGTCTACAAGGGGAAGATCGTCCGGGTGCAGGAGATTTACACCCCGTAGCCCCGAGTCGGGTCTTACGTTGGGTCTTGCGGCGGTAGGTGGTCAGGGGAAGTGGATCACCGATGGGGGCCGCAGATGCGTGGGATCGCCGCCGCTTTGACCGGGTTCACCGTGGCGTTCGGGGTGGCCGCGGGCCCGGCTTCGGCCGACGACGGCCGGTACGTCCGGCCGACGGCCGTGCGGACCCAGCCCGGCCAGGGGGAGGTCGGGCTGCAGCGGGGGGCTCCGGGAGGGGCGCTGCTGTGGGCGGGGGTGGGGGCGCTGGCGCTCGGGGGAGCCGCCGCGGTGCGCCGCCGTACCCGCCGCAGGGCCGTACCGGAAATTGAGCGGCGCGCACGCCGACGCATCCGATAGCCTGTTCACATGCACTATTACTACTTCCTCTAAGAGGGACGGCGCCAAGCCCCCGACTACGCCCGACGCGGCCCCATGAGCGGCCCCGGGCGCGGCGAGGCGTATCCGCCGTCCGTTTCTTTTCACGGGGCGATGCCCCGTTCTTGGAGGAAGTGTGTCCACCCTTTCCGTGCGCGCCCGCGCCCATCTGAGCGCTACCGATCTTCGCGTCACGCGCGGCGGCAGGCAGGTCCTCGTCGGGGTCGACCTCACGGTCTCGCCAGGTGAACGCCTGGGCGTGGTCGGTGAGAACGGCCGTGGCAAGACCACGTTGCTGCAGGTCCTGGCCGGTGTTCTGGCGCCGGACGCGGGCGAGGTCAGCAGGACCGGCTCCATCGGCGTGGCCGACCAGGAGATGCCCGTCGGCGACGACCGCACCGTCGGCGACCTGATCGACGTCGAACTCGCCGAGGTACGCCGGGTGCTGGCCGCGTTCGAGGAGTCCACGGCCGCGCTGGCCGAGGGACGTCCCGGGGCCGAGCAGGAGTACGAGCGCGCGCTGGCCGACGCCGAGTCGATCGGCGCGTGGGAGGCCGACCGGCGCGTGGACGTCTCGCTGGCCGCGCTCGGTGCGGTCGACGACCGGAGCAGGCCGCTGGCCGGGCTGTCGGTCGGGCAGCGCTACCGGATCCGCCTGGCCTGCCTGCTCGGCGCCGGGCACGACCTGCTGCTGCTCGACGAGCCGACCAACCACCTCGACGCTGCGGGCCTGGACTACCTGACCGCCCGGCTGCGCGAGCACCCGGGCGGCGTCGTGCTGGTCAGCCACGACCGCGCGCTGCTCGGCGACGTCGTCACCACCGTGCTCGACCTCGACCCGACCCGCGACGGCCGCCCCCGCACCTACGGCGGCGGCTACGAGGGCTACCGCGAGGGACACCGGGCCGAGCGCGAGCGCTGGGAGTCCGACTACCGCGACCAGCAAAGCGAACGCCGGCGCCTGTCCGACGACCTGTCGGCCGCGCAGAACCGGCTGAGCACCGGCTGGCGCCCGGACAAGGGCACCGGCAAGCACACGCGCGCCACCCGGGCGCCCGCGCTGGTGCGCGCGGTGCACCGTCGGCAGGAGGCGCTGGAGGCGCAGGTGCTGGACGTGCCGAAGCCGCCGATGCGCTTCCAGGCGCCGCCGCTGTCCGCCCCGCCCGGGGTGACGCTGCTGCGCGCCGACGGGGTGGAGGTGGCCGGGCGGCTGCGCGCTCCGGTGTCGGTGCACCTGCGCGCGGGCGAGCGCCTCGTGGTGACCGGTCCGAACGGCGCGGGCAAGTCGACGCTGCTGGCCGTACTCGCTCAGCGGCTCGAACCCGACGCGGGCAGCGTGCAGCGCGGCGGGCGGGTCGGGCTGCTGTCGCAGGAGTCGCCCGAGCCGTCGCGGCGGCCGGCCTACGAGGTGTTCGAGGCGGCGATGGCGCGGCTGGTCAGCACCGGGGTGCTGGCGGAGGGGGAGCGGGTGGGGCTGTCAAGCCTCGGGCTGCTGCCGGCGCAGGCCGCGCACCTGCCGGTCGCGCAGTTGTCGATCGGCCAGCAGCGGCGGCTGGACCTGGCGATGCTGCTGGCCTCGCGGCCGCAGGTGCTGCTGCTGGACGAGCCGACCAACCACCTGTCGATGGCGCTGGTGGAGGAGCTCACGCAGGCGCTGCGGGCGACGGCCGCGGCCGTGGTCCTCGCCACCCACGACCGCCAGCTCCTCCGCGACGCCGCCGACTGGCCGGCCCTTTCCCTCTGACCCGCCTTTCCTACCCCCATCCGTTACGGCCCAGCCACGCCCACCCCCACCCTCCGCACGTGGCTGGGCCCCGTCCAGGGGCACGGTCGTCCAGCGTGCGGGGCGGGCCGCCGCAACGCCCGCCCCGCCGGCCGCTTCCCTGCGCCCGCGTCGGCCGCTTCCCTGCGCCCGCGTCGGCCGCTTCCCTGTGCCCCGGCCAGCAGGCTCCCCGCATCCCGCTGGCCAGCTCGCTACGCGCCCGCGTCGGCCGGTTCCCCTCGGCCCCTGGCCAGCAGATTCCCGCATCCCGCTGGCCGGGTTTCCCACGCCCTCGGTCGGTCTGTTCAGGTGTGGAGGGAGTGGAAGACCTGGAGGAGTTTGGCCTTGTTCTCGAAGCCGATGCCGGGCAGGTCGGGCAGGCGCAGGCGGCCGTTCTCGATGACGGTGTCGTCGGCGAAGCCGCCCGTGGGCTCGAACTCCCCGGGATAGGACTCGTTGCCGCCCAGCTTGAGCGCGGCGGCGATGTGCAGGGCGAACTGGTGTCCCCCGTGCGGGACGCACCGCCGGGGCGACCAGCCGTACTGCCTGAGCATGGCGTGGATGCGCAGGTACTCGGCCAGGCCGTAGCTGAGGACCGGGTCGATCTGGATGAGGTCGCGGTCGGGGCGCATGCCCGCGTACCGCAGGAGGTTGCGGGCGTCCTGGAGGGAGAAGAGGTTCTCGCCGGTGGCCAGCGGCCCCGGGTACTGCTCGGCCAGCGTGGCGTGCAGGGCGTGGTCGAGCGGGTCGCCCGGCTCCTCGTACCAGGCCAGGCCGTAGGGCTCCAGGGCGGCGCCGTAGGCCAGGGCGGTGGCGAGGTCGAAGCGGCCGTTGGCGTCCACGGCCAGGTGGGCGCCGTCCACGACGTCGAGGACGGCCTCGACGCGGCGCAGGTCCTCGGCCAGGGAGGCGCCGCCGATCTTCATCTTGACGGTGGTGTAGCCGAGGCCGAGGAAGCGCCGCATCTCCTCCTGGAGGTCCTTGAGCGTCTTGCCGGGGGCGTAGTAGCCGCCGGCGGCGTAGACGAAGACCGACTCGTCCGGCTCGCCCAGGGCGTGGCGGCGCGCCAGCCACCGGTGGAGGGGCTCGTCCTCGATCTTGGCGGCCAGGTCGTGCAGGGCCATGTCGAGGACGCCGACCGCGACCGAGCGCTCGCCGTGGCCGCCCGGCTTCTCGCCGCCGGTCATGATCGGCAGCGCCTTGACCGGGTCGAGCGTGCGGCCGTCGTCGGTCAGCAGGCTCTCGGGGTCGGCTTCGAGCAGGCGGGGCGCGACCCGGCGGCGGATGATCTCGCCGGCGCTGTAGCGGCCGTTGGAGCTGAAGCCGTAGCCGACCAGCGGGCGGCCCTCGCGCACGACGTCGCTGACGATCGCCACCACGGAGCAGTCCATGCGGCTGAAGTCGATGTAGGCGTTGGCGATGGACGAGCTGATCGGGATCGTCGCCTCATGAATCGCGGTGATCCGCGGCATGGACCTTCTCCTTGCGTGGGTTGCCGATGGTCTGCTCGAAACGTTCGCGGTCGAGGCCGCCCTCCTCCCACCGGGCCACGACGACCGCGGCCACGGCGTTGCCGAGCACGTTCGTGACGGCCCTGATCAGGGACAGGAAGCGGTCGACCGACAGCACCAGGGCCAGGCCGGCGATGGGCACCAGCCGTACCGCCGCCACGGTGTTGGCCAGCGTCACGAACGCCGACCCGGTGACCCCGGCGGTCCCCTTGGACAGCACCAGGAAGACCAGGAACAGCAGGAACTGGTCGCCGAGGCTGAGCGGCACGCCGTACACCTGGCCGATGAAGACGACGCAGATGGGGATGACGACGGCGACGCCGTCGAGGTTGAAGGAGTAGCCGGTCGGGACGACCAGCCCGACCACCGAGCGCTTGCAGCCGAACTCCTCCAGGCGGGCCATGAGCTGCGGCATGACCGACTCCGAGGAGGAGGTCCCGAGCACGATGTACAGCTCGCGGCGCAGCGCGCGGACCAGGCGCAGGAAGGAGAACCCGGCCATGCGGCAGACCGGGACCAGCACGACCAGCATGAAGACGGCCAGCGCCAGGACGGAGACGCCGACGAGCTTCATGAGCGCGGTCAGGGTCTCGGGGCCGTACTTGCCGACGGTGTACGCGACGGCGCCGAAGGTGCCGATCGGCGCCAGGTACATGATGAAGCGGATCATGCTGAAGAACACCTCGGCCAGGCGCGTGCAGCCGCGGGCGATGGGCTCGCCCACCTCCGCCGGCAGGGCGAGCAGCGCCAGGGCGAACAGCACGGCGAAGATCAGCACCTGGAGGACCTCGCCGGTGGCGAAGGAGCCGACGGCGTTGTCGGGCACCATGTGGGTCAGCCAGTCGGTGAAGGTGCGCTCGGTGCCGCCCTTGACGTAGTCGGTCAGCTCCTCCGAGGCGCCGGCCGGCGGCGCGACCCCGGCGCCGGGCTGCAGGAGGTTGACCGCGGCCAGGCCGATGAGCATGCCGAGCGTGGTGACGATCTCGAAGTAGACGATCGCCTTGAGCGCGATCCTGCCGACCGACTTCAGGTTGCCGGCCGAGACGATGCCGCTGACCACGACCAGGAACACCACAGGCGCGATCACCAGCTTGATGAGCGCGATGAAGACATCGGCCAGCGGCTTGAGCTGGGCTCCGGTCTCCGGCCACAGCAGCCCGAAGACGGCGGCGGCGATGGCCGCGACGAGCACCTGCATGCTGGTGTTGCGCGCCAATGCCCGCATGACTACCGCACCAGGGTGTCGCGGAGCGCCTCGCGGTCGACGTCGAGGCCGAGCCCCGGCCGGCCGGAGAGCGTGATCTTCCCGGCCTCGGGGACGGGCGAGCCGGGGAAGAGCTGCTGTCCCACCTGGCCCATGCCGAGGTGCCATTCGAGGATCCAGCCGTTCATCAGCCCGGCGAGGGTGTGCATGCTGAACAGCGGCCAGCCGCCGCCGTGCGCGATCGGCAGGTTGTAGATCTGGGCCAGGTGGGCGGCCTTGCGGGCCTCGGTGAAGCCGCCGCAGTAGCAGGGGTTGGGCTGCAGGATGTCCACGGCGCGGCGTTCGACCAGCTCGCGCAGACGCCAGCGGTGGCCTTCCATCTGCCCGGCGGCCAGCGGGATCGAGGTGTGCTCGCGCAGGTCGGCCAGGGCGCGGGCGTCGTTCTGGTGCAGCGGCTCCTCGAACCAGGTCAGGTGGCAGTCCTCCACGGCGCGGGCCAGGTACTTGGCCTCGGTCGGGGTGAACAGGTAGTTGGCGTCGATCATGAGATCCACGTCGCCCCCGACCGCCTCGCGCACGGCGCGGATCCGGCGGACGTCCTCGCGCCAGCCGCCCTCGTCCACGCCGACGACCATCTTCAGCGCGGTGAACCCGGCCGCCACCTGGAGGCGGGCGGCCTCGGCGAGCTGGTCGCGGTCGTACTGCGGGAAGCCGAACGTCACGTAGACCGGCAAGGAGGTACGGGCTCCGCCGAGAAGGGCCGACACCGGGCGGCCCTCGTGCTTGCCGGCGATGTCCCACAGGGCGATGTCCAGCAGCGACAGGGCGCTGGAGACGACGCCGGTCATCGTGCGCGGGTTGAGCTTCTGCCAGACGCGCTGGTGGACGGCCTCCACGTCGCGCGGGTCGAGGTCGGTGACGATCGGCAGGAAGTGGTGCTCCAGGGCGGCGACGACGGACCTGGCCAGGAAGTGCCCGGTGATGGCCACGCCGGTCAGGCCCTCGTCGGTCTCGACCTCGCAGAAGACGAACTCCTTCTGCTCGGCCCTGCCGTACCCGACGACCCGGCCCTCCAGCAGCGGCACCTCGATGGAGGTGGTGTGCACGCCGGCCCGGATGTCCTTGATCTTCATGCTGCTCCCTCGGTCGGGGGGTGGTTGGAAGGAGCTTCTCTCCCAGAATCGTCAACTGTCAACGATTTGCAATTTGCGGCATGCTCGGGTAAGGAAGATCCGGTGGGCGACTACACCGACGCGCTCCGGCGCAGGGTGGCCGAGCGGCAGGCCACCTCACTTCCTCAGCTGATCGTCGAAGAGCTCGAGAACATGATCATCAACGGCACGCTCAAGGGCGGTGACCGGATCAACGAGTCGGCGCTGGCCATGCGGCTGGGCGTCAGCAGGGGGCCGGTCCGCGAGGCCTGCCGCCAGCTCGAACGCAGCAGGCTGGCCGAGTTCCGCGCCAACCGCGGCATGTTCGTCAGGGAGATCTCGGTCGAGCAGGCGGCCCAGCTCTACGACATCAGGGCGAGCCTGTTCGGCCTGGCCGGGCGGCTGGCAGCCGAACGGGCGTCACGCGACGACGTGGCCGGGCTGCTGGAGGCGGTCGAGCGGCTCCGGGGCTGCGCGGACATGGATCACTACTATCCGCTCAACGTGGACCTGCACCGGCGCCTGGTGGCATTGTCTGGCAATCCCCGCTTGGTCGAGCTTTATGACGATATTTCGAAAGAACTCCACCTGTTCCGGCGGCACGGCCTTGAGCCGGACGCGGCCCGGCAGACCTCCAACGCCCAGCACCGGGAGATCGTCGAACGCATCGCCGCCGGTGACGCGGCCACGGCCGGCCGCCTGATGGAGGAGCACATCCTGGCCGGGAAGGGGCGCATGCTGGGCCTGACCGAATCCCAGTGATAGCAACAAAAAGTGATATGTCGGCACATGCGGCGCGGGCGGCGCAAAAACGCCAGCCAAGATCCCTCCCGCTTGCCGATCCGTGGGCATAGTGTGAGGTGATGGATCGTCGCATCTTCGGACTCGAGAACGAGTACGGCGTGACCTGCACGTTCAGGGGCCAGCGCAGGCTGTCCCCCGACGAGGTCGCGCGCTACCTCTTCCGCCGAGTCGTGTCCTGGGGCCGATCGAGCAACGTCTTCCTCCGCAACGGCGCCCGCCTCTACCTCGACGTGGGCAGCCACCCCGAATACGCCACCCCCGAGTGTGACAACGTCGTCGAACTCGTGACGCACGACAAGGCGGGCGAGCGCATCCTCGAAGGGCTTCTCGTCGACGCCGAGAAACGCCTGCGCGAGGAGGGCATCGCCGGCGACATCTACCTCTTCAAGAACAACACCGACTCCGCCGGAAACTCCTACGGCTGCCACGAGAACTACCTGGTCGGCCGGCACGGCGAGTTCGGCCGCCTGGCCGACGTGCTCATCCCGTTCCTGGTCACCCGGCAGATCATCTGCGGCGCCGGCAAGGTGCTGCAGACGCCGCGGGGCGCCGTCTACTGCGTCTCCCAGCGCGCCGAGCACATCTGGGAGGGCGTCTCCAGCGCCACCACCCGGTCGCGGCCGATCATCAATACCCGGGACGAGCCCCACGCCGACGCCGAGCGCTTCCGCCGCCTGCACGTCATCGTGGGCGACTCCAACATGAGCGAGTCCACGATGCTGCTCAAGGTCGGCGCCACCGACCTGGTGCTGCGCATGATCGAGGCGGGCACGGTGATGCGCGACCTGTCGCTGGAGAACCCGATCAGGGCCATCCGCGAGGTCTCCCACGACATGACCGGCCGCCGCCGCGTACGGCTGGCCAACGGGCGCGAGGCCTCCAGCCTGGAGATCCAGCAGGAGTACCTGTCGAAGGCCAAGGACTTCGTCGACCGCCGCGGCGGCGACCCGATCTCCCGCCGGGTGCTGGAGCTGTGGGAGCGCACCCTGCGCGCGGTGGAGACCGGCAACCTCGACCTGGTCTCGCGCGAGATCGACTGGGTGACCAAGTACCAGCTGATCGAGCGCTACCGCAAGAAGTACGACCTGCCGCTGTCCTCGCCGCGCGTGGCGCAGCTCGACCTGGCCTACCACGACGTGCACCGCAAGCGCGGCCTGTTCTACCTGCTGCAGAAGCGCGGCGCGGTGGAGCGGGTGGCCTCCGACCTGAAGATCTTCGAGGCCAAGTCGGTGCCGCCGCAGACGACCAGGGCGCGGCTGCGGGGCGAGTTCATCCGCAAGGCACAGGAGAAGCGCCGCGACTTCACCGTCGACTGGGTGCACCTGAAGCTCAACGACCAGGCGCAGCGGACGGTGCTGTGCAAGGATCCGTTCCGCAGTGTGGACGAGAGGGTGGACAAGCTTATCGCCGGAATGTAGTGGGTCGTTTACCCCGGGCCTACATCGGACTCGGATAGGGTGACGCGAACCTAGACGTCTGTCCCGAGGGAAGTCCATGCGCCGCCGCCTGGCCGTACTGGCCGCCGTGCCTTTGATCTTCACCGCCGCCGCGTGCGGAACCGCCGAGCCCACGAGCTCTCCATCGGCCGCCGCGGCGTCGGGGGTGAAGGTCGCCGGCAACCTCAACGCCAAGCCGACGGTGACCTTCCCCTCGGGCACCCCCGCGGCCAAGTCCTCCTTCGAGGTGATCAACGCGGGCACCGGTCCCGCGATCAAGAGCGGCGACAAGCTGATCGTCAACCTGACCGTCTACGACTGGGACGGCAAGTCCAACGCCTTCCAGGGCTCGTCCTACGACTCCAAGCAGCCGGAGACCATCGCGATCGACCAGCAGCTTCCCAAGGTCCTCCAGGACGGCTTCGTCAAGGTCAAGCACGGTGGCAGGCTGCTGGCGGTCATGGCCGCCGACGCCGCCCCGCAGCAGCAACAGCAGCAGGCCCAGCCGACGAAGGTGTTCGTCCTCGACGTGGTCGGCGGCGCGCCCGTGCCGCTCAAGTCCGCGACCGGCGAAGAGACCAAGGAGTCCATCAAGGGCGTCAAGGTCGTCAACCCGGGCGGCGAGAAGGCGCCCACGCTGACCACCAAGACCGGCGACAAGCCGTCCAAGGAACTGGTCGTCAAGACCGTGATCAAGGGCACCGGCAAGCCCGTCGCGGCCAACCAGACCCTCGACGTGCACTACACCGGCAAGATCTGGGGCACCGACAAGCAGTTCGACTCCAGTTGGGAGCGGGGCCAGCCGGCCAACTTCCCGCTGAGCGGCGTCATCCAGGGCTGGCAGAAGGGCCTGGTCGGCGTGCCGGTCGGCAGCCGCGTCGTGATGAGCATCCCGCCGGACCTGGGCTACGGCGCCCAGGAGCAGAACGGCATCCCCGCCAACAGCACGCTGGTGTTCGTCGTGGACGTCCTGGCCGCTTACTGACACCTGGTCTGACAACGCGGTAGCATCTCGTGGCCCGGGCACCGCCCGGGCCACTGGCGTTGGTGCGGAAGGACGTCGATGCGGCCGATCCTGCTCCTGGTCCCGGCGCTCGTCCTGACCGCGTGCACCGCCCCCGCCGAACGGGACCCCGGCCTGAAGGTCGGCGGCGCGTTCGGCGCCGAGCCGTCGGTCGCCTTCCCCTCGGGCCGGCCCCCGGACGGCCTGCGGATCGACCAGCTCAGCGCGGGCAAGGGCGCCAAGCTGGGCGTCGGCGACGTGGCGATCGTGCACTACACCGCGCACGTGTGGGACGGCGCGGAGAACCGCAGGGTCGACTCCAGCTTCGCCCGCGGCGCCCCCGCCGCCTTTCCCGTCGGGCGGCTCGTCCCCGGGCTGGACAAGGCACTGGCCGGGCGTGCCGTGGGCAGCCGGGTGATCGCCGCGATCCCGCCCGCCGAGGGCTTCGGCGCCAACCCGCCGCAGGGCGTCGGCCCCGCCGACCGGCTCCTCTACGTGATGGACGTCCTGGGCGCGCACGCCGAGGGCGAGTCGGTCAAGGGCCGCGCGGGCGCGTACGCGGGGGTCAGGGTCGGCGGCGGAAGGCGGCCGGAGCTGTCGCTGCCGGCCGCCCCGCCGCCCGCGCGCTACTCCGCGAAGGTCCTGGTCAGAGGTGACGGGCCGAGGGTCGAGCGCGGGCAGCTCGTGGTCACGCAGTACGCGGGCGCGGTGTGGGGGCGGCGGCGCGTGTTCGACTCCACCTGGGACAGCGGCCGGCCGCGCGCGTTCACGATCGGCGACGGCGGCGTCATCCAGGCGTGGGAGCGCGCGCTGATGGGTGTGCCGGTCGGCAGCCGCGTGCTGGTCCTGGCCCCGCCCCACAGCGCGTACGGCAGGGCGGGCCTGCCCGCCTTGGGCATCCGCCCCTCCGACACCCTGGTCTTCGTCGTGGACGTGCTGGCCGCCTACCGGTGAGCGCGGGGGACCTAGACTCGCGGGCGTGAACGAAGACCTCGACGCGCTGTCCCACCTGCAGGACCCGGTACGGCGGGCCCTGTACGACCACGTCGCGGCCACGGGCGGCGAGGTCGGCAGGGGAGAGGCGGCGCAGGCCGCCGGAGTCTCCCGCACGCTGGCCGCCCACCACCTCGACAAGCTGGTCGAGGCCGGCCTGCTGGAGTCGGGCTTTCGCGCGCCCGAGAAGAAGGGGCCGGGCAGCGGGCGCCCCGCCAAGGTGTACCGGCGGGCCAAGGCCGAGCGGTCGGTGAGCCTGCCGCCGCGCGACTACGGCGCGCTGGCCGGGCTGCTGGCCGGGGTGGTCGGCACGCTGGGCGTCGAGGACCGGGCCGAGGCGGCGGCGCGCACGGCGGGCGAGCGCCTGGGCAGGGGCCGCGGGGGCGAGCCGCTGGCCGGGGTGCTGCGCGAGCGGGGCTACGAGCCCTATGCGGAGGGCGGCGTCCTGCGCATGCGCAACTGCCCCTTCCACACGCTGTCGGAGGAGCAGCCGGTGCTGGTGTGCGCGATGAACCTGGCGCTGTGCCAGGGGCTGCTGGCGGGCATGGGCGGCGATCCGGGCCGGGCCACGCTCGACCCCCGGCCGGGGGAGTGCTGCGTCGCCGTCGCCGAACCTTCTAAAACAAATGAAGATTGACATAGAAGTGCGGGGCATGGTGAGGTGAGGTCCATGCACCTGGCCCAGATGAACGTCGCCCGCCTCCTCGCTCCCGCCGACGACCCCCGCATCGCCGACTTCATTGACGGACTCGAACCCATCAACGCCCTCGCCGACGCCGCGCCCGGCTTCGTCTGGCGCATGCAGGCCAACGAGGACGACCCCAGGGAACTGCTGAGCTACGACCACGACGACTACCTGGCCACCACGCTGTCGGTGTGGGAGTCGCGCGAGGCGCTGTGGAACTTCGTCTACCGCTCCGCCCACCTGGACTACCTGCGGCGGCGCCGGGAGTGGTTCGAGCACCTCGTGGAGCCGTACGCGGTGATGTGGTGGGTGCCCGAAGGGGTGCTGCCGACGGCCGCGGAGGGCTTCGAGCGGCTGCGGCGCCTCAGGACCGAGGGACCCGGCCCCGAGGCGTTCACCTTCAAGGACTTCTACGAGGCGACCCCGATGCCCAGGCACATCTCGTCCTGGGTGCCCTCGCCCCAGACCACGTAGCGCGGCGGGAGCTTCTGCAGCAGCGGCAGCCTGGCCCGCAGCGAGGCGTCGTGCGTGCACGTCACCCGGATCGTGTCGCCCTTCTTGACCGCCACCGGCTCGGGCAGGGGCTGCAGCGCCTGGTTGTCGAAGTTGTACTCCGGCACGTCCAGGAGCGTGCGGGCGCCGGCCTCGCCGGGGTTGAGCTCCACCTTGATCGAGCGGCCCAGCAGGTGCATGTGCCCGGCCAGGGCGTGCAGGGTGAAGGCCGAGGGCGAGGTCAGGTCGCAGTGCTGCGTGGCGCCCGGCCTGAGCCTGCCCTTCGCGCACTGCTGCAGCAGCGCCCCCACCTCCGCGGCCGAGTCGCGGCCGAAGCGCTCGCCCACGTCCTTGATCGCCGCCTCGCGGTCACACAACGGGCCCTTCTCCCGCTTCGTGCACGGCAGCTCGATCGGCGCCGGGAACAACGTCGTCACCAGCGGCGTGCGCTCGCCCGAGGCCACGCGCAGCCGTACGCTCGACTGGTCGCTGCCGGCCGGCTGCCCGTCCAGCGCCAGCGTGCTGTAGTGCACCTGCATGATGAGCGCGCCGCCCTTGGCCATCGGATAGCCGAGCTTCGGATCCAGCAGCACCTCGTCGGTGCCGGGCGCCCAGTGGCCGATCCACGCGGCCTCGCGCACGCCCGCGTCGCCGAAGCAGGTCCAGCCCTCACCCTCGTCCTCGGCGTCGGCCCGCTTCGCCCCCGCGATCGCCTCCGGCGCCACCGAGAACAGGATCGCGTGGTGGACCACGTCGGTGTTCTGGGCGGCGAACTGGGTGCCGGTCAGGAACGTGTCGCCCTCGGTCAGGCCGGGGTCGACCAGGAAGCAGCGGTAGACGTCGGTGCCGCCCGCGGCCGGTCGCGGCGAGTACGGCTTGGGCATGGTCGCGGTCACGAAACGCTCGCCCGCACGCAGCGGGGCGGCCGGCGCCGGGGTGGCCGAGCCGTGGAGCCCGTGCCCTCCCCGCGTGTCCGTCGCCGACGGCGGCGGCGACGGCGTGGCGGTGGTGCCTGATCCCCGGGCCGGTCCACTCCCACAGGCCGCCAGCAGCATGGCCGCCGCGGCCAGCACGACGCCCGCCCCGATGCGTGTGCGTGTCATGCCTCTACGCTCTCGCGCCGGGGGCGTGGCGTCATCACACTCAGGTCGGAACCGCCTACGCCTCAGGTCTGAACCCGCGCCTACCCCAGAAGGGTGGCGACATGCCGCCCGGCCGCCGCGGAGGTGAGGAAATAGGCCAGATCCTCCTCCAGCCCGCGCCCCATCGTCGACAGCTTCACCGGCGCCGCGGCCAGCGCCTCGCGCAGGCCCTCCACCTGCACCGCCACCAGCTCGTGCCGTACGGCCAGCATCTCGGCCTGGTCCCTGACCCGCTCCCCGAACGCCCCCGGCAGCTCGGGCACCGGCACCTGAGCCGGAGCCAGCGCCACCCGCCCGTAGGCCGTCAGCGAGTGATGGGAGACCCCGACGTGGCGCTCGCGCTTGTCGCCCTCGCTGACCCGCAGCGCCGCCACCGGCCGCCCGCGCAGGACCGCCGCCGCGTTGACCGCCTCGCCCGCCGACACGCCCGAGAAGCCCCACCGCGTGCCGGTGCCGAGGTTGCCGGGCCCCTGCGTCACGATCGCCACCTCCGCCTCCAGCACGTGCCTGGCCGCCAGCAGCCCGGTGTGCGTGGTGACCGCCTCGACGTCGCCGCCGAAGGCCTGGCCCACCGTGACGACCCCGGCCAGCCAGCCGATCTCGCGCAGCTTGGCGCAGGACATGGAGAACCAGGCGGGCAGGGCGCCGCCGTCCAGCATCACGTACGCCACCCGCACGCCGGGGCGCGCGGCGTACAGGCCGCACAGGATCGGCGCCAGCGCCGAGTGCAGGTCGGCCACCACGACCGGCATGCCGTCCAGCGAGTCGGCCTCGCGCAGAAGCTCGTGGTAGGGGGAGTCCTGCTCGTCCGCGCCCAGCACCGTGGCCTGCAGCGGCGTGTAGCGCGCCTTCACCAGGTGACCGGGACCCGCGGGATCTTCCGGCAATCTGTTCGGGACGGCCACCACCATGGCGTAACCTCCCGTACCGAGACCCATCGCGAGTGCCGTCGTGTTGAGCAGCACCTCGTCGCCGGGTTCCGGGCGGCCCACCAGGGGAGGGTAGGCCAGCGCCCGGCACTCACCCTCGGGAACGGCGACGTCGAGCTCCACCGCCCCAGGCCACTCGCGCCGGATCCGCGTCACCTCGCCCATGCGCCATCTGATCACCAGGGCAGGGTAGCGTCGAACACAGGAGGAGTGAGGGCAGATGTCGCGCCGTAAGACCGAGCGGTTGCTCAATCTTGTGATCTGCCTGCTCGCCACGCGCCGGCCGCTGTCGGCCGAGCAGATCCGCCAGGCCGTGCCCGGCTACGACCGCGACGGCGACGAGGCGTTCCAGCGCATGTTCGAGCGCGACAAGAACGAGCTGCGCGAGATCGGCATCCCCATCGACGTCGTGCGCGACCCGTGGGAGGACGAGCCCGGCTACCGCATCGAGCGCCAGTCCTACGAGCTGCCCGAGATCACCCTGGAGGCCGACGAGGCCGCGGTGCTCGGCCTGGCCGCGCAGGTGTGGCAGCGCGCCAGCCTCGCCGAGGCGGCCTCGGGGGCGCTTTTGAAGCTGCGCGCGGGCGGCGTGGCCACCGACGCGGCCGGCGGCGGGGCGCTGGAGCTGCGCGTCGACACCCGCGACCCGGCCTTCCCCGCGCTCTGGGACGCCGTGCGCGACCGGCGCGTGGTCCGCTTCGACTACCGCAGCGCCGGCAGCGAGAACGTGCGCACCCGCACCGTCGAGCCGTGGGGCGTGGTCAGCCGCCGGGGCCGCTGGTACCTGGCCGGCTTCGACCGCGACCGCGACGCGCCGCGCGCCTTCCGCCTCAGCCGCATCATCGGTCAGGTCGCCGCCGTCGGCCGGCCGGGCGCGGTCGAGGTGCCGCCCGGCGTCGACGTGCGCGAGATGATCGGCTTTCCCGAGGAGCCGGTGGAGGAGCGCGTGGCCACCCTTCGCGTACGGCGGGGCGCGGGCGAGGGCCTGCGCCAGCTCGCCACGGACACCCGCGCAGGCGAGGACGGATGGGACGAGGTGGAGCTGGGCTTCTCCGACCCGGACCGGCTGGCGGGCTGGATCGCCAGCCTGGGCTCCGACGTGGAGCTCGTGGACCCGCCCGACGCGCGCGAGGCGGTCATCAGGCGGCTGAAGGGGGCGCTGGCATGAGCAGGGCCGTGGTGAAGGGGGCGAGGGCGTGAGCGGAAGCGCGGATCGGCTGCCGAGGTTGCTGGCGCTCGTGCCGTACCTGATGTCGCACCCGGGTGCGCAGGTCGGCGAGGTGGCCGAGGTGTTCGGGCTCAGCGAGAAGCAGCTCATCGACGACCTGCAGCTCGTGTGGATGTGCGGCCTGCCCGGCCACACCCCCGGCGACCTCATCGACGTCTCGTGGGACGGCGGCGAGATCGTCATCGACAACGCCGACACCATCGCCAGGCCGCTGCGGCTGGGCATCGACGAGGCCAGCGCGCTGCTGGTGGCGCTGCGGATGCTGAGCGCGATGCCGGAGTTCGCCGAGGTGCCCGGCGACGCGCTGCCGCGCGTGGTGGCCAAGCTGGAGCGGGCCGCGGGCGAGGGCGCCGCCGCCGTCAGCAGCCAGGTGGCCGTGGACGTCGACGCGGCCCCCGACGCGCTGCCCCGGGTGCGCGACGCGCTGACCAGGAAGCGTCGCCTGTCGCTGCGCTACTACGTGCCGGGCCGCGACGAGGTGACCCCGCGCGAGGTCGACCCGACCCGGATCATGATCGTGGACGGCCGCACCTACATGGAGGGCTGGTGCTACCGCGCCGAGGCGATGCGGCTGTTCAGGCTCGACCGCGTCGTGGGCGTCGAGGTGCTGGACGTGCCCGCCGACCCGCCCGCCGACGCCGAGCCGATCGACGTCACCCAGGGCGTCTTCCGTCCCTCGCCGACCGACGAGCTGGTCGAGCTCGAGGTGAGCGCGGCCGGGCGGTGGGTGGCCGAGTACTACCCGGTCGAGGGGGTGACCGAGCTGGGCGAGGGCAGGCTGCGCATCGCGCTGCGCGCCCGTGACGAGGACTGGGTGCTGAAGCTGGCGCTGCGGCTGGGCGACACCGGCCGCGTGGTGGCGCCGGAGTCGATGGCCGAGCGGGTGCGCGAGGAGGCCGAGCGTGCCCTGGCCCTGTACGCTCACCGGTCATGACGTGGATCTTCGTGGCGATCGGGCTCGGGGTCGCGGGCATCGCCGTACTGGTGGCCGCGGGGGTGCGGGTCCTGTCCGCGGCACGTGGGCTGAGCAGGGAACTCGCGCAGGCCGAGGCCCGGATTTCGCCCGCCGAGGAGCGCCTGCGGGGTCAAATCGGGATGAACAAGGCCGTGGAGGGATGAGTCTGGGCCGCGAGCAGCGTACGATCGTGGCTGAGAAAGCCTCTCGCTCGCATTAAAGGAAGTTCTCCATGTCCTTCGGACCTGAGTGGATCGTCATCATCGTGGTGCTTCTCCTGCTGTTCGGTGGCAAGAAGCTCCCTGACCTCGCCCGCGGTGTGGGCCGGTCCCTGCGCATCTTCAAGGCGGAGACCAGCGACCTGCGCAAGGACGACGACGACGAGTCCAAGACCACGGTGGTGCAGGGGCAGACCGTGCAGCAGCCGCCCGCCCCCGCCGCGCCGCAGCAGATCCCGCCGGTCGTGCCGCCGCTGACGCCGGAGGAGCAGGCCCGCCGCCTCGAGGAGGAGGCCGCCCGGTTGCGCGCCAACGCCCAAGCCGACAAGCAGGCCTGACCCCCACCACACCACGAGGACCGCACATGGCGCTGCTCAAACGGACGAGCTCCGAGGGCTCGGAGGCACCCAAGGACTCCGAGGGTCGCATGCCGCTCATGGACCACCTCCGTGAGCTGCGCAACCGTGTCGTCATCTCCGTCCTCGCCCTCGCCGTTGCGACCGTCGTCGGGTTGATCTTCTTCGACCCGATCTGGAAGTTCATGGCCGAGCCGTACTGCTCGCTGGAGGTCTCCAAGCAGGTGCGGCCCGAGTGCACGTTCGCCGTGCGCGGCGTCTTCGAGTCGTTCTTCGTCAACCTGAAGGTCGCGGCGCTGGCCGGTGTGGTGGCCGCCTCGCCGGTGTGGTTGTTCCAGGTCTGGCGGTTCGTGACGCCGGCCCTCTACCGCAACGAGAAGAAGTACACCGTCACCTTCCTGGCGATCGCCGTCCCGCTGTTCTTCGTGGGCGCCGCCTTCGCCTACCTGGTGATGGACACCGGGCTCGGGTTCCTCCTGGGGTTCATGCCCGAGAGCGCGCTGCCGTTCATCGAGATGGACGAGTACCTCAGCTACTGGGTGATCATGCTGCTGGTGTTCGGCGTCTCGTTCGAGGTGCCGCTGCTCATGGTCTTCCTGAACATCATCGGGGTGCTGCCCCGGGCGGCGCTGGCCAAGCACCGCCGTCTGATCGTCTTCCTGCTGTTCGTCTTCAGCGCGATCATCACGCCGGGCGGCGACATCTTCACCATGCTCGCCCTGACCGTGCCGATGCTGGTCCTGTTCGCGGTGGCCGAGTTCGTGATGTTCGTGCGCGAGCGGCGCCTGCCCGCGACCGAGGACTACTCGGGCCTCGACGACGACCAGGTCTCGCCGCTGGACACCACGCCCGCCGACATCAGCGCGGACTCCGACCTGGAGACCGGCCCCGACCCGCGCTGAGCCTCACCAGGTGACCGGTAGCGCCCGCACGCCGTAGAAGACCGCCTGCTCCTTGAACTCCAGCCGTTCCAGCGGTACGGCGAGCGCCAGCGTGGGCACGCGGCGCAGCAGCGTGCCGAAGACCACCTGCAACTCCACGCGGGCCAGCCCCTGTCCCAGGCACTGGTGCGGGCCGAAGCCGAACGCGAGGTGGTGGCGGCCGTCCCTGCGCACGTCGAGGTCGTCCGGCGCGGTGAAGACCGACGGGTCCCGGTTGGCCGTGCTCTTGACCACGATGATCCCCTCGCCCTCGCGGATGAGCCGCTCGCCGACCACGAGGTCCTCGCGGGCCACACGGCGGGCCTCGGTGTGGGTGACCGACAGGTAGCGCAGCAGTTCCTCGACCACGACGGCCGGGGGAGCGGAGCCGTCGCGGACCGCCGCCAGTTGCGCGGGGTTCGCCAGCAGTGCGGCGGCGCCCAGGGCGATCATGTTCGCGGTCGTGTCGTGGCCCGCCACCAGGAGCAACTGGCCCGTCGTCGCGATCTCCTCGCGGCTCAGCACGCCGTCCGAGGCCAGCCGGCTGAGCACGTCGTCGCCCGGCTCGGCCCTTCTGCGCTCCACCAGCCGCTCCAGGTAGGCGTGGAGCTCCTCGCTGGCCGCGAGGGCGCGGGCGGGGTCGCCCTCGTCCATGACGAGCTCCGCGGCCACCCGCTGGAAGAAGCCGCGCTCGCCGTACGGCACGCCCAGCAGCTCGCAGATCACCAGCGAGGGGACCGGCAGCGCGAACTCCTCGACCAGGTCGGCGGGCTTCGGCCCGGCCAGCAGAGCGTCGAGCAGGTCGTCCACGATCGCCTGGATCCTCGGCCGCAGCGCCTCCATCCTCCTGACGGTGAAGTCGGCGGCCAGCAGGCGCCGGTGGGCGAGGTGCTCGGGGGCGTCCATCTGCATGAGCGTCTTCATCCTGGCGTCGCGGGCCTTGCTGACGGCGTTGGTGTGCGGGAAGCCGGGCTCGGCGACGTCGACGCTCACCCGCGGGTCGGCCAGCAGCGCGCGGGCGTCGGCGTGGCGGGTGACCATCCAGGCGGTGCCGCCGTCCCAGAGGCGTACGCGGGCGACCGGGCCGTGCAGCGTCAGCCCCGGCGGCGGGTCGAGGGGGCAGCCGGTGTCGCGGGGCATGGGGAACGGGGGGAGGTCGTGTGTCATGACTCCCACCCTGTCGTTGAACTTGCCCCGGAGACTTTCCCATGGCCGCGCGCAGGCCGTGGGCCCGGCAGCCTCAACCCCGGGGTGATCTGGCCGGCAGCCTTAACCTCGGGGAGATCTGGCACGGCCGGGCGATCCCCGGGGTGATCTGGCACGGCCGGGCGATCCCCGGTAGGTTCCGGACGTGTCCGTGCAACTCGCCCTCCTCGTGAACCCCACCGCGCGTGGCGGCCGTACCGTGCGCCTGCTGGAGCCGGTAGTGCGCCGCCTGCGCGACGGTGGCGCCGACGTGTCGGTGATCGTCGGCGATGACGCCGCCGACGCCCTCGCCCGAGCCTGTACGGCCGCCGCCGAACGCCCCGACGCCCTGGTCGCCTTCGGCGGGGACGGCCTGGTCCACCTGGCGGTCCAGGCGGTGGCGGGGACCGGCGTGCCGCTGGGCATCATCCCGGCGGGCACCGGCAACGACATCGCCACCGCCTTCGGCCTGCCCCGCGGGGACGTACTGGCGACGGCGGACGTGGTGCTGCGCATGCACCCCCGCCAGGCCGACGCCGCCTGGATCACCCCCGCCGCCCCGGGCTCCGCAGGGGGAACCCCGACAACCACGGAAGTCGCGATGGGCGGGGGTGGCGGCGGCGCGGGCTTCGCGGCGGGCCCCGCCAGTGCGGGCTCACCTGGAGGAGGCGGGGAGATCCCAACGGACGGGGGAGCCGCGGAAGTCGGGGGCGTCGGGACGGGGGTGGGGGAGTGGTTTGCCGGGGTGGTGTGTTGTGGGTTCGACTCGCGGGTCAATGAGCGGGCCAACCGGCTGAGCTGGCCGCCGGGCATGGCGAAGTACCTGGTGGCGCTGGTGGAGGAGCTGCGCCGGTTCCGGCCGATCCCGTTCCGGGTGACGCTGGACGGCGGCGAGGTGATCGAGCGGGAGGCGATGCTGGTGTCGGTGGCCAACACCAGCTCCTACGGCGCGGGCATGCGCGTCTGCCCCGACGCCCGGCCCGACGACGGGCTGCTGGACGTGATGGTGCTGGAGGCGGTGTCGAAGGCGGAGTTCCTGCGGGTCTTCCCCAGCGTGTACCGAGGGACGCACGTACGGCATCCGGCGGTCTCGATCCACCGGGTGCGCGCGGTCACCCTGGAGGCCCCGGACGTGGTCGCCTACGCCGACGGCGAGCGCGTCGGCCCAGCCCCGGTGACCTGCAGCGTGGAGCCCGGCTCCCTGCGAATCCTCACCTGATCTACTTTGTAAAGGCGGGCGCTCGCGATGGTCGCCCAGTGAAAGTGGCAGCCGCGTCACGGAGGCGGCGCCGGGGGTCAGATCTCCACGGCGGCGAGGGTCTCCATGGCCGTGCGCTCCAGGCCCGACAGCTCCCGCAGGATCTTCGCCGCCTCCTCCGTACTCCCCGCGGTCAGCAGGGACGCCACCTCGCTCCACAGCGGCGCGATCCCGGCGTACAGCGCGTGCGCCCGACGCAGCGCCGGGTCGTCGGCGATCGTCAGGCACTCGGCCAGGAAGTCCCGGTACAGGTTGCGGAACAGCGCGCCCCCGGTTCCCGCGCGTTCCATCAGCATCCCGGTCTCCGCAGGCAGCTCCGCCACCAGATCGGCCGTCTTGGCGATCCCGCGGTGGCCGAGGTTGGCGATGGGCGCGGCCAGGAAGGCGGCCGCGTTGGCCCGTACGGCGGGGCCGATCGCCGCACCGAGGTCGCCGGGCCGCCCGGTGAGGGTGAAGGACAGGTGGCGGGCGGTCATCGGCCCCCGCTCGGCCCGCGCCGCCGCCAGGCTCTCCAGGCTGGTCGTCACCGCCCCGCCCTGCTGCTCGGTGTCCACCAGGTACGCCCGCTCGTCGTCGTAGCCGTACATGGCCACCACGTGGCCGCCGAAGCGCACCTTGGCGGTGAAGTACTCCAGGTGGTAGCTGTCGAGCTGCAGGCCCACCGGCAGCCCTGACTCCAGCGCCGCCTGGACGTTCTGCCAGCCCTTGCGGGCCGAGGCGCTCTCGCGCACCACGAGGTCGAGGCCGAGCCGGTCGGCCAGGGTCCTGGTCAGGTCCATGGGCTTGACCCGGCCGCCGACGAAGCCCTGCCAGTAGACGAAGCCGAGCCCGGAGCCCAGGCCGAAGAGCATGGGTTCGGACAGTGCGACGCCTTGGTGGCGCAGGAGCACGCCCAGGGTGCTGGTCTCGCAGTGGGCGGTGCCGTACGTGGAGATGTCGTGGAGCATCATGCGGACCAGCATGGGCTCTCACCCCGTGGGAGAGTCCACTTCCGCCGGGCGCAGCGGCGGCGGCGGGCAGGAACGCGGCCGGCGCCAGCGCCGTGGCGGTGACGCGCCACGGCAGGCGTTCGAGGCCGTGGGCGGGGTCGAGTTCGGTCACGATCGCCCAGGACGTGCGCGCCGAGGCCGCGCTGGCGCAGGCGCGCGGCCCCGACGCGGGCGCCCTTCGCCGCCGGGCTCGTGTACGCGCTGTGGCGCACCCTCCAGGTCCAGAACACCACCCGCGTCCACCTGGGCCAGAGCGCAGAGCAGGCCTACCCGGCGGCCGTCGAGGCGGCAGAACGCGGCTTCGCCCTGCTCGAACAGGAACTGGGCGACTACCTGGCCTGACCGGAAAGGCGGTTTCGGTAGGCTGATCGGTATGACGACGCCAGCGGAGCGCTACGCGGCCTTCCGCGAGAAATTCGGGGACGACGGCACGGCCCTCAGATCGTTCCGTGGACTGTACGACTTCGAGCTCGACGAGTTCCAGCTCGACGCCTGCCGGGCGCTGGAGGCCGGCGACGGGGTCCTGGTGGCCGCCCCCACCGGTTCGGGAAAGACGGTCGTCGGCGAGTTCGCCGTCCACCTCGCCCTGGAAACGGGCATGAAGTGCTTCTACACCACCCCGATCAAGGCGCTGTCCAACCAGAAGTACAACGACCTGGTCAAGAGGTACGGCACCGCCAAGGTCGGCCTGCTCACCGGCGACAACAGCGTCAACGGCGAGGCCCCGATCGTGGTCATGACCACCGAGGTCCTGCGCAACATGCTCTACGCCGGCTCGGCCACGCTGGCCGGGCTCGGCTTCGTCGTCATGGACGAGGTGCACTACCTGGCCGACCGCTTCCGCGGCGCGGTGTGGGAAGAGGTCATCATCCACCTGCCCGAGTCGGTCAGGCTGGTGGCGCTGTCGGCGACGGTCTCCAACGCCGAGGAGTTCGGCGAGTGGATGGGCGAGGTCCGCGGCGACACCACGGTGATCGTGGACGAGCACCGCCCGGTGCCGCTGTGGCAGCACATGATGATCGGCAACAGGATCTACGACCTGTTCATCACCGACGACCTCACCCCGCGCATCAACCCCACGCTCATGCGGGTCACGCGCGACGCCGAGCGCCTCACCCAGGGCAAGGGCCGGCGCGGCTACGGCCGTCCCCAGCGCTCGCGGCCCCCGGACCGCGCGCAGGTCATCGAGAAGCTCGACAGCGAGGGCCTGCTGCCCTCGATCTCCTTCATCTTCTCCCGGGCCGGCTGCGACGCCGCGGTCATGCAGTGCCTGTACGCGGGCATCAGGCTGACCACCGACCGCGAGCAGCACGAGATCCGCCAGATCGTCGACGAGCGCACCGCCCACCTGCCCGACGAGGACCTCGCCGTCCTGGGCTACCTGGAGTGGCGCGACTGCCTGGAGCGCGGCCTGGCCGCCCACCACGCGGGCATGCTGCCGGCCTTCAAGGAAGTCGTCGAGGAGCTGTTCACGCGCGGCCTGGTCAAGGCGGTCTTCGCCACCGAGACGCTGGCGCTGGGTATCAACATGCCGGCCCGCAGCGTGGTCATCGAGAAGCTCGACAAGTGGAACGGCGAGACCCACGCCGACCTCACGCCCGGCGAGTACACGCAGCTCACCGGCCGGGCCGGGCGGCGCGGCATCGACGTCGAGGGCCACGCCGTCGTGCTGTGGCAGCCGGGCATGGACCCGCTGGCGGTGGCGGGGCTTGCGGGCACCCGCACGTACCCGCTGCGCTCCAGCTTCCAGCCCTCCTACAACATGGCCGTCAACCTCGTCGGCCAGTTCGGCAGGGAGCGCACCAAGACGCTGCTGGAGGCCTCCTTCGCCCAGTTCCAGGCCGACCGGGCCGTGGTCGGGCTGGCCAGGCAGCTCCGCAAGCAGGAGGAGGCGCTCGACGGCTACAAGGAGGCCATGACCTGCCACCTCGGCGACTTCCCCGAGTACGCGGCGCTGCGCCGCAGGCTGTCGGACCGTGAGGCGGAGCTGTCGAAGGAACGCGGCGCCGCGCGGCGGGCGGCGGCGGTCAAGTCGCTGGAGGCGCTGCAGCCCGGCGACGTCATCCGGGTGCCCGGCGGGCGCAGGGCGGGCCTGGCGATCGTGCTCGACCCGGGACGCAACCCGCGCGGCCACGGCCCGAGCCCGCTGGTGCTGACCATCGGCAAGCAGGTCAAGAAGCTCGACCCGGCCGACTTCCCGGTGCCGGTCGAGCCGATCGAGAAGCTGCGCATCCCCAAGAACTTCAACCCGCGCGCGCCCAAGGAGCGCGCCAACCTCGTCTCCACGCTGCTGGCCAAGATCGGCGACCGGGATCTGGGCAAGCCGCAGCGCGCCCGCGACCACGCGGTGGAGGACGAGGAGATCAACGAGCTGCGGCGCCGTATCCGCCAGCATCCGTGCCACGGCTGCGACGAGCGTGAGGACCACGCGCGCTGGGCCGAGCGCTACTACAAGCTGCTGCGTGAGACCGAGGGGCTGCGGCGCCGGGTCGAGGGGCGTTCGCACGTCATCTCGCGCACCTTCGACCGCATCTGCGCGGTGCTGGAGCAGCTCGGCTACCTGGAGGACGAGGCCGTCACCGACGAGGGGCGCCGCCTGGGCCGGCTCTACACCGAGCTGGACCTGCTGACGGCCGAGTGCCTGCGCCAGGGGCTGTGGGAGGAGCTCGACCCCGCCGAGCTGGCGGCCTGCGTGTCGGCGCTGGTCTTCGAGTCGCGCCAGGCCGACGACGCCCGCCGTCCCAAGATCCCGGCGGGGCGCGCGCAGGACGCGCTGACCAAGATGGTGCGGCTGTGGGGCGAGCTGGAGGCGATCGAGAACGATCACGCCCTGCAGACGATCCGCGAGCCCGACCTGGGCTTCGCGTGGGCGGCCTTCCGCTGGACCAAGGGTCACAGCCTGGACGCCGTGCTGATGGACGGCGTCAACGGCGGCGAGCTGGCCGCGGGCGACTTCGTCCGGTGGATCAAGCAGCTCATGGACCTGCTGAGCCAGCTCGGCGGCGCGGCGCCGAAGGGCAGCAAGGTCAAGGCGACCGCGGGCAAGGCGATGGACGCCATGCGCCGCGGTGTGGTGGCCTACTCCTCGATGACCTGAGCCGTCCGGGCGCGCCCCTCACCGGAGCGCGCCCGGGGTCAGGCGCTAGACGCGACGCCAGAGGGCGCCGACGTTCGGCGGCTCCCACCCCGGCAGGGCGGTGTGCGCCTGCACGCACTCGTAGGTGGCGCCGCCGTAGGTGACCCGGTCACCGGGGCGGTAGGCGGTGCCCGCGGCCCACGTACCGCCAGGCTGCGTGGGAGTGGGGGTCGGCGTGGGTGTCGGGTTGGTGGGCGTCGGCGTCGGCGTGGGGGTCGGCGTGGGCGTCGGGTTCGAGCCGCCGAACTGCACGTCGGAGCAGGTGTAGAAGGCCTCGTTGCTGCCTACGACGCGCTGCCAGATGGAGTACAGGATGTGCCGCCCGCTGCGCTGCGGGATGTCGATCGTCCAGTTGGTGAACGTCGTGGGGTTGAAGTTGGTGAACGTCTTGATGTGCACCAGGTCCGACCAGCGCAGCGGCTGCGTCGGGTTCCAGCCCTCGCGGGTGATGTAGAACTCGAAGTTGCTATTCGAGTGCGGCGCGGAGGCGTGGTACGTGATCGTCCTCGGCCCGGCGCTGAACGGCGTGGCGGGCCAGTCGGCGCGCTGCAGGTCCAGACCCCGGTACTTGTCGCGACCCGCGCTGCAGAGCTTGCCGTCGGGGATGAGCTGACGGTGGCGCCCGCCGGCCTCCAGCAGGGAGACCTCGTTCCAGTCGTAGAAGGCCTGGGTGCCGCCGGCCGCGACGGCCGCCTTGCAGGCGTCGGACTTGGGGGTCTCCGGGCCTTCGTTCTTGCAGGTGTAGACGCGGCTGGGCGGGTTGGACATGGTGCCGTGGGCGAGGGCGGGGGTGCTGGTGAGGACGGAGGCCAGCAGGGCCATGGGCAGGCTGGCGGTGGTCGCGAGGGCCACCTTGTTTCGGGTTCGCAACTGTCTCTCCTGAGGGAACGGGGGGTGAGGAGCGCAGCGGCCGACTATCTGTTAGGAAACTTTCCTAAGAGTTCAACTATCCCCGAAGCGAGGGTTTGACGCAAGGGATTGACGGATGAATGACGGAACCCTACGCTCCCGAATTCGCAGGAAACTTTCCTGTAAATTGGAGGACCGAGCCCCCGGCCCCCGTGCGTGCGCAGCCGCGGGGGCCGGGTTCGGCCGTTGCCCACCCGACCCGCCCGCGCCGGCCGACCCGGTGCTGGAGCCCCAGGGTTTATTGGGAAAGTTTCCTAGCGACCAGGTTGATCCGATCTGGTGAGGATTGCCAGTCATTCCCTTGCACGGCCGTCCCCGCGGGCTTACGATCCGCGTAATTCTTAGGAAACTTTCTTTAAAGAAAGGCCAGGCACGTGCGCCGATCACTCACCCCCCTGATCGCCGTCCTCGTGGTTCTCGCCCTGTCGTCCCTGCCCGCCAACGCCGCCGGTCGGCTGCTGGCCGCGTTCAGCCTGTCGGGAACGACGGGCACGTTCGTGGTCAGCAACCCCGGCACGAGCGCCGTCACGGGCTGGTCGATCGTGTTCGAGTTACCCTCGGGCGTCACCGCCAGCAGTCCCCAGAACGCCACCATCCGCCAGACCGGCACGAAGGTGACGCTCACCCCGGCTTACTACATCGACACCCTCCAGGCGGGCAAGAGCACCGAGCCGTTCAGCCCCAAGGTCACGCTCAGCTCCGCCGTACAGCCGACCAGTTGCAAGGTCAACGGCGCGAACTGCGACGGAACGGGACCCGAGCCACCCGCCCCCGCGCCCGTCACCGCCACCTACGACGTCAACGGCACCGCCGCCAAGATCGTCGTGGCCAACAACGGCACCGCCGCGCTCAACGGCTGGTCGGTCGTCTTCGACCTGCCCGCCGGCGTCACCGCGAGCAACGCCCAGCACGGCTCCATCAGCCAGAGCGGGCGCACGGTGACGCTCTCGCCCGCCCACTACAACACCACCATCGCCGCCGGCCGCACGACCGAGCCCTACAGCCCGTCGTTCACGGTCAGCAGCGCCAACGCCGAGCCCACGAGCTGCCGCGTCAACGACGTCAACTGCGACGGCTCGGCCGACGCGCCGCCCGGCGCCCCCGGCAACCCGCGCTCGCCGGTGAAGACCACCAAGACCGTCTCCCTCGCCTGGGACGCGGCCACCCCCGGCAGCCTGCCGATCAACGGGTACGAGGTCTACAACGGCAGCGCCCTGGCCACGAGCGTCACCGGCACCGAGGCCACCGTCACCGGCCTGACCCCGAACACGTCCTACACCTTCACCGTCAAGGCCAAGGACCGCAAGGGCACGCTGTCGGCGGCCAGCGCCCCGGTCACCGTCAGGACCAACAACCCCGCCGACGACACCCAGGCGCCGACGACGCCCGGCAACCTGCGCAGCACCGCGCGTACCTCCGCCAGCGTGACGCTCGCCTGGAACGCCGCCACCGACAACACCGGCGTGGCCAACTACGACGTCTACACCGGCTCGACGCTGGCCACCACCGTCACCGGCACCACCGCGACGGTCTCCGGGCTGTCGCCGTCCACCGCCTACAGCTTCACCGTGCGCGCCCGCGACCAGTACGACAACATGTCGGCCGCCTCCGCGCCCGTCTCCGTGACCACGCTCGACATCGTGGAGACCGGGTACGCCCGCGTCGGCTACTTCGTGCAGTGGGGCATCTACGGCCGCCAGTACTTCGTCCGCAACCTGGACACCACCGGCGCCGCCGCCAAGCTCACCCACATCAACTACGCCTTCGCCAACATCGACCCGGTCAACCTGACCTGCCTGCAGGGCGTCACCAGGGGCACCACGCCCAACCCGCAGGACCCCAACCAGGGCGACGGCGCCGGCGACGCCGAGGCCGACTACGGAAGGCCCTTCAGCGCCGCCCAGTCCGTGGACGGCGTGGCCGACACCGGCTGGGAGAAGCTGCGCGGCAACTTCAACCAGATCAAGAAGCTCAAGGCCAAGCACCCGCACCTGAAGGTGCTCATCTCGCTCGGCGGCTGGACCTACTCCAAGTACTTCTCCGACGTGGCCGCCACCGACGCCGCCCGCAAGAAGTTCGTCTCCTCCTGCATCGACATCTACATCAAGGGCAACCTGCCGGTCGTCAACGCCGCGGGCGGCCCCGGCTCGGCGGCGGGCGTCTTCGACGGCATCGACCTCGACTGGGAGTGGCCGGGCGCCGAGGGGCACGCGGGCAACCACGTCAGCCCCAACGACAAGGCCAACAACACGCTGCTCATCGCCGAGTTCCGCCGCCAGCTCGACGCGCTCGGCGCGCAGACCGGCAAGCGCTACCAGCTCACCGCCTTCACCCCCGCCGACCCGGTCAAGATCGCGGCCGGCTGGGATCTGCCCAACATCGCCCCCAACCTGGACATCTTCAACATCCAGGGCTACGACTTCCACGGCGCCGGCAGCGACAACTCGTGGGAGCCGTTCAGGACCGGCCACCAGGGCAACCTCTACCTGGACGCCGACAGCCCCTACAACCCGGACTTCAGCGTCGAGAAGGCGGTCAACGTCTACCTCGACGCCGGGGTCAGCCCGCGCAAGCTCACCATCGGCCTGGCCTACTACGGCCGGGGCTGGAAGGAGGTCGCCGAGGGCGGCAAGTCGGGCGAGTGGCAGTCGGCCAACGGCGCCGCACCCGGCCAGTTCGCCGAGGAGGCCGGCACCCGCGGCTACAGCAACCTCATCGCCGGCGTGCCCGGCTGCGCCGTCAAGCACGACGAGGCCGCCGTCGCCACCTACTGCTACACCGGTCCCGGTGGCCAGTGGTGGAGCTTCGACGACACCTGGTCGATCGGCAAGAAGACCGCGTGGATCAAGAGCAAGGGCCTGCTGGGCGCCATGATCTGGGAGATGTCCGGTGACACCGGCACCCTGACCACGGCCCTCGACGCCGGCCTCCGATAACCCCGCTCCGGGGCGACCCCTTCCTGGATAGGGGTCGCCCCGGCACGGCAGGGGTTGGATCACCCCGCCCGCCTGGCTTTACTGCCTACATAGGCGAAAAAGAAGGCGGAGGTGTACCGAATGGGCGACCAGCTCACCCACCAGGCCGTGTGCAACACGATGAAGGGCATCGTGGCCCGCGTCCTCCAGGTAGAGGAGGGCGGCATCCTGCCCGGCTCGCGCATCACCGACCTCAGCCTCGTCGAATCGATCAAGCTGCTGCGCATCGGCGGCCGCATCGAGCGCGCCTTCGGCATCGAGCTCGACAACGAGGTGCTCTTCCGCACCGCCACGCTGAGCGAGCTGGCCGACGAGGTCCACCGGCTGTGCCTGCGCGAGCAGGAGCAGGCCGCCTGAGAACACCGAGCGGGTCAGGAGAGCGGCATTGAACACCTTCCCGTCCGCCGAGGCCCTTGAGCACACCCTCGGCGATCCCCACCTGCCGAACGGCCCGCTCACCTACGCCGCCGCCATGGCCGGCGACCGCGCCGAGCGCCGTCCGCACGCCTCCCTGGACCGCCTGCGCGGCTGGGGCTACCCGGCGTACCTGGTGCCCGCCGCGCTCGGCGGCCGCCTGACCTCGCTGGAGGAACTGCTCGCGCTGGCCCGCGTCGTGGCCAGGCGCGACCCCACCGCCGCCCTGATCGCCACCTCGCCCTGGATGGCCGGCGTACCCGTCTGGCAGGCCGGCACCCCCGCCCAGCAGCGCGCCTACGCCGACGCCGCCCTGCGCGGCCACTGGTCGGCGATGTCCCTGGACGAACCGGGCGAGGGCGAGGCTCTCACCGCCCGCCGCGCCGACGGCGGCTACCGCCTGGAGGGCAGCGCCACCGCGGTCAGCGACGTGCGCATGGCCCGCTTCGCCTGCCTGCGCGCCCGCGACCCAGAGACCGGCGCGGACACCCTCCTGCTCGCCGACCTGGAACAGCTCCCCACCGCCGGGTACGAGCTGCTGCCCCGCGTGCCCACCCACGGCGTGCGCGGCGCCGACCTGGCCGGCATCCGCTTCCACGGCGCGTTCCTGCCCGCCGCGGCCGTGCTCGGCAGCCCCGGCGGCGGCGCCGACCTGGCCGCCCGCTCCCTGGCCACGATCAGGACCGTACTGCCCGCCTTCGGCCTCGGCGCCCTCGACACCGGCCTGCGCTGCGCCTTCGACTTCCTGCGCCACCAGCCCGTGCACCTCGGCCGCGCGATCGACCTGCCGCCCGTGCGCGCCGAACTGGCCGCCGCCTACCTCGACCTGCGCGTCGCCGAGACCGTCGCGAGCGGCTGCGCCCGCCTGCTGCAGCGCCTGCCCGCGCTCGCGCCCGTCTCCTCGGCCGTCGCCAAGTACCTGGTCCCGCACCTGGCCGAGCAGCGGCTGCGGCGGCTGGCCGGCGTGCTCGGCCCCCGCTACCTGCTGCGCCAGGACCACTGGTCGGGCGTCTTCGACAAGCTGCTGCGCGACGCGCGGCTGTTCGTCCTGCTGCACGGCGCCGCCCACGACATGCTCGGCACGCTCGCCGCCCGGCTGCCCCGCCTGGACGCCGACGGGGCCGACCCGCGCCGCGCCGACCCGGCCTTCCTGCCCGTGTGCGTGGCGCCGCCGTACCCCTCGGGGCTGCGCGCGCTCGCCGTCGCGAGCGGCGGCGACCCCGTCACGGCGGGACTCGACGAGGTGTGTACGGCGCTGCGCACCGGCGAGCCCGCGCTGGCAGGAGCGGCGGCGCTGCTGCTGGCCGAGGGCCAGAAGCTGCGCGCGGAGGCCGGCGAGCCCGCCGACCCCGCCGCCGAGCAGGGCCAGCGCGCCGGCGAGCGCTACGCCCGCGTCTTCGCCGCGCTGTGCCTGGCCAGGCGGCACCTGGCGGGGGAGCGGCTGCACTGGCTGGCGCCCGCGCTCACCACGGTGCTGCGCCCCGGCACGCCGCTGCCGGGCGAGAACGTCGAGAGCCTGTTCCTGGAGCTGGCCATGGAGTGCGCAGGCCGGTCCGCGCTGTCACTGTCGCGGCCCGCCTGACGGGAGGAGAGCGCATGGACGAGGCGATCACCCGCGCGCTGGCGGTCGCCGCCCAGCTCGACCGGGCGCTGGCCGACCCCATGGACGAGCGCAACCCCGCCTCCTTCCACGCAGCCGTCGACGCCGACCGCGACGCCCGCTTCCCACGCCACCTGAGCGGGTCGGCGCTGGCGTGGGGGCTGGCCGAGTACCTGATCCCCGCGGTCTGCGGCGGCCGGCTCACCTCGCTGGAGGAGTCCTTCGCCCTGTTCAGGGTGCTGGCCAGGCGCGACCTCACCGCCGCCACCGCGATCGCGGCCAGCTTCCTGTCGGCGCTGCCCGTCTGGCGCGACGGCAGCCAGTCGCAGCGCAGGGCCGTGGCCGGGCTGCTGCGCGGGCACGAGCTGATGGGGCTGCCGATCGGCGAGGCCGAGCCGGGCGTGGACATCCTGGCCCGCGAGATCGCCGCCTTCGGCGACCGGCACGCCTGGCGGCTGGACGGGCGCATGTCGCTCATCGGCAACGGCGGCTACGCCGCCGCGACGACCGTGCTGGCCCGCACCGGCGACGGGCCCACGACCTTCCTGCTGCTGCGCGGCGACGGCGAGCACTGGTGGTTCCAGCCCGCCCACGAGGCGCACGGGCTGCGCGGCGGCGCGCTCAGCAGGCTCACGCTGGCCGGGGTGCCCGCGGGCGACGCCCAGGTGGTCGGCGGGCTCGGGCAGGGGCTGGCCACGGCGGGCCGGACGTTGCCGGTCGCGCGGCTGCTCGTCGCGGCGCTCGCGCTCGGGGCGCTCGACACCTGCCTGCGGGCGGCGCTGCCGTACGCGGAGGAGGCGCCCGTGCTCGCGCGCCGGCTCACCGACGCCTACGCCGACCTGCTGATCGGGGAGGCGCTCTGCCACGAGCTGTGCCGTACCGCGCGCGAGGACCCGCACGCCTTCGCCGCCGCCAGCGCCCGTCTGGCCAGTCTGGCGGCGCGGCTGGCGGGCGACGCCGTCGAGGACGTGGCGGGCGCGCTGGGCGGGCCCGGGTTCTGCGGCGGCATCGTGGAGAAGATGCGCCGCGACAGCGCCGTGGCGGGCGCGCTGGCCGACGACCGGCTGCCACCCGCGGCGCCGGAGGACGACCTGCCGCCCGACCCGTTCGTGGCGGTGCCGCCCGAGCTGGCCTGGCTCGGGCCGCCGCCCGCCGCGCCGCCGCCGTCCGAGAACGGCCTGGCCGCCGCGGCCCGGGTGATCGGCGCGGACGGGCTGCCGGGACCGCACGCGCCCAGGCTGCTGGAGCTGCTCGGCTTCTTCCGCGCCCGCCGTACCGGCTGCGCGCACGCCGAGGCCGCCGCCGCCTGCGCCGCCGCGTGGCTGCGGGCGCGGGGCAGGGACGGCTACCACATGTGCGGGGGCTGGCTGCTGCTGTGCCTGCGGCGGCTGGCCGTACTGCTGGGTCAGGAGCAGCCCGAGGACGGCGGCGTGCGCAGGGTCGCGCTGGTACGGCTGCGCAAGGCCGCCGAGCAGCGGCGCCTGATCTCCGACCACGACGTCGAGCTCGCCTGACCCCGGCGCCGCAAACTGACCGCCCGGTCAAGGTGCTGTCGTGGTTGGTTCACCCATCGTCACCTCGGGGCCAGTTTCCTTGGCGATCTCGGCGGACATCCCCATGTCGGAAGCCCGTCAGACCCTCGGACGCACCCGCTGAGGCCCGCCCCCAACGCGGAGTCCGGCTCCCTGCCAGGAGGTTGAGATGTTCGCCCTCATCGCCGCACTGCTGTTCGTCCTCGCTCTGATCTTCGAGATCGCCGGCGTGGCGGTCGGCGGTGTGCTCACCGTCACCACGCTCGGCATCGCCGGTCTGCTCTGCGTCGCCCTGCACCTCATGGGCGTGGGCGCCGGCTGGAGCCCCATGAGGAAATGACCCCCGGCCCTCGTACGGCGAGCCGCACACGTCCCGGTGTGCGGCTCGCCCGTCTGGCGGCCACAATGGCCGGGCAGGACGCCGCGACCGCCAGGAGGGCCCTTGTCGCTCAGACCCCACATCGACGCCGCGCTGGCCAGACGGCTGGTCGACAGCCAGTTCCCGCAGTGGTCGGGGCTCGCGCTCGACCTCGTCGACCCGGGCGGCTCCGACCACATGATCTACCGGCTGGGCGCAGAGCTCGCCGTACGGCTGCCGCGCCACTCCGGCGCCATCGAGCAGGCGGCCAAGGAGCTGGAGTGGCTGCCCAGGCTCGCCCCGCACCTGCCGCTGGCCGTCCCGGTCCCGGTCGCCGTGGGCCGGCCGGACTTCGGCTACCCCTGGCCGTGGGCGGTCTCGCGCTGGCTGGAGGGCGAGGTCGCCACGGTGGCGGCGCTGGCCGACTCGGCCGAGGCGGCGAGGGAACTGGCGGCGTTCCTCCAGGCGTTGCAGGGGTTCGCCGCGGCCCCGGGCGGCGAGCTGGCCGGGGAGCCGCTGGCCGTACGCGACCGTGACACCCGGGCGGCGATCGCGCGCACGGACGGCGTCTTCGACGGCGCCGCCATGACCGAGCTGTGGGAGCGGGCGCTGGCGGCGCCGGAGTGGGGACGCGACCCGGTGTGGTTCCACGGCGACTTCCACACCGGCAACCTGCTGACCGTCGACGGCAGGCTCAGCGCGGTCATCGACTTCGGCGGGCTCGGCGCCGGCGACCCGGCCTGCGACCTGACCATCGCCTACACCCTGATGTCGGCCACCGGCCGCGCCGCCTTCCGGGCCGCCCTGGACCTCGACGAGGCCACCTGGCTGCGCGGGCGCGGCTGGGCCCTCGCCACCGGACTGAACGCCTACACCGCCTACGCCGCGGTCAACCCGCGGGTCGCCGAGCAGACCACGCGCCAGATCACCCAGGCGCTCACCGGCTGAGCGCCGCCGAGGCGCGGACGGCGACCGCCGCGGCTCACCGGCTGAGTGCCGCCGAGGCGCGGGCGGCGACCGCCGCGGCGAAGGCGGACACCACCGGGTGCGGGCGCGTCTGGTCGCCCGACAGCTCCGGCTGGAACAACGTGCCCAGGAAGAACGGGTGGCCGGGGACCTCGGCCACCCGCACGGAACCGTCCTCGGCCCGGCCGGTGATGGCCAGCCCGCCCTCGGCCAGCTTCGCCTCGTAGGCGGGGTTGAGCCCGTAGGAGCAGTTGTAGGCGGCCACGGTCGAGGGCGCGCCGATGGCCCGCTCGGCCAGCGAGCCCGGCGTCAGCAGGACCAGGCTCTCGTGCCCGGCCAGCGAGCACTCCAGCGGCGTGAGCAGGAACGCGTCGCCGTCCGGGTCGTTCTCCGCGTGGCCGACGTCCAGGCCGCACACCGCGCGCGCGTACTCCAGCATCGCGTGCTGGAAGCCGGCGCACGTGCCCAGGAACGGGATGCCGTTCTCGCGGGCGGTGCGGGCGGCGTTGAGCGCGCCCTCCTCGCTGGCGTACGGGCTGCCGGGCAGCACCCAGATGCCGTCGAACCCCTCCAGACCGGAGACGGCCTCGGGCGTGGGGATCCAGTAGGCGTCCAGGGCCAGGCCGTCGCGCTCGCGGAGGGCCTGGAGGATCCGCGGTACGCGGGCGTGGGCCCGCACGGTGGGAGAACGGTCTGCGACCAGGGCGATTCTCATGGCCACCAGCCTGCCGGGCGGGCGAGGATAAGGCCAACGACAGTTCCTGCTGTTCTGATAAGAATTGCTGATGGACTCCCGCCTGCTCCGCACGCTCGTCCGCGTCGCGCGCCTGGGATCGTTCTCGGCCGCCGCGGACGAGCTCGGCTACACGCAGTCCGCCGTCTCCCAGCAGATCGCCGCGCTGGAGGCCGACCTGGGACTGCCGCTGCTGCGCCGCAGGCCCGTCGAGCTCACCGAGGCGGGCGAGCGGCTGCTGGAGCACGCCGGGCCGCTGCTGCTGCGCATCGACGCCGCCCGCGCCGACGTGCGCCGCGCCGCCGCCCCCGCGCACCGGCTCACCGTGGCCGCCACGCCGCTCGCCGTCACCCCCGCGATCGCGCTACGGCTGGCGCGCGCCCGCGCCGCCCAGCCCCGCCTGCACGTCGAGCTGCGGACCGCGAGCCGGGACGGCGTGGCCGTCGAGGTCGCCACCGGCCGCGCCGAACTGGGCCTGGCCGACGGCATCACCGCGCCAAGCGACCCGCTGCGGCTGCCGGACGCCGGGCCGATGAGCGCCGTGGGCGTCGCGGAGGAGGACCTGGTCGTGGCGCTGCCCGGCGGGCACCCGCTGGCCGGGCGGGCGGGGCTGCGGCTGGCCGACCTGGTGGACGCGGTGTGGCTGCAGACCTCGCTGTGCCCGCTGGAACGGCTGCGCGAGCTGCTGGGGGGCGGCTTCCGCGAGGGCCTGGCCTATACCGGGGACGACGTTCACACCGTCCTCAACCTGGTCAGGGCAGGCCACGGCCTCACTCTGCTGCCCGCCTCGGTGGGGGAGGGGGTGCCGCTGCTGGGGCCCCGGCTGGTGCACCGGGTCGAACTCCTCCACACCCGCCTCCCCCCAGGCCCCGCCACCCAGATCCGCGACACCCTAACCCCCTGACCCCACCCCCACGCACCCGGCGCGCCCCGGGCCTGGCCTGCCGCGCCGGGCGTTGCCACGGCGGTCCGCGCCTGGTGTGCCTCGGGCCAGACCCTCCACGCCGGGCGTTGCCACGGGGTGGGGGTCAGGGGAGGGTGAAGCGGATTTCGCGGGTGGCGGGGTCGGCCTTGGCTAGCCGTACCGTGACGCGTTCGCCCAGCGGCAGGGCGCCGTCGCAGCGCGCGATCACGGCGGGCTCCACGAGCTGGACCAGGCCGCCGGTGCGGCGGTCGTCCACGTCGATCACGACCGCGGGGAAGTCCTGGCCGACGCGCTCGCGTAGCAGGAACGCCTCCACCAGGTCCACGCAGGCCCGCTCGACGCCGCCGGCGCGCCGCCCGGTCGCGGCCATGACCTCGGGCAGGCCGGGCAGGGCGGCGCGGATCTCGGCGGGGACGGGCTCGCCCGCGGCCACCGCCAGGCACACCTCGGTGGCGTAGCGGTCCACGAGGCGGCGCAGCGGCGCGGTCACGTGCGCGTACGGCGCCGCCACCGCCGTGTGCTCGGCCAGCGCGGGCGGCTCGCCGTCGAAGGCGACGTAGCCGGACCCGCGCAGCAGCACCTTCGATTCCTGGAGGAACGCCGCCTGCTGCGGGTTCTTCGGGTCGAGGCCGTGGACGACCGAGCCGTAGGAGGCGCCGTCGGGCCAGGTCACGTCGAGGGCCTGGGCGACCCTGCGCACCTTGGCCAGGTCGCCGGGCCGCGGCGGCGGCAGGACGCGGAGCACGCCGATCTCGGCGTCGAGCATCATCGCGGCGGCGGCCATGCCGGTCATCAGGGAGATCTGGGCGTTCCACGCCTCGGCCGGCAGCGGGATGCGGAACTCCAGCCGGTAGCCGTCGCCGTCGGGCACGACCTCCTGCTCGGGCGTCGGCAGCGTGACGCCGCCGCGCTCGCGCTCCAGCGCCAGGCGCAGCTCGCCGATCTCGCGCAGGAGCGCCAGGGTGCCGTCGGCCGTGCCGGTGTCGACGGCGGCCTGCACGTAGGCGTAGTCGAGGCGCTCGCGGCTGCGCACCAGGGCGCGCTGGACGTCGGCGCCGACCGTGCGGCCCTCGGCGTCGAGGTCGATCCGCCACACGGCGGCCGGGCGGGTCGTGCCGGGCAGCAGGCTGGCCGCGCCCTCCGACAGCACCGGCGGATGCAGCGGCACCTTGCCGTCGGGCAGGTAGACGGTCTCGCCCCTGGCGTGGGCCTCGTTGTCGAGGGCGCCGCCGGGCCGTACGAAGGAGGCGACGTCGGCGATCGCGTACCAGACGCGGAAACCGTCGCGCAGGCGCTCCAGGTGGACGGCCTGGTCGAGGTCCATCGACCCGGGCGGGTCGATGGTGACGAACGGCAGGTCCGTGAGGTCCTTGCGGTCACCGTGGTCGGCGTCCGCGGCGCGCTCGGCCTCGTGGAGCGCCGCCGCGGGGAAGTCCTCCGGCAGCTTCAGCTCCCGCCGGATCCGTTCGAACCCCTCGTCGAGCCGGGCCGGGACCTCGCCGTGCACACGAATCTTGGTCGTCACAGGGCAAACCTACCCTCAGCCCTTGATGGCGCCCTCCTCGACACCGCGGAAGAAGAAGCGCTGCGCCACGCCGAAGACGATCGCGATCGGCAGGAACGCGATCATGGTTCCGGCCGCGATCAGCCGAGGGTCGGAGCTGAAGGCCCCGCTGAGGTACTGCAGGCCGACCGTGAGCGTGTACCTGTCCGGATTGGTCAGCACGATCAGCGGCCACAGGAAGTCGTCCCAGGCGCCGATGAAGGAGAAGATGACCACCACGCTGAGCATGCCCTTGACGTTCGGCAGCCCGATGCGGACGAACCGCTGCCACGCGTCGGCCCCGTCGATGATCGCCGCCTCGTCCATCTCGTCCGGGATCGCGGCGAACGCGGTGCGCATGAGCAGCACGTTGAGCATCGCGATCGCGCCGGGCAGCGCCACGCCGAGCAGGGTGTCGGCCAGGCCCATGCTGCGCACGGTGACGTACTGGGAGATGATCGTCACCTCGGCCGGCAGGATGAGCGTGCCCAGCGTGAGACCGAGCAGCAGTTTCATGCCGCGGAAGCGGAGCTTGGCCAGCGCGTACCCGGCCAGCGTGGCGCCGACGGCGTTGCCGGTCACGGCCATGGCGGCCACGATCAGCGAGTTGGCGATGTAGGACCACACGGGGATGCTCTCGGCGACCCGCCCGTAGTTGTCCAGCGTGGGCTGCTGCGGCAGGAAGGCCGGGATCTCGGTGAAGACGTCCTCGCCGCTGCCCTTGAGCGAGGTGGACAGCATCCACGCGAACGGTCCCACGGTCAGCACGAGAACCAGGACGAGCAGCGCGTAACGCAGGACGTTCTCGCCGGTGAAACCGCGCATCTACGTCCCCCTCCTGTTGAGCCGCAGCAGCAGGAGCATCGGGCCCACCGTCACCACGAACAGCACCAGGCTGAGCATCGAGGCGTACCCGAGGTGGCCGGTGAAGCCGCGCGCGTACATCTGGATCAGCATCACGACCGACATGTCCTGCCCGCCGGGGCCGCCGGTGCCGTTGGAGAGCACGTAGAGCTCGGAGAAGACCCGCAGCGCCGAGACCGAGATCAGCACCGACACCAGCAGCATCGTGTTGCGCACGCCCGGCACTGTGATCGACCGGAAGCGGCGCACCGCGCCGGCCCCGTCGACCGCGGCGGCCTCGTGCAGCTCGCGCCGCACGTTCCCGAGCGCCGACAGGTAGATGACCATGTAGTAGCCCAGGCCCTTCCAGATCGTCAGGCTGATCGCGCTGAACAGCAGCAGCCACCGGTCGGTCAGGAAGGGCAGTGGCTCGGCGATCACCCCGAGCCACTGCGCGAACCCGTTGACCAGCCCGCGGTCCTCCAGCAGCCACTCCCAGATCAGCGCGACCACCACCGCGGAGGCGACCACCGGCGTGTAGAAGGTGGTGCGGAAGAACGTGATCCCCGGCAGCTTCTTCTCCACCAGTACGGCCAGCAGCAACGGCGCCAGCGTCAGCACCGGCAGGCAGACCAGCATGTAGATGACGCTGTTGAGCAGGGCGGTGGCGAGCTGGTCGTCGTTCAGCGCCCGGCCGAGGTTGGCCAGGCCGGTGAAGCGGCCGCCGCCCAGCGGCTTGGCGTTGGTGAAGGCCAGCACCACCGTGTTGACCGCCGGCCACAGGTTGAACACCACCAGCCACACCAGGCCGGGCGCGGCGAACAACCAGGGGGTCAGGCGCCCCTGGTAGGTCCTGATCACTGTTGGAGCAGCTCGTCGGCCTTGGCCACGGCGGTGTCCAGGGCCTGCTTGGAGGAGGCGCCGCCGCTGATCGCCAGCGAGATCTGCTGCTTGATGATCTTCGAGATGGCCTCGCCCACCTCGACCGGCTGCAGCATCTTGGCCTCGCCCAGCGACGTGAACGCGGTCACCTTGGCGTCGCCGCCGTTGGTGCCGTCGCTCTTGCTGAAGAACGGGTCGCCCGCCGACGCCTTGGTGCTCGGGAAGATGGCGGTCAGGCGGGCGAAGGCGGCCTGGTTGTCCGGGCTGGTCACCCAGCGGGCCAGCGCGGTGGCCGCCGCCGGGTTCTTGCTCCTGGCCGAGACCGACACGCCCTGCACGTACAGGGGCGGGGTGCCGAACGCCTTGCTGGAGACCACCTTCGGCGCCATCGACGGGTTGTCCACGGCCAGGGTGGAGATGAAGTTGCCGCCGGCCGTCGTCCAGGCCACCTTGCCCTCGGTGAACAGCTTGGCGTTGCCCGCGTAGTCGTCGGTCAGCACGTCCTTGGGCATCAGCCCCTCCTTGAACGCCTCCCGGTAGCGGTCCAGCACCGCCGCGGCCTCGGGCGTGTTGAAGGTGAAGCTCTTGCCGTCCTCGCTCATGAGCCTGACGCCGGCGTTGGCCAGGTCGCCCAGTTCCGGCTTGCGGCTCATCAGGTACACCTTGCCGCCGGACTTGTCCCTGAGGACGCGGGCCTGCTCGATCAGCTCGTCCAGGTTCGCCGGAAGCTTGGCCGGGTCGAGGCCGTGCTTCTTCAGCAGGTCGGCGTTCCAGTAGTTGACGTCGGTGTTGAGGTACCAGGGGTAGCCGTAGACGCCGTCGAGCCCGGCGAAGCGGTAGGCGGCCAGGCCGCCCTCGACGTAGTCGGCGAGCGCGGCGGCGTCGGACCTGCCGATGTCGGCCAGCATGCCCTGGCGGGCCAGCGGCAGCGCGAAGTCCGGCGGCAGGTTCGTCACGTCGGGCAGCGTGCCGCTCGCGGCCTGGCTCAGCACCTTGTCGGCGTAGCCTTCGCCGGGCTGGTCCAGCCACTCCACCTCGGTGCCGGGATACTTCTTCTCGAAGGAATCGATGACACCCTGGACGTAGTCGGTGAACTTCGGCTTCAACGACCAGGTCTGCAGCGAGACCTTCCCCGTGATTCCGCCGCCCGCGCTCGCCGCGGGGCTGTTCGCGGGGGCCTCGGCGTCACCGAGCCCGCAGCCCGCGAGCATCAGGACCGCCGCCGTGGTCAGCGCTGTTAAGGGGAAGCGCATGGTGCACTCTCCTGCCGGGGTTGCTAAACCGCTTCAGTTTTCGGGACTATCTACCCGCTGTACTTCTCGTGTCAAGGGGAGGGGCCGTGGCACGGCCGACGATCGACGACATCGCCCGCAGGGTCGGGGTGTCCAGGGGCGCGGTGTCGTTCGCGCTCAACGGGCGCCCCGGCGTCAGCGAGGAGACCCGCGCCCGCATCCTGGCGGCGGCGGAGGAGATGAACTGGCGCCCGCACAGCGCCGCCAGGGCGCTCGGCGGCGCGCGGGCGCAGGCGGCCGGGCTGGTCATCGCCAGGCCCGCGCGCACCATCGGCGTCGAGCCGTTCTTCGCGCACCTGCTGTCGGGCCTGCAGGCGGGCCTTTCGGCGCGGGGGGTGGCGCTGCACCTGCTCGTCGTGGAGGACACCGCCGCCGAGATCGAGGTCTACCGGGGCTGGGCGCGCGAGCACCGCGTGGACGGCTTCATCCTGGTGGACCTGCAGGTCGCCGACCCGCGCATCGCGGTCATCGAGGAGCTGGGGGTGCCCGCGGTGGTGCTGGGCGGGCCCGGCAGGCACGGCAGGCTGTCCAGCGTGTGGGCCGACGACCGCGAGGCCATGCTGTCGATCGCCGACTACCTGGCCGCGCTCGGCCACACCCGCATCGCGCACGTGGCCGGGCTGCCCGGCTTCCGCCATACCCAGCGCCGCATCCGCGCCCTGCGCGACGCGGCCAGGCGGCTGGAGCTGGCCGAGGTGGTGTCGGTGCCGACCGACTTCAGCGACGCCGAGGGGGCGGCGGCCACCCGCTCGCTGCTCTCGCGCGCCGCGCGTCCCTCGGCGATCGTCTACGACTCCGACGTGATGGCGGTGGCCGGGCTCGGGGTGGCCGCGGAGATGGGCGTGGAGGTGCCGCGCGAGGTGTCGATCGTGGCCTTCGACGACTCGGTGCTCAACCGCATCGTGCACCCCGCGCTGACGGCCCTGTCGCGCGACACGTTCACGCTGGGGGAGAAGGTCGCCGAGACCCTGCTGGAGACGCTGGAGGATCCCTCGCGGCCGCTGGAGGTCAAGACGCCGACGCCGCGCCTGACCGTCCGCGAGAGTACGGCACGAGCCGCTAAAGGGGTTTAGTTACCTAGAAGGTGAACCGCTTCGCCTTCTCGATGCAGTCCGGGCAGACCGGCAGGTCCACCGACCTGGCCACGGCCTCGGGCGTGGCCGGTCGCAGGGAGGCTAAGACGGTCAGGCCGGGCGGCAGGCCGGTCTCCGGATCGACCAGGAACGTCTCGACCTCCGCCGGATCGAAGTCGAACTCGCGCTTGCACCCGTAACAGCGGCCCGTCTCCACCCCTCCAGCGTACGACTCGATCGGCACGCCCCCATAGAAACCCCGGCCAGGATCCGGGTGGTGGATGTGCGCCGCGGCAAGCGGGGTGGTCACCGAGGTGAGGTCCGGTGGGGCTGGGAGGGGAGGCGGTAGACCGAGACGTGGGAGCGGGACTCGGCGGTGAACTCGGCGCCCGACCAGTCGGCGTGCCTGCTCTCCAGCTCGAACCCCGCGAGCTGCCCCATCAGGTCGAGCTCACTCGGCCAGATGTAGCGGTGCGGGCTGCGGAACAGCCGCGCCTGCCCGTCCTCGCCGAACCTGAAGTGATGGGAGACGACCTGCTGGCCCAGCACGTCGTAGGTGTCCAGGCCGATGTAGCCCGGCTCGCTGTGCCACACGGTCGCCTGCTTGCCGGGCGGCAGCGAGCGCAGCTCCGGCACCCACAGCTCGATCACGAACCGGCCGCCCGGCCCCAGGTGGCGGGCGGCGTTGCGGAAGCAGGCCACCTGCCCGGCCTGGGTGAGCAGGTTGGAGATCGTGTTGTAGACGAGGTAGACGAGCGTGTACTCGCCGGGCGCAGTAGCGGCGGACATGTCCCCGGCGACCACGGGGATGGCCGCCTCGTCCGCCTTCGTCCGCAACCGGTCGATCATCGGCCGCGACAGCTCGATGCCGGTGACCGGCACCCCCCGCTCGGCCAGCGGCAGCGCCACCCGGCCCGTCCCGATCGCGAACTCCAGCGCCCGCCCGCCGCCGGCCAGCTCGGCGAGCCGGTCCACGGCCGGCTGCAGGACCTCGGGCGCGAACATGCCGGTGCCCGGCGTGTCGTAGCGGCGCGCGGCCTCCTCGTCCCAGATCTCTTCCTGTCGCATGCCGCCAACGATGACCATGGACGCGCGCCTGTGTCCAGCACGGCGGCTCTCAGCGGTAGTCCGCGCAGCGCGCCGCGCCCCCGTCCGGTACGGTCACCCGCACCGCGTCCACGTCCACCCCGCGCCCCGCGGCGGTGGCGGCGGCGATCGTGCAGACGAGCTGGCCGGTGGCCGGGCGTGACAGGCGGGAGACCGGCGGCAGCCACCTGCCGCCGACCAGCGTCGACGAGCCCTTGTCCAGCACGAAGCCGTCCGCGCTCACCCGCACGGCCAGGTTCTTGGGCAGGGCGGTGCCGAAACCGCGCTCGCGTTCCCTGGCGGTGGGGCCGCCGGTCAGCAGTTCGACCGCCTCGGCGGCGGCCAGCGGGCCCTCGGGCCGGCCGGCGGAGACCAGGACGCCGTCCCGGACGAAGTACAGCCGGGTGCCCTCGGTGAACCCTCGGGCCGGTTCGCCGGCGCCGACCACGCCGGTGGGTCCGGTGCCGCAGGCCGTACCGGCGAGCAGAAGGAGCAGCAGCGGGAGCAGGGGGCGGGCGCTCACGGTCGGGTCCGTGGCAGCGTGAGGGTGAAGACGGCGCCGGGGCCGGGGGCGACGGTGAGGTCGCCGCCGTGCAGCCGGGCGTTCTCGCGGGCGATGGCGAGGCCCAGGCCGCTGCCCTCGGAGCGGGCGCGGGCGGCGTCGGCCTTGTAGAAGCGGTCGAACACGTGCGGCAGGACGTCCTCGGGCAGGCCGGGGCCGTGGTCGGCGACCCGGAGGGTGACCGTGCGCGGGTCGGCCCGCAGCGTGAGCGTGACCGGGGGCGCGCCGTGGCGCAGCGCGTTGCCGACGAGGTTGGCGACGATGACGTCCAGGCGCCGCGGGTCCACCGGGAGGTGGACGCCCTCGGGCAGGTCGGCGGTGACCGCGCCGCTCCAGCCGCGCGTGCGCAGGCAGGCGGCGACGGCGGGGCCCGCGTCCACCTCGTTGATGTTGAGGACGGCCGCGCCCGCGTCGAACCGGGAGATCTCCATCAGGTCGTCCACGAGCCGGGTGAGCCGGGCGATCTCGGCGCCGGCCATCCTGGCCGCGGTGGCGGCGTCGGCGTCGAGCCGGTCGGCGCGGGATTCGAGCACGTCGGTGACGGCGGTGGCGGCGGCCAGCGGGGTGCGCAGCTCGTGCGAGACGTCCGCCACGAACCTGCGCGACCTGGCCTCCATCTCGCGCAGCTCGCCGACCGAGCGTTCCAGCGCGGCGGCGGTCTCGTTGAAGCGCCCGGCCAGCCGGGCCAGCTCGTCGCCGCCGCGCACCGGCAGCCGCGTCTCCAGCCGCCCCTCGCCGAGGTTGCGCGCGGCGCGGTCCAGGTCGGCGACCGGGCGCAGCACGCCGCGCGCGGCCAGCAGCCCGGCCAGCACCGCCACCAGCACGACCGGCGCCGCCGCGGTCTGCGCCGCGCGCAGCACGGCCGCCTCGTCGGCGGCGGCCTGCGCGAGCGACTCGACGAGGTAGACGGTGATCCCGGACGGCGTGCCGCCCGCGCGCAGCATGACCCTGCTCCCACCCACCAGGTACGGCACGCCGTCCCGGCTGACCCGCTGCCAGACCAGCTCCGGCCGGCTCGCCACCGCCTGGCGCAGCGCGGCGGTGACGCGGGCGTCGCCGGGCACGGCGCCGTCCCTGACCACGTACACCCTGCGGTCGCCCACCTCGAGGTCCTCGGCCAGCAGGGCCAGCTCCTGGTCGTCGGCGGGCAGCACGACGTCGCGCGACAGCAGCAGCACCCGGTTCCTGAAGTCGTCGAGCAGCCGGTCCTGCGCGCCCGCCACCAGGTTCTGGCGCGCCTTGAGGTAGGTGAGCCCGGCCGCGGCCACCGCGCTCACCCCGCCGACCAGCACGAACGTGATCACGAGCCGGGCCCGCAGGCCCCGCAGCCAGGTCATACCGGCCCGAACCGGTAGCCGAACTTGCGCACGGTCTGCACGTACAGCGGCTCGGCCGGCACGTCCTCGATCTTGGCGCGCAGCCGCTGCACGCAGGCGTCCACGAGCCGGGAGTCGCCCAGATAGTCGTGCTCCCACACCGACTCCAGCAACTGCTGCCTGCTGAACACCCGCCCGGGCGCCGCCGACAGGTGCAGCAGCAGCCGCAGCTCCATCGGCGGCAGCGCGACCTTGCGCCCGTCCCGGTACACGGTCAGCGAGGCCCGGTCGACGCGTAGCGCGCCGTAGGTCTCCACGGGCGCCGGCACGCTCTCGGTACGGCGCAGCACCGCCCTGATCCTGGCCTCCAGCACCTGCGGGCGCACCGGCTTGACCACGTAGTCGTCGGCGCCCGCCTCCAGCCCGCCGACCACGTCGAAGTCGTCGCCCCGCGCGCTCAGCATCACGATCGAGGTGGCGGAGCCCGCGCGGATCCTCCGGCAGACCTCGAACCCGTCGATGCCGGGCAGCATGAGGTCGAGCACGACCACGTCGGCGGCGAACCCGGCCAGCCGTTCCAGGCCCTCCTCGCCGGAGGCGGCCGCCTCGACTTCGTGGTCGCGGCCCTTCAGGGCGAGCGTCAGGCCGTCCCTGACGGCCGGGTCGTCCTCGATCAGCAACACGCGAGCCATGCGTTCCAGTATCGGCCGCTTTGACGTGCGCTTTGTCCGGACTCGGGAGCTATTACACGTTCATGACATCGCGCTGACGGGTCGCTCATGTCGCCGCGCCAGAGTCTCAGGGGCAGTCAGCAGCCCCACCTATGGGAGGAAATCAGTGATCATCAACAGGCGACGTCTGGCCGTCATGGCCGCCCTGCCCGCGCTGGCGCTGAGCGCGGCCTGCGGAGCGCAGAGCTTCGCCAGCACGGCGGGCCAGCCCCCCGCGGCCGTGGAGTCCGCCGCCGCCAAGCCGAGCTGGCACGACAGCGCGGTGAAGTTCGCCGGGTGCATGCGGGACAACGGCATCGACATCCCCGACCCGGTCAAGGGCCAGGACCTCGACACGAGCGCCGTATCCAAGGTCACCCAGGCGAAGCTCGACGCCGCCATGAAGGCGTGCAAGGAGTGGGACTCGGTCATCCTGGGCGGCCACGAGCCCGCCTCGCCCGAGGAGGACGCCAAGTTCGCCGCGTGGGCGACGTGCCTGCAGAAGGGCGGTGTCTGGCAGCCGATCGGCAAGGAGGCCAAGCCGGCCGGGTTCAAGCAGGTCAAGCCGGGCTCCGCCGCGGAGAAGCGGGTCTTCGCGGGGTGCGCGTCGCTGGAGCCGCCGGCGCCGTACGAGCAGTAGAGGCCGGCGCCCTCACCCTGGCCATGGCCTCCGCGCCGTCCCACCGGGGGGGACGGACGGCGCGGAGGCGGGGTGCGGGCCCTAGCAGGACAGGTTGCCGCCGGGGGTGACGCCGAGGATCTGGGTGAAGCGCTGGTAGGAGTTGATCCGGCTCTGGACCTGGGCGGGGTTGCCGCCGTTGCACTCCCGGGCGCCGTTGATGCTGCGGATGGTCTCGCCGAAGCCGCGGCTGTTGACCATCGCGCTGTGCGGCGTCATGGTGCCGGGACCGGTCTGGGTCATCCAGTACCAGATCGCCGTCTTCCACGCCACGGACGCGTCCTGCTGCACCAGCCACGGGTTGGTCAGCAACGGCAGGCCGAGCGCGTCACCCGCGGTCTTGTAGTTGAAGTTCCAGCTCAGCTGGATCGGGCCGCGGCCGTAGTAGGCGGCCTGCCCGGCGGGGCAGCCGTAGGGGCGGCTCGCGTCGCAGTAGGTCGGGTAGTTGGCGGTGTTCTGCTCCACGATGTAGACGAGGCCGCCGCTCTCGTGGTGGACGTTGGCCAGGAAGGCCGCGGCCTCCTGCTTGCGCACCGTGTCGCTGCCCGTCTTGGCGAAGGCGGGGTAGGCGCTCAGGGCCGCGGTCAGGCCGCTGTAGGTGTAGAAGGAGTTCCGGCTCGGGAACATCTGATTGAACTGCGCCTGGCTCACCACGAACCCGCCCGGGTCCGGCGGGTCGGTCGGGCCGGGGCCGCCGTCGCAGGTGTACGGGTCCCAGTACCAGTGGCTGATCACCGGGTCGTATCCGGGGTTCTCGTGGACCGCGATGTAGTGGTTGCCGTCGGTGTAGCGGACGATGCTGCCCACCGCGTAGAACGTACCCGCCGCCCAGTTCGGGTAGGTGCACTGCGTACCGCCGCCGCCACCCGTACACGTTCCCTGGTCGGCCCAGACGGCCGCGCTGCCCGGGGTCTCGTTCTGGGTCCACCACTTGGCGGACCAGTTGCGCCCGTTGTGCGACACGACGGCGCCGCCGTTGTAGACGGAGGACGAACTCCACGCCGTGGCACAGGCCGCGGCGGTTGCCGCCGACGGCAGGACTACCGCCAGCACGCCCATGGCCAGCAGCAATGCCGCTAACGGGGCCAGGACTCTTCGCACGTTGCTCACTTCCTTAGGGGGGTGTGATAATGCTTAAGAAAGTTTCCTAATAGTTAACTGCCCATGAGGAAACGCGCAAGACCCAAAGTCAATGCGGGGCCGGATGCCAACGGCGGCATTCAGGCGTACGTTGAGGAACATCAACGCCGTTCCTCGTCGCCGTCTGAGAGGCCCATGTTTCTCCGCAGCCCGCAACTGTCCTCCCCGCGCCCGACCGGTCTCCTGATCGGCATCGGGTTCTTCGTGGTCATCGCCGCCTGCGCGGTGTCCGCTTTACTGGTCCCGCACGCCCTGGTCGAGATCCGCTTCGCCGTCGTGGGACTCATCGCCGCCCTCTACGCCGGCCTCACCGCCGACCTGCTCGCCGCCGCCGCGACCGGGGCGCTGGCCTGGACGATGGCCACCGGCTTCCTCATCGACCCGGCAGGTGAGCTCGTGCTGTCGGGCGGCATGGACGCGATCCGCCTGGCCGCGATCGTCGGCCTGTGCCTGGCCTCCGGCCTGTACGGCCTGTTCCGCCAGCGCGACACCTGACCACGGGAAGCGGTGCCCGCCGGAGGTGGCCGCTCCCTAGACTGTGCCAGGTGAACAGACTGTGCCAAATAAACAGACTGTGCCAGGTGAACCGCATAGTGCCGATCTATGGCCGTAAAGCGCGACATGGCGGAACGTGGGAGATCGCCGGCCGGATCTCCCCGGCGGCGTGCTGAGCGCCGCGGGCCTGGGCGCCGAGGAGGAGGCCGCCTACCGGCTCCTCGTCAGGACCACCGAGGTCGAGGTCGGCGAGCTGGCCGGGGAACTGGGCGTGACGGACGAGGCGGCCCGTGGTGCGCTCGGGTCGTTGCTGGCCAAGGGGCTGGCGCGAGCCGTCCCGGGGGAGATCGACAGGTTCACGGCGGTCGCCCCCGACGTCGCGCTCGCGGCGCGCCTGCACCGGCGCCAGGAGGAGGTCGACCGGGCCCGGCAGGCCGTCGAGCAGCTCACGGGGGAGTACCTGGCGCACTCCAGGCGGCGCGAGGCCGCCCAGCTCATCGAGGTGATCAGCAGCAGGGCGGCGCTGCGCGAGCAACTGCGGCTGCTGCAGGACAACGCCCGGCACGAGGTCGTGAGCCTGTGCAGGGCCGGGCACGTGGCGATGAGCTCGCAGGAGAACACCGAGGAGCTGACCGCGCTGCGGCGCGGGGTGGTCTACCGGGTGCTGTACGAGCGGGCCCTGCTGGAGGAGCCCGGCATGCTGGTCAACCTGGCCGAGGGCATGACGCTCGGGGAACGCGCGCGGGCGCTGCCCGAGCTGCCGGTGCGGATGATGATCGCCGACGGCGAGCTGGGCGTGCTCCCGCTGGTCCAGCACACCGGCGGCCTGACCCAGCTCACCGCCGCCCTGGTACGGCCGAGCAGCCTCCTCGACGCGCTCAAGGCGCTGTTCGAGAGCCTGTGGGAGCGCGGCACCCCGGTCAGCCTCACCACGCCGGGCAGCCCGCTCGACGCCGACCACCTCTACCTGCTGTCGCTGCTGCTGGCGGGCGTCCCCGACAAGTCGATCGCCACCCAGCTCAAGGTCTCGCAGCGGACCGTCCAGCGCCGCATCACCCACCTGATGGAGCGGGCCGGCGCCCAGACCCGGATGCAACTGGCCTGGCACGCCGCCCGCGAGAACTGGCTGTGACGCCCGCCCCTACGGCCGGGCCCCGGCCCGCCGCAGGAACATCTTGACCAGCTCGCCCAGCCACAGGATCACCGACGCCACCCCCACGCAGATCAGCCACTGCGCCGCGCTGAGGTTGGTGACGGAGAAGAAGTCGTGCAGCCCCGGCCACTCCACCATGGCCGCCAGCAGCACGAGCACGATGCCGATCGCCACGAACGTCGAGCGGTTGGAGAACGTCTCCCGGTGGAAGGCGCTGCGCAGGTCGTTGCGGACGTTGACCAGGTTGAAGACCTGGAAGAAGACGAAGGTGACGAACGCCATCGTCGCGGCCACCGGCTGGGGTGCCAGCGCGAGCACGAGCAGGGTCCCCACGGCCATCGTGGTGCCGGCCAGCAGGATCCGCAGCAGTCGCGCGGTGGTGAGGATGCGCTCGTCCCGCGCGCGCGGCGAGCGGCTCATGACGTCCGGACCGGCCGGGTCGACGCCGAGCGACAGCGCCGGCGGGCCGTCCATGATGAGGTTCACGAAGAGGATCTGCACGGCGGTGAACGGCGCGCCGCCCGCCAGCCCGGTGATCGACGCCGCCAGGAACGTGAGCACGAACCCGAACGCCGTCGAGAGCTGGAACCGGGTGAACTTCACGATGTTGGCGTAGATGCCGCGCCCCTCGCGCACCGCCTCGACCACGGTCGCGAAGTTGTCGTCGGTGAGGATCATCGTGGCGGCTTCCTTGCTCACCTCGGTCCCGGTGACGCCCATGGCGACGCCGATGTCGGCCCGCCGCAGGGCCGGGGCGTCGTTGACGCCGTCGCCGGTCATCGCCACCACGGCGCCGTCGTCCTGCAGCGCGCGCACGATCCGGATCTTGTGCTGCGGGGTGACCCTGGCCACCACCCCGATGTCGGGGAGCTGCCTGGCCAGTTCCTCGTCGGAGAGCTCGTCCAGGTCGGCGCCGGTCACCGCCTTGCCGGGGATGTCCAGTTCGCGGGCGATGGCCGCGGCGGTGACGGCGTGGTCGCCGGTGATCATCCGGACCTGGACGCCCGCCTCGTGGCACTGCTGGATGGCGGCGGAGGCCTCGGGCCGCGGCGGGTCGACGATGCCGACCAGCGCCATCAGCACGATGCCGTCGAGCGTGGCCTTGAGGTCGTCGGTCTCGGGCAGGTCGTCGAAGTCCTTCACGCCGACGGCCAGCACGCGCAGCCCCTGCTCGGCCAGTTCGCCGTTGGCGGCGGCGTACTCCTCGCGGGCCGCCGCGTCGAAGGGGCGGGGGCCCGCGGCGGTCAGGTAGCGGTCGGCGCGGGCGGCCAGCACGTCGGGCGCGCCCTTGACGAAGCAGCGCACCCGGCCGTCCTCCCGGTGGAAGGTGGCCATGAACTTGTCGTCGGAGTCGAAGGGCACCTCGGCGATCCGAGGGTGCCTGCGGCGCAGCGCCATGACGTCCACGCCGCCCTTCTCGGCCAGCACGACCATCGCCAGCTCGGTGGGGTCGCCGACCACGTCGTCGGCGGCGCGCGCCACCGCGTCGGTGCACAGCGCCATGGCCACGAGCGCGGCGTGCAGCGTCTGGCTGTCGGGCGGGTCGTCGTCGGTGCTGCGGATGCGGCCCTCCACCGAGTAGCCCTGGCCGGAGACGGTGAAGCGGCGGTCGGCCAGGTACACCTCGCGGGCGGTCATCTGGTTGAGCGTCAGCGTGCCGGTCTTGTCGGTGCAGATCTGGGAGGTGCTGCCCAGGGTCTCGACCGAGGCCAGCCGTTTGACGATGGCGCCCCTTTTCGCCAGGCGGGCCGTACCCATGGCCAGGGTGAAGGCCACGACGGCGGGCAGCCCTTCGGGGACCGTGGCCACCGCCAGCGAGACGGCGGTCATGAACAGCTCGCCGAGCGGCTGGCCGCGCAGCAGCCCCAGGACGAACACGACCGCGATCACCGCGAGCGCGATCAGCGCCAGCGTCTTGCCGAGCGCGTCGATCTGGCGCTGCAGCGGGGTCGGGGCCTGCTTGGTCTGCTGGAGGAGCCCGGCGATCTGCCCGATCTCGGTCGAGGCGCCGGTCGCGGTGACGATCAGGCGGGCGTGGCCGCGGGTGACCGTCGTGTTCATGAACACCGCGGTGGAGCGGTCGGCCAGCGGCGCGTCCCGCGGCACGACCGCCTCGGCGGACTTGGCCGAGGGCTCCGCCTCGCCGGTCAGCGCGGACTCCTGCACCTCCAGCGACGCCGAGGACACCAGCCGCCCGTCGGCCGGCACCCGGTCGCCCGCCTCCAGGTCGACCACGTCGCCCGGCACCAGGTCGGCCGCGTCGAGCCGCATGGCCGCCCCGTCGCGCAGCACGGTGGCCTCGGTGTGGAGCATCTTGCGCAGCGCCTCCAGCGACGCCTCCGCCCGGGACTCCTGCACGAACCCGATCGTCGCGTTCAGGATGACGACCAGCACGATGATCGCCGGCGTCTCCCACTCGCGGGTCACCACGAAGCTCACCACGGCCGCGCCGATCAGCGTCAGGATCAGCAGATCCTGGAACTGCCGCAGGTAGGCGTGCCAGCGCGGCTCGCGAGGGGCCTCGGGCAGCCGGTTGGCGCCGTGTTCCTCCCTGCGCCGTACGGCTTCCGCCCCGCCCAGCCCGACGGCCGGGTCCACCTGCTGCCGCTCGGCCGTCTCGGCGGCGTCGATGGCATACCAAGCGCTCATGATCCCACGTTATGATCGCGAGCCCATCGCCGCCATCTGGCACATGGCGGCATTGCGCCAATTCTGTCCCCTGTGTGAAGCCAGGGCTTGAAACCACCTTCGGTAGCCGCCCGATCACTCTATGCTGTGACGGGGCCTGCGGCGTGGACACTATGGGGGTTCTCCACCCGCCAGGCCCCCTCGCTCACCGCATCAGCCGGTCGATCACCTGGTGCAGGTAGGCGCGGAAGCGCGCGAGCTCCGCCGGTTTCACCGTACGCTCGCTGCGCCGCCGGTCGAGCACGCCGCCGGTGAGAAAGCCGTAAACACACCACACGATCATCCAGACGAAGTAACGAGCCTCCACTTCCCGCGGCAGCAGAGGCGAAATGGCCCGGAGAATCTCATCCAGCAGCGGCCGGGTGTATGCCTCCTCGAGTTCCGGAATGTCGGCCGCGTCGCCCATCCAGCGATGCATCCACAACAGGACCAGCATCGGATGGGCCGCGAAGAAGTCCAGATAGGCGTCCACCATCCGGTGCAGCGCCTCCGGCGTCCCCGTGAACTGGGCCAGCGCCGCCGATATCGCGGCGTATTCCGCCTGGTCGGCGCGGAGCATCACCATCTTGTACAGGTCGGCCTTTCCGCCGAACTCCTGGCCGACGAATGCCGGATCGACCCCGGCCGCCCGTGCGATGAGCCCGATATCCGTTTCGTCGTAACCCAGTTCGGCGAAAAGCTTGGTCGCCACCTCAAGGACCTGATCCGCGCTCACCGGCATTACCGTAGATAGGCCCCATGCGAAATCCCAGCAGGCTCGCTGAGACCGCGTACTTTCGTGCGGTGGCGGCCGTTGATCTCCGGTTATGTTCCTCCGGCGCCACGGACGGGACGCCGGCCCTGGACCCGCCCGGCCCGCCGGGTTACCTTCGGAGCGGCACGCCCGAAGTCATCCCGCGGACCCGTAGGGGGTGCGTCATCAGCGCAGCACGGATCATTCTGGGTTTGTCGTTGTCCCTCGCCTTCGTCCTGGCCGCCCCGCCCGCCCAGGCAGCCGGACCCGTCTGCGTCCCCGAGGCCCCGGTGTGCGCGGGCCTGGACGGGGCGCGGTTCGTGTTCACGATCAAGCCGCCGCCCTCCGGCCTCTCCGTCAGGGCCACGGTCAACGGGGTCTCCAGGGGCGGTCCCATCTCCATGATGACCACGCCCGCCTACCTGCAGGGCTCCTACCACCCGGTGCCGGCGCTGGTGCCCGGCGACGTCGTGTGCATGTGGTTCCACGCGCCCGGCGTGCCGCCGGGGCCGTACTGCGACACCTACTAATCAGGGCCCCTCGGGGTCGACCGCGTCGCGGTCGGCCCAGAACGGCGCCACGATCTGCCTGATCCGCTCCGCGCCGACGCGCTCCAGCACGGCCAGCGCGCCGACGTTGCACACCAGTTGCCGGGTGCTGCTCGCGCCGAACAGCACGGTGCACGTGGCCGGATGCGACAGCGCGAAGGCGATGCAGAGCTGGGCCGCGGTCGCCCCCACACCCGCGGCGGCCTCGGCCAGCCCGGGCGCCGCTTCGACGATCCGCTCGCGCACGCCGCCCGGATCGCGGCCGATCTGCCGGGAGGGGCTGGTCCGGCCCGCCAGGATGCCGCCCTCCAGCACGTCGGACGCCTGCAGCGACAGCCCCTCGGCGAACAGCGGCGCGAACGGCTCGCCGTCCGGGATCGAGCGGCGGCACGGGCTGTACTTGAGCTGCGCGAGCTGGGGCCCAGGAGAGCCGGCGGCCAGGGCGTGCGCGCCGATCGTCCGGATCGCGGTCGCCGACCAGTTGTTCACGCCCCAGCAGCCGATCATCCCGTCGCGCTCCAGCTCGGCCAGGTCGCCGGCCAGCCGTTCGAGATCGAGGTCGGCGCGCCGGACGTCGCCGAGGACCACCAGGTCGGCCCGGTCGGCGCCGACCCTGAACAGCGCGTGCTCCAGTTGCTCGCGCAGCGGCTGCTCGGGGTAGCGCTCCAGCCACAGCTTCTCCGACAGCAGGTAGTCCTCCCTGGCCAGGCCCGCGGCCCGGACGATGGCTGAGAACAGCACGTCGGTGAAGACCGGCGGATGCCCCGGCAGGCCGTACACGCCGACGTCGAACAGGTTGACGCCCAGGTCGGCGGCGTGGCGCACCATCGCGACGGCCTCGGCGAAGTCCATGCGGTCGTAGACGTGCCACGACCCCAGGGACAGGACCGACGCCTGCGGCCCGTGCGTGCCGATCGTGCGGCGGGGAACGGTGTGCATCGGACTCCTCGTCACGGTAGCCACGGATGGATGACGGCCTTGACCTCGTCGAGCCTGGACATCGCCCGGAGCGCGGCGGTCGCCGCGCCCAGCCCGGCCGGAGCGCCGAACATGGCGTCCCAGCCGAAGCGGGTACGGAAGCCCCGCAGGAACTCCAGGGCGCGGTGGTAGTCGCCGATGTCGCCGTTGAGCGAGCCGAGCACGCGCAGTTCCTTGCCCATGATCGTGCCCATCGGGACCGGGTCCTGGCGCGGGCCCGTGCTGCCGACGACCACGAACGTGCCGCCCCAGGCGGCCATGTCGACGGCCTGCGCCGCCACGCCCGGCGCGCCGGCCAGGTCCAGCACCAGTTCGGCGCCGCGCCCGTCGGTGGCCTCCATGACCTGGCCGAGGCGCTCGGCCGGGGTGCCGTCCAGGCCGATCACGACGTCGGCGCCGAAGCGGCGGGCCAGCTCCAGCCGGGCCGCCGGGGCGCCGACGGTGATGACCGTGCCCGCCCCCGAGGCGGCGGCCATGGCCGTGGCCACCAGCCCCAGCGCTCCCGCGCCCTGGACGACGACCGCGGCGCCGGGGCGGACGCCGCCGGCCCTGCCGTAGGCGTGGACGACGGTCTTGACCGCGCAGCCCGCCGCGGCCGCCCAGGTGTCGGGGACGTCGTCGGGCACCAGGAGCTTGAGCGCGCCCGGCCTGACGTAGGCGTACTCGGCCAGGCCGCAGGTGGAGTACGGCCAGGCGTCCGCACGCTGCGTGAACCCGTAGCCGCGCTGGGCGCAGGCGACCGGGCTGCGCAGCACGGTGCAGCCGTGGCAGTGCCCGCACGTCGACTCCGACCAGCCGATCCGGTCCCCGGCTCGCACCGGCCGGCCCAGCGCGTCGAGGGTTCCCGGCCCGGCGGCGGCGACCGTGCCGGCCATCTCGTGGCCGAGCACCATAGGCAGCATGCCGGGCCAGGCCATCGCGCCGGTCCAGATGTGCACGTCGGTGGCGCACAGGGTGGCGCAGCCGATCCTGACGACGGCCGCGCCCGGCTCCACCTCCTGCGGCAGCGGAAGCTCCTCGATGACCAGCGGCTCGCCGTGCTCGCGGAGCACGGCGGCGCGGGTGGCGGTCGGGACGGGCACGATCGGGTTCCTTTCTCAGCGGGTGTGGGCGGTGTCCCAGATCTCGTTCCTGCTGCGCCACCACAGCAGCACCAGGATCACCAGGAAGGGCACCACGCCGCGGTAGGCCTGCAGGCCGCTCAGCGAGACGGCGGCGCCCTCCAGCAGGCCGAGGATCAGCCCGCCCGCGAGCGTCATCGGCAGGCTGCGGAACGCGCCCACCATGGCCACGGCCAGCGCGGTGGTGATGAGGTTGCCGAGCGTGGCGAAGTCGCCGCCCAGCCGAGGCGCGACCAGGACGATGACCAGCGTGCTGAGCCCGCCGATGACCGCCCACACCGCCATGGCCAGGCGCGGCACGGCGATGCCGACCACCTGCGCGGTCGTGGGACGCTCCGACAGCGCCTGCAGCCGCAGGCCCAGCAGGGTCCGGCCGAACAGCAGCCCCACCCCGGCCGTGATGAGCGCGGCGAAGGCCAGCGAGACCAGCGTGGACAGCGGCACCACGACGTCGCCCAGCACGAACGCCGGCCCGTCCAGCGGCGCGGGGAAGCGCCGCGTGCCCGTCGTCGCGCTGCCGAACACGCGCAGCCCGATCGCCATGATGGCCACGTACAGCGCGACCGTCACCGCGGCCTTGGTCCGCTCGCTGTGCTCGCCGAACCACCGCACGAGCACCGCGCCGACCAGCGCCGACAGCGCGGCCCCCGCCACGACCCCCGCCGCCAGCGCGAGCGCGCCGTGCGTGCCCGCCTCGATCAGCGAGACCATCACGTACGCGCCCACCGCCCCCGTGGCCGCCATGGCGAAGTTCACCACGGCGACCAGCCGGTAGGTCAGCACCACGCACAGCCCGAGCAGCGCGTACACGCCGCCGCTGGTCAGTCCGGCGATCAGGGAGTTCAGCACCGCTCAGCCCTTGCCGGGGATGACGAACCCCTCGGGCAGCACCCGCCACGCGCGGTTCTCCGCCTTGACGAACCTGGCGCCCTCGACCGGGTTGTGCGCCTCACCCGGCCCGAACACGTACGGCGTGCCGACCATGGGATAGTCCACCGGCTTCATCTCCTTGAACGCCTTGGTCACCGACTCGCGGGTGATCGGCCCCTTGATGCCCTTGAGCACCTGGACGAAGACGTCGGCGGCCATGACCGCGCCCTGGCTGAAGGCCGTCTTGGGAATCCCGTTGGCGCTGACGATCTTGGCCCACCTGTCGTTGCCGGGCAGGGTCTCGTCGGTGTAGGGCTGCCACTCGGTGGCCGAGTACACGTTGAGCCCCTCGGGGATCGCCTGCGCGTTGGCGTCGGTGTAGCTGTTGGCCAGCATGACGAAGTCGACGGCGCTCATGCCCTGCGTCTTGGCCTGCGCGAACCACGGCCCCACCTGCGAGTTGTACAGGATGCCCGCGCAGCCCGCCTCCTTGGCCTTGACCAGGTAGGGGGTCGGGTCGCCCGTGCCGACGGAGGTCTCCTTGACGGTCAGCTGCTTGCCCGTGACCGTCGACCACTCCTTGATGGCGTTCTCGATGCCGTCGCCGCTGCCGGGCAGCACCGTCAGGTACGCGCACACCTTCGCGTGCTTCTTCGTCTCCGACAGGAAGTACAGGGCGGCGGTGAGCTGCTTGTACGGGCCGGGGTTGACCGGGGCGATGTTCGGGCTGGTGAAGCAGGCGGGGTCGACGCCGATGGCCGGGATCGAGACGATGCCCGCGCTGCTGTACTTGGCCCGGTTCAGGCCGCAGTCCACAGCGCTGGAGGAGCCGACCAGGGCCGTGACGCCCTCGGACTCGATCAGCTCCACGGCGGCCTCGGTCGAGCGCTGCGGGTTCATGGCGTCGTCCTTGCTGATGAACTCGATCTTCCGGCCGCCGATCCCGCCCGCCGCGTTGACCTCGTCGAAGACGGCCTTCACGGCCTTGGGCACCTCGGGCGCCTGGAACTGGCCCGTGATGCCGTTGATCGCGCCGACCTTGATGGGGCCGTCGGTCCCGCCGTCGGCGGCGCATCCGGCCAGTGCGAGCGCCGCGACCCCCAGCGCGGCGGCGAGCCTGTGTGCAAGCTCCATGTGCGTGCTTCCTCCTCAGGGAGATCAGGCCAGCGGGGCAGCCGCTATGCCGAGGTAGGCGTTGACGACGGCGGGGTCCTCCATGACGTCCCTGGTGGGGCCGGTGGCGATGACCCGCCCGAAGTCCAGGACGGTGAGCTGTGCGCAGGCCGCGGTGACCAGTTCCATGTCGTGCTCGACCAGCATGACGGCGACGCCGTATCGGGCGGGCACCTCGGCCAGCCGGGCGGCGAAGCGCAGCGACTCCGCGCCCGACTGCCCGGCGGCGGGCTCGTCCAGCAGCGCCACCCTGGGCCGGGCGGCGACGGCGGCGGCCACGTCGAGCAGCCGCCTGGTCCCGGCGTCCAGCAGCGACACCGGCACCTCGGCCGGCGGGCAGCCGAAGAACCCCAGCAGATCCTCGGCCTCGGCACGGTCCAGGCGGCGACCGGCGCCGATCGTCAGGTACTCGTGCTGGGTGAGCTCGGCGGGGATCGTGGTGGTCTGGAAGGTACGGCGCAGCCCGCGCCTGGCCCTGACGTCGGGCCGCAGGCCGTCCAGCGGGGATCCGGCGAGCGCGATGGAGCCCTGGTAGCCGCCGATGAAGCCGGTCACGGCGGCGATGAACGTGCTCTTGCCCGCGCCGTTGGGCCCGATGAGCCCGGCCACCTCGCCCTCGCGCACGGTCAGGTCCACCTCGTGCAGCGCGCTGACCTCGCCGAAACGCACGGTCAGCCCGCTGACCACCAGCAGGGGAGCCCCGGACGGCGGCGAAGGCGCGCCGGGAGGAGGCCCGGTGGGTGCTGGCTCGGTGGCTGGCGGCCCGGTGGGTGCTGGCTCGGTGGGCGGTGGCTTGCCGGGTGGGGGCGCCGTCCCGGCGTGGGCTTCGAGCAGTGGCCGCGCGGCCCGCTCCCGCCTGCGCGCCTGGACGAAGTCGGTCTGGCTCACGCCGGAGCGCAGCGCGAGCACGGCGAAGACGCCGAACAGCATGCCGCCCAGGTCCTGCGGCAGGTGCAGCCGCTCCAGCACGGTGGCCATGACCGCCCCGAACACGCCGCCCATGATCGCGCCGTCCACGTGGTGCGGCCCGATGAGGATGGCGACGGCGAAGAACGCCAGCGACTGCCCCATGGAGAAGTTCTGCGCGACCACCAGGCCGAGCTGCCCGGCCATGAGCCCGCCGCCGATCGCCGCGACGAACGCGCTGATCGCGAACGCGGCCAGTTTGCTGCGCGCCACCGACACCCCGTGCGCGGCCGCGGCCCGCTCGGAGTGCCGCAGCTCCAGCCAGGACATCCCGAGCCGGGTCCGGTTGAACAGGCTCAGCCCGATCGCCACCACGCAGAAGACGATCACGGTCAGCACGAAGTACGCCCGGTCGCCGGAGAACAGCGCGGGCCGTACGACCGTCTTCAGCTCACCCGTGCCGGGGAACTGGTTGGCGTTGAGCACGATGTCGGTCGAGACCGCGAAGCCGAAGGTGACCACGGCCAGGTTCACGCCGCGGATGCGCAGCGCGGGCAGGCCGATCAGCACGCCCACCGGGACCGCCGCCAGCCCGCCCAGCACCAGCCAGAGCAGGAACCCGCCGGGCGCGTCGTGCAGGTTGAGCTTGAGCACCACCCACGCGCCGATCGCCGCGAACGACATCTGGCACAGCGACATCATCCCGGCCCTGCCGACGATGACGCCGTAGCTCTGCATGATGACCGAGACGACGACGGCGGTGATCGCCAGGAAGACCCAGTGGGCGGAGAACAGGGCGGGCACCGCGACGCAGGCCGCCACGGCGAGGCCGAGTCCGATCGCGAGGCCGCGCGGGCTCATGCCGGCGCCGCCCCGAAGTAGGACTCGTGCAGCAGCCCCGGCTCCCGTCGCAGCTCCGCGCAGGTGCCGTCGTAGCCGACCCGGCCCTTGCGCAGCACGTACGCGCGCGTCCCGATCTCCAGCGCCAGCGCCGCGAACTGCTCGACCAGCAGGATCGAGATGCCGAGCCCGACCATCTCGCCCACCGCCCGCATCAGCCGGCGCACCACCACGGGCGCCAGCCCCATCGACATCTCGTCGATGAGCATGACCCGGGGGTCGGCGACCAGCGCGCGGCCGAGCACGAGCATCTGCTGCTCGCCGCCGGACAGGTGCCCGGCCTGGAGGTTTCTGCGGCGCTCCAGCTCGGGGAAGAGCGTGAACACGCGGCCCGGATCGCCCTGCCCGCTGCGCGAGACGAGCAGGTTCTGCTCGACGGTGAGCGCGCGGAAGACGGTGCGGGACTGCTCGACGTAGCCGAGTCCGGCGCGGGCCCTGCGGTAGGCGGGCAGCTTCTCGATCGGGGCGCCGCCCAGGCGGACGGTGCCGGCGGACATGGCGGCGACGCCGGCGATGCCGTCCATGAGCGTGGACTTGCCCGCCCCGTTCGAGCCCAGCACGACGGTCACCGTGCCGGGCTCGACCTCCAGCGAGACCTCGTGGACGATCTCGGCCTCGCCCCGCCTGACGCCGACCGCCTCCAGGCTGAGCACCGCGCCCGGAGCGGCGGCGCTCACCGCCCGCCTCCGCCGAACGCCGTCCGCAGCGCCCCGGCCACCCGCTCGTGCGCCGCGCGCGCGGCGGGCAGCTCGGTGGCCAGCAGGCCGAAGAAGCCGTGGATCAGCCCGTCGTAGCGGACCGCCTCGGCCGCCACTCCGGCCTCGCGCAGCCGGGCCGCGTACTCCTCGCCCTCGTCGCGCAGCACGTCGTACTCCGCCCCCAGCACCAGCGCGGGGGCCAGCCCCGACAGGTCGTCGGCGCGCAGCGGCAGCAGGTAGGGGTCGCGCAGGTTCGTGGGATCGCGCGGATAGAGGGTGAAGAACCACTCCATGCTCGCCCTGGACAGGAAGTAGCCCTCGGCGTAGTCGCGGTAGGAGGCGCGGCCGTCGTCGGGATGCCCGAGCACCGGCGAGATCAGCACCTGCAGCGACAGCCGCGGACCGCCCAGGTCGCGGGCCTTCAGCGCGGCCACGGCGGCGAGGTTGCCGCCGGCGCTCTCGCCGCCGACGGCGATCCGTCCCGGGTCGGCGGCGATCTCCGCGCCGTGCTCGTGGACCCAGCGCACGGCCGCGAAGCAGTCCTCGGCCGCGGCGGGGTAGGGGTTCTCGGGCGCGAGCCGGTAGTCCACCGACACCACGACCACACCCGCCCCCGAGCACACGGTACGGCAGGCGTACTCGTTCTCGTCCAGGCTGCCGATCGTCCACCCGCCGCCGTGGAACCACACGAAGGCCGGGAACGGCCCGGCCCCCTCCGGGGTGTACACGCGCACGGGGATCTCACCGGCCGGCCCCGGGATCGAGGTGTCGCGCACCCCGGCCACCTCCGGCAGCACGTCGGGCAGCCGCCACGTGGTGCGGAACTGCTCGCGCATGGTCTGGGGGTCCAGCACGACGGGTCGGCCCGGTTCCACGGCGGGAGTGCGGTCGATGATCGCCTGCGCGTCGGGATGCAAAGGCATGCCTACCTCCGCTCGCCGGGGTGGGAGATGCACCCGGGATCAGGACTCGAATCGTATCTGATTCCGTGTACGTTATGGGCATCCACGCGGTGGTGTCCAGAGTGGGGAGGAAGATGTTGCGCAACGGTTCCCGGGCCGCCGACACGGTGCTCACGGGCGGGGTGGTCCACACCTTGGACGGGGAAGACCGGGTGGTGGAGGCGCTCGCCGTACGCGGCCGGCTCATCGCCCGCGCGGGCTCGGCCCGCGAGGTGGCGCCGCTCATCGGGCCGGACACCCGGGTGATCGCCCTGAGCGGGCGCTCGGTGCTGCCGGGCATCAACGACTCGCACCTGCACGGGGTGTGGCTCGGTGCGATGTGGCCCGATCTGCTCATGGACCAGATGGCCTCCGGCGAGCCGGGCGGCGAGCCCGTCCGGCTGGAGAACGGCAGGCAGCGCAGGGCCGCCATCCTGCGGGCCGGGCGGTTGCTGGCCTCGCTGGGCGTCACCAGCTACACCGAGCCGGGGCTCGGGCCGGGGGAGGACGCCGGCCGTACCGGATGCTTCGGGTCGGCGGCGCTGCGCGACTACGCGCGGCTGGCCGCGGACGGGCTGCTCACGGCGAGGGTGACGGCGCTGATGTTGTTCGGGGAGCTCGACGGGCCCAGCACGCTGTCGGGGCTGCGGGAGGGGCTGCGCGGGTTCCGGCCGCCGGCCGAGGTGCCGGGGTGGCTGAGCGTGGCCGGGGTCAAGATCTTCGCCGACGGCATCCCGCCGATGGGGACCGCGTGGACCGACCAGCCGTACGCGGCCGGCGGCCACGGCGGGCTCCTGGTCGAAGGCCCCTCACCCGAGGCCCGCGCGGACGCCCTGGCCGAGATGATCGGCGCCGCGCACGCGGCCGGGTACCAGGTCGGCGTGCACGCCACCGGCGGCAGGGCCGTGCGGGCCGCGGTCGAGGCCATGCGCGCGGCCGCCGCCCGCGACGGCCGCGACCGGCGCCACTACGTGATCCACGGCGACCTGGTGCGGCCCGACACGCTCGCGGAGATGGCGCGCGCGGGCATCGGGCTCAACACCCAGCCGGGCATCGCCGCGGCGGCCGGGGAGATGCTGGCCGCCGCGCTGGGTCCCGAGGCGCTCGCGGGCGCCTGGCCCCTGGGCGAGGCGCTGGCCCTGGGCGTACGGCTCTGCCTCAGCTCGGACGCGCCCGTGCTCACCCCCGACTGGCGGATCGGCGTGGCCCAGTCGGGGATGGAGATGAACGCGGCGCTGCGCGCGTACACCGTCGTCCCGGCCTGGCAGGACGGCGCGCAGGACTGGAAGGGGACGCTGGAGACGGGCAAGGTGGCCGACCTGTGCGTGCTCGGCGGCGACCTGCGCGCGATCGAGCCGTCCGAACTGCCCGGGATGCCGGTGGCGCTGACGATGGTGGACGGGCGGGTCGTCCACCAGGCCTAGGCGGTGCCCCAGGACGCCTCTGGATCGACCACGCCACGGTCAAGCCACAGGTCGGAGACGGCTTCGCGCAGGTCGGGGCCGTGCCGTTCGAGAAGGGTGAGCGCGCCCAGGTTCTCCTCCAGCTGGCGCGTCCCGCTCACCCCGAACAGCACGGTCGCGACCGCCGGATGCGTGAGGCAGAAGGCGACGGCCAGTTGCGCGGGCGTGGCGCCGAACCGCTCGGCGGTCCGCAGCACCGTCGGGAACGAGGCGCGGATCCGCTCCCTGATGCCGCCCGGGTCCGCGCCGATCTTGCGCCGTGGGTGCAGCCGGCCCGCCAGGATGCCGCCCTCGAACACGTCGGAGGCCTGCAGCCCCAGCCCCGCCTGCGACAGCAGCCGGCCGTACGGCAGGCCCTCGGGCACGGAACGCCGGGCCAGACTGTACTTGAGCTGGGCGAACGACGGCGGCGTGAACCCCTCGGCACGGGCCAGGGCGCACGCCCGCCACAGGTCGCGCGCCGCCCAGTTGTTCACTCCCCAGGCCGCGAACCGCCCCGCCCGCACCAGCTCGGACACGTCGGTCAGCACCGAGCGAAGGTCGAGCTCGCCCAGGAAGTCGCCGACGACCACGAGGTCGGCCCGGTCCGTCCCGATCCGCTCCAGCGAGGTGTCGATCTGCGCGGCGAAGGAGGTCGCGGGGTAGTCCCAGAGCCAGAGCTTGCCGCACAGCGTGTACTCCTCGCGCGCGATCCCCGCCTCCCTGACCGCCTTGCCGAAGATCACGTCGGTGGTCGCGTCCTCGGCGTGCGGCCCGGAGTTGTAGTGGGCGACGTCGAAGAGGCTCACCCCATGGCGTACGGCGGCGCCGATCAGCTCGACCGCCGTGCCGAACTCCATCCGATCCCAGGTGTTCCACGAACCGAGCCCGGCCATGGGGACCAACGGCCCGCGTGGGCCGAGCCTGCGCCTGGGCACCGCACCGGAGAACCGCACCGCACACCTCCTGAGCCGAGCGACGACGGGCCTGGCGGCCACATCCAAGAATCGTATAGCATTCCCGATACTGTTCGCTCCCGAAGGGGTGTCACATGTCGGTTGACCAGGACAGCGGCGGCGCGGCCCGCATCGTGGAGGTGGCCACCGGATACATGGCCGCCAAGCAGCTCTTCGCGGCGTCGGAGCTCGGCCTGTTCGCCGCGCTGGCGAGCGGCCCGGCGAGCGCGGACGACCTCGCCCGGCGCACCGGCCTGCCCGTGCGCACCGTGCGCATCCTGGCCGACGCCATGTCGGGGCTCGGCCTGCTGACCCGCGCCGACGGTGTCTACGCCAACACGCCCTCGGCCGCGCGTTACCTGGCCGGGGCCGAGGGGGAGCTCGATCTTCGTCCCTTCCTCACCTTCCTGGAGGCGGTCAGCTACCCGCACTGGCTGGGGTTCGGCGCCAGCGCGCGTACCGGGGAGCCCGTCCCGCTGGACCTGGAGGGCGAGCGGATGGAGGTGTTCCTCACCGGGGTGATGACCTACAACGCGCTGCACGCCAGAACGCTCGCCGCGCACTACGACTTCACCCCGCACCGCCGCGCGCTGGACCTCGGCGGGCTGTCCGGCGCGTTCCTGGCCGAGGCCATGAAGGCCGCCCCCGGCCTGCGCGGCACGTTCTGCGCCGAGGGCGACCTGGCCGCCTTCGCGAAGCGGACGCTGGACGAGGCGGGCGTCGGCGATCGCGCGGAACTGGCCGCCGCCGACCCCTTCACCGCCGACCTGCCCGCGGACTACGACCTGGTGCTGCTGGAGCACGTCGTGCACCGCTTCGGCCCCGAACGCAACGTCCGCCACGCCGAGCGCGCTCGCGAACTGGCCGCCCCCGGCGCCACGCTGCTCCTGCTGGACTTCTTCCTCGACGCCGACCCCGCGCAGCGGGTCGTGGACGCGCTGCACGCGGCCGAGTACCTGGTCATCGACGGCACCACGGTCTACCCCGAGCAGGAGGTACGCGGCTGGCTCGCCGGCGCCGGCTGGGAACCCGGCCCGACCCTCAGCCTGCCCGGCTGCCCGCGCGTGATCGTGGCGTACGCGCGATGAGCCGGCTGGTGCTGGTCACCGGAGGGGCGAGCGGGATCGGGAAGGCCGTGGCGCTGGCGTTCGCGCAGGCCGGTGACCGGGTGGTGATCGCCGACGTGGACGCGGGCGCGGGGGAGAAGGCCGCCGCCGGGATCGGGGCCACCGCGGTACCCATGGACGTCACCTGCGCGGCCTCGGTGGAGGCCGCGCTGGCTCAGGCGGGCGGCCCGGTGGACGTCCTGGTCAACAACGCCGGGGTGGTGGCCGGTGGGGGTCCGCTGGTGGAGCTGCCGCTGGAGGTCTTCGACCGGGTCGTCGCGGTCAACCTGCGCGGCACGTTCACCGTCACCCAGGCGGTGGCCGCCAGGATGATCGCGGCCGGACGCGGCGGCGCCGTCGTCAACATCAGCTCGATCGGCGCCCGCCAGCCCACCGCCGGCCTCGGGCACTACGAGGCCACCAAAGCCGCCGTGGACGCCCTCACCAGGACCGCCGCCCTGGAACTCGCCCCGCACGGCATCCGGGTCAACGGCGTGGCCCCCGGCCCGGTCGTCACCCCGATGACCGCCGCCCTCATGTCCGACCCGCAGGCCCGAGCCGCCTGGGAGTCCCGCATCCCCCTGGGCCGCATCGCCGAAACCGGCGACATCACCCCGATGGTCGTCTTCCTGGCCTCCCCGGCCGCCCGCCACATCACCGGCACGACCGTCCAGGTGGACGGCGGCCAGCTCCTCACCTGACCCAGCGGTGCCTCACCCGCTGGGTTTGTGGTGTTTGGCCTGGGCCTGGTGGAGGGCGTCGGCGGTGGCGATCTTGTGGGCGCAGGCCACCCGCTCGATCTCCTGGGCCTGCGCCCCGGCCTGGATCAGGTCGAGCATGTGCTCGTGCTCCTCCACCGACCGCCGCGCCCGCCCCGGCACGTGGCTGAACGTGGAGCGCCGCATGTGGTCGAGCCGGGCCCACTCCGCCTCCAGCAGCGCCCGCAGGTGCTCGTCCGGGCACTGCGCGTAGATGGCGAAGTGGAACTCCCTGTTGAGCGCGGTGAACGACACCGGGTCGAACTCCTCCAGCGCCTCGACCATCCGGTCGTTGACCGCGCGGGCCCGCGCGAGGTGTTCCGGGGTCATGAGCGGAGCCGAGATGGCCGTGGCGTACCCCTCCAGCCGGGCCAGCACCTGCAGCGCGTGCTCGACCTGGGCGGCGTCGAAGACGGCCACCCGGGCGCCGATGTTGCGCACCACCTCGACCAGCCCGTCGGACTGCAGCCGCCGTACGGCTTCGCGCAGCGGGATGGTGCTGACCCCGGTCTCGCGGGCGAGCTGGTCCATCACCAGCCGGTAGCCCGGACCGTAGGTGCCGTCGAGGATGCGCGAGCGCAGCAACTCGTAGCTGATCTCGGCCTTGGACGCATTGGCCCGCGTGGACCCCTTGGCGGAACTCACCGCTCTTTCCTCATTCCCCATCGTGATCGAGATCGTCTCTGCCGAGATTCCTCTCGTCGTCAAAGCGCGAGCGTCGCCGTCACGACCTCGCGCAGGCCGGGACCGGTCAGCGCCTGCCGGTGGTCGCCCGCGACGGTGACCAGCCGGGCACCCGTCACCTGCCCGACGATACGCTCGATTCCGGCGGCGACCACGTCCTCCCGTCCCGCGACGAACACCGGAGGCTCCGCCCCCTCCCACGCCCCCGGCTCGAACGGCGTGGCGCGCAGCCCTTCCACGCAGGTCACCAGCCCCGCGGCGCGGTGGCCCTGGGCGAGGACCATATCAGCGATCATCGCGGTGAGCGGATCGGCGGGTACGTGCCCGTCGGCGACGGCCCTGCGCAGTTCCCCGGCGTCGAGCGCGCCGAACGGGTCGGCCGGGCTGAGCCCGCCCAGCACCGCCCGGCGCACCTGGCCGGGCGCGGCGGCGGGCAGTTCCCAGGCGATCCTGGCCCCGAGCGAGTAGCCGACGACGTCGAACGGCCCGGGACCCATCGCCTCGGCCAGCGCCGCGGCGATCACGCCGGCCCCGGCCCGCGCGGGGTCGGCGGGCGCCGGGCTGTCCCCGTGGCCCGGCAGGTCGGCGACCACGACCCGGCGGCCGCCCGCGGCCAGCGCGTCGGCCATCCCGGTCGCCACCCAGTCGCGCCGCCCGTCGGAGGCGAACCCGTGCAGCAGCAGCACCGGGGGACCGGCCGTCTCCTCGCGGGCGAACACCCGTACGGCCAGCTCCGCCATCACTCCGGCACCTTTCACAGCAGGTTTCGCATACGATTTCAGATGTTACTCCACGACGGCACCGGGAAGTCGACCACCACCTGGCCCGTGCCGCTGCTGCCGAAGTACGGGCAGAGCTGCTCGCCCTTGCCCGTGTAGTCCGCCCAGCCGAGCAGCCCGAAGAGCATGGCGGTGTCGGCCATGGCCCCCTCGCCCGTGCACCGCACGTTGTAGTCGGGCAGCATCTCCAGGAACTCCGCGATCCTGCCCTCGGTCCACAGGTCGAGCACCGCCATGTCGGTCTTGCGGTTGAACGCGCTGCTGACCTCGTTGAGCAGGGTCTCGGCGATCTCGTTGGGCGGGAAGGCGTGCGAGAGCGAGCCGCTGGCCAGGAAGGCCACGTTGCGCCCGCTGCGCAGGATCGCGCGGCGCAGCGCCTCGCCGATCCTGCGGTTCTCGTCGATGGAGGAGTAGATGTTGCAGCCGATCGGCAGCACCCGGACGGCGGAGTCGCCGTTGACGAAGTACATGGGCACGAGCGTGGCGTACTCGAGGCCGAGGTCCTTGTAGGTGTGCACGTGGGCCTTCTGGCCGCCGGCGACGATCTCCTCGCGGATGAGCTCGGCCAGGTCGGGGTCGCCGTCGTAGTCGTACTTCAGGTCGTGGATGAAGTGCGGGAGCTCGTGGCTGGCGTAGGAGGCGCGGTGGCGCTCCTTGCCGTTGAGGTGGAAGCCGATGCTGTTCATCCAGTGGGTGTCGGCCACCAGGAAGGTCTCGGTCCCGAGCTCGCGCGCGCGGCGGCCGATCTCCGTCAGCGCCATCTCGGCGGGACGGCGGATGCCGTAGTGCTTGCCCGGCTGGATGGACAGCCAGATGGACGGGACGTGCGTGATCTTGGCTGCCAGGACGATCTCTCCCATGCGCATCCTCCCAGGCCCGGCATCGGCTCGTTGAGTATGCCGAAGGGCGGGGGGCCTGTTCCACCCCCCGGCATCGCAAAATCATGTACGAACTCAGATATCTTTGTCTATAGTACTCCATCCTTCGGATCCGCTATCATCCACGATGTCATATACGATCTGGAGTAGTCATGGATCACCCGCTCGGCCTGGCGCCGGGGAAGATCATCGCCGTCCACCTCAACTACCGCGGCCGGGCCGCCGAGCGGGGACGTTTCCCCTCGGCCCCCTCCTACTTCCTCAAACCGCCCTCCTCGCTGTCGTGGTCGGGCCGGCCCGTCGTGCGCCCGGCCGGGTGCGAGCTGCTCACCTTCGAGGGCGAGATCGCCGTCGTCATCGGCGAGCGCGCCCGGTGCGTGCCGCCCGAGCGGGCGCTGGAGCACGTCGCGGGCTACACCGCCGCCAACGACTTCGGCGTGTACGACTTCCGGCACGCCGACCAGGGCTCCAACCTGCGCGCCAAGGGTCAGGACGGCTACACCCCGGTCGGCCCCGCGATCCTCACCGGCGTGGACCCAGGCGCCCTGTGCCTGCGCACCTACGTCAACGGCGAGCTGGCCCAGGAGGCCGGCACCGGTGAGCTGCTCTTCGGCTTCGACCTGCTCATCGCCGACCTGTCGCGCTACATGACGCTGGAGCCCGGCGACCTGATCCTGGCCGGCACGCCCGCCGGCTCGACCGTCGTGGAGCCCGGCGACGTCGTCGAGGTCGAGCTGGCAGGCGCGGGCCGGCTGCGCAACGAGGTCGTCGCCGAGCCCCGCGCCGCCCCTGCCGCGTGGGGCGCGCAGCCGAGGGCCGACGAGGAGAGCAGGGCCGCCGCCGTCGGACGGGGGCGGACGGCGGCGCCGTACCCCCTGGACGAGGCCACGATCGCGGCGCTGCGGACGGTCTCCACCGCCACGCTCTCCTCGCAGCTCCGCCGGCGCGGCATCGACCACCACTTCGTCGAAGGCGTCCGGCCCACCCGGCCCGACCTGCGCATGGTCGGCGTCGCGCGGACCCTGCGCTACCTGCCGCTGCGCGAGGACGTCTTCGCCGAGCTCGGCGGCGGCATGAACGCCCAGAAGCGCGCCGTCGAGGAGATCAGGCCGGGGGAGGTGCTGGTGATCGAGGCGCGCGGCGAGCACGGCGCGGGCACGCTCGGCGACATCCTGGCCATGCGCGCCCTGCGCAGGGGAGCCGTGGGCGTGGTCACCGACGGCGGGCTGCGCGACAGCCCCTCCTTCGCCGAACTGGACCTGCCCGCCTACTACGCGGTGCCGCACGCGGCCGTGCTCGGGCGCCGGCACGTGCCCGTCGAGTCGCAGGTCCCGGTGGCCTGCGGCGGGGTGCTCGTCATGCCCGGCGACGTGCTGGTGGGCGACGCCGAGGGCGTGGTCGTGCTGCCGCCGGCGCTGGCCGCCGAGGTGGCGGGGGCCGCGGCCGTACAGGAGGACGAGGAGCGCTTCATCTACCAGCGGGTCGCGGCCGGCGCCTCGATCGACGGCCTCTACCCCATGAACAGGACCTGGCGCGAGTCCTACCGGGCCTGGCAGCAAGGAGAAGACGCGTGAAGTACCGTTCCGACCCCGCGGCCATCCGGGGGTCCATCGCACCGGTGGTGACGCCGTTCACCGCCGAGGGCGCGCTCGACCTCGCCTCGCTGCGCGGCCTGGTCCGCTGGCAGCTCGGCCAGGGCTCGCACGGCGTCTCCATCGGCGGCTCCACCGGCGAGCCCGGCGCGCAGACGGCCGAGGAGCGGATCGCCGCCATGGCCGCCGTCGCCGAGGAGCTCGGCGAGCGCGCGCCGTTCCTGCCCGGCACCGGCTCGGCCAAGCTGGAGGAGACCCTCCTGCTCACCGCGGAGGCGGAACGGCTCGGCGCCGACGCCGTCCTCGTCATCACGCCCTACTACTCCCGGCCCGGCCAGGAGGCGCTGTTCCGCTGGTACTCCACGATCGCCGCGGAGTTCCCCGGCCTGCCGATCGTGATCTACAACGTGCCCGCGCGCACCGCCGTCGACATCGCGCCGGAGACGGTCGCCAGGCTGCGCCACGCGCACGACAACATCGTGGGCATCAAGGAGACGACCCGCGACTTCGAGCACTTCTCGCAGGTGCTGTACCGCTGCGGCCGCGACTTCCTCGTGTGGTCGGGCATCGAGCTGCTCTGCCTGCCGCTGCTGGCCATCGGCGGCACCGGGTTCGTCAGCGCCGCGGCCAACCTGGCCCCCGCGGCCGTGGCCCGCATGTACACCGCGTACACCGAAGGCGACCACCGCACCGCGCTCGACCTGCACCACGCCCTGCACCCGCTCGTGGAACTGCTGTTCGTGGAGACCAACCCCGCCCCGGCCAAATGGGTGCTGGAGCTGCGGGGCCGGATCGCCTCCGGGCACGTGCGTCCGCCGCTCATCCCGCCGACCCCGGCCGGAGTCACCCGGATCGAGGCGCTGCTGGCCGAGTGTGAGGAACTGACCCGATGACCCTGGAGCACTACATCGACGGGGCCCGCGTCCCGAGCGTCTCGGGGGCCACCTTCACCTCCCTGGAGCCGGCGACGAACGAGGCGTACCTGACGGTGGCGGCCGGACGCGCCGAGGACGTCGAGGCGGCCGTGACCGCGGCCAGGAAGGCGTTCACCGACGGCCCGTGGCCGCGGCTGCCCGGCGAGGAACGCGCCGTCACGCTGCGCAGGATCGCCGACGCGATCGAGGCGCGCGACGAGCGCCTGGCCGCGCTGGAGTGCCGCGACACCGGTCTGCCCATCACCCAGGCCCGCGGCCAGGCCAGGCGCGCGGCGCAGAACTTCCGCTTCTTCGCCGACGTCGCCGCCACGATCAGCGAGGACGTCTACCGGGTCGGCTCCGCCCAGCTCAACTACGTCCTGCGCAAACCCGCCGGCGTGGCCGGGCTGATCACGCCGTGGAACACGCCGTTCATGCTGGAGACCTGGAAGCTGGCGCCCGCGCTCGCGGCGGGCTGCCCGGTCGTGCTCAAGCCCGCCGAGTGGTCGCCGCTGTCGGCCGGGCTGCTGCCCGACATCATGGAGGAGGCGGGGCTGCCGCCCGGGGTGTTCAACCTCGTGCACGGCATCGGCGAGGAGGCCGGCGCGGCGCTGGTGGCGCACCCCGACGTCCCGGTGATCTCCTTCACCGGGGAGAGCGCCACCGGCCAGGAGATCATGCGCAACGCCGCGGGATCGCTGAAGACCCTGTCGATGGAGCTCGGCGGCAAGTCGCCGCTGATCGTGTTCGACGACGCCGACCTGGAGCGGGCGCTGGACGCCGCCGTCTTCGGCGTGTTCTCCCTCAACGGCGAGCGCTGCACCGCCAGCTCCCGCGTGCTCGTGCACGCCTCGATCTACGCCGAGTTCACGGTACGGCTGGCCGCCCGCGCCGCCCAGGTACGGGTCGGCGACCCCGCCGACCCCGCCACCGAACTGGGCGCGCTCATCCACCCCGAGCACCACGCCCGGGTCGCCGGGTACGTGCGGCTCGGCGTGGAGGAGGGCGCGCGCCTGGCGGCGGGCGGCGACCGGCCGCCACACCTGCCCCGCGGCAACTTCCTGGCCGCGACCGTGTTCGCCGACGTCACCCCGGACATGCGGATCTTCCAGGAGGAGATCTTCGGGCCCGTCGTGTGCGTCACCCCGTTCGGCACCGAGACCGAGGCGATCGAGCTGGCCAACGCCACCCGGTACGGCCTGGCCGCGTACCTGTGGACCAACGACCTGCGCCGCGCCCACCGCATGGCGCAGGCCATCGAGACCGGGATGCTCTGGGTCAACTCCCAGAACGTCCGCGACCTGCGCACACCCTTCGGCGGGGTGAAGGCCAGCGGGCTGGGCCGCGAGGGCGGGCGGCACAGCATCGACGTCTACACGGTCTCGCCCGTCGTGCACCTGGCCACCGACGACCTGCCGGTGCCGAGGTTCGGCGCGGGCTAGACGATCACCAGGTCGCGCGGCGTGTTGTTGAGCCGCAGGCCGCCCGAGCCCGTGCAGACCAGGATGTCCTCGATCCGGGCCCCGTGGGACCCGGCGAGGTAGATGCCCGGCTCCACCGAGAACGCGAAGCCCGGCTCCATCGGCTCGCCGTTGCCCGCGACGATGTACGGCTCCTCGTGCGTCTCGATGCCGATCCCGTGCCCGGTGCGGTGGATGAAGTTCGCCCCGAACCCGGCCTCGGTGATCACCTCGCGGGCCGCGGCGTCGATCGACTCGCAGGACACGCCGGGCCGTACCGCCTCGCACGCGGCGTCCTGGGCACGGCGCAGCACCTCGAAGTACGCCGCGTAGTCGGCGGGCGGCTCGCCCACGCAGTAGTTGCGGGTGGAGTCGGAGCAGTAGCCGTTGTGCAACTGCCCGCCGATGTCCACCACGACCGGCTCGCCCGCCTGGATGACCCGGTCCGACAGCTCGTGGTGCGGGCTGGCGCCGTTGGGGCCGGAGGCGACGATGACGAAGTCGACCGTCTCGTGCCCTGCGGCCAGGATGGCGTCGGCGATGTCGCGGCCCACCTCGCGCTCGGTGCGCCCCGCCCGCAGGAACCCGGGCACCTGCCGGTGCACCGCGTCGATCGCCTCCCCTGCCTCGCGCAGCGCCTCGACCTCGGCCGCGGACTTGCGCATGCGCAGCTCCCGCAGCACCGTCCCGGCCAGCACCTGCTCGGTCTTCGGCATGGCGGCGCGGAAGGCCAGCGAGGCCATGGCCCACATCCGGTCGGCCAGCCCCACCTTCGCGACGGGGCCGAGGCGCTTCGCGGCGATCTCATAGGGATCGTCGGTCTCGTCCCACGCCACGAACTCCAGCCCCAGTCGCGAGGCGGGCGAGGCCTGAGCGGCCGGCAGCTCCAGCCGCGGCACCATCATGTACGGCTCGCCGGCCGCGGGCACCACCAGGCAGGTGAGCCGCTCCAGCGGCAGGGCCTGGTAGCCGCTGACGTAGCGCAGATCGGGCCCGGGGGTGAGCAGCAGGGCGTCGAGCCCGGCCTTGGCGGTGGCCTCCTGGGCGGCGGCAAGACGGGACACGGGATACAAGTCTTCGGACGTCACAGGCCCCAATCTACTCGCGACCCCACATCTAAAATCCGCGAAAAGCTCTCACAACACGGCAAGCCATCGCTACACTCCGTTCAAGGACGATCACATACTGTGGGACCTCTTGTCCCGATCCATTGTCATTTGCGAGTGAACTATGGTCGACGTTACGGGCGGCCATCAGCCACCCCTCCCATCACCGGACCACCGTCCGATGAGCGCGGCCGAGCTCATCGGACACCTGACCCAGCAGCAGGCGGGCGAGCACGACACCGCCATGCTGGCCATCCGCCTGTCCCACGCCGAGCGGCTCGGCAACATGGGCTGGGCCGAATGGAACCTGCGCACGGGCGAGGCCATATGGTCCGACCACGTCTACGTGATCTTCGGCCGCGACCCCGCCGACGGCCCGCTCGGGCTGCCCGAACTCGCCGGCTACGTCGAGCCCTGCGACCTCGGCGCCCTCGACCAGCTCCTGTGGAGCGTGGTGCAGGGCGTGGAGCCGGTCCAGGCGGAGTTCCGCATCCGGCGCGGGGGCGAGGTGCGCAACCTGCGCGTCGTCCTCGAACCGCTCATCGCCCCCGGCGGGCCCATCGGCGTCCACGGCGTCGTCCAGGACATCACCGGCCGCCGCCGCGCCGAGCGCATCATGTCCGAGTCCCGCCGCCAGCTCCTGGAGGCCCGCGAGCGGGCCGCCGAGGAACGCCACGTCATGCTGGCCCTGCGCGAGGCCATCCTGCCCGAGCCCACCGGCCGCCTCGACCTGCCCGGCACCCGGATCGCCGTCCGCTACGTGCCCGCCGAGAAGACCGCCAACCTGGGCGGCGACTGGTTCGAGGCCGCCGCGCTGCCCGACGACCGCGTCATGCTGGCCATCGGCGACGTCTCCGGCCACGGGCTGCCCGCGATCGCCCACATGGCCCAGCTCCGCCACGCCCTCGTCGGCCTGACGATGACCGGCCAGAGCGCCGACCAGCTCCTGGCCTGGCTCAACGAACTCGTCCTGCACCGCCTTGAGGAGACCACCGCCACCGCGATCATCGGCCACCTGGACACCGGGACGCGCGTCTTCACCTGGAGCCAGGCGGGACACCTGCCGCCCATCCTGGTCCGCGACGGCAAGGCCGAGACGCTGACCCAGCCGAGGGGGGTGCTGCTGGGCGCCACCTGCGACCAGCCCTACAACCTGGCCAGCGTGGAACTGCGTGACGGCGACCTGCTGCTGCTGTTCACCGACGGGCTGGTCGAACGGCGCACCCGCGACATCGACGCGGGCCTGGACCTCGCCGTCTCGGCCGCCGCCCACCTCCTCACCACCGACCTCGACGCCGGCCTCGACCGCCTCCTCCACGCCATCGGCGGCCCCAACCCGGACGACGACGCCTGCCTCCTTGCCGTGGGGGTCGGTTGCTGATGGTCGTGGGTTTCCGTCCCGCTCCTTGCTTTCCGGCCCTTTTCCGTTACGGCAAGCCGCCCCACCCGCCCCGCCGACGTGCCTGACCGCCTGTCGAGCGCCGGTCGTGAGGGCTCACGGGGTTCCCGCCGCAACGACTCCGCCCTGGGCACGCGCCCCGGCCCACTCCTTTTCCCTTTGACATAGAGGCGAGGCGTTCAGGCGGTGTGCCGAGCGACGGTGTGCGGAGCGGGCTGTGCCGAGCGGCGGGGTGTCGAGCGGTGGCGGTGGGGGGTGTGGGGTGTGCGGAGCGGTGGGGAGCGGAATGTCGGGGCGGGGTGCGAACATGGGCGGGTGCTGATGCTTCTCGACACACCCTCGCTCTACTTCCGTGCCTTCTACGGCATCCCGGAGTCGATGACCGCGCCCGACGGCATGCCGGTCAACGCCGTCCGCGGCCTGATCGACATGATCGCCACGCTGGTGCGCAAGTACCGCCCGGCCGAGCTGGTCGCGACCATGGACGCCGACTGGCGCCCGGCCTTCAGGGTGGCGGCGATTCCCACGTACAAGGCGCACCGGGTGGCACACGGCGACACGGAGGAGGTGCCCGACACGCTGGTGCCGCAGATCCCGGTGATCGAGCGGGTGCTGGACGCGGTCGGCATCGCCCGCCTGGAGTCGCCCGGGTACGAGGCCGACGACGTCATCGGCACCCTCACCCACGCGGCCGGGAGCGGCGCGGTCGACGTGGTGACCGGGGACCGCGACCTGTTCCAGCTCGTGGACGACTCGCGGCCGGTGCGCATCCTTTACACCGCCCGCGGCATCCGCAACCTCCAGGTCGTGGACGAGGCGTGGGTGACCGCCAAGTACGGCATTCCCGGCCGTTCCTACGCCGACTTCGCCACCCTGCGCGGCGACCCCTCCGACGGCCTGCCCGGCGTGTCCGGCGTGGGGGAGAAGACGGCCGCCGCGCTGATCACCCGCTTCGGCTCCCTGGACGCTCTGCTGACTGCCCTGGACGACGGAGTGACCGAAGGCTTCCCCGCCGGCGCCCGCACCAAGCTGACCGCGGCCCGCGACTACCTCCGGGTCGCCCCCGCCGTGGTGGAGGTCGCCTCCGGCGCCCCGCTACCCGCCACCGACCTCACCGTCCCCACCAAGCCCCGCGACCCTGAGACCCTGGTCCAGCTCGCCGACCGCTACGACCTCGACAGCCCCCTCAACCGCCTCCTCGACACCCTCAAATAACCACCTCACCAACCCGCCGCCCACCCGCGCCCTTACCGACCCGCCACCGACCCGCCCGACCCGCCTCGGACCCCCACCGACCTGTCCTCGCCCTAACCTGCCCGCCTTCAACCCCACGGACCCGCCCTCGCCCTTGCCGACCCGCGCCCACCCTTCTGGCCGCCCGCGCTTCCGGTCACCGGCCATTTCCTGGCGCCTGGGCCTTTCGGCTACCTGGCACGCCGCCCCGATTCGCTGCCCCGATTCGCTGGCCCGGTTCGCTGGCCCTGGTTCGACGGCCCCGCGCCGCTGGGCCTCGGTCTGCTGGGTCTCGGTCTGCTGGGGGCGGAGCTCCAGGGTCGCCGAGGCACCCCTGGAGCGGTGCCAGGCTGCCGGGGAGATGCACGCTGGGCAGGTCAGTCCGCGGGGACCGGTGTTGGAGCGACGACCGGGGCGCGGGCGTGGTGGCGGAGGGGTGTCTGGGGGTGGGGGCTCTCGGCACGGAGGGGGGCACATGGGTGGGTGGGATGGGATGGTTTAGCAACTGGGGCATACCTTGATCGGTAGTGCGCGATCATGTGACAATTCGCCCACAGGTCGATACACGCGGTGTGGGGGTCGGCGTCATGGTGCGTACGCTGAGCGAGCGGCCCTAGGGTGGCGGGCGACGAGCTGGGCGAGGCCTCCGAGCTGGGTCGCGTCTGTGCGCTCGCCGCCGAATGCGCCCGTGACCTGCGCCGCTGCGTCGAGATGTACGGCGGCCTGTTCCCCAGGGCGGCCTTCGACCCCGACCTTTACCATGCGCTGTGCCTGTCCACGGCGTTCAGTTCTCCCTGGTCGGCGGCGGAGCGGCTGAAGGTGGCCAACCGGGCGGCGCTATGGGTGCGGGCGGTCGGGTGGCTGGTGGAGCACGCGGCGGCCACCCGCGACGAGGTGGACGAGCTGCGCCACGACTGCCTGGCCGTGGCCGACGGGGCGGCGCCGAGGGTGCCGGCCACCCGGTTCCTGGCGGATCTGCGCGACGAGCTGGCCACCTCCAACGGCTTCGCCGACCTGCGCGGCCACTGGCGGGCGCAGCTCGAACGCATGCTGTCGGCCATGGCGCGGGCCTGGGTGTGGCGGGAGGCGGGGACCGTGCCCTCGCTGGGGCGATATCTCGACAATGCCGACAGTTGCGGTTCGAGCTTTGTTGATCTGTCACACTGGATCTACGCGGGCGACCCGTGGGCGCGGCGGAATCTGGGCGAGCTGGAGCCGGCCAGCCGGCAGGTGCAGCGGTATCTGCACCTGCTGGGCGACCTGGCCTCCTATCGCCGGGATGTCAGCTGGGGCGATCTCAACGTGCTCATGCTGGGCGTCAGTCACGGCGACGTGACCGACCGGATGACCGTTCTGGCCCAGGAGGCGGCGGCGCTGATCGGGCCGTTGCGTGAGGTGAGCCCGCTGACGGCCGCGTACCTGCGTCGTCAGATCGGATTTAATACCGGTTTTCATGGCATTTCGGGCCTGATGGCCTGACAACTTGCTGACTCCGGAGTTTACGAGCGCGACGGCCCGCCGTGTATTACCGTGCTCTAGGCGACAAAGCGGGACATATGGCTTCCTGTGATGGATTGTGCCTTGAGTGGAAATTGTGGCGTTGCTAGGGTGTCTCGTTGCCAGGTAAGTGGATGGGACCTTTTCTCTGCGCCTTGACAGGTCACTCTGACCAGGGCACTTCACAGGGCGGTGCTCGATGGACTTCGGTCGCTCTGAACGATGGCGACTGCCGACCGCGATCAAGATTTTGATCGCCGGCGGGTTCGGCGCGGGCAAGACCACGATGGTCGGCGCCGTCTCCGAGACGCGCCCGCTGCGCACCGAGGAGATGATCACCCACGTCAGCGCGGGTGTCGACGACCTGTCCGGCGTGGAGACCAAGCCCACGACCACGGTCGCCATGGACTTCGGCCGCATCACGATCCGCGACGACTACATGCTCTACCTGTTCGGCACGCCGGGCCAGGAGCGCTTCTACTTCGTCTGGGACGAACTGGCGCTCGGCGCCCTGGGCGCGGTCGTGCTGGCCGACACCCGGCGCCTGGCCGACTGCTTCCCCGCCATCGACTACTTCGAGCGCCACCGCACCCCCTTCGTCGTCGCCCTCAACTGCTTCGACGGCGCCCGCCCCTTCACCGTCGGCCAAGTCCGCCAGGCGCTGGAGCTGGAGCCCGAGATCCCGATCGTGTTATGCGACGCCCGCCGTAAGGACTCGGGCAAAGAGGTGCTCATCACGCTCGTCGAGCACGCGATGCGGTCGGGCGCCGAGCCCGTCGGAACCGCGCCGTGACACGAAGCCGCTACCTTTGACCGATGGAGGAGATCGACCGCCGGATCGTCACGCTGCTGGCCAAGGACGGCCGGATGAGCTTCACCGATCTGGCCAGGGAGACGGGACTGTCCGTCTCGGCCGTGCATCAGCGGGTGCGCCGCCTGGAGAAGCGCGGCATCGTGCGCGGCTACGCCGCCGTGATCGACCATGACGCCGTCGGGCTGCCGCTGACCGCGTTCGTGTCGATCAAACCCATCGACCCCGCCGCGCCCGACGACGCCCCCGACCGGCTGGCCCATCTCCACGGGATCGAGGCCTGCCACAGCGTCGCCGGCGACGAGAGCTACATCCTGAAGGTCCGCGTGGCCTCGCCGGTGGGGCTGGAGGAGTTGCTGCAGCAGATCAGGGCCGCCGCCAACGTCTCCACGCGCACGACCGTGGTCCTGAGCACCCCGTACGAGCACCGGCCTCCGCTCCTGGAGGGCGAGACGGAACCCGTCGACTGACCCCGCGGGCGGCCCCCGCACGACACGGAGGCCGCTCGGGTGCTCAGCGCTGGCCGGGAACGGCCGGCATGACCCTGACCGTGACGCCGGCGCAGCTCACGCAGGTCGCGTGCGCCCACGGCGGCATGCTGTGCACGCCGTGGTGGCGCCAGGCGACGGTGTCGCCGCCGTGCCCGTCGTCGAGGTGGCGGGCTTCGTACTCGTCCTGCCAGACGTGCGAGCAGCGCTGGCAGAAGAAGGTCCAGATTTCCGAGAAGACGTCGGTTTCGCGCATGGCGAATCACCCTCCGAGCGCTTGGTGATGATGGCTGACGGGCGGGGGAGAGGTCTCCCCGCCCGGCTCACAGCCGCCAGACGCTCAGCAGGACCAGTCGCTCGGCGTGGCCGTCCGTCCTGGCCGGGGGCGCGGCCCGCCGTACCCCTGGGGAGGGGCGGGCGGCCGCGAACCGCGGCCGCTTCACGGGCGGGCGGCGGGCGCCGCGCGGACCGGCCTCCTCGGTGCCGCACTCCTCGCCCAGATGTACGGCGGAGGCCACCGCCACAGGCTCCGCGGCCCCGACCGCGTGACCGGGTGACCACAACGCCACGCACAACCAGAACGCGGCCAGCACCGCCGGCCACCGCGCCGATCTGATCTGCGAGCTAAACGTGGTCACACCATCACCCAGAGTCGCGAAACTCGTGCCGTGGTGATTAGTATCCGCAGCTCAGAGCCCCTAAACAGGCTCCCCGCGGGCGGCGGCGGGGAGGCCGTTCAGGGCAGCAGGGGCGCGTAGCGGGCGCGCAGGCGGGCCTTCGCCTCCTCGGTGGCGCCGAGCAGGTCCAGGCCGCTCAGCGCCGCCCCGGCGATCGGCGGCACGTCGGCGACGATCAGCTTGGCCCGCGGCGCCCGCCCGGCGAACTCACCGTCGAGCAGCGCCGTCATGAGCGGGTCGCGCGCGGTCAGCATGCCGCCGCCCAGGACCACCTCGGTGGGCGTCTCCAGCAGGTCGAGCCGGCGCAGGCACACCTCCGCCATCACGACCACCTCCTCGGCCAGCCTCCTGACCAGGGCGGCTGCCACCGCGTCACCGGAGGCGGCGGCCGAGAACAACCCGGGCGCCAGCTCCAGCACCCGGGCCGGATCCACCCGGCCGAAGTGCATGTCGAGCACGAACTCCTCGACCGACCCGACGGCGAACTGCCGGCGCACCAGCGTGCTCAGCGCGGTCGCCGGGCCGCGGCCGTCCTCGGCGCGCACCGCGTGCCAGAGCATCTCCTCCGCCACGTCCTGTCCGCCGCCCCAGTCGCCCGACATCTTCCCCAGCGCGGGGAAGCGGGCCACCTTGCCGGTGGGGGAGACGCCGGCCGCGTTGATGCCGGCGCCGCAGACGACGGCCACGCCCCACGGCCCGGACGCGCCCGCCCGCAGCAGCGCGAAGGTGTCGTTGCGGACCACGATCCGGCCGGAGAGGCCCTGGAGCGCGAACTCGGCCGCCAGCACCTCCTCCTCCGCGGGCAGGTCGGCACCGGCCAGGAAGGCCGCGACCAGTGTGGGGGAGGTGGTGATGCCGGCCTGCCGTACCGTGTGGAGGACCGTCGCGACGGCGGCGGGGACGCCTTCGGTGTGCGGCGTGAACGGGCCGCCGCGCACGGTGGCCAGGACCTTGCCGTCCGCGGCGACCAGCGCGACGTCGGTCTTGCTGTTGCCCCCGTCGATGGCCAGGATCAGCCCTTCACCCCCGTCAATGTCACCCCCTCGATGAACACCTTCTGCGCCAGGAAGAAGATGACGATGACCGGAGCCGTCACGAGCAGCGTGGCCGCCATGGTGAGGTTCCATTGCACGCTGTGGAAGGCCTTGAAGGTGGCCAGACCCAGCGATAGCGTCCACCCCTCCTGGTCGACTCCCGCATACAGGAGTGGGCCGTAGTAGTCGTTCCAGCAGTAGAAGAACTGGAAGAGCGCGACCGCCGCGATCGCCGGCCTGGCCATCGGCAGGATGACCTTGAACAGCGTCTTGACGTCGGAGCAGCCGTCCACCCGGGCGGCGTCGGTGTAGTCGCGGGGGATCGTGACGAGGAACTGGCGCATCAGGAAGATCGAGAAGGCGTCGCCCAGCAGCATCGGCAGGATCAGCGGCCACAGTGAGTCCGTCAGGTCGAAGCGGGCCCAGATGAGGTAGACCGGGACGGCCACGACCTGGGGCGGCAGCATCATCGTGGTGATGACCAGCAGGAACGCCAGCTTGCGCCCGCGGAAGCGGAACCGGGCCAGGGCGTAGGCCACGGGGATCGACGACAGCAGCGTGAACGTCGTCGCGAGCGCCGCGTACATGAACGTGTTGAGCGTCCACTGCACCAGTTTCGACTTGGCGAAGACGGCGGCGAAGTTCGACCAGTTCCACGTCTGCGGCCACAGCTCGCTCGTGAGCGCCTGCTCGTCGGTCATCAGCGCCGTCAGGAACACGAAGACCAGCGGCCCGAGGAAGATCAGGCAGAGCACGATGGTGATCGAGTGCTTGGCGATCCAGAAGAGCGTCCTGCGCCGGGAGCCGGCCGCCGGTCTGGCGCGGGCGGCGCGCCGCCGTGCGGGCGCCGTCGCGGTGGCGCTCATGAGACCTCCTCCGCGTAACGGAACCTGCGCAGCAGGACCAGGGTGAACAACATGGCCGCCGCGAACAGCAGGAGCGCCATCACGCAGGCGTAGCCCATGGAGAAGTCGCGGAAGCCGGCGTGGAAGAGCCACTGCGGCAGGGTGAGCAGCGACTGGTCGGGATAGCCGGGCGTGAACACCGACCCGGCCGAGTCGGTGGAGCCCGACGCGACCCGGGAGGCGATCATGGCCTGGGTGAAGTACTGCAGGGCGTAGATGACCGCGGTGATCGTCGAGAACAGCAGCACCGGCGAGATCATCGGCAGCGTGACGCTGCGGAACTGCCGCCAGGCGTTGGCCCCGTCGATGGAGGCCGCCTCGTACAGGTGCCTGGGCACGTCGAGCAGCGCCGCCATGAAGATGACGATCATGTTGCCGGCGCTCCACATCGCCAGCAGCGTCAGGCTCGGCTTCGACCAGGCCGGGTTGCCGAACCAGTCGGGCCCGGTGATGCCGACGAGCGCGAGCAACTGGTTCCACGGGCCGGTCGAGGGGTTCATCAGGAAGACGAACGCCACCGTGCCGGCCACCATCGGCACCAGCGAGGGCAGGTAGACGATGGTGCGGATCAGGCCGAGGCCCGACTTCAGCCGGGTGATGAACTGGGCCACGCCCAAAGCGAAGATCAACTGCGCCGGGACCATGAACACGACCAGCCACAGCGTGTTCTTGATCGAGGTCCAGACCCGGTCGTCCTTGAACAGGTAGCGCCAGTTGTCCAGGCCGATGAACTCCAGCGTGAACAGGTCGTAGCGGTGGAAGGAGAAGTAGACGGTCGCGACCAGCGGGTAGACGAAGAAGATCGTGATCCCGACCAGCCAGGGCGACAGCCACACGAGGGCGCGCAGGCCCTCGCTGCGCCGCCACCGGGACGGCGGCGCAGCGTGAGCGCGGGAAGCCACATCAGCCTCCGGACAGCTTCATCTTGTCGTTGATGCGCTTGTCGACCTCTTTGAGCCCGGCGTCGAGGTCCTTGACCTGCCCCTTCTCCCAGGAGGCCATGAAGGTGGAGAAGGCGTCCTGGTTGAAGACGCTGTTGACGTTGGCGGGCAGCGTCGAGGTCTTCGGGTGGGCGAAGATGTCGAGGAAGGTCTTGAAGTTGTCGTCCTTGGCCAGGTTGGGCGACTCCATCGCGGCCTTGGTCGTGGGCACGTTGCGCAGCGCGTTCGACAGCGTCACCAGCGAGTCGGTGTCGGTCGTCAGGTGCTTGATCAGCTCCCAGGCCTGCTGCGGGTTCTTGGCGCCCTTGGGGACGCCGATGACGGTTCCGGCGGTGAAGCCGCTGCCGTACAGGTCGGGCTTGTCGTCGGCGACCGGCAGGGGGGCGGTGCCGTAGTCCAGGCTCTTGGCCTTGGGGTCGTTGGCGATCATGGCGTTGCGCCACTCGCCGTCGAGGATCATGGCGACCTTGCCCTTGAAGAACGGGTGCTCGGCGCCCCACTCGTCACCCAGGCCCTTGCGGAACTTCTCGAGCTTGTCGTAGCCGTACCAGTCGATCAGCTCCTTCTGCCAGGTCAGCAACTGCTTCCAGGCGGGGTCGGAGCCGATGGCCGAGGTGCCGTCGTCGTTGTACCACTTGCCGCCGACCATCGGGCCCAGGTGCGACGGGCTGTTCTCGTAGTACTGCGAGCTGGGGATGAACCCGGCCACCTTGATGTCGCCGTTGGCGTCGCGGACCGTGAGCTTCTTGGTCAGCTCGGTCAGCTCCGACAGCGTCTTCGGCGGCTCGCTGCCCTTCATCAGCGCGCGGTTGTAGTACAGGCCGTAGGCGTCGGCCAGCAGCGGCATCGCGCACCGCTTGCCCTCGAACTCCGTGTAGGCGCGCGAGGCCTCGGGCAGCACCGACAGGTCGATCCCGTCCTGCTGGATGACCGCGGTCAGATCCTGGAACGCTCCCGACTTGCACCACTGGGCGACGTTGTCGGTGGTGAAGGAGGCGGCCACGTCGGGCGCCTTGCCGCCGCGGATGGCCGCGGTGATCTGGTCGTCCTGGACGCCCTTCTTGGTGTTGACGGTGATCTGCGGGAACTTCTTGGTGAAGGCCGCGATGGAGTCCTCGAACGCCTTGGCCTCGGCATCGGTGGAGAAGCCGTGCCAGAGTTCGAGGGTGGCCGCGGGCAGGGCCTGCGAGGCCGATCCTGAGGGCTTGGGCTGCGCGCCGAGTGACGGCGCCGCCTCCTTGCCCGCGGTGCAGGCGGTCAGGACCAGGGCTGTGAGCCCGGCGACCGCGAGGGGAACGAAGCGCACGGGGGGTGCCTCCTCATGGCGTGGTAACCGTACTGCTGAAGACCTCGTCACGGGCTGTGTCGAGGGCCAGGTCGAGCGCGCCGGCGAGGACGGGATTGCCTTCCATGGTCGACAAGCGCACCTGAGGTCGAAGGATGGTGAGCGCGTGGAGCTCGTGTTCGACGAGCTCACGCAGGGTTTCGCCGCCGGTCAGCACGGTGCCGCCGGTCAGCACGATGAGCGCGGGGTCGATCACCGAGGTGATCGAGGCCAGGCCCACCGCGAGCCGGGCCGCGACATCGCGCAGCCCCGCCCTGGCGTCGTCGGCGCGCTGCCCGCTTCCCTGGGCGGCGCGCGTGGCGTTGGCGATGGCCTGGCGGAAGTCCGAGCCGCGCACGCCGTATGACTGGAGAAGAGTGTGTACGGCGGGGCCGCCGCTGAGCGCCTGGTAACCGTGGTTGGCGTAGCGGCCGGCCTCCCGCGCGGTGGGGGCGCCGGGCGTGGGCATGTAGCCGACCTCGCCGGCGCCGCCGGTGGCGCCGCGGTGCATCCGCCCGCCGAGCACGATGGCCATGCCGATGCCCTCGTCGGCCCACAGCAGCACGAAGTCGCCGTGCCCGCGGGCCACGCCGTGGGCCTGCTCGGCCAGCGCGACGAGGTTGACGTTGTTCTCCACGTCGACCGGCGCGTCCAGGCCCTCGGCGAGGGTGGGCACCAGGTCGGGGATGAGCCAGCCCGGCACGTCCTTGGCGGTGGCGAAGCCGAGGCGGCCGGTGGTGGGGTCCATGGCGCCCTGGACGCCGATGACCACGCGGCGCAGCGGGCCCGGCGGGTTGGCGCCGTCGAGCGCGGCGCGCAGCCGTTCGACGAGGGTGCCGGAGGGGCGGCGCGCGGTGGGCAGCGTGAACTCGCCCACGACGGCGCCGGTGATGTCGGCGACGCGCGCCTGGACGCGGTCGGGGGTGACGTCGAGCGCGCCGACGTAGGCGGCGGCGGGGTTGATCCGGTAGACCTCTGCTGTACGGCCCGGCAGTCCTTCCCTGATCCCGTCGAGGACGACCAGGCCGGCGTCCTGCAGGCGGGACAGGAGCTGGGAGGCGGTTGGCTTGGACAGGCCGGTGAGGGTGCCGATCTCGGGGCGGGTCAGCGGCCCTCTCTCCAGCAACGCCTGCAGGGCCGCGCGGTCGTTGATCGCGCGGAGCAGACTTGGAGTACCAGGAACCGGACCACTCACGACATCTCCCTCACCACTACCTCTCCCACCCCCAGCCTTTGGGACGTGGGCCCCCCGAGCGCCGGGTTCCCGAGCGCCGGGTCGAGGGTTAGGAAAGTTTCCTAACTTGGTGTGAACGTACGGAGTCCTGGCAGGATCGGTCAAGAGGTGAAACCAAGACGTGACCGTCTCGAGGAAAGGAAGATCCTGGGTGTCTCAACAGGCATGCTAGGGTCGTGATTTGTCGTAACAACTAGCAGAATGGCCCGGAGTGTCCCATTAACACCACAAACACTAGTGGTCCCACACCCTCCCGTCAAACCGAGCTGGCCAAGGAGCAGCACTACGTCTCCGGTCTGTACACCCGGCTTGACGTGCTGCGCGAGCGCACCCAGGTCCAGTTGAAGGACGTGCTGGCCACCGGAGCCGTCGGCACCATGCAGAACCGCTCCGAACGCGACACCTTCGCCGACATGTACGCCAACCGCCTCGCCCGCCTCTGGGCGGTGGAACGCGGACTGGTCTTCGGACGGCTGGACCACACGGAGGAAGGCCGGCTCTACATCGGCAAGCTCGGCCTCACCGACGACGAGCAGGAACGCCTGCTCATCGACTGGCGGGCGCCGGTCGCCCAGCCGTTCTACCGTGCCACCCCGGCCGCCCCCATGGGCGTCACCCGCCGCCGGCACCTGCAGACGCGCGGCCGTACCGTGGTGGGGGTCGACGACGACCTGCTGGACCTCGACGCGATCAGCGACGCCGACCGCGCCACCCTGAACGGCGAGGCCGCCCTGCTGGCGGCGCTGGACGAGAAGCGCACGGGCCGCATGCGCGACATCGTGGCGACCATCCAGGCCGAGCAGGACCGGGTGATCCGCGCCGACCTCAACGGCGTCCTGGTCGTCCAGGGCGGCCCCGGCACGGGCAAGACGGTCGTGGCGCTCCACCGCGCCGCCTACCTCCTCTACACCCACCGCGAGCGCCTGGAACGGCGCGGCGTGCTCATCCTGGGCCCCAACCTGACGTTCCTGCGCTACATCGAGCAGGTGCTGCCCTCGCTCGGCGAGACGGACGTGCTGCTGTCCACGGTCGGCGAGCTCTACCCGGGCCTGAACGCGACCGCCCGCGACCTGCCGGAGACGGCCGCGCTGAAGGGCGACATCCGGATGGCCGAGGTGATCGCGCGGGCGGTGCGCGAGCGCCAGCGCGTCCAGCGCAAGCCCGTCCAGCTCCCGCTGGGCCGCTACACGCTCACGATCGAGCCCGGCATGCTCGACTCCGCGCGCAACAAGGCGGTGCGCTCGCGCCGCCCGCACAACCAGGCGCGCGCGGTGTTCGTGCGCTCCGTGCTCAACGCGCTGGCCCGCCAGGCCGCCAAGAAGATAGGCAAGGGCCTGATCGACGAGGAGGAGCTGGCGGACCTGCGCGAGGAACTGCGCACCGAGCAGGTCGTGCGCACCGCGCTCAACCGCTTCTGGCCGTATCTGACCCCGCAGCGCCTTCTCCTCGGCCTGTACGGCTCCGCCGAACGCCTCGACTACGCCGCCTCCGCCCTGACCCCCGCCGAACGCGCGCTGCTGCGCAGGGACGGCGGGGAGTGGACGGAGGCCGACGTCCCGCTGCTGGACGAGGCGGCCGAGCTGCTCGGCGAGATCGACGAGAGGGTGCTGCGGGCCAGCGCCGCCCAGGCGGAGGAGGACCTCGCCGCGGCCCGCCAGGCCGAGGAGCACGAGCGCGAGGCGGAGCTCGCCTACGCGCGCGAGGTCCTGGAGCTGACCGGCCTGTCCGACGTCATGGAGGCCGAGCGGCTGGCCGAGCGCCAGCGCGGCGGCGGCCCCTACCTGACCACCGCCGAGCGCGCCGCCGCCGACCGCACCTGGGCCTACGGCCACGTCATCGTGGACGAGGCGCAGGAGCTGTCGCCGATGGCCTGGCGCACGCTCATGCGCCGCATCCCGACGCGTTCGATGACGATCGTGGGTGACATCGCCCAGACCGGCTCGGCGGCCGGGGCCCGCGCCTGGGCCGACGTCCTGGACCCCTACGTGGCCGGACGCTGGCGGCAGGAGAGGCTGACGGTCAACTACCGCACGCCCGTGGAGCTGATGGCGGTCGCCGCGGATGTGCTGGCCACGATCGACCCCGCGCTCGAGGCGCCGGTCTCGGTGCGCGAGAGCGGCGCGCAGCCCTGGTCGGCGCCGCTGGTCGAGCTGCCGGAACTGGTCAAGGCGGAGGTGGGCGAGGGCGGCAAGGTCGTGGTCGTCGCCCCGGACGCGCTGGTGGGCACGCTCGGCGCGAGCGTGGCCGCGACGGTGCCGGGCACGGTCGTGGGCGGCGGGGCGGCCGCGCTGGACGCGCCGGTGGCCGTGATGGGCGTGGCGGACGCGAAAGGGCTGGAGTTCGACTCCGTGATCGTGACGGAACCGCAACTGATCGTCGAGCAGTCCGCACGCGGTTCGAGCGATCTTTACGTGGCCCTGACCCGCGCCACACAACGCCTCGGCGTCGCCCACGATCGCCCGCTGGGGCCCGCGCTGAGCCGCTTGCGCCCCCGGGGAAATGGACCGACAAATGGGCTTTAGCGTGGCGCCCCGTGTGGCCGTCACCGCGACACCCAAGGGGACTACCTGCGAAAACTTGATGTTTCCGCTGATCGGGACACGGTTGACATCTGAGTTGGAGTCGGTAGTTTGCTGCGCAGTCCAGCACGGGACTTGGCCGGTTGGCCGTCTCTGACATCGTCGGATCCTGCGTCCGTGACGGAGCGTGACTCTTTGTGCGCGACTCCGTCCACACAGCCAGGTGCAGGGCCGTCGGTCCGTCGAGTCGGGGCACCCCAACCGGGCGGGGGGTTGGACCCGGGACGGGCCCGGTAGCCCAGTAGACAACGGAATTCCGCGCTCGCCGCCGACGAGACGGGTCCGGTCCGAAGGGTTTCCGGGCCCTCTTCCCGCTCCCGTGCCAGCGGATCACCACAAGCGCCGGGTGATCTCGCGGCCGACGGCGCCGCGGGGTCACCCTGCCAGGTACGACACTCCTGGCCAGGCGCGCGGCCGTGCACACCGGCCAGGCGGTACCGTTTGCGCGACGGCTTGATGCGATCGCGAGGAGACCGGCGTGGTGCAGGAGAAAGCGGCGGCCCCACCGCCCTCGCCCCCTCCCGGCCCCGCCGCGCCCGCCGCCCCGCCGCCGAAGTGGCCGAGGGAACCCCGCACGCTCCTGCTCGCCCGCGTCGCCGCCGCCGTCGCCGGCGGTATGGCCCTCTTCCTCGCCTTCCCGCCGCTCGACTGGTGGTGGAGCGCCCCGCCCGGCCTCGCGCTCCTGGTCGTCTCCCTGTACGGCTGCCGCCCCCGCCGCGCCGCCTGGCTCGGCTACCTGGCCGGCACGGTCTTCCTGCTGCCGACCCTGTGGTGGGTCAGCCCGATCGGCGTCGACGCCTGGATCGCGCTGGTCGCCGTCGAAAGCCTCTTCTACGCCGCCTGGGCCTTCCTGACCCGCCTCACCCTGCGCCTGCCCTGGTGGCCGCTGTGGGCGGCGGCGCTCTGGGTGGGCATGGAGTGGTGCCGCTCGACCTTCCCGGTCGGCGGCTTCCCGTGGGCGCGGGTCGCCTTCAGCCAGGGCGAGTCCCCCTTCACCCCGTACGCCGCGCTCGGCGGCGTGCCGCTGGTGACCTTCGCCGTGGCCCTGTGCGGCTCGCTGATCGCCTGGGCGGCCGTCCGGCACCTTCCGGCGGTGCGCCGGGCCACCGGCGCCCCAGCGCCGCGTGACGGGCTCCGGGGGCTGGCGCCGGTGGCGCTCGCGCTGGCCGTACCCCTGGTGGCGCTGGCGATCCCGCGGCCGGGAGACGAGGGCAGGTCGGTCAACATCGGCATCGTCCAGGGCAACGTGCCCGGCAAGGGCATGTACGCCTTCGGCGAGGAACCCGCGATCGTCCTGCAGAACCACGCCAACGAGACCAGGCGCCTGGCCAAGGCCGCGCGCGAGGGCAAGGTGCTCAAGCCGGACATCGTCATCCTCCCGGAGAACTCCACCGACATCGACCCCTACCGCAGCGACTTCGCCCGCTCGGTCATCGACGCCTCGGTCAAGGACGTGGGGGTGCCCACGCTGGTCGGCGCGGTCGTCTCGATCGGCGACACACAGCGCGCCACCCGCAGCCTCGTCTGGGACCCGGTCAAGGGGCCCGGCGCGTACTACGACAAGCAGCAGCTCGTGCCGTTCGGCGAGTACACGCCGTTCAAGGAGGTCTTCCTGGCGCTGTTCGAGCGGGCCAGGCTGGTCGGGCGGCAGTCGGTGGCGGGCACGAAGCCGGGCGACCTCAGGATGGGCCCGGTCACGATCGGCGCCGTCAACTGCTACGAGGTCGCCTTCGACGCGACCGTCCGCGAGACCGTCAGGGCAGGTGGCACGCCGCTGGCGGTGCAGACGAACAACGCCACCTACGCACTGTCCAATCTTCCCCCGCAACAACTGGCCATGTCCAAGCTGCGCGCGGTGGAGCACAATCGAGCCGTGGTGACCGCCGCGACCACAGGGATCTCCGCCTTCGTCACGCCGGAGGGTAAGGTCTCCTGGCAGACCCGCGAGGGGGTCGCCGACATGAACGTGGTCAAGGTGCCCGTAAGGACCCGCGCCACGCTCGCCACCACGGTGGGCGCGGCGCCCGAATGGGCACTGGCAGTGATGGGTGTGGGGGCCGTAGGCGCCGCCGCGTGGCGTGGCAGGCGCCGAGACGATCGGATGAGGTAACGACTGACCATGGAGACGCTTGGCCGGGTGCTCATCGTCGTACCCACGTACAACGAGCGTGACAACCTGCCGCTGATCGCCGAACGGATCCGGGCCGCCGTGCCCGACGCGCATCTCATGATCGTCGACGACAACAGCCCCGACGGCACCGGCGACCTCGCCGACGAGCTGGCCGCCAAGGACGACCACGTCCACGTCCTGCACCGGCCCGGCAAGCAGGGGCTCGGCGCCGCCTACATCGCCGCGTTCCGCTGGGGCATGAGCGAGGGCTACGACGTGCTCGTCGAGATGGACGCCGACGGCTCCCACCAGCCGGAGGAGCTGCCCAAGCTGCTGGAGGCGCTGGCCGAGGGCGCGGACCTGGCGATCGGCTCGCGCTGGGTGCCCGGCGGCAAGGTGGTCAACTGGCCGGCGCACCGCGAGTTCCTGTCCCGGGGCGCCAACGTCTACGTGCGTCTCATCCTGGGCCTGCCGATCCGCGACGCCACGGCGGGCTTTCGCGCCTACCGCGCCGCCACGCTGGAGAAGATCGGCGTGTCGGGCGTGGAGTCGCAGGGCTACTGCTTCCAGGTGGACCTCACCCTGCGCACCGTCCGGAACGGGCTGCGCGCCCGCGAGGTGCCGATCACGTTCGTGGAGCGGGTCAACGGGGTCAGCAAGATGAGCGGCAAGGTCATCACCGAGGCGCTGTGGCGGGTCAGCCTCTGGGGCCTGACCGGGCTGCCCGCGCGGCTGCGACGCCGCCGCTGAGGCCGCGCCCTTCGCGGAACGTCCTGGACGGCCCGGACGTTGTACGGTCAGTAAACGGCGTCCGCCTGCCCGAATGAGGAAAACGATGGTCCGGCTCCTGCTTTTCCTGGCCTTCCTGGTCGTGCCCGTGCTGGAGATCTGGGTGCTGATCCAGGTCGGCTCCGTGATCGGCGGCTGGACCACGGTGGCGCTGCTGATCGCCGACAGTTTGTTCGGCGCGTGGATCGTGCGCCGCGAGGGGCGCAGGGCGTGGCGCAGCATCAACGAGTCGCTGCAGTCGGGGCGCATGCCGGATCGCGAGCTGGCCGACGGCGGCCTGATCCTCGTGGGCGGGGCCCTGCTGCTGACGCCGGGGTTCCTCACCGACATTCTGGGGTTCCTGTGCGTGCTGCCGTTCACCCGGCCGATGATGCGCCGCCTGGGCTCGTGGTTCTTCGCCCGGCGGGTCAAGGCGATGGCGGCGGCCTCGCCGTACGCGAACCTGGGTGTGCCCTTCCCGCGCGTGGACCAGGAGCCCTCGGGCGGCGGCTCGACCGGCGGCTCCACCGGCGGCAAGGTCGTGCACGGCGAGGTCATCAGGGACGAGCGCGACGGCGGCTGAGCGGCCGGACGCGGGCAAGCCAAAGCCCCCGGACCCGTCAGGGGCCGGGGGCTTCACCGTGAGACTGTGTCAGGCGCTCTTGCGACGCTGGGCGCGAAGGACGGCCAGCCTCTCGTTGAGCACCTCTTCCAGGTCCTCGATGGACCTCCGCTCCAGGAGCATGTCCCAGTGCGTCCTCGGGGGCTTCGCCTTCTTCGACTCCGGCTGCTCGCCGTCCACGCGCACCGCCGTCGCGCCGCACATGCGGCACTCCCAGGTGGCGGGGATCTCGGCTTCAGCGGCAAGCGGAACCTCGAAGCGATGGCCCTTAGGACAGGTGTAGGACACCTCCTGGCGCGGGGCCAGATCCGTGTTACGGTCGTTCTCGTAGCTGGTTGCCCCGAGCCGGGTGCCACGAAGCGCGCGCTCGCCCATGTCTTAATGCCTCCTACAGGGCCCCCAATAAGATGGGGGGTCTGTCTCCCACGGTGTCTAACGCTTGATACCGTGATGGGATTCCCCTCCGGAGCGTGATCCAATCGCGCAGGCCGCCAGGAGTGGGAGGAAGTTCTTCTTTCACGCGGTTCGCGAGCGCCACATTTCCCCGGCCAGCCACAGCGCGCCGAGGGCGATGAGCACCCCGTGGGCGATGCGCAGGGCGTAGACCGGGGCGAAGAACTGCGGGATGAACAGCGCGAACCCGGCGGCCATCGGCACCGCGCTCCACCTGCTCAGCACGCCGGTGCGCCAGACGGCCACCGCGGCCATGACCGCGCCCGCGCCGAGCAGCAGCAGGCCGCCGGCGAACATCGTGACCTCCACCGTCCCGTAGCGGAACTCCTGCGCCAGTTCCATCAGGGCGGGGGCGCCGTCGCGCAGGGAACGCCGGGCGATGACGTTGAGCCCGAAGTCCTCGGCCCCGTAGTAGGGGAGCGTCAGCCCGGCGCCGATCCAGGTCACGACCGCCGCGCGCAGCGAGAGCCGGTCGCCGAGCGTCTGGTGGAGCCCGAGTACGGCCAGGCCGGCCAGCACGAACCCCAGCATGGCCGCGAGGTGGCCGAGAACCCAGTTCGCCGAGGCCATGGCGGCCGCGTCGTCGCCCGAGGGACGCAGGACGGGATAGAGCAGGAACATCAACCCGGTGGCGGCGAAGGCGGCGGAGGTGAGGCGAGGGGCGGGCATCGATGTTCTCCTTGATGTTCATTGCTCCGTTGTGAGAGCAATGCTCTCGGAATAGAGCGCCAGTTGTCAAGAGCACTGCTCTCGGACGAGCGTTCTCGGGTGAGACGGCCGTGAGACGTCCGTGGAACGCGGCCCCGGCACGCTGGCGCCATGACCCCTCGCACCCGGCGCCTGGCCTGCGGCGCGGCGCTCGTGATCGGACTGTCGGCCTGCGCGGCGCCGCCGGGGCCGGTCTCCGCCCCCGAGCCCTCGGCGTCCGGCTTGTCCGAACCCTCCGCGCCCGCTCAGCCCCGTACGGCGGACGAATCCCCATCGCCCGAGCCCGGCGCCGGGATCGTCGCCCCGGCCGTCTCCACCGCGCTGCCCGTCGAGGGCAGGAACCTGCGCCTGGCCAGGGCGGGAGAGGGGGAGCTGGTGCTGCGCTTCGACCTGTTCAACGGCACCGGCGGGCGGCTCTCGCCCGGCGCGCTCGGGCTGGACGCCCGCGAGCGGCTGGTCGCCCTCGTCGACCCGGTCACCGGCACCGCCTACGGCCTGGCGGGAGACTCCGGCGAAGGGCGCATCAGCGAGGACGCGGACGTCGAGCCGGGCGCGAGCGTCCCGGTGACGGCCGTGTTCACCGCACCGCCCGAGGACACCTCGGAACTGCTCGTCGCGCTCAACGGCCTGCGGCCGGTGATGGTGCCGATCGGCCCCGGCGACTCCGGGGACGACGCGCCGCCCGGCTCGCCCGGCGATCCCCAGGTGGGCGCGCTGGTCTGCGAGGTCGGCAGGGGCGGCAAGGAGGCGTACACGCTGCCCAGCGACGTGCTGTTCGAGTTCGGCAGCGCCAGGCTGTCACCGGCGGCCAGGTCGGCGATCGGCGGGCTGGGCGAGCGGGTCGGCGCCTCCTCCGGCACCGTCACCGTCGACGGCCACACCGACGGCGTGGGCGGCGACGCGGGCAACCAGACGCTGTCCGAGCAGCGCGCGAAGGCGGTCCGCCAGGCGCTGATGCCCGAGCTGGGCGACTCCTTCACCTACCAGGCCCGGGGTCACGGCGAGCGCGAGCCGGTCGCGCCGAACGCCAAGCCGGACGGCGGCGACGACCCGAGGGGACGGGCCAAGAACCGGCGCGTCGAGATTGAGGTAGACGGCGAGCGCGAGCCCGAGGCCCCGGTTTCGGGCGGCGAACTGTCGGAGGCCGGGCTGACGGCCGAGGTCGACAGCGTCGTGCGGCTGTCGGGCTACCTGCTGGCCTCGGTGAAGGTGCGCAATCCCGGCTCCGGGACGGCGGCGCTGCCGTACGAGAACCACTTCACCCCCAAGGAGCTGACCACCGGGCAACTGTCGGTCACCGGGCCCGGCAGCCGACACGAGCTGTGCGGGTTCGCCGAACCCACCTACTTCGACTTCGTCGGCACGCTCAGCTCCGGGTTCACGCCCGGCAAGCTCGACGTGCTGCCGGCGGGCGCGGAGGTGACGCTCTGGGGGCTGCTGGCCGCGCCGCCGGAGGACGTCACGTCGGTGAAGATCCGGCTCGGCGGGTACGGCGAGCCGCTGGACGCCCCGATCACCGGCGGCTGACCCCGTCCAGGCCCAGTTCGCGGCGGACCTCGGCCAGCCGGGTGGCGTACCTGGGCCAGCCGAACCCCGAGGCGGCGTAGACGGAGGCCGTCGCCTCGGCCAGCTTCCCGGCGCCCGCGCGCTCGCCCGAGGCCAGCGCGAGCGCGGCGGAGACCGCCCTGGCCGCCAGCCACGGCGTGCTGCCCTCGGGGGCGTCGGCGTAGACCGCCCGCAGCAGCGAACCCGCCTCGTCCAGGTCGCCGTCCATGACCAGCGCCGCGGCCAGGTCGATGTGCGCCATGCTCGCCCCGGTGCCGTCCTCGGCGGCGTAGGCCAGCGCCGCGCGCAGATGGGTCCGCGCCGCGGGCCCGTCACCCTCGTCGAGCCGGGCGTTGCCCCTGATCAGCTCGTTCAGCGGGAGGATCTGCCGGTCGTCCAGCCGGGTCGCGTAGTGGTCGGACTCCGCTGCGCAGGCCATCGCCTCGCGGGTGCGGCCCAGGGCCAGCAGCGCCTGGGCCTGGTTGCTGAGGCCCCTGGCCAGGCCGTGCTCGTCGCCGCTGTCGCGGTCGAGGGCGTTGGCGGCGACGTACCGCTCCAGCGCCGCCTCCGCCTCGCCCCGGTACAGGTGCAGGGTGCCCAGCGCGTCCGCGAACGCCGACCTGCGCTGGCCGTTGTCCAGCCGCTCGGCCAGCTCCTGGCCCTCCAGCAGCGGGGCGAGGGCATCGTTGAGCCGGCCGCGCTCGATCTCCACGATGCCCCGGTAGTAGCGGACGTTCATGGTCAGCGTGTCGTCGTCGGCCAGCTCTTCGGCCCTGGCCAGCAGTTCGGCGGCCGCGTCGAAGCGGCCGACCATCGTGGTGACGAAGCCGTGGTCGCACAGCGCGGCGGCGCGCTCCGCCCGGGTGGTGCCGGGGGCGTCGGACAGGGCCGCGAAGTGCCGCCTGGCCTCGGCGTACCAGCCTCTGATCAGCCACGGGGTGTGCAGCTCCAGCGCCAGCCGCAGCCCGTCGGCGGCGCGGTCGGTGCCCGGCGCGCCGTCCAGCGCGGCCAGGAGGTTCGGCCACTCGGCGAACACCGCGCCGACCGCCTCGGCCCCGGCGAAGTCGTCCGGGTGACCGAGCCGCCGCACGAGGTCCAGGCACCAGCCCAGGTGTACGGCGCGGGCCGGCTCCGTCTCGCCGGCGGCGGCCAGCCGTGCCGCGGCGTACTCCTTGACCGTCTCCAGCAGCCCGAACCTGCGCCCGCCACCGCCGGTCTCCACCGTCACCAGGCTGCGGTCGGCGAGTTCGGCCAGCGCGGGGGCGACGTCGCCGCGCGGCATGCGCGCGCCGGCCACGTGCTCGGCGGCCTCCAGCGTGAAGCCGCCGCTGAAGACCGACACCTGCCGCAGGACCGCGCGCTCGCGCTCGTCCAGCAGGTCGTGGCTCCAGTCGAGCGCGGCGCGCAGACTGGTGTGCCGTCCTCCAGCGTCGCGCCCGCCGCCGGCCAGCAGCCGCAGCCGGTCCCGCACCCGCGTGGCCAGTTGCGCCGCGGTCAGCGCGCGGGTGAGCCCCGCGGCCAGCTCGATGCCGAGCGGCAGCCGGTCCACCGCGGCGCAGATCGCCGCCACGGCCGCGGGGTCTGCGCCGCTCTGGTCGGGCGCGCACCGCTCCACGAACAGCCGCGCCGCCGCCGCGGGCGCCAGCGGCCCGACCCTGTGCAGTTCCTCGCCCGCCGCCAGCAGCGGTCGCTGCGAGGTGACGAGCACGGTCAGTTCCCGCGTACGGCCCAGCAGCGCGATCACCAGCTCCGCCACCGCCTCGACCAGGTGCTCGGCGTTGTCCAGCACCAGCAGCGAGCCGTCCAGCCGCGCGGCGGCCTCCGCCGGATCGCCGGGATCGGCGCCCGCCGCCGCCCAGACCGCGTCCTGCCTGCTGAGCGGCGCCAGCTCGGCGACCGTGACCGCCCGCCGCCCCGCCACCGCCCTGGCCGCCTCGATCGCCAGCCGGGACTTCCCGCTGCCCGGCCCACCGGTGAGCGTCACCAGTCCAGGCCGCGCCAGCCGCCCCACGAGCGCGGCCAGATCTCCGTCGCGCCCAACGAAGCTGGTGGCGGGCCCGGGCAGCCACACCCCGCCCTCCTCCCGCGCGCGGTCCGTCCGGTCCGCCGCGCTGTCCTCCGGCGGTCGCGGGCCGGCGGGCCGGACCGTGCTCTCCACCCGCGGGGCCGGGTCGGGGTGGAGGGACGGGTCGTGGCGGAGCATCCGCGTCTCCAGCCGCGCCGTCTCCGGGCCGGGGTCCACACCGAGTTCCTCGGCGAGGGTACGGCGCAGCCTGGCCAGCAGGTCGAGGGCCTCCGCCTGGCGGCCGGTCCGGTAGAGGGCGGTGGCCAGCAGGCCGTGGACCCGCTCGTCCAGGGGCTGCTCGGCGGCCAGCCGTTCCAGCTCGGCGCGGGACTCGGCGGCGGCGCCCAGGGCCAGGTCGGCGCGTAGCCGCTCCACGAGCAGGTCGAAGCGCCAGGCGTCCAGGCGCTCACCCTCGGCGGCGGCGAACGGGACGCTCCGCAGGTCCTCCAGCGACGAGCCGCGCCACAACCCGAGCGCCTCGGCGGCGGCGTCCCTGGCCGCCCGGTGGTCATCGGCCCGCGCGGCGGCGTGCAGGCGCTCGGCCGCCTCCCGCGCGGCCCGCAGGTCGGCGGGCCCCGCGTCGAGGGATTAACCCCCCGCCACCCTGACCAGGCGTGCTCCCGGCGCGTCCGGTTCGGGGGCGGCGGACAGGGCGGTGCGCAGGCGGGAGGCCAGGACGCGCAGACGTTCGGTGGGGCGGGTGAGCTCGGCCTCGCCCCACAGGTCGGCGGCGAGCCGTCCGTCGGGCACCGGCCGCCCGCCGGCCAGCGCGAGCCGGGCCAGCAGCGCGCGTTCGAGCGGCCGCTCCACCCGGACCAGAGCCTCCCCGGCACGGATCATGACCGGTCCGAGCACCAGCACGTCCAGGCCGGAGGGCGATGACATGGGCTGGATTATCCCAGGCTCGCCGGTGAGACGCCGGTGAAACGGAGGTGGAAGGCCGCCGCCCCACGCTTGGGGGCATCGGTTCCACGGACTGAGGAGACAAGGATGCGGCTCGCCGTACGAGGAGAAGCGCTCACCCCCGACGACCCCGGCTACGAGGACGCACGGCGGCTCTACAACGGCATGATCGACCGGCGGCCCGCGCTGCTGGTGCGGGCGGGCGGCACCGAGGACGTGGTGGTCGCGCTGGCCCACGCCCGCGCCCGCGGCATGGAGGTGAGCGTGCGTGGCGGCGGGCACGGCGTGGCGGGGCTCGCGCTCGGCGGCGACCTCGTGATCGACCTGTCGGCGCTGCGCGGCGTCACCGTGGACGCGGGCGCGCGGACCGCGGTGGTCGCGGGCGGCGCGACCTGGCGGGACGTCGACCAGGCCGCGCAGGCGCACGGGCTGGCCGTCCCCGGCGGCCGGGTGAGCCACACCGGCGTGGCCGGGCTGACGCTGGGCGGCGGCCACGGCTGGCTGTCGGGACGGCACGGCCTGACCGCGGACAACCTGATCGGCGTGGAGATGGTCACGGCCGACGGCCGCGTGGTCCGCGCGAGCGAGCCGGACGAGCCCGACCTCATGTGGGCGCTGCGCGGCGGCGGCGGCAACTTCGGCGTCGTCACCTCCTTCACCTTCCGCCTGCATCCGGTGGAGCCGCTGATGCTCGGCGGGCTGATCGGCTACCGGGTGGCCGACGCGCCCGCCGTCCTGGCCGCGATGGCCGAACTGGAGGGCCTGCCGGACTTCAACGGCGCGGCCGTTTTCATGGCCGCGCCGCCGGAGCCGTTCGTGCCGGGCCACGTGGTCGGCCGGCCGATCCTCGCGGTCGCGCCGGTCTGGCTGGGGACCCCGGAGAGCGGAAAGGCGGCGATCAGCCCCCTGTACGCGGCCGCCGAGCCCCTCTTCGACGCCGCCCAGCCGATGCCCTACGTGGCGCTGCAGTCGATGATGGACGCCGGCGCGCAGCCGGGATGGCGCAACCGGTGGAGCGCGGAACTCGTTCGCGACCTGCCCGCCGCACTCGTCGCCGACCTGCAGGAGGCCGCGATGACCGCCCCGAGTCCGCTGTCGCAACTGGTCGTCGCGGCGATGCCGGAGGCGGTCAGGAACGGACCCGACTCGGCCTACCCGGGCCGGCAGGGCGGCCGCTACCTCATCCACCCCATGGCGGTCTGGACGGACCCGGCCGCCGACGCGGCCAACCGCGCCTGGACGGCCAGGGTGACCGCCGCGATCAGGGAACACGAGGTCACCGGCACGTACCTGAACCTGGAGGCCCCCGACGACGACCGGGTGCGCTGGGCGATGGGCGAGGCGCGCTACGGCAGGCTGCGCCGGGTGAAGTCGGCCTGGGACCCCGACGACGTCTTCCGGCACTGCGCCCACGTGCGGGTCACTTCGGACTGACGAGCGGCACCATCGTACGGTCGCCGACGTCGGTCATGAACGCCAGCGGCCGGACCGAGGCGCCGACCAGCGCGGCCAGGGCGGGCCTGCCGGCGGCGCGGGCCAGGCCGGGGCCGAGCGCGGCCATCATGGCGGTGAGCGCGGGCAGCGGCCTGATCCACATGGTGACGTCCTCGATGAGGCCGTCCTCGCCGATCCTGACCAGGGCGGCCTCCTCCAGTTCGTGCTTGCCGAGGCGGGCGGTGGCGGCGAGCATGCGGGTGCGCTCGTCGCCGACGTCGGTGTGGTAGCGCAGCTCGCCGAGCGCGCCGAGAGCCACGGCGAACAGTTGCCGGATCTGCGCGTGCCCGGAGAAGCTCGCGCGCTGGCTCAGCGGGGAGTGGAACGTCACCCCGGGCGACAGCGTGGCCATGATGGCGTCGAGGTCCTTGGCCTCGCCCGCCTCGCGATAACGCCTGCTGACGTCGTTGAGTGAGTCCTGAAAATGAACCGTCATGGGTTCACTTTATCAACTGACTATGCTGGGGTCATGAACAGGTTCGGGGACATGCACTGCTCCATCGCCCAGGCCGTCGGCGTGGTGGCCGAGCCGTGGACGCCGCTGATCCTGCGCGACCTCTTCCTCGGCCTGCGCAGGTTCGATCAGTTGAGCGAGGACCTCGGCATCTCGCGCAACCTGCTCACGCAGCGCCTGGAGCGCCTGCAGGCGGCGGGCGTCGTGGAGAAGGTCGCCTACCAGGAACGGCCGGCCCGCTACGAGTACCACCTGACCGAGGCGGGCCGCGACATCGTGCCCGCGCTCATCACGCTGATGGCGTGGGGCGACCGGTGGGCGACGCCGCCCGGCGGGCCGCCCGCGCTGCTGGTCCACTCCTGCGGGCGGCAGTTCACGCCCACGGTGACGTGCCCGCACTGCGGCGGCGAGGCCGGCGCGGACACGATCACGATCGTCGGCGGTCCCGGCGCCGCGCAGGGGCCGGGGACGATGGTGCTGGCCAGGCCGGACTAGAGCTTGTCCGGAACCGCGTTGCCGGCGGCCCGGATGGCCTTGGGCAGGTTGACCGCGGCCAGGATGGCGCCGCCCAGGATGAAGAAGACGACCAGCGAGATGATGCCCAGCCGGTAGCTGCCCGACATCTGGATGGCCATGCCCAGCGTGGCCGAGCCGAGGAAGGTCGAGCCCTTGTCGCTGATCTCGTAGAGGCTGTAGTACTCCGCCTCCTTGCCCTGCGGGATCACGTGGGAGAACAGCGAGCGCGACAGGGCCTGGGTGCCGCCCATGACGATGGCGATCGCGAAGCCGAGCGCGTAGAAGGCCGCCGCCGAGCCCGCGGGCAGGAAGTAGGCGATGGCGACGACGGCGGTCCAGGCCACCAGCGCCATCAGCACGACCTTCTTCGCGCCGATCCGCGAGGCCACGAAGCTCAGCAGCAGCGCGCCGAAGAACGCCACGAACTGCACCATCAGGATCGCGCCGATCTGCACGGTCGTGCCCAGGCCCAGTTCCTTCTCCGCGAAGGTGGCCGAGAAGGAGATGACCGTCTGGACGCCGTCGTTGTAGAGCAGGTAGCCGACGAGGAAGGCCAGCGTCAGCGGGTAGGCCTTCAGCCCCATCGCGGTCCGGCCGAGCTGGCGGAAGGAGCCGCCCACCGCCTGGCCCACGGACTCCGAGCGGGGCGCGAGCGCGTGCCGGTTGCGCAGCCGTAGCAGCGGGATGATCGTGAAGCCGCCCCACCACAGGCCCGCGGAGGCGAGCGCGATGCGCACCGCGGTGCCCTTGTCGATGCCGAGCAGCCCCTCGCCGAACAGGAACAGCACCAGGTGTACGGCCAGCAGCAGCCCGCCGCCCAGGTAGCCGAAGCCCCAGCCCATGCCGGAGACCCGGTCGCGCTCGTCGGGCGTGGCGATCTCGGGCAGGAAGGAGTTGTAGATGACGAACGCGCACGCGAAGCCCACGTTCGCGACCAGGAACAGCGCGCCACCGAGGATGTAGCGGCCGTCGCCGACGAACCAGAAGCAGACCGTGGCCAGCGCGCCCAGGATCGCGAAGAAGCCCATCAGCTGCTTCTTGCGCCCGGTGTGGTCGGCCAGCGCGCCGGCCACCGGCATGAAGACGATCTGCAGGATGGCCGCGACGCCGACGACGAAGGAGAAGTACGCCCCCGGCCGCACGTCGAAGCCGAGCACGTCCACGTACGGCGCGCCGTTCGCGGCCGCCTCGGCGATCGTGATCAGGTACGGCCCGAGGAAGACGGTCAGGACCGTCGTCGGGAAGGCGGAGTTGGCCCAGTCGTAGAAGTACCAGCCCCACTGCTCGCGCTTGCGCGCGGCGGGGGAGTCGTCGAAGACCGCGGGGGGTGAGGGGACGGTCATGCTTCTCCTATGCGGCCAGGGAGCCGGGATGCCAGAGGCCGCGCCGGTCGAGGACGTCGCGCAGGCCGGAGATGTTGTCGGTCATGATGCCGTCGACGCCCAGGTCGAGCAGGCGGTTCATGCGGAGCGGGTCGTTGATGGTCCACACGTGCACCTGCATGCCGACGGCGTGCGCGGTGCGTACCAGAGCCCTGGTCGTGACGCGCAGCCCGCGGAAGCCCACCGGGACCTGCGCGCAGGGGACGCCGGAGCGGGCCAGGCGGGTGAGCAGCCGGCCGTAGCCGTGGGTGCTGGCGGCGGTGCGCAGGGCGGCCACGCCGCGCGGCCCGAGGGAGGAGCAGACCTCGCGGCCCATCGCCGCCCTGGCCCGGTCGAGCCGCTCGTCGGAGAAGGAGGTCAGGCAGACGCGATCGAAGGCGTTGGTGCGCCTGACCACCTCGGCCAGCGGGGCGACGGCGCCCGCCTCCTTGACGTCGATGTTGAAGCGCGCCTCGGGGAAACTGCCGAGCAGGTCCTCCATCAGCGGGATCTCGTGCGTGCCGCCGATGCGGGCCTGGCGTACCGCGCTGTAGGGCAGGTCGGCGATCCGGCCGCGGCGGTCGGTCACCCGGTCCAGGGTGTGGTCGTGGAAGGCCAGCAGCACGCCGTCGGAGGTGGCGTGGGCGTCGGTCTCGAGGTAGGTGTAGCCGAGGCCGACGGCCCGCTCGAAGGCGGCTGCGGTGTTCTCCCTGCCCTCGGCCGCCCCGCCGCGGTGGGCGAAGGCCAGCGGGCCCGGGTGGTCGAGGAACGGGAAGCGGCGGCTGAGCACGGGTCGAGTATGCCTTCCGTGGGTGAACGTTTGGGTTACGAATCTGGCAGGGCCGCCCATTCCTGGCGGCGGGTCTCGGCCAGCGCCATCGCCGCGGCCACCGCGACGTTGAACGAGCCGACCCGGCCCACCTGCGGGATGTAGCAGGCGCCGTCGGCGGCGTCGAGCAGCGCGGGCGAGCAGCCGTGGTCCTCGCTGCCGACGACCAGGCAGACGTCGCGGCCGAGGTCGGCGCGGAAGATCGGCTGCGCGTCGGAGGTGAGCTCGATCGCCAGTACGGCGTAGCCGTCCTCGCGGGCCGCCTTGACCGCGTCGACCGCGGGCATGGGCTCGTGCCAGGTGACCAGGCGGTCGGTGCCGAGCGCGGTCTTGCCCGCCTTGGGATGGGTGGGCGGGGTCGCGTTGCCGGCCAGCCAGATGGTGTCGACGCCGAACGCGGCGGCGCTGCGGAAGATCGAGCCGACGTTGAACGGGCCGGTCACCGACTCGAGGATCAGCGCGACCCGGTTCTCGGTCCCGCGCCGCCAGGTGCGGTTGAGCCGCTTCACGTCCGTGGGGCGAAGCTGCCTTCTCATCGTGTCACCTTCAGGATTCGGTACGCGGCCCTGGACGCCTCGCGGGAGGCCTGCCAGCCCTGCTCGCCGAGCCAGCGCTGCAGGGAGTCGGAGCCGAGGTGTTTCTGGACGACCAGGTAGGCGACGCCGTCGGGGGTCAGCCGCGACAGCCACCTGGTGAGCATGGCGTGGAGCGCCGGTTTCCCGATCCGGATCGCCGGATTAGACCAGATAGCTCGAAATTTCACGTCTTCTGGTGCGTCGTCGACATGAATCGGTCTTACTTTGTAAAGGCGGGCGGCTTGGGCGTTGCGCTCGGTGAGCTCCAGCGAACGCCGGTTCACGTCGACCGCCCAGACGGTGGCCTCGGGCGCCCGCGCGGCCATCGTCAGCGCGATCGGCCCGTAGCCGCAGCCGAGGTCGAGCAGGTCGCCCTCCTGCGGCGGCGGCGGCACGTTCTCCAGCAGGATCTTCGTGCCGAGGTCGACCCGCTCGGGGGAGAACACGCCGCTGTCGGTCTCCAGCCGCAGGTGCAGGTCGGGCAGCACGAGACTGACCGAGCCCGGCTTGTGGCTCGTGTCAGGCCGCTCGGAGAAGTAGTGGGCCACGTGCTCAAACGTTACGGGATCCGGGCACCGAACCAGACCGAGGCGCCGGCCACCAGCGCCCCCAGCAGCACCGCGGCCACGATGAACCACTGGCTGATCTCCTGGTTGACGAGCTTGAAGCCCAGCGAGGTGCCGATCTGCTCGTAGACCTCGCGCAGCTCGCTGCCCGACTCGGCGGCGTAGGCGCGCCCGCTGGTGCCCTCCGACAGCGACTGGAGCGTCTGCTTGTTCACCGGGACGTTCACCTCCCGGCCGTCGATGGAGACGGTGCCTTCCTGCGTGCCGTACGCGATGGTGGAGACGGGCACGCGCCCGGCCGTCGCGGCCTCGATCGCCTCGGGCACCGAGCGGCCCGAGGTGTTGTCGCCGTCGGACAGCAGCACGATCGCCGACGGCGGCGGGTCGGTGGCTGCCTGTTGGTCGAAGGAGCGGATCGAGTCGAGCGCGTTGAAGACGGCCTCGCCGATCGCGGTGCCCGGCCGGGTGGTCAGGTTGCCGATGGCGGTGATGACGGCCTGGTGGTCGGTGGTGGGGGAGATGACCACGTTGGCCGATCGGGCGAAGGCGACCACGCCGACGTTGAAGCGCTCGGGCAGGTCGCGGGCGAAGGCCTGGGCGGCGGCCTTGGCGGCGCTGATGCGGTTGGGCTGGACGTCGTCGGCCTCCATCGACAGCGACACGTCCAGCGCGATGATGATCGTGGCCCGGTCGCGCGGCACCCGCACCTGGTCGGCGGGCCTGGCGGCGCCGATGACCAGCAGCGACATCATCACCAGGAACAGCGCGGGCGCCACGTGGCGGCGCCAGCCGGGTCCCTCGGGGACGACGAGGTTGAGCAGGGCCAGGTTGGTGAAGCGCACCGTGTAGCGGCGGCGCAGGAACATGGCCGCCACGTAGCCGCCGACCAGCGCCACCACCAGGGCGAACAGCCAAAGCCAGGCCGGGGACAGGAACGTCACGCGCCCCTCCGGTGTGCCAGGTGCGCCATCCTGCGGCGGCGGAGCACGAACTGGGCCACGTCGAAGACCCAGTCGCGGTCGGTACGCAGCACCAGGTGGGAGACCCCGGCCCGGCGCAGGGCGGCCCTGGTGCCCTCCCGTTGCAGCGCCGCCGCCTCCGCGTACGCCTGCCGTACCTTGGGTGAAAGGTGCACGTCGCGTACCTTCCCGCTCTCTGGATCGGCGAACGCGATTTGCCCGACATCGGGTAGTTCGAGCTCGCGGGGGTCGATCACCTCGACCGCCAGGACCTCGTGCCTGGCCGCAAGGCGGCGGATCGGGCGCTCCCAGGGGCGTTCGGCGTCCGGGTCGAGCGAGGGCTGCGCGTCGAGGAAGTCGGAGACCACCAGCCGCATGCCCCGCCGCCTGCGGGTGGCCGCCAGCACGTCGATGCCCTCGGCGAGGTCGGGCGCGTCCTGCCGGGGACCGCCGCGCGGCGCGTCCATCAGCGCGTGCAGCAGCCCGTACAGGGCGGGGCGGCCCGTGCGCGCGGGCAGCCGGTGGATGAACTCCTCGTGCAGCACCAGCGCGCCGAACCGGTCGCCCATCCGGCTGGACAGGAAGCCGATCGCGCCGATCGCGGCCACGACCAGGTCGCGCTTGTCGGTGTCGGCGGTGCCGAAGTCCATGCTGGCCGACAGGTCGGCCAGCGCCCACGTCTCCAGCTCGCGGTCGGCGATCAGGTCCCGCACGTGCGGGACCGTCGTGCGGGCCGTCACCGCCCAGTCCATCCGGCGCACGTCGTCCTCGCCGGGGACGTAGACTCGGCTGTCGCCGGCCTCGCTGCCGGGTCCGGGCAGCAGGCCCTGGTGCGCGCCGTGCAGCAGCCCGTCCAGGCGCCGGGTGACGGTCAGCTCCAGCCTGCGCAGCGCGTGCTCCGCGCCGCGCCCGCCCCGGGGTACGGCTCCCGCCTGCGTCATCGGCTCCGGTTCCGGGCCGCCCGCGCTCATCGGTTCTGGTTCCAGACCACCAGGGGCGGCGGCACGGCGTGCAGGATCTGCCTGACCACCTGTTCGGGGTCCACGCCGTCGGCCAGCGCGTCGAACGTCAGCATCAGCCGGTGCGCCATCACGTCCACGGCCACGTCGCGCACGTCGTCGGGCAGCAGGTAGTCGCGCCCGCGCAGCAGCGCCAGCGCCCTTCCCGCCGACACCAGGCCCAGGGTGGCGCGCGGGCTGACGCCGATCTCGATCATCTCGGCGAGGTCGGGCAGGCCGTACTCGGCGGGCGAGCGCGTGGTCATCACCAGGCGCACCACGTAGTCGGCGACGAGCTGGTGCACCGAGACCTGCTCGGCCTGCTCCTGCAGCGCCATCAGCGTGTCCGGGTCCAGGACGCGCTCGGCCACCGGCGGCGTGACGCTCATCCGGTGCAGGATCTCCAGTTCCTCGTGCGCGCTCGGATGCGGGACCCGCACGCGGAACAGGAAGCGGTCGCGCTGGACCTCGGGCAGCGGGTAGACGCCCTCGGACTCGATCGGGTTCTGGGTGGCCAGCACGATGAACGGCCTGGGCAGCGGGTGGGTGACGCCGGCCAGCGTGACCTGCCGCTCGGCCATGACCTCCAGCAGCGCCGACTGCACCTTGGCCGGGGCGCGGTTGATCTCGTCGGCGAGCAGGAAGTTGACGAAGACGGGGCCGAGCTCGACGTCGAACTTCTCGCTGGAGGGATGGAAGACGCGGGTGCCGACGATGTCGCTGGGCACCAGGTCGGGGGTGAACTGGATGCGGGCGAACGTGCCGCCGACCACCGTCGCCAGCGTCGCGGCGGCCAGGGTCTTGGCGACGCCGGGCACGCCTTCGAGCAGGCAGTGGCCGCGTGCCAGCAGGGCCACGACCAGGCGTTCCACCATGTGCTCCTGGCCCACGATGACGCGCCGGACCTCCTCCAGCGTCTTGCGGAGCACGGCAGGGTCGGTTCCGCTGGGCAGCTCTTCAGCGACGGTCATGGGTGCCATTTCACCAAACGTGCCGCGAACGCGCACGGAGGCACCCCCGGGCGGGGGGCTCGCCTGTGCTTTCATGAGTGGGTGGCCAGTCCGCTCCAGCCCGGTGATCCGCCCTCCCTGGGCCCCTTCACGGTGCAGGCGCGCCTGCACGTCATGGCCGCCGGGTTCGTCTACCTGGGTCAGGCCCAGGACGGGCGGGCGGTGTCGCTGGCCGTGCTGACCAAGGGCGCGGCCATGGACGCGGCGGCGCGCGACCGCTTCGTCACCGCCGTGCGCGAGTCGGCGCCCGGCGGGGTGCGCGGGTGGCTCGGGCGGGCCACGGGCCGGGCCGCGGTGCTCGACGGCTCGCCTCAGGTGCTGGCCATGGACGCCGGGGTGGCGCCGTGGGTGGCGGTGCCGTACCTGCCGGGACGGCCGGGCGCGGAGCGCTTCCTGGAGCCGGTGATGGTCGGCGGGACCCTGATCGGGCAGGCGCACGGGCCGGACTTCGTGCCGTACTGGCTGGGGGACCGGGCGCCGGCGCTGCCCGGACGGCCGGGCGCGCCCAGGCCGCTGACCGAGACCGCGCGACGGGTGCTGCTGGCGCTGGCCGTCCTGCTGGCGCTGTTGCTGGTGGGCGTGGTGATCGCGCTGGTGTTGCTGCTGGGCAGGCAGGAGAGCGATCCGCTGCCGCGCCCGCTGCCGCCGACGGTCCAGGTGCCGACGCCGCCGCCGACCCCGCTCACGCCGGAGCCGCAGCAACCCACGCCGTCGCCGTCGCCGAGCCAGAGCGGCAGCGGCACCCCCGGGCCGACGCCCGGCGACGAGTCGGGCGAGGGCGACCCCATCTGAAACCGGTTTGACCCTCCCGTAACGGGAGACTTTAGGGTCGCCGGCATGAAGTTCCTCGTTCACGACAACCTTGACGCGATGGCGGCGATCCTGCGTGCCCCGCTGCCCGAGCGCCCCGACCTGCTGCGCGAGATGCTTGAGCCGATCCGCGCGATCATCCCCTTCCCCGGCGACATCGTCGACATCCATCAGCAGGGCGGCGGGTTCCGCGTCGACGCCGAGGACCCGCGCTACCTGCCCGCCGTCGAGCGGCTGGTCTCCATCGACCTCAAGGGCCGCATCGAGAAGGAGCTGGAACGCGCGAGCGCGGGCCTTTCCCACCTCAAGCAGCCCGACCTGGTCCGCGTCATGTTCGTCCTCGGCAACCCCGACAACGACCACCTCATGACCACCGCCCGAGGCTACTACGGCATGGGCGGCACCCCTGGCTGGCTCTACCTGCTGGCCTGGCCCACCGACGAGAACGTGGAGCGCATCGCCCACTGCGCCGTCCACGAGCTGCACCACCAGATCCGCTACCACAACGTCGAGTGGAACCCGGCCACCGTCACGGTCGGCGAGCACATCGTGGCCGAGGGGCTGGCCGAGGCGTTCGTGCGGGAGCTGTCCGGCCCGCAGGCGATGGGCCCCTGGTCGGCGATGGTGAGCGGCGAGCCCCTGGAGGACGCCTACCGCAAGATCATGGCCGACATCGACCTCCAGGGCATGCAGAACACCCCCGCGTACGTGCTGGGCGACACCGCGACCGCCAAGTTCGGCGGCGAGCCGCGCGGCATCCCCGACATGGCCGGGTACGCGGTGGGGCTGCGCCTGGTCGAGGCACACCTGGCCGCCACCGGCATGAGCGCCGCCGAGAGCTCGGGCCTGCCCGCCGCCGAGATCCTGCGCGCCAGCAGGTGACGCCTCAGGACGGGCCGACGAACCCCGACTCGTAGGCGGCGATGACGGCCTGGGTGCGGTCTCGGGCGCCGAGCTTGGCCAGCACGTTGCCGACGTGCGTCTTGACGGTCTCGGCGCTCACCGCCAGCTCGGCGGCGATCTCGCCGTTGGACAGCCCCTTGGCCATCAGCCGCAGCACGTCGCCCTCGCGCCCGGTCAGCCGGTCGATGCCCGGCACCGGCACCCGCGGGCGGCTGACGGCCAGACCCCTGATCGCCGCGGGGAACAGCAGCGACTCGCCCCTGGCCACCGTCCTGACCGCGCTCACCAGTTCCTCCGGCCTGGTCCGCTTGAGCAGGAACCCGGCCGCGCCGGCGCGCAGCGCGTCGTAGACGTGATCGTCGTTCTCGAACGTGGTCACCACCAGCACCTTCGGCGGCTCCTCCATCGCCACCAGCCGCCGGGTGGCCTGGATGCCGTCCACGGCGGGCATGCGCACGTCCATGAGCACGACGTCGGGCCGCTCGCGGCGCACCACCGCGACCACCTCGGCGCCGTCGGCCGCCTCGCCGACGACGCTGAGATCCGGCTCGGAGCCGAGGATGATCCGCAGGCCCGCGCGGATGAGGTCCTCGTCGTCGGCGATCACGATCCTGACGGTCATGGGCTCGACCGTAGCGGGAGCCGGGCCGACACCCGCCAGCCGCCCTCGGCCGGCCCTGCCTCCAGCTCGCCGCGCAGCAGCCGGACGCGCTCGCGCATCCCGGTCACGCCCCTTCCCCCGCCGCCCGCCTCCCGGGCCGCCGCGGGGTTGCTGACCTCGAGTCTCAGGTCGTCTCCCTGTACGGCTGCCGCCAGCCGTACCGGACCCTGCCCGTGCTTGATGGCGTTGGTGAGCGCTTCCTGCACGATGCGGTACGCCTCACGCGAGACCACCGCCGGCACCCCGCTCAGATCGCCCACCTCCGCACGCACGTCGGCGCCCGAGGCGCGCACCAGCGCGTCGAGATCGTCCAGCGTGGCCTGCGGTGTGGCCTTTGTCTCCGGCGTGGCCTGTGGCGCGGTGCCGTCCGGACCTTCGCGCAGGACGCCGAGCACGTGGTCGAGGTCCTCGAGCGCCGAGCGCGCGGAGCGCTCGATGGCGGCCAGCGCGGCGCGGGCGGTGCCGGGGTCGCGCTCCAGGACGCGTCCCGCGGCGGCGGCCTGGAGGGTGACGACGCTGAGCGCGTGGCCGACGGAGTCGTGCAGCTCACGGGCCAGCCGGTTGCGCTCGGCCAGGACGCGGGCGTGCTCCTCGACGGCGGCCAGCCGTTCGGCGGGGGTGGGGCCGAGCAGCACGGGAGCGAGCCTGGCCAGCAGCGCCCCCGCGCCCGCGACCCCGAAGACCAGCCCGACCAGGAGCGCCAGCCCGGCCAGCGTCCAGGGCAGCGCGCTCCAGCCGGGGCGCACGTCGTAGACGAGCCAGGAGCTGCCCCGCCAGGCCAGCGGCAGCGTCCACAGCGTGAACGGCACGATCGCCAGCGTGAGACCGCTCATGATCCCGCCGACACCCAGGTGGAGGGTGAACCACGCGGCGGTACGGCGCCGCTCCTGCCAGCTACGGCGGGCCTGGCGCGGCGGGGTGTCGACGTGCACGCCGAGCAGCCCCTGCGCCGCGTTGACCTCCAGCCCGCGCACCGGCAGGAACAACCCGGTCAGCGCCACGACCGGCAGCACCGCCGCGAACACGCCCAGCTCGACGGGGACCATCAGGTCGGACATCCGCCCGCCCGTGCCGCCGAGCACGCCGGACATCAGCACCCCGGCCATCATGTACGGCATCAGCAGAGCGCCGCCGAGCACCAGGCAGGCCCACCGCCTGGCGAGGTTCTTTCTCACAGCCCGCATTCTATGTCGATAAAAATTCGCGCACGGCATAATACGCCTTTGGAGAAATCCCCCGTGAGCGAAAAGAAAGCGGAATTCACGCCCCCCGGGTCTACCGTCGGAGGTAATTGCACTTCGACGGAAAGGCAGGTCATGACGGAGACGAAGCAGTGGCCGGAGCAGTTGGGCCAGCGTTTGCTGAAGGAGCGCATCCTCGTTCTCGGCCAGGAGGTCGACGACGACATTTGCAATCGGCTCTGTGGTGAGCTGCTTTTGCTCGCGGCCGAGGACCCGAAGCGCGACGTGACCCTTTACATCAATTCACCGGGCGGTTCCGTGTCCGCCGGCATGGCGCTGTACGACATGATGCAGTTCGTGCCCTGCGACGTGGCCACGGTCGCGATGGGCTTCGCCGCCTCGATGGGGCAGCTCCTGCTGTGCGGCGGCGCGCCGGGCAAGCGGTACGCGCTGCCCAACGCCAGGATCGTCATGCACCAGCCGCTCGGCGGCATCGGCGGCTCGGCCGCCGACATCCAGATCCAGGCCGAGAACCTGCTGTACACCAAGCGGCGCATGGCCGAGATCATCGCCTTCCACACCGGGCAGCCGCTGGAGCGCATCAAGGAGGACTCCGACCGCGACCGCTGGTTCACCGCGCAGGAGGCCTTGGAGTACGGCTTCGTGGACCACATCACCGCGAGCGGGGTGAACTGACCATGAGCGGACGCTACGTCCTGCCCTCCTTCACCGAGCGCACCAGCTACGGCGTGAAGGAGATGACGCCCTACAACAAGCTGTTCGAGGACCGGATCGTCTTCATCGGCACGCCGATCGACGACACCAGCGCCAACGACGTGATGGCCCAGTTGCTGACGCTGGAGTCGATCGACCCCGACCAGGACATCCAGCTCTACATCAACTCGCCGGGCGGCTCCTTCACCGCCATGACCGCCATCTACGACACCATGCAGTACGTGCGGCCGCAGATCCAGACCGTCTGCATCGGCGAGGCGTCCTCGGCCGCCGCCGTCCTGCTGGCGGCCGGTTCGCCGGGCAAGCGGGCGGCGCTGCCGCACTCCCGGGTACTGCTGCACCAGCCGGCCACCGAGGGCGGGCGCGGGCAGTCCAGCGACCTGGAGATCCACGCCAGGGAGATCCTGCGCATGCGCGACCAGCAGGAGCAGATCCTGGCCCGGCACACCGGTCGCGGCGAACTGGAGATCAGGCGCGACATCGAACGCGACCGCATCTTCACCGCCGAACAGGCCCGCTCCTACGGCCTGATCGACGACGTCTTCGCCAGCCGCAAGCGCATGCTCCTGCCCCGCTGACCCGACCACCCACACCCGGGAGCACGTCCCGCGAGCTCAACCGGTTGCCCGACAGCTCGCGCCCCGGGGCACACCCCGCGCGCCCAACCGGCACTCGCGCCTGGGGGCGAACGCTGGGTGCTCAACCGACCGCTCGCGCCCGGGGGCGAACCCCAGGTGCTCAACCGACCGCTCGCACCTGGGGGCGAACCCCAGGTGCTCAACCGACCGCTCGCGCCGCGGGGCGAACCTCGGGTGCTCAACGGCCACCCGTGCCCGGGGGTGCACCCCCGGGTGTGGGTGGGTTTGGGTGGGGTTTGTAGCCTCTTTGCGGTTTGTCGGGCCGTGACGGGGGAGTGGCGTGTCGCTGGAACAGATCGTCGTGCTGCTCGTGGCCGCCGCCGGGGCCGGGTGGGTGGACGCGGTCGTGGGCGGCGGTGGGCTGCTGCAACTGCCGGCGCTCATGGTGGCCGGCATCCCGCCGGTGCAGGCCATGGCCACCAACAAGCTGTCGTCGGTCTTCGGCACCACCACCGCGGCCATCACGTACGTGCGCTCGACCAAGCTGGACCGCCAGGTCGCCGTCCCGGCCGGGGCGCTGGCGGTGCTGAGCTCCGGGCTCGGGGCCATGGCCGCGGTGGCGATCAGCGCCGAGGTGCTGCGGCCGGTCGTGATGGTGGTGCTGCTGGGCGTGGCGGCGTTCGTCACGCTGCGCCCGGCCATGGGACAGGTGCCCAAGCCGCACCTGCGCACCAACGCCCGTGTCGTCGCGGCCGTGCTGGTCGGCGGCGTGGGCATCGCCTTCTACGACGGCATCATGGGGCCCGGGACCGGCACCTTCCTCATCATCGCCTTCACCACCATCCTCGGCCTCGACTTCGTCAACGCCAGCGCCACCGCGAAGATCATCAACATCGGGACCAACGTGGGCGCGCTGGTCGTCTTCGGCGCGCAGGGGCACGTGCTGTGGGCGCTGGGGCTCGGGATGGCGGTGTGCAACGTCGCGGGCGCGCGCCTGGGGGCCGCGATGGCGCTCAGGCGGGGCGCCGCGTTCGTCCGCGTCGTGCTGCTGATCGTGGTGGCCGCGATGGTCACCCGGCTGGCCTGGCAGCAGTTCGGGTGACGGCTAGCGTGTGACCAGGCGGCGTACTCCGGCGGCGATCCAGATCGTGGCCAGCGCCGCGTACGCCCCGGCCAGGCCGAGCGTCTGCCCGGACGGCAGCGCCGCCGAGGTCACCACGGCGGCGGCCAGCAGGGCGGCCCAGCCGTACAGGATGGCCCGGCCGGCGCGGGCGGAGGTGTGGGCGGCCTCCTGCAGCGGCGTGACCAGCGCCATGACCGCGACGCCCGCCATCCCCAGGGGCGCGTGGCCGAGCGCGAGGCCGGCCGCCAGCGTCGCCAGGCCCGCCGCGGCCAGCGCCCAGGTCAGCGCGGCGGTGCGGGCCTCGGTGGCCGTCAGCAGCAGGCGGGTGCGGGCGCCCAGGTGCAGGCGGAGCGTCGCCCACGCCTCGGCCAGCCACGCCGCCCAGTGCAGCAGCGCGATGACGACGAACACAAGGATGATCGGCGGCACCGCGGGCAGTAGGAAGAGCAGGCGCCAGCCGCCGCGGTAGCGCTCGCGCACGCGGGCCAGCGCCCGGTGCAGCGGGTTGCGCCGCTTGAGCGCGAGCACGAGCAGGTCGCGCGCCTCGTCGAAGCCGGGAGCCAGGCGCAGCACCTCGCGGAAGGCGGCCGCGGCGCGCGCGGGGTCGCCGTGGGCCAGTTCGGCGCGGCCCAGCGCCAGGTGGGCGCCGGCGTGCTCGGGGTCGAGCGCGAGGGCGCCTTCCGCCGCCTCGCGCGCTTCCTGCCATCGGCCGAGCCCGGTGAGGGCGTGGGCGAGCAGGGCGGCGGGGTCGGCGTCCTCGGGGTCCAGGGCCAGGGCGTGGCGGGCCGAGGCGGCGGACTCCTCGTACCGTCCGGCGCTCAGTTGCACCTTGCCCAGCAGCTCCCACAGCGGCGGCCACTCCGGGTTGAGCGCGAGGGCGGTCCTGATCGGCGGCAGCGCCTCCTGGAGGCGGCGGGCACGGTAGTGGACCTGACCGGCCATGTAGTGCGGCAACCAGGTGTCGGGCGCGAGCCTGATCGCCTCCGCGGCGGCGCCCGCCGCCTCCTCCCACCGGTCCTGGTAGCTGAGCGCGAGGGCGAGGAAGGCGTGGGCGACCGAGTTGCCGGGGTCCTGGGCGAGGACCCCGTGCAGTTCCTTGGCGGCCTCGGGGGCGCGGCGCAGGTCGAGCAGGGCGCGGGCGCGCTGGAGGCCCTCCTGGGCGCTCACCGCTTGCGGTTGATCCACGGCAGGAGCTCGTCCCACGCGCCGGAGTCGTTGGCGTGCATGACGTAGTTGCGCGCGGTGGCCAGCCATTCGAGCACCGAGCTCGGCCGCTGCGACTTGGTGAGGGCAAGCAGGTCGCGGGTGGTCAGCGGGACCGGGCGACCGGCGGCGATGGACTCGCGCAGCTTGTCCTCCACGGCCCGGTCGACCAGGCCCTTGAGGTCGGCGCCCACGTAGTCGGCGGTGGCCTTGGCCACGGCCTCGAAGTCCATCTCGGCCAGCGGCTTGTCGCGGCACAGGATGCGCAGGATCGCCGCCCGCGCCGCGAGGTCCGGCGGCGGCACGAAGACGAGCTGGTCGAAGCGGCCGGGACGGCGGAAGGCCACGTCGATGTACCACGGCGCGTTGGTGGCCGCCAGCACGAGCACGCCCTCGTTGGCCTTGTCGTCGACGCCGTCCAGCTCGGCCAGGAACTGGTTGACCACCTGGCGGTTGTGCGCCTGGCGCATGTCGGAGCGGCGCGCGGCCAGGGCGTCCACCTCGTCGAAGAACAGCACGCACGGCGCGCTGCGGCGGGCGGCGTCGAAGATGTCGCGCAGGTTGCGCTCGCTCTGGCCGACGTACATGTCGAGGACGTCGGCCAGGCCCACGCTCACGAACGCGGCGCCGAGCTCGCCCGCCGCGGCCCTGGCCAGGTGGGTCTTGCCGCCGCCCGGCGGGCCGTAGAGCAGCACCCCGCCGCCGGCGCGCTTGCCGAAGGCGGCGAACAGCTCCGGCTGCTGGGTCGGCAGCAGCAGCTTGACCCGCAGCGCCTCCTTCACGCCCTCCATCCCGGCCACGTCGTCGAAGGTGACCGAGGAGCGCCTGGCCGCCACCTCCTCCTCGTACGGCTCCGCGGGCCCGTCCACCGGCTGAGGCTCGGCCTTCACCGGGGCGGCCAGGCGTGCGGCCAGGTCGGCGTCGGCGGCGCCCGGCTCGCGCATCACCGCCTCGTGGTAACGGAACCCGGCCTGCGCGAGGTCGCCCTCGCCGAGCAGCGCGCGGGCCGCGATCACGCCCATGCGCGGCGGGTACCCCGGCTGGGCCAGGAAGGGCTCCAGGGCCGACATCGCCGCGCCGTACGCGCCCTGCCGGGCGAACGCCTCGGCCAGTCCGGCGGTGATGCCGGGGTCACGCGGCGCGAGCACCAGCGCCGCGCGGTACTCGCCCTCGGCCTCGGCGAGATACCCCTGGGCCAGGAGCAGGTCGGCCAGATGCCGGCGCAGGGGCAGGTTGTCGGGGGACAGGCGCGCCGCCTCGCGCAACGCCTGCAGGCCGCTGTCGTCGACCACGATGAGGGCATCCCTTCTGTCCGGCTGAATGCGGCAAGAAACCTATCGCGTAGGGTGCTGGCATGCGCGCCAGCCGCCTGCTCTCCCTGCTCCTGCTGCTCCAGACCAGGGGCAGGATGACGGCGGGCGAGCTGGCCGAGGAGCTGGAGGTGTCGGTCAGGACCGTCTACCGCGACGTCGACGCGCTGTCGGCGGCGGGCGTCCCGGTCTACGCCGACCGCGGCCCGGCGGGCGGCTACCAGTTGCTCGACGGCTACCGCACCCGGCTCAACGGACTGACCGCCGAGGAGGCGTCCTCGCTGTTCCTGGCGGGCCTGCCGGGGCCGGCGGCGGAGCTGGGGCTGTCGGAGGTCGTGGCCAACGCCGAGCTGAAGCTGCTCGCGGCGCTGCCGCCCGAGCCGCGCTCGCAGGCGTCGCGGATGCGCGAGCGGTTCCTGCTTGACGTGCCCGGCTGGTACCGGGGCGCCGACGACGTGCCGTTTTTGAGCGAGGTGGCCGGGGCGGTCTGGGAGCAGCGGTCGATCCTGATGACCTACCGGCGCTGGGGTCAGCAGGTGGTCGAGCGCCTCGTGCACCCGTACGGGCTGGTGCTGAAGGGCGGCTCCTGGTATCTGGTGGCGGCTCCGGCGGCGGGCGGCGACCCGCGTACCTACCGGGTCTCGCGCATCCTGACCGCCGAGCCCGGCGGGCACACCTTCGAGCGGCCCGGCGACTTCGAGCTGGGCGGCTTCTGGCGGGCGTACGCGCAGGAGTTCCGCGAGCGCATGTACACGGCCGAAGCGGTGATCAGGACGGCGCCCGGCACCGAGAAGCTGCTGGCCTACACCATGGGCGAGGAGGTGGTCGGCGGCGCGCTGGCCCAGGCGGGCGAGCCGGACGCCGAGGGGTGGCGCACGCTGACCGTGCCGATCGAGTCGATCACCCATGCCCGCTGGCTGCTGCTGCGCATGGGCGCGGGCGTGGAGGTGATCGGCCCGCCGGAGCTGCGCGAGCTGATGGCCGAGGCGGTCGCCGAGCTCGGAAAAATCTACGGCTGATCCGTCCCGGCACGTGACAACATGTCCGCCATGTATCTACTCGCGTTCATCGGCGCGTGCGTCCTGGTGGCGATGGTCCCCGGGGTCAGCACCGCGATCATCCTGCGCCAGACGCTGCGCGCGGGCCGGGGCTCCGGCATGGCCGCCACCCTCGGCAACGAGACCGGCATCTTCCTGTGGGCCATGGCCGCCGCCTTCGGCCTGTCGGCCCTGCTGCTGGCCTCCCAGCTCGCCTACGACGTGATGCGCGTGGCCGGGGCCTGCTTCCTGCTGTACATGGGCGCGCAGTCGCTGTGGCAGGCCGGAAAGCGCCGCAGGAGCCCCGCCGCGGCCGAGCTCGCCGAGCCCGTGGCCGTGGACGGCTGGCGCCGGTCGTTCCTGGCCGGGTTCGGCACCTGCCTGGCCAACCCCAAGGCCGCGGTGTTCGCCATGTCGTTCCTGCCGCAGTTCGTGCCGCAGGGCCAGAACGTGCCGCTCACGCTCGTCGCCCTCGCCGTCATCTGGGTGCTCGTCGACACGCTCTGGTTCGGCCTGGTCGTCTGGACGGTCGCGCGCGCCAAGGACCTGCTGTCGCGTCCGTCCGTGCGCCGCCGCCTGGAGCAGATCTCCGGCGTCGTGCTCATCGGGCTCGGCGTACGCCTGATCCTGGACGCGCGATGACGATCTGGTACGGCACGGCCGGATCCGGTGACCCGCTCCTGCTCCTGCACGCCGGGGTGGCCGACTCCCGCATGTGGGAGCCCCAGCTCCCGGCGCTGAGCGAGCGGTTCCAGGTTATCTATCCGGACTTCCGTGGCTTCGGCCGTACGCCCTATGAGTCGGCGGAGCCGTTCAGCACCTGCGGTGACGTCGCGGCGGTGCTGGAGGAGGCCGGACACGAGCGCGCGGCGATCGTCGCCTCCTCCTACGGCTGCCGCATCGCCCTCCAGCTCGCCCACCAGGGCCGCGCCACCCGCCTCGTGCTGCTCAACCCGGGCTCCGACCTGCCCAAGACCGACGACGTGAAGGCGTTCGGCGCCGAAGAGGACCGGCTGCTGGAACGGGGTGACATCCAGGCCGCCGCCGAGCTGAACGCCCGCACCTGGCTCGGCCCCGAGGCCGGCGACGAGGCGCACGCCCTGGTGACGCGGATGCAGGCGGACGCGTTCTCGCTGCAGCTCGGCCGCGAGGTCGACGAGTTCGAGCCGGACTTCACGCTCGCCGGCATCGGCGTGCCCGCGCTGGTGGTCGGCGGCGCCCACGACCTGCTCCACTTCCGGCAGAGCGCCCGCCACCTGGCTGAGAACCTGCCGGACGCCGGCCTCGTCGAGCTCGGCTGGGCCGGTCATCTGCCGTCCCTGGAGCGTCCGGAGGAGATCACCGCGCTGTTGCTGGACTACCTTTAGTTCATGACGAACGACCTGGCAGCCCTGGTACGGCAGGCACAGGACGAGGACCCCCTGCGGGCCCTTCAGGCCACGACCGCGCTGCGGCGCGAGATCGAGCGCATGGAGGCGGTGCAGGTCCGCCGGGCGCGCGTCGCGGGCCTGCCCTGGGCGACGATCGCCGACGCGATCGGGGTCAGCAAGCAGGCCGTGCACAAGAAGTACGGCAGACGCTGACCCCTCACCGGCCGAGGAACTCGGCGTACCACCGCAGGCCGATGTTCCAGGAGTACCCGCGCCGGATGCGCCCCGCCACGTCGGGCGGCAGCGTGTCCAGGCCGCGGTGCACCAGCACCACCTCGGTGCCGCCCGCCACGCCCCGGAACTCCACCTCGATCTCCATCGACCCGTCGTTGAGCAGGTCGGCCCACACCAGGCGGCGCGGCGGCTCCCAGGTGAGGATCCGCCCGGTGTCGACGTGCCCGCCGTCCTTCCACACCTCGCGCAGGTAGCCGCCCTCGAACCTGATGCCCGCCGCCTTCTCCGCGTTCACCCAGCTGTACGGCCCGCGCACGTACCACGCGTCGATCTCGTCGGTGAACACCCGGAACGCGGTGACGGGATCGGCGGCCACGGTCACGCTCGCGGTCACCGAGTCGGTGCCGCTCACCGCCCGCGCTCCACGTGCTCCTTGAACGAGCCGAGCTGCTCGGCCCAGAACGCCTGCACCTGGTCCAGCCAGGCCTGCAGCGCGGTGAAGGGCTCGGGGCGCAGGGAGTACAGGCGCAGGCGGGCGTCGGCCTCGCCGGTCTCGGCCCGCACGAGGCCCCCGGCGCGCAGCACGCGCAGGTGCCGGCTGAGCGCGGGCGCGCTCATCTGGACCGCCTCGGCCAGTTCCCCGGCCGGTCGTGGTCCGTCGCGGAGCAGGTCGACGACCTTGCGCCGGGTCGGGTCGGCGAGCGCTGCCAGCGTGGCGTCCAGGTCGTTCACTGTCCTCAGCCCTTAACGGTTAACGTCTGAGGCAACCATATCCCTCACTCGGGGGCCTGGACGGTGGCGATGCCCAGGGTGCTGGTCATGGGCAGGACCCCGGCCCCGAAGACGGCTCCGAGGACGGGGCCGTTCAGCTCGGCCAGACGCTGGGCGCGTGCCTCGCCGAGAGCGCGCCAGGGGGCGGCGGCCAGGTCGTCGGTCATACGTTCGACCTGGTCGCGCAGGGCGCGTCCGGCGTCGGTGGCCAGCCCGTCCGCGCCGACCAGGCCGCGGCCGCGCAGGCGCTCCTCGGCGGCCTGCCACTCCTCCCGGCTCCAGCCGCGCCCGGCGAAGTTCTCGACCGGCGCGGCGCCGATGGCGGCGAAGGACACGAGCGCCTCGCAGCCGTCCAGCCCGGCCGCCTGGAGCGCGACGAGGTGGCCGTCGCCGCGGTGCTCGCGCAGGATGGTGGCCGCCTGCCAGAGCGCCAGGTGCGGTTCGCCGGGCCAGGGCCGGTCGAGGTTGGCGGCGGCCAGCGGGCGTCCCGGCGTGGTGACGGCCTCCGCGGCGGCCCGTGCCAGCTCGGCGGCCTCGGCCAGTCCGGGTGAGGTCAGATGCTCGCCCAGCCAGTCGCGGTAGAGCCGGTCCACGGCCTCCAGCCGGGCGGCCAGCACGTCCTCGGGGGAGGCGACCGCCCAGATGCCGGGCACGTGCTCGGCGACCATGGCCGGGCTGAAGCTGTAGTACGTGGCGCCGACCAGGTGCGGACCGGCCGCGCCGAGCGGGGCGGTGCGCCAGGCGAAGTAGCTGGGCCAGCGCGACTCGACGTCGTAGCCGAGCTTGGCGGCCCGCTCGAAGGCCTGCGGGGCGAAGTAGACGGCGGCGTGGACGGGTTCGAGCTGGTGCCACATGCTGCGGGCAAGCCTGGACATGAGGGGTCCTCTCACTGTCTAATCTAGGTATGGCAGTGACGATAGACGCCTGGCGGATCACTGGTCAATCCCAAATAGACAGTTATGTCGGGCGGTGGGCGGAGTTGGCCGTGGTGCTGGTGAACACGCTGGCGGTGGAGCGGGCGCTGGGCCGTACCCGGGAACCGCCGCGGACGGCGTCTGAGCGCGAGGCCGCCCTCGACCCCGCCCTGACGGACTGGCGCACCCGCACTGTGGACGCGGGCGGCGCCGGCGGCGGCCCGCTCGACACCGCCCGCCTGGCCGAGGCGGCCGTGGCCCTGCGCGCCGTGTTCCAGGACGGGCCGGACGCGGGCGTGGCCGAGCTCAACGACCTCCTGGTACGGCACGCCGCCGTCCCCAACCTCCACGGCGAACCGCCCGTCCTGGCCTTCCACCCCCCGGGCGCCGACCTGGCCGGCGCGATGACCGCCGACGCGGGGACGGCGCTGGCCATGGTCATCGGCGTGGGCCAGGGGGAGCGGCTGTCGGCATGCGAGGCGGCCGGGTGCGATCTGGTCTTCTTCGACGTGACCCGCAACGCCTCGCGCCGCTTCTGCGGCCTGCCCTGCCAGAACCGCGCCAAGGCCGCGGCCTACCGAGCCCGCCGCACCACCCGCACCCCCTGACCCCGCCCACTAGCCCCGCCGTGCGGCCGTGAAGCCCTCGCCCGGCCGTACCAGCCGCTACGGGGTTTGACGCCGTCGGGCTTTGATCCGCATGACCACCTGCCTGACGCGGACGAAAGCACGGCGAGGCGCCCGCGTCCTGGCGGTGAGGAAATCGAGCAGCCTGTCTTTGGCCCGGCTGCGCCACACAGCACCGGCGAGGAGCGCCCCCACGAGGAGGAGAGCAGCAGGAAGACGTGCGGCTTTCCCCGGCACGAGCGCCAGGGCCTCATCGAGCCGGGCCGCGCACCGGCGGGCACGTTCACGGTCCCGGTGAACGGCGAGGGAAGCGTAGAGGGCGAGCTTACGCGACGCCCAGGGAGCGAGTTCGCCGAACTCGTTGATGAACAGCCCCACGCAGATGACTCCGATGAGGGACCCGAGGAAGGCGTCCATCGGCCGCCGCCTTCGGGCGGCGCGCGGACACCGTGGGAGGCGGTGGGTTCGACAGCACCGCGCCGCCGGCGAATCGTCTTCGCCGGCGGCGGCGACGGGAGCGCTGTCTCACAAGCGTGGTCGGGCTGAGCACCGGGGCGCGTCGTACCCGCGCCAGGGTCAGCAGCGTGCGGACCCACGCCAGGATCGCCCAGAGCAAGAGGTGGGCGGACCTGTTCGCGTCGTGCGGGGACGCGGCCGGTCCCGGCACTCGCATGGGCTGCTCGGCCATCTGCGCGTGGATTCCGGGCGCCGCTGCCACGGCCTGGTCCGCGCGGCGGTTGATCCTGCCAGCCGCCCGCGTCGTCCGCACGCCCGCGCGAAGGTGCTCAGGAGGAGGGCCTTCGGGTATGTGCTCCAGGGTCAGTAGCCGCCGGAGCACCCTGAGCACGTCCTCCCTTCCGGTGAAGTCCGGGTCGCGGCCGGGGACGGCCGTCTTCGCGACGGCGTGCGCGCTCCTGCGCTGTCGCCTGTTCAGACGGATCGTCAGTCGTGGCAACCGGTCTTGCCCGGCACCCGCGAACTCGAAGAATCCAGGACGCGCTCTCCGGTTGGTGGCTGAGCATGGATCTTGCGCGGTCTCGGAGTGTCCGGCCATGAGACAAGCCTAGATTTCGTGCCTCATGATCGTGCGGAACAGTGACAGGTCCGCGCCGTTCCTGGTCCCCATGCCGCCGGTCCCGCGTCCTGTGTGCTGGGGTCAGTGGACGGAGAAGCCGCCGTCGACGAAGAGTTGCTGGCCGGTGACGAAGGCGGAGGCCGCGGAGGCGAGGAAGACGGCGGCGCCGGCGAAGTCGGCGGGCAGGCCGTTGCGGCCGACCATGTGGCGGGCGGCCAGTTCCTCGGTGCGGCCGGGGATGGACTGGGCGGGCTCGGTGAGCGGGGTCAGCACGAAGCCGGGGATGATCGTGTTCACGCACACGCCGTGGCGTGACCACGCCTCGGCCTGGGAGCGGGTGAGGCCGGCGATGGCCGCCTTGGCGGCGCCGTACACACCGCTGTCGCCGAAGGCGCTGATGGTCTGCTGCGAGCCGACGTTGATGATGCGGCCCCAGCCGCGCGCGGCCATCCGGGGGCCGTGGTGCTGGCCCAGCAGGTAGGGGGCGGTGAGGTTGAGGGCGATGGTCTGCGCGTAGTCGTCGTCGGTGAGCTCGGCCATGGGCTTGCGGATGTTGTTGGCGGCGTCGTTGACGAGGATGTCGATCTCGCCGCCCTCCTCGGCGACCCGGTCGAGGTCGGCCCGGTCGCCGAGGTCGGCGCTGATCCACGAGGCCTTGACGCCGTGCGCGGCCAGCCGGTCGGCGGCCCGGCGCAGTTCGGGCCGCCGGCGCGCGACGATGACCACCTCGGCGCCGGCGCGGCCGATGGCCTCGGCCATGGCGTAGCCGATGCCGGAGCTGCCGCCGGTGACGAGGGCGCGCCGGCCGGCCAGGGAGAACAGTTCGGTCAGGTACACGGCCTCGAAGCTAGCAGCGCCGCGGTCACTCGCCTTCGGGCAGGCGCTTCTTGACGGCGAAGTCGGGCGGCATGATGCCGGGCAGCGTCTTGAAGTGGCCGGGCAGGGGCACGGGTCCGGCTTCGGGGCGGGTGAGGTCGGTGACCTGCTGGGCGGTCGCGCTGTCGCCCTCGACCGTGGCGGTGACGTGGACGGTGTCGCCGTTCTTGACGCCGCTGATGCCCTCGCGACCGGCGTTGACACGGGTGGTGTCGGTGACGGCGTACTCGCGGGAGAAGCCGTCCTCGCTCTTGACGGTGATGCTGTCGGCGTCGGCGGCGGTGACCTCGCCGGTGTGGGTGGCGATGGTCTGGTAGCCGCCGCCGGCCTTGGGCACGACGACCTCGCTGCGGATGCCGCCCATGGCCCTGAGCCGGGCGCGCTTGGGCGGTTCGGCGGGGGCGGTCGCGCTCGGGGGCACCGCCGTGGGCGCCTCGGACGGCGGCGGGGTCTCGGTGGGCGCGGCGGTCTCGCTGGGGGCGGGGGTGGGCGAGGCGCTGGCCGCGGTGGCCACGCCCGCACCACCGGCGGTGGTGATCACCAGTGCGGCGACGGCGCCGATGATGAGCTTGCGCGGGATCACGCGGACAGGGTCTATGTCGGTCATGGCATGCCTCCTCGATCTACCGGGGAGTCAATGCCGCACGCCGTAAAACGGTCGTAAGACACAAAAACCGCGTGCGAGAGCACGCGGTGCTAAGCTGGAGAATCGGCCGACGGCTACACATCTCCAATTAGGAGTATACCACGCGATGCCCAATCGTCAAAGTGCTCTGGCTGAGGCGATCGAGTCCGAGCAGGTCAAGGTCTCGATGTTGTACGGCAGGCTCGACCTCGCCCGCGAGCGGGCCGAACGCGCGCTTCGCGAGGCGCACGGCGGCGGCGGGGCGGGGCTGACCGCGCGGATGCTGGTCGAACGCGAGGTGACGGCGGGCGAGCGGGCCGGCCGCCTGGCCCGGCTCCACGCGGTCGAGCGCGGCCTGTGCTTCGGCCGCATCGACGAGCCCGACGGCCACACGATCTACGTCGGCCGCATCGGCCTGCGCGACGACGAGCACGAGTCCGTCCTCATCGACTGGCGCGCGCCGGCCGCGCGGCCCTTCTACGTCGCCACCCCGGCCGACCCCGCGGGCCTGGTACGGCGCCGCCACCTGCACACCCGAGGGCGCACGGTGGTGGGCCTGGACGACGAGGTGTTCGACCTGGCCGGGATGAGCGAGCACGACCGGCGCCACCTGGTGGGCGAGGCGGCGCTGCTGGCGGCGCTGCGCCGCGGGCGCACGGGGCGGATGACCGACGTGGTGGCCACCATCCAGACCGAGCAGGACCGGGTGATCAGGGCCGGGCTCCAGGGGGCGCTGGTGGTCCAGGGCGGCCCCGGCACGGGCAAGACGGTCGCGGCCCTGCACCGGGCGGCGTACCTGCTCTACACCCACCGCGAGGCCCTCGACCGGCGCGGCGTGCTCGTCGTGGGACCCAACCCGATGTTCCTGCGCTACATCGGCCAGGTGCTGCCCGCGCTGGGGGAGACGCAGGTGGTGATGGCGACGGTGGGCGAGCTGTTCCCGGGCGTGCGGGCCGTGGCCCAGGACCCGGCGCCGGCCGCGGTGGTCAAGGGCGACGCGCGGATGGCCGCCTTCGTCGCGGCGGCGGTGCGCGACCGCCAGCGCGTGCCCGACGGCGACATGGAGGTCCCCTACGACGGCCTGACCCTCAGGGTGGCCCACGACACCTGCGCCGAACTGCGGCGGCGGGCCCGCGCGGTACGCCTGCCGCACAACATGGCCCGCAAGCTGTTCGTCACCGAACTCCTCAAGGAACTGGTGGCCGCCGAGGCCCGCGCCCTGGAGGCGGCGCTGCGCATCGAGGACCTGGACGACCCCGAGTACGCCCCGCTGGAGCTGGACCGCGACCTCGACGAGACCGACCTCAGGCTGGGCTCGGAGCGCCTGTGGACCGACGAGGAGGTACGCCACGCCGTCGACGAGCTGTGGCCGGACCTGACCGCGCAGCGCCTGATCGCCGAGACGCTCGCCGACCCGGAGGCGCTGGCCAGAACCGTGCCCGACGGGCTCGACCGGCAGGCACTGCTGCGGCCGGTGGACGCCGGCTGGACGGTCGGCGACGTCCCGCTGCTGGACGAGGCGGCCGAGCTCCTGGGCGAGGACGACTCGGCCCGTCGCGCGGCGGCCAGGGAGGGCGAGCGCGGGCGCGCGGAGGAGGAGTTGTTCGCGCGCGAGGTGGTCGAACTGACCGGGATCGGACACCTGATGGAGGGCGGCGGGCTGGCCGAGCGCCACCACGACGACGGCCCGTGGCACAGCCTGTCCGAGCGGGCCGCCGCCGACCGCACGTGGGCGTACGGGCACGTGATCGTGGACGAGGCGCAGGAGCTGTCGGCGATGGCCTGGCGGCTGGTCATGCGCAGGGTTCCGGCCCGGTCGCTGACCGTGGTGGGGGACGTGGCCCAGACCGGCTCGGCGGCCGGGGCGCGGACGTGGGCCGGGATGCTCGACCCCTACCTGGAGGGGCGGTGGCGGGAGGAGCGGCTGCTGGTCAACTACCGGACGCCGGTGGAGATCATGCGGCTGGCCGCGGACGTGCTGCGCGAGATCGACCCCGGTCACGAGCCGCCGGAGTCGGTGCGGGAGGGCGGTGCGGAGCCTCGTGCGGTGGCGGGTGGTCCTGAGGTGCTGCCCGATCTGGTGGCGGGGGAAGTGGCGGCGATCGGGGAGGGGCGGGTGGGGGTGGTGGTCTCGGACGCGTTGCACCCGCGGGTGGCGGCGTTGTTCCCGGGCGGCGACGACCTCGACGCGCCGGTGGCGGTGCTGACGGTGACGCGGGCCAAGGGGCTGGAGTTCGACGCTGTCGTGGTGGTAGATCCTGCGGGGATGGGCGGGCGGGACCTGTACGTGGCGGTGACCCGGGCGACCCGGCGGCTGACCGTGGTGCACGAGGGCCCGCTGCCCAGGTCGCTGGCCCGCTTGGAATCTACAACGTAAAGGCGCTCGGTTCATGGCGACCACGCGGATCACCTTCACCAACCCAGGCGCCAAGGGGATGAGCGCGCCTTACCAGGAGAACGAGCCGCAGGACACACACCCGACCGGGCGTGGCGTGGCGCGCCGGTCCGGGGGGCACACGACCGCAGGGCACCCGGCTGGGCGCAGCGTGCGACCGGACACCCCCGATCGGGCGTGGCGCGCGGTCCGGGGCACGCGACTCGGGGCGCGAGGGAGCCGGGACACGGGCGAGCCGGCCGCGAGACTCGGGGCGCGCTAGCCGGGTGAGCGGGTGTGGCCGTCGTGGGTTGAGGGGTGCCCGGTCAGAGGCAGCGGGCCACTTCGTGGATCTTCTCGGTGACCTCGGCCAGCGTCTTGAGGGTGTCGAGGTCGAGGCGTTCCATGATGCGGCGGAAGTGGCCCTGGCCCGTGTCGTTGATCTGCTCCACCAGTTCGTCGCCCGCCTCGGTCAGCCGGATGCGGCGTACCCGCCGGTCGTGCGGGTCCTCGTAGCGGCTGACCAGGCCGTGGGCGACGAGGCGGTCGACGATGCCGGTGACCGTACCCAGGCCGACGCCGAGATTGTGGGCGAGGTCCTGACCGGAGGCGGAGCCGTGGAAGGAGACGATCATGACGACCTTGAGCTGGCGCAGCGTCAGGTTGCTGTCGAAGAGCGGTGATCGGTCCTGGGCGAAGAACCGTGCCAGGTCACGTTGAGTATCGGTGATCCGGCGGATCAGTTCGGCGCGTTCGTCGTCCACTCTCACCCCTTGCTTCCTGAGAAGGTTATCAGGAAGTCCATAGGTCGTTAAATATTCGCGCAAGGCGAAGTGTTAGTCTGGGGCGAACTCTGAAGGGACCCCCATGACCGCTTTCGCCAGGTTGAGCCTGGTCAACCGCAGCCTTGTGATCTTGGTCGCGATCGTCCTCACCGCGTTTGGCGCGTTCACGATTCCGCAGTTGAAGCAGCAGTTGCTGCCCTCTTTGGCCTTCCCCGGCGCGTTCGTGGTCGCTCCTTACCCGGGAGCCTCGCCGGAGATCGTGGAGGACCAGGTCACCAAGCCGATCGAGGACTCCTTCAAGGGCATCGAAGGCATGGAGCAGATCACCTCCACCTCGAAGGAGGGCCTGGCGCAGATCCAGGTGGCCTTCGCCTTCGGCACCGACATCGAGTCGTCGCTCAACAAGATGCAGACGGCGGTCAGCCGCATCCAGCCGCAATTGCCGGACAACGTCGAGCCGCAGGTCGTTGCGGGCAACACCGACGACATCCCGGTGATGGTGCTGTCGGTGGGCGATGGCGGCGACTCGCGCGCGATGGCCGAGAAGCTGCGCACGATCATGGTGCCGGAGTTGCAGTCGGTCGAGGGGGTACGCGAGGCGTCGGTCACCGGCACCCGCGACGAGGTGGTCACGATCACGCCCGACGCCAAGAAGATGGCCAAGGCGGGCGTGACGGCGGCGCAGATCCCCGAGGTGCTGAAGGCGAACGGCACGCCGATCCCGGCCGGTTCGCTGACCGAGGCAGGCAAGTCGCTGTCGGTGCAGGTGGGCGCGAGGGTCGACTCGCTGAACAAGCTCAAGGACCTTTACCTGACCCCGGCCCAGCCGCAGCAGCAGGCCCAGCCGCAGAACCCGGCCCAGGCCCGCCCGCAGGGCCAGCCGCAGGGTCAGCCCCAGGCACAGCCGCAGGGCCGCCCGCAGACCGGCCAAATTCCGGCGCAGACGATCCCGACGCCCAAGCCGCTCAAGCCGGTCAAGCTCGGCGACGTGGCCACGGTCGAGCGCGGCCTGGCCGAGGCGAGCACGATCACCCGCACCGACGGCCACACCAGCCTGGGCGTGTCGGTGACGATGTCGCCCGACGGCAACGCCGTGACGATCTCCAACGAGATCCGCGACAGGCTGCCCGAGCTGACCAAGTCGCTGGGCGACTCCTCCGACACCGCGGTCGAGGTGGTCTTCGACCAGGCGCCGTACGTCCAGGAGTCGATCAAGAGCCTCACCACCGAGGGCCTGCTGGGCCTGGCCTTCGCCGTACTGGTGATCCTGGTCTTCCTGCTGTCGGTGCGCTCGACGCTGGTGACCGCGGTCTCGATCCCGCTGTCGGTGGTCATCGCGCTGATCGCGCTGTGGGCGGGCGACTACTCGCTCAACATGCTGACGCTCGGCGCGCTCACGATCGCGGTCGGTCGCGTGGTCGACGACTCGATCGTGGTGCTGGAGAACATCAAACGCCATCTCGGGTACGGCGAGGCCAAACTCCAGGCCATCCTGACCGCGGTGCGCGAGGTGTCAGGGGCGGTCACGGCCTCGACGTTGACCACGGTGGCGGTGTTCGCGCCGATCGCGGTCGTGGGCGGCATGGTCGGCGAGCTGTTCGGCCCGTTCTCGGTCACGGTGGCCGTGGCGCTCCTGGCCTCGCTGGTGGTGTCGCTGACCGTGGTGCCGGTCCTGGCGTACTGGTTCCTGAAGACGCCGAAGCTGACCCCTGAGCAGGCGCGCGCGTACCGGGAGAAGGCCGAGGCGAAGGAACTGCGCAGCCCGCTGCAGCGGATGTACCTGCCGGTGCTGCGGTTCGCGACCCGCTTCCGGGTGGTCACGCTGCTCATCGGCGTGGCGGTGTTCGTGGGCACGATGGGCCTGGCGGGCCAGTTGCAGACGAACTTCCTGGACTCCTCGGGGCAGAACACGATCTCGATCAGCCAGAAGATGCCGGTCGGGACCGACCTGAAGACCACCGACGCGGCGGCCAAGAAGGTGGAGGACGCGCTGACCGGGCTGGACGGCGTGGAGTCCTACCAGGTCAACGTGGGTGGCGGCAACCAGATGCAGGGTGGCGTCGGCGGTGGCGCCGACCGGGCCTCGTACTCGGTGACGCTGAAGGAGGACGTTGACACGGTCGCGGTCGAGCAGCGCATCCGCGAGCGGCTTGAGGGGCTGGGCGGCGTCGGCGAGGTGAAGGTCGGCGCGCAGAGCGGCGGGTTCGCCTCCGACTCGATCGACGTGATCGTCCAGGCGCCGGAGGCGGAGTCGCTGCGGACGGCGTCCGAGGCGGTCAAGACGGCCATGGCCGACGTGCCGGGGCTGCAGGACGTCTCCTCGAACCTGGAGGCCAGCGCGCCGCGCATCGAGGTGCGGGTCGACCGGGAGAAGGCGGCCGAGAAGGGCCTGTCGGAGGCCCAGGTGGGCCAGGCGGTGGCGCAGGCGTTCCGCGGCGCGCCGCTGGGCGAGGTCACGCTGGACGGCCGCTCCTCCGACCTGGTGCTGCGCGGCGGCGACGCGCCCGCCGACGTCGAGGAGATCGAGAAGCTGAAGCTGCCGACCGCGGCGGGCCTGGTGAAGCTGTCGTCGGTGGCCGAGGTGGAGGAGGTCGCGGGTCCGACGCAGGTCTCGCGCATCGATGGCGAGCGGTCGGCGACGATCTCGGCCAAGGCGGCCGGCAGCGACCTGGGCAGTGTGACGCAGGCGCTGACGACGAAGCTGGACGGCGTTGCCCTGGGCGCGGGCGCCTCCTACACCATCGGCGGCGTCTCGGCCGACCAGGCGGAGGCGTTCTCGGACCTGGGCATCGCGATGCTGGCCGCGATCGCGATCGTCTTCATGATCATGGTGGCGACGTTCCGTTCGTTCGTCCAGCCGCTGATCCTGTTGGTGTCGATCCCGTTCGCGGCGACGGGCGCGATCGGCCTGCTGGTGGCCACGGACACGGCGCTGGGCGTGCCGGCGTTGATCGGCATGCTGATGCTGATCGGCATCGTGGTCACGAACGCGATCGTGCTGATCGACCTGATCAACCAGTACCGCGATCAGGGGATGGGCATCGTGGAGGCGGTCGTCGAGGGCGGCCGGCGCAGGCTGCGGCCGATCCTGATGACGGCCGTGGCGACGATCTGCGCGCTGACGCCGATGGCGCTGGGCGTGACCGGATCGGGCGGTTTCATCTCGCAGCCGCTGGCGATCGTGGTCATCGGCGGCCTGATCTCCTCGACGCTGCTGACGCTGGTCCTGGTGCCGACCCTCTACACGATGGTCGAGCGGACGAAGGACCGGCTGCGCCGTAAGCCCGCGGCCGAGGTGGGGGAGGAGCCGAAGGTCATGGCCTCGGCGCCCTGATCTCGGGCGTGTGAGCGCGCTGCGGCGGGCGGGCGTGGTGCCCCGTCCGCCGCGGCGGCGATTTCCGGTACGGCGGGCCGGGGCGGCGTGCTCCGGCAGGTGGCCGCACCATAGACTCATGGAACGTGACTAAGCCGCGTATCCCCAATGTCCTGGCCGCTCGCTACGCCTCCCCCGAGCTGGCCCGCCTGTGGTCTCCCGAGTACAAGGTCGTCGCCGAGCGGCGGCTTTGGCTGGCGGTGCTGCGGGCGCAGGCGGAGCTGGGCGTGGCGGTGCCGGAGGGCGCGGTCGCCGACTACGAGAAGGTGCTGGAGGACGTCGACCTGGCCTCGATCGCCGAGCGGGAGCGGGTCAGCCGGCACGACGTGAAGGCGCGGATCGAGGAGTTCAACGCGCTGGCCGGTCACGAGCAGGTCCACAAGGGGATGACCTCACGTGACCTGACGGAGAACGTCGAGCAGCTCCAGATCCGCGACAGCCTGCTGCTGGCACGCGAGCGCACGGTGGCGTTGCTGGCGCGCCTGGCGACGCTGGCGGAGGAGCACGAGGCCACGGTGATGGCCGGCCGTTCCCACAACGTGGCGGCGCAGGCGACGACGCTGGGCAAGCGGTTCGCGAGCGCGGCCGACGAACTGCTGGTGGCGTACGCGCGGCTGGAGGAGCTGATCGCCCGCTATCCGCTGCGCGGGATCAAGGGGCCGGTCGGGACCGCGCAGGACATGCTGGACCTGCTGGGCGGTGACCGGGGGAAGCTGGCGGAGCTGGAGAACCGGGTCGCGACGCACCTGGGGTTCGAGCGGCGGTTCACCTCGGTGGGACAGGTGTATCCGCGGTCGCTGGACTACGAGGTGGTGACGGCGCTGGTGCAGCTCGCCGGCGCGCCGTCGTCGCTGGCCAAGACGATCCGGCTGATGGCCGGGCACGAGCTGGTGACCGAGGGGTTCAAGGAGGGGCAGGTCGGCTCGTCGGCGATGCCGCACAAGATGAACACGCGCTCGTGCGAGCGGGTCAACGGGCTGACGGTGATCCTGCGCGGTTACGCCTCGATGACGGGGGAGCTGGCGGGCGACCAGTGGAACGAGGGCGACGTGTCGTGCTCGGTGGTGCGCAGGGTGGCGCTGCCCGACGCGTTCTTCGCCTTCGACGGGCTGGTGGAGACGATGCTGACGGTGCTGGACGAGTTCGGCGCCTTCCCCGCGGTGATCGCCGCCGAGCTGGACCGCTACCTGCCGTTCCTGGCGACGACGAAGATGCTGATGGCGGCGGTGCGGGCCGGGGTGGGCCGAGAGCAGGCGCACGAGCTGATCAAGGAGCACGCCGTGGCGGCGGCGCTGGCGATGCGTTCGGAGGGGATCGGCAACGAACTGCTGGAGCGTCTGGCCGCCGACGAACGATTCCCGCTGGACCGGGCGTCGTTGGAGGCGCTGCTGGCCGACCGCGTCTCCTTCACCGGCGCGGCGGCCGACCAGGTGGAGTCGGTCTCGCAGCGTGTGGGCCGCGTGGTGGCGGCTCATCCGGAGGCGGCGGCGTACCGTCCCGGCTCGATCCTGTGATCAGGGAGCTGACCTCTGTGGAGGAGGTGAGGGCCGCCTGCGGCGACGACGACCTGCTCATGTGGACGGCCCAGGGCCTGCGGGCGGGCGCCCGGTCGTGGTCGCTGGCGGGCGCGGTGGTGAGCGCCGCCCCGTCCCTGGCCCGTCACCACCGCCTGGCCGTCTGGGGCGACACGACGAGCGCGATCTCCCTGGTACGCCACGCGTGGGCCGAACTGGGCCCGGCCTACCGCCCGCTGGGCGACACCCGGACGATCACGGACCTGGCGTCGAAGATCGACGGCTTGGAAGTGGCAGGCGAGTTCTCCTGGATGAGCCTGAATACGGCACCGCCGACGAACGACCCCGACGTGACCTGGTTACACGACGAGACGGAGGTGGCCACCCTGCTGAGTACCTCCGCCCCGAACTCCTACGCGGCCCCAGGCACCCCGGGCGTGACCCGCTGGGCGGGCTTGAGAGTGGACGGCAAACTGGCGGCGGTGGCCGCGGACGCCTGGAGCGCCCCTGACGTGGGCTTTCTGGCGGGGGTGGCGACGGATGCGGAGTTCCGCGGCCGCGGCCTGGGCGAGCGAATCTGCCGATGGACCTCGCAAGAGCTGGTACGCGCCCACGGCAGGGCAGCTCTCATGGTGGACGACGACAACGGCCCGGCGCTGGGCGTGTACCGGCGAATCGGCTACATCCGCCGCAGAATCGCGGCAGCGTCCCTGGCCGGATAAGCCGGGTAAGCCGGGTAAGGGTGGGGTTTCCCGTCCAGGTGGCCAAGGGGGCGCCGTTGCGGTGCCCGGCCCGTCCGACGTGAGAAGCGATCCCCCCGACCTGCGCGCGCCGACGTCGGCGGGTGGCGTGGGGGTGGCCGGCCGTAAAGGATAAAGGGGGTTCTGGCGGTTATGGCGGTTATGGCCCCTCGAGTGCGTACTGCATGACGCGAAATTTCGCCTGGGCCTCGGCGAGTTCGAGGGCTGGGTCGCTGGTGGACATGATGCCGCCGCCGGCGAACAGGCGGGCGTTGCGGCCGTCGATCTGGGCCGAGCGCAGTGCGATGCCCCACTCGCCGTCGCCGTTGGCGTCGATCCAGCCCACCGGGCCCGCGTAGCCCGCGCGGTCCATGCCCTCGAGTTCGCGGATGACGGACAGCGCGGTGTCGGTCGGGGTGCCGCCGACGGCGGCGGTGGGGTGCATGGCGGCCACCACGTCCAGGACGGAGGCGCCGTCGGCCAGGCGGCCGGTCACGTGGCTGGCCAGGTGCTGGACGTTGGGCAGCACGAGGAGTTCGGGCTCGTCGGGGGTCTGCAGGGCCGAGCAGAGCGGGGCCAGCGTGTCGCGGACGCTGGCGATGGCGCACTCGTGCTCGTGGCGGTCCTTGGCGCTGGCGAACAGCGCGGCGCCGCGGGCCAGGTCGTCGGAGGGGCTGGTGCCGCGCGGGGTGGTGCCGGCCAGGACGAGCGACTCGATCTCCTGGCCGGTGCGGCGGATGAGGAGCTCGGGCGTGGCGCCGACCAGGCCGGCCACGGAGAAGGTGTAGCAGTCGGGGTAGCGGGCGGCCAGGCGGGCCAGCAGCAGCCGGACGTCGATGGCGCGCTCGGCGGTGGCGAGCAGGTCGCGGGCCAGGACGACCTTCTCCAGTTCGCCGTCGCGGATGCGCTGGGCGGCGCGGGCGACGATGGTCTCCCATTCGAGCGCGGTGAGGCTGCCGTCGCCGTAGCTGATGCGGCCGGGCGTGCGGGTCGGGCTGAAGCGTTCGAGCGGCGCGTCGCCGATCGTGGTGAGCCAGGCGTGGCCGTCGCGGCGGGCCAGTACGGCCTGCGGCACGACGAGGGTGGAGCCGGGGGAGTCCTCGTCGAAGGTGAAGGTGCCGAACGCCACGGGTCCGGTGCCCGGCGTGCCCACGTCGTCGCGGACGGCGGCGTGGCCGAAGACGTCGGTGAGCCACTCGCGGGCCCAGGCGAAGCGCCCGGGGCCCGGTGGCACGGCGACGCGGGCGGCTTCTCCCCAGCCGACCAGTCCTTCTCCGTGCCGGATCCACGCGTAGGGCGCGGTCTTGGGCAGGGATTGCAGCAGGTCGCCGGGGTCGCCTACCGAGGTGGTGCGAACCGGCAGAGGGCGGGTGATTCCGAGCGCGACACTCACTCAAGACACTCTATGCGGGAACTGAACACGTTCGACTCCCGGCCCCGTGAATGACCGGTTACGGACCATGAACGCGAAAACTTTCCCCCGTTGGGGATCGGGCGTGTCAAGCGGCGATGCGAAGTGGGTGTGGAGGGAGCCGTTCGTCTGGTGGGCTGGCAACGGCCGATCTACCTTTGTGGCCATGATCACGCCTTTCGCCGCGGTCGCGGTGCTGGTGTCCGGTTCGATCGTCGCTCCGGTTCCGCAGGTCATGGCGGCGCTGGGGGATTCGATCACGTCGGGATTCAACGCGTGCGGGTGGTACGTCTCGTGCACGTCGCGCTCGTGGGCGGCGGGCGCAGACCGCTCGGTCGGCAGTCATTTCACCCGGCTGGGGATGAAGGACGGCAATCTCAACTTCGCGGTGCCGGGCTCGACGAGCGCCGATCTGCGCGGGCAGGTGGGTCAGGCGGTGGCGGCGAAGGCGGAATATGTGACGATTCTCATTGGCGCCCAGGACGTGTGCGGCGGCGGCACGGAGAAGACGATGACGCCGGTGCCGGTGTTCGAGCGGCGGGTGGAGCAGTCGCTGGAGGCGTTGCGGGCGGGCCTGCCGGGGGCGCGGGTGTTCGTGGCGACGATCCCGGACCTGCGGCGGCTGTGGCAGGCGGGCAAGGACAACCCGATCGCGCGCACGTTCTGGACGCTGGGGCGGATCTGCCGGCCGATGCTGGCCGCGCCGGCCTCGACCAAGCGCAAGGACGTGGAACGGCGGGCCCGGGTGCGCCAGCGGGTGGTGGACTTCAACCGGGTGCTGGAACGCTCCTGCGCCCGTTACGGGCCCAACTGCCGCACTGACGGCGGGGCGGTGTTCTCCTTCCCGTACACGCTGGATCACATCAGCAAGTGGGACTTCTTCCATCCGAACGCGGCCGGGCAGAAGGCGCTGGCCGAGCAGACGTTCAAGCACGGCTTCGACTGGGCGGACGCGCGTTAGCGGCACTGGTCGAGCATGGTTTGCTTGTCGGTGCGGGTGACGGGCACGTCGTACTTGACCGCGACCTGGGCGAAGCGGGTGACGTAGGCGCAGCGGATGCGGCGCTGGGGCGGCAGCCAGGCGGCGGGTCCCGATCCGTCCTTCTCCTCGTTGGCGCGGCCGTCGACGGGCAGGAGGTTGAGGGGGTCGTTGGCGAAGTCGAGGCGCTTGGACTCAGGCCAGGACTTGGCGGCCATGCGCCAGCCGTAGGAGAGCGGGACGACGTGGTCGACCTGGATCTCGTCGGCGTCGGCGACGCGCCAGTCGATGGCCCGGCCGGTGTAGGGGTCGTCCAGGGTCAGCGACAGGACGGTGCAGCCGGCGCGGACGACGTCGCGGCCGTCGCGGGCGAGCAGGTCGTCGCGGGTGCGGCAGCCGTTGCCCGCGTAGGGGACGCCGGGTGCGGAGTCGGCCCAGTTGCCGCCGTAGTTGGTGCGCCGGTAGCCGGTGCTGGAGCCGCGGGCCTTGACGCGGAGCCGGCCGATGAGGGCGCGGGCGTCCTTCTTGTCGGCATGGCTGGTGAGGGGCGCCAGGCTCGGGCCGGTGCCGGAGGTGTTGGCCAGGGGGCTGGCGGCGCTCGCGCCGGCCTCGGTGTTCTCGGTGGTGCCGAGCAAGGAAACGATCATGACGCCGCCCGCGAGGAGGGCGACCGCGTCCCGTGTGCTCAAGGAGCCTCCGTAGGCTTGGCCTCTTCTTGGTGAATTCCCATGATCGCCTGCTTTGACACGATGAGGGAGGGTGTTGTGGGGCAGTGGCGGGTGCTCGGCGCGGTCTCGCTGGGCGGGGTGATCGGGTCGCTGGCGCGCTTCTGGCTGCAGTCGTGGTGGCCGTCGGTGTGGGCGACCCTGGTGATCAACGTGGTGGGCTGCCTGCTGATCGGGATGCTCATGGTGGCGGTGCCGAGGATGCACCGGCTGGCGCGGCCGTTCCTGGGGGTCGGGGTGCTGGGGGGTTTCACGACGTTCTCGGGTTACGTGGTGGACGCGCGGTTCCTGGCGGGGGAGGGGGCGTACGGGCTCGCGGCCCTCTATCTCGCCGTGACGATGGCGGGCGCGGTCGCGGCGACCTGGTCCGGGGTACGGCTCGCGCGGCTGCTGGCCGGGTGGGCGGCGTGAACGTCATGCTGGTGGCGCTCGGGGCGGCGGTGGGGGCGCCGCTGCGCTTCCTGCTGGACCGGGCCGTGCAGAGGTGGGCGGGGACCGCGTTCCCGTGGGGGACGCTCGTGGTGAACGTGCTCGGCTCCGCCGTCCTGGGCTTCCTGGTGGCCTGGCCCGCGGGTGAGGGGCTGATGGCGCTGGCGGGCACCGGGTTGTGCGGGGCGCTGAGCACCTATTCGACGCTGGGGTATGAGACGCTGCGGCTGGCCGAGGACGGCGCGCGGCCGGCGGCCGTGGGCAACGCGGTGCTCAGCGTGGCGGCCGGGCTGGGCGCCGCCGCAGCCGGGGCGGCCCTCGCGCACGCCTAGTCGTGTCGCGCTGCGAAACAGAACGGAATCCGGCGCGGGCCGCCTTCGGGGGCAGGGAAACGTTCGGCTCGCTGACCAGCAGGGATCCACCGCGCACGCTCAGGACCCGCTGATGATGTGCACAGGCGCTGTGGCCCAGAGTTACAACCCCGGCCTGCTGCTGACTGCGCAGCAGGTGCAGTTCACCGCCTCGATCGGGTATGCCACCTGCCTGGGCGATCCCGACGTCTTCAGCGGCTTCGCACTCCATGCCGTACCCGTCGCCCCAGCCGACGTTGCCGTAGTCGGTGCTCGTGATGATCTGGTCGTCGACGGCCTTGGGGGTCGCTCTCGCTGGCGACGTGGACGATGACCGGCGCATGGTCGCGCAGGCCGGCCAGCGCCTCCTGGAGTTGCCCGGCCGGCCAGGACCGCTCTCCTCCGAGATCGCGGCCAAGCTCGTCATCTCCACTGGTAAGGACAAGACAGCAATCCTTCTGTCGCCAGCGTCTTCGATCGAGATCGAACCAGCCATCTCGCCCGTCTTGAACTGGCAGAACTCGCATCAACCGCCTGAAAGCAGGTTGGCCGGCAAGGTCTGTGGCCCAGGGCCTGCGTGGTCGGCAGCGGTGGCTGAGGCGTTTCGGCCTGCCGGGCTGCCGTGGTCGTCTGCGGATACGCCGGCGATCTGGACGGCCACCGAGCTGTCACCCGGTCGGAGGGCGCCGTTGCTGGATGGTGGCGTCGTATGAGCGAGGCTATCGGGGGCCGCAGATGCCGAGGGCCTTGCCGATCAGGGCGGGGTCCTCGACGGTGTCGAGCAGCGCCATCGCGTAGTCGGCGCGCGAGAGCTGCATCGCGCCGCCCGTGGCGTTGGCCTCGAAGTCGATGTGCACACGTCCGGCGGGTGGCTTGTCGTTGAGCATCGTGGCGCGGGCGATGCTCCAGTCGAGGCCGCTGACCTGCAGCATGCCCTCGGCGCGTGCGAGGTCGGCGTACGCTTCGCGGAAGAACAGCCAGGCCAGGGAGACCGCGAGCCGAGGCCGGGTGGCGGGCACGGAGCGGCTGCTCGTCATCACCACCCGCCGTACGTCGTGCTCGTGCATTGCGGTGATGAGGGTGGCGGCGATCTGGCTGCCGCCGACCGCGGCGATGACGGCGTCCTGTCCCTGTACGGCCCGGCGTACGGTCTCGAGGTCGTGCGCGTCGCCCTGGTGCACGCCTGCCAGCCCGGCGCGGTCGGCGAGCAGGTCCGGCCTGCGGGCGAAGGCAGTGATCTCGTGTCCGCGCTTGACGCCTTGCGTCAGGACGTATTTTCCGGTCCGGCCGGTCGAGCCGATGACCATGATCTTCATCTTAGAGCCTCCTTCAATATGGCGATTTGCACTATAACCCCAACCTTAAGCTATAGTGCAAATCGCACTAAGAAAGGAGAGTCATGGCACGACGTCCCGACCTGGTCGGCCTGACCGTGCTGGCCATGCTGTCGGTACGTCCCGGCCACCCGTACGAACTGCACCGCTTCATCATCGACACGCACAAGGACTACGTGACGGGACTGCCGAGAAGCCTCTACCACGCCGTCGACAAGCTGGCCGGCCAGGAACTGATCGTCCCCGTCGAGACCAGCAGGGAAGGCCGCCGGCCCGAACGCACGATCTACGAGATCACCGACGAGGGCCGCCGCGAGCTGGCAACCAGGCTCCGGGCGCTCCTGGACGACCCGGGCGGCGAGCGGCGCGTCTTCACCGCGGCCGTCTCGCTCATCGGCGTTCTTCCGGTGCCCGACGCGCTGCAGTCCCTGCGCACCAGGGCGGCGGCACTCGACGGAAACCTCACCGGGCTCAACGCTCACCTGAAGGCATTGCGCGACAGCGGCCTGCCCGAGGTCCTGACGATCGAGCTCGACTACGAGCAGGCCCTGACCAAGGCCGAGCTGGCCTGGATCGGGCAGCTCATCGCCCGCCTGGAGTCGGGCGAACTCCACTGGTCGGACACCCTCAACCGCGACCAGCTGGGAAACGTCCTCGACGCATCGTAGAAAAAGGCTGTCAGGGTGCGCCAACACCCTGACAGCCGGACATCAGAAACAAGGCGCCTGCCCTGCCTGAAGTCGCAACCTCAGGATAGGCGCCGCAACCACAAGGAGTTGCGCCATGTCCGCCAACGCGGAGATCATCACCATGCTCACCCGCCTGGCCGAAGCGTGGAACGCAGGTGACGCCACCGCCTACGCCACGCTGTTCACCGAAGACGCCGACTACGTCTCCTTCGACGGCACACACACCCGGGGGCGGCAAGCCATCGAGTCCTCGCACCGATGGCTGTTCGAGGGGCCGCTCAAGGGCTCCACCATGCCCGCCCCCTACAGCGGCGACGTCCAGGTCAAGCCGCTGGCCGACGGCGCCGCGCTGGTGATCTCCCAGGGCGGCACCGCCGTGGACGGCCGCCTGCGCGACTCCATCGTCACCTTCACCGCCGTCGACACCCCCGAAGGCCGGCGCTTCGCCTCCTTCCAGAACACCAGGGTGACGTCGTGACGAAGAAGAAGCTGCTCGTCGAGGTGGCCGGGCTCATCCAGGCGCCGGTCGCCCAGACCTGGGACGCCCTGGCCGACGAACTGCTGCCCGGCGGCAGGCGCTCCGGCCGCTTCACCGTCGAAGACGCCCCCGGCCACACTTCCACCGCAGAGGTGACCGGTCACACCATCTCCCTACAGGGCGGCTGGTGGTACCGGGGCGAGTGGAGCGTCGAACCGCACCCCACGGGCACGCTGCTCGTGCACCGTGTCTTCAACGTGGCGCGCCGGGCGCGCTGGGGCGTGCCGCTCGCCAACCGCATGTTCGTCGGTTTCGCCGACAGTACGCGTGCGGCCTTCATGGAGAAACTCTCCCGAATAGGACATCGCCTGAGCTGTCCCACCGGTCCCGCCTGAGCGTCAACGGGTCCCTCCGCCCGATGCCCGTCAGATCGGCGTAGTCCGTGGTGACAGGGTCTCCACCCTGATCTCCCTACGCCCCTCACATCCGCACGGCCAGTGGCGGTAACCCAGCGTTCGTCAGCCCACTCTCGCCACTGGCCCATCCGTTGCTGCTCAAGCCCCTGTCCCAGCCGTGGGGGCGAACCTGTCCGCACGCGGGGTTCCCCGACCGCCCCTGGCGTAAATCCCGCAAGACCTCCTCATCCCGGAAGCCGCTCAGCCGCCGGCTGATCGTCGAGGCCGGTCTGCGGATCCTCGACGCCGAGGGGATGGACGCGCTGAGCATGCGCAGGGTCGCCCAGGAGCTCGGCACGGGCCCGGCCTCGTTCTACGCCCACATGGCGAACAAGGACGAGCTGCTGGAGTTGGTCTACGATCAGATCCTGGGGGAGATCCGGATCCCCGAGCCCGATCCGGAGCACTGGCGGGAGCGGCTGCGGGAGCTGGCGCTGGAGTCGTTTCGCGTGCTGACAGCCCACGCCGACATCGCCAAGGTCGCCCTCGCGAACATCCCGACCACCCCCAACGCGCTCAGGACGGCCGAGCGAATGCTCGCGATCATGCTGGTCGGCGGGCTGCCGCCGCGGATAGCGGCCTGGGGGGCCGACCTCCTCTGCCTCCACATCTCGGCCGACGCCTCTAAGCGCTCGACACACCCCGCACGCCACAGCGATGCCGGCGAAAAGTTCGGGCAGGTCCGCGATTTCTACACCAACCTGCCCCCCGACCGGTTCCCGCTCCTGTCCGGCTACGTCGAGGTGATGGGGAACGGCGCCTGCCGCCAACGGTTCGGGTTCGGCCTCGACCTGATACTGGACGGCCTCGCAAAATACGTTCAGCGCCCCTGACCAAGGCGACAACGAAGCTCCGCGGCAGCCGGCTGCCGACCCGCGCCGTCGACCAGCCGCTGGATGAGCTCGCGACCGTCATCTCAAAACACTGTCCGCGATGAATTTCGCGATATGACGCAGCTTGCCGATCCTGCCGTCGCGGTCGAGTCCTTCAACTGTCCGATGTGTGGGGTGCTGGCGGGTAGCGCGCGTCACCACTCATGAAACATCCCGGCCCGGGGGACCGCTCCGCAACGCCCTGTCCCGTACAGCTCGCCCGACCTGTGGAGAGGATCGGAGCGGATTCGAAGTCGACTGGGCCGTGGTCGAGGCGGCGTTGCAGAGCGTGACGATCGGGTTGGCTGTGCCCTACGCATTTGATCAGCCGGTATGCCCTGCGATCAGTGCCGAGGCGGAGATGGCGGCCTCTCGTCTGGCGGTCCCGAGGGGGTCCGCAAGGTCGTCCAGCACGCCTTGGGCGAGGAACACCGCGTGGCCGTGGGCGCTGGCCGCGATAGCCGGAATTAGTCGACGTGCCCGGTGCTCATCGCCGCACAGGGCTCGGGCCGGCGCAGAGAGTTCGGTGAACAGCGCCTGGCCGGCCGCAGCGAGTTCGGGAAAGCGGGCCTTGTCCAATCCGGCGGCGAACATGAGCTCGAACAGAGCTGGATGGTCGGCGGCGAACTGGACATAGGCGGTGGCGAACGCTGTCAGTTGGGCCGACCGCACCATGGGATGGAGGTCGCGGGGTCAGGGAGGCCGGCTTGTCAGTACTCGGCCCTAGCATGCCGAGCATGAACATGAAGCGGTATGTCGACGAGGACCTGCACGGTGCGGAGTTCCGCGAGTGCGATCTGACCGGGGCACGCCTGATCGGCGTCGTCATGCAGGACGCCGTGATCGACGGGCTTGTCACCAACCTCGTGGTGAACGGGGTCGAGGTCACCGAGTACGTCGAGGCAGAGCTCGACCGGCGTAATCCGGTGCGGCTGCTGATCCGCTCCGAGGACCCTGCCGATCTGCGCGAGGCAGCGCGTCAGCTCCATGCCGGCTGGGCCGCCACGATCGAGCGAATCCGTCGTAGGCCCGGCATCGAGCGCCGCAGCGTGAACGACGAGTGGTCGGCCGTGCAGACGATGCGCCACCTGGTCTTCGTCCACGACTCGTGGTTGCGCCGCTGCTGCCTGGGCTCGACGGAGCTGTTCACGCCGATGGGCATCGGGACGACCGTCGAGCCCTACCGTGGAGCGCACGGGCTTGACCTCGCGCTCGATCCGTCCCTAGACGACATTGTGAGCGTGCGTGACGCACAGGCCGCCGAGCTCGAGGCCTGGCTCGGCAAGGTCACCGCTGAGCAGCTCGCCGGGCGAGCGCCGGTGCCCGACGACGATGTCTGGCCGCCGTACGCCCGGGGCCGCTCGGTGCGGCAGTGCCTCGGCACGGTGCTCAACGAGACCTTCGAGCACCACCGCTTCTGCGTCCGCGATCTCGACTTGATCGAGGCACAGGACGCTGAGTAGGACCGGCTACGGACTCACGCGGCACTTCTCGAGCATGCGGCGGACCTGAGCTAGGTGCGGGCGGCCCGCCGGGAGGGCGGCGAACTCGTAGAGGTGCCGCCGCCTGGAGGTCGGCGATGCGGTCCATCAGTGCGGTCGAATCCCGGGAACAACGACTTCGCCCAACCCTGCCGGCGGTCACATGCCACGAACAATCGTGGACCGATCTCGGCCGCTGTCGAGTGGCATTCCAAGAGGCCGCCACGTGCCTCACCCGGTGTTGATCAAGTCAGCGAGAGTGCCACTTGACGCTGATGCATCACCGAAGGTCTCCGCCGCCTCTGCCTCAGGGCCTTGAGCGTTCCGGCTGTTCAGCGGTTGATGATCGGTAAGGCATGTCAGGCACGTGGGTCAGCCGCCAGGACGATGTCGACGTGGTTCAGGCTCATGGCGGGCATCATGTACGAGAGCACCGACGATTTTGGGAGACGCCGATGCCGGACAGCCCCGACGTGCCGGACGACGTCCTCGACCGCCTGCGCGCGCTGTGTCTCGCACTCCCCGGCGTCTACGAGGAACAGGCCTGGGTCGGCACCCGCTGGCTGGTCCGCAAGAAGACCTTCGCCCACGTCCTCGGCATCAGCGACGAGTACCCGCCCGCCTACACCCGCGACGCGCCGTTCGTCGGGGATGCCACCGTCCTGACCTTCCGCTCCGGCGGTGCCGAGCTCGCCGCGCTCGTCGGCACCGGCCACCCGTTCTACAAACCGAGGTGGCACTCGCAGGTCGTGGGCATGGTGATCGAACCGGACGCGGACTGGGACGAGATCGCCGAGCTGCTCATCGAGAGCTACTGCCTGCGGGCCCCGAAGAAGCTGGCGGCACAGGCTCCCCGGCCAGGTCCCGCGGCCGGCGGACCGGGCTGAATCACGGGAACACCGGGCACGCCAGGGCAGCGCGGCACGGACGTGGTCGGTCGCCACGGGCCGGCCACGAAACCCGCCGACCTCCAACTGCGCGAGCACTCCGGCGACCGCTGCCTCGTCCTGGCCGGGGGCGATGTCGGACAGCAGACCGGCTCGATCGACGGGCTCGCCACGGGCCATCAGGTCAACGACGATGGCCGGGGCGGTCTGCGGAGGTCCGGCGTTCATCCGAAAGGCTCCTTGGGGTTGGCGCAACCGGTAGGACGTTTCGTTCCGTCTGCCCGCTGCCTCGAAGGCCTGAGGCAGCAGGCAGGCAAACCCTGTGCCAGAGATCCGGGGTCAGACAGCAGGGGGGTGCGGCCTACCGGGTGAGGAGTTAGCGTGTAATCCTGTAATCAGCGAAGGAGCGCGCGATGGCGGATCCCCTCGACGCCTACTCTCAAGTGGTCTCCTCCGTCGCCGCGGAGCTGCTGCCCAAGGTGGCCGGCGTACGGGCGGGACGCAACAGCGGCTCGGCGGTGGTGTTCACCTCCGACGGGTTCCTGCTCACGAACGCGCACGTGGTGGGCTCGGCGCGCGGCGGCACGGTCGCCTTCGCCGACGGCGCGGTGGAGGAGTTCGCCGTGGTGGGCCGCGACCCCCTCTCGGACCTGGCGGTGATCAGGGCGCAGGGGCCTACGCCCGAGCCCGCGGTCCTGGGCGACAGCGACAAGCTCGTGGTGGGGCAGCTCGTCGTGGCCGTCGGCAACCCGCTCGGGCTGGCCGGCTCGGTGACGGCCGGCGTGGTCTCGGGGCTGGGCCGTTCGCTGCCCGCACGGGCCGGGTCGGCGGTACGGATGATCGAGGACGTCATCCAGACCGACGCCGCCCTCAACCCCGGCAACTCCGGCGGCGCTCTGGCCGACTCGCGGGCCCGGGTGGTGGGCGTCAACACCGCCGTGGCCGGGATGGGGGTCGGGCTGGCCGTACCCATGAACAGCACGACACGCTCGATCATCGCGGCGCTCATCCGCGACGGACGGGTACGGCGGGCCTTCCTCGGCCTGGTGACCTCGCCCGCGCCGCTGCCGGAGCCGCTGCGCAGGCGCACCGGGCAGGCGGCGGCACTGCGCGTGGTGGAGGTCGTGGCGGGCTCGCCCGCCGAGCGCGCCGGGCTGCGGCCGGGCGACCTGGTGCTGAGCGCCGGCCGTACCCCGGTCGGCGACGCGCAGAGCCTGCAACGGCTCATGTTCGCCGACGCGATCGGACGGCCGCTGCCGATCACCGTCTACCGCAACGGCGCGCTCGTGGACGTGATCGCCGAGCCGCTGGAGCTGACCGTCTGACCTATGCGACGGGCTTGGGCACGTAGGTGCCGTTGCGGCGGGCCAGCAGCTCCTCCATGAGGTCGTCCCACTGGCGGCCGACGGCGTCCACCTCGTAGGTACGGGCGGTCTCCAGGGCGCCCGCGGCCAGGGAGCGGCGCAGGTGCTCGTCCTCGATCACGCGCAGGATCGAGGCGGCGAGGTTGTCGTTGGTGCGCGGCTTGACCAGCAGCCCGTCGCTCTCGTGGGTGATCATCTCCTTGGGGCCGTGCGGGCTGTTGAAGCTGACGATGGCCAGCCCCTTGGCCATGGCCTCCAGGATCGTCATCGGGAAGCCCTCGTGCCGCGAGCTGAGCACGAAGATCGACGCCTTCTCCAGCTCGGCGCCCACGTCCTGGGTGGGTCCCGGCAGCTCGACCTTGTCCTCCAGCCCGGCCTCGGCGATCTGGGTGCGCAGGTTGTCGAGCTGGGGGCCGTCGCCGAAGATGCGCAGCTTCCAGTCGGGGTGGAGCTTGGCGATCTGCTCCCAGGCGGTGATGAGGCGGTGGAAGCCCTTGAGCCGGGTGATGCGGCCCACGGCGACGACGAGCTTGGCGTCGAGCTTGGCCTGGCCGCCGTTCATCGGCGGCACCGCGTTCGGGATGCGCACCAGCCGCCTGGGCCGCTTGGGCAGCGTGTTGCGGTAGTCGCGCAGGTCGGCCTTGGTGAGGGTGACCAGGGCGTCGAAGCGGCGGTAGCGCCACTTGATGAGCGCCTGCAGCGCCTCGGGCTTGGCGTTGAGCCCGACGTGCTCCTGCGCAATCGTGATCACGTTGGGGTTGGCGAGCTGCGCCATGGCCAGGTTGAGGCCGGGCCGGGTGCCCATGAGGACGCCGGTGTCGAGCGAGCGGATGTAGCGGGCGAGCTGGATGTCGGTCCAGGCGTTGAAGCGGTGGGCCGCCGACTCCCCCTCCGGGATCAGGCGGCTGGGCATCTTCGACAGCATGGCGCGCACGCCGCGGCGCGGCTTGAGCCGGTCGTCGAGGAAGCGGAACTTCACGCGCTCGTCGACGGGGAAGAACGGGTGCTCGGCCTCCTTGAGGATGGAGACGATCTCGACGTCGCGCCCGGTGGCGGCCAGGTAGCTGGCCAGGTTGAACACCGTCCTGATCGTGCCGCCCATGCCGTTGGCGTGCAGGAGCAGGATGCGGATCGTCCCGATGGAGGGAGGCGGAGCATTGCGCTGCCTGCGCCGGTTGTACCCCCTGTACAGCCGGGCCGCCGCTGCCTTCCCCTTGCGTGCCAGTGCGCGCACTTTTTACTTGTCCCCTCGTCCGGTCTCATGACACACGAGGCCGGTGACGGAACGTTCCCGCCACCGGCTCCAGGATCTGTGTAGTCGGAGTAGCGCCGGTATCCCCGTGGCACTGCCCCTTCTATGACCTTTTAGACGCTGTTCACCCCGTCAAGGTTGCACGTGAGTTGCGGGTGTGTGCGGTGGTTTGCGTTCGAGCAGGTCGAGGGCGATGTCGATCGCCCTCTCCAACTGGGTGTCGACCCCGGCCGCGTAGTCCTGCGGGGTGATGTCCACCTCGATGTCGGGATCGGTGCCGTAGTTCTCCACCTTCCATCCGACGTCGTCGAAGGCGAAGGAGAACTCCGGCTGCGTGGTGACGGTGCCGTCGGCCAGTCGGTGGCGCGGCCAGATGCCGACGACGCCGCCCCATGTGCGCTTGCCGATGAGCGGGCCGAGGCCGAGGAGCTTGAAGGTGTGGCTGAAGATGTCGCCGTCGGAGGCGGCCCACTCGTTGGTGAGGGCGACCAGCGGGCCGCGCGGCGACTCCGGCGGGTACGGCTCCGGGTGCCCCCAGCGCGGGTAGTCGTAGCCCAGGCGGCGCCGGGCCAGCTTCTCCAGCAGCAGGGCCGAGACGCTGCCGCCGCCGTTGAAGCGCACGTCCACGACCAGGGCGTGGCGGTCGTACTCGGCCAGGAACCCGCGGTGGAACTCGGCGAACCCCGTCGTGCTCATGTCGGGCACGTGCAGGTAGCCGACGCGTCCCCCCGAGCGCTGGTGGCAGCGGGCGCGGTTGAGGTTGACCCAGTCGCGGTAGCGGGCGGGCTGCTCGTCGGCGATGGCCTTGACGGTGGCGGTGAAGGTGTCCTCGCCGCGGCGCAGCGTCAGCTCCACCTCCTGGTCGGCCTGGTTGACCAGGCGCTCGTTCGGGGTGGTCTCGGCGCCGATGGGGTGCCCGTTGATCGCCAGTACGGCGTCGCCCCGCCGTACGTCCAGACCCATGCGGTTGAGCGGCGAGGTGGCCTCGGGGTCCCACGGGTCGCCGGTGACGATGGCGCCGATGTGGTAGACGCCGTCGCGGTAGTCCCAGTCGACGCCCAGCTTGCCCTGGCTGTAGTCGGGGCCCGGACGGTACTCGCCGCCGCTCTCGTAGGCGTGGCTGGTGGCCAGCTCGCCGTGCAGCTCCCACAGCAGGTCGGAGAACTCGCCCCGGGTGCTGACCCGGTCGACCAGCGGCAGGTAGCGCTCGTAGACCGCCTGCCAGTCGACGCCGGACATGTCGGCGGTCCAGAAGTTCTCCCGCTGCAGCCGCCACGCCTCGCGGAACATCTGCCGCCACTCGTGCTCGGGCCACACCGAGACCTTGACGCGGTTCAGGTCGATCCAGCCGCTCTCCCGGCCGGGCGGGTCGTCGTCGTGCTCGGGCGCCTCCCCGGCCTTGACCACGCGCAGCCGCGAGTCGGCCCGGTAGAGGAGCGTCTTGTGGTCGCGGGCCAGCTCCAGATCGGTGACGCCTTCGGCGAACGTCTCGTTCTTGGCCTTGGCGAAGTCGTACAGGTGCAGGACCGGCTCGCCCTCCAGCGGGCTGGACAGGATGAGCGCCTTGCCGTGCAAAGCGGCTACCCGCTCGTACCGGCCCTCGGGCAGCGGGAAGGCGGTGACCCGGTGGGCCAGCCCCTCGGCGTCCACGCGCAGGGGCGGCGGGTCGTCCTGCTCGTCCTCCTCCTCGTCGTCTTTGGACTCCAGCGGGCGGGGCTGCGGCACGAAGGGGTCGGGCGCGTCGCGCTGCAGCGAGATCGCGTACGGGCGGGTGCCCAGCGGGAAGCCGAGGTCGAACTGGAGCTGGTCCCAGACCGGCGAGAAGGTGCGCTGGCCGATGAAGTAGAGGTAGCGGCCGTCCGGGTCGAAGCACGGGGCGCCGTCTTCGAGGATGGGCTCGCTGGCCTGCAGCGTCCGGCCCGAGTCCGGGTGATGGAGCTTGATGGCGGTGGTCTGGGCGTTGAGGGGGCTGGCGTAGGCCAGCCACGTGCCGTCGGCCGACCAGGCGGGGTCGTGCGGTGCCGCGTGCGGGTTGTCCTCGACGAGCGTCGAGCGGCCGGTGCCGAGGTCGAGCAGGTGGAGCTCGCCCCGGTGGTTAGTGACGGCCACCCGGTCGTGGGCGGGGTCGGGGACCAGCTCGTTGACGCGGCCCAGCTCGGCCAGGTCGGTGGCGGAGTCCGGGCCGATGAGCGTGACGGTCTCGTCGCCGTCGGCGCCGCTGGCCGCCGCGACCAGCCGCTCGCCGTCGTTGAGCCAGGTCAGATGGCGGTAGCGCACGCCGTGGGGCGCGCCGTGCTGGCGGACCGGGCCCTCCCAGGCGGCCATCGTGTACGCCTTGCCGCGCGTGGTGAGCGCCAGCGTGGTGCCGTCCGGGCCCAGGGTGGCGCTGTCGAGGTAGTCGGCCGCCTCGACGAAGCGGCGGTTGCGCTGGGTGCGGGAGGAGGCCAGCCGTACGTCGATCTTGCGGGAGTCCTCGGCGCCCGGTGCGAGCAGGTAGAGGTCGGCTCCGGCGTGGTAGACGAGGTGGTGGCCGTCGCTGGTGAGGTTGCGGGCGTAGTAGTCGGCGTGGTGGGTGTGGCGCCGCAGGTCCTGGCCGGAGGGGGTGCAGGAGTAGACGTTGCCGGTGCCCTCGTGGTCGGACAGGAAGTAGACGCGCTCGCCGCCCCAGCAAGGTGAGGCGAGGTTGCCGGGCAGCTTGACCAGGCGGCGGAAGTCGCCGTGGCCGTCGGGGTCGATCCACAGGTCGCCCGCGGTGCCGCCCCGGTAGCGCTTCCACCGCGCGGGGTCGGCGGTGTTGCGGCCAAGGACGATCATGTGGTGCGGGCCGTGCGCGATGGAGTTGGCGGGGCCGTACGGCAGGCGGTGCGGGACCCCTCCCGGGGCGACCCGGTGCAGCCATTTGCGGCCCTCGAACGGCTGGCAGGCGTCGCTGGCGTACAGGATGCCGCCCTCGTGGTCCCAGCCGGTGACGGTGCAGCGGGCGCCGTGGTAGGTCAGACGGGTGGCGGCGCCGCCCTCGGCGGGCATGACGTAGACCTCCTCCGGGCCCTCCTCGCGGCCGACGAAGGCGAGCTGGTCGCCCCTGGGGGAGATGCGGGGGTAGGTGGCCTCGGCCAGCCCGGCGGTGAGACGGAAGGCGCGCCCGCCCTGGGCGGAGACCATCCAGAGGTCGTCCTCGGCGGCGAAGACGACGACGTCCTGGAAGACGGCGGGGAAGCGCAGGTAGGCGGGCATCGTCTCTCCGTGGTCAGACAGCCGGGACGCGAGTGTCCCGGCTGTCTGATCATTTCAGTGGCGGCGGCTCTTACGCTTCTTCCGCGGGTTTGCGCGTTTCCTGGCGCTTGGCGGCCTTGGCCTGCCTGGTGGCCTTGATCGTGGCCTTCTTGGCCTTGCCGGACTTGGCCGCCGGTTTCTTGCGCTGCTCGGTCATTGCTCTCCCCCGATGTCATGGCTGTGCCAGATACGACATCGTTAATACCCATTCACCCCACAAAAGCGACATTTCGCTTATGTCTGGTCAGAACGCCAGGGCGGCGGCCTCGTTGCGCAGCACGAGGATGAGCAGGGTGGCCACGAGCGTGGCGATGAGCAGCCAGCTCACCATGATGATGACCGTGGAGCGGCGCGGACGGCGGCGGGGGAGTGACTCCGCGTTGGCCCTGGCCTCGCTGCGGCGGGCGCGCTCGTTGAAGGACTCCAAACGCGCGACGAGCCGTGGGTCCTCGTCGACGAGGTGGCGCTCGATCTGGGCCAGCAACCTCTCCTCGTCCTGCGACCAGGCCATGGTGCACCTCCGGAACGCAAGCTCTGTTACGGCTTTCTGCCCAACCATGAAGATCATTAGCCGTGATCTTGCCAGGTAATTGTGCGCTCTTTTGCTTTGCGATCTTTGTCGAACCTCTGTTCTAATCAATGTCATGCGCTGGGACAACCTGCGGCTCACCGGAGCCGACGACCGTGATCCTGCGGTGCCGCTGTTCGCCGAGGAGGCGGTGACGCGGAGATTCGACACGCCCGAATTCCGGGGGATGACCTTCTTCGAGGTACGCGCCCGCTCGATCATCAGCCGGGTCCCCGCCACGAGCCGCATGTCGTTCCAGTACACGATCAACCCCTACCGGGGCTGCTCCCACGCCTGCCGCTACTGCTTCGCCCGCAACACCCACACCTACCTCGACCTCGACGCGGGGCTCGACTTCGACTCCAAGGTCGTGGTGAAGGTCAACGCGCCCGAGCTGACCCGCCGCGAGCTGGCCGCGCCCCGCTGGACGGGCGCGCACGTGGCGATGGGCACCAACGTCGACTGCTACCAGCGGGCCGAGGGCCGCTATGGCCTGATGCGCGGCATCCTCGCGGCGCTGCGCGACGCCGCCAACCCCTTCTCCATCCTGACCAAGGGCACGCTCATCCTGCGCGACCTCGACCTGCTCACCGAGGCGGCGCAGGTGACCGACGTGGCCGTGAACGTGTCGGTCGGCTTCGTCGACGAGCAGGTCTGGCGCACGGTCGAGCCCGGCACCCCGCACCCCGAACGCCGCCTGGCCGCCTGCGCCCGCCTCAACGCCGCCGGAATCCGCTGCGGCGTGCTGATGGCCCCCGTGCTGCCGTACCTGACCGACTCGCCGGCCGAGCTGTCCCGCACGGTCGAGCGCGTCGCCGCCGCGGGCGCGGTGCACGTGACGCCGCTGGTCCTGCACCTGCGGCCGGGGGCGCGGGAGTGGTACCTGGGCTGGCTGGCCCGCGAACACCCCCGCCTGGTCCCGCGCTACCAGGAGCTCTACGGCAGAGGCGCCTACGCTCCGCGCGCCTACCAGGAGCGCGTCACCGCCCAGGTCAAGGACCTGGCCCGCCGCCACGGCCTCGGCAGAACCGGCCCCAGCGGCCCCCGCCGCCTCCCCACCCCACCCCCCGCACCCGCCGTGCCCGAACAACTCACCCTCCTCTAGCCCCGCCCCCGGATCGCCCGCCCGGACCTTTCTCCGACACGGCGTCACCACGCTCGGCCGCGAGACAGCGAGACAGCGAGACAGCGAGACAGCGAGACCGGGTGCCGGGCGAATCGCCCCCCGCGCCTGGACCGTCGCCCGTGCCTGGACTGTCACGCGTGGCTGGGTGGTCCGCTGGGGGTGGAGGTGCTGTTCAGTGGTCTGGGCGCGGGCCGGCCAGTGGTGGTGTGAGGCGGTATTCGCCGGGCGTCACGCCGTACCACTGACGGAAGGCCAGGTGGAAGCCGACCGGCGAGCCGTACCCCACGCGCTCGCTGATCCGGTTGTGGGCCAGGTCCGTCTCGGACAGCAGCCGCGCGGCCTCCTGCATGCGGCGCGCCGTCAGGTGGCGCATGGGCGCCTGCCCGACCAGGCGGCGGAAGGTCGCGGCGAAGGAAGAACGGGACATGCCGGCCTCGGCGGCGAGCGCCTCCACGGTCCACTGCTCGGCGAAGCGGGTCTGGACGGTGTGCAGTGCGGCGGCCACGCCGGGGTGGCGCAGCGCGTCCAGGACCGCCGCCCCGGCCGGGAGCGCGGAGCCGGGCGCCTCCAGCGCGGCACGCAACGCCAGCACGAACACCAGCTCGAAGGCGCGCAGGGCGACGAGCCGGGCGCCGGGCGCGGCGGTGTCCCACTCGCCCGCCAGCCGCTCCAGCGTGGCCCCGAGCAGCGGATGGGACCGCAGCCGCGCGCTCTCCAGCACGAACATCGGCGGCAACGCCTGGTAGAGAGGGGTGGCGGCGGCGTGGTCGTAGTGGAGCCCGCCGCACAGCATGACGGTCCGCGCGCCCGGCCCGTCGATCTCGACCGTGCGCACGCCGCCGGGCCGGCGTTCGGGAAGAACCCGGCTCAGCGGTACGGTGGCCCGCCCCGGCCGGTCGGCCAGCCGGTGGGCGCTGCCGTGCGGGAAGACGGCCAGATCGCCCGTGGCGAGGGTGACGGGCGGGTGACCGGGCAGTTCGACGGTGCACGAGCCCTGGTCGACGTAGTGCAGCAGCGCGCAGCTCTCCCGCCGCCCCGCCACGCCCCAGGGCGCGCGGGCCTCCCAGCGGCTGTGGAAGACGCCGTGCAGCCGGAGCGGGGCGAGCAGGTCGCTGAGCAGGTCCCCATCCAACGGACGATCCTTAAAGATTTCGAGAGCATGCTTTATGGAGCGTATCCCGTTTCGCGGGCAGGCTGACGTGCATGACCTTCCTTGTGCTGAACGCCGCCGGCGCCCAGGGCGGCGCCATCGCCCGCCGCCTGCTGGCCGAGGGCCTGCCCGTGCGTGCCTTCACCCGTGGGGGCCGCCCTCCGCAGGGGGCGCGGCCGTTCACCGGCGATCTGGCGGACGGCGCGGCGGTGAAGGCGGCCTTCGACGGCGTCACCCATGCCTCGGTGATGCTGCCCATGGTCTACGACCCCGAGACCGTGGCCGGGTATGTCCGCAACGTGCGGGACGCGGCGCTGGCGGCGGGGGTGCGGCGGCTGGTGTTCAACACCGGAAACCGCCTGCCCGCCCGCGACAGCGGCCTGCCCGCCTTCGAGACCCGCCGCCTGGCCGGGGACGAACTGCGCGCCGCCGGGCTGCCGGTCGTGGAGCTTCGCCCGCCGATCTACCTCGACAACCTGGCCGCCCCGTGGGTCGCGGCCCCTCTGGCGGCCGAGGGCGTCCTGGCCTACCCGCTGCCCGCCGACCTGCCCGTGGCGTGGCTGTCGCACGCCGACCTGGCCGAGATCACGCTCGCCGCGCTGACCCTCGACGGGCTGGAGGGGAGGATCCTGGACGTCGGCGCCGCCGAGGCCGTCACCGGAGCGGACCTGGCCGCCGCGATCGGCGCCCGCTATGAGGCCCAGGACCCTGACGCCTTCGAGACGCCCCTCGCGACGCTCGCGGGCCCGGCCACCGCCGCGGCGGTCGCCGCCACCTACCGCTGGGCCGCCGTCGACCGCGCCCTGCTCGCCGCCGCCCCCGCCGCTCTGGACCTCCTGAGCGTACGGCCGGCCACCCCCACCGCCTGGCTCACGAGACGACACGAACCGGCGGGGCGAGCCTGATGGCGGCGCGTGCCGTGGCGGCGGGGGAGGACCTGGTGGCGGTGCGGGAGGAGGTCGTCCGGCATCACGAGGTGATCGAGCGGTGGCTGTCGGGGGAGCCGGGGCAGGGGTTCGAGGAGTTCGAGCGGGCCCACGCCGAAGGCTTCACCCTGGCCGGGCCCGACGGGCGTACCCTGGACCGCGGCCAGGTGCTGCGGCAGGTGCGCGAGCTGCGCGGCGCGGCGCCCGGGCTGCGGATCGAGATCCGGGACGTGCGCGTGGTGGCGGCGGAGGGCGCGTTGCTGGTGGCCGCCTACGAGGAGTGGCAGCAGGACGGCGCCCGCGGCTCCACGGCCGTGCTCCGCAGGGAGGACGGCGGGCTGCGCTGGCTGCACCTGCACGAGACCTGGCTGCCCGCGCCCGCGTGAGCGCTACGACGAGGGCAGCGGCTCGCCGGTCTCCAGCAGGGTCTTGAGGCCCGACAGCACCGACGGCCAGCCCTCGCTGATCATGCCCAGGAGCGTGCTGTCCGGCGCGAAGCCGTCGTGGATCACGGTGAGCTTCACCGTCTCGCCCACCTGCTCCAGGTCGAAGGAGACCTTGGTACGCGGCTCCGCGCTGATGGCGGCCAGCGTCTCCTGCGACACCCCGGCGCCCTCGGCCCACTCGGGGGTGAAGGTGTGCCAGGTGTAGGCCAGGCGCCGGTAAGGGTCCGACTCCAGCACGACCTGCGCGGGATCGCTGGTCTTGCGGCCGTTCTCCTCCCACGTCATCGGCGAGCCCACGGCCCAGTCGGTGTCGAAGGTGACACCCCAGTACCGCCGGGTGAAGGCGGGGTCGGTCAGCGCCTGCCAGAGGCGCTCGGGCGTGGTGCGGATGTAGGTGATGTAGACGAACTGCGGCTTGCTCATGAGTGGCTCCCGGTGACAGCAAACATGCAGCCGTCCGGCTGCCTTTTCACGATAGGCAGCCGGGCGGTTGCATGTCAAGAACGCAGGGCCGCGCGCCGGGACTGCAGGAACTCGCGCTCCGGCGCCGTCCCCACCAGCGCCAGCGCCTTGCCGTACTCCTCCACCGCCTCCTCCAGCCGGCCCAGCCGGCGCAGCAGCTCCGCGCGGGTCGCCGGGAGCAGGTGATGGCGCGGCAGGTGCTCCTCCAGGCCCGCCAGCAGCTCCAGCCCGTCCGCGGGCCCCTGGGCCTCGGCCACCGCGACCGCCCGGTTCAGGCGGACCACCGCCGATCCGGTCAGCGCCTCCAGCAGCTCGTAGAGCTGGGCGATCGCCGTCCAGTCGGTGTCGCGCGGATCGGCGGCGCAGGCGTGCTCGGCCGCGATCGCCGCCTGCACCTGGTACGGGCCGGGCGGCCCCGGCCGGAGCAGGCTCAGGGCCTCGGCGATCTCCTCGCGGTACCAGCGCCCGCGGTCCTGCTCGGCCAGCGTCACGATGCGCCCCCGCTCGTCCAGCCGGGCATCGCGGCGCGCGTGGTGCAGCATCATCAGCGCCGGCAGCGCGCCGACCTCGCTGTCGTCCGGCATCAGCTCGGCCAGCATCCTGGCCAGGGCGATCGCCTGCTCCGCCGGTTCGGTGCGGATCAGGTCCTCGCCCTCCGCCGCCGCGTACCCCTCGGTGAAGATCAGGTAGAGCACGGCCAGCACCCCGTCGCGGCGCGCGGCCAGCTCGGGGCCGGACGGCACGCGGTACGGGATGCCCGCCTGACTGATCTTCTTCTTGGCACGCGTGATCCTGGCCGCCATCGTCGCCTCGCCGACCAGGAACAACCGGGCGATCTGCCGCGTGCTCAGCCCGCCCACGCAGCGCAGCGTCAGCGCCACCCGCGCCTCCATCGACAGCGCCGGGTGGCAGCAGGTGAAGATCAGGCTGAGCAGGTCGTCGCCCGCCTGCGGCTCGTCCACGACCAGCAGCGGCAGCTTGCGAGCCGCCACCGCCATCCGGCGCAGCCGCGAGACCGCCCGCCGCCGGGCCGAGGTCAGCAGCCACGCCGGCGGGTTGTCCGGCACCGGCGGCCAGGACGCGACCGCGGCGGCGAAGGCGTCCTGCAGCGACTCCTCGGCCAGGTCGAGGTCGCGCAGCTCGGCGGTGAGGATGGCGAGCAGGCGCGCCCAGTGCTCGCGGTACGCCTGCTCGACGGCGGTCATCCCGAGTACTCCACCACCGGCCGCACCTCCACGATCCGCTCCGGGCAGGCGGTCGCCAGCTCGATCGCCTCGTCCAGGTCCTTGGCCTCGATGAGGTAGTAGCCGCCCAGGTGCTCGACGGTCTCCACGAACGGCCCGTCGGTGCGCAGCGTCTCCGCCTCGCCCCTGCGCAGGCATACGGCCTCGCCCGGCGCGCCCAGCTCCTCGCCCTCCAGGAAGGAGCCGCGGTTCTTGAGCATCTCGATGAACGCGCCGTGGCGGGCGATGCCCTCCTGGATCTGCTCCGGGGTGGCGCTGGCCCACTCGGCGGCGTTGCCGTACAGCAGCAGGGCGTACTTCATGACGCGCACCTCCTGATCTCCACGTCGGAGGGCATGGCCGCGGCCAGCTCGATCGCCTCGTCCAGGTCCCTGGCCGCCACGATCTGGTAGCCGGAGATCTGCTCCACGGTCTCGGCATAGGGCCCGTCGGTGATGAGGACCTGGTCGCCGTTCTTCCTGACCGTGGTGGCGGTGGAGGAGTGGGCCAGCTCGTGCCCGGCCAGGTTCGCCCCGCGCTCGTTGAGCATCGCGGTGTAGGCGCCCCACCGGGCGTAGACGGCGGCACGCTCCTCGGGTCCAGCCTGCGACCACGGCCTCTCGTCGCCCATGACGAGCAGCATGTACTTCATGGGTCTGTCTCCCTTCAGTCACTGCCATGACGCGCGGGCGGCGCGGAAATCGACAGCGTCCGGAGGAATTCTCGCGGATCGTCGGCGAACAATCTGATCACACCAGCCTCCCCGGTACGGCCCAGCGGCCGCACGACCGTCACCGGCTCCGCCAGCTCCAGCACGACGTTGGTGCGCGAGTCGACGACCAGGTCCAGGCGCCCGTCCTCCAGGACGACGAACCCGGAGTCGTGGATCCGGCTGCCGGCCCGCGCCGAGACGATCAGCTCGCGGGGGATGCGCAGGTCGAAGGCGGCTCCTTGGCGCAGCCGTACCTCGTGCTCGTCCACCACGTGCGGACGCGCGCGGGCGGCGGCGATCATGCCGAGGCAGGCGAGCACGAGGTAGACGTGCATGACGGTCAGGATCGGCCAGTCCAGCCACAACTCCAGCGCCACGCCCTCGATCACGATCCCGAACAGGAACAGCCACATCGTGATCCCCCCGCCCGCGTGGTAAGAGATCGCCACCTGGCCCGGTCCGACGCCGTGCCGGCGGCCCAGCACCCAGTAGCCGAGGCTGGCCAGAGCGCGCAGTTCGTGCGCCAGCATGCGGCGCGCCACCCTCACGGCTTGCTCAGCAGGTGCATGACGCGGCGGATGACGACCGCCTGACCGGGCGTCAGGTCGGCGACGAAGGCCCGCACGAACGGATCCTCCTCGCCGGGGATCGGCAGGCCGTCGGCGGGCATGAGCTCGCGCGGCGTCAGCTCGATGAGCCGCCAGGCCAGTTCCTCCACCCGGGGGTCGTCCTCGTCGGGAACGATGTCGGCGAACGCGTCGAGCTCGGCGTAGACGGCGGCGGCCCGGGCGTGGAACTCGGGGTCGGCCTCCGGCAGGGCCAGGACGGGGTCGACGAAGCCGGCCCGCCGATCCGCGGGCATCGAGGTGTCCAGCAGCGCCAGAAGCTCGCGGTCGCGGGCGGCCATACCGCCGCCGGCCTGGGGCAGCCGCCCGAGGACGCGCGCCATCTCGGGCGAGAGCGCGTCGTCGGGGTGCAGGCTCTCCTGCTCCAGCAGCGTGGCCAGGCGCGCCCGCCGCTCCTTGATCTCGGACTCCTGCCTGGCCAGGTCGGCGTCGAGCTCGGTCAGCACCTCACGCAGCTCGCGGCCGTGCTGGTCGGCCAGTACGTCGCGGATCTCCTCCAGCGACAGCCCCAGCTCCGACAGCCGCCGGATGCGCGACAGGACGACGGCGTCGCGTAGCGTGTACTGGCGGTAGCCGTTGGCCCGCCGTTCCGGCTCCGGCAGCAGGCCGAGCTGGTGGTAGTGGCGCACCGCCCTGGTCGAGACGCCGGCCAGGGCGGCGAGTTCTCCTATCCGCATACCTCCATGAAAAACCCTGACGCTACGTCAAGGTCAACCCGCCATGCTCCGGACCACCAGGAGGCCGATGAGCATGCCGAGGATCATGGTGACGCCTGAGGTGACCGCGGCCCACTTGCCGAGCGACTCGCCCCGGGTGTGGCCGACGATGCCGAGCACGATCCCGATCAGCCCGAACAGGATCGGGATGAACAGCAGCGCGACCGCCGCCATCACGAACGCGATGATGGACAGCACCTGGGTGCCCGAGCCGCTCTTGGGCGGCTGGCCGCCGTAGGGGGCCTGGCCGTAGGGCTGCTCGTAGGGCGGAGCCGGCCCCGGTTGCTGGGGCGGGGGCGACCACTGCGGCTCCCGGGCGTTCGGGTCGTCGCCCTGGGGCGGGTTCTGCGGTGTGGTCATAGGACTGCTCCTAGGTGTGGACCCCCGAAAGTCGTGCCTGTCAGGACTCATCTCACACCGAACGCGCATGTCCTGTCGAGTACGTGGTGATCAAAGGGTCTGGCAGCGGGCGGGCGTGCAGCACGTCCAGCCGGGACACGGCCCGGGTCAGCGCCACGTACAGGCGGTTGAGCCCGCGCGCCTCGGCCTCGGCGATCTCGGCGGGCTCGGCGACGATCACGTGGTCGTACTCCAGCCCCTTGGCCGCCGAGGCGGGCACCAGGCTGACCCGGCACGCGGCGGCGCCGCCCGAGCCGGGCTCGACGAGCGTGGCGTCCAGGCCGGCGTTCCACAGCGCCGCGCGCAGCCCGTCCACGGCCGGGTCGGCGGCGATCACGCCGACCGAGCCCTCCAGCTCCAGCGCCCGCCGCACCGCCGCCACGACCGCCGCCGGCAGGTCGGGCGCCTCCCGCACGCTGAGCGCGCCGTCGCGGCGGAGGGAACGCGTCGCGGGCACCCCCGCCTCCAGCGCGGCCAGCAGCCGGTTGGCCAGCTCCACCACCGCCGCGGGCACGCGGAAGCCGGTCGTCAGCTCGACCGTGCGCGCCTCCGGCTTGCCCAGTGCGGCGAGCTGGTCGGCCCACCCGCGCGCCGCCCACGGCGTCGTGGCCTGGGCCAGGTCGCCCAGGACGGTCAGCGAGCCGTGCTCGCTGCGCCGGGCGATGGCGCGGCACTGCATGGGCGAAAGATCCTGCGCCTCGTCGACGATCACGTGCCCGTATCCGGCCGGCCGCTCCATGAGCCCGGCCAGCTCGTCCAGCAGCACCGCGTCGGCGGCCGTCCAGCGGGCGCTCTTGTACGAACGCGGCGGGCGCGCCCAGGTGATCGCCGCGATCTCGTGCTCCTCCAGCACGCCCGCGGCGGCCGGCGCGGGGTCGGTGAGCAGCTCGGCCAGCACCTGCTCGGGCTTGGGCGCCGGCCAGACCGCGTCCAGGAACGGCGTGACCTGCCGGCCCGCCTTCCTCGTCCAGGCCGCGGTGACGAGGTGCCCGCGCAGCTCGGCCTGGCGGATCACGCGCGCCATGATCCGCGAGCGCACGCGCTCGCGCCCCGTCAGGTACGGCAGGCGCTCGCGCCGCGTGTCGTCCACGATCCGCCGCAACTCCTCCTCGGGCACCCGCCACCGCGCCGCCCCGTCGGTCACCACCACCGGCTCGACCGGCCGGGCGATCCGGTCGTAAAGCGCCCGGCGCAGCACCCGGGCCATCCGCGCGTCGTGCTTGACCGCCGCCGCGTGCGGCGGGTCGGCGGCCCGTGCCTCGGCGCCGCCGAGCAGCTCCTCCAGCGTCGTCTGCTCCACCTCCACCTCGCCCAGCGCGGGCAGCACCGCGGAGATGTAGCCGATGAAGGCCCGGTTGGGCCCGAGCACCAGCACGCCGGAGCGTTCCAGCCGTGCCCGGTGCGCATACAGCAGGTACGCCGCCCGATGCAGCCCCACCGCCGTCTTCCCGGTGCCCGGCGCGCCCTGCACGCACACCGACTCGCCCACCCCGACCCGTACCAGGTCGTCCTGTTCGGGCTGGATGGTGGCCACGATGTCGCGCATGGGTCCCACGCGCGGCCGTTCGATCTCGGCGGCCAGGATCGTGCCGCCGCCCTGCTCGCCCCGGCCCAGGTCCTCGTCCTCGAACCCGGTCAGGCGCAGCCCCGACCACCCGTAGCGGCGCCGGGTGGCCACGCCCTGGAGGTCGCGGGCGCCGGCCCGGTAGAAGGCGCGCGAGACCGGCGCCCGCCAGTCGATGACCAGCGGCACGCCGCCGTGCTCGCCGGGGATGTGGCGGCGGCCGATGTAGTAGGAGCGCCCGGCGTGCTCGCCCTGGCCGAACGCCAGCCGGCCGAAGAACGGCGGCCCGTCCGGCTCCTCGCCGAGCTCCTTGGCCAGGCTCTTGAGGTAGCGGCCCAGGCGCTCGGCGCTGTAGCGGTCGCCGGCGACGCTCTCGCCGATGATGACGTTCTCCCGTGCCCCCGCCAGCATGCGCCGCAGCCCCGCGCGGCACGCCTCGACGTAGTCACGCTCCTGGTCCAGCGCGCTCATCCAACTCCCTTAACTCGGTTAAGTTATTAACCAGGTTAACATAGGGGCATGACGGGACTACGCCAGCGCAAGCGGCAGCAGGTACACGAGGCGATCTCGGCGGCGGCCATCACGCTGTTCCTGGAGCGCGGCTTCGACGAGGTGTCCGTGGCCGAGGTGGCCGCCGCCGCCGGCGTCTCCAAGCCCACGCTCTTCAAGTACTTCGCCACCAAGGAGGACCTCGTCGTCCACCGCATCGCCGACCACCAGGGCGAGGCCGCCCGGGTCGTGCGCGCCGCCGGCGGCGACCCCGTGGCCGCCCTGCACGCCCACTTCGTGGACGGACTGGCCCGCCGCGACCCGGTCACCGGCCTCAACGACCACCCCGAGGTGCTCGCCTTCCACCGCATGGTCTTCGACACGCCCAGCCTGGCCGCCCGCGTCGCCGTGTACACGGCCGCCGACGAGGCCGCCCTCGCCGCCGCCCTGACCGGGCCCTTCGACGAGCTGTCGGCCGCGCTGCTGGCCGCCCAGGCGCTGGCCGCGCAGCGGGTGCTGGCCCGCCGTACGTGGCTGGAGCTGGCTCGCGGCCGCACCGCCGCCGAGGTCCACCCCGAGGCGGTGGCCGCCGCCGACCGCTCCTTCCACCGCCTCTCCCACGCCTTCGAGGTACGGCCCGCCGCCTCGGAGATGAGATCCTGAGCAGGTGTTCGAGGCGTTAGAGGCGAAGGTACGGGCCAACCTGGAGGGCTTCGAGCGCCGCGCGGTGCCACGGGCCGAGGGGTTGCGGTTGGCAGAGCCGGTGGCCGAGGGGCTGGGCCGGGCAGAGCCGGGGGCCGAGGGGCGGGGCCGGGCGGCGGGGGTCGAGGGGTTGCGTGGGGCGGCGGTGACGGTGTGCGTGCTGGAGGGGCGCGAGCCGTACCTGATCCTGATCAGGCGCGCGCCGCGCGGGCGCAACGCGGGACAGTGGGCGCTGCCGGGCGGGCGGCTCGACGACGGCGAGGGGCCCGTGGAGGGGGCGCTGCGCGAGCTGGCCGAGGAGACCGGGATCAGCGGGGTGCGGGTGGCCGGGCTGCTGGACGACTTCGTCACCGACTCCGGGTTCGTGATCACCCCGGTGGTGGCCTTCGGGGGCCGTCAGCGGGCCGTGCCCGACCCCCGTGAGGTCGCCTCCGTGCACGAGGTCCCGCTGGAACGCCTGCTGGCCCCGGGCGTGCCGCGCTGGCGCGGGCCCCTGCTGCAGATGCCGCTGGGACCCGAGATCGTGGTGCACGCGCCGACGGGCGCGATCCTGTGGCAGTTCGCCGAGGTGTGCCTGCGCGGCCGCGAGCTGCGCGTCTTCGACGTCGCCCAGCCCGCCTGGACCAGAACCTGACCCCCACTTAGCCCCGCCCCCGCAGGAGGGGGGCTGAACGGCGATCAGCCAGGCGCGCCCCGCAAGGGCGAGGGCTGAGTGGTGGTCAGCCTCGTGGCGAGCAGGGCGGCTGGAAGGCCACGCCGCTCACGTGTTTGCGCCACTCCGGCTCGGTGATCGGCTCGCCGGACTCCCCGCAGAGCCTGGCCGCGATCCGTTCCGGTTCCACCTCCCACAGCCGCACGTCGCCGCCCGCGCTGGCCAGCGTGCCGCCGTCCGCGCTGAAGGCCAGCTCCGTGTAGCTCTCGCCCGGACTGTTGACCGCCACCTGGAGCCTCGGCGCGGCGGGGTCGGCGATGTCCCAGAGCCACAGGTGTCCCGCGCCGGTACCGGCGGCCAGCATGCCGTCGCGCGGGTCGAAGGCCACGGCGAAGACCCGACCGTCCGGGCCGGTCAGTGGCGCGCCCGCCAGCACCGGCGCGGCCCCCTCGCCCAGCCGCCACAGCCGGATGGTCCCCGAGGCGTTCCCGGCGGCCAGCAACTTCCCGCCGTGGCTGAAGGCGACCGAACGCACGTCGTCGCCCAGCGCGGTCAGCAGCGTCGTGGCCCGTCCCGGCGCCCGCGCGTCCCACAGCGCCACCACCCCGCCCTGGGTCGCCGCCGCCAGCCGCCGCCCGTCCGGGCTGAAGGCGACCGCGAAGACCTGCCCGGAGCCCGGGTTCAGCGTGGCGAGCGCCCGCCAGGTGCGCGCGTCCCACAGCCGCACCGTGCCGTCGTCGCTGCCCGCCGCCAGCAGCCCGCCGTCGGGACTGAACGCCACGCCCTGCACCAGCGCCGACGGCCCCAGCAGCGTGGCGCGGCGCACCGGCCGCCGCGGGTCGGTGATGTCCCACAGCAGGACGGCGTTGCCCAGCCGCGTGCCCCCGGCCAGCGTGCGGCCGTCCGGGCTGATCGCCACGGTGCTGCCCATCCGGTCGTACGGCGGCGGCGCGGTCAGCGGCGGGCTCACCGGAGTGGGACGCCGGCCGGTCACGTCCCACAGCCTGATGTCACCCGCGGCGGCGGCCAGCATGGCGGAGCCGCCGCGGAAGGCCACGTTGTCGATCGGGTGCTCGCTCGCCTTGATCACCGGTCCAGGCAGGTCCCAGACGCGGGCCACGCCGTCGGCGCCGCCGGTGACGACGAGGCGGTCGCCGTTCCTGAACTGCACGGCCGTCACGGGCTCGGGGTGCGGCAGCAGCCCGACCACGCGCCCGCTGGCCACCTCCCACACCCGCGCGCTGTTGTCGGCGCTGCCCACGCCCAGCAGACGTCCGTCCGAGCTGAAGGAGACCACGTTCACCCACACGCTCACCTCCGCCACGAGCGGCCGCCCGAACGGCTCGGGCCGGTCGGGGCGGGCGGTGTCCCACAACCGCACCGAGCCGTCGTTGCTGCCGACCGCGACCAGGTCGCCGTGGTAGGCGAGGGCGTTCACCCGGCTCGGCAACGGCAGCGGCGGGCCCGCGGGCCGTGTCCTGGCCGGGTCGCCGGTGTCCCAGAGCCGCAGGGAGCCCTCGGTGTCGGTGCCGCTGCCCGCCGCCAGCACCCGCCCGTCGGGCCGGAACGCCAGCGCCCGCACTGCCGGGGGCGCGCTGGCCGGATCCTTCGAGCCGCTCGTGCCTGTCTTGCCGTCCGGGCCTTTCGCGTCGCCTGGGCTCTTCGTGCTGTCCGGGCTGTCGGGGCCTTTTGTGCTGTTGGGGCTGGTCAGGGCGGGGCCGAGGGTGGTGGTGCGCAGGTCCCACAGGCGGATCGTGCCGTCGCGGCTGCCGATGGCCAGGGTCTGACCCGATGGGCTGAAGTCGAGCGCGTAGACGGTGTCGGCCGGGCCGGTGATCGGCGGGCCCAGCGGCCTGGCGTGTGCCGGGTCTGCCACGTCCCAGAGGCGGACGGTGCGGTCCTTGCCGCCGGTGGCCAGGATCCTGCCGTCCGGGCTGAACGCCACCGCGTAGATCGAACTCATGTGCCCGGTGAGCGGCGGGCCGAGCCGTACCGGATGGCGGGGGTCGGACAGATCCCACAGCAGGACGGTGCTGTCGGTCACGGCCGCGCCCGCCGCGGCCAGCAGCCGCCCCGACGGCGAGGTCGCGACGGCCTGCAGCGCCCGGCTCGGGCGCACCAGCCGGGTGACCGCGGGCGCGCCGGCCGCCTCGACCAGCCCCGAGCGGGCCTCGACGGTCGGCGCGAGCCGGTAGGCGGCGACCGCGAGCTGGGCGGCGAGCACGGGGTCGGTGCCGCGCAGCCGGGCCGCCGTCATGGTCATGGTCCGCGAGATCGCCATGTCCCGCGCCTGGTCGGCCTCCACCCGCTTCCACTGGGAGTACGCCGCCAGCCCGCCCGCCAGCACGGCCAGCACGGTCAGCGCGGCCAGCAGCTGGTGGAGGTGGCGGTTCCTGCGCCGGTGCTGCTGGAGGCTGACGTCGAGGAAGCGTTGCTCCAGCGGGTTGAGCTGGGCGCGGTGCGCAGGCTCGCCGGCCCATTCGCGCGCCGCCTCCAGCCGCCCGCCTCGGTAGAGGGCGCCGGGGTCGCGTTCGCCCGCCTCCCAGGACTGGGCGTCCTGGGTGAGGCGGCGCAGCACGCGCAGTCCCGCCCGGTCGGCGTCGATCCACGAGCGCAGCCTCGGCCACGCCGACAGCAGGGTCTCGTGGCTGATCTGCACGGAGCCGGCGTCCACGGTCAGCAGCCGGCGCCGCACGAAATGATCCAGGACCGGCCCCGCCTCCTCGGCCAGTTCGTCCCGCGTGACCCGGCGCCGGGTGTCGGCGGTGTCGGCGCCGATGTGCGTCAGCCGCAGGAACACCTGCCTGGCCAGCTCCTGCTGGGCGGGCGTCAGCTCGCCGTAGACGGACTCGGCCGTGGCGGCCACCGCGCCCCGCAGCCCGCCGCTGGCCCGGTAGTGCTCGACGGTCATCCTGCGGCCACGGGAGTTCTCCCAGGTGGCCAGCAGCGTGTGCGAGAGCAGGGGGAGCGCGCCGGCCTCGTGCGGGGCGCTCTCGCGCAGCAGCAACTCGACCAGCCCGGGATCGAGGTCGAGGCGGGCGCGGCGGGCCGGTCCCTCGATGGCCTGGCGCAACTGGCTCTCGGTCATCGGCCCCACCACGAGCTGACGCGACTGCAGCGCGCCGGCCAGCACCGGATGCCGCAGCGCGTGCGGATAGAAGTCGGCCCGCATCCCGACCACGACCGGCGCCGACTCGGCCAGCTCCGCCAGTTCGCCCACGAACCGCAGCCGCTCGCCGTCGCTCAGCCCCGAGGTGAAGACCTCCTCGAACTGGTCGACGATCACCACCCCGCCGCCGCCCGGCGGCCGCGGGCTCCCGCCGGGCTCCAGCAGCGTCCAGGACGGCAGCGCCGGGATCAGCCCGGCCCGCAGCAGCGACGACTTGCCCGATCCCGACGGCCCGACCACCATCGTCAGCCCCGGCGACACCTGGTCGACCAGCTTCCTGGTCAGCTCCTGCCGCCCGAAGAACCAGCCGGCGTCCTCCGGCTGGAAACACTCCAGTCCGCGGTACGGCGCCGCCTCCCCGGCCGGTCGCCGCCCCGGAGCCCGCCGGGCCCGCAACAGCGCCAGCACCCACCGCTCACGCTGCTCGGGATCGGTGACCCCGCAGATGAGCAGGACCTTCTCGTACTGGTCGGCCTGCGAGGCCAGCGGCACGTTCGCCCCGCGGAACCACCCGCCCAGCGTGCCGTAGGGCATGTCGACGGCCTTGCCGATCTCCCTGATGGTCCTGCGCGCCGTGTTGCGCAGGAGCGTGAGCTCGCGAGCGAGATCCTCGCGCGTGGTGACCCGGTCGGGGTCGGGCCGATCTAAGCCATCGGGCATGCCATCCTCCGCGGAACCGGCGCGACGTCGCCCTAATAGTGGCGGAGTGCCGAACCCTTTTGTGCGGCCTTGTGCGGACAATTCGCGACCCGTTGCCGCTCGCCCCGGAGATCGCTTTCGCTGGCCTCGATCGGTAGCCCACACCTGCTCGAATCACGGGGAGAGACATGCGCACACGCATCAAAAGGACCCTGGCCGTGCTCGCGACGACGCTCGCGAGCGCCGCGGCCCTGTTAACCGCGAACCCGGCGCCGGCCAGCGCCGACCCCTGGGGGTGGCGCTGGTGCGCCCCCAGCTACGTGATCCTCGACTGCGTCGTCAACCAGGCCGGCTCACAGTCCGGCGCCATCGAGCCGCACAACCCGGAGGGCTGGCTCTACGTCCGCTACAACGCGATCAACGTGGCGTCCTGCTACCTGAACTTCTGGTACACGGACCGGACGACCGGCCAGGAACGGTTCTTCGGCGGTAGGTGGGCCTTCCCCATCGCCAGGTCCACCAAGATCACCGGCCTGAACCCGTCGCGGTACTACGACGTGCGGGTCGCGGCGGTCAACTGCACGGCTTACGTGAGGGTCCAGAACTACACATAGAAGACGGCGGGGGCCGGCCGGGGACGAACAACCCTGTCCCCGGCTTTCCGCATACCCGACGCCACCTGGCACGGGGGCTCGGGGCGCTGGCTCACTTGGGCCGTTGCGGTGGCGCGTTCGTCCGACGTGAGAAGCGATCCCCACGATCTGCGCCCGCGCACGGCGGCGGGTGGGGGTGGGGCGGCTTGCCGTACGGGATGGGGCTTGCGGCGGCGAGTCACCACAACGGGACGGCACCGCGGACGAGGCTTGTGACGGCGAGCCGCCACAACGGGACGGCACCGCGCGCGGAGAACCGCTACGAGGCGGCTTTGAAAGAAGAGGCGTACTGGGGGACGTAGTCTTGGCCGGAGAGGCGCTGGATGGCCGACATGATGTCGTCCGTGACGCGGCGCCGGTCGCGGGCGTTCTTGTAGTCGCCCTCGAACCGCATCGGCTCGCCGATCGTGATCCCCACCCTGGCCGGGCGCGGGACCTTGGCGCCCACCGGCATCACCTTCTCCGTCCCCGACAGCGCCACCGGCAGCACCGGCTTGCCCGTCTTGAGCGCCAGCCACGCCACCCCGATCTTGCCCCGGTACAGGCGTCCGTCGGGGGAGCGCGTGCCCTCGGGGTGGATGCCGAACAGTCCGCCGTCCTCAAGGATCTCGGCGGCGGCGTCGAGCATGGCCTGGGCCGCGTGCGCGCTGTCGCGGTCGGTCGGCAGGCTTCCGCCCAGTCGCATGAACCACTGGGAGACCGGGTTGCCGGAGAAGTACTCGCTCTTGGCGGCGAAGGTCACGTGGCGTGGCAGCAGCGCGGGCAGCAGGAACGAGTCGATCATCGACAGGTGGTTGGCGGCCAGGATGGCTCCGCCGGTCCTGGGGACGTTCGACCCACCCGAGATGTGCGGGCGGCACATGACGTTCGCGAGGGGGGTGGCGGCGAACTTGACCACTTGGTACAGCAACAGGTCTCCTGATTCGATCTCGCTCCGGCGCACCCCACCATAAAGCAGGCGCCCCACCCGATGTGCGGTATCGAATCGTCCCTGATCTGCGGTGGAGTCCGGCCACCCTGCAACGTTGATCATTCCGTGAAATATTCCTGAACGCCGCCGGTCTCACTCCCCGCCGGCCTGGCGGGACAGGCCGAGCCTCGCGCGCAGGCGGCTGACGCCGGCGTGCAGGACGGGCGGCACGGTGATCAGGATGGCCACCGCGTCGCCGACGCTGTTCCGCGCGGTCTCCATGATCATCCAGCCTACGAGCAGGCCGAGGGGAGCCCACGTGCGCAGGTTCGAGCGCAGGATCCATCGCAGCACGCCTGGCAGCCGTCCGGGGGAGCGCCTCAGGGTCAGCGCGAGCGCGGGCATGCCGTACATCAGCCCGAACACGAAGCGCGTCCGGGTACGGCGGGCCGCCACCCCCTCCAGCTCACCGAGCCATTCGTCCAGATAGCTCACCCGGTGCGCCCTCGGCAGGAGCAGCGACCCCACGGCGAGCACCCGGTTGCCCGGCAGATGGCGGCGGGCGATCGACTCGAGCTCCTCCGCGACGGCCCGCAGGCCGAGACGTTCGGCGAGCGGCGCGATGACCTCCAGCGTCTGCCGGCTCTTGAGCTGCCGCTTCGCCTGGTCGAAGGGATGAATCGTGCGCATGTTGTGCAGGCGGTCGAGCACCTTCAGCGCCAGCACGCGCTCGTCGGCGGCGTCGATCGCCTCCCGGTCGTGCCGGCTGTCGAGGTCGGTCATGCCCTGGACCAGCGCGGTGATCTCGTCGCCGAACTCCGCGCGGATGCGCGCGGCGTCGCACTCCGTGTCCTCGAGAACGTCGTGCATCAGCGCCGCGCAGATGGTGTCGCAGTCCATCCCCGCGTCGGCGGCGATCTCCGCCACGGCCATCGGGTGGGTGATGTAGGGGTCGCCGCTCTTGCGCAACTGACCCGCGTGGTGAACGGCGGCCAGCTCGTACGCGCGCCGGATCCTGTCCCGGTCGGCGGCGCTGAAGCCGGCGGGCAGGCGGCCCAGCAGCGGGGCCACGAGGCCGGTCATGGCGTCGCCGTCCTGAGGTTCAGGATCGCCCGCGACCGCTCGGCCCGATCGAGGGCCGCCCGCGCGCGCACCGCGCCCTCCTCGGTCAGGACGTAGTAGTACCGGGCGCGCCGCCCTTCGGCGAGGTGCTCGGCGGGCGACTCCTTGTGGCGCTCGAGCCAGCCGAAGGTGCGCTCCAGCCGGGCCAGGATCGGGTAGACGGTCCCCGAGTGCTGGCCCGTGCGCTCACACAGCTCCAGCCCGTAACGCCGCCTGGCCGGATCGGACAGCAGCACGCGCAGGATCAGCATCGTCTGCAGGGTCATGTGCGGGTCTTCCGCCATGTGTCGAACTCTAGACATCCACCACCGAGCGTGACATCCCTGTCCAGGTGACAACCACCTGCCCTCGATCAGGGCATCACGCCGGGCTGATCGGTGACGCCGATCTCGAGCAGCAGGTAGGGCCTAGTGACTCCAGGCCTCCTCCGGGTCGGCCGGCTGGCCAGGGAGGGTTTCGGCGCCGATGTCGTCGGCCGGCTCGCGGGCAGCCGTCTCGGAACGACGAAGGGCGCCCCACGTGATGTGGGGCGCCCTTGCAGGTCGTCTAGGCCGCTGTGGCGGTCGCCTCCTCGGCGAGAGGCACAACACGGCTCCAGCCGAACGGTATTCCGTGAAGGCGGTAATTTGCGGCCCGGGGGACACAAACCACAGCGGCAACTCGAGTTAAGCACACGGCTGGCCGTGGAAGGTAATCGTTGGCGGGGTCATTGCCCGATCGTGGCCGGGCGGCCGTCGGTGACCGGCGCGTACCGCCTTGGATAAGGTCGCGCGCATGCGATCAAGTTACCTCGGCTGGGACGACGCGGTGAGCCTGTTCGAGCGGCGCGGGCTGCCGAAGGAGACGTACGAGAACCTCTACGAGGAGGAGTACATCCTGGTGCCGGGCCCCGCCACGGTCACCGGCGAGCTCCCCCTCGACGACCACGAGCGGACCCCGTGGCGGGACGACACCCCCGAGGCCGCCACCGGCTACGTCGTGGACGGGGACCTGGTCGTCGACGGGAACGTGATCGACGTGGACTACGGCGACGCCGCGCTCATCGTCCTCGGTGACCTGCGGGCCAGGGACCTCTACCTGGCCGGTGACACCAAGCTGATCGTGACCGGCGACGTGACCGCCGAGACCTTCGTGGGCGACATGACCGGCAACCTGGTGATGATCCACGGCAACCTGCGGGCCAAGGTCTCGATCTTCTGGAACGAGTTCTGCCCGGACCTGGTCGCCGGCACCCTTTTCGGCAGAACCGTCGTTCCCCCCTACCTCGACCTGTCCACGGCCCCCATCGGCGCCCTGGCCGACCCCACCTCCGGCACCCCGCTGAGCCGCCTCCTCGCCCCCGAACTCCTGATCACCGGCGCCCCCGGCCCTGACGACCTGCCGGAGGCGGGCATCCGCGGCGACGTCCTGCGCGAACGCCTCCTGAACGGCCTCCCCCTGACCGCCGGTTCAGCCACGTCCTGAGCACATGCCGGAGACGTTCACGATCCGTCGCGGTGTTCTGGCTTCTCCAAGGGGCCGTGGGAGAGCCCGGACGTGAAGGTGTATTCGTGGCGGTCGAAGTCGAGGGTCCAGGCGTACCGGGACAGGAACGCCTGGGAGAGGAGACCGTTCACCTTCACCCCGCCCAGCTCCGACCAGGGCGCCCGGCGGCCGGGCGCGATCGCCAGCAGGTGTCCGTCCTGCTCCAGCGGGCCGAGCCGTAGCGGGCGGGTGGCGTTGTGGTGGGTGCCGGACAGCTCGCCGGGCGTCAGGCCCCAGGAGCGGTACTGGCTCCTGGTCGCCAGGACGGCGGCCTGGCGCAGCGTGTCGCCGTCCTGCAGCAGGTGGACCAGACCGGAGTCGACGAAGAAGGTCAGGTCGCGTTCGCCGTAGCCGCCTGCGGCGAACATGAAGTGATCGCCCCACAGATGGAACGGCATGCGCGTGCCACCGGCCGGGACAACCGATCCTCGGGGGGCCAGCAGGAGCCGGGACTCCGGGGTGTCGATGGTGGGCAGGAAGCGCCGTAGCAGGCAGGTGCCCATGATGACGAGGTCCTGCGGGCCGGTGAGCGTGGGCAGGATGTCGACGGGGACGTTGGTGAGCACCGTCCCGCCCAGGTTCAGCTCGTCGGCGAGGCCGGCGCGGGCGGGCGCGGCGGTGATGCCGTGGAAGCGGCGCCCGTTCGCGATCGACTCGACGCCCGCCGCGGCGGCCCGTGCGGGGCCCATCACCAGGAACGTGCCGCCGGTGTCGAGGTGCAGGAGCGTGCGGCGGCCGTTGAGCGTGGCCTGTACGGCCGGCAGGTAGGGGGCCAGCGGCTGGTCGGCGAACGGCAGCTCGACCGGGCCGGCCGCCTTCACCGTCATCGGGCGTTCGTGGCGTAAGGCCACATGCGGCGGGACGCGGCGACGCCTGCGGCGCAGGTGCTCCCACGCCTGGCCGGGCTGGTCGAGGTGCAGCCAGGCGTCGGCGATCGGCAGGTCCAGAGCGCGGGGACGGCGGCGGAGGCGGCTGTAGCGGTTCAGCGCCTTTGCCAGCCGGCCGCGGACGAGATCGGTCAGGAGCGCCAGGTGCTCGTCCCCGGCCGCGGTGGCGAGCCGTGCGGCCGCGTCGATGTCGCCGGTCCGCCAGGCGGTCCGGGCGGCGGCTCTGGTCGTGGCCGTCGCCGGCCTGCGCGGCGTCATGGGAGCTCCTGTCCGCTCGTGCCCGGCCCGCTGCCGGGGGAGTGATCGCCCGGCCGGAGGTCGAGCGCGGCGGACAGGATGGCCAGCAGGGGGACGACGGCCTGCGGATACAGCTCGTAGGCCCCCCGCCGCCGCTGGGTGACCAGCCCGGCGCGCTGCAGCTCGCGCAGGTGGTGGTACAGGTGCCCGGTCGAGCTGTCCCCGCCGAGCGTCTCCTGCAACTCGGCGGAGGTACGCGTGCCGCCGACGAGCCTCCCGAGGAGCGCCAGCCGGGCGGGGCTGCCCATCGCCTCCAGCACCGCGGCGGCGGGCGCCCATCCGGCGGCCAGGAGGTCGCCGACCTCGCGCTGCCCGGCCCACGAGTACTCCAGGCCGTTGACGTGGACCGCCCCCTGGTAGGCGACCGTGCCCGCGCTCCCGTCCGCGGTGGCCCGCTCGCGGAAGTGCTGGGCGAGCTCCAGGGCCGACGCGCCAGGCGGTGCGCCGGGTGTGCTGGCGGGTTCGGCGGCTGGCATCCCGGCCTGCCGTTCCAGCCGGGCGATCCGCCGTTCCAACGCCGTCAGGCGGTCCTCCATGGATCCCCCAACCACGATATTCCGATATTTCGTAAAATCGTAGATCGATGGACCGGAGGCGGACAAGAGTTTCCGGGCATGCGGAGCCGCGGCACGAGTACACGCGCGCACGAAGGTGACGGCAGCGGAAGATCAACCGATGCCGGGGATTGCCGCGTACGTCTCGGCGCCTGCCGCGGCAAGGCGCCGCCGTACCGGAGGAAAAGGGTGCGAGGAAAGCGGAAAGGCTAGAGATTCATTGAAAAGATGAAGAAGGAAGCCCTCCCATGGCCTCGCGATCTTCACACTATCAGGCGGGGATCAGCTCGTGCAGCGTCGTAGGCGTGTACACCCGCGCCCCCTCCGGCAGGTCGTCCGGCCGGTGCAGCCCGATGTAGGTGGTGTGCGAACCGGACGTTTGCCTGGCCCGCAGCAGGTCGGCGAGGTAGCGGACGCGCAGGTGGTCGCGTTCGACGATCGAGCGCACCAGAAGGGAAGCGGTGACCCGGTTGCCCTCGACCCGGTTGAAGGACGGATGGCCCTTCAGGTAGAGGTGCAGCCACTTCACCCGCCACTCACCCTGCTCGTCGCGCAGGAACACCAGCGGCAGCGCGACCCGCCCGGAACCACGCAGGTCCGACTTCATGCGCACGGTACGCGGCTCGAACGGCCGCCCGTCCTGGTCGGCGTCCCGGCTCATGTAGCCGAAGAACGCCTCGGCGGCCTCGTCGAACTCCTCGCCGTCGAAGATGTTGACCTGCGGGATGATGATCGGCCGGGTCGCCTGGGCGAGGCGGATGTCAATGAACTCGCTCGCCCCCTCGGGGGCCTCGGTGAGGTCGCCGGAGTACTCGGCGAACCCGTTGCGGTAGTTCGTCCACGAGATGTGCTCGGGGTTGCCGTAGGCGGTGTCCAGCATCAGCGCCGACAGGTCGTAGTCGGTGCGGTCCTCGGCCTGCCGCCAGTACACGAAGAAGCGCAGAAGCTCCCCGTCCACCGGCGACAGCGAGCCGCGCGGCAGCATGCCGAGCCCGGGCGTGACGGACATGCCGGACAGCGGCAGCGCCACGTCGAGCGCGTCGGGGTCGACGATCAGCGTGCCCAGGTCGGGCAGGCGCCTGCTGATCTCCTCATCCAGTACGGCTGCCGCCTGCGCCAGCACGTCCTCCCGCAGCGGAGGGCGGAGATCGGGCGCCGCCCAGGCCCGGCCGTGCCGGTTGGCGAAGGTCCGGCCCGCGACGGGGGTCAGCCGGTTCTGCAGGTGCTCGCGCAGCGACAGCAGTACCCGCCCGGAGGCGCCCGCGACGGCCCGCTCGGCCGCGTCGAGGACGGCGGCGGGCGACGGCGCGGTGCGCAGGAGATGGTCGAGGCGGCGCAGCAGCGCGCCCGGCGCCCGCTCCAGCAGGGCGACGGCGTCGCTCGTGCGGCCCTGCGAGAGGGCGGCCTCGACCTGGCTGTCGAAACTGCGCACCGCGCGGCCGCCCCGGGCCACCTCGAAGACGCGCGCGGCCCTGGGGAAGCGGCGCGCGTACTCGCCCGCGTGCAGGCGTTCCCCGAGCCGCTTCCACTGCTCGCGGTGGCGCGGCACGTCGCCCAGCTTGGCCGGGGTGGCGACCGCGTCCAGCGCCTGGAGCAGGGCCCGGCGCTCACCGCGGGGGAAGGAGCGGAAGGCGGTCGGCACGGCGAGGGTGACGTCGCCGCCGGAACTGCCGCAGGCCAGCCGGAGTACGTCGGTGACCGTGTCGACGAGCAGCGGACGGCCCGCCGCCAGGCGCGTCTCGTTGATGACCGCCCGGTTCTCCCGCACGGGGATGTGCTCGGGCTCGTCGCCGCAGAACGCGGCCAGGCCGCGCAGCACCTCCAGATCCTCGGCGGGCAGCGGAACCGGCGAGACCGCCAGCGACAGGTAGAGCTCGCGGGCCTCCGCCTCGACGCTGCCGCCGAGCTCCAGGACCGTCACCCGGTCGCCGGCCGCCGGGACCAGTTCGGCGTGCGCGGCCAGGAGGTCGGCGTAGGTGTGCCGGTAGCGGCCGTAGCCGGGTAGTTCGAGCAGGTTCAGCGTGGCGGGCCGGACCCGGGCGGCGGCGACGGGGTCGAGCATCGCCTCCCGCAGCAGGCCGACCCAGAACTCGATCGTGTCGGGCACGTTCTTCGGGAAGTCGATGAAGTACGCGTTGTGCGCCACGTGGTCGCCGACCAGGTGGCGCACGGCGGCCAGCACGCGTACACCGAGGTCGAGCACGGTCTCGCCGCGAAGGCTCGCCAGACGGTCGAGCAGGGCCGCCGAGCACTTGAAGCCGGCGCTGAGCAGCGCGGCGTCGAGCTGGCGGGCGGCGACCTCGCCCCAGCCCGGGTGGGAACCGGCCGGGACGTCGCCGATCGGGACGCGCAGCCGTCGGGCGATCACGAGCCCCTCAAGATTGTCCACGTGCGCACCTTATAGGCGAGTAAGCCCGATACGCTGGCCCTTTTCCTGCCGCTGAAGGGCCGGAGGAGTTCAGATCTGGTTCAGGCCGCCGTCCACGTACAGGCTGGAACCGGTGACGAAGCTGCTCTGCGCCGAGGCGAGGAACGTGACGGCGGCGGCGATCTCCTCCGGGCGCCCCAGCCGGCCCAGGGGCACCTGCCCGGCCACGTGCCCCCTGAAGATCGCGGCCTGGTCCGGATCGGGAGCGAGCCCCGACAGACCGGGGGTGTCGGTCGGGCCCGGGGTGACGGTGTTGACCCGGATGCCGCGTCCCTTGAGCTCGTTGGCCCAGGTCCGGGCGAAGGATCGCGTGGCGGCCTTGGTGGCCGAGTACACGCCGAGCGCCTCCGGGCCGGAGTCCACGTTGGTGGAACCGTTCAGGATCACCGAAGCGCCGTCGTTGAGCAGCGGCAGCGCCTTCTGCACGGTGAACAGCAGGCCCCGGACGTTGATGCCGAAGAGGGTGTCGAAGTGCTCCTCGGTGACCTCCTCCAGCGTCACGAACTTGACGACCGACGCGTTGGCGAACAGGACGTCCAGGCCCCGCCCCCGGTCGCGGACCGTGTCGTAGAGCCGGTCCAGGTCGGCCGGGTCGGCGATGTCGCCGATCACCGGGGTGGCCGACGAGCCGATGACCTCGACGGCCGCGTCGAACTCGGTCTTGCGCCGGCCGGTGATGAACACGTGCGCGCCCTCCTCGGCCATCCGTACGGCGGTGGCCAGGCCGATTCCGGTGCTGCCCCCGGTGACGAGTGCGGTCTTGTCCTCAAGCAGTCCCATGTGGGTCGCCTCTTCCGAATTCTGTAGCGATCGATGCGGAATTTCACCGTAGCACTTTCTGCAGCGATCGATACAGAAGGGGTAGGCTGCGGGGGTGGCAACCAGACAGAGCGGCCCCGTCGGCCGGCCGCGGGGATTCGACGCCGAGGAGACGCTTGAGCGCGCCATGCTGGTCTTCTGGGAGCACGGTTACGAGGGCGCCAGCCTCGCCATGCTGACCGAGGCGATGGGCATCTCCACCACCAGCATGTACGCCGCCTTCGGCAACAAGGAGGAGCTGTTCCGCAAGGCGGTGGAGCGCTACACGGAGGGCCCGAGCGCGTATCTGGCCCGAGCCCTGGGCGAGCCGACCGCCGCCGGCGTGGCCGCGGCGATCCTGGCCGGCGTGATTCACACCACCACCCGCCCGGCCCATCCTCAAGGGTGTCTGGGCGTCCAGGGCGCCCTGGCCACCGGCGACTCCGGGCAACCGGCCCGTGACCTTCTCGCCGCCTGGCGCAACGACGGCTGCACCCGCGTCCGGGAACGGTTCCAGCGTGCCGCCGACGACGGCGACCTGCCTCCGGGGGCCGATCCGGTGGTCCTGGCCCGCTATGTCACCACGTTGGCCTTCGGCATCGCCGTACAGGCGGCGAGCGGCGTCGGCCGGGACGAACTCCAGGCCATGGCCGACGCCGCCCTCCGCACCTGGCCACTCACGCCGTGACGCGCGGGGCAACGGGGTCGCCGCGAACCGTCCGAGGACCTCGATCGCCTCGGGCCGGGCGTGCGGCTAGAGCAGCTTGTCCAGCGTGATGGGAAGATCCGTCACGCGAATCCCCGTGGCGTGCCGTACGGCGTTGCCCACGGCCCCGGCGACCCCGGTGATCCCGACCTCACCCACCCCCACGACACCGAGGGGCATCGTCGGGTCGGGGTCGCCGATCCAATGCACGTCGATGACCGGAACGTCGGCATGCACCGGAACGTGGTACTCGCTGAGACTCGCGTTCATCACCCGCCCGGACCGGGGATCCACCAGCGTCTCCTCCGACAGCGCCGCCCCGATGCCCATCACGATGCCGCCGCGGAGCTGGCTGGCCACCATCTTGGCGTTGATGACCCGGCCCACGTCGAACACCGACGTCCACCGCGACACCCGTGTCTCCCCGGTGTCGGCGTCGACGCGTACCTCGCAGAAGTGGGCGCCGCAGGCGGCCTTCTGCCATCGCCGCCGGTCGCGCAGCAGCTTGCCCATGAACCGCACCTGACCGGCGATCGCGCCGAGCCCGCTGTCCGCGCCGACCCTGACCTCCACGGGCGCGCGGTGCCGCCGCCTGGCCAGCTTGGCGCACGCCTCGACCAGGGCGGCGGCCACGCTGGCCGTCTGGGCCGAGCCTCCGGCGGCGGGGCCGGTCGGCAGGTCGCTGTCGCCGTACTCGACGGTGATCTTCTCCGGCGGCACGCCGAGCGCCTCGCTGACGATCTGCGTGACGGCCGTCGCGCTGCCCATCCCCATCTCCTGGAAGCCGCAGCGCACCAGCACGGACCCGTCCGCCTTCAGGCGCACGACCACGTTGGCGTGGAACTGCCAGGCCGGGTGGTAGGCCGTGGCCACACCCCTGCCGACCAGCCATCTGCCCTCGCGCCTGGGCCGCTCGCCGGGTTCCCAGCCGAACAGCTTCGCGCCCCGCTCGTAGCATTCGCGCAGCATCCTGTGCGAGAACGCCTTGCCCTCGATCGGGTCGCGCTCCGGCTCGTTGCGCAGGCGCAGCTCGATGGGGTCCATGCCGAGCTTGACGGCGAGCTCGTCCACGGCCGACTCCAGCGCGAACGTGCCGATCGCCTCCCCGGGTGCCCGCATCGAGGTGTTGGGCACCAGGTCGAGCTTGACGAGGTTCTGCCGGGCGAGCAGGTTGCGGGCGTCGTAGAGGTGGTGCGTCTGCGAGGTGATCTGCTCGGCGTGCCCGCCGGTGCGCCCCACCCTGGCGACGCTGGTGTGGATGAGCGCGGTCATCGCGCCATCGGCGTCGGCGCCCAGCGCGACCCGCTGGGTCGAGGGGGTGCGCCCGCCGACCGTGCGGTAGACGGCCTTACGGCTGAGCATCATCCTGATCGGCCGGCCGGTGACCCGGGCCGCGAGCGCCGCCATGATCGTGCCTGGCCACGTGCCGGCCTTGCCGCCGAAGCCGCCGCCGACCTGCGGCGCGATCACCCTGACCTGGCTCTGCTTGAGGCCGAACTTGTGGGCGATCAAATACCGGACGGCGGCCAGGCTCTGCGTGCTGTCGTGCAGCGTCAGCCGTTCGCCGTCCCAGATCGCGGTGGTGGAGTGGGGTTCGAGCGCGTTGTGGTTCTGCGGGGGAGTGGTGAAGCGCAGGTCGACCGTGACCGCGGCGGCCGCCAGCGCCGCCTCCGCGTCGCCCTTCTTCGCCTCGCCCTGCGAGACGATGTCGTTCTTCTGCGGGACCGCGTTGGGCTCCTCGGCCGCGAAGTCGACCACACCCTCCTGTACGGCATAGCCGACCCTGACCCGCGCGGCCCCCTCCTGGGCGGCGGCCAGGGTGTCGGCGACGACCACGGCCACCGGCTGCCCGTCCCAGTGGACCTCGTCGGTGTTGAGGTAGTTGACCGACGAGCCGGTCATCAGCGTCGCGATGTTGACGACCGGGTTGGGGCGGGGCGGCGGCTTCATCCGCGGGGCGTTCTCGTGGGTGATGACGGCGACGACGTCCTTGACCTCGCTCGTGTCGATCGAGGTGATCCGGCCCCGGCTGATCGTCGCGTGCACCATGACGGCATAGGCGAGGTCCGGGTAGGGGAACTCGGCGGCGTACCGGGCGGCTCCGGTGGTCTTGGCCGGGCCGTCGATCCTGTCGATGCTCATGCCAGTTCCCTCAGGGTCGCGACGATCGTACGGCGGGCCAGTTCGGCCTTGAATCCCTCGGTGCCCTCCACCTCCGTTCGGGCGGCCCGCTCGAACGTCTCCTCGTCCGCCTCGGCGCCGGTCAGGATCCGTTCCGCCTTGGCGGCGCGCCAGGGCTTGGGCGCCACTCCGCCGAGCGCGAGCCGTACCTCCTGGATGCGGCCGTCCGCGACCCGCAGGGCGGCGGCGACCGACACCAGCGCGAACGCATAGGACGCGCGGTCGCGCACCTTGCGGTAGCGGGAGTGGGCCGCGACCGGCAGCGGCGGCAGCTCGACGGCGGTGATCAGCTCGTCGGCGGCCAGTTCGGTCTCCAGGTGCGGGGTGTCGCCCGGCAGCCGGTGGAAGCCGGTCAGCGGGATGCGGCGCTCGCCGCGCAGGCTCCGCACCTCGACGGTCGCGTCGAGGGCGGCGAGCGCGACGCACATGTCCGACGGGTGGGTGGCCACGCAGCTGTCACTGGTCCCGAGGATCGCGTGGCCGCGGGAGAAGCCGCCGATCGCGTCGCAGCCCGCTCCGGGCTCGCGCTTGTTGCAGGCGGCGTGGGTGTCGTAGAAGTACGGGCAGCGCGTGCGCTGCATGAGGTTGCCGCCGACGGTCGCCATGTTGCGGAGCTGACCGGAGGCGCCCATGAGCAGGGCCTGCGCGAGCACCGGGTAGCCGGATCTGACCAGCGGGTGGGCGGCGAGGTGGCTGTTGCGCACCAGCGCGCCGATCCTGAGGCCGCCGCCCGGCAGCTCGTCGATCCCGTCGAGCGGCAGTCTGGTGATGTCGACGACGGTCTCGGGCCGCTCGATGTGCTCGCGCATGAGGTCGACGAGGTTGGTGCCGCCGCCGATGACCTTGGTGTGCTCGCGGGTGATGCTCCGCAGCGCCGCGTCGAGGTCGGCGGCGCTCTCGTAGGCGAAGGTTCTCATCGGACTTCCTTGATCGCCTCGACGATGCCGTTGTACGCGCCGCACCGGCACAGGTTGCCGCTCATGCGTTCCCTGATCTCCTCATCCGACAGTTCCCCGTACGGCGCCGCCAGGTCCTCGGTGACGGCGCTCGGCATGCCCGACTTGTGCTCGGCCAGCATGCCGAGGGCCGAGCAGATCTGGCCGGAGGTGCAGTAGCCGCACTGGAAGCCGTCGTTCCTGACGAACGCCTCCTGGATCGGGTCCGCCACGCCTTCGATCGTGGTGACCTCGCGGCCCTCGTACTGCACGGCGAGCGTCAGGCAGGACAGGATGCGCTCGCCGTCCACCAGAACCGTGCAGGCGCCGCACGCCCCCTGATCGCAGCCCTTCTTCGTGCCCGTCAGCCCCAGGTGCTCGCGTAGCGCGTCGAGCAGGCTGACCCGGGGCTCAAGATCGAGCTCCTCGACCGTTCCGTTCACCCTAATCCGCATATTTCGCACGCTAACGGAACATCGTCCTCTTAACAAGAGAACAGTGTCCCGTTATCTCGGGATATGATGCCACGGTCATGACGTTCAGCCGGGCCAGGCGGCCAGAGCAGAAACAGCAGCGACGCGACGCGATCCTCGCCGCCGCCCGCGAGCTGGCGGTGAAGCGCGGCGTCCGCGAGGTCAGCCTCGGCGCCCTGGCCGCCGCCGTGGGCCTGGCGAAATCCAACGTGGTGCGCTATTTCGGGACCCGCGAGGAGGTCTTCCTGACCCTGGCCGCCGCGGAGTGGCGCGCTTGGGCCGAGGCCGTGACCGCCCGCCTGGCCACGGGCGACGGCCTCGTCACCGTCCTGGTCGACACGCTGGCCGAGCGGCACCTCTTCTGCGACCTGCTCGCCCACAGCCCGACCTCGCTGGAGCACAACATCTCGGTGGAGGCCGCCCGCGAGTTCAAGACGGTCGTCATCGCCACCATCGCCGCCCTGGGCGCCCAGGCGGCCGCCGCCGACCCGTCTTTGCCGGAGCAGGAGGCCACCGAGCTCGTCATGCTCGCCACCGCCCTCGCGGGCACCCTGCACGCGGTCACCAACCCGCCCCCGACGATCGCCGAGCTCTACGCCCAGGACCCCGAGATCGCCGCCGTCTGCCCGCCTTTCTCCCCGACCCTGCACCGCGCCCTCACGGCGTGCGCGAGGGGCTTCCAGACCATGCGCTGATCACGCGAACGCCTCCGGGCCGGGCGGGATGTCGGCGATCCGGCAGCCGGGCGGCGTATCGGGTGCCGGACGAAGTGGTCCCAGCGGCGCCGGATCGTGTACGCGGTGCCGGACAGCAGCGCGTGGTCGGAGTTGGGCACGATGAGCAGGTCGAAGTCCTTGCTTGCGGCGATGAGGGCGCCGGCCGCGAGGTCGGCGATCTCCCGCGTGCTCACGCCATGACCTGTTGCTCCGTCCGCCTCGCCCGACTCCCTTCCCCGCCATGCCGCAACGACACGCTCGGACGCGACCGGGCGCGGTCAGGGACCGGTGATGTAGGAGGTCAGGATCGTGATGGCGACGGCGAGGATCATGGTGTTGAACAGGAAGGAGAGGATGCCGTGCACGAGGACCTGGCGTCGCACCCGGCGCCGGGTGACGGTGACGTCGGTGGTGCCGAAGGTGGTGCCGATCGAGAACCCGAAATACAGGAAGTCGACCATGTCCGGCTCGTCGTCGCCGGGGAACTCCAGCCCGCCCGACTCGGCGTACAAACCCAGATAGACCATGACGAAGCCGGTGTGCACGGTCAGCCACGCGGTCGCCACCGCGACGACGCTGATCGTGAGGACCAGGGCGGGCGGCGCGCCCAGTTCCTGGGCCCGGGGCATCACGTTGACGGTCGCGACCAGGGCGATGGCCGCGGCGAGCTGCGAGAGCCGTTCCGGAGTGGACGCCAGCAGGTGGTCGGTACGCCGGCTCCGCAACGCGAGCGCCATCGCCCGCAGGTCCGAGGGGTCGCGCCCGCGGGCGGCGAGCCAGGTGAGCAGGAGGTAGCAGACGGCGTAGATGTCCCACGCGAGGAGATACCTGACCAGGGGTTCGCCCGGCACGAGAAGGCTGAGCAGGGCGGGTGGTATGGCCAGGAGCTGTTTGGGCAGTTCGTGCATCCACCATCGGACCGGCATGATCCGCACCCTAGCCGACCACAGGCGGTTGACCAGGGACATGTACTCCTGGGGCCCGGCCGATCCGATCCCCTCGGTGAGCGCGTGCAACGACGCGTTCACCAGCCTGCACGGCGCGAGCAGGATCTGCGGGCCCTGGGCGGGGAGACTCGACTGGCAGCGGTCCGGGGACGTACCGCAGCCCGCGAGCCCGTGACGCCGGACGGCTCCGCGGGCCAGGCGTCCGGCACGACTCCTCGTGACAGGTACGAGCCGTTGTCGGCGAGCCTTCGCAAGTAGTCCAGTCGGCGGTGGCGCCGACGGGCTCGTGCATCGGGACGGTGCCCAGATCATCGGCGGCCACGGGGCCGCGCACGGTGGGAACCCTGCGGGGACAAGGTCACGAATGCGCCATCGGCAGGCTGGGGGAGGGAAGACCTGCGATCCACTGTGGCGGCGCGGCGCGGGTCCTGGGCGCAGGGAGCTTTCGCCAGGGCGAACGGCCGGCTTGGGTCACCTGGCGGGGAGCGGGTCGGCGAAGATCCGGTCCAGGACGAGGTCGGTGGCGCCGAGGGAGGCGGCGGTGACGCCGAGCGAGGACAGGCGCAGCCGGCACGGGCTGAGGTCGGCGGCGACCACGTGGGTGTCGAGGGATTCGCGCAGGGTGTCCAGGAACCAGGGCGCCAGGTCGGCCAGGTAGCCGCCGAGGATCAGGGCCTTGGGGTTGAGCAGGTTGATCATCGCCGCCGCGCCGCGCCCGAGCCAGGCTCCGTGCTCGCGCAGCGCCTCCAGCACCTGCGGCTCGCCGGTCCGCGCCCGCCTGACGAGCGCGGCGACCTTGGTGTCGTAGGTGCCGCCGGCGTCCGGCGCGATGCGGCGGCTGAGCGCGTCGAGGCCGACGACCGTCTCCCAGCAGCCGGTGCGCCCGCAGCCGCACCGGGCGTGGTTGCCGGCGATGGGCATGTGCCCGATCTCGCCGGCGTAGCCGAAGCCGCCCCGGTAGACCTGGCCGTTCAGGAGCAGCCCGGCGCCGACGCCCACGGTGCCGGTGAGGTAGGCGGAGTCCGCGGGCGCGCCGCGCCGGTGCTCGGCGATGACCGCGAGGTTGGCGTCGTTGTCGCACAGCAGCCCGCCGGGCAGCCAGTCGGCCACCCGGACGTCGTGCCACCGCAGGTTGGGGGCGTGCCTGACGGTCGCGGTGGCGGTGTCGACCAGCCCGGGGACCGCCATGCAGGCGCCCAGGAGGGGACGGCCGAGCCGGTCGGCGAGCGCGGCGAGCGTCGCTCTGGCCTGTTCGGGCGAGGGGTCCCGGACGGGGACGCGCTCGCTGAGGACGACCCGGCCGTCCAGCGTGACCGCGACGGCGTTGACGAAGTCGACGTTGACCTCGACGCCCAGGGCCGCCGCCCGGCCGCCGTCCAGCCGCAGCAGCGTGACCGGACGGCCCCTGCCGCCGACGGGGACCTGCCCGGCCTCGGCGAGCAGCCCGGCCCCGATCAGGTCGGCGACGATCGCGGAGACCGCCGCCTTCACCAGCCCCGTGTCGCGGGCGAGGTCCGCGCGGGAGCGGGCGCCGTGGCTCCTGACCCGGGCGAGGACGAGCCGGGCGTTGTGCCTGCGTACGGTGGCCGGTGTCGCCGGATCGTCAGCGAACGCCATAGAGGTGCTCAAGGGCGAGCTGGTCGAGCGCCTCGAAGGCCATGCCACGGGCGGCGAGCGCGTCCACGTCGACGGTCAGCTCCCGCAGGGTCCGCCAGGTCTCGCCGGGCGCCAGCGTGCCGACGGCCAGCTCGCCCACCCTGGCCTCGGCGAGCGCCTGGATCACCGCGGGGTCGGAGCGGAAGGCCCGCACCTTGGCGCGCAGGATCAGGTAGTTGGTCATGCAGGCCCTGGCCGACTCCCATACCCCCCGGTCGTCCTCGGTGCGGGGCGGCTTGAAGTCGAAGTGGACCGGCCCCTCGTAGCCGCCGGACTCCAGTGCGTCGACCGTCCAGAAGGCGCCGCGCACGTTGCCCGCGCCGAAGCGGAGGTCCTGGTCGAAGCGGGGCCCGTGCTGGCCGTTGAGGTCGATGTGGAACAGTTTGCCGTGCCACAGCGCCTGCGTGATGCCGTGGGCGAAGTTGAGCCCGGCCATCTCCTCGTGGCCGATCTCCGGGTTGAGCCCGACGATCTCGGGGTGCTCCAGCTCGCCGATGAGGGCCAGGGCGTGGCCGATGGTCGGCAGCAGGATGTCGCCGCGCGGCTCGTTCGGCTTCGGCTCGATCGCGAACCGCAGGTCGTAGCCCTGTTCGAGCACGTAGGAGCAGAGGATGTCGAGGGCCTCCTTGTAGCGGTCCAGCGCGGCCCTGACGTCCTTGGACGCGCCCGACTCCGCGCCCTCGCGCCCGCCCCAGCAGACGTACGTCCGCGCGCCCAGCTCGGCGGCCAGGTCGATGTTGCGCAGGACCTTGGCGATCGCGAAGCGGCGCACGTCCCGGTCGTTGGCGGTGAACCCGCCGTCCTTGAAGATCGGATGGGAGAACAGGTTGGTGGTCGCCGTGGTGACGACCAGGCCCGTTGCCTCCAGCGCCTTGCGGAAGGCGCGGACGCGCTCGTCGCGGTCGGACTCGTCGAAGGCGAAGACGTCGTTGTCGTGGAAGTTGACGCCGTAGGCGCCCAGCTCGGCGAGCTCGCGCACGGCCCGCTCGGCCGGCATCGGGGTACGGGTGGCCCCGCCGAACACGTCCTGGGCGGTCCAGCCGACCGTCCAGATCCCGAAGGAGAACTTGTCGTCAGGGGAGGGTGTGTAGGTCACGGTCACTCCTCGGTCCACGGTCGGGTGTCGTCACGCAGCGCGACGAACTGTTTGCGGATCACCGGCCGCGCCGGGGCGGTGAACGTCTCGGCTGGGGCCCGCTCCCAGGCGGGCAGGGTCCCGGTCAGCGCCCAGGCGGCCTGGCGGGCGGCGCCGAGCGCCACGTACTGGGCGGGCCGCGGCACCACGACGGGCACGCAGAAAACCTCGGGCGCGATCCGCCGGACGGCGTCACTGGCCGCCGCGCCGCCGATCAGCACGATCCGCCGCGGCGCGGGCCCGAGCCTGTCGGCGGCCTCGGCAAGGCTGGCCAGCATGCCCTCCACGGCGGCGCGGGCCAGGTTCTCCCGGGTGGCGTTGCGGGTGGTCAGCCCACGCAGCACCCCGTTCGCGCCGGGCCGGTTCGGGGTCCGCTCGCCGTCCAGGTAGGGCAGAAGGGTCAGCCCGCCGGCGCCGGCCTCGGCCCGCAACGCCAGGTCGGACAGTTCGCTCAGGCTCGCCCCGGTCAGCGCGGCGGCCGAGTCCAGCACCCGGGCCGCGTTGAGCGTGCACACCAGGGGCAGGAAGCGGCCGGTGGCGTCGGCGAAGCCGGCGACCTCGCCGCGCGGATCGGCGCTGGGGGCGGCGCTCACCGTGAACGCGGTGCCCGAGGTGCCCAGGGACACCACGACGTCGCCCGGCTGAGGGTCCAGCCCGAGCGCCGCCGCCATGTTGTCGCCGGTGCCTGGAGCGAGCACCGCGCCCCAGGCGGTCTCGCCGACCCGTTCGGCGGGCCCGGCCACGCGGGGCAGCTCCAGCGGCCGCCCGAAGGCCGCCTCCACGTACGCCGGCAGCCACCGCCCGGTCCGGACGTCGAAGTACCCGGTGCCCGAGGCGTCTCCCCGGTCGGTCACCGGATCGCGGGCGCCCAGCCGCCAGGTCAGGTAGTCGTGCGGCAGCATCACCCGGCGCACCCTGGACGCCGCCTCGGGCTCGTTGCGCGAAAGCCAGCGCAGCTTGGTGACGGTGAAGGAGGCCGTGGGCACGCTGCCCGTCGTGGCCGCCCACGTGTCCGGGCCGCCCAGCTCGCGCACCAGGTCGCGGGCCGCCCCGGCCGCGCGCGTGTCGTTCCACAGCAGGGCGTCGCGGACCACCGCGCCGTCGCCGTCGAGCACCACCATGCCGTGCTGCTGGCCGGCGACCGCCACGGCCGCCGCCCTGCTCAGCAATCCGTCCCCGGCCGTGGTCAGCGCCCGCCACCACGCCTCGGGCGGGCAGGACGTGCCCTCCGGATGCGGCGCCGACGCCTCGGCCACGACCGCCCCGCTGTCGGCCTCGCACAGGACGACCTTGGTGCTCTGCGTGCTCGAGTCCACGCCCGCGACCAGCATGCCCTTATTTGTTCACTGTCCAAACTAAAAGTCAATGAGGATGCCCGGCGAGGGTGCGTCCTCCTCCCGCCGGGCACCCGGTCCGTGTCAGTTCCTGTTGATCGTGAACGTGGTCGTCGTGTTCCTGATGTCCTGGTGGTTGTTGGTCAGCGTCAGGTTGTTGAAGGTGGCCGAGCCGACCGCCGGGCCCTGACCCGGCTCGGGCAGCTCGTTGGCCCAGATCCCGAACCCGGACTTGGCGTCGAAGGCGTCACCGCTCTTGCGCGCGCCGGAGATCGAGACGTTGGTGAGGATCGTGTCGGTGACCGGGTTCTCGGGCTGGCCGCCGGTGTACTTCGTCTGGAACATGATCCCGTGGTACGTCGGATCGACGATGTCCACGTCGTTCACCCGGATGCCGCGGAACTCCTTGGAGGCGGAGAAGAGCCAGATCCCCGGGAAGGTCTGCGCCCCCCAGAAATGGCCGCCGCAGCGCACGATCGAGATGTTCTCGAACCGCGTCGGGGTGGTCCCGAAGCCGCGGAAGGCGTAGCCGAAGTCCAGCGAGCTGATCGTGATGCCGGAGTAGGTGAGGGTGTCGGCGATGTAGATGTTGCGGAAGACGTTGTCGAAGCCGCCGTAGACCGCGATGCCCGCGGCCCGCCAGGGAAGCGTGGCCGACAGGTTCTCGAAGACGTTGCCCGTGTTGTCGCCCTGGACGATGTCCACGGCGTTGAACAGGGCGAAGGCGTCGTCTCCCGTCGTGCGGGCGTCGACGTTGCGCACGACGTTGTTGTCGCTGTTGTTGGTGAAGTTGATCGCGTCGGCGAACAGGTCGCGGACCCGGCTGTTGGTGACCGTGACGTTCTGCAGGTTCGTGCCCCAGACCATGACCATCTGGTGCTCGATCCAGAGGTTGTCGATCGTGATGTCGCTGACGCCGGTCAGGTTGAACACCTTGCCGGGGCCGTCCTGGCGCGAGGTGTAGTTGCCGAAGACCGCGAAGCCGGCGAAGCGCGTGCCGTTGGCGGAGGCCGGCACGTCGAACCCGAGGTCGGTGTTCTCCTGGTTGGTGGGCGCGTAGAACCGGGTGAACCAGGGGCCGGCGCCGACCACCTTGACGGCCTTGCCGTACACGTTGAACTTCTGGGAGGTCTGGTAGTTGCCCGCGGGCAGGTAGACGCCCTCCCAGCCGCTCTCCATGCGGGCCTTGTCCAGCGCGGCCTGGACGTCCTGGTGGGTGAAGCCGTTGGGCACGACGTACTTGGCCGGGTCGGGGTTGGCGATCGGCGCGACCTGCTCGGTGTCGACGAAGTCGATCGCGTAGGTGGTGGTGTTGGCCGCGTCCTTCTGCAGCTTGATCTTGGTGCCGGGCGGGAAGGAGGCGTCGAGCATCAGGTTCGCCTCGTCGTAGATGTGCCGCTGGGCGCCTGATCCGGGGGAGTTGTTCGGGCTGGCCTCGGCGCCGTAGAGCCACATGTGCTTGGAGCTGAGGTTGAGCGCCTTGTGGAAGGCGCCGTTGACGTAGACGTTCAGGGTCGAGCTGATGCCGCCGCCGGGGGAGTCCGGGATGGAGAAGCGGGTGACCAGCGTGTTGGTCTGCGCCTTGGTGGTGAACTCGACGAAGGCGCCGGTGCCGTTCAGCGTCACCGCCCTTCTGCCCGAAGCCTCGCCGCCCAGGTCGCCGATGGTGCGGTTGGGGCCGACGGTCGTGGCGCCGCCGCCGGTCACGGCGTCCTCGGCTTCGAGGTGGTCGTAGGGCATGTTGGCGCCGCGCCCGACGAACAGCGACCGGCTGACGGTGTTGTTGGCGCGCTTGACCGGCAGCTCATTGGCGTCGTCGGCGACGACGGCCCGGACGGTGAAGCGGCCGCCCGCCGCGGTCCAGGTGCCGAGGCCGACCGGCGCGGTGGTGGCGCCCGCGGCGATGGCGCCGTTGTGCGTGGCGTTCAGGGTCTTCACCGTGCCGCCGGTGTCGTTGAGCACGGTCACGGTGATGGGGTGGGCGCCGCTCGCGGAGGCCACCGTGCCCTGGTTCTTCAGCGCCACCGAGAAGGTGACGGTGGCGCCGCTCGCCGGGTTGCCGGGCGTCCAGCTCAGGACCGGGACCAGGTCGGAGCTGTCCACGGGGCGGACGGTCAGCGAGCCGGGCGCGGTGAAGGAGTTGTTGCCCTCGTTCTGCTCGATGACGCCGTTGTCCTCGTCCACCTTGGCGCTCACCTGGTAGGAGCCGGCGTCGCGCGGGCCGATGCCGGCCGTCACGGTGGCCGACGCCCCGGCCGCCAGAGCGCCGACGGCGGCGGTGCCGGCCTTGGTGTCACCCAGGTAGAGATTGACGCCGGTCGCGACTGAGCCCGCGGTGCCCTGGTTCTTCACCGTGGCCGACAGGGTGATCGCGTCGGTCTCCACCGGCGAGGCGGGGGTCCAGGACGCGGCGGTGACGACGAGGTCCGGGTTGGGCGCCGGGGTGCCGAAGACCTGGAACTCGGCGACCTGGCCGCCGGGCGCGCCGGTGTTGCTCGCGAACCTGAGCTGCACGTCCGCCGCCGTGGCCGGGACCGGGATGCTGACGCTGTTGCCCGTCGCGGGGTCGAAGGTGTGGTTGGCGGCGCCGACCAGGCTGGTGAAGGACGAGGAGCCCTGGTCGCGGCCGAGGATCTGGATGTTCTGGGTACGGGTGCCCCAGGCGCTCGACGGGTTGAGCTTGAGCACGACCCGGTTGAGGGCGGCGTTGGCGCCCAGCTTCACGGTGAGGGTGTTGGGGAAGGCGCCGGAGTTGGCCTCCCAGTAGGTGTTCAGGTCGCCGTCGACCGCGTGGGCGGCGACGAAGGTGTGCACGTGGCCGGAGGCGGTGACCTCCTTGCCCGCCGCGAGGTTCGTGCCGTCGCCGCTGCCCTGGCGCGTCACGGTGTTGCTCTGGGCCGACAGGTTGCCCGCGGCGTCCTTGGCCTTGACGTGGTAGGTCACCGTCGCGCTGTCCGGCTGGTTGTCGGTGTGGGTGGTGCCGGTCACGGTCGTGCGCAGCGCGCCGTTGGCGTACACCTCGTAGCCGGTGACGCCGACGTTGTCGGTGGAGGCGTTCCAGGTCAGGCGGATCTGCCCAGGGGCGGGCTGGGTGTAGGCGAGGTTGGCGGGCGCGGTGGGCGGCTGGGTGTCACCGCCCTGGCCCTGGCGCGTGACGGTGTTGCTGGCCGGGGACTGGTTGCCCGCGGCGTCCCTGGCCTTGACGTGGTAGGAGACCGTCTCGCTGTCGGGGCGTTGGTCGACGTGGCTGGTGCCGGTGACGGAGGTCAGCAGGGCGCCGTTGGCGTAGACGTCGTAGCCGGTGACGCCGACGTTGTCGGTGGAGGCGTTCCAGGTCAGGCGGATCTGGCCGGAGACGGGCTGGGCGTAGGCCAGGTTCGCGGGGGCGCTGGGCGGCTGGGTGTCGCCGGTGGCCGGGCCGTACACCTCGAACTCCGACAGTTGTCCGGCGGGCCAGCCGGTGTTGGCGGTGATGTGCAGGCGGAGGTAGCGCGTGGTGGCGGCGTTGAAGGAGATGGTCGCGACCGGATTGAAGGAGTAGCCGGTCGAGGGGACCAGGTCGGTGAAGGCGGAGCCGTTCGTGCTGCCTCTGACCGTGATCGTCTGCGTCCTGGCGCCCCACGAGGCGGGCAGCTTCAGGACGAGCCTGTTCACGCTCACGGCAGCGCCCAGGTCGACCTGGATCCACTGCGGAAAGGCGTGGTTGGCGCTCTCCCAGTAGGTGGCCTGGTTGCCGTCGTTGGCGTTGGCCGCGACGTAGCCGTTGACGGTGCTGCCGGCGCTCATCGTCTTGCCCTCGGCCAGGTTGTCGGAGGAGGTGCTTGCGCCGTAGACCTCCAGCTCGGACAGTTGTCCGGCGGGCCAGCCGGTGTTGGCGGTGATGGCGATCCGCACGAATCGGGTGACGGTGGCGGGGAAGTTGATCGTCGCGCTGGGGGCGAAGGCGTGGGAGGCGGAGTTCACGATCGTGGAGAAGCCGGTGCCGTCCGCGCTGCCCTGCACCGACAGCGTCTGATTTCTGGCGCCCCAGCTTGGCGGGAGCTTCAGCACGACCTGGTCGATGCCGACGCTCGTGCCGAGATCCACCTGGGCCCACTGGGGAAAGGCGTGGTTGGTGCCCTCCCAGTAGGAGCCGGGGTTGCCGTCGGTGATGTTCGAGGCGACGTTGCCGTTGACGCTGCTGCTCGCGGTGGCGGTACGGCCCGCCGCGAGGTTGGGGCCGCCGGCGGCCGAGGCGGGGACGGCCACCAGGCCGAGGACGACGCAACTCGCCGCGAGCACTGCGGCGAGCAGGCGTAAGGCCACATGCTTGCTTGTCATCGCTTCCTCTGTCCGTGATGGGGGGCTCTCGGTCAGGGACGCTCGGACCGCTTCTGCCCGGCTGACTGCCCACACATTAAGTTGCCGAGCAGATCTCTGCAATATTTCGACTGAGTGATGAAATGTAACGACTAGATTACGGATCGAAGGCAATCGAGTGGTGCAAGCACGACTCTGCTTCCCGATACTTCGCAAGCCGTTTGAGTGACTTTCGCTCTATGCTTGCAACGTGACTGAAAACCCGACGTCAAGCCGGTCCACCACGCGCCGCCTCGCGGAGGTCGCCAAGAAGGTCGGCGTCAGCGAGGCGACCGTCAGCCGCGTGCTCAACGGCAAGCCCGGGGTGTCGGAGGCGACACGGGCCTCCGTTCTCACGGCGCTGGACGTGCTGGGTTACGAGCGGCCGACCCAGTTGCGCGGCGAGCGGGCCCGGCTGGTCGGCCTGGTCCTGCCCGAGCTGGGCAACCCCATCTTCCCCGCGCTGGCCGAGGTGCTCGGCGGCGCGCTGGCGCAGCGCGGCTTCACCCCCGTGCTCTGCACCCGTACGGCGGGCGGCCTGTCGGAGTCCGACTACATCGAGATGCTGCTCGACCAGCACGTCTCCGGCGTCGTGTTCGCCGGCGGCCACTACGCCGAGTCCGACGCGCCGCACGAGCACTACTACCGGCTGCTCGACGTGCGGCTGCCCGTGGTGCTGATCAACGCCGCCACCGAGGGGCTGGCCTTCCCCCGCGTCTCCACCGACGACGTCGTGGCGGTGGAGCAGGCCTTCGGCCACCTCGCCTCGCTGGGCCACGACCGGATCGGGATGGTGCTCGGGCCCGAGGACCACATGCCCTCGCGCCGCAAGCTGGAGGCGTTCCAGGCCGAGACCGCCAAGGCGGGCATGGTGTTCGACCCCGAGGCGGTGGAGCGCGGGCTGTTCTCCCTGGAGGGCGGGCAGGCCGTGACGACCAGGCTGGTCAAGAAGGGGATCACCGGGATCATCTGCGCCAGCGACGTGCTCGCCCTCGGGGCGGTGCGGGCGGTGCGGCGGCTCGGGATGTCGGTCCCCGACGACGTCTCCGTGGTGGGCTTCGACGACTCCGCCTTCATGAACTGCACCAACCCCCCGCTGACCACGGTCCGCCAGCCCATCGAGGCCATCGGGCGCACCGCCGTCACCCTGCTGGTCAACCAGGTCGACGGCACCGCGGGATCGGTCGAGGAGCTGCTGTTCGAGCCGGAGCTCGTCGTGCGCGGCTCCACCGCCCCGCTGAAGGTGCGCGCCTGACGCCCCTTCTCCCGGCCCGGCGCTCCTCTCCCGGAGGGGGCCGGGCCGTCGTTGTATCGCGGGCTTGTCACTTTTTTGCGGAGTTGTTGCCGAACTCTTGCTGCGATCTGTGTGGCGCAGTATGTTCCTCGCAATCGGCTCGCGAAGCCGGGTCCGACTTTTGAGCCTCGTCGGTCGGGGACCGTCCAGGAGGTAACCCACCCATGAAAGCCCGTCCCATCGCGATCGTGCTCGGCGCAGGACTCGCACTCAGCCTCGCAGCGTGCGGCTCCGGCGGCGCCCCGCCCCAGTCCAGCGCGGCGGCCACCGCATCGGGCTCGGCGGCGTCCGCGGCGCCGGTGTCGATCTCGATCAACTGCATGCCGCCGAAGACGAACACCGCGCAACGCGCCACCTTCCAGCAGGACGTCGACGCGTTCCAGCAGCTCAACCCGAACATCAAGATCGAGAAGGCGGTCGACGCCTTCCCCTGCTACGAGCCGCGGACCTTCGAGGCCAAGCTGGCGGGCGGCCAGCTCGAAACCGTCTTCTACGTGAACTTCCCCAACGTGGGACGCCTCATCGAGTCCGGCCAGGCGGCCGACCTCACGCCCTACCTCGACTCGCTCACCACCTACAAGGACTACAACCAGGCGATCGACCTGTTCAAGAAGGACGGCAAGGTCTACGGCCTGCCCACCGACGGCTACGGCATGGGCCTGGTCTACAACAAGGACGTCTTCACCAAGGCCGGGCTGGACCCGAACAACCCGCCCAAGACCTGGGCCGAGGTCCAGGCCGCCGCCAAGGCCGTCGCCGCGCTCGGCCCCGGCTACGTCGGCTTCGGCGAGTACTCCGGCGGCAACACCGGCGGCTGGCACTTCACCGCCTCCCTCTATGCCCGCGGCGGCGACATCCTGGCCCCCGACGGCAAGTCCGCGGCCTTCAACTCGCCCGAGGGCAAGGCCGTGCTCGACTTCCTCAAGCAGATGCGCTGGACCGACAAGAGCACCGGCTCGCGCCTGTACAACGAGTGGCCGGCGCTGATGCGCGCCATGGCCGGCGGCAAGATGGGCATGATGCTCGGCGCGCCCGACGTGCTGATCGGCCTGCGCAACGACTTCAAGGCCAAGTTCGAGAACTACGCGGTCACCTCCGTGCCCGAGGCCAAGGCGCTGTTCAACGGCGGCGCCGGCTACATGATCAACCCGAAGGCCACGCCCGAGCAGATCAAGGCCGGCCTGAAGTGGATCGAGTACGAGTTCCTGACCCCGGGCAAGGGCCAGCTCGACTACGTACGCGCCAAGGGCGCCGACCTGACTGTCGGCCAGCCGTACCCGGACCTGTACGGAGCCGACACCGAGTCCGGCAAGGCCGTCGCCGACCTGCGCGCCGCCAACGCCAACATCGACCTGGCCCAGTTCGCCAAGTGGGTGGAGGGCTCGAAGGGCATCGCGCCCAAGCCGGAGCCGGGCCCGTACGCCCAGGAGATCTACGCCATCCTCGACACCCCGATGTCGGCCGTGCTGACCAGGCAGGACGCCAACATCGACCAGTTGCTCGCCGACGCCGAGGCGAAGGTCAACGCCCTGCTGAGCAAGAAGGGCTGACCTGACGGCACGCTGCCTGGAGCCCGCACCCCGGGCTCCGGGCAGCCGAGCACCCGGATCGGATCAACGATGACGACACTCACCATCAGAAGAGCCCAACGCGGCCGCGCGATCAGACGCAACATCACGGCCTACGGCTTCCTCAGCGGGGCGCTGATCTGCTTCGCGTTCTTCTCCTGGTACCCGATGGTCTGGGAGATCATCCTCAGCTTCCAGCAGACGAACTTCGTCGACCCGCCGGTGTGGGTGGGCCTGGAGAACTTCCGCACCGTCTTCGCGGACTCGGCGTTCGCCCCGGCCTGGCTGAACACCGTGACGTTCACCGCGCTCGCGCTGGTCATCGGGTACGGCGTGCCGTTCGTCGTCGCCATCGTCCTGAACGAGCTCCGCCACTGCCGGGCCTACCTGCGCTTCGTGGTCTACCTCCCGGTGATGCTGCCGCCCGCGGTCGGCGTGCTGCTCTTCCAGTGGTTCTACGAGCCGGAGACGGGCCTGTTCAACACCATCCTCGGCGGGCTGAACCTGCCCGCCCTGGGCTGGCTCAACTCCACCGACACCGCGCTGGTCTCCCTGGTGATCGTCTCCACGTGGATGAACCTGGGCTCCGGAACGCTGATCTACCTCGCCGCGCTGCAGACCATCCCGGGCGAGCTGTACGAGGCGGCCGAACTGGACGGCGCGGGCATCTTCCAGCGCATCTGGCACGTCACGATCCCGCAGACCAAGCTCATCCTCCTGGTCATGCTGCTGCTGCAGGTGATCGCCACGATGCAGGTGTTCATCGAGCCCTTCCTGCTGACCGGCGGCGGCCCGGAGAACTCCACGGTCACCGTGGTCTACCTCATGTACCAGTACGCCTTCAACTTCGGCAACATCAACGGCGGCAACGCGCTCGGTGTGATGCTCATGATCGTCCTGCTCGTGTTCTCCACCATCTACCTGCGCGTGTCGAGGGAGAACAGGTCATGACCACGCTTCTGGAACGGCCGGCGACCGGCCACCGGGGCGGCAAACGGCCACGGCCCCGCAGGACGATCCACAGCGACATCCGCACGGTCGTCTCGCCGCACCAGCTCAACTCGCGCTGGGGACGCCGCGTCTACTGGCTCGTCCTGGGCTTCGTCGTGATCAGCTTCACCGCCGCGTTCGTCTTCCCGCTCTACTGGATGATCACGGGAGCGATGAAGACCACCGAGGAACTGGTGGCGATCCCGCCCACGTTCCTCCCCTCGCGCTTCGGCCTGGAGGCCTTCGCCGAGGCGTGGGAGATCATGGACCTGAAGCTGCTGATGGGCAACACCGCCCTGTACGCCGGCGGCGCCTGGCTGTTCACCCTGGCCCTCGACGTGACCGCCGCCTACGCGCTGTCCAAGCTGCGTCCCGCCCTGGGCAGGCTCGTCCTCGGCCTGATGCTGGCCACGCTCATGATCCCGCCCATGGTGATCATGTTGCCGGCGTACCTGACCGTCAAGGACCTGCCGCTGCTGGGCTGGGACCTGCTGAACACCCCCTGGGCGATCTGGCTGCCCGCCGCCGCCAACGGCTTCAACATCTTCCTGCTCAAGCGGTTCTTCGACTCCATCCCCAGGGAGCTGCTGGAGGCGGCCGAGATCGACGGCGCCTCGCCCGGCCGCATCCTGTGGTCGGTGGTCGTCCCGGTCTCGCGGCCCATCCTCGGCGTGGTCTCCATCCTCACCGTGGTCAACGTCTGGCGCGACTTCGTCTGGCCGCTGCTGGTGCTGCAGGACCCCGAGAAGATGTCGGTCAGCATCGGCATCGCCTCGCTGTCGAGCCAGATGCCGCAGAACGTGCTGATCGCCTCGCTCGTCATCGCCAGCATCCCGACGATCATCGTCTTCTTCATCTTCCAGCGGCACATCATGGCCGGTCTCACCGCAGGCAGCCTGAAGGGCTGAGCTCTGACAACGCAAGGAGTTGTGTTTTAGCATGCCTCAGACGTGGTGGCGGGGAGCCGCGATCTACCAGGTCTACCCGCGCAGCTTCGCCGACGGCAACGGTGACGGGATCGGCGACCTCGGCGGCCTGCGGGCCCGCCTGCCGTACCTGAAGGACCTGGGTGTCAACGCGATCTGGCTCACCCCCTGGTACCCCTCGCCCATGGCCGACGGCGGCTACGACGTCGCCGACTACCGCGACATCCACCCGGACTTCGGCACCCTGGGCGAGGCCGAGCTCCTCATCGGCGAGGCGCACGCGCTGGACATCAAGGTCATCATCGACGTGGTGCCGAACCACGGGTCGACCGCCAGCGCCTGGTTCCAGGAGGCGCTCGCCGATCCTGCCAAGCGCGACCGCTTCTGGTTCCGCGACGAGCCGGGCGACTGGCAGTCGATCTTCGGCGGGCCGGCGTGGACGCAGGTGCCCGACGGCCAGTGGTACCTGCACCTGTTCGACCCGGGGCAGCCCGACCTGAACTGGGACAACCCCGAGGTCCACGAGGAGTTCCGCCAGGTGCTGCGGTTCTGGCTGGACCGCGGCGTGGACGGCGTGCGCATCGACTCGGCCGCGCTGCTCGTGAAGTCGGAGACCGCCTTCGAGGACATCGACGGCGTGCACGACATCTACCGCGACTGGCGGCGGATCGCGGACGAGTACCCCGACCGCATGCTGGTGGGCGAGGTGTGGCTGCCCGACCAGGAGCGCATGGCCCGCTACCTGCGGCCGGACGAGCTGCACACGGCCTTCAACTTCGACTTCCTGGCCTGCCCGTGGGAGCCGGAGGCGCTGCGCGCCTGCATCGACCGCACGCTCGCCACCCACCTGCCGCTCGACGCCCCGCCCACGTGGGTGCTGTCCAACCACGACGTCGCCCGCGTGGTCACCAGGTACGGCAGGGCGGAGACCTCCTGGGACCACGGCAACCGCCGCGACGGCGTGCCCGCCGATCTGGAGCTCGGCTACCGCCGCGCCAGGGCGGCGGCGCTTCTGGCCATGGCGCTGCCCGGCGGCGTCTACATCTACCAGGGCGAGGAGCTCGGCCTGCCCGAGGTCGAGGACATCCCGGACGAGCTGCGCCAGGACCCGATGTGGCGCCGCTCCGGCCACACCGTGCCGGGCCGCGACGGTTGCCGGGTCCCGATGCCGTGGTCGGGCGAGGAGCCTCCCTTCGGATTCGGCGCCGGCAGCCCCTGGCTGCCCCAGCCGGAGACCTGGCGCAAGCTCACCGTCGAGGCGCAGGAGGCCGACCTGGGCTCCATGCTCACCCTCTACCGCACGGCGCTGCGCCTGCGCCGCGACTGGCTCGGCGACGGGACGCTGAGCTGGCTGGAGGGCCGCCCCGACGTGCTGGCCTTCACCCGCGACTCGGGCCTGGCCTGCGTCGTGAACTTCGGTCCCGATCCGGTACGGCTGCCGCCGCACGGGTCGGTCCTGCTGGCCAGCGGCCCGCTCGACGGGGGCGAGCTCCCCGGCGACACCGCCGTCTGGCTCTCCCCCCGCACTCCGTGAAAGGCGGACGCGATGTCCCGACTCCTCACCGCGCTGTTACTCGTGGCCACGGTCCTCGTGGCCCCTGCCCCCGCGGTCGCCGCCACCGCGCCGGTCGTGACCAGGGCCGCGCTCGACCCGCCCGGCCCTCGTCGCCGGCCGCGGCGCCGACGTCAGGTTCACCGAGCAGGAGGCCGAGAACGCCGCCACCGACGGCACCGTCATCGGCCCCGACCGTACGGCCTACACGCTGCCCGCCGAGGCGTCGGGCCGCAGGGCCGTGCGGCTGACGCCGGGCCGGCACGTCGAGTTCACGCTCCCGAAGGCCGCCAACGCGATCACCGTGCGCTACAGCATCCCCGACTCCCCGACCGGCGGCGGCATCAAGGCCCCCCTTGAGGTCACGGTGAACGGCGGGGCCAGGAAGGTGATGACCCTCACCTCCGAGTACGCCTGGCTCTACAACCAGTACCCGTTCACCAACGACCCCGGCGCCGACCTGCTGCACCCGGACTGGTGGGTCACCGAGTGCTCCTGCGTCCCGTCCGCCACCAGCCCCGCGCCCACCTTCGCCAAGCCGTTCCGCCCCACGCACTTCTACGACGAGCAGCGGCTCCTGCTCGGCAGGACCTACCGCGCCGGCGACCGGATCAGGCTCACCGTCCCGCAGGCCGGCAACGCCGCGTGGACCGTCATCGACCTGCTCGACTCCGAGCTCGTCGGGCCGCCGCACGTGCGGCTGGTGGCGGCGAACGTGCTGGCCTTCGGCGCCGACCCCACCGGCAGGCGCGAGTCGGCCGCCGCCTTCGACCGGGCCATCGCCTTCGCCAAGCGCGAGAACCTCAAGGTGTACGTGCCGCCCGGCGTCTACCAGGTCAACCGCCACGTCATCGTGGACGAGGTGACCATCGAGGGAGCCGGCAACTGGTACACGATCATCAGGGGCAGGCAGGTCGCGCTGCCGGAACCGTCGCCCGACGGCTCCGTGCATACCGGCGTCGGCTTCTACGGCAGGCCGGCCGCCGAGGGCGGCAGCCGTAACGTGCACCTGTCGGGGTTCGCCATCGAGGGCGACGTACGCGAGCGCATCGACACCGACCAGGTCAACGGCATCGGCGGCGCCATGAGCGACTCGACGATCCAGGGGCTGCACATCCGCCACACCAAGGTCGGCCTGTGGTTCGACGGCCCGATGCGCAACGTCAAGGTGACCGGCAACATCGTCGTCGACCAGATCGCCGACGCGCTCAACTTCCACACCGGCGTCACCGACTCGCTCGTGTCCGGCAACTTCGTCCGCAACACCGGCGACGACGGGCTGGCGATGTGGTCGGAGAAGACCGCCAACTCCCGCAACACCTTCTCCCGCAACACCGTGCAGTCGCCCACGCTGGCCAACGGCATCGCCGTCTACGGCGGCGCCGACACCACGGTCGAGGGCAACCTGGTCGCCGACCCGGTCCGCGAGGGCAGCGGCCTGCACGCGGGCTCCCGCTTCGGCGCCGAGCCGTTCACGGGCCGGCTGCTGTTCAAGGACAACAGCGTGGTGCGCGCCGGCACCCTCGAACTCAACTGGAAGATCGGGCTCGGCTCCATCTGGCTCTACGCGCTCGACCGGAGCATCGACGCCGACGTCCAGGTGAGCGGGGACCACTACCTCGACAACACCCACAACGCGATCATGCTGGTCAGCGAGTGGGCGGTGAAGGACCTGTACACGATCGACCGGGTGCGCTTCAAGGACATCCGCGTCGACGGCACAGGCACCTCCGTGGTCAGCGCCCGCGTGAAGGGCTCGGCGTCCTTCGAGAACGTGGACGCGCGCAACGTGGGCGCCGTGGGCGTCAACAACTGCGGGTCGTTCGACTTTCCGCCGACCGGCTCGGAGTTCGCGCTGGCCGACCTGGGCGGCAACGACGGCGGGTGGCTCGCGCCGTGGATGCTGCCCAACACGATCACGTGTGACGACCGCCCGCCGGTGGTGCCGCCCCCGGCGCCCTCTCCCTGGTAGCCGCTAGGACTGGGCCTGGAACTGGGTCACCCAGTGCCGGGTCCGGTCCAGATAGGCGGTCTGGGCGGCGGCGCCGGTCCTGCCGTAGGCGCCCTCGAAGCTCTGGTACCCGGCGCGCGGCACCGCGGGCTCGATGACGCTGCCCTCGTGCCACTCGTTGAACGAGGTGATGGAGACCCAGGTGGGCCTGGTGTTCAGGGCGTTGGTCCACTCCTTGTCGTAGGTGGCGCCGTTGTCGCGGGTCAGCGTCGGGGTCGTGTTGCCGGGCACGGCCCGGTCGTCGATGTAGCCGGGCCCGACCGAGGGGGCCCAGACGAGGCCGTGCCGGCGGGCGTAGTCGGCCGCCTGCTGCCAGCCGGGAGCCGTCGCCCCGGCGATGGCGTCGTAGGTGTACAGGCCGCCGAAGTGGGCGATCTTGGAGGTGTCGGTGGTCTGGGCGAGGACGACGTTGTCCTGGTTGACCTGCGCCAGTGCCGACCAGTCGGTGATGCGCAGGCTCTCGAAGACGTAGAAGGCGTTGTCGAAGGCGGCGTGCGTGCCGTACTGCTGGTTGATGTAGCGGATGTCCTCCACGGTGGAGGCCGCGGTACGGCCCGCGTACGGCTCCAGGTGCCAGGCGACCTTGAGCCCCTCCTTGGCGGCGGCGTCCATGACGCCGCGCGACAGGCCGTCCTCGTAGCTGCCCCGGCCCCACCAGCTCGTCACGACCACGCCCGCGCCCGACTGTTTGATCCACTTCATGTGCTGGGCGACGGCGCCGGTGAAGTCACCGGAGTCGTAGGGGCCGAGGGCGGGGTAGAGGTCGGCGCCGATGCTGTCGGGCGGGTTCTGGCCGCCCTGCTGCCAGTGGCGCCAGGGGCTGGCGTCGTACCAGGGGTAGTAGAAGATGTGCACCTTGTCGGAGACGGGCGCGCCCTGCCGGCCGGTCTCCAGGGTGAGCGTGTCGACGTCGAGCAGCGCGCCGCCGCCGCCGGTGAAGGTGAGGAACAACGGGCCGCTCGCCGTCCCGGTGAGCGCGGTGGAGACGTTCTGGAAGTTCTCCCACCCGCCGGTGTTGGGCACGTTGACTGAGCCGAGCACCGTGCCGCTCTGGGAGCCGGCGCGGACGTGGATGGTGCCGCCCGCCCCGCCGGAGGAGACGCGGGCGCTGAAGCGGGTCGCGCCGGCCGTGCTGACCTGCGAGAAGCCCGACCAGTCGCCGTTGTCGACGTAGCCGAGCGTCCGGCCGCCGCTGGCGGGCGGGTGGTTGGCGATCTGCACGCCGCCGGTGGAGGTGTAGGACTCGCCCTCCACCGTTACGCCGCTGCCGCCGAGCTCCTTGATCCGGATGTTGCGGAAGGACACCTGGTCGGCGGCGCCGTGGTTCTGGATGCCGATGTGGCCCTGGCGCAGCGAGCGCTGCGGGCTGGTGTTGGTGAAGTCGTTGATCTTCACGCCGTTGAGCAGCACCTGCAGCCGCTCGCCCTCCACGAGGAGCTCGTAGGTGTTCCACTCGCCGGGCGGGTTGAGCGCGGCGTCGCGGGCGGCCTGGTCGGCGGCCTTGAAGCCGTAGATCGAGCCGGTGGTGCGGTCGGGGGAGTCGGTGGCGTCGATCTGGACCTCGTAGCCGTTGGCGACGGCGGAGTTGGGGTCGCCGGACGGCGGGAAGCCCAGGAAAACGCCCGAGTTGCTGTCGCCGGTCAGCTTCCAGTCCAGCTTGAGCGAGTACGCGCCGAACTCGCGGGCCTGGTACCACAGCAGGCCCATGCCGCCCTGGGAGGTCAGGGTGGCGTCGGCGTTGGCGAAGGCGCCGGGACCGGCCTGGGACCAGCCGCTGGTCGAACCGTCGTAGAGCGTGGTGTACCCGGTCTCGGGACGGCAGTCGGCCTTGGCCATGCCCGCGGCGTACCGGATGCCGCCGAGTAGCAGCCGCCGGAAGTTCTGGTCCGCGTACGACTCGACGGTGTGGCCGAGCCCGGTGTAGAAGGAGCGGCCCTGGCCCTGCGGATGGCACCAGGTGATGGGGTGGTCGCCCATGTCGCCGCCGGTGTAGCTGCCCTCGTTGAGGCTCTGCAGTACCTTGACCTGCGCGCGCGGGCCGGCACGGTAGTTGTACCACTCGTCGGTGCGCGTCCATGCCTGCCCGAGGTGGGCGGTGGCGGCGTGGGAGCGGTCCTCGTTCCTGACCGTCGCCTGCTGGATGTGCGGGTGGCTGCGGAAGTAGGCGCCGACGAGCTTCTCGTAGTACGGCCAGCCGTACTCCGTGTCGGCGGCGGCGTGCACGCCCACGTAGCCGCCGCCCGAGTCGACGTAGGACTGGAAGGCGGCCTGCTGGGCGTCGTTGAGGACGTCGCCGGTGGTGTTGAGGAAGACCACGGCCTTGTAGGCGCCCAGGTTGGTGAGGGCCTGGGCGTCCTCGGTGGCGGTGACGGTGAAGTTGTTCGCCGCGCCCAGCTCGCGGATCGCCTGCACGCCCGCGGGGATCGCGTCGTGCCGGAACTCGGCGGTCTTGGAGAAGACCAGCACCTGGTACGCGGGATCGGGCGCGGCGGTGAGCACGGACCCCACCAGCGCCAGGGAGAGAAGTATCTTGATCATCTCGTCCCTACCTGGTGATCGTGAAGGTGTCGACGTCGAACAGGAATCCGCCCCCGCCGGTGAAGACGAGGAACAGCGGGCCGCTCGCGGTCCCGGTGAGCGTGGTGGAGACGTTCTGGAAGTTCTCCCATCCGCCGGTGTTCGGGACCGCCACCGAGCCGAGCAGAGTGCCGGTCTGCGAGCCCGAGCGGACCTGGATCGTGCCGCCCGCGCCCGCCGAGGAGATCCGGGCCTGGAAGCCCCTGGCCCCGGCGGTGCCGACCGCGCCGTACCCGGCCCAGTCGCCGTTCTCGATGTACCCGGCGGTCCTGCCGCCGCTGGCCGGCGGGTGATTGGCGATCTGCACGCCGCCGGTGGAGGTGAACGACTCGCCCTCGGCCGTGGTCGGCTGCGCCGTCGAGGCGGAGAAGGTGAAGGCGTCCACGTCGAACAGGTTGCCCTGCCCGGTCGGGCCCTTGAAGACGAGGAACAGCTTGGTGGTGCCGGCCGGGGCGTTGCTCAGGTCGCCCGAGACCTCCACGAAGGTGTCCCAGCCGCCGGTCACCGGGACGGTCACCGTGCCCAGCAGGGTCCCGGTCTGCGAGCCCGCGCGTACCTCGATGGTGCCGCCGGTGCCTCCCGAGGAGACCCGCGTGGTCAGCTTGGTCGCGCCGGCCAGGACGTAGGGCTCGAAGGAGATCCAGTCGCCGTTGTCGGTGTAGCCGACGGTCTTGCCGCCCTCGGCCGGGCCGTGACTGGCCACCTGGACGCCCTGCATCGCGCCGTAGTGCTCGGCCTGGCGGTGGACCGGCTGCAGCGTGCGCACGCTGTGGGTGGTCAGCCCCGCCTTGTCGGTGTACTCGGCGTCGAACACGCCGTACAGGTTGGCGGCGGCGTCGTGCTCGCCGTCGACCGGGATCGTGATCGAGCCCTCGCAGCCGTTCTTCGAGGTGATGGCGTGCGTGTGGCTGTCATGGCCGACCAGGTAGGTCACCTTGACCTTGGCGCAGTCGATGGCGCCGTCCTCGGGGTCGGTGACGGTGACCTTGAAGGGTACGGCTTCGCCGTACGCGAAGAGACGGCCGTTGATCGGGTCGTTGAGCGTGACAGAGGGCGCGGTGTTGCCGACCGTCACCACCAGGCTGGCGGTGCCCGGCAGGCCCGCGGAGTCGCGGACGGTCAGCGTCGGGGTGTAGGTGCCGTTCGTGGCGTAGGTGTGGGTCGGGTTGGCCTGGGTGGAGGTGGCGCCGTCGCCGAAGTTCCACGAGTAGGTGAGCGGGCCGCCCTCGGGGTCGGAACTGCCCGCCGCGGAGAAGGCCACCGTCAGCGGGGCCGGGCCGGAGGTCCTGTCGGCGCTCGCCTTGGCGACCGGGTTGCGGTCGCTGGCGCCAATGTGCTCGATGCGCCACAGCGCCTGGTTGCCGCCGGTGCCGTAGTCCAGCACGTACAGGGCGCCGTCGGGGCCGAACTCCGAGTCGATGATCTGGGTGCCGTCCCACGGGAAGTCCTCGATGAGGCCGGGGGAGCCGTCGCTCTCGACCTCGATCGCCTTGATCCACTGGCGGCCGAACTCGGTGGCGAAGTAGCGGCCGTCGAGCGACTGCGGGAACTTCACCGCCGAGGGCGAGGCGGCGTCGTAGCGGTAGACCTCGCCGCCCATCGGCGACTCCGAGCCGCTGCCGAACTCCGGCGGGGAGCCGGCGTCGCCCGCGTACCGGATCCAGGCCGGCTTGGCCGGGGGCAGCGTGGGCTGGCCGGTGTTGCGGAAGGAGTTGTTGGCGGGCCCGGCCGCGCAGTTGTACTTCGCGCCGGAGGGCCCGCCCGGGAAGGTGTACTCGCTGTAGGTCTCGGTCGTGGTGTTGGTTCCGGTGCAGTACGGCCAGCCGTAGTTGCCCGGCGCGGTGATGCGGTTGAACTCGACCTGCCCGCTGGGCCCGCGGCTGGGATCGGTGCCGCCGGCGTCCGGACCGTAGTCGCCGAGGTAGACCACGCCGGTCGGCCGGTCGACGGACATGCGGAAGGGGTTGCGGAAGCCCATCGCGTAGATCTCGGGCTTGGTGCCCGAGGTTCCCTGCGGGAAGAGGTTGCCGGCGGGGACGGTGTAGGTGCCGTCCGGCTGCGGCTTGATGCGCAGCAGCTTGCCGCGCAGGTCGTTGGTGTTGCCCGAGGAGCGCTGGGCGTCGTACTGCGGGTTGCGGTCGGCGCGCTCGTCGATGGGCGTGTAGCCGGACGACTCGAACGGGTTGGTGTCGTCGCCGGTCGACAGGTAGAGGTTGCCCGCGGCGTCGAAGTCGATGTCGCCGCCGACGTGGCAGCACTGGCCGCGGTCGTTCGGCACCTGCAGCACGACCTTCTCGGTGGCCAGGTCGAGGGTGTTGTCGCTCTTGAGGGTGAAGCGCGACAGGTTCAGGTGGCCCTTCCAGACGTTCCAGTCCGAGGGGCTGCCGGTCGGCGGGGCGTCGCCGCCGGGGGTGCTGAGCTTGGGCGAGTAGTAGAGCCAGACGTGACGGTTGGCCGCGAATCCCGGGTCGATCGCGACCCCTTGTAAGCCTTCCTCGTCGTGCAGGTAGACGTCGAGCTTGCCGGCCACCTTGGTGTTGCCCGAGGCGTCGGTGTGACGCAGCGTGCCGTCGCGGGCGGTGTGCAGGACCGATCTGTTTGGCAGGACCGCGAGCCCGATCGGCTCGCCTAGCTCGGCCGGCCCGGTGGCCAGCGGGACCTGCTGGTAGTCGCTGGGTGGGATGTCCATCGCGGCGGCGCTGGTGCAGACCAGCGCGGCGGCGACGAGCAGCCTCGACCACGCAGACATGGGCTTCCTTCCTGACGGGGGGTGTGTCAGGCAAGGCGCGCGCCGACCGCGCTTTGCTTTGGCGCGGACCGGAGGGTGCTGCTCCAGTTGCGCTTGACGTTTTGGAGTTGTTTGAAAGATGCCTACCGCGCGGTCTGACTGCTGTCAAGACGCCCGAACGTTCACCGAGTGAAGGATTGAGCATCGCAGCAGGCCGCAAGAAGCTTGCGCGAATCATGAAAATCTTGGCGCGAGGGCCTTGTCCTCTGCGCCTGTCAGGGCATTTAATTCGGCGAGCCACCCGAACTAAGTCAGGAGGGTGCCGTGCCCGCCGACCAGGCCTCGGTCCGCCGCGCCAACCTGTCCCTGGTCCTGCGCCACCTGAGGGAGCACGGACCGCGCTCCCGGGCGGCCGTGGCCGCCGGGACCGGGCTGAACAAGACCACCGTCACCAGCCTGGTCGCCGAGCTCCAGGCCCGCGGCCTGGTCAGGGAAGGCGGCCCGCAGCACGAGGGCGCGGTCGGCAGGCCGGGGCTGGCGCTGGCGCTGCGCGGCTCCACCGTCGCCGCCCTGGGAGTCGAGGTCAACGTCGACTACATCGCCTCCTTCGCCACCGACCTCGGCGGCCGGATCCTCATCGACCGGCGGCTGAGCTTCGACGCCATGGGGTCCTCGCCCGAGCACACGCTCGCCCACCTGGCCGGGGTCATCAAGGATGCGGCCGGGGACCTGGACGGGCTCGGTGTCACGCTGGCCGGGATCACGATCGCCGTACCGGGACTGGTCGACGTCGGCCGCGGCCGCGTGGGGGTCGCGCCCAACCTGGGCTGGCACGACGTGCCCATCGTCGGCCACCTCCGGCGGTCCGGCCTGCCGGAGGTGCCGATCACCGTCGACAACGACGCCAACCTCGCCGCGCTCGCCGAGTACACCTCGGGGGTGGCCGCGGGGACCCCCGACCTGGTCTGTCTCACGGGCGAGGTCGGCGTCGGCGGCGGGATCATCACCGGCGGCCGGCTGCTGGGCGGGGCCGACGGGTTCGCCGGCGAGGTGGGCCACATCATGGTCGACCCCGCGGGCGAGCGGTGCGGCTGCGGCCGGGTCGGCTGCTGGGAGACCAAGGTCGGGCTGGCCGAACTGGTCCGCGCCGTCACGCCCGGCCACGCGTACCGCACGCACCTGCGTGATCCGGAGGAACGCCTCGCCGAGATCGAGCAGCGGCTGGACGCGGGCGACCCCCGCGCCGCCGGGGCCGTCGCCGAGGTGGCGCGCTGGCTGGGGCGCGGGGCCGCGATCCTGGTCAACCTCCTCAACCCGCGGGTGATCGTGCTGGGCGGCTACTTCGCCCGGCTCGCCGGCCTGCTGATCCCGCTCGCCGCGGCGGAGCTGGGCCGGGTGGGGATGAGCGACCCCGCCAGGCGCTGCCGCTTCGCCGCCTCCGACCTCGGCTTCGGCGCCGCCTCCCGGGGCGCGGCGGGGGTGGTGGTCGAGCGCGTCCTGTCCGACCCCACCACCGTCCCCATCCGCGCCGCACCACCCCTGCACCAGCCCCATGGGCGCCGCTAGCCGTAGGGGCCGCCCACGCCGCCCCACCCCCGCCGGCGGCGTCCCCGCACGCCCCACCCGCGCCTGGGGTTTCGCAGGACGTTCCCTCCACGCCAAGGACGTCGCAGGACGTCCCGTCCGCGCCAGGGGCATCGCAGGACGTCCCGTCCGCGCCAAGGGCATCGCTGTCGCTGGACGCCCCGCCCGCGGCGAGGACGGCTCAGGACGTTCCGCCCGCGCTCAGGACGTCGCTAGACGTCTTGTCCGTGTGCCGTGGACGTCCCTTGGCGTGCCGTGGTCGTGCCGTCCGCGCGTTGCGGGCGTCGCCTAGACGTCCCGTCCGTCCGGTCGCCGCTGCCTTGGCGCCTGATCGCCGACTCGGCGCCACCGGCGGGGTGCAGGCGACCGGGCGGACGGGATCCAGCTTCTTACAGCCGCTGTACTTCCTTGACACTCTCGTGATCCACAGCCATGCTGCGTTTGACAAAACGATTTGCGCACGGGGGAGCGAATGACAGAGGTGCCACGGCGCGTGCTGGTGACGGGGGTGTCGGGGAGCCTGGGCCGGGCGACCGCCGACCTGCTCGCCCACCGGCGGATCCCGGTGACCGGCCTGGACCTGCGCCACCCCGGCGGAACGGCGGTCGACCGCATGGTGGTGGGCAGCGCGGGCGACGCCGGGGCGGTCAGGCAGGCGCTCGCCGGCGTGGACGCGGTGATCCACCTCGCCGCCCTGCCCGCGCCCGTGCTCGGCACGCCGGAGGAGGTGTTCTGCGGCAACACCCGGGCCACCTTCGTGGTCCTGGAGGAGGCGGGCATCGCCGGCGTGCGGCGCGCGGCCATCGCCAGCAGCATGTCGGCGCTCGGCCTGGCGTGGGCGGACCGGCCGCTGCACCCGGCGTACGTGCCGGTGGACGAGCGGATCCCTCTGCAGGTGGAGGACCCGTACGGGCTGTCGAAGGAGGTGGACGAGCTGACCGCGGCCATGATGACCCGCCGCCACGGCATGGCGACCGTCGCCCTGCGCTTCCCCCGGCTGGGCGGGCCGGAGGACAAGCTGCGGCGGACCGCGGGGGAGTGGGCGCTCGACCCGGGCGCGGGCGCCAAGGAGCTGTGGAGCTACCTCGACGTGCGCGACGCGGCCCGCGCGGCGTGGCTGGCGATCTCCCGCCCGGTACGCGGCCACCACGTGGTCACCGTCGCGGCCCCGAACACCCTGGCCACCAGACCCACGGAGGAACTGCTGGACACCTTCCACCCGGAGACCGAACGACGGGCGGAGCTGGCCGGACGCGCGGCCCCCGTCGACCTGGACGCCGCCGAACGGCTGCTGGGCTTCAAGGCGGAGCACGTGCTGCCATGAACCACGACCCCATGCCGGAGACCCAGGCGCCCTGGCCCGCCCGCGACGGCCTGCGCATCGAGCGGGTACGCGCCATCGTCACCGCGCCGGACGGCGTGCCGCTCGTGGTCGTCAAGATCGACACCAGCGAGCCCGGCCTGTACGGCCTGGGCTGCGCCACCTTCACCCAGCGCTTCCACGCGGTAGCCGCCACGGTGGACCGGCACCTGGCCCCCATGATCACCGGCCGCCACCCGGCCGACATCGAGGACATCACCCGGATGCTCCACCTGTCGTCGTACTGGCGCAACGGGCCGGTTTTGAACAACGCGCTGTCCGGCGTGGACATGGCGCTGTGGGACATAGCGGGCAAACGCGCGGGCATGCCCGTCCACGAACTGCTCGGCGGGCGGGTGCGGGCCGCCGCCGACACCTACCTGCACGCCGGCGGCGCCTCGGTGGAACACACCATCGAGCTGGCCGAGGAGATCCTTGCGGCCGGATACCGCCACGTGAGGCTCCAGTCGGGGGCGCCCGGTCTGGGACATTACGGCGCTCCCGGCACGCCAGGCGGCTACCCCGGCCTGCCGTACCCGGACGGCTGGGACGTCCAGCGCTACCTGCGGGAGACCCCCAAACTGTTCGAACGGGCCCGCGACAAGCTGGGGGAGGAGCCGCACCTGCTGCACGACGTCCACTCCCGGCTCACGCCCAAGCAGGCGATCGTGCTGGCCCGCGCGCTGGAGCCGTACCGGCTGTTCTTCCTGGAGGACCCGATCGCGCCCGAGCACTACGATCGTCTCCCCGAGGTACGGCAGGCCGCGCCGATGCCCATCGCGGCGGGCGAGCAGCTCGGCTCGGTGCCCGACGCGACGCGGCTGATCCTGGGCGGCGGCATGGACCTGCTCCGCCTGCACATCTCCTCGATCGGCGGCCTCACGCCCGCGCGCAAGCTGGTGGCGCTGTGCGAGCTGACCGGCGTCGGCACCGCCTGGCACGCCCCCGCCGACGTCTCTCCCGTCGGCGCCGCCGCCAACCTGGCCCTCGACGTGACGACCCCGGCCTTCCAGATCCAAGAGGGCCACCTGTACGGCGACGCCGTCAGGGAGGTCTTCCCCGGCACGCCCCACCCCCGCGACGGCTTCCTCTACCCCAGCGAAGAGCCCGGCTGGGGAGTCGACCTGGACGAGACGCTCGCCGCGCGGCACCCACCGGAAACGCACCGGCACGAGCGATGGGCGGCCAGGGTCCGCCGCCCCGACGGCGGCCTGGAGGCACCGTGACTATAATCCTTCAGTAGCTATAACTTTCATGCCGATGTAGGCTCTTGGGCATGCCAGCCCGCGAGCAGCCCCTCCGGCGTGAACGGAAGAAGGCCGAGACGCGCCGCGCCATCGCCGACGCCGCCCTGCGCCTGTTCGCCCTGCGCGGGTTCGACGCGGTGACCGTGACCGAGGTCGCCGAGGCGGCCGACGTGTCGGCCAAGACCGTGTTCAACCACTTCGCCGCCAAGGAACTGCTGTTCTTCGAGCACGAGCCGTTGCTGAGCGGCGACCTGGCGGAGGTCGTGCGCTCACGCTGGCCGGGCGAACCCCTGCTGACCGCCCTGATCCGCATCATCCGCACCCCGCCGGGCCCCGACCTCCCGGCCTTCGCCCGCGTCTACCGCGACAGCGCTGGCCTGCGCGCCTATGGCCGCGAACTGTTCGCCGCCCACGAACACGCCCTGGCCAACGTCCTGACCCAAGGCACCCAGCCCCACGCCGACGCGTCCCGCGGTGACGCGCCCCGCGGTGACGCGGCCCACGGTGTCGTGGCGCGCGGCGATGTGGCTAACGGGGATGCTGCTCGCGGCGTTCAGGCACGCGGCGTTCAGGCACGCGGCGTTCAGGCACGCGGCGTTCAGGTGCGTGGTGCGGACGGGATGGCGGGGGAGATGCCGATCCTGGCGGCCGCCGCCGTCGGGCCGCTGCGGCAGGTGTGGGAGTCGATCCTGCTGGAGGCCGCGGACGGGACGCCCCCCGGCGAGGCGGTCGCGCGCGGGCTGAACGCGCTCGAAGAGGCGTTCTCCCTGCTGGGCGGTGCGTTCGAGAGCGCCGTCAGCCGCAGGCACCGCGTCCAGGGCCCGTCCGCGGGCGAGCCGCCACGCAACGTCCGCGCCGAGCGGCCCAGCATTATGAGGGTCGCCGAGCTGGCGGGGGTGAGCGCCACCACCGTCTCCCACACGCTGAACGGCCGCCGCCCGGTGGCCGAGGAGACCAGGCGGCGCGTGCTGAGCGCCATCGACCACCTCGGCTACCGGCCCAACGTGCTCGCCCGCGGCCTGCGCACCAACCGCAGCCAGACCATCGGACTGATCATCCCCGACATCACCAACCCGTTCTATCCGGCCCTGGCACGGGGGATGCAGGACGTGCTCGGCCCAGCCGGATACGACCAGATCATCAGCAACACCGACGGCGACCGCGCCACCGAGCAGGCGGCGATCGAGCAGATGATCGCCCGCCAGGTAGACGGCCTGGCCTTCGCCGTCTTCCACACCCACGCCGAGGACCTGCTGCCCGCGATCGAAGCGGGCATCCCCGTGGTACGCCTGGGCGGCCGCCTCGTCCAGCCCGGCGTCGACCTGGTCCACAGCGACGACGAGGGCGGCGCCGCCGAGGCCACCCGCTACCTCCTCGGCCAGGGCTACGGAAGGATCGCCTTCATCTGCGGCCCGGCAGCGGAGGGCCCGGCCGCCGAACGCGTCGCCGGCTACCGCACCGCCCTGATCGAGGCCGGCCTGGTCGCGGTCAACAGCACAGACTCCGGCAGGGATGCCACGACGGGAGCCGGCCTGGGCACGGGTGCCGGTGCGAGAGCCGGCCTGGGTGTGGATGCCAGTGCGGGGGCCGTGGCCGGGGGTGGGTGGGATCTTGTTGTGCATACCGACTTCAGCCGGGCGGGTGGGGCGGAGGGGGTCGCGCGGGTGCTGGAGTGGGGCGAACGGCCCGATGCCGTGCTGTGTGCCAACGACATCATGGCGATCGGCGCGCTCGACGCCCTGGCGCAGCGGGGTCTGCGGGCGCCCGATGATCTGGCCGTGATGGGGTTCGACGACATCGACGCCGCCGGGATGGTCTCGCCCGGCCTGACCACCATGGCCAACCCGGCCCGCGAGATCGGCCGGGCCTCGGCGCGCCGCCTGCTGTCGCGCCTGAGCGGCTCCCTCGACGCCGCCTCCACCGAACTCGTGGTCCCCGCCCAGCTCATCCGCCGCCAGTCGGCGTAGAGCCCTTGACACGCGATCCGCTCCGTGTAGATTTCGAGCAAATCTTAACGTTTTGCACGACGGTTGCCTGGACCCTCCGTCCCGCTCGAAAGGACGCCATGATCGCAAAACGTCAAAACCCCCTCGCTGCAGCAACGCCGCATGGAGCCGTGGCAACGCCGTACAGAGTCGTGACGGCACCGTATGCAGTCGCGGCAGCGCCGTCCAGGGGGGAGGAAGGACCATGACATCGCCACGCAGGCGCGCCCTCGCCCTGGCCATGGCGCTCGTGCTCGGACTCCCGGCCTGTTCCCGGAGAGCGGAGGCGGGCAGGAGCAAGCGGGTCAGCCCTTATTCACCGCAGGCGCCTTCGGCATCGTCTACGCCAACAAGGACAAACTCCGTGCGGCAGGGCTCGATCCGGACACCCCGCCGAAGTCGTGGGAGGAGTTCCTGGCGGCGCTGGAGGCCACGACCGGCAAGGACCAGGGCGGCCTCGCGCTGGGCCTGAAGATCTCCCAGACCGGCTTCAACTGGATCTACCAGCCGCTGGCCTTCGCCCACCTCGGCAAGGAACGTTTCCAGGCGATGTTCGGCAAGGGCACCACCCAGGGCTTCGCCTCGCCGGACGGCGTCAGAACCCTGGAGGCGTACGCCAGGCTGACGCCGTACTGGATGCCCGGCACCACCACGCTCGGCATCGACGAGGCCGACATCGCCTTCGCGCAGGGCAAGGCGGCCTTCGACGTGGGCGGCACGTTCACGCTGGCCTTCCTCGCGCAGAACGGGCTCAGCCCGGACAAGCTGCTGGCCTTCCCGATCCCGCCGTCGGCCGAGGGCACGCACAAGCAGATCTCGATGGCGCCGCTGGCGCTGACCGGGCTCGGCGTGACGGCCACGACGCGCGACCGCGCGGCCGCGATCAGGTGGATCGACTGGGTGACCTCGCCCGAGGGCGCGGGCATGGTGGCCAAGGAGTCGCTCGACCTGCCCGCGACCGACCTGGGCACGCAGGCCGAGGCCCTGCTCGGCAAGGACCTGGCCGCGCTGCAGAAGTACTTCACCGGGCCGCCCGGCAGCGCCTACGAGGCCGCCGACGACAGCTTCTTCCCCTCCGACTGGGACCAGGTGAAACCGGGCGACCTGACCGTACGGCTGACGCCGCTGAAGGAGTTCACCCCGCAGCAGGCGGGCGTGGAACTGGACAAGGTCATGGCGTCGATGTGGAAGTCCACCCGGTGAGCACGACCTCGGCCGGTCTGCCGCCCGCGCGTGCGACAGGCGCGCGCCGGCGGCGATGGCTGACCGGGTGGGCCTTCGTCGCCCCCGCCGTCGCGCTGTTCCTGCTGATGGGCGGTTACACGATCGTCAGCGGGTTCCTGCTGAGCTTCGCCACATGGAACGGCTTCACCCCGCAGTGGCGCTGGGCGGGGCTGGGAAACTACGCCGACCTGCTGTACGCGGACCCGTCGCTGGCCGGCGACCTGCGCCGCGCCGCCGGGAACACCGCGCAGGTCATGGTCGCCACGCCGCTGCTGACCGTGGCCGTCGCCCTGCCGCTCGCGGTGCTGCTGAACTCGATCACCCGGCTGCGCGCCGTACTCCGTTCGATCTACTTCCTGCCGTACGTGACCAGCGGCATCGCCGTCTACTACGCCTGGCGCTACATCCTGGAGCCGGACGGCGCGATCAACATGCTGCTCGGCTCGCTGGGTCTCGGCAGCCTCCAGCAGCCGCAGGGCTTCCTCGGCAACCCGGACACCGCGCTGCGGACGCTGATCGTCGTCCTGGTGTGGTCGAGCGTGCCGGTGGCCACCCTGCTCTACCTCAGCGGGCTGCAGGCCATCGACCACAGTCTCGTCGAGGCGGCCCGGATCGACGGCGCCATCTCCCGGCAGGTGGTCCTGCGCATCATCTGGCCGCTGCTGCGTCCCATCACCGTGGCCATCGTGCTGCTGGGCGTGCGCGACGCGCTCCACGGCTTCCAGATCTTCCTCATCGCGACGAACGGCGGGCCCGGCGGGCACACCGACGTGCTGGGGCTCATGGCCTACCGGCTGGCGTTCATGAAGGGCCTCGCGCCCTCGCTCGGTCACGCGAGCGCGCTGGGCTGGCTGCTGTTCGCCGGAGCCGTCCTGCTGACCCTGGCCAACGTGCGCCTGCTCCGGAGGGTTCAGTGAAGCGCTTCGCCTACGCCGGACTGATCGTCTACGCGCTGATCAGCACGTACCCGTTCCTGTGGATGGTGTCGGGCGCCTTCAAGACCCGCGGCGAGATCCTCGAGGACGGCCTGCTCCCGCGGCAGCCGACCCTCGACACGCTGGTCTCGACCTGGGCCAACCTGCACTTCTTCGACTACGTGCTCAACAGCCTGAAGGTCACGGCGATGACCGTGGCCGGTGTGCTGGTGGTCTACAGCCTGGCCTCCTACGCCTTCGCCGTCCTGGACTTCCCCGGCCGCCGGTTCCTGTACTGGTTCTTCGTCTCGCTGCTGTTCGTGCCCGGGATCACCATGCTGCTGCCGGTCGTGGTGCTGGAGAAGAACCTGGGCCTGCTCGGCACCCACCTGGGCCTGGTGCTCCCGTTCGTCAACGGGACCGCGCCGCTGACGGTGCTGCTGCTGACCGCGAGCTTCACCGCGCTGCCCCGCGAGCTCCGTGACGCGGCCCGCTCCGACGGGGCGGGCGAGGCGCGCATCTACTGGTCGGTCTACCTGCCGCTCACCCGGCCCGCGCACATCACCATCGCCGTGCTGACGGCCGTGCCGACGTGGAACGAGTACGTGCTGACCAGGGTGTCCATCTCCGACCCTGCCCGGTACACGTTGCCGCTGGGGCTGGAGTCGCTGATCTCGAGCGAGGTGCCCCGGTACAACGAGGTGATGGCCGCCTCGCTGATCGTCGTGCTGCCGGTCATCGCGCTGTTCCTGCTCCTGCAGCGGTACTTCGTCAACGGCCTGGTGGGCGCGGTCAAGGGCTGACGCGGGCCCGTACCCGTTCGGCGCCGGATACGGGCCCGCGGGCCGGTCAGTTGATGATGAACTGCGTGCCCGGCTGGCGGACGATGTCGCCGTCGGCCGAGTTGGTGATGGTCACGTTCGTCAGCGTGGCGCTGCCTCGTGCCCCGCTCATTGCGAGGATGCCGGCGCCGTTGTTCGACTTGTCGATGCGGACGTTGGTGACCTGGACGTTCGGCACGTTGCCGCCGCCCGTCTTGAACTGGATCCCGTCGTAGGTGGAGTCGTGGATCTCGGTGTCGCGGATGACAACGCCGGGGATGTCACGTCCCTGCGCGAAGATCGTGATCGCGCCGAACTCCTGGTCCTCGTTCCAGAAGGCGCCTCCGGTGCGGTGCAGCGCGTTGTTGGCGATGAGCGTCTGCCCGGAGAAGGGCAGCGGGTCGTGGTCGGTGGCCAGCATGATGCCGGGGTAGTTCATGGTGTCGTGGATGAGGTTGTTCTCGATCTTGTTGTTGTAACCGCCGTAGATCGCGATGCCGTTGGCCCGCCAGGGGAGCTGGACGGTGTTGTTGAGGAACTGGTTGTCGTGGCCGATGTCCACCGAGGTGTCCTTGACGTACTGGTTGGCCCAGACCGCCAGGGCGTCGTCGCCGGTGTTGCGGAAGGAGGAGTTGAACACCTTCGAGTTGCGCGTGCCGTTGGTGAAGTTGACGCCGTCGGCGTAGGTGTTGCGGATGCGCATCCCGCTGAACTCGAGCCCGTCGCCGGGGTTCCACAGCTCCGGGATGTTGCTGTAGTCGCGGCCGACCCAGGCGCCGACGTTGGCGTGCTCGATCCACACGTTGCTGATCTTGGTGTTCTTGCCGAACCGGCCGTTGAGCCCGACGCCGCCCTCGGCGCCGCCCGCGCCGCCGCGGATCCGGCCGGAACCGAAGATCGCGATGTCGGAGATTTGCGTGTTGTCGTCGATGTCGAAGCCGAAGTTGCCCTCGTGCGGGTGGTTGATGCCGCCCTGCACCAGGTGCGGCTCGGTGAGCGTGTAGAGCTGGGAGTGCCACATGCCCGCGCCGCGGATGGTCACGTTGCGGATGCCGACCTGGTTGTGCTGGCCGCGGTTGAGCGGGTCGTCGGTCAGGATCTTCTGCTCCTGGCGCCACTGGCCCGGCGGGATCCAGACGCAGCCGATCACGCCGTTCTGGTCGTCGGTCACCGCGCGCTGGAGGGCGGCGGTGTCGTCGATGCCGTCGCCGGGCACCGCGCCGTACTGCGTGATGGACACGCATCCGGCGGGCTGGCCGGTGGGCGGCGCCACCTGCTCCAGGTCGATCAGGTCGATGACATAGAACGCGGCGGTGTCGCCCGCGTCGCGCTGCAGCTTGAACCTGGTGCCCGCCGGGTAGCTCTGCCCGAGCAGGGCGTGCGACTCGTCGAAGAGGCGGCGCGCGTCGGCCTGCGGCGTCTGCGTCAGCCCCTCGGGGTCGTCGGTCCTGCCGTACAGCCAGCTGTGCTTGCTGGTGAGCTGGAGCTTCCTGGCGAAGGCGCCGTTGACGTAGAGGCTGATCGTGGCGTCGATGCCGCCGCCACCGGGGGCGTCGGGGATCGAGTTGCGCACCACGATCGAGTTGGCCTGGCTCGTCGAGGTGAACTCGACGTACTGGCCCGTGCCGCTGAGCCGTACCGACTTGCGCCCCGAGGACTCGGTGGCGAAGTTGGTGTGGCCGAAGGTGCGCAGCGGGTCGGACTCCAGCAGCGTGCCGTTGTGCGCGGCGGCTTCCGCCTCATGCGAGGTGTACGGCACCGCCGCCCCCCGGCCCACCACGATCGACTGGGTACGCGTGTTGTTGCCCTCGTTGGTCTCGGTGACGGTCCCGGTGGCGTCCGCGGTGGCCAGGATGGTGGCGCCGCCGCTGGTCGCGGTCCAGGTGCCGTTGATGGCGACGTTGACCGTGGCGCCCGCCGCGATCGTCCCGGCGTTGCCGTTCAGGACGGCCCCGCCGACGCTCACCCGGGTCACCGAGGCCGCCGCCGCGCTGGTGCCGCGGTTGTTGACGGCGACGGTGAAGCTGACCGGCGCGCCGACCGCCGGGTTGGCCGGGCTGTGGGTGATGCCGGTGACCTGGAGGTCAGGCCCCGGCGCCTGCCCGACGGTCAGGGTGGCGCTGGCGGAGTTGTTGCCCTCGTTCCGCTCGGCCAGCGTGTTGTCGGGGTCGGCGGTCGCGCTCACCTGGTAGGCGCCCTGGCCCCGGGTGCCGATGTTCTGCGTGACCGTGGTGCTCGCCCCCGCTGCCAGAGCGGGCACCGCGACCGTGCCGCCGAGGGAGAAGCTCAGGTTGTCGGCGGGGGCGGCGGCGTTGCCCGCGTTCCTGACCGTCGCCGACAGGGTGATGGCCTGGGTCTCGGTGGGGGCGGCGGGTGACCACGAGAGTTCGGTGACCGTCAGGTCGGGGTTGGGCGCGGGAGTGCCGAAGACCTGGAACTCGGCGACCTGCCCGCCCGGCGCGCCGCTGTTGGCGGTGAAGCGGAGCTGCACGTCGGCGACCGTTCCGGAGACCGCAATCGTCACCGCGTTGCCGCTGGAGGCGTTGAAGTCGTACGGCGCCGCCGCCTTCAGGCTGGTGAACCCCGTCGCGTTCTGCTCGCGCCCGAGCACCTGGATGGTCTGGGTGCGGGGACCCCAGACCGGGTTGGGGTTGAGCTTGACGACGACCGAGCTGACCTCCGCGTTGGCGCCGAGCTTGACGGTCAGCGTGTTCGGGTAGCCGCCGGCGTTGCCTTCCCAGTAGGTGCCGGTGTTGTCGTCGTTGGCGTTGGCCGCGACGTAGGTCTGCGTGTGGCCGGACTCGGCCATCTCCTTGCCGATCGCCAGGTTCGTCCCGGGATCGCCGGAGCCGGGCCTGGTCACGGCGTTGCTGGCCGCGGACTCGTTGCCGGCCGCGTCCCTGGCCCGCACGACGTAGGTGACGGTGGCGCTGGGCGGCTGGCTGTCGGTGTAGGTCAGGACGTTGCCCGCGACGCTCGCCCTGAGCTGGTTGTCGGCATAGACGTCGTACCCGGTCACGCCGACGTTGTCGGTGGCCGCCGACCAGGTCAGCCGGACCTGCCCGGCGGACGGCTCGGTGTAGGCCAGGTTCCCGGGAGCGGCCGGGGCCTGCTGGTCGTCTCCGGTGGCGGCGCCGTACACCTCGAACTCGGAGATCTGCCCGGCCGGCCAGCCGGTGTTGGCGGTGATGTGGACCCGCCAGTGGCGATGGGTCGCGGCGGGGAAGCCGATCGTCACGGTGTTGCCGGTGGCCGGGTTGAAGGTGTAGCCCGCCGACGCCTTGACGGTGCTGAAGGTCGTGCCGTCGCTGCCGCCCTGGACGATGAGCGTCTGGGTGCGGGTCTGCCACACCGCCGGGGCGGGGACCTTGAGCACGATCTGGTCGACGCTGGTCGGCGCGCCGAGGTCGATCTGGGCCGACTGCGGGAAGGCGTTGTTCGCGCTCTCCCAGTACGTGGCCTGGTTGCCGTCGTTGAGGTTGGAGACGGGGTGGTCGGGGTGGGAGCTGCTCGCCCGGGTCGCCTTGCCCGGTGACAGGTTGGGCCCGGCCGCGGCCGTGGCCGGCACGGCCCAGGCGAGGACGAGGAGGATGGCGGCGATCATGGTCGCCGCGGGTCGTAACGGCCTTCTCATGCGCTTACTTCTCTCGTCGAGCACATCAGGGGGGTGATGGAGAGTTGCGAGAGTTTGCCAGAGAACCAACAGGGAGTTGTATTCTGTTTGCGCTGCGCTGGCCGAATGTTACATAGCCGCTACCGATGCGTCAACGGGGTGGAAACCCGGGTGTCAGGAGCCGGGCGCGCCGGTCAACCACGGCGCAAGAAAGCGACGACGCCTCAGGGGGTGCCGTAACGCTCGCGCAGCGCGGCCAGGTCCAGCAGGTCCCGCTCGCGCGGCTCGTAGCCGGAGTGGAAGAGCTCCTGCTGGGCCGCCGACAGGCACGGCACCCGGGCGCCGTGGACGGCGCCCTCCACGAAGCAGTCCGCCGGATAGGCGAAGGTGCCGCCCTGGTCGTCGGCGGGCTGCAGCGCGGAGCCGTCCGGCTGGAAGGTGAGCGGGTGCAGGTCGATCTCGTGCCCGGCCGTGTCGCGCATGACGAAGCGGGCGGGCCGCCCCGGCACGATGCCGGGCAGTTCGCGGTAGCCGAGGCCGGCGAGGGTCTCGATGACCACCGGCTCCTGCTTGGCGAGGTGCATGAGGTCGAGGTCGTGGTGCTCGCGCGTGACGCGGCCGAGCAGGGCGTCGATGCCCCAGCCGCCGCCGACCCAGACCTCGCAGCCGGCCTCGCGCAGCAGGGTCAGGACGCGCAGCACCTCGGCACTCTCGAACACGGACAGCAGCGTGCCAGCACGGAGGCCGGAAGTCGATCAGTTTCCGCGACGAACATGATCACGCCCTGGGCGGCAGATCTTTCAGGCATTTCCGGACGATCACCAAGGAACCACCGGGAAAGTCCGGCTCCTCCGCCGGTGACGCGTGGGTGCAGATCACGGCGTCGGCGCCTTCGGGGTTCTCCGTGCCGTCCACGAAGCCGAGCAGGTCGCGAGCCGAAGTAGCCGAAGCCGCGGCCGGCGTCGGCGGGCCGGTCACGTACTGCAGCGAGGGGTCTGCCATGCGATGACCTTTCGGCGGAGGTGGTCAAAGAATGCACTCGTGTGTATCAAGGGGGCGCGTCACTCGTTCAGGGGATGCTGCGCCACGGCGCCGGGGGCTGGCAGGGTCGGTTGTGCAAGCCCGTGACCGGGAACCGGGAAGGCGGAGATGAACCTGATCCATCGCCTCGCCACGGGGCTGCGGCGCCGCGACCCTGACCTGGCCGCCACCCGGCGGGCGGCCAGGACCGCGCTGGTGATGCCCGTGCTGTTCGCGCTCTGTGTCGAGGTCTTCCACGCCCCGGTCGTCGGCACCTTCGCCGCGTTCGGCTCGTTCGCGATGTTGCTGCTGGTCGAGTTCACGGGCCCGTGGCCGGAGCGGCTGCGGTCGTACGCGGCGCTGGGGCTGGCCTGGATGGTGCTGGTGATCCTCGGCACGCTCGCGGCGCGGTCGGTGTGGAGCGCGGTCGCGGCCACCGTCGTGGTCGGCTTCGTGGTGCTGTTCTCCGGCGTGGTCAGCTCGGTCCTGGCCGGTGCGACGACCGCGCTGCTGCTGGGCTTCATCCTGCCGGTCTCGGCCGCGGTCCCCTTGTCGCAACTGCCCGATCGGCTGCTCGGGGTGGCGCTCGCGACCGTGGCGGCCATGGCCGCCGTCTCGATCCTGTGGCCGCGCGTACCGGAGCACCCGCTCAGCGCGCCGGCGGCGTCGGTCTGCCGTGCCGCCGCCCGGCAGTTGCGGGCCGAGTCCGGCCACTACTCCGGGCAGGTCTCCGAGGCGACGTTCGCCCGATGCCTGGCCTGCGCGCGGGAGACCGAGGCGAGCGCGCTGCGGTTGCGGCAGTCGTTCACCGAAACCCCCTACCGTCCGACCGGGCTGGGCACCAGTTCCCGCGCGATGATCCGGCTCGTCGACGAGCTGACGTGGCTGAGCGCGGTGCTGGCGGATTCGAGCCCGGCGGCCGAACGGAGCCACGGCCAGGCCGACGACCCGGAGTCCTCGGCCGTGCGCGAGAGTGCCGCCACGGTGCTGGATCTGGCGGCGGAGATGCTGGAGGATCCCGGCCGCCCGCCGTACCGGCTGCGGGAGGCGGCGGCCGAGCTGCGCGGGGCCCTGAGCGCGCTGGAGGACGAGGCGGTCAACCGGCTGCCGATCCCGGCCGACGTGGACGACCTCCTGGGCAGTCTCGACGTGTCGTTCCGCGCCCAGGAGGTGGCGTTCGTCGTCCTGCAGCTCGCCGCCAACCTCGACCTCGCCAGGTCCGCCGAGCGGCGGAGCTGGCGCGAGCGCCTGCTGGGCCGGGAGCCGGGCGCGGCCACCGGGGCGCTGGCCAGCGCCTGGGAGCGCGCGCTCGCCCACCTCGAACCCCATTCCGTCGCGCTGCACAACAGCGTGCGCGGCGCGGCGGGCCTGGGCGTCGGCGTCGTGATCGCCGACCTCGCCGACGTCCAGCACGCCTTCTGGGTCATGCTCGGCACCGTGTCGGTGCTGCGCTCCAACGCGCTCACCACCGGACAGAACGCCTTCCGCGCACTCGGCGGTACGGTCGCCGGCTCCGTGATCGGAGTCCTGCTCCTCCAGCTCATCGGGGCGAGGACGGAACTGCTCTGGGCCCTGCTGCCGATCGCGGTGCTGCTGTCGGGCATCGTCCCGGCGGCGGTGTCGTTCGCCGCCGGGCAGGCGGCGTTCACCCTCACCGTGGTCATCCTGTTCAACATCGCCCAGCCCGAGGGGTTGTCGGTCATCCTGTTCCGGATCGAGGACGTCGCGCTGGGCTGCGCCGTGAGCCTGGTGGTCGGGCTGTTCTTCTGGCCGCGCGGCGCCTCGGCGGCGGTCAGCAGGGCGCTGGCCGAGGCGTACGCCGACAGCGCCCGCTACCTGCTCGGCGCGGTGGACTACGCGGTGTCCCGCTGCTCCTCGGAGCCGGGCCCGATCGAGGTCCCCCAGGAAGGGCGGCGCGCCGCGTCCGCCGCGCGCCGCCTCGACGACGCCTTCAGGACCTACCTGACCGAGCGCGGCCAGAAGGACATGCCGCTGGGCGGCATGACGACGCTGGTCACCGGCGTCGTCGGCCTCCGGCTCGCCGCCGACGCGGTCCTGGAGCTGTGGCGGCGCTCGCCGGGCGGGCCGCCGCCCGAGGACCGGGCGGACGCGCGCAGGGAACTGCGGCTCATGGCCGACGGGGTGTTCCGGTGGTACGAGAGCTTCGCCGCCGGGCTGGAGGGCCGGACGCCGGTGCCCGAACCGGACCCGGTGGACCGGCCGAGCGACAACCGGCTGGTCGAGGCGGTCCGCGACGACCTGGAGGACGCGGCCGGCCGGGCGACGGGCGTACGCGTCATCTGGACCGGCGACCACCTCCAGGCCGCCCGGCGCCTGCAGGGCGCCATCGCCGCCGCGGCCGCCCGGGGAGACGCCGGCGAGGAGCGGCGCTGACCCGAAGAAGAGCCGCCCGCCGGGAGCGGCGCTGACCCGAAGGAGAGACGGCCGCCGGGAGCGGCGCTGAGCGGTCAGGGCAGCGGCGCCTCCTCGGCGAACAGCCAGCTCACCCCAGCAGTCCCCGCGCGATCAACCCGGTCAAGGTCTCGATGGCCTCCTCGTCGTCACCGCCCGGGCTCTCCGCGAGGCGGTGGTAGGCGAAGGACTCCAGCATGCAGCTGATCGCCAGCCCGGCCATCCGGGCGCTCTCCTCGTTCTTGCCCGCCGGGGCGCCGATCTCCAGGATGTGCCGCGTCCAGTGCTCCACCTGGCGCCGGCGCAGCTCGTCGTGGATGTGGCGGAAGGTGCCGCTGGCCATGGACGCCTGGAAGATCCCGACGATCTCCGGCAGGTGCTCGCGGTAGGTCGCCCAGTACGCCCGCACGTGGTGGCGGATGTCGTCGACGGTGGACATCGTGTGCCCGTGGCCGAGCTGCTCTACGACGTGAGAGCGCAGCGCGGCCTGGAAATCGCCGGCCAGCGAGGTGAGCAGGGCGTCCTTGTCCTCGAAGTAGCGGTAGAACGAGCCCACCGCCTTCCCCGCCTCCGCGGTGATGTCGGTGATCTTTATCTCGGCATAGCTCTTGCGGGTCAGGAGCCGCCGCACGGCGTCCTTGAGCTCTGCCTCCGTACGCTTCGACTTCACCTGATACCTCCCGTCACCGAGGCTACTGGGCATAGAACAGCTCTCCTGGCGCCTCGACGAGGATCCGATGTCGATCTTCCGGTTCGGGCGCCCAGCCGGCCAGCAGGTTGAGCAGCTCGCCCGTGTCGCGCTGCCCGTCGGGCAGGTGCGGCCAGTCCGAGCCCCACAGGAGCCGGTCGGGGCGGGCCTCGACCAGCGCGCGGGCCAGCGGGGTCACGTCCGTCTTCAGCCGGTAGGGCCCCGACAGCTTGAGGTAGCAGTGCCCGCCGGCCAGGAGCGGCAGCAGCTCGTCGAGGGCCATGCCGTACCCCATGTGATCGATGACGAAGGTGTGGTCCAGCTCGGCGAGGAAGGGCGCGAGGGAGCGCACGACCGCGCCGGGCGCGTAGAACTGCAGGTGCCAGCCGCGCGGCCGGGCGCGCATGGCCATCGCGCGGATGTAGGCGACGAGCTCCTCGACCGGCCACGACGCCCGCGCGAACAGGTCGAGCCGGATCGCCCGCACCCCCGCCTCGTGGAAGAGGTCGAGGTCGGCGTCGCTGACGGAGTCCTCGACGCGCACCACGCCGCGGCAGTTCTCGCCCGCCTCGTGCAGCACGTCGAGCAGCAGGCCGTTGTCGGTGCCGTAGAAGGTCGGCTGCACCAGGACCATCCGCTCGACGCCGAGCCGGCCGGCCAGGCTCAGGTACTGCTTCAGCGTCCCTTCCGGGAAGGTGTAGAGCGGGTCGGGCACGTGCCGGTAGCCGGGCTCGAACACGTGGAAGTGGGCGTCGCAGCTCAGCGGCGGCAGCGTGAAACCGGGCCGGGTGTTGGTCGTCGTGGCCCGCATGGGCGTGGTCCGCAGGGGTGTCACGATGATGCGTCCTTGATCGCTTGGAAGAGCAGGGCAGAGTCGAATCCGGTGATCCGGAGCGGGCAGACGCCGTCGAGCCCGGCGGGCGGCATGCCGCCGACCGCCAGCAACCTGCCGTGCGCGCGGCAGGCGGCGGCCACGGTGGCGACGGCGTCGAGCACTCTCGGATCGTCGTAGGCGCCGGGCACGCCGAGTTCGGCGGTGAGGTCGTTGACGCCGATCGCGAGCATGTCCACGCCGTCGACCTGGGCGATCTGCCCGGCGTTGGCGACGCCCAGCGGGGTCTCGACGAGGATCTGCACCACGACCTCCTCCTCCAGACGCTGCGCGGGCTGGGGACGCATGCCGTACCGGGGGATCTGGGCGATCGCCGAGCGCTGCCCGCGCGGCGGGAAGCGGCAGGCGCGGGCGACCAGCCGGGCCTCCCGCGCCGTCTCGATCCGCGGGGCGACGATGCCGTGCGCGCCGCCGTCGAGGAGCCTGCCGATCATGCCGTACTCCCGCTCCGGCACCCGGACCAGCGGCGTCATCCCCAGGCCGTCGGCGGCCGAGCAGAGCTGCGTGGCCACGTCGGTGGACATGGGCGAGTGCTCCAGGTCGACCAGCACGGCGTGGTGGCCGGTCGCGTGCGCCATCCGCACCACCTCAGAGGTACGGCTGCCGCGGATGCCGAGCATGAGGGTCGGCAGCCCGGCCCGCAGCCGGTCGAGGAAGGCGCTCACGGGGCGCCGCCGAGGAAGAACGCGCCCATCTCCGGATCGTCGAGGATCGCCTGGGCCGCGTCCGCCCTGAGGACCCGCCCGCTCTCCATGACGACGCCGTGCGCGGCGATCCCGAGTCCGAAACGCACGTTCTGCTCCACGATCAGCACGGTGACGCCGCTGTCGCGCATCCCGGTCACGGACTGCTCGACCAGGCCGAGCGAGCGCGGGTCGAGCCCCAGCGACGGCTCGTCGAGCAGCACCATCGCCGGTTCGAGCATGAGGGCCCTGGCGAACTCCACGGTGCGCCGCTGCCCGCCGGACAGGTTGCCCGCCGGTTCGGCGCCGCGCTCACCGATGATCGGGAAGCGCTCGGCGAGGTGGGCGAGGCGTTTCTGGAGGTAGGCGCGGTCGCGGCGGCGCAGGTAGCCGCCGAGGAGCACGTTCTCGGCGACGGTCATCTCGGGGAACAGCCCGTGCTTCTGCGGCACCTGGACGATCCCCGCCTTGATCAGCTCGGCGGGATGCCGCCCGTCGATGTCGCGCCCGCCGTACCGGATCGTGCCGAGCCTGGGGGCGAGCTGGCCGCTGATCGCGCGCAGCACGGTGGACTTGCCCGCGCCGTTCGGGCCGACCACGCAGGTCACCGCGCCGGGGTCGATCTCGAGGTCGAGTCCTTGCAGCACGTCGCCGCCGCCGTATCCGGCGTGGACGCCGGTCATCGAGATCATCGGCTCGCTCCGGTCAGGTAGGCGTCCAGGACCAGCGGGTCGTTCCGCACCTCCTGCGGCGTGCCGGTGGCGATGCGGCGGCCACCCGCGAGGACGTGCACGGTGTCGCACAGGCCGAGGACGAACGGCATGTTGTGCTCGACGATCAGGAAGGTGGTTCCCGTCCGGTTGAGCTCCCTGATCAGGGCGCCCATCTGCTCGACCTGGGTCGGGTTGATGCCGCCCGCGGGTTCGTCGAGCAGCACCAGGCGGGGCTGGAGCATGAGGATCTGGGTGAGCTCGATGAGCTTCTGCTGGCCGTAGGAGAGCTCTCCGGCCGGAAGGTCGCGGTATCCGGCGAGCCCGACGAGCTCCAGCAGCTCGGCACCCTTCCTGGCCTGCTCGCCGGTGACCGCCGGAGCCGTCCAGGGCGCGCGGGATCCGGCCAGGACGTTGCGCAGCACCGACAACCTGGGGAACAACCGGGTGATCTGGTGCGTACGGCCCAGCCCCGCCCGGCTGCGCGCCCACCGGCTGGAGGCGTCGATCCGCCGGCCGTCCAGCAGGATTCGTCCGCCGTCGGCCTTCATCCCGCCGTCGATCAGGTTGAACAGCGTGGTCTTCCCGGACCCGTTGGGCCCGATCAGGCCGGTGATCGAGCCGGGCTCGACGGTGAGGTCGAGCCCGTCCAGCACGGTGAGCCCGCCGAAGCGCTTGCGCACGCCGCGAACCTCCAGCCGCGCCCCGTCGCCGGAGGCGAGCCAGGAGGGAACCGCCGCCAGGCCGAGGCGTTTGCCCACCTCGGCCGAGCGTCGTCGCCGCCGCAGGCTGGGAAGGATGCCCTTGGGCAGGAAGAGCAGGACGGCGAGCAGGATCCCGCCGAAGACGATCAGCCGCCAGGCGCCCGCGGTGGGACCGGTGAACAACTGGTTGGTCACCTGCGAGAACGGCTCCAGCAGGAAGGCGCCGAGCACCGGCCCCCACAGCGTGCCCGCGCCGCCCAGCAGCGCGGCGAGCACGATCATGATGCTGGTGACGATGGAGAACATCGCGCGGGAGTCGAGGAAGCCCAGGTAGTAGCCGTAGAAGCCGCCCGCCACGCCGATCGGCACGCTGCCGGCCACGAACGCGGCGAGCTTGGCGGCCGAGGTGTTGACGCCGATGCCGGCCGCCTTCTCCTCGTCCTCGCGGATGGACGTCAGCGCCAGGCCGAACCGGGAGGACACGATCGCCTGCGTCATCACCAGCGTCAGGACCAGCAGTCCGAGCAGGCTGAAGTAGAAGGGCAGGAGCGAGGTGCCGCCGGGCGCGGGCAGGACCATGCCGCTGTTGCCGTTGGTGACGGCCGTCCAGTTGAGCGCCACGATGCCGAGCAGGTAGAGCATCGCGAAGGTGATCATGATGAACGCGTTGCCCCGGGCGCGGAAGGTGACCAGCCCGAGGACGGCGGCCAGCGCGCCCGCCACCAGCCCGCCCAGGGGAGCGGCGAGGAACGGGGAGATCGACCAGGCGTCCGCCGCGATCGCGGTTGTGTACGCGCCGACGCCGAGGAAAGCGCTCTGCCCGAGCGAGATGTAGCCGGTGTAGCCGCCCATGATGTTCCACGAACCGGCCATGATCGCCAGCAGGAAGATCAGGATGAGCATGTTCTGGTAGTAGGGGCTCAGCCACGCCGCGGGCAGCGCGGCGGCGATCCCGAACAGGAGGATTCTCATGCGCCGGCCACATCCTGTCTGACCCGGACACCGAAGATCCCCTGCGGGCGCAGCAGCAGGGTCAGCACGATGACCACGAACGGCATGGCGGTCGCCCACGCGGGCGAGGCGTAGGTGGCGGTGAACGTCTCCGCGACGCCGAGGATCAGGGCCCCGGCCAGCGCGCCGCCGAGACTGCCCAGCCCGCCGAGCACCACGATGGCCAGCCCCAGGCCGATCCACTGGTCGCCGGAGTCGGGCGTGAACGGCGCCAGCACCGCCAGGATGGAGCCGGCGGCGCCGGTCAGCGCGATCCCCAGGCCGAACGCCGCGACGTTGACCCGCTCCACCCGGATGCCGACCAGCTCGGCGCCCCGCGGGTTGGTCGCCGCCGCCCGTACGGCCCTGCCCAGCCAGGTACGGCTGAGCACCAGGTGCAGCCCGGCCAGCAGGAGGGCGGCACAGGCGAAGCCGTACACCTGGGCGGTGGGGAGGACCAGGTCGCCGAGGCGGAAGGACGTGCGGGCGTAGGAGGGGGCGACGGTGTGCGGCTCCTGGCCCCAGACGAGGATCACGACGCCTTCCAGGACCATGGCGAGCGCCAGCGTGGCCAGGATGATCGTGCCCTCGCCGCCGCGCTCGGCCCGCCGGATGACCAGCACGTGGATGAGCAGGCCCAGGCCGAGCAGCACCGCGCCGACCAGGGGGATCGTCAGGAAGGGGTCGAGTCCGGTCGCCGTGGAGAGGGTGTAGGTGAGGAACGCGCCGGCGATGAGGATCGCGCCATGGGTGAGGTTGACGATGCGCATCACGCCGAAGATGAGCGTGAGACCGCTGCCGGCCAGCGCGTACACGCCGCCCACGAGCAGCCCGTAGAGGAGCGTCTGCATCAGGTCGCCCAGCTCGGCTTGGAGGCGATGACGGAGGCGGCCGTCGCCGCTGAGGCCGGGGCGACGACCTCCAGCTTGCCCGCCTGCCACTGCATCAGCAGCAGGCTGCCGTCGGGCACCCCGCGCCGGTCCCACTTCAGCGGTCCGACGATGGTCTGGACCGTGTTGGCGTGCAGCCACGCGGCGATCGCGTCCTGGTCGAGCCTGCCGACGGCCTCCACTCCCGCCTGGAGGACCTGCGCGGCGGTGTAGGAGTTGGCGGCGTCCTCGCTGGGCTCCTGGCCGAACTGCTCGCGGTAGCCGGTGACGAACTCGGCGTTGCCGGGGTACTTCGCCGCCGGATGCCAGCTCCCGGCCGTGAAGATCGCCTCGGTGTTCGGCTCGCCGACGGCCTTCGGGTAGGTGTTGACGCTGGAGGGCGCCCTGGTCTGGTACAGGATCTCCGGCGTGAAGCCCACCCGCTGCAGCGCCTGGACCACGGCCGCGCCGTCCACCTCCAGCGCGCCGTGCACCAGCAGGGCCGGACCGCTCTGCCGGATCGCGTTGGCGATGGCGTCGAAGTTCTTGGTGTCCGGCGGGTACTTCTGCCCGTACACGGTCCTGATGCCGAGCCCCTCGAAGGTCTTCCTGAGGTTGCGCACGGGCACGTCGGTGCTGGGGTCGTCCTGGTGCAGGTACGCGGCGGTGGCGGGCCGGCGCGACAGCCCCTCCACGTAGCCGGCGAACGGCCGGTGCGCGGTGTCGGTCGTGCCCGGCTGGCTGAAGAACAGGCGCGTGTGGCCGCGCGAGAAGATCTCCGCCGCCCCGCCCGACGGCTCGATGTAGAGCATGCGGTTGCGGTCGGCGACGGTGGAGGCGGGCAGGTTCAGGAAGGAGGAGAACGTGCCGATCAGCAGGTCCACCCGGTCCTGGCTGATCAGCCTGTTGTAGTTGGAGACCACGGTGTTCTGGTCGAAGCCGTCGTCCAGGATGACGAACTCCACCTTGCGGCCCAGGAGCCCGCCCCGCGCGTTGATCTGGGACTGCCACACCTGGTAGCCCTTGTGGCCCGGGTCGGCGACGTCGGCGGCCGGGCCGGTGAGCGGCAGCGACGCGCCGATCTTGAGTGAGCCTGAGGAGCCGCCCGGCGAGGCGCAGGCGGCGGTCAACGACAGGAGGGATGCGCCGATGAGGAACGAGCGCCGGTCGATGGTCATGGTCGCCTCTCAGAGCCCGGGCACGGTCACCCGGGTGGGATCGTTGCCCGCCGCCGCCAGCGAGGCGGCGGCGAAGTCGGTGACGCAGCCGGAAAGCAACTGCCTCGGGTCCTCCAGCACGACGCGGAGCCTGGTGACCAGCGCCCGCATGTCGCCGGCGGAGCGGATGGCCGGCATCTCGCTGACCTCGGTGACGCCGGGGTCGGCGACGTCGGGGAGCACGAGGCCGCCGGGGGTGTAGCGCGGATAGCCGTCGAACATCACCTCGCCGAGCTCGACCGTGGCCCTGGTGCCGCACCACAGGGCACGCAGCTCCTCCTCCAGGGCGGCCACCTCGGAGAGGTCGCCGTCCGCGGGGGTGGCGAAGGTGGGCGCGTGCGGGGCCACGTACACGCGCTCCAGCGGCAGGCGCCCCCGCGAGGCGGCGAGGATCATCGTGGCCACGCTGCTGGTGTTCCACGTCACCCCGGCCGTGGGGCGGCCCTGCCGGCCCGCGACCACCACCATGGCCCGTTCCCACGCCACGTCCCGCGCGGTGAACCACCGCGCGACGCGGAAGTTGATGTCGAGGCTGACCAGGAAGAACGTGGCGACCATCATCGCGTTGACGCCGTCGTCCCCGTCGAGGAAGTCACGGCGCAGCGTCGTGGGGGAGAGGTACTCCTCGTCGTCCAGCGCAAGGGTGAGGTAGCGGCCGGTCGCCTCGCACGCGCGGTCCACCAGGGCGGCTATCTCGCCCTCCTTGCCCCGGTAGGCCTCGACCGCGACCTGATCGCGCCACAACTCCGTGCTGTTGGCCGCCCGCGTGGCCTTGACCTCGGCCAGCAGGCGCTCGGCGGACTCCCGCCAGGACGCCTCGCCCAGGGCGCGCAGCCTGACCAGCGAGGCCACCGCCGGACCCAGGTGCGAGACCCCGGTCAGCTCCTTGAAACCCCTGGTGGACATGCGGAATCCCTCGACCGTCGGCGGCCTGCCGCCGCCAGGGTAGAGCGCGATGTCGGTGGCCGTCGCGGCGATCAGCGGGTCGGCGCGGGAACGGTCGGTGACCGCCCGGCCCAGCCGCCTGCCGATGCTGTCCTGATCCGCGGTGTAGGCGGTGAACAACCTGATGAACGCGTCCGTCACGATGTGCCCTCACTCGGCGAAGCGATAGACGACGCTGTCGGCGGCGAAGCGCACGTCCGGGCTGAGCCCGTTGGACACGGCCACCAGCGTCCCGTCCGCCCCGGTCATGACGGCGACGTCCGTGCCGCCGCTGGTGGGGAACTCCTCGACGACCCGCAGCCCGCCGTCCCGCCAGCGGTAGAGCTGGGACTTCAGCGCCGTCGTCGGTTCCGCGGGGGTCCCGTGGATGAAGTTGACGCGCAGCACGTACAGGCCGCGCGCGCCGCGCAGCACCGCGAACTCGCGCGCGCCCGCCCCGTCCAGCACGGCGTGCCGCACGAAGGACTCGCCGTCCCACCGCAGCAGCCGCGTCCGGCCGAGGATGCAGCCGACCAGCAGGTACTCCTCGCCGTCGGCGCCGAAGCTCGCGAACGCCCGTCCGTGCCGCTCGGCCAGAGTCTGGTGTACGGCGAAGCGTTCCCCGTCCCAGCGATACAGCATGGACGGCGCGAGGTGGTCGGCGTGGGCCAGGAACTCCTGGCCGCCCACCTGGAAGGCGTGCCAGTTGTAGCCCTGCTCGGAGTCGATCTCCTGGAACGGCTCGAAGGCCCCGCCGTCCCATCGATGGATCGTGGACGGGCGGCTCCCCGGCAGCGGCAGCCCCTGCGCCAGAGCCAGGAAGTGCCGGCCGCCGACCGTGAAGTGCCGCCACTGCTTGGCCGCGAAGCCGGGCACGCTCTGGAAGGGCACGAACCGTGTGCCGTCCCACTCGTGGATCCGGGAGTCCACGGCGTGCTCGTACGGGCCTTGGCCGCCGCGGATGCTCGCGGTCGCGAGGAAGGCCCGCTCGCCGATCCGGAAGAACTCCGCGTCCTCGCCGCCCGGCACGCTCAGGCTCTGGAAGTGCTCGAAGCCGGTGCCGGTACGGCGCAGCAGCAGTAACTCGGTGTCGCTGTCGCCGGCGTTCATGGCAGGAGGCTGTCCGGGCACGTCGAGGGCCAGTTGCGGGATGGCCAGCAGGGACAGGTCGCCGATCTGGAAGGGCTCCACGGCTCGCGCGCCGGAGGTGCGGATGCGACACCACTCCATGAGGTGCATGTGATCTCCCTCACAGCGAAACTGAATTCGCATTCATTCTGAGGGATCGGTGGAAGGGCTGACAATCCTTCGCCCCAGTGAATTTGAATTCACCTTCATGCGGGTGAGGTATGCGATCGAGGAATCCCGCCCTCTCAAGCCGCCGGAGCGTCTGGGTCAGCACCTTGGGACTCACCCCCTGCAACCGCCGCTGGGCGCGTACGTCATCACCACGGCGAGCGCCCCAGGCACGCGTGGCTGCGCGAACTCGGCGGCCGAGGAGTCCGTCGACCACACTGTGCGCGACGTCGACGTCGTACTGGACCTGTGATGGCGCTGGTGGCGCTCCGCCGTACTCCTGAAGAGGTTTGCCGGGAGATGCAACGCATTCGTCCCTTCGGCCGTCTGGGACATGACGACCGAAGGGACGAGCAGTGGATGACGAGCCGGGCTTCGACGACTTCGTGGCAGAGGAGACGGAGGCGCTGCTCCGCTACGGGTACGTCCTGACCGGAAACCCGCATGACGCCGCCGACCTGGTCCAGGAGGCTCTGGTACGGCTGTGCGGCGCCTGGCCGAAGGTGCGGCGCAAGGACAGCCCGCACAGCTACGTGCGCACCACGATGGCCCGGTTACACATCAGCCTCTGGCGGCGGCGCAGGCGTGAGCACCTCACCGAGGGGCCGCCGGAGCGGGTTCACCACGAGGTCTTCCCCTCCGACGAGGAACAGGGGCTCTGGGCGGCCCTGGGCGCGCTGCCCCGCAGGCAGCGTGCCGTGCTGGTGCTGCGCTACTACGAACAGCTCAGTGACGCCGAGATCGCCAAGGTGCTCGGCATCTCTCCGGGAACCGTGCGCAGCCAGGCCTTCCGCGGCCTGGACAAGCTGCGCTCCTCCCTCTCCTCCGCACCGGAGCCCCACAGGAGCATGCGATGACCGATCTGGAAGACAGGCTGAGCGGGGTTCTCTCGGGGGCGGCGGATCGGGCGCCCCGGGTGCCGGACGGGCTGGCCGCGACGGTCAAGGCGCGCCATCGGCGGCGGCGGGCCAGGACCGCGGCCGTGCGGGCGGCGGCGGCCGTGGTCGTGGTCGCGGGCGGGGTGGGCGTGGCGGTGGACGGGCTGGGGGCGTCGGCGCAGCCGTCTCCGGCGGTCGATGGGACGGGGCAGGCTCCGCCGCCGATCGAGAAGGTGTGGCCGGAGGCGGTGCGCAAGATCCCGGCGAAGCTGCCCGACGGGCGCGCGTACCATCCGCAGCTTCTCCTCGACGACGACACGCTGCTGGTCATGACGGGCGTCAGCGACGGCAGGCGGCAGTTCCTGTGGCGCTACGACCTGCGCACCGGGCGGCCCACGCGGGTCGCCGAGATCCCCCCGACGAAGGGATCGGCGATCTTCGCGGACGGCGTCGCCGCGGGTGGCGGGAACATCGTCTGGTGGGCGTCCTACAAGGAGGCGGGCGGGCCGAGGGTCGCCCGGATCTGGACAGTCCCCGCCGCCGGGGGGAGTCCCCGGCGGGTCGCCGACGTCCCCCTCGGGAACGTCATGAAGCAGGGGCACATCAACGGACTGCAGGTGGCGGGCTCCGACGTCGTCTTCGCCTACGAGAAGGGCGGCGTCCACCGGGTGCCGCTGAGCGGGGGCACGCCGCGGCCGGTGAAGGGCGCCGAGCGCCACCACGTCCTTGAGTGGCCGTGGGTGGGCGCCCACCACGGCAAGGCGATCTTCCGCGAACTGCTCAACGTCGAGACCGGCGAGCGGCGCGACGCCGTGGTCAAGGCGGACGAGGAGGTCAGGTGCGGGGTCGAGCGGTGCGCGGGCGTGGCCGTGCGCAACCGGATCGTCAAGGTCGAACGGCCCCGCGACCCCTCCGGCAAGGAGATCAGGTGCGGCACGAAGCGATGCCCGGACACGGTGCGCTCCCAGACCGTCGTGCGAAGGTTCGTCCGCGATCGTGACGGGTCGCTGGAGCGGGAACTGCCGAGCGGGTTCCAGCGGGGTGACGACGCCGGTCTGGAGCGCTTCTTCAAGGTCGATCGGCAGGGCTCGGGGCTGTCGCTTTACGACGTGGACACCGGCAGATCCGCCGATCTGGGCATCCGGCCGGACGCGAAGGGCGTCATGGCGATTCCCGACGGCGGCCTGGACCGGCTGATGACGTACCCGATCAAGGACAGGATGTACGTCGTGGACCTGGCCGCGATCGAATAAAACGAATGGACCAGATCATGGCCGGGCCTGTAGCTTGCGTTCGACCGTGACACCGCCCAGGGAGGTGAGACCCATGAACGCTGTATCGATGTGGGTGCTCCCCGCTGCCGTCACGGTCGGGCGATTGGCATAGGTGTCGCCGGGAGCGCCGTACAAGGACTCCCGAAGGGCAACACCATGAATTCTCCGGCCTTTGACGTGACCATCGCCGGGTGCGGGCCGACCGGCGCGATGCTCGCCGCCGAACTGCGGCTGCACGGCGTGCGAGTGCTCCTTCTCGAGAAGGAGACCGAGCCCACGTCGTTCGTACGCATCGTCGGCCTGCACGTGCGCAGTATCGAGCTGATGGCCATGCGCGGCCTCCTGGATCGTGTTCTCCAGCACGGAAGAAAGCGGCCCGCCGCCGGATTCTTCGCCGCCATCCCGAAGCCCGCGCCCACGGGTTTGGATTCCCCTTACGCGTATCTGGTGGGAATTCCGCAGCCGGTCATCGTCCGGCTGCTCGAAGAGCATGCGATCGCGTTGGGCGCGCAGGTCCGGCGCGGTAGCGCGGTGGCCGGATTCGCGCAGGACGACGACGGTGTGAGCGTCGAGACGGCCGACGGGGAAAGGCTGCGTACGCGCTATCTCGTCGGCTGTGACGGCGCGCGCAGCACGGTCCGCAAGCGGCTCGGCGTCGGATTCCCCGGCGAGCCCTCGCGGAGCGAGACGTTGATGGGCGAGATGGAAGTGGGCGTGCCGCCGGAGGAGATCGCCGCGAGGATCGCCGGAATCGGCGAGATCCACCGGCCCTTCTGGCTGCGGCCCTTCGGCGAAGGCGTCTACAGCGTCGTCGTCCCGGCCGTGGGGGTCGGGGATCGTGCGGCGCCGCCGACGCTGGAGGATTTCCGTCAGGGGCTGCGCGCCGTCGCCGGAACCGATTTCGGCGTGCGCTCCCCGCGCTGGTTGTCCCGCTTCGGGGACGCCACCCGGCTGGCCGAACGCTATCGGGTCGGGCGGGTGCTGCTGGCCGGGGACGCGGCCCACATCCATCCGCCGATCGGCGGGCAGGGTCTCAACCTGGGCCTCCAGGACGCGTTCAACCTCGGGTGGAAGCTTGCCGCGCAGATCCTCGGCTGGGGCTCGGACATGCTGCTGGACACCTACCAGGCCGAACGCCATCCGGTCGCCGCGGACGTCCTGGACAACACCCGCGCCCAATCGGCACTGCAGTCGGCCGAGCCGGGTTCGCGGGCGCTGCGCGGGCTGCTCACCGAACTGATGGACTTCGAGGAGGTGAACCGCCACCTGATCGAGAAGATCGCCGCGATCGGCGTCCGCTACGACTTCGGTGACGGCCACGAGCTGCTCGGCCGCCGTCTGCGTGACCTCGACGTCAAGCGGGGCAACCTGTACGGCCTGCTGCACCACGGCCGCGGCCTGCTGCTGGACCGCACCGGACGGCTGGGCGTCGGCGGCTGGTCGGACCGGGTGGACCACCTGGCCGATCCCACGGCGGCGCTGGACGTTTCTGGCCTCCTGATGCGCCCCGACGGTCACGTCGCCTGGATCGGTGACGACCAGCAGGACCTGGACCGCCACCTCTCGCGCTGGTTCGGATCCCCTTCCGCGCGATGAGTTCCGCCGCCGGGGCCGGTCTACCTGTGCGTGGACCCACGTAAGGGAGGAGTCGTATGAAGGTCGGAATGTACTCGTTCGACTGCCGGGACGCGGCAGCCCTGGCCTCGTTCTGGTCCGGCGTGCTGAGGCGGCCGGTCGACGAGGGGGCGACGCCGGAGTTCGCGATGATCAGCCCGGTGGGGGACGGGGCGACGTGGATGTTCCACCGGCCCCAGGGGGAACTCGCGACCGGGGACAACCGTCTCATGCTCGACCTCGGCGGTGAGGCCGACTGGGCCGAACAGGCCGGCCGGGTCGAGGCGCTCGGAGCCGAGCGTGTCAGCGACAACGAGCAGGACGGCGTCCGCTGGGTCGTGTTCCGCGACCCCGAGGGCAACACGTTCCGGATCTTCGCGCCGCGCCCCCCGTCGAGCTGAGATCAGGCCGGGATCCAGTTGCCGTGGAAGCCGGCGGGGACGCGTACCGGGACGTGCACCTCGGCGAGCGGGGGCGCGGACAGGTCGGCGGCGTCCAGGATGGCCAGGTAACCGGTCCCGGCCGCGCGGTCGTGGGCGAACGTCATCAGGTAGCCGTCGTTCTCACCGGTCCCGCCGCTCCGGGGGACGAAGACGGCTTCGCCGCAGGTGTGGCCTGGAGGGAGGCGGTGCACGGCCGGTTCGCCGCCGGTGAGGTCGTAGGCGTAGATCTCCGACCGGTCGGGCTCGGCGCTCAGGGAGAAGCTCGTCGTGTAGCCGTAGCGGTTCGGAAGGCCGAGCCGGGAGTCGGCCAGCCGGGGGTACTCGCTGGGCCTGTCGTCGAGCGGTTCCTCCGCGACCGTGCCCGATCGCAGGTCCAGCCTCCAGCGGTACACGACGGGCAGCCCGCCCGCCAGGTCGTCCGCGCCGTCGCGCCACAGCGTGGGGACGCGGGTGCCGGTGACGGTGATCGTGTCGCCTTCCGGGCTCTCGAAGGCGTTCATGGTGTGCCACACGTAACATGGCGCGACGTCGAACCAGCGGACGGGGGCGTCGTCGCCGGCCGTACGGGGGAGCACGCCGAACCGGGCGCGGTGCCCGTCGTCCCAGCGCCACGGCGGCCCGCCCGCCGCGGCCCGTGCGGGGTCGAAGACCACCGGCAGGTCCATGAAGATCATGTGGTTCCTCGTGATCGCGAAGTCGTGCATCATCGTCGCGCGCGGCACGTCCACGACGCGCCGTCGCACCACCTCGCCGCTCGCGGAGGCTCGGTAGCAGACCAGGTACGGCGGGCGCAGCCCGTAGCCGAAGAACAGCAGCTCACCGGTGCTCGGGCAGATCTTGGGATGCGCGGTCATCGGGCCCAGCAGGGCGCCGTCGAAGGTGTGCGGCCCGATCGTGGCGAGGCCGGGCGTCAGCTCGTACGGGAAGCCGCCCTCCTCCAGCGCGAACAGGCGGCCGGCGTGCGCGATCACGTGGGTGTTGGCCGTGGTGACCCGGTAGTCGATGCGCCCCTGGTCGAAGGCGAGGGCGAAGCGGGACTCGCCGGGGTGCTCGTAGAGCGGCGTGCGCACGTACCGGTTGCGGTACCAGCGCGCCCTGCCGCCGTCGAGCGCGATGGTGTGGATCATGCCGTCACCCGCGAAGAAATGCGGCGACCAGCCGGTACGCGGGTTCGGCCCGTTGCGGAAGAACTGCCCGGTCAGCTCGGCCGGGATCTCCCCGACCACCTTGGACGGCTCCAGGCTCACCTCCTCGGACACCGGCGCGTTGTTGCCCGCGAGATGCAGGGGCACGGTTCCGGACATGCTGGGACTCCTGTCGTCGTGCGGTGGGGACGCCGACAACCGTGCACGAGGAATCGCCCGGACAACAGTCTTGTTCTTCCCGCCTCCCTCAGCCGCCCGGCCCGGCCCCATGACGAAGCCCCCGCCTTCCCGGAGGAGGACGGGGGCCGTGACTTTCTCAAAAACTAAAGCGGCTGAATGTCAACCACCTGCGTACCCCAAGGGCAGAAGCGGTCGCCGGACAGCGTGCCGTTTTCCACGTCGGACGGTTTACCGTCACACAGTTCCATTGAAATGTCGACGAACTCCAGGTCACCGGGATCGAGGTGCCAGCTCCATCCGGTATTGACATCGGTCCCCGGCAGGATCTTTCCATTGACGTGCTGCCGCGGTCCCGTTCCGGACAGGTTGCGGTAGGCCGCGTCGACGTCGTTGGTGTCGACGAGGCGGATGCGGAAGCTCTCCCCGCCGGTGTTGATGGTGGCCACATACTCGGTGGCCGCGGTCTCGGCATGGACGGGCGCACCGCCGACGATGAGCGCGGCCGCGCCGGCCACGACCACCGAGGCCATTCGAACTGCCTTGAACATGGGATCTCCATTCTCTGGCTCGCCAGTGAGCAAAGTGGATATCGCCCACCCATCTAACGACGCGGATTACTCGATGTGAATGCTCAAGAACATGACAAAGATCACAACACTCAGCGAGCATGTGAAAACACGAACCGCGACTTCGCCGCGATGTCCTCGGCCTTTACCCATCTGTTTGGCAGGGCGCAAGTTTCTTCACGCCCTTCGCCGGAGTCCCGTTGGCGCGGATGTCCCCCTTTCTGGACCGCTACGCGGGTGCCACACTCAGGCCAGGGCCTCAAGCCCGCGGACTGACCGACGACGCAGTGGGCTCGGATCTGGCATCGGGCGTCCCATAGGCGCGGGGGCGGGGTTGACGAGGTGTCGGGGGGAGGGGCAACGTCTTGGGGTGGTGGGGTAGGGGTGGGGAGGATGGTGCGGCAGGGCGATCCGTGAAAGTGGGACATGTCGGGATTTGTCGCCCACTAAGCTCGGTGAACTCCGGGGACTCGTCGAGGAGCAGGGGGCTGGGCTGTGGCGCGTGGCAGGACCATCGCGATCGTTTCCGTGGTGACGGTGGTGGCCTTGGGGGCGGCCGGGACCGGGGCTTACCTGCTGCTGCGGACCACGGGGAGCCCAGCCGAGACCGCCGGGCGGTTCGCGGCGGCCTGGCAGGACGGGGACGCCGCGCGCATGACCAGGGAACTGGCGGTGCCGCAGTCGCTGGCCGGGTATGAGCAGATGCGCACCGGGCTGGCCATCGAGACGCTCAAGGTCACCCTCGGCCAGGCGGCTCCGGAGAAGGACGGGCGGTCGGCGGTGCCGTACACGGCGAGCATGGAGCTCAAGAACGTCGGCGCGTGGAGTTATCAGGGACAGATCCCCGTGAAGGTGGCGGATCGCACCTGGAAGGTGGACTGGACGCCGCAGACCCTGCATCCGTCCATGACGAGCGGGGCCGCGTTCGCGCTCAAGACGCGCTGGCCGGAGCGCGGCGAGATCACCGACAGCAGCGGCGCGCGCATCGACACCGGCCAGGTGGGCGGGTCGGTGCAGCAGCTCGTCGGGTTCCTGGACAAGGCGACCAAGAAGGACGTCGACAGGCTCGGGCCCTCCTACAAGGTCGGGCAGGCCGTCGGCCGGGGCGGGCTGCAGGAGAACTTCCAGAAGCGCCTGGCGGGCACGCCCGCCACCGAGATCCAGCTCGGCGGCAAGACGCTGGAGACGATCGACGGGAAGAAGGGGTCCGGTGTGGAGACCACGCTGGACCCGCGGATCCAGGACGCCGCCGTCGCCGCGGTCAAGGATCTTGACAAGCCCGCCGCGCTCGTCGCCATCGAGAGCGCCAGCGGCGAGATCAAGGCCGTGGTCAACAACCGGGGCGGCTTCGACCGGGCGATCAACGGACGGTACGCGCCGGGCTCGACGTTCAAGGCGGTCACGGCCATCGGGCTGCTGGCCGAGGGGGTCGCGCCCCAGGAGCGGGTGACCTGCCCCAAGTACGCCACCGTCGGCGGGCTGAAGATCCGCAACTCCGAACGGGCCGAGTACGGCTCGCTCAGCTTCTCCGACTCCTTCGCCTACTCCTGCAACACCACCTTCGCCCCCCTCGCCCAGCAGCACCTCGGCGCCGCCAAGCTGCTGGAGACCGCCGAGCGGGTCGGCTTCAACCAGCCGCTGACGATCGGCGTGCCCGCCACCAAGCCGAGCTTCCCCAAGGCCGAGTCCGACGCGGAACTGGCCGCGGAGTCCTTCGGCCAGGCGCGCATCACCGCCAGCCCGCTGACCATGGCCTCGGTGGCCGCCGCGATCGCCGACGGCACCTGGCGCCCGCCGACCCTCGTACCCGATCTGAAGCAGAAGACGGAGCCGCGCGAGCTGCCCGGCGGCGTGAGCGAGAAGCTGGCTCCGATGATGTCGGCCGTGGTCACCAAGGGCACCGCCAAGGCGGCCGGGCTGCCGTCCGGCACCCGCGGCAAGACCGGAACCGCCGAGTACGGCAGCGGCCCCAAGCTCGACTCCCACGCCTGGTTCATGGGCTACAAGGGCTCGCTGGCCTTCGCCGTCGTGGTGGAGGGCGGAGGGGGCGGCGGCAAGGTCGCCGCCCCGGTGGCCGCGGCGTTCCTGCGCGGCCTCTGAGTCCACCCGGGGCCGCGGCCGCCCGGCCGCGGCCCCGGAACCCGCGCGAGGGTCACCCGCAGCCGCGCCGCCCCGGCTTGGCGATCTTGCCGCCCGCCGCCCCGGCGGGGGCCGCCGCGTAGCCGCCGACCACCAGGTGGCTCTCGAAGAGGGTCTCGCTGGTGGACAGCTTGGTCAGCAGCCGTGAGGCGCCCGTCTTGACGTTCACCGCGTAGACGTAGGAGCCCAGGACCGTCGGCTCCTTCTTGCCGGACCGGTCCCTGCTGGCCGAGGCCACGATCTCGTCCCGGCTGAGCCAGTCGATGGCGTCGGCGTGGTTCACGTCGGCCGGCAGCCTCGGCTTGACCTTGGTCATCCTGCCCGTGGTCGTGGAGAACACCGACAGCCACATCGGCGTCATGTCCGGACCGCAGGCGGGCGGCTCCTTGGGCACCAGGTTCGCGGCCCGGCCGTCGCGCGCGGCGAAGGCGCCCCAGATGAGGTGCTTGCCCGCCTTCTCCGGCAGCTTGGCCTTGGTGGTGCGCCCGCCGCCGACCGTGTGGAACCAGCCCCGCCGCCCGAGTCCCGGCTCGCTGAGCAGGGTGGTCCGTCCCGAGGGCTCGACGTCCAGCAGCGCCAGGCCCCTGGGCAGCTTGCGCGCCGCGCCGGTCTCCACCTCGACGTAGGTGGTGGAGAGGGAGTCGTCGTGGCGCGATTGGCTGATCGCCAGCCCGCCGCCGTCGCGCACGAACCTCAGGCTGAACGGCGAGCCGATCGACCCCTTCGCCGCCCGGCGCGGCATCTCCCAGGTCTCGCCGGTGCCCAGGTCGCGTACCACCACGCGGTCGTCGGACGCGCGCTGGTAGGCGACGCGGGCGCCGTCGGGGCTGATGGCGAAGGCCCCCGCCTCGCCGGAGTCGTCGGCCTTCTTGCCCTTCTCGTAGGCGAGCGCCTCGGGGAAGGAGTGGATGCGCCCGTCGAGCGTCACCACCCTCCACGTGTCGCACTTGCCGGTGGGCAGCAGGTCCTTGCCGGCCGCGCACAGGTAGGCGAAGGCCGCGGCCCCCGCGCCGGACTCCGGTAAAGCCGGCGGCTTGCCCGATCTGGCGGCCCCCGCGGCGGCGGCCGGCACCGCGCAGCAGGCCGCCGCGAGCGCGACCACCGTCGCCGAACGCAGGCAGGTTGAGATGTCCATCGTGATCCCCCCGTCGGGAACTGGTGCTTACTCCACGTTGGAGAGTGAACGGGCCGGGAAAGTTCGCGCCCTACGATGACTGCATGACGGTTCATCGGCACCGGCCGGCGCCCGATCGGGAGCAACTGGACGCCGCGAGCCGGGTTTTCGCCCTGCTGGCCGATTCCACGCGCCTTCACCTGCTGTGGCTGCTGTCGGAGGGCGAGTCCGACGTGAGCCACCTGGCCGCGGCCAGCGGCGCGGCGCAGCCCGCCGTCAGCCAGCACCTGGCCAAGCTCCGGCTGGCCAGCCTGGTGCAGTCGCGCAGGGAGGGCCGCCGGGTCGTGTACTCGCTGCGCGACGGCCACCTGCGCAACCTCCTCACCGAGGCCCTGAGCCACGCCGAGCACAAGGTCACCGGCGACCCCTGGCACGCCTGAGGGAATGTTCCGGCACTCTCTTGAGTTCAACGCATGCGCATATACGCATATGTTGATTCGAGGAGGCCGCGGCCATGTTCCGAGTACTGCGCGATCGTGCCTACCGCCGTCTGTTCACCGCCCAGGTCGTCGCCCTGGTGGGCACCGGGCTGGCCACCGTGGCGCTGAGCCTGCTCGCCTACGACCTCGCCGGCGCCGACGCCTCCGCGGTCCTGGGCACCGCGCTGGCCATCAAGATGGTGGCCTACGTCGGGGTGGCCCCGGTGATCGGCGCCTTCGCCGACCGCCTGCCGCGCCGCGCGCTGCTGGTCGGCTCGGACCTGGTCCGCGCGGTGGTCGCGCTGGCGCTGCCGTTCGTCGCCGAGGTGTGGCACGTCTACGTGCTCATCTTCCTCCTCCAGCTCGCCTCCGCCGCCTTCACCCCGGCCTTCCAGGCGACCATCCCCCAGCTCCTGCCGGACGAGCGCGACTACACCCGCGCCCTGTCCCTGTCCCGCCTCGCCTATGACCTGGAGACCCTGCTCAGCCCGGTCCTGGCCGCCGCCCTGCTCAGCGTGATCACCTACAACTGGCTGTTCATGGGCACCGCGCTCGGATTCCTGGCGTCCGCGCTGTTCGTGCTGTCCGTCGTCCTTCCCAAGCCCCAGCCGGTACGGCCCGCCGCCGGCCCCCTGGCCAAGGCCGTCTCCGGCGCCCGGCACTTCCTGACCAGGGCGCCCCTGCGCGCCCTTCTGGCCATGAACCTGTCGGTCGCGGCGGCCGGCTCGATGGTCATCGTCAACACGGTGGTGCTGGTCCGCGAGCACCTGGGCAGGGGCACCGGCGAGGTCTCCCTGGCCCTGGCCGCCTTCGGCGCCGGCTCGATGGCCGTGGCGCTGCTCCTGCCGTCGATCCTGGAAAGGCTCTCCGACAGGGCGGTCATGCTGGCGGGTTCCTTCACCCTGTTCGCCGGATCGGCCGTGATCGGCACGGCCCTGGCCACGGGAACCCTGACCTGGTGGATGCTGCTGGCCGTCTGGGCGGTACTGGGCGCGGCCACGGCCGCGGTGCTGACCCCGACCGGCCGCCTGATCCGCCGTGCGGTCTCACCGGAGGACCTGCCCGCCGCCTTCGCCGCCCAGTTCGCCTTCTCCCACGCCGCCTGGCTCCTCACCTACCCGCTGGCGGGCTGGCTGGCGACGGTCGCGGGCATGACCGCCGCCGCCGTGGCCCTGACGGCGCTCGCGCTGGCAGGCGCCATCGCCGCCCGCCTCCTCTGGCCCACCACCCCGGTCCGTCGCCGGATCGGCAGCGGAGGCCCACGCACCATGCGCCACCTGCACCACGCCCACCTGCCCAGGCGCGCTTTCCGGAAGGCCGGTCAAGAGCACGACGTCACGGCGAGGTGAGTCGCGGTACCCGCACCTGGCGCACCTGCCCGGGTGGCGGGTCAAGGGCGCGACGTCACGGCGAGGTGAGTCGCGCCCGCTGGGCGTGGAGACGACGGGCGGTCACGCGCGGCGGCGGGCGGTGGTGGGGGCGGCCTGCCGTAAAGGATCAGACGCGCACGAACAGAGCGGAAGCGCGCGAACAGAGCGGAAACGCGCGAACAGCGCGGAAAACAGGTCAGCGCGGGGCGGGGAGGGGGGCATCGGGGGTGAAGAGTTGGTGGTCGAGGTGGGCGACGGCGTAGTCGATGGCGCCGGTGACCACGCACTCGTCGCCCAGGGTGGAGGCGCGCAGGTCCGGCAGGCGGATGCAGGTGCGCTCCAGCCGTTCGCGCAACGGCGGCAGCAGCACGTCGGCCGAGCGGGAGAAACCGCCCCCCAGCACCACCACCTGCGGGTCCAGCATCAGCACCATCGCGCTGGTCCCCACCGCCAGGTCGTCGACGTACCGCCCGACCGCCGCCAGCGCGACCGGGTCGCCCGTCCTGGCGGCGGCCAGCGTGTAGCCGGCGGCGTCGGCGGGTGAGGTGTCCAGGGGGATGATCGGGCAGTTCTGCAGGTGCTCGGGCGCGTCGAACCACTGCGCCTGCGGCAGCATCGCGATCTCCCCGGCCGCGGCGCCGAAGCCGCGGTGGACCTGGCCGTCGATGATGACCGCCGCCCCCATCCGGCGTCCGACGTGCAGGAACACCACGTCACGCGCGTCACGGGCGGTGCCGCGGGCGGCCTCGGCCCTGGCGGCCAGGCGGCTGTCGTTCTCGACGACGACGTCGCAGGGGAACATCTCGCGCAGCCGCCCGGCCAGGTCGAGCCCGGTCCAGGCGGGGATGGCCGCGCAGTAGTGGATGCGGCCCTCGGGGGTGACCACGCCGATCGTGCCCGCCGCGACCACCCACACGTCGGCGATCGTCTTGCCGCCGAGCGCGAGACAGCCCGCCACGGTGGCCTCGATCGTGGCCAGGCGCTCCTCCACGGGCGTGTCCGGCTGGACGGGCCGGCGGGCCTCGGCGAGGATCTCGCCGTTGAGGTTCGCCAGGGCGGCGCGGATGTTGTGGCCGCCGATGTCGAGCCCGACCAGGTAGCCGCTGCTCGCCCGGAAGCGGTAGCGGCGGGCGGGACGGCCGATCGTGCCCTGCGCGGGCGGGGTCTCCTCGACCCAGCCGAGCTGCATCAGCTCGTCCACGACCTCCTTCATCGACGGCCGCGACAGCCCGGTGCGCTCGGCCAGGGCCGACAGCGTCAGCGGGCCGGCGCCGCGCAGCGCCCCGATCGCGGTCAGGGAGTTGAGTTGCCTCAGCCGCGACAGGTCGCCGCCCCGAAGTGTGGCCATCGCCGTCCTAATGCAGGTGTCCTCTTTAAGTCATGATTCATTATGCCGTATCGTCCGCACAATCGTGGTGCCGCGGGAGCGTTCTGCGCAGAAATGAGCATTGACCCTCCAGAGGCCCGGTGCTAATAATGATGCTCTCCTTCGTAAGTCACCCTCCCTGAGGAGACCCACCAGATGATCGTCCCCAAGCCCAAGCGGTACGCGGCAGCGCCCGGCCGTTTCGTGCTCGACCGGAGCACCGGGCTCACCGCCGACCCGGCGCTCGGCGAGGTCGCCGCCTGGCTGCGCGCGGAGCTCAGCCCGGTCACCGGCGGCGAGCTGCTGCCCGGCGCCCCCGGCCAGGGAACGATCATCCTCGGCCTCGACGACCTGCCGCCCGAGTCCTACCGGCTGACCGTCGCCTGCGACGGGATCGCGCTGGACGCCGGGTCGCCCGCCGGAGCCTTCTACGGAGCCCAGACGCTCCGCCAGCTCATCGGCCCGGCCGCCTTCCGCCGCGCGGGCGGCGCCGGGGCGCTGGAGGTGCCGGCCGTACACGTGGAGGACGGGCCGAGGTTCGGCTGGCGCGGCGCGATCCTCGACGTGGCCCGGCACTTCATGACCAAGGCGGACGTGCTGCGCTTCATCGACCTGATGGCCCTGCACAAGCTGAACGTCCTGCACCTGCACCTGACCGACGACCAGGGCTGGCGGGTGGAGATCAAGCGCTACCCGCGCCTGACCGAGATCGGCTCCTGGCGCGAGCAGAGCCAGGTCGGCTGGGAGGGCGAGATGGACGGCCGCCCCCACGGCGGCTTCTACACCCAGGACGACCTGCGCGAGATCGTCGCCTACGCCGCCCGCCGCCACATCTCGGTGGTGCCCGAGATCGACCTGCCCGGCCACACCCAGTCGGCCATCGCCGCCTACCCCGAGCTGGGCAACCTGGACACCCCGCTCGGGGTGGGCACCACCTGGGGCATCGGCGCCAACGTGCTGAACGTCGAGGACGCCACGATCGAGTTCTTCAAGAACGTCTTCGACGAGGTGCTGGAGCTGTTCCCCAGCCCGTACGTGTGCGTCGGCGGCGACGAGTGCCCCAAGGACCAGTGGCGCGCCAGCCCCTCGGCCCAGCGGCGCATCGCGGAGCTGGGCCTGCGCGACGAGGACGAGCTGCAGAGCTGGTTCATCCGCCAGTTCGGCGCGTACCTGGCCGAGCGCGGGCGGCGCCTGGTCGGCTGGGACGAGATCCTGGAGGGCGGCCTGGCGCCCGGCGCGGTCGTGGCCGCCTGGCGGGCCGACCTGGGCGCGGTGGCCGCCGCCCGTGCCGGGCACGACGTCATCAACTGCTCCAACACCGCCGTCTACTTCGACTACCGGCAGAGCGCGCGCGAGGACGAGCCCGTGCCGTTCGGCACCGTGCTCACCATCGAGGACGTCTACGCCTTCGAGCCCGTCCCCGCCGAGCTGCGCGGCGACCCGGCGGCCGAGCGCGTCCTCGGCGCCCAGTGCGGCGTCTGGACCGAGCTGATCGACTCCAGCAGGCACGTCGACTACATGGCCTTCCCCCGGCTGGCCGCCTTCGCCGAGACCGTCTGGTCGGGGCCGGAGCGGGACCTGGCGGAGTTCCGCCGCCGCCTGGCCGCCCACCTGCCCCGGCTGGAGGCGATCGGAGTCGAGTACCGCCGCGAGTCGGGGCCGCTGCCCTGGCAGACCAGGCCGGGCGTGCCCGGCAGACCGGAGGACCCGGTCGAGTGGCAGGCCACCCTCGACGCCTGGACCGCGAACCTCAGGAACCCGCGGTGAACCGGATCGCCGACCTGTGGGAGCGCACGGTCCCGTGGCGCTGGCTGACGCCGAGCACCGCGCTGATCGTCTGCGTCGTCGGCTTCCCCGCGGTCTACATGGTCTGGATGTCCTTCCTCGACATCAGCAGGATCGGGCTGGTCAAGGGCTTCGCCGGGTTCGACAACTACGCCAGGCTCCTGAGCGAGGACGCGTTCGGCCAGGTCGCCGGCAACACGCTGCTGTGGCTGGTGATCGTCGTCGGGCTCACCGTGGTGCTCTCGCTGGCGCTGGCGCAGTTCCTGTCGAAGGAGTTCTTCGGCCGGCGGTTCGTCCGGCTCGCGCTGGTCGTGCCGTGGGCGGCCTCGCTGGTGATGACCGCGACCGTGTGGCGCTTCATCTACGAGGGCGGCAACGGCCTGCTCAACCGGCTGCTGATGGACCTGTCGATCATCTCGGCGCCGGTCGACTGGTACAAGGACCCGGCCACCGCACTGTACGCGGTGATGGCGGTCGGCATCGTCACCTCGATGCCGTTCACCACCTACGTGCTGCTGTCCGGGCTGCAGACGGTGCCGCACGACGTGCTGGAGGCGGCGAAGATCGACGGCGCCGGCGCGTGGGCGACCTGGCGGCGGGTGACGCTGCCGATCCTGCGGCCCTCGCTCATGATCGCGCTGGTCCTCAACATGCTGCACGTCTTCAACGCGTTCACCGTCATCTGGGTGATCATGGGCAAGACGGCGGGCAACCACGCCGACACCACCGTGACCTGGCTGTACAAGATCGCGTTCACCGCGCAGCTCGACTCCGGCGAGGCGGCGGCGCTCGGCGTGCTCAACGTGGCCTTCCTGCTGCTGCTCATCCTGGCGTTCGTGCTGGTGCTACGGCCGTACCGCAACCCCTCGGCAGCGGAGGAGAAGCCCGCTCCGCCGAGCGCGGCCGTCGCGCGGGAGCCCGCCGCCGCCGTCCGGCCGCCGGTGCGGCGCACCCGTCCGGTGCTGCTGCGGGCCGGGCGCGGGTGGGCGCGGGCGCGCAAGGTGGTGATGCCGGTCGCCGGGTTCGCGATCGCGCTGTTCTTCCTGGCCCCGTACGCGGCGATGCTGCTCGGCTCCCTCAAGACCGACGCCGAACTGTTCGCCGTGCCCGCCGACTACCTGCCCAAGTCCTGGGCCTGGTCCAACTACGCCGACGTGTGGCGGCGCATCCCGCTGGCCGACTACTTCCGGGTCAGCCTGACCGTCGCCCTGGCCTCCACGGCGCTGGTGCTGCTCGTGGCCGCGCCCGCGGCGTACGTGCTGGCCCGTTCGCGTTTCCGCGGGCGCGGGGCGTTCCTCGGCGTGATCCTGGTGACGCAGATGTTCCCCGCGGTCGCGCTGCTCATCGGGCTCTACCGGCAGGCGCTGTTCGTGGACGGGATCAACAGCTACGCCGTCATCATCGCCATCAACTCCGCCTTCAACCTCGCCTTCGCGGTCTGGATCCTGCACGCCCACTTCGGCTCGATCCCGGTCGACATCGACGAGGCCGCGATGATGGACGGCCTCGGCAGGTTCCGGATCCTGGTCCGGATGATCCTCCCGCTGGCCGCGCCCGGCCTCGTCACCGTGATGATCTTCACGTTCATCCAGGTGTGGAACGAGTTCGTCATCGCGCTGACGCTCTTCAACGATCCCGCCGGCGGCCGGGTGCCGCTCACCGTCGGCATCCAGCAGTTCATCGGCCTGTACGAGACCAACTACCAGTACCTGTTCGCCGCGGCGCTGATGGCGATCGTGCCGGCGGTCATCCTGTTCGCGCTCATCGAGAAGCACCTGGTGAGCGGCCTGACCGCGGGCAGCACCAAGTGACAACGAGAAGGATCGGTGTGACATGACACCCAGAAGAAGACCACGGCTCGGCGCCCTGGCCGCGATCGCCGCGCTCACGCTCGCGCTGGGCGCGTGCGGCGGCTCCGGCGGCGGTACGGCGGGCGGCCAGACCTCCATCAAGCTGGTCGTCGCCCAGTACACCGAGGGCACGCGCCCCTACTGGGACGAGCTGATCAAGTCGTTCGAGGCCGCCCATCCCGGCAAGAACGTCGACCTCCAGGTGATCGACTGGGGCAACCTGCAGAGCCAGGTCAACACGATGGTGCAGACCAAGCAGTTCCCCGACGTCCTGAACATCAACGTCTTCGCCGACTACGCCGAGGCCGGGCTGCTGTACCGCGCCGAGGAGGTGGTCTCCAAGGAGGTGCTCGCGGACTTCCTGCCGTCCTTCGCCGAGAACGCCTCCTACGACGGCGCCCAGTACGGCCTGCCGTTCGTCGCCACCGTCAACGGCATGTACTACAACAAGACGATCCTGGAGAAGGCCGGCTTCAAGAAGCCCCCCGCCACCTGGGACGAGTTCCGCGCCGCGGTCAAGGCCATCAAGGCCCTGCCCGGCGGCTACGTGCCGTACGCGCTGGCCCTGGGCGCCGAGGCCGGCGACTACGAGTTCGGCACCTGGATGCGCTCCAACGGCGGCGACTGGCGTACCGGGGACAAGTGGACCGTCAACGACGCCCGCGCCGTCGAGACGCTGGAGTTCCTGAAGTCGCTGACCAAGGACGGCTACACCCAGCCGAACCCGGGCCAGACCAACCGCGCCGACGGCACCTGGCCGCTGTTCGCCCAGGGCAAGGTCGGCATGGTGTACGCCTCCTTCGGCACCCGGGCCTTCCTCGAATCCGTGGACAAGGGCGGCGTCAAGTACGGCACCGCCACCCACCCCACCAACCACGGCGCCGAGCCCAGCACCCACGGCATCCAGGACTACCTGATGGCCTTCAAGAAGGACGGCAACCAGCAGCTCGTCCGCGAGTTCCTCGACTACTTCTACAAGGCCGACAACTACGTCAAGTACCTGAAGGTCGAGGGCCTGCTGCCGACCACCGCGTCGGCCTCGGCGCTGATGCGCGAGGACGCGAAGGTCAGCCCGATCGTCGACATGGTGGCCAAGGCCCGCTTCGACCCGACCTCGCAGCCGGTCTGGTCCGAGCTGCGCGGCACGGTGGCGGCGGAGCTCGGCACCGCGCTGGCGCCCACCGGCGACCCGCGCACCCTGCTCGGCAAGTTCCAGCAGATCGCGGAGCGCTCCTGAAAGCCGATCGAAAGCGACGCCGATCAAGATGGGCGCACCAGAACTGATCTCTCCGTAAAGGTGATCACATGCGTGCTCTGCTGCTGTCCGTCGTCGCCTTCTTCGTCATGACCGGCCTGCCGGCCCCGGCCCAGGCCACCACCGCGGCGGCGGCCGCGTCCTGCCCCGCGGGGCATGTCTGCCTGTACAACGGCACGGCCGGCCAGGGATACCAGGTCTGCGCGGTGGAGATCAGCACGCGGGTGTCCTGCCGCAACGTCCGCTCCGCCGTCAACAACGGCGTCAGCGACCCGGGGAAGAACGACGCACGCCTGTACGACGCCCAGAACAAGGAGATCACGTGCGTCAGGCGCGGCCAGACGAGGAACCTGGGGGGCCTCAGGCACGTCTACCGCGTCCAGTGGGGCACCTGCTAGACCCGGAGACCGTCGACCAGGGTGGACAGCGTGCTGCCCAGGGCGGCGTCCAGGGTGAGCAGGGCGTGCTCGTCGCCCCGGGTGGCGCCCTGGTTGACGATCGCCACCGGTACGGCGTGGCGGGCGGCGTGCCGTACGAACCGATAGCCGGAAAGGACCGTCAGCGAGGAGCCGAGCACCAGGAGCAGGCCCGCGCGCTCCGACAGCGCGTAGCACTCGGTGACCCGGGGCGGCGGCACGTTCTCGCCGAAGAAGATCACATCGGGCTTCAGCAGGCCGCCGCAGCCCTCGCAGTCCACGATCGAGAAGCCGTCGATCAGGGAGTCCTCCAGCGCGGCGTCGCCGTCGGGGTTGACCTGCGCGGAGTCGTCGGCGGCCCAGCCGGGGTTGGCCGCCGACAGCCGCTCGTCGAGGCGCTCGCGAGGAGTGCGCGCGCCGCAGGACAGGCAGCGCACCCGGTGCAGGCTGCCGTGCAGTTCGATCACACCGCCGGCGCCGGCGGCCTGGTGCAGGCCGTCGACGTTCTGCGTGATGATCGCCGAGACCAGGCCCAGCTCCTGGAGCCGGGCGACCGCCCGGTGGCCCGGGTTGGGCCTGGCACGCTCGATGTGCCGCCAGCCGAGGTGGCTGCGGGCCCAGTAGCGCCTGCGGGCGGCGGCGGAGCCGGTGAAGTCCTGGTAGGTCATCGGGCTGGACGGGCGCCTGCGCCCGCTGGGGCCGCGGTAGTCGGGAATGCCGGACTCGGTGGAGAGCCCGGCGCCGCTCAGGACGACCACTCCGCCGTCGGCGACCAGATCGGCGAGCAGGTCGAAAGGACTCACGTTCGCAGCCTACCCGGCCGTGCCGGGGTGACTTCCGCTGATCCGGGCGGGTATGAGGGATCATGATGCCCATGAACCCGTGGTCCTCCGCGGTCACCCGCCTGGTCGGCGCGTCGGTCGCCGGCGCGCTGGCCGGGACGGCCGTCGGCCTGCTGACCCGCCCGCCCCTGGGCGTGCTGGCCGCCATCGCCGTGACCGAGACCGTCTTCGTCGTCGCGGGCCTGGCCGTGCTGTGGCCGATGGACGCCGGCACCACCCGGCGCAACGCCGGGCGCGAGGACTTCCGGCCGCTCGCCGACGAGCTCGTGGTGGTCGCGGTCGCGCTCTGCGGGCTGGTCGCCATCGTCGTGCTGCTCACCGTCGGCTCGTCCGACCCCGGTCACGCCGCCGCCGCGACCGCGCTGGGCGGCGTGTTCATGGCCTGGGCCGCGCTCCACCTGATGTACGCCACCCGCTACGCCTACCTCTACTACCTGAAGGACTCGGGCGGCATCGACTTCAACTCCGACCAGCCGCCCGCCTACAGCGATTTCCTCTACTTCAGCTACAACCTCGGCATGACCTACCAGGTCTCCGACACCAGCGTCTCCAGCCCAGCGATCCGCAAGGTCGTGCTGCGCCACTGCCTGCTGTCCTACGTCTTCGGCACCAGCATCCTGGCCACGACCATCAACCTGGTCGTCGGCCTGGTCGCCGGCTGACCGCGCTCACGCCAGCGGCCGCGCCTGCGGCAGCTTGATGCGGTCCACGGCCTCGCGCCGCGTCTTCTCCGGCCGCCGGTCGTAGCGGGCGGTGGTGGCGGGGGAGGAGTGCCCGACCAGCGCCTGCGCCGTGGCCAGGTCGACGCCCGCGTCCAGCAACTCGCCGATGAAGGTGCGGCGGAAGTCGTGCGCGGTACGGCGGGCCGCCCCCGCCTCGCCCAGCCGCCTGGTCAGGATGTCGGCGATGCCCTGCCCGCTGAGCGGCCGGGGCCGCAGCCGTCCCGCCTTGCTCAGCGGGCTGAACAGCGGGCCCGGACCGGCGCCGCGCACCGCCAGCCAGCGCTCCAGCAGCCGGATGGCGTCGGTGGTCAGGTAGACCATGCGCTCCTTGTCGCGCTTGCCGCGCACCCGCAGCGAGCGGGCGCCCGGGTCGTAGTCGGCCAGTTCCAGGCCGGCGATCTCGGCCCTGCGGCAGCCGGTGGAGTACAGTGCCGCGATCAGGGCGGCGTCGCGCACCCCGGCCACCGAGTCGTCGCAGGCCGACAGCGCCGCTCCGACCACTTCGGGCGGGACGTGGTGACCGGTGGGCAGGCGGCTCTGCCGTACCGGGGAGAGGTCGGAGGCGCGGGCGAAGTCCTCGGCCGAGGTCTGGCCGAGACGCCATGCCTCCTTCAGCACGCGGCGCAGCGCGACCAGGTGCTTGTTGACGTAGGCCGGCGACCAGCCCTGCTCGGTGAGCATCGTGCGGATGCGGACGGTGTGCTCGTAGCGCAGCAGGTGCCAGGGCTGGCCGGCGCCGGTGGAGGCGGGCTCGCCGGTCAGCAGCCGGGCGATGCGATCCAGACACCCGCGCATCGTTCGGCGCGACTCCACGCTGGTCAGGGAGTCGAGGTAGACGTGGTAGGGGTCACGGGCGGGCTCGACGGGGGGCGCCTGCTCGGCGGGGAGCACCGGCAGCGCCCCGCCCGCGTCGGGGAGGTCGGTCATCGGGCACGATCTTAGAGGCTGGGCTCAGAACGGGCCGGTCAGCTCGCCGAGCTTGTCGGTCAGCTCCAGGTTGGCCGAGTAGTCCACCGGCACCGCGATCACCGACACCGTCTCGTCGTCCAGCGCCCTGCGCAGCGTGGGCAGCAGTTCGTCGGCCGAGGTGATCCTGTAGCCGGTGGCGCCGAACGACTCGGCGTACTTGACGAAGTCGGGGTTGCCGAAGGCGATGTTGGAGCTGCGCCCGAGCTCCAGGTCCATCTTCCACTCGATCAGGCCGTAGGCGTCGTCCACCCAGACCAGGATCACGAGCGGGATGCGCTCGCGGACCGCGGTCTCGATCTCCTGGGAGTTCATGAGGAAGGCGCCGTCGCCGGTGGCGGCCAGGACCTTGCGCCCGGGGAAGGCGAGCTTGGCGGCCAGCGCCCCCGGCACCGAGAAGCCCATGGACGACAGCCCGTTGGAGACGAGCATGGTGTTGGGCTCGTAGGTCGGGTACATGCGGGCCATCCACATCTTCACCGCGCCGGTGTCGGCCAGCACGATGTCCTCACGGCCCATGGCGGCGCGGATGTCGGAGACCACGCGGCGCGGCTTCAGCGGGAAGGCGTCGTCGGCCCCGGCCTCCTGCATCTCCTCCCGGATGAGCTTGCGGATCTTCTCGCCGGTGCCGTTGATGGCGAAGTTCTTCGGCGTGGCCGCGGCCAGCGCGTCGAGCGAGCGGGAGATGTCGCCCTGGATGCCGACCTCGACCGGGTAGTGGTGGTCCACCTCGGCGGGGGACTGGTGGATGTGGATGATCTTCTTGTCGCCGTCCGGGTTGATCTTGACCGGGTCGAACTCCTGTAGCTCGTAACCGACGCTGATGAGCACGTCGGCCTCGTCGAAGCCGAAGTTGACGTAGTCGCGGCGCATGAAGCCGGCCGCGCCCAGGGCGTGCGGGTGGTCGTCGGGGAAGACGCCCTTGCCGTTGAAGGTGGTGGCCACGGGCAGGCCGAGCCGTTCGGAAAAGCGCACGAGCGCGTCTGCGGCGCCGGCGCGGCTGGCGCCGTGCCCGGCCAGGATGATCGGGTTCCTGGCGGCGGCCAGGACGTCGGCGGCGCGGGCCACCTGGGCGGGGGAGGGGTCCTGCGGGCGGACGACGTTGACGGGCAGCGGCGTCAGGTCGTCGCGGACCTGGGCGGACTCGACGTCCTCCGGGATGGCCAGGTAGACGGCGCCGGGACGCTCGGTCTGGGCGGTCTTGAACGCCTTGCGCAGCATCTCCGGCAGCGCCTCGGCGGCCGGGACCAGGTCGGCCCACTTGGTGATCGGCCGGAACAGCGAGACCAGGTCGACGACCTGGTGCGATTCCTTGTAGATGCGGTCGAGGCCCACCTGGGCGGTAAGGGCGACCACGGGGGTGGAGTTGGTGGTGGCGTCGGCCACGCCGAGCTGCAGGTTGATCGCGCCGGGGCCGAGGGTGGCGGAGGCGACGCCGGCCTTGCCGGTCAGCCTGCCGTACATCTCGGCCATGAAGGCGGCGGCCTGCTCGTGGCGGACGAGGATGTAGCGGATGGAGGAGTCGTTGAGCGCGTCGACAAAGTGGATGTTCTCCTCTCCGGGGATGCCGAAGACGTATTCGACGCCTTCCGCTTCGAGCGCTTTCACCAACAGCCTGGCCGCGTCCATCGGAGGAGCCTTCTTTCTTCTCGCCATTTCCTTGTACGTGCAAGCAACTCCGGCCGCCGGTTCATTCCTTCTAGATTAATCCTCGGTTATACGTATAAACTCGCCTGCATGAAGCTCCACGTCCACGAACGCGGTGACGGCGACAAGCTGGCGCTGCTCATCCACGGCGGCATGTCCGACCACCGCACCTGGCACGCCGTCGAGGATGAGCTGGTCGCCCGCGGCTACCGGGTGATCGCCCCCGACCTGCGCGGCCACGGCGCCAGCCCGCGCGGCGAGTACCATCCAGAACTTCTCGGCGACGACCTCGCCGAGAACCTGCCCGCCGGCGCCGACGTCGCCATCGGCCACTCGCTCGGCGGCCTGTCGCTGTCCCTGGCCGCCGAGCGGCTGCGCCCCAGGAAGGCGATCTACTCCGACCCCGGCTTCGCCCTCGACGCCGTGCCCGCCGAGGCCACCGCGTTCATGCGCAAGATGGTCACCACCGCCACGCGCGAGAGCGTCACGACCATGAACCCGCGCTGGTCGCAGGCCGACATCGAGGCCGAGCTGGCCGGGTTCGCGCTGTTCGACCCGGCCTTCTTCGACAGTGTCAGGGGCTCCTACGTGCCCGAGCGGCCCGTCGTGCCCTCGCTGGTGCAGGTGGCCGACCCCAGCTTCACCATCGACGCCGCCCTCGCCGCGGAGCTGGAGCGCCGCGGCTTCGAGCTGCGCACCGTCAAGGGCGCCGGCCACTGCATCCACCGCGACGACCTGCCCGGCTTCATGGCCTCGCTGGAGGGCTGGATCTGAGCTCGGCCACACCCTCCAGCAGCCGCTCCACGTCGGAGCGGTCGTTGTAGTGCACCAGACCGGCGCGCACCGCCCCGCCCGAGTCGCGCACGCCGAGCGCGCCGGTCAGCTCCCACGCGTAGTTGTGGCCGCTCCACACGTTGACGCCGCGGGCCGCCAGGTGCTCGGCCACCCGCCGCGGCGGCAGTCCCGCCACGGTGAAATAGGCGGTGGCGGTACGGCGGGCGGGCTTGCCGTACAGGGTGACGTGGGGCATCGTCTCCAGGCCGGCCAGCATCTCGGCGAACAGCCCCAGCTCGTGCTCCTCGGCGGCGGCCATCGAGGCCAGCAGCCGCTCGCGCCTGCTGCCCGTGCCGGGTAGCAGCCCGGCCAGGTGGTCCACGGCCGCCGTCACGCCCGCGAGGTCGGCCAGCGGGGCGGTGCCCAGCTCGAACCGTTCCGGGACGGTGTCCGGCGAGGGCAGCAGCTTGTCGGGGTGCAGCGACTCCAGCGCCACCGGGTCGGCGATCACCGCGCCGACGTGCGGGCCCGACCACTTGTAGGCGCTGGTGGCGTAGAAGTCGGCGCCGAGCGCGTGCACGTCGACCGGGCCGTGCGCGGTGGCGTGCACGCCGTCCACGTACGTCAGGGCGCCGGCCGCGTGGGCGATCTCGCAGATGGCCGCCACGTCCGGCCGCGTGCCCAGGATGTTGCTGGCGGCACTGACCGCCACCAGCCGCGTACGCGGGCCCACCAGCTCGGTGAACTGGTCCACCGGCAGCTCGCCGGTCACCGGGTCCACCTCCGCCCAGCGCACCCGCGCGCCGGTCTGGGTCCATGGCCGCACGTTGGCGTCGTGGTCCAGGCGGGAGATCACGACCTCGTCACCCGGCCCGGTCAGCACGCGGGCCAGCCGGTAGGTGAGCGTCGTCATGTTCGCGCCCAGGATCACCCCGTGCGGCACGCCGCCGACCAGGTCGGCCACCGCGGCGCGGCAGGCGGCCACGATCGCGTCGGCGCGGTGACTGGCGGGGAAGGTCCCGCCCACGTTGGACAATCCCGCCCGGTAGGCGCCGGTGATGGCGTCGATCACGGACTGCGGGGTCTGGGTGCCGGCGGCGCCGTCGAGGTAGGCGTGACCGTCGGAGAGGGAGGGGTAGGCGTTACGTACAGTTTCGGGGGAGTACGTCGCGGTTGCATCTTGTCTGGGGGGAAAGGCCATGATGTCTTCATGCTCACGCGTCAGCGCCCCCACTCTTGAAGTCGCGGGGCAAGTCTGATTGGTTCGGGGCGGAGGTGTGACCTGTGCCACAGCTGACCGCCCTTGACGCCCAGTTCCTGCATTTCGAGACCGCCACCAACGTGCCCAACATCGCCGGGCTGGCCATCCTCGAGGGCGACCTGAACCGATCGGACCTGCAGGCCCTGCTGGAGGAGCGGCTGCCGTACGTCCCTGCGCTGCGCCGCAAGCTCGCGCCGGTGCCGTTCGGGCTGGACCATCCGTACTGGGTGCAGGAGGACGACCTCGACCTCGACTACCACGTGCGCGAGATCGGGCTGCCTCCGCCCGGCGACGAACGCCAGCTCGCCGACCAGGTCTCCCGGCTCCACCCGCGCCGCCTGGACCGCGGCCATCCGCTGTGGGAGATCTACCTGATCCACGGCCTGTCGGGCGGCCGCATGGGCCTCTACACCAAGATCCACCACGCGGCCGTGGACGGCGTGGGCGGCGCCGACGTGCTGGCCGCCTTACTGGACCTCACTCCTGTTCCCGCGCCGCCGCCCCCGACCGCTCCCGAGCGGGACGAACCCGCCCCCGACGGGCTGGAGATGGTCGGACGGGCGCTGATCAGGATGAGCGCCAACCCGGCCCAGGCGGTGCGCTTCGCCGCGCGGGCGCTGCCGCACCTGGACGAGATCCCCGTGGTGTCGTGGATCCCCGGCAGCCGCCTCGTCTCCGGGCTGGCGCGCCGGCTGGCCGGCTCGGGGACGCTGCCGGACCTGCCCTCGCTGCCCGCGCCGCGCACGCCCTTCAGCGGGCCCGTCTCCGCCCACCGGCGCTTCGCCTTCGTCTCCCTGCCGCTGGAGGAGATCAAGCTGGTGCGCAAGGAGCACGAGGTCACCGTCAACGACGTGGTCATGGCGGTGTGCGCGGGCGCCCTGCGGCGCTGGCTGGCCGCCCACGGCGGGGTGCCGAGGATGCCGCTGGCCGCCGGGGTGCCGTTCTCGCTGCGCGCGGCGGGGGAGGAGGGGCCCGGCAACCAGGTGACGATCATGTCGGCGCCGCTGGCCGTACACGTGGAGGATCCGCTGGAACGGCTGCGGCACGTGCGCGACTCGATGCGGCGGATCAAGGACAGGTTCTCGCTCGCGCCCGCGCGGTGGCTGCGGGAGTTCAGCGAGTCGATGCCCGCCGCGCTCATGGGGCTGGCCTCGCGCTCGGCGTTCGGGCTGGTGGGGCAGACGGCGCCGCCGATCAACGTGGCGATCTCGAACGTGCCGGGACCGCAGTTCCCGCTGTACGTGTGCGGGGCGCGGCTGCTGACCCACTACCCGGTCTCGGTGATCACCGACGTGAGCGGCGGGATCAACATCACCGCCTTCTCCTACGACGGCTCGCTGGACGTCGGCGTGATCACCGACCGGCAGATGGTGCCCGACCCGTGGGAGCTGACCGCCTATCTGCGCGAAGCCCTCGACGAGCTGCTCAACGCGGAATGAACCTTTCCGCATTGGGCTCTAGGTTGGTTCCATGGAGCTGAGCCAGAGAGTACTGAACCGCACCACGCTGCACCGCCAACTGCTGCTGGAGCGCGCCGGGATGGACGTGCGGTCGGCCGTCGACCGCCTGGTCGCGCTGCAGGGCCAGGAGGCCGACGCGCCGTACATCGGGCTCTGGTCGCGCCTGGCCGCCTTCACCCAGGACGACCTGACCTCCCTGCTGTACGGCAAGCAGGTCGTCCGCGGCACTCTGCTGCGCGCCACCCAGCACCTGGCCGCCGCCGACGACTACCTCTGGCTCCGGCCGCTGATGCAGGTGCCGATGAGCAGGGCGCGGCAGGCCGCCTTCGGCAAGGCCACCAAGGAGGTGGACCTGGAGGAGCTGGCCAAGCTGGCCCGCGAGCACCTGACCGGGCGCACGCTGACCCGGCCCGAGCTGCGCGACCTGCTGGCGGTGCGCTGGCCCGAGGTCGAGCCGCTCGGGCTGGGCTGGTCGGCGCAGTCGCTCCTGCCGATCATCCACACGCCGCCCAACGGCACCTGGAAGCGGGGCGGGGCGACGCCGTTCACGCTGGCGGAGGAGTGGCTGGGCCGGTCGCTGGAGCCGTCGCCGCCGGTGGAGCGGCTGGTGACGCGGTATCTGGCCGCGTACGGCCCGGCCGGGGTGATGGACGTGCAGGCGTGGTCGGGCCTGACCAGGCTGAAGCCGGTGATGGAGGCGATGGACCTGGCAAAGTATCACGATATTTCCGGCAAAGTTCTCTATGACCTCCCGGGGGCGCCGCTGGTCCCGGAAGACACCCCCGCGCCGGTGCGGTTCCTGCCGTGGTTCGACAACCTCATCGTGGCCTTCGCCGACCGGCGGCGCATGATGACCGAGGAGCAGCGCAAGGCGGTCTGCGTCGGCGCGATCATCTACCCGACCTTCCTGGTGGACGGAACCGTCGGCGGTATGTGGGACTTCAAGGACGGCGCGCTGGTGCTCTCGCCCTTCTCGCCGCTGCCCGACGCGGTGCGGGAAGAGCTGGCCGAGGAGGGAGCGCGGCTGCTGGCCTTCGCGGGGCACGAGGGCGGGGCGATCCAGTTCATCGCCTAAACGGCTGATTATGTCAAGAGCCTCAGCTGATGGAGCTTTGTTCGCCCCGGCGTTGGGTAGCGTGAAAGAGGCAGCCTCACCTCAGCATCCCCATCTAAAAATTTTAGGTCGGTCCTCATTTTAGGTTGACACTACCGCCGTGTCGACCTAAAGTTAGGCGCGTCCTAAGTTTGGAGAAGGGTTCCTCTTGCCTCTACTCACCGCGTCACCGAAGCCGGCCCACCGAAGCGAGGAGAGCGTCTTGTCCGAAGTAGCAGAGCTTCCCGTCCTGGACGACAGCGCCCCGGGCACCGGCGACTCGGTCAAGGCGTACCTGAAGGAGATCGGCCGGGTTCCCCTGCTCACCGCCGAGCAGGAGATCGAGCTGGCCAAGCGCATCGAGGCCGGACTGTTCGCCCGCGAACGGCTCGACACCGAACCGGACCTCCCCCTCGACCTGCGCGCCGACCTGGAGTGGGTCGCCGACGACGGCATCCGCGCCAAGGAGCGCATGCTGGAGGCCAACCTGCGCCTGGTCGTCTCCATCGCCAAGCGCTACACCGGCCGCGGCATGCTCTTCCTCGACCTCATCCAGGAGGGCAACCTCGGCCTCATCCGCACCATCGAGAAGTTCGACTACCGGCTCGGCTTCAAGTTCTCCACGTACGCCACCTGGTGGATCAAGCAGGCCATCACCCGCGCCATGGCCGACCAGGCCCGCACGATCCGCATCCCGGTGCACATGGTCGAACTGATCAACAAGGTGGCCCGCGTCCAGCGGCGCATGCAGATCGAGCTGGGCCGCGAGCCCACGCCCGAGGAGATCGCCCCCGAGGTCGAGCTGACGCCGGAGCGCGTGGTCGAGGTCCAGTCGTACAGCCGCGAGCCCATCTCGCTCCACACCCCGCTCGGCGAGGAGGGCGACAGCGAGTTCGGCGACCTCATCGAGGACACCGAGGCGGTCTCGCCCGCCGACGCGGTCTCCTTCACGCTCATGCAGCAGCAGCTCAGGTCGCTGCTGGACGACCTCACCGAGCGCGAGGCGGGCGTCATCACCATGCGGTACGGCCTGGCCGACGGCAAGCCCATGACCCTCGACGAGATCGGCAAGGTGTACGGGGTGACCCGCGAGCGCATCCGGCAGATCGAGTCCAAGACCATGTCCAAGCTCCGCCACCCGTCCCGCGCCCTGGCCCTGCGCGACTACCTGAGCTGACCGGCCCGCTCAGCCGACGGCCCCCTCGGCGGCAGGCCCCCCACTCCCGCCCTGCCCCCGAGCCCGTCCAGCCTCGCCCAGCCGGTTTCTTCGCCCTGGCCGACCGGTGTCCGCACCCCGCAGCTCGTCCCAGCGCTCCTTGCCGCCGCCGGATCCCCGTCGCCCCTGCGCGCCCCATTGCGCCCGGGCAGAACCCGTTGAGCTCGCCCTGCCGATCCGCGGGCATGTCGATTGCCCTTACGGGTTGGGGTGGTGGGCAGGAAAATGGGCTGCTTGGCCGGTCGGTGGGCGGCTAGGGTCCGTGCGGTGAGAGACCTGCGCGCGCTGCCCAAGGCCCACCTGCACGTACACCTGGAGAGCACGGTCCGGCCCGAGACGTCCGGCGAGCTCGGGGGGCCCGCGGGCCGGGGCGGGCCGTTCGCCACCTTCCGCGACTTCGCCGACCACCGCGCCCAGGTCAGGCGGCGCCTGGTCGAACCCGAGCACTTCCGCCGCATCGCCACGGAGTTCTGCGAGGACGAGGCGGCGCAGGGCACCCGCTATGCCGAGGTCAGCTTCACCGCGGCCGCCCACGGGGAACGGCTGGGCCGTCCCGACATGCCGCTGGAGTCCGTGCTGGAGGGTCTGGCCGAAGGCCGCCGGTACGGCATCGAGTGCCGGGTGATCCTCGACCACTCCCGCCGCCAGCCCGTCGAACGCCTCTGGAAGACCCTCAAACTCGCCCAGAAGCATCCCGAGGTCGTGGCCATCGGCCTGGCCGGCGACGAGGCGTACCCGCTGGCGCCCTTCACCGAGGTCATCGACGCCGCCCATGCCGCGGGCATCCGCCTGGTCCACCACGCGGGGGAGTCGGCTGGCCCCGCCAGCATCCGCGACGCCCTCGGCCCCGGCCGCACCGCCCGCCTGGGCCACGGCATCCGCATCCTGGACGACCCCGCCCTCACCGCCGAGGTGGCCGCCGCCGGCCTCGCCCTGGAGGTCTGCCCAAGCTCGAACGTCCTGCTCAAACTCGTCACCTCCCTCCCCGAACACCCCCTTCCCCGCCTGCTCGCCGCCGGCCTGACCGTCACGATCAACACCGACGGGGAGACGGATCTTGCCGCCGAGTACGAGCGGCTGCGCGAGGTCTTCGGGTACGGCGACGCCGTACTGGCGGACCTTGCCAGGAACGCGGTGAACGCCTCCTTCGCTCCCGCCGCCCTCAAACACCGCCTGAACACCGGCATCACCACCTGGCTCACCACCCCCGGCTAACCGAACCCCGGAAGGCACGGTCCCGGGCTTGCGCGGTACTTCTGGCCGTGGCGTGGTGCCCGGCGGCGCGCATCACATCCCGGTCGGGGCCATGCCACTGGCTGGCCGGCCACGGGTGCCACGGACTTCTGCCCGGTAATCCGGCCCGAGGTCGTCTCCCTTGGGCGAACCTCGCTCGGGGGGACCGTGCTCCGGCCTTGGGCCGCAGAAAGCCAGGGCGGCGAGGGTGAGACCGGGCTCGGGGTGGACGGGGTGGGAGAACCTGGAATCAGGTGATTTCGGCGAGGAGTTTGGGGACGGCGGACTGGAGCTGGGCGGCGATGGTCTCGACGGCCTCGGCCCCGATGCGGCCCTCCGGCCCCGACACCGAGATCGCCGACAACGTGGGCGCCCCCGTCACCGGCACCGCCAGGCAGCGCACCCCCGGCTCCTGCTCGGCGTCGTCCACGACGTACCCCCGCTCCCTGATCGCCGACAGCTCGACCATCAGCAGGTCCGGGTCGGTGATGGTGTTGGGGGTCTGGGCGGGCATGCCGGCGCGTTCGACGAGGGCGCGGGCCTCCTCGGGCGGCAACTGGGCCAGCAGGGCCTTGCCCACCCCGGTGCAGTGGAGGTAGACGCGCCGGCCGACCTCGGTGAACATGCGCACGGAGTGGGTGGAGGGCACCTGGGCGACGTAGACGGCGCGGTCGCCGTCCATGACCGCCATGTTCGCCGTCTCCCCGACGGCCGCGACCAGGTCGGTCAGGACGGGCCTGGCCCAGGTGGCGAACATGCTGGACGCGCTCTCACCGAGCCGGATCAGGCGGGGCCCCAGCGCGTAGCCGCGGGAGGGGAGCTGGCGGACGTAGCCCGACCCCACGAGGGTCCTGATGATCCGGTGGATGGTCGGCAGTGGCAGTCCCGAGAGCGTGGACAGGCGGCTGAGCTGCAGCTCGCCGCCCGCTTCCGCCATCAGCTCCAGTATCGCGAAAGCCCGTTCCAGCGATTGAACACCGTTGGCCGAGCGTGGTGCCGACATGTCCACAGTCTCCGGAGGCAGGTGGCGTTTTCTACCATACGGAAGAGTACATCCTCGGCAGCGCCACCACGCGTCATGACCAGTTGGGCGCGATGAAGATCAGCCACGTGAGCAGCGGGGCCACGACGATCATGCTGAAACCCCAGCGCATGAGGCCGCGGAAGACGTAGTCGCGCTCGCTGTCCTGCGAGTTGGCGACCACGAGTGCGCCGCTGGTGGAGAAGGGCGAGGAGTCCACCACCGACGACGACACCGACAGCGCCACGACCAGCGCGACCGCGCCGATCTCCCCGGTCAGCAGGAACGGCACCGCCAGCGGGATCAACGCCCCCAGGATGCCCGTGGTGGAGGCGAAGGCGGAGACGGCCGCGCCGATGAGGCAGATGAGCAGGCCGGCCAGCAGGGGGATGCCGATCGTGGCGACCTTCTCGCCGAGGAAGTCGATGGTCCCGATGCGTTCCATGAGGCTGACGTAGGTGACGATCCCGCAGATGAGCAGCACGGTGGGCCAGGCGATCTGGCCGACGGCGTCCTTGGCGCCCTTGGGGGAGACCAGCGAGAGCACGACGGCGACGGTGATGGCGGTGAAACCGACGTCGAGGCCGAACAGCAACGCGCCTCCGGCCAGTACGGCGAGCCCGCTGATGGTGAGCACACGCTCCTTGTTGAGCCGCGTGACGGCCACCGCCGTGGCGACGCCGCCACCACCGCCACCCACGCCTCCAGCACCGCCACCCACGCCTCCAGCGCCGACGGTCACGCCGCCTTCAGGCGCGGACTCCTCCTCGCGGCCCCGGCGCAGCAGTTCCTTGCCGCCGAACATGAGGAAGACCAGCACCGACAGCGCCACGTTGAAGGCGAAGGAGCTGAAGAACAGCATCGCCGGGTTGCCGGGCAGGTTGTTGCGGGTGACGACGCCGTTGACGATGCTGCCGAAGATGCTCATGGGCGAGAAGCCGCCGGCGCTGGCCCCGTTGATGATGAGCAGTCCCATGAGCATCGGGTTGATCCGGTAGCGCAGGGCGAAGCCCATGCCGACCGGGGCGATGATCGCCACCGCGGCGGGCACGACCGCGCCGACGGCGGTCAGCGCCGCGGTGACCAGGAACATCATCCAGGGGATGAGGGCGATGCGGCCGCGTACCAGGCGTACCGCGGCCTGGACGAGCCAGTCGACCGTCCCGTTGGCCTTGGCCATGGCGAACAGGTAGGTGACCCCGACGAGGATGACGAACAGGTCGCCGGGGAACCCGCCGACGATGTCGTCCTTCGACTCGCCGAGGACGAGTGCGCCGACCAGGAACGCGGCGACGAACGCCAGCGCCCCCATATGGACGGGCAACACGGTGGCGATCAGGAAGACGACGGCTAGAACGATGATCGTGATGATCTGAACCGACATGCGGACTCCAGCAGTTTTTCCATGATGCGGAAAAATGTTTCCGCTTAGCGAGAGTATGACCTGGCTCACATTCCAGGTCAAGACTTTTCATCTCACTCGGAAGGGCATATCTTCCGTATAGCGAGATAACTTTTCCGCATCGTGGATATTTCGAGCGAGGTCCTCATGAGCAGGCACTTCCTGCAGATCCCCGGCCCCACGAACGTGCCCGACAGCGTGCTCAGGGCCATGTCGGCGCCGACCATCGACCACCGGGGCCCCGAGTTCGCCGCCCTCGGCCTGGAGGTGCTGCGCGACATCAGGCCGGTGTTCGGCACCGAAGGCCCGGTCGTCATCTATCCGGCCTCCGGCACCGGGGCGTGGGAGGCGGCCCTGGTCAACACGTTGAGCCCGGGCGACAAGGTCCTGTGCTTCGAGACCGGCCACTTCGCCACTCTCTGGCAGGAGATGGCGGGCAAGCTCGGGCTGGAGGTCGCGTTCGTGCCCGGCGACTGGCGCAGGGGCGCCGACCCCGACGCGGTCCGGGAACACCTGTCCGCCGACACCGGCCACACGATCAAGGCCGTCTGCGTGGTCCACAACGAGACCTCCACCGGCGTCACCAGCCGCGTGCCCGAGATCCGCGCCGCGATCGACGCCGCCGGCCACCCCGCGCTGCTGCTGGTGGACACCATCTCCTCGCTCGGCTCGATCGACTACCGCCACGACGAGTGGGGCGTGGACGTGACCGTCGCGGGCTCGCAGAAGGGGCTCATGCTCCCGCCCGGCCTGAGCTTCAACGCCGTCAGCGAGAAGGCCCTGCGCGCCTCGCGCACCGCGGGCCTGGCCAAGTCGTTCTGGGACTGGGCGCCGATCCTGGCCGCCAACGAGCGCGGCTTCTTCCCCTACACCCCCGCGACCAACCTCCTGTACGGCCTGCGCGAGGCTCTCCGGCTGCTCTACGAGGAAGGGCTGGACGCCGTCTTCGAACGGCACATCCGGCACGCTGAGGCGACCCGCGCGGCCGTACGGGGATGGGGGCTCGAGGTGCTGTGCGCCGACGAGCGCGAGCACTCCGCGGCGCTGACGGCGGTGATCGTGCCCGACGGCTACGACGCCGACAAGATCAGGGCGATCATCCTCGACCGCTACGACATGTCGCTGGGCTCCGGCCTCGGCAGGCTGGCCGGCCGGGTCTTCCGCATCGGCCACCTGGGGGACTTCAACGACCTGACGCTCGCCGGAACGCTGGCCGGCGTGCAGATGGGGCTCACTCTGGCCGGGGTGCCCGTCGACCCGCGTGGCCTGCAGGCCGCGCTCGAGCGCCTGCAGACGCCATGACGGCCGTCCTCCCGGAGACCGGCGACCTGCGGCGCACGCTCAGCGCGGCCGTCGAGGGCGAGGTGGCCTTCGACGACTACACCCGCCACCTGTTCTCCCGCGACGCGAGCATGTACTCGATCATGCCGCTCGGCGTGGTCTTCCCCCGGCACGCCGGCGACGTTGCCGAGGCGGTCAGGGCGGCCGGGCAGGCGGGCGTGCCGGTGGTGCCACGCGGCGCCGGCACGAGCCTCGCCGGCCAGACGGTCGGGCCCGGCCTGGTCCTCGACTTCTCCCGGCACATGAACAAGATCGTCGATCTCGACCCCAGGGCGCGCACCGCGCTGGTCGAGGTGGGGGTGGTGCAGGACCAGCTCAACCAGGCGGCCGCGCCGTACGGGCTGATGTTCGGGCCCGACACCTCCACCAGCAACCGCGCCACCATCGGCGGCATGATCGGCAACAACTCCGCCGGCAGCGGCTCGCTCACCTTCGGCATGACCATCGACCACGTCAGAGCCCTGGACGTGGTGCTGGCCGACGGCTCGACCGCGCGGCTGGAGCCGGTGAGCGAGCAGGAGCGGGCCCGCCGCGCCGCCGAGCCCACCCTGGAGGGCGCGCTCTACCGCGAGCTGCCCGGACTCGTGCGCGACAACGCCGAGGCGATCGCCACCGGCTTCCCGCCGTTCTGGCGGCGGGCCTGCGGGTACCGGCTGGACCGGCTGGCCGCGCCGGGGGAGTTCGACCTGGCGAAGTTCGTGGTCGGCGCCGAGGGCACGCTGGTCGTGGCGACCCACGCGCTCGTCGACCTGGTGCCCAAACCCCGCCACACCGTCTACGCCGTGGGCCACTTCGCCAGCACGGCCGGCGCCATCGCCGCCACCGAGGACGCGCTGTCGTGCGAGCCCGCCCAGGTCGAGCTGATGGACAAGACGATCCTCGACCTGTCCAGGCAGAAGATCGAGTACGCCGGCCTCGGCGACATCCTCAAGGGCGACCCGGCGGCCCTGCTGTTCGTCTCCTTCAGCGGCGACGACCGCGACGAGCTGACCACCAAGCTCGACGAGGTCAGCCGCCTGTGGCAGCGCAACGGCCACGGCTACCACACCCTGCTCGCGGTCACCCCCGCCGAGCAGACGGCGCTGCTGAAGGTGCGCAAGTCGAGCCTCGGCCTGCTCATGGCGGCCGGCGAGGGCACCCGCCGGCCGCTGGCCTTCGTCGAGGACACCGCCGTCGACCCCAAGCACCTGGCCGAGTACACCGACCGCTTCCGCGGGGTGCTCGACCGGCACGGGCTGACGGCCGGCTTCTACGGCCACTGCTCGGTCGGCTGCCTGCACATCCGCCCCTTCGTCGACCTGGCCGACCCCGACCAGGTGACGACCATGCGGGCGGTGGCCGTGGAGATCAAGGACCTGGTCGCCGAGTACGGCGGCGTCAACTCCAGCGAACACGGCGACGGCCTGGCCCGCAGCGAGTTCAACCGGGAGATCTTCGGCCCCGAGCTGTACGAGGCGATGCGCTCGGTCAAGCGCCTGTTCGACCCGGACGGCGTCCTGAACCCGGGCAAGATCGTGGACGCGCCGCCGATGACCGACAACCTGCGCGACGCGGCCCTGCCACCGGCCGGACCCCTGCGCACCCGGCTGTCGTTCGAGGTGGTCGGCGGCATGCGCGGCGCCGCGGACCGGTGCATGAACATCGGGCTGTGCCGCAAGAGCGGCCCCGGCGTCATGTGCCCGTCCTACATCGCCACCCGCCAGGAGGAGCACTCCACCAGGGGCCGGGCCAACGCCCTGGTCAAGGCCCTGTCGGAGGCCGACCCCAAGGCGGCCTTCGGCGACGAGCGGCTGCACGAGATCCTCGACCTGTGCCTGATGTGCAAGGCGTGCAAGAGCGAGTGCCCGATGAGCGTGGACATGTCCACGCTCAAGGCCGAGGCGCTGTCGCACCACCATGACCAGCACGGGGTGCCCCTGCGCTCGCGCGTGTTCGGCGCCATCCGCTCGCTCAACCGGCTCGGCTCGGCCACCGCGCCGCTGTCCAACCTGCCCACCCGGCTCCCGCTCGTACGCCGGCTGCTGGAGCGCACGGTCGGCATCACCGCCGCGCGGCCGCTGCCACGCTTCGAGCGCGGCAACCTCATCCGCTGGCACAAGGGCCACCGGGCGGCCGAGGGCCGCGAGACGCTGACGTTCCTGGCCGACTCCTTCACGACCTACACCGAGCCGCACATCGGCAGAGCGGCGATCGAACTGCTGGAGCACGCGGGCTGGACGGTCGAGCTGGCCTCCACCGGCTGCTGCGGCCGCTCCAGCCTGTCCAAGGGCCTGCTCGACCAGGCCAAGGCGCAGGCCGGCGCGCTGGTCGCGGCGCTGTCGGACACCGAGGGGCCGATCGTCGGCTGCGAGCCGTCCTGCCTGTTCACCCTGCGCGACGAGCACCGGGCGATGCTGGCGGGCGACGAGCGCGTGGACGCGGTCGCCGCCCGGGTCAAGCAGGTGGAGGAACTGCTCGCCGAAGCGGTCGCCGCGGGCAGACTACGGCTGCGCGCCGACTCCCCGCTGGCGGGCAAGAAGGTGGTCTTCCACGGCCACTGCCACCAGAAGGCCGAGGTCGGCACCGCCGCCACGATGGCCATGCTCCGGCTCATCCCCGGAGTGGAGGTCGTCGAGCTCGACACCGGCTGCTGCGGCATGGCCGGCTCGTTCGGCTTCGAGGCCGAGCACTACGAGCTGTCCATGACCGTCGGCTCCGACCGGCTCTTCCCCGCCCTGGCAGCCGAGCCCGAGGACACGATCGTCGCGGCCACCGGCGTCTCCTGCCGCCAGCAGATCTTCCACGGCGCCTCCCGCCAGGCCTGGCACCCGATCGAGCTTCTCCGCGAGGCGGTGGACCTGTCATGAGACTCGTGCGCTACAGCCACAAGAACGAGGTACGCACCGGCGTGCTCGTGGGCCACGACATCCACGCCACCCCGGGCAGCGGCCCGGTGGCGAACCTGGAGGAGGTGACACTGCTGGCGCCCTGCGACCCCCGCGTGATCGTCTGCGCGGGCCGCAACTACGGCGTGCCGGGCAAGCTCCGCAAACCCCGGCTCTTCCTCAAGGCCGCCAACGCCGTCACCGGCCCAGGCGCCGAGGTACGGCGTCCGCACGGGCTGCGCAGGCTGGAGTACGAGGGCGAACTGGCCGTCGTCATCGGCCGCACCGCCCACCAGGTGCCCAGAAGGCACTATCGCGACTACGTCCTCGGCTACACCTGCGCCAACGACATCACCGCCGACGACTGGCGCAACGACGGGCAGTGGGTCAGGGCCAAGAGCGCCGACACCTTCTGCCCGCTCGGCCCCTGGATCGAGACCGACGTCGAGGACCCGGGAGACCTGCACATCCGCACGCGGGTCAACGGCCTGCTCGTCCAGGACTGTCCGACCGCCGAGATGCTCTTCGACGTCGGCGAGCTCCTCGCCTACGTCACCCGCTGGATCACCCTCAACCCCGGAGACGTCCTGCTGACCGGCAGCCCCGACGGCGTCGGCCCCCTGGCCGTCGGCGACGAGGTCACGGTGGACATCGCGGGCGTGGGCGTCCTGAGCAACACCGTCCGATAGGAGGCGGCCACATGCGCTACACCGTCAACTGCTCCATCCTCTTCACCGACCTGCCCCTGCTGGAACGCCCGCGCGCGGCCCGCGCGGCCGGCTTCGACGCCGTGGAGTTCTGGTGGCCCTTCGAGACCGCCGTGCCCTCGGGGGTCGAACTGGACGCCTTCGCCGGCGCCGTCCAGGACGCGGGCGTGGAGCTGACCGGGCTCAACTTCTTCGCGGGCGACATGCCCGCGGGGGAGCGCGGCGTGCTGTCGCACCCCGGCCGGGTCGCCGAGTTCCGCGACAACGTGCCGGTCGTGGCCGAGCTGGGACGCAGGCTCGGCTGCCGCAACTTCAACGCCCTCTACGGCAACCGCGTCGAAGGCGTGGACGAAGAGCTCCAGGACGAGACCGCCCTGGCCAACCTGGCGCTGGCCGCCGCGGCCGTGGACGGCACGATCCTGATCGAGGCGCTCAGCGGCGCGCCCGCCTACCCGCTCAAGACCGCGGCCGACGCCCAGTCCGTGACCGCCGCGGTCCCCGGCCTGAAACTGCTGGCCGACCTCTACCACCTGGCCGCCAACGGCGACGACGTGGACAAGCTCCTGACCGGCGACCTCGCCGGGATCGGCCACGTCCAGATCGCCGATGCGCCCGGCAGAGGCGCGCCCGGCACCGGCGACCTGCCCGTCGGCCGCTGGTTCGCCCTCCTGACCGAGGGCGGATACGACGGCCTGATCGGCCTGGAATACCTCCCCCCGAAGAACGGCGACCCGTTCGCCTGGCTGAAGGAGCCATCGTCATGACCAACGTGACCGTCATCGGCCTGGGCATCATGGGCGCCCCCATGGCCGCCAACCTCGTCAAGGCCGGATACACCGTCACCGGTGTCAACAAGGAGCCGGAGAAGGTCGAGCGGCTGATCGAGCTGGGCGGGCGGGGCGCGGGCAGCGTGGCCGAAGGCGTGCGTGACGCCGACGTCATCGTGACCATGCTGCCCGACACCCCCGACGTCGAGCTCGTCGCCGCCGAAATCGTCGACCACGCCCGCGAGGGCGCGCTGTGGATCGACGCCAGCAGCATCAGGCCGGACGCCGCCGCCCGCATGGCCGCCCAGGCGGCCGAGGCCGGGCTGCGCGCGGTGGACGCGCCCGTCTCCGGCGGGGAGCAGGGCGCGATCGACGCGAGCCTGTCCATCATGGTCGGCGGCGCGTCCGCCGACGTCGAGGCGGCCAGGCCCCTGCTGGAGGCGGTCGGCTCCACCGTCGTGCACGTCGGGCCCTCCGGATCCGGGCAGACGGTCAAGGCCGCCAACCAGCTCATCGTCGCCGGCACCATCGAACTGGTCGCCGAGGCGATCGTGTTCCTGGAGGCGTACGGCGTGGACACCCAGGCCGCGGTCAAGGTGCTGTCGGCGGGGCTGGCGGGCAACCGCATCCTGGAGCGCAAGGCCGAGGGCATGCTGGGCCGTACCTTCCAGCCGGGCTTCCGCATCGACCTGCACCACAAGGACCTCGGCATCGTCACCGCGGCCGCCCGCGAGGCGGGCGTGGCCATCCCGGTCGGCGCCGTCCTGGCCCAGCTCATGGGCGCGGCGCGGGCCCAGGGCCACGGACAGCTCGACCACACCGCCCTGCTGCTGCTCGTCGAGCGGCTGTCCGGCCGCGGCGAGGGTGTGGAGAAGGAGACGCCGTGACCCGCATGCGAGCAGTCGACGCCGCGGTCCTGATCCTGGAGCGCGAGAACGCGACCCAGACCTTCGGGGTGCCCGGCGCGGCCATCAACCCCTTCTACTCCGCGATGCGCGCCCACGGCGGGATCAAACACGTCCTGGCCAGGCACGTCGAGGGCGCCGCCCACATGGCCGAGGGCTACACCCGCGCCCGCGCCGGCAACATCGGCGTGTGCGTCGGCACCTCGGGCCCGGCCGGCACCGACATGATCACCGGCCTGTACTCCGCCGCGGCCGACTCCATCCCCATCCTCTGCGTCACCGGCCAGGCCCCGGTCGCCCGCCTGCACAAGGAGGACTTCCAGGCGGTCGACATCGCCGCCATCGCGGCGCCCCTCACCAAGATGGCGCTCACCGTCATGGAGGGTGCCCAGGTGCCGGGCGCCTTCCAGCAGGCGTTCCATCTCATGCGCTCGGGACGGCCCGGCCCCGTCCTCATCGACCTGCCGCTCGACGTGCAGCTCACCGAGATCGACTTCGACATCGACACCTACGAGCCGCTGCCCGTCCACCGGCCCGCGGCCACCAGGGCGCAGGCGGAGAAGGTGCTGGCGATGATGGCGCGGGCCGAGCGCCCGGTCATCGTCGCCGGCGGCGGCGTCATCAACGCCGACGCCGCCGACCTGCTGGTCGAGCTGGCCGAACTGCTCGGCGTCCCGGTCATCCCCACGCTCATGGGCTGGGGGAGCATCCCCGACGACCATCCGCTGATGGCCGGCATGGTCGGCCTGCAGACCGCCCACAGGTACGGCAACGCCACCCTGCTGGCCAGCGACTTCGTCCTCGGCATCGGCAACCGGTGGGCCAACCGCCACACCGGCGGGCTGGAGGTCTACCGGCGTGGCCGTACCTTCGTGCACATCGACATCGAGCCCACCCAGATCGGCAGGGTCTTCGCGCCCGACTACGGCGTCGTCTCCGACGCCGGCGCCGCGCTGGTCCAGCTCGTCGACGCCGCCCGCGCCACCCTGCCCCCGGACCGGGGCGTCTGGGTGAAGGAGTGCCAGGAGCGCAAGCGCACCCTGCACCGGCGCACCGACTTCGACAACGTCCCGATCAAGCCACAGCGCGTCTACCAGGAGATGAACCTCACCTTCGGCAAGGACGTGCGCTACGTCTCCACGATCGGCCTGTCGCAGATCGCCGGCGGCCAGTTCCTGCACGTCTACAAGCCGCGGCACTGGATCAACTGCGGCCAGGCCGGGCCGCTCGGCTGGACGGTGCCCGCCGCGCTGGGCGTCGCCGTGGCCGACCCGGAGGCCACCGTGGTGGCCCTGTCGGGCGACTACGACTTCCAGTTCATGATCGAGGAGCTGGCGGTCGGCGCGCAGTTCAACATCCCCTACCTCCAGGTGCTGGTCAACAACTCCTACCTGGGGCTGATCCGGCAGGCGCAGCGGGCGTTCGACATGGACTTCCAGGTCAGCCTGGCCTTCGACAACGTCAACGCGCCCGAGGTCGGCGGCTACGGCGTCGACCACGTCAAGGTCGTCGAGGGGCTGGGCTGCAAGGCCATCCGCGTGCACGAGCCCGGCGAGCTGGCGGGGGCGTTCGAGGAGGCGCTGAAGATCATGGAGGACCTGCGGGTGCCGGTCGTGGTGGAGGTGATCCTCGAGCGGGTCACCAACATCGCGATGGGCGCCGACCTCGACGCCATCACGGAGTTCGAGGAGGTCGCCGACGCAGAGATCCTCTCGCGGGGGTGAGCGGCGATGTCCGTGCTGATCGCGCCCGACAAGTTCAAGGGCTCGCTGACGGCGCGTGAGGTGTGCGCGCACCTGGCGGCCGGGATCACCGGGCGCGCGCCCGGCACCCAGGTCGCCGCACTGCCCGTGGCCGACGGCGGCGAGGGCACGTTGGAGGCGGCGCTGGCGGCCGGGTTCCGGCGGGTGACGGTCCACGCCGAGGGGCCCGACTCGCGGCGGGTCGCCACCTCCTACGCCGAGCGCGACGGCGTCGCGGTGGTCGAGCTGGCCGACGTGTCCGGGCTCGGCCGCCTGAGCGGCCCGCCCGTCCCGAGGACCGCCACCAGCTACGGCACCGGCCAGGTCATCGGGGCCGCGCTGGACGGCGGCTGCCGCAGGATCGTGCTCGGCCTGGGCGGCAGCGCCTGCACCGACGGCGGCGCGGGACTGGCCGAGGCGCTGGGCGCCCGGCTGGCCGGCGTCACCGGGCGCGGCGGCGCGGCGCTGTCGCGCATCGAGCGGCTCGACCTGTCGCGGCTGCATCCCCGGCTGGCCGAGGTGGAGATCGACATCGCCATCGACGTCGACAACCCCCTGCTCGGCCCGTACGGCGCCGCCGCCGTCTACGGGCCGCAGAAAGGCGCCACACCCGGCGACGTGGCCGACCTGGAGACCGCGCTGACCCGCTGGTCGGAGGCGGTCGCCGCGGCCACTGGGGTCGACGCCGCCTGCGTACCCGGCGCGGGGGCCGCGGGCGGCGTCGGCTACGCGGGCCTGGCCATCCTGGGCGGGAGGCTGCGTTCCGGGATCGACCTCGTGCTCGACCTCGTCGGCTTCCCCGAGCGTCTGGCGGCGGCCAAGCTCGTGGTCACCGGCGAGGGCTCGCTCGACCACCAGACCGCCCGCGGCAAGGCGCCCGCGGGGGTGGCCGCGCGGGCGGTCGCCGCGGGCACGCCGGTCGTCGCCGTGGCCGGGCGCTCGCTGCTGCCTCCCGCGGCGGTCGAGCGGATGGGCTTCGACCGCGTCTACCCGCTCAGCGCGCTCGAACCGGACGGCCGGCGCTCGATGGAGCGCGCCGGCGCACTGCTGGAGCTGGTCGGCGGGCAGATCGCCGACGACTGGCTCGCCTGAACGCCCGGCCGGGCGGACCCAGCGCCCGGCCGGGGCACCGCACACCCGGCCGGGTCACCCCCACCGCCCGGCCGGGCTCTACCTCGCGAAACCGGCCGCACGCACCCCGGAGAACCGGGCGCACCCGCGCCTGGGCGGCGGACCGGCTGGGTTTCGCGGCTCGGGGGAAGGTACAGCTCTGGCTGTAGCGGGCGGCGCGGGCGTCGTACCGGGGGAGTAGGCACGGCATCACCGCTCGTGGGACGTCCAGGCGGCGGGGCTGGACGAGGATCTCGGGCATGAGGTTCCTGCGTGTCACACTCACCCTGCAAACCCTGGTCCTGCTGATCCAGGCGATCACCGCCGGCATGCTGCTGTCGTCCCCCGGCGGCCGGGCCGCGCACTCGGTCACGGCCATCGCCGTCGTGGCCGTCGTGCTCGTCAACCTGGTCGCCGCCCTGGTCGCGCGGCAGCGCGCGATGATCGTGCCCGCGGTCGTCATGCTGCTGCTCACCCTGGCCCAGATGGCGCTCGGCATGGCCCACATGAAGACGCTGCACGTGCCGCTCGGCGTGCTGATGTTCGGCGGCAGCCTGGTGCAGACGGCACAGATCTGGGCAAGTCGCCGCACGGTCCCGGCGGCGGCGTGAACGTCTCACGGCGGCGGGCGCTGCGGCTGCTCGGTCTCGGGGCGGTCGCGGCGCTGGGCGCCTCGGGCTGCTCGCTGACCGGGAGCACGCCACTGCCCAAGATCCTCGCCAGTACGGCTCCGCTGCCCCGCCCGTTCGCCGTGCCGCTGCCGCTGCCGGCGGTGGCGAAGCCGTACCGCAGCGACGGCACCACCGACTACTACGAGCTCGTCCAGCGCGCGGCCGAGGCGGAGATCTTGCCGGGACTGCGCACCCCGATCTGGGGCTACGACGGGAAGTTCCCCGGCCCCACCGTCCGGGCGCGCAGCGGCCGGCGGACCGTCGTGCGGGTGCGCAACAACCTGGCCGCGCCGACCGTCACCCATCTGCACGGCGGGCACACCCCGCCGGAGTCCGACGGGTTCCCCACCGACCTGGTGGGGCCGGGCACCCAGCGCGACTACGTCTTCCCGCTGGAGCAGCGGGCGGCCACGCTCTGGTACCACGACCACCGCATGGACTACACCGGCCCGCAGGTCTGGCGGGGTCTGGCCGGGTTCTTCCTGGTGGGCGACGAGGAGGAGGCGGCGCTCCCGCTGCCCTCCGGCGAGCGGGACGTGCCGCTGATGATCTGCGACCGCGCCTTCCACACCGACGGCACCATGCCCTACCCGGCCCGTGACAACGGCCCCGGCGCCCGCGAGGCGTTCATGGGCGGCCTGATGGGCGACGTCATCCTGGTCAACGGCGCCCCGTGGCCCGATCTCGCGGTCGACCGCGCCCGCTACCGGCTGCGCCTGCTCAACGGCTCCAACGCCCGCACCTACGAGCTCGCCCTGCCGCCCGGCGGCACGATGGTGGTGATCGCGAGCGACGGCGGCCTGCTGGCCGCCCCCCACCCCGTCGAGCAGGTACGGCTGGCGCCGGGCGAGCGGGCCGACGTCGTGGTGGACTTCGCCAAGTACCGGGTCGGCGAGCACGTCGAGCTGCGCAACCTGCTCGGCGAGGAAGGCCCGCAGGCGAAGGTGATGCGGTTCACCGTGGCCCGCGAGGCCCGCGACGACTCCGCGATCCCTCAGACGCTGTCAAGGATCGAGCGCCTCGACCCGGCGCGGGCCGCGGTGACCCGCGACTTCTCCTTCACCAGCGGCAGCCTGCACGGCCACACCGGCTGGATGATCAACGACAAGCCGTTCGACGTGCGCCGCGTCGACGCCAGGCCCAAGCTCGGCCAGGTGGAGGTCTGGCGCCTGACCAGCGACGTCTCCCACCCCGTGCACCTGCACCTGGCGCCCTTCCAGGTGCTGTCGGCCGGCGGCGAGCCCCCCGCGGGCCCCCTGGCCTGGAAGGACACGGTCGAGCTGCGCGAGGCGCAGACCGTGGAGATCATCACCAGGTTCACCGGCTACCGCGGCCGGTACGTCATGCACTGCCACAACCTGGAACACGAGGACATGGCCATGATGAGCACCTTCGAGGTGGTGTGAGCTTCGGGGTGGGGTATGCGTAGTCCGCCTCCCGGGGGACCCATCCGTCCAGGACCTTAATTATTTGGAAACTTTCCTAAAAGAAAGCGTTGACGCGCCTGGTGAGAGGCCCTAACTTCGCGCTCAAGAGCGCACTTTCACCCCCTGGATGGCGAACCATGCGTAACCGAGCGCGTCTGTCCTTAGCCGCTGTGGCGGCCTCGATGGCCCTGGCCGCGGCGACCCTCGCGGGCACCGCCGCGGCGGCCGTCGATCACGAAACGTGCCGCCCCGACGGGCTCTACCGCACGCCCGGCGTCAGCGTCCCCTACTGCGCCGCCTACGACGAGCAGGGCCGTGAGTCCATGGGTGCCGACCACCCGCGCCGGGTGATCGGCTACTTCACCGGCTGGCGCCACGGGCGCAACGGCCAGCCCGCCTACCTCGCCCAGAACATCCCCTGGTCGAAGATCACGCACATCAACTACGCCTTCGCCCACGTGGGCGCCGACAACAAGATCTCGGTCGGCGCCGACTCGCCGGGCAACGCGGCCACCGGGATGGCGCTGGCGGGCAACGACCCGGCCCTGCCGTACCAGGGGCACTTCAACGCGCTGACCACGCTCAAGAAGGCCAACCCGCACGTCAAGACGCTGATCAGCGTGGGCGGATGGGCCGAGACGGGCGGATACCTGGACGCGAACGGCGACCGGGTGGCCTCCGGCGGCTTCTACACGATGACCGAGAGCCAGGCCGCGATCGACGCCTTCGCCGACTCCGCCGTCGCCTTCATCAGGAAGTACGGCTTCAACGGGGTGGACATCGACTACGAGTACCCCACCTCGATGAAGGACGCGGGCAACCCGGCCGACTGGCAGATCGCCAACGCCCGGCGCGGCAGGCTCGTGCAGGGCTACACGGCGCTGATGCGGACGCTGCGCGACCGGCTCGACCGGGCCTCGGCGGCGGACGGCAAGTACTACCAGCTCACCGCGGCCGTGCCCGCCTCCGGCTACCTGCTGCGCGGCATGGAGACCTTCCAGGTGGCCCAGTACCTGGACTTCCTCAACATCATGTCCTACGACCTGCACGGCGCGTGGAACGAGTTCGTCGGCCCGAACGCCGCCCTCCACGACGACGGCAAGGACGCCGAACTGGCCAAGTGGGGCGTCTACACCACCTCCCAGTACGGCGGCATCGGCTACCTCAACACCGACTGGTCCTACCACTACTACCGCGGCGCGCTGCCGCCCGGCCGGATCAACATCGGCGTGCCGTACTACACCCGGGGCTGGAAGAACGTCACCGGCGGAACCAGCGGCCTGTGGGGCAAGTCGGTCGGTTCCACCTGCCCGACGGGGCTGACCTCCTGCGGTGACGGCGCCACCGGCATCGACAACCTGTGGCACGACAAGGAGAACGGCCGCGAGGTCGGCGCCGGATCCAACCCGATGTGGCACGCCAAGAACCTCGAACGCGGCATCGCCGGCTCCTACCTCGGCGCGTACGGCGTGACCGAGGGGATCACCGGCACCTACACCCGTAACTACGACGGCACCCTCGTCGCCCCCTGGCTATGGAACAGCGGCAAGAAGGTGTTCCTGTCCACCGAGGACGAGCAGTCGCTCAAGGCCAAGGCCGAGTACGTCAGGGACAAGGGCCTGGGCGGCGTCATGATCTGGGAGCTGGCCGGCGACTACAAGTGGACCGGCAGCGAGTACTTCATGGGCGACACGCTGACCACGCTGGTGCACGACACGCTGAAGACGGCGGCGCCGTACACCGCGACCAGGGCGAAGGCGGCGCTGCCCGCGGAGAAGATCGACGTGGCCTTCGCCGCCGAGCAGTTCCCCGTCGGCGACAGCAACTACCCGATCAGCCCCAAGCTCAGGATCACCAACAACTCGGCGCTCACGCTGCCCGGCGGCACCGAGTTCCAGTGGGACTACTCGACCTCCTCGCCGCCGAACGCCAAGGACCAGTCCGGGTTCGGGCTGCGGGTGATCAGCAGTGAGCACACCGGGGCCAACAACATCGGCGGGCTCAAGGGCGACTACCACCGCGTCTCGGTGAAGCTGCCGGCCTGGCAGACGCTCGCCCCCGGCGCCTCGGTGACCATGGACTACGTCTACTACCTGCCCGCGCCCGGCCCCAACAACTTCACCGTCACCTTCGGCGGCAAGAGCTACGGCGTGGTCCAGGACCTGGCCCGCGGCGGCGTCGTGGTCACCCCGTCGCCGACGCCCACGGTCACGCCGACCGGCGGGACCTGTTCCGACCCGGCGTGGGAGGCCGGGAAGGTGTACAACGGCGGCCAGCGCGTGTCCTTCGGCGGCCGTGCCTACGAGGCGCGCTGGTGGACGCAGGGCAACCAGCCGGGCACCAACGACGTGTGGCGCGACCTCGGCGCCTGCTCCGGCGGCGGCACCCCGACCCCGACCGCCACCCCCACGCCCACCGTCACCCCGACTCCGACTCCGACCCCGACGGTCACTCCGACCGTGACGCCCACCCCGACCCCGACCATCACCGGCGGCCCCCAGCAGTGGACGCCCGGCACCACCTACGCGACCGGCGCCATGGTGGTCCACCAGGGCATCACCTACCGGTGCAGGCAGGGGCACACCGCCCAGGCCGGATGGGAACCCACCAGCGCCACCGCGCTCTGGCAGCGGATCTGACCCGAAGGGCCCGGCCCCCCGGTCGGGCCCTTCCCGGCTAGCTCACGCAGTCCTGCCCGGACACGGCGATCGACAGTTGTTCGAGCCTGCCCTTGTCGGCGAAGAAGGTGTAGAACGCCTTGTTGTTGCCCGGCACCCGCACGTACGCGTTCAGTCCCCGCGGCGTCTTCAGCTTCGGATAGGCCGCCCTGACCTGCCGCATCGTGGAGCCGATCCCGATGCCCTCCGGCGTCCTCATGCCCTTGCCGGCGAAGATGACGGCCACGCCGCGCTTCCTGGAGATGTAGAGCCCGACGCTGTCCTTGCCCGTCGGGTGGGACTTCAGGTCCCAGCCGGAGCAGGCGCTGTGCCGGTCACGCCACTTCAGGGTGATCTTCCCGGTCGCGCCGGCCCGCTTGGCGCTCATCCCGAGCTTGACCTTGCCGTAGCCGTACGGGCCCAGGGTGGGCTTGGCGGTCTGGGCGAGGGCGGGCGTGCCCGCGAGGAGCATCGCCCCTCCGGCCACTGCCGCGATGAGCATCTTCATGGTGTCCTTCCCGTGGCGTCTGCTTGCCGTACCTCTGGTTGGAGTGCCCTGGGCGCGAAGAGGTTCGTCGGCAGGCGGGTTGAAGCCGCGGTGCAAGCGGTGACTGATCGACTGGCGGCCTCGGGACGGGCCTGCGGTGTGAGGATGGGCGATGGGATCGACGGTGTTCGGGACGGCCGCGGTGATCGCGGTGATCGTCGGCCTGGTGTTGTTCTTCAGGCTGCGGCGCGAGCCGCGTACCCGGGTGGGGGCCTACGTCAGCGCGGCCATCCTGTTTCTGGGCGCGGCGGTGCTGGGCATGGGCGCGATCTCGTTCGCGAGCCTGGAGTCGGTGGCGCTGCGGAGCTTCTCGGCGGAGGAGCGGGCGGCGGCGCTGCCGTGCCGGGCGGCGGTCCTGGGCGCCGAGCAGACTTCCAACAAGCACAACGGCCGCTATGTCTGGCTGCTGCGGCTGCGCGTGAGCCCGCGGAACGGGCAGGCGTACGAGATCGAGCGTACGGCCCGGCTCACCTCGTCCATGGGCGAGCGCCTGAGCAGGGGAGACGCCGTGCTGCCCTGCCTGGCCGACCCCGCCGACCACACCGGGATCGAGATCTCCGCCCTGGACTGAGCACCCCTGTTGACGTTTGACCTCCTTCGTGTTGTTATAGATTCTAACAAACACGAAAGACACTAACCATGGGGGTCGTGATGAACTCCGAGGAACTCGTCGAGGTCGTCCTGCCGGGCAAGGTCGAGCCGGAGGGGCTGCGGATCAGGCGCGGTGAGGTTCCGGCGCCCGGTCCCGGCCAGGTGCTGATCCGGATGGAGGCCACCGGTGTCTCCTTCGCCGAGCAGCAGATGCGCCGTGGCCGCTACTACGACCAGCCGGCGTTCCCGTTCGTACCCGGATACGACCTGGTCGGCACGGTCGCGGCCACCGGCGAGGGCGTGGACCCCGGCCTGGCGGGCACCCGTGTCGCCGCGCTGGTCAAGGTCGGCGGCTGGGCCAGCCACGTGCTGGTCGCGGCGGCCGACGTGGTGCCGGTGCCGGAGGGGATCGGCGCGGCGCAGGCCGAGACCCTCGTCGTCAACGGCATCACCGCCTGGCAGATGCTCCACCGCAAGGCCCGCGTCCGCGCCGGGCAGGCGATCCTGGTGCACGGCGCCAACGGCGGCGTCGGCTCGGTTCTGGTCCAGCTCGCCCAGGCGGCCGGGGTCCGTGTCATCGGCACCGCCGCCGCCCGCCACCACGACGCCCTGCGCGCCCAGGGCGTCGAGCCCGTCGACTACCGCGCCGGCGACGTCCCCGCGCGCGTGCGCGCCCTCGCCCCCGGGGGCGTGGACGCCGTCTTCGACCACGTCGGCGGTCATGGCATCGTCGACTCGTGGCACCTGCTCGCCCCCGGCGGCACGCTGGTCTCCTACGGCAGCGCCTCCACCCGCGACGACGAGGGGTCCAAGCAGTGGCCCGTCCTGAAGCTGCTCGGCCGGGTCTGGCTGTGGAACGCCCTGCCCAACGGGCGCCGCGCGTACTTCTACAACGCCTGGGCCGGGCACGCCCTGGCCAGGGGCCGCTTCCGCGCCCGGTTGCGCGCCGACCTCACCCAGGTCTTCGCCGCCTTCCAGCGCGGCGACATCACCGCCAGGATCGCCGCCCAGCTCCCGCTCACCCGCGTCGCCGAGGCCTTGCGCCTGGCCGAGTCCGGCACCGTCGCCGGAAAGGTCGTCCTCACGCCGTAGCGCGATTACGGCTCCCGCCGTGGCGCGAAGCCGTGTTTGATCGCGGGCGCGACGCACGCCGTGGCGCGAAGCCGTCCCTGATCGCGGGCGCGACGCACGCCGTGGCGCGGACCGTCCCTCAGTGCGGGTACGGCTCCCGCAGCCGCTCCAGCCGTCCCTCCTGGCGGATGCGCAGGGTGGCGGCGCGCTCGGGGTAGCAGCGCATGAACATGTTCGTGAAGTGCGTGCCGTAGTGCAGTGGCGGACCGCCGCACGGGTCCTCCAGGGCACGGCCGAAGCCCGGCTCGTGGAAGTAGGCCATCGCGAACCGCTCCCGCTCGGCCAGCTCCACCTTGTGCGGCGTCGACAGCACGAAACCGCCGGTCAGGAACTGCAGGATGTCGCCGGGGAACACGGTGAACACCCGCGGCACCGGCCGGACGAACGTCCACGGCGGCTCGTTGCCGTACATGCCCGCGGTGCTCTCCGCCTCCAGCCAGTTGCGCGGCCGCTTCTCGCCCTCGACGGGCGGGCGCACGTACAGGCCGCCGACCTCGTCCTGCGCGGCGATCACCAGCATCCCGTAGTCGGTGTGCGCGCCGATGCCGCGCGCGTGGTGCCCGGTGCGCGGCGGGAAGCGCAGCACCCGCAGATGGTGCCAGCCGCCCTCGGTGTACGCGGTCAGCGCACCGGGCCCGCCCATCCCGAGACCCAGGGCGGCCAGCCGCAGCAGCCGCTCCCCGATCGAGCCGAGCACGGCCGTGAGCGCCTCCATCCGCCGCTGGTACGCCGGTCCCGGCCAGGGCACCGGGCCGTGGCACGGCCAGCGCCCGCGGACCCGGTCGTCGTGGACCGGCACGTCCGGGCAGACCGTGAAGATCTCGGCGTAGTCGGTCGCGCCCGCGGTGACCTCCTCGCCGGAGGCGACGTAGCCGCTGTAGCTCAGGTCGGTGACGTAGCTTGACTTCTCCGCCGGCGGCAGCGCGAAGAACTCCCTGCTCGCCTCGAACGCCGCCAGCGCCGTCGCGTGCTGGTGCGCGGTGGCGGCGACCTGGAAGATGCCGTCCCTGCGCCATGCCGAGACCATGCCACGGCCGAGCTCCCGATCAGCCCGGGACCCCGTGACGGTCTCCGGCAGGGCGAAGGTGGTCAGGTCGAACATCTCATCCCCCTTGCTGGGCCGGTGTGCGATTCCGGCCACCTGTACGCACCAGGCCCCCGCCGAAGCCGCCCGTGGCGCACCGCCCGCGCCCAGCGGTCGAACCCACGCGCCGAACGGCACCACCCCGCCTTTTCCAGAGCGAGCCGCTGTCAAGCGGACTGGACCGGCAGACGGCGCCCGTCGGGGTTCGCGGGGCTGGACCGTTGGCGGCCGTCGGGGCGGGGGAGTCAGCGGGTTGGACGGGCTCAGGCGGGGGTGTTCGCGGGCGGGCCGTACCGGCTGGGGCGCAGGGCGGTGGCGACCAGGACGGCGGCGAGGGCGACCAGCGCGGCGCAGGCGGTCAGGGCCAGGGTGAAACCGCCCTCGCCCTGCCGCGCCGCCAGCGTGACCAGCGACGCCACCCCCACCGCGCCGCCGACCTGCTGGACCGAGGTGAGCATCGCGGACCCCACGCCCGCGTCCTGCGCGGTGGTGCCGGTGACCGCGGCCGTCGTCAGCGCGGGCAGGCTCAGGCCGCACCCGAGGCTGGTGACCAGCATCCCCGGCAGGACGCCGCCGAGATAGCCGTCGCCCGCGGCCACGCCGGACAGGAGCAGCAGCCCGGCCGCGCTGATCGAGAGGGCCACGAGAAGCGCCGGGCGTGTCCCGAGCCTGGCCACGGCCCGCGAGGACAGCCACATCCCGGCCAGGATCCCGGCTCCGTAGGGCAGGTAGGCGAGCCCGGCCACCAGCGGGCCGTAACCGAGCCGCGTCTGCAACTGGATCATCAGCAGGAACGCCATGGCGTAGAAGGCCGCCGAGAAGAGCAGGGTCGCGACGTTGGCCACGGCCCGGATGCGCACGGCCAGGAAGGACAGGGGCACGAGCGGCTGCGCCGTACGGGACTCGATGGCCAGGAAGGCGGCCGTGAGCAGCGCGGCCAGCAGCAGCGGGCCGAGGACCTCCACCGAGGTCCAGCCCGCGTGCTCGGCCTGGAGCAGGCCGTACACCAGGCTGAGGACCGCGGCGGTGCCGACCAGCGCGCCCGGGAGGTCCAGGCGCGCCCCACCGGCGGCCCGGCTCTCGCCGACCAGGCGGGGGAGCAGGACGAGTGCCACCGCCGCGACCGGCAGGTTGATCAGGAAGATCCACCGCCACGAGGTCAGGTCGGTCAGCACGCCCGAGATCACCAGCCCCATCGTGCCGCCCAGTGCGGCGATCGCGCCCCAGACGCCGAGCGCGCGGGCCCGCTCACCCTCGCCCGGGAACGACAGCGTGATCAGCGACAACGCCGCCGGGCTGGCCAGCGCGGAGCCCATGCCCTGCGCGAACCTGGCCGCCACCAGGTGCCAAGGCTCCTGGGCGAGCCCGCACAGCAGGCTGGCCAGCCCGAACACCGCCACCCCGATCAGAAACGCGCGCCGCCTGCCCAGCAGGTCCGCGGCCCGCCCGGACAGCAGCAGGAACCCGCCGAAGGCCAGGAAGTAGGCGTTGACCACCCAGGCCAGCCCGGCGGCGGTGAAGCCGAGGTCGGCCCGGATGGCGGGAAGGGCGACGTTCACCACGGTGTCGTCGAGGACGAGCATGAACTGCACGGCGCACAGAACGGCCAGCGCAGAGGTTCTTCTGGTCACCCCGACGACGCTAGGCGCGGGCCGCGGATGGCCGCAATCCGCGACGAGGCCAGGTGATATCGCGTTGAGGACATACCCTGGGCGGCATGAGGACCGAGGTGCCGCCCGGCGTGGGCGCGATCGTCGTCGGGCACTTCCCGCTGTCGTCGGGAGAGTGGATCCCGCCGCACACCCACACCCATCACCAGATCGCCTGGACGCGGCGCGGGGTGGTCGCGGTGGCCGTGGAGGACTCCCACTGGGTGCTGCCGCCGACCGTCGCGCTGTGGATACCCGCCGGGGTCGAGCATCGCACCGGCGCGACCCGCGACGCGGTGCTGTGCGGCCTGTACCTGGCGCCGGAGCGCTGCGTGCTGGACTGGAGCGAGCCCACGCCGGTGGGGGTGGACGGGCTGCTCGCCCACCTGTTCGCCTATCTCGGGCGGGACGACCTGGCCGACGGCCCGCGGCTGCGCGCCGAGGCGGTCGTGCTCGACCTGCTGGCGCCGCTGCCCGCCCTGCCCATCGACGTGCCGGGACCGCGCGACGACCGGGTGCGCGCGGTGGCCGAGGCGCTGATCGCCGACCCGGCCGACGCGCGCGGCCTGGAGGCCCACGCGCGGGCGGCGGGGGTGAGCCGGCGCACGCTCACCCGGCTGTTCGTCCAGGACACCGGGATGAGCTTCGAGCGCTGGCGCACGCATCTGCGGCTGCGGGCCGCCCTCCCGCTGCTGGCGGAAGGGCGGCCCGTCTCCGCGGTGGCGCGGGCGGTGGGGTATGCGACGGCCAGCGCGTTCCTCGCCGCCTTCCGCCGCACCGTGGGGACCTCACCGGGTCGCTACCTCAACGCGGAGTCCTGAGTACGCCTACTCCTAGACCGAGTACTTGCAGATCAGCGACTGGGCGCCGCCCTGCGCGTAGCCGAGGTAGGTGTACGTGGGGTTGAACCACTGGCAGGCGGCGGGGGCGCTGCCGCTGCCGGTGTAGACCAGGTTGGGGGTGGCCCACTTGTAGCAGGCGAGCCAGCCGTTGTAGAAGCCGACGGTGGACTGGACGTTGACCTTGGCGGCGCAGTATTCGCCGAGGGAGAGCGGGCTGTACGTGACGTCGATCGGGCCCGCGGCCTGTGCGGGGGCGGTGGACACGGCGAGTGCGCCGAGACAGGCCAGCGCGGCCGTGGCGATAGCGAGCACGCGACGGGGCATACAAAACCTCCAGGGGGCTCTGAGCTGCGTTGATCGCAGTATTAATTAGGAAACCTTCCTATGCAATGGGCTTTCTGCCGAGGCTTCACGCTGTGTTGGCCGCGGTCAGATCCGCGCCGCCCGCCCCCGCGGCCGTCACCTGGCCGGGGCGCGGCCTAGGGTGGTCGGCATGCAGTACAAGATCCAAGGAGGAGCACCGCCGCCCGAGGAGTGGCACGCGGTGGTGGCCGCGTCGCTGGGGCACGACCTTCCCGGGCAGCCGGTGCCGACCCGCGCGGAGCTGACCGCGACGCCGTTACACAGCCGCCGCCCGGTCTGGACGGCGGCGGAGCCCGGCGGGGCGGTGGCGGGGGTGGCGGCGCTGCGGCTGTTCGAGGCGCCGGGCATGGACCACCTGAGCGCCCTCGACCTGCACGTGCGGCCGGAACGACGGCGTACGGGCGCAGGGTCGCTGCTGCTGGAGCGGGCGGTGTCGGCCGCACGATCCGAGGGACGGCGGGCGATGATCACCGCCACGGCCGAGGGCGGCCCCGGCGACGCCTTCTGCGCGGCCCGCGGCTTCCGGCACGTGCTCACCCTCCGGCACCTGCTGCTCGACCTGGCCCAGGCCGACTGCCGCGCGGCCGACGCCGCGCCGCCCGGCTACGACCTCGCGTTCTGGACGGGAACGGTCCCCGACGGCCTGGCCACCGCCTTCGCCGAGGCCAAGAACGCCATGAACGACATGCCCACCGGCGACATGGACTACGGCGGCCGCCAGTGGGACGCCGCCGCCGTCAGGGAGATGGCCCAGGCCGTGGCCGGGCGCGGCGACACCCTGCTGACCCTCGCCGCGCTGCACGGCGAGACCATGGCCGGCTACACCGAGATCGTGATCAGGGCGGGGGACGCCCGCCGCGCCGCCCAGTACGACACCGCGGTGGTGCCCGCGCACCGCGGGCGCGGCCTGGGCCTCTGGCTCAAGGCGACGATGGCGGCCAGGCTGCGCTCCGGCCACCCCGGCCTCACCGAGATCGAGACCGACATCGCCGACGACAACGTCCACATGCGGGCCGTCAACGAGCGCCTGGGCTACCGGGTCCACCGCACCACGCACGAGTACCAGCTCGACCTGTAGGGGGAAGGTTGCACATGCGCGAACACACCGTCGCCGGACCCGACGGCGCGACCGGGCCGCGGGTGGCCCCGGACACCGGCAGGTGACCGCCCAGGCGGACCTGCGCCCCCTGTGGCGGCGGCGCGACTTCACCGTCTTCTGGGGCGCCCAGACGCTGTCGGTCGCGGGCGACTCCTTCGCGATCATCGCCGTCCCCCTGCTCATCCTCAGCGTCACCGGCTCCGTCGCCCAGATGGGCCTGCTCACCGGCCTGTCCGGCGCCGCCGGCGTCGTCGCCGGGATCTTCGCCGGCGTGCTCGTCGACCGCCTCGACCGCCGCAAGCTCCTCATCGGCTGCGACATCGCGCGCTGCCTGCTGTACGCCACCATCCCGCTGGCCTGGCTGAGCGGCCCCAAGGTCTGGCTCCTGTACGCCGTCCTGCCGCTGGCCGCCGCCGTGGGCATGGTCTTCCAGGTGGCCTACGTCTCCGCCGTGCCCACCCTGGTCGGCGAGGACCGCGTCACCGAGGCCAACGGCAAGCTCTACGCCACGGCCGCCGCCGCCAGCGTCCTCGGCCCCATGCTGGCCGGCGTCGTGGCCGGCTGGCTCGGGCACACCGCGGCGATCGGCATCAACGCCGTCGGCTTCGCTCTGTCCGCGATCGGCGTCTATCTGGTACGGCTGGCCCGCCACGAGCCGCCCGCTGTACGCGAGAAGCCGTGGCGGGAACTGGTGGCGGGGGCGGTGTTCCTGTGGCGTCAGCCGGTGCTGCGCGCGCTCACGGTGCTGCTGTCGTTCTTCATCTTCCTGACCCTCGGCCTCACCGACATCGTGATCTTCCGGCTGAAGCACGACCTGGGCCAGCCGGAGGCCGTCGTCGGCGTGGTTCTGGGCGCCGGGGCGGTCGGCACGATGATCGGGGCGACGGCGGTCACCAGGCTGCGCGGGCGGCTCGGGTTCGGCCCGGCGTGGATCGGCGCGCTGGCCGCGGCCGGGCTGGCGGTCGCCGCCATCGGGTTCATCGGCACCGTGTGGGGGATCGGCGTCGCCATGGGGTTCTACCTGGCCTGCGTGAGCGTGGCCGGGATCTGCAGCCTGTCGCTGCGCCAGCAGGTCACGCCCGCCCATCTGCTCGGCCGGGTCACCTCGGCGTTCTGGACCATCCACTACTCGCTGGGGCCGCTGGGCGCGGCGGCGCTGACCTGGGGCGCGGGCCGGTACGGTTCGACGCCGGTGTTCGTCTTCGCCGGCGTGAGCTGCCTGGCGATCGCCGCGGCGGCGCTGTTCACCCCTGCCCGGCAGCGCCATCCTGAGCGGTCAGCCGCGCCGCCAGGAACGGACCCGTGACGCTCGCCCCGGCTCCCGCGACCGAGCGCGGCGGGCCCGAAGCCACCACCCGGCCGCCCGCCGCGCCGCCGCCCGGACCGAGGTCGACGACCCAGTCCGCGCGGGCCACCACGTCCATGTCGTGCTCCACCAGCACGACCGTGTTGCCCGCCGACACCAGCCCGTCGAGCTGGGCCATCAGCCGGTCCACGTCGGCCGGGTGCAGGCCGGAGGTCGGCTCGTCCAGCACGTACAGGGTGTGGTCGCGGCGCACGCGCTGCAGCTCGCCGGCCAGCTTCACCCGCTGCGCCTCGCCGCCCGACAGCGTCGTGGCCGGCTGCCCAAGCCGCAGGTAGCCGAGGCCCACCTCGGCCAGCGTGTCCAGGCTGCGGGCGGCGGCCGGCAGGTCGGCCAGCGCGGCGCGGGCCGCGTCCACGGTCAGGTCCAGCACGTCGGCGATCGAGCGCCCGCCGACCAGCACCTCCAGCGTCTCGGCGTTGTAGCGGCGGCCGTGGCAGACCGGGCACGGCGCGCCGGCCCCCGGCAGGAACAGCATCTCGATGGAGATCTCGCCCTCGCCCTGGCAGTTCTCGCAGCGCCCGCCCGGCACGTTGAAGGAGAAGCGCCCGGCGTCGTAACCGCGCTCGCGCGCCGCCGGAGCCGCGGCGAACATCTTGCGCACCGCGTCGAACAGCCCCGTGTACGTCGCCAGGTTCGAGCGCGGCGTGCGGCCGATCGGCTTCTGGTCCACGCGGACCAGGCGGGCCACCTGCTCCAGCCCGCTCGCCTTCACCGCGGGCTCGCGCCCCTCCAGGTGCGCCTCCACCGCGGCGGTGAGCACGTGCGTCACCAGCGTCGTCTTGCCCGAGCCCGACACGCCGGTCACCGCGGTGAACGTGCCGAGCGGGAAGCTCGCGTCGACCTCGCGCAGGTTGTGCAGGGTGACGCCGCGCAGTTCCAGCCAGCCCGACGGCATCCGCGGCGTCCTTTGGGCCGGGGGACGGCCGAACAGGTAGCGCCGGGTGACCGACGCGCCGACCTCGGCCAGGCCGGGCACCGGTCCCGAGTACAGGATCCGGCCGCCGTGCTCGCCCGGTCCGGGGCCGACGTCCACGATCCAGCCGGCCTGCCGTACCACCTCGAGGTCGTGTTCCACCACGAACAGCGAGTTGCCCGCCTCTCGCAGCCGGCGCAGGGCGGCGACCAGCGCGCGCGTGTCGGCGGGGTGCAGGCCGGCGGAGGGCTCGTCGAGCACGTACAGCACGCCGAACAGGCCCGAGCGCAACTGCGTGGCCAGCCGCAGCCGCTGCAGTTCGCCCGCCGACAGCGTGGCCGTGGTGCGGTCGGCGCTCAGGTAGCCCAGACCCAGCTCGGCCATGGTCTCGACGCGGGCGCGCAGGTTCTCGGTGAGGGCCCGCGCGGCCTGCGCCCGCGCCCCGTCCAGGCAGGGGTCGGCGGCGAGGGCCTCGGCGAGGTCGGTGAGCGGCAGCGCGGCCAGTTGCGTGATGTCCCTGCCGCCGAACCGTACGGCCAGCGCCTCCGGCCGCAGGCGCCGCCCCGCGCAGACCGGGCACGGCGAGGACACCAGGTGCCGCTCCGCCTTGGCCCGCAGCGCGGCGCTCTTGGTCGTGGCGTAGGTGTGCAGCACGTACCGCTTGGCGCTGGCGAAGGTGCCCTGGTAGGGGCGGGTGATCCGGGCGGCGTCGCGGACCGGGTGGATGGTGACGACGGGCTGCTCGTCGGTCATGAGGATCCACTCGCGCTGCTCGGCGGGCAGCTCCCGCCACGGGCGGTCCACGTCGTAGCCCAGCTCGGCCAGGATGTCGCGGTAGTTCTTGCCCTGCCAGGCGCCCGGCCAGGCGGCGATCGCGCCCTCGCGCACGCTCAGCGACGGGTCGGGGACCAGGCTCTCCTCGGTGACCTCCTGCACGGTGCCGAGCCCGTGGCAGTGGGGGCAGGCCCCGGCCTGGGTGTTGGGGGAGAAGGCGTCGGAGTCGAGCGACGCGGCGCCCGGCGGATAGTCGCCGGCGCGGGAGAAGAGCATGCGCAGCACGTTCGACAGGTGGGTGACGGTGCCGACCGAGGAGCGGGTGCTGCCGCCGCCGCGCGCCTGCTGGAGCGCGACCGCGGGCGGCAGGCCGGTGATGTCGCCCACCTTGGGCGCGCCCGCCTGCTCGATGAGGCGGCGCGCGTAGGGGGCCACGGACTCCAGGTAGCGGCGCTGGGCCTCGGCGTAGACCGTGCCGAAGGCCAGCGACGACTTGCCCGAGCCCGACACCCCGGTGAACACCACGATCTCGTCGCGCGGGGCGTCGAGGTCGACGTGGCGCAGGTTGTGCTCGCGGGCGTCCCTGACCCGGATCATGGAGTCCATGGCGTCCAGGTTATGCGTGCGGGCCCACCGTGACCTGGCCGATCGTCAGCGTGGGCGTGCCCTCCATGATCTCGCCGATCCTCGCGACCTGCTCGTCCAGCTCGTCGCGGTGGGCGCGGGAGAGGGGTTCGAGCGTCTCCAAGGTGACCGCGATCTTCTTCCCGGAGCGCCGCTGGTGCCACACCCCGCCGACGATGCCGTCCAGCAGGACCAGCGGATAGTTGCCCGCCTGCCCCCTGGCCAGCGCCCGCTCGAACGCCCGGCCGGGAAACAGCAGCTCGCGCGGCTGCCCGGCGATCGTGTACGCGTCGAAGTACGGCAGCAGCCGCACCCCCTGCGCGGGAGCCGCCGGCGCCCCGCTGTCTCCGGCCAGGACCCACGCCCTGCCTCCCGCGTAGGCCACCTCCTCCAGTTCCAGCTCGCCGAACGCCTGGCTCGCCCAGCCGACCGGCGTCCCCAGCCAGCGGGCGAACTGCTGCGGCGTGGCCGGGCCGTAGGCGTGCAGGTACGCCGCGGCCAGCGCACCGCGCCCCGGGGCGGGCTCGAAGGCGGGCGGGGCGGTGAAGGTGACCTTCCTGCCCCGGTTCGGCCCGAAGCACAACGCGCCCAGGTGGGCGGCGTGGGCCACCGCCTGCCGCCAGCGTGGCCACATGTCCTGGAAGGCGGGCATGACCTTGTCCCCGGCCCACGGGCCCGTCTCGGCCACGATCGCCTCGCCGAGCTCGTCGATCGTCAGCACCGCGCCGGTCAGGACCCGGCGCATCGCCCCGACGACCTCCTCGGTCTGGGCCGGCGTCAGCCGTACGCCCTCGGGCATGACGTTGTGCGCGGGCGGGATCGTGGACAGCGCGCCCACCCACATGGGCAGGTCGCGGGCGGCCAGCAGGTGGACGGTGCCGCGCGGCCCATAGGTCTTGACCAGGCCGCCGTCCTGCCACAGGGCCTTCTGCACGTCGGTCCTGGTCGCGCCGTCCATGCGCAGGGCCAGCGAGTGCTCGCCCGCCGACAGCACCTGCGCGTGGACGCCGGCCATCGCCGCGGCGAGGTCGGCGGGGGTGGCGTCCTTGACCGGGTCGGCCAGCCCTTGACGCAACAGCCGCCGCGCGCTGACCTCAGGCCACGAAAGTTCCTTCATAAATCCCCACGTTAGAGCCTATTGCGGCATGTTTCTTGCCGCATTGATCAGGTCTTCTCTGGTCAGATCGGTGGCCCGCGCCGCGTGGTATCGCTCCTCGCCCAGCTCCTCCAGCAGCCGCCCGGCGAGACGGTCGCGGTCGCGCCGCTCGGCCGTGGTCAGCGTGGCCGCCTCGCGCAGCTCGTCGTGGCGCGCCATCAGGCCCGCCGCCTGCTCGGGACGCCCGCCCGCCGCCAGCGCGGTGCCGAGCGCCAGCAGCCCGAGCGGGAAGCCCAGCTCCTCGCGCAGCACGTCGGAGGCGTCGAGCGCGGCCAGGCTCAGCCGCAGCGCCCGCCGCGGGTCGCCGGCGCCCTCGGCCACGAACGCCTGCTCCGCCAGCACGATCGGCAGGTACGGCGGCGGCTCCGCCACCTCGTCGGCAGGGCTGGCCATCGCCCGGATCTCGCGCAGCAGCCCGTCGGCCCGCTCCAGCTCGCCACGCTGGCGGGCGGCGAAGGCCAGCGTCATGGCGGCCAGCACCTGCGAGGGATGGTGGCCCTGAAGCCTGGCCAGCTCCAGGCCCCGCTCGCACAGCGCGGCGGCCTCGTCGTGGTCGCCGCGCTGGTAGGCCAGCCAGCCGACCCAGCCCAGCCGTCCCGCGACCTCGGCCCACAGCTCCAGTTCCTCGGCCATGCGCAGGCCCTCGCGCTGCAGCCGTTCCGCCTCCTGCGCCTCGCCGCGCAGCTCGACCGCGCCGCCCAGCCAGCCGATCGCCTCCATCAGCCCCCATCGGTCGCCCAGCCGGGTGAAGGCCGCCCTGCTGGGTTCGGCGGCGGCCACGATGCCCGCGGCGTCGCCGCGCACGTGCGCGAGCTTGGCCCGCAGGGCACGCACCGCCGCCGCGCCCCACTCGTCGCCGTGCGCGGTGAAGACCGGCAGCGCCGCGCCGGCCAGCTCCTCCGCCGCCGTCATGTCGCCCAGGTCGACCGAGGTGTAGGCCAGAAACCACTGAGCCCGCGCCTTCTCCAGCCCGCCACTTTTTCCCGGCTGGCCCGTCTTCTCCGGCCCGTCCGCGTTCTCTGACGCGTTCGCGTTCTCTGGCCCGCTCGTGTTCTGTGGCGCGTTCGTGTTCTCCGGTCCGGCCGTGTTCTCCGGTCCGGCCGTGTCGAAGGCGGCGAGGGCGGCGGCGCGGAGCGCGGCTCGGCCTGCCGCGTCGCCTGCGGTCTCCGGCCGGTGCAGGAACTCCAGGCCCGTCCGCCACGCCAGCGCCACCGCCCGCTTGAGCGGCGCGCCGCCGGGCAGGGCCAGGGCCGCCGTCAGCGAGCGCACCCCCTCCGACAGCCGTCCCCGCAGGAACCAGTACCAGCCGAGCCCTCCGGCCAGCGTCAGCGCGTCGTCGGCGGCGCCCTTCCTGACCGCGTGGCCGAGCGCCGCGCGCAGGTTGGCGGCCTCGGCGTCCAGCCGCGGCAGCCAGTGCCGCTGCTCCTCCCCCCGCAGGTACGGCTCCGCCCGCGCGGCCAGCCCCGCGTAGTGGCGGTGATGCCGGGCCTGCAGCTCCTCCAGCTCACCCGCCTCCCGCAGCCGCTGCACGCAGTAGGCGGCCACCGACTCCAGCAGCCGGTAACGCCCCTCGTGCGCGCTCACCAGCGACCGGTCGACCAGCCTGGCGAGCAGGTCGAGAACGTCGAGCCCGTCGCCGCCGCCCACCTCCTCCGCCGCCTCCAGCGAGCAGCCGTCGGCGTGCACGGCCAGCCGCCGCAGCACCGCCCGCTCCTCCTCGCCGAGCAGCTCCCAGCTCCAGTCGATCATCGCCATCAGCGTCTGCTGCCTCGGCGGAGCGCCCCGGTGCCCGGTGGCCAGCAGCCGGAACCGGTCGTCCAGCCGCTCCACGACCCCGCGTACCCCGAGGGCCCGCACCCGGGTGGCGGCCAGCTCCAGGGCCAGCGGGATCCCGTCGAGCCGCCGGCACAGCACCGCGACCGCCGCCGCGGCCTCGTCGTCGAGGGAGAAGCGCCGGTCGGCGGCGGCGGCCCGTTCGGCGAACAGCCGGACCGCGGCGGCCTGCCGTACACGCTCGGCGTCCTCGCCGGGGTCGGGCACCCGCAGCGGCGGCACGCTCCACACCAGCTCACCGGCCAGGCCGAGCGGCTCCTGGCTGGTGGCCAGCAGCCGCAGCCCCGGCGCGGCGGAGAGCAGCCGCCCGGCCAGGCCCGCGATCGGGTCGATCACGTGCTCGCAGTTGTCCAGGACCAGGACGGCGTGGCGCGAGCGCACCGTCTCGGCCAGGCGCTCGACCGGGTCGCCCGCGCCCTGAAGGCCCAGCACGGCGCCGATCGCCTCGGCGAGCCTGGCGACCGCGTCGGCGTCGCCCGGCCGGTCCACGGCGGCCAGCTCCACCAGCCACACCCCGTCGGGTGCCGAGAGGCGGTTCGCCACCTCGACGGCCAGCCGCGTCTTGCCGACGCCGCCGGGGCCGGTCAGGGTGACCAGCCGTTCCTCCCCGACCCTGGCGAGGATCTCGGCGACCGCGTCCGCACGGCCGATGATCGCGCCCAGCGGGGCGGGCACGTTGCCCTTCAGAGGGCCCGGGGAAACCGCCGCGGCGGGGGCGGCCAGCGCCGGGTCCTGCACCAGTACGGCCCGCTGGAGCGCGGCCAGCTCCGGGCCGGGGTCCAGGCCCAGCTCCTCGGCCAGCACCTCGCGGTGTGTCTCGTAGCTGGCCAACGCCTCGCTCTGGCGGCCCGAGCGGTACAGGGCGCGCATGTGGGCCGCGCGCAGCCGCTCGCGCAGCGGGTGCTCGGTCAGCAGGTCGCCCAGCTCGGCGGCGAGCGCCGCGTGCTCGCCGAGCGCCAGCCGTATTTCGGCGTGGTCCTCGCGGGCGGTGAGCCGCAGCTCGTGCAGGCGCGCGGCGGCGGCGCGGGTGAAGTCGTGGTCGGCGAAGTCGGCGAAGGCGGGCCCGCGCCACAGCGCCAGCGCCTCGGCCAGGTGCTTGGCGCGCGCCCTCGGCTCCCCGGCGGCCGACGCCTCCGCCAGCAGCGACTCGAAGTCCGCCGCGTCGCTCCGGCCGCGCAGCACATAGCCCGCGGGGGTGCCGGCGACCAGCTCGCGCGCGCCGGGCTCGGCGTCCTCCAGGATCCTGCGCAACTGCGACACCTTGACCGACAGCGCGGCCGGCGGGTTGCCGGGCAGCTCGTCGTCGCTCCACAGGTCGTCCACGAGCCGGTCGGCCGGAACCGGCCGCCCCGCGTGCACGAGAAGGTCGCTGAGCAGCCCTCTCACCTTGAGTCCCGGCACGCTGACGGCCCGGCCGCCGGACGTCCATACGGTCAGAGGTCCCAGAATGCCGAAACGCATAAGGGCCACCGTAAGTGGATGAGAAAGATTCCGTAAACGGCCTCGCGCACAGTAGGGCCATGACGCAGCAGACGCTCACCAGCGACCTCGGGTTCACCGCCTACCTGCCCGGCCAGACCGGCTACGACGAGCACCGCGGCCAGCCGTTCAAGCCGGCCATGGACGCCCGTCCCGCCCTCGTGGCCCGCGCCTTCACCGCGCACGACGTGCGCATGGCGGTGCTGGCCGCGGGTGAGCGCGGGCTCCCGCTGGCGGTCCAGGCGACCGGCCACGGCACCCACGTCGCCTCCGACGGCGGGCTGCTGCTGAAGACCACCGCCATGAACACCGTGACGGTCGACCCGCACCGCCGCACGGCCACCGTGGGCCCCGGCGCCGTCTGGGCCGATGTGCTCGCCGCCGCCGCGCCGTACGGGCTCGCCCCGCTGTCGGGCTCCTCGCCGACCGTCGGCGTCACCGGCTACACGCTGGGGGGCGGCCTCGGCTGGCTGGCCCGCAGGTACGGCTTCGCCGCCGACAGCGTCCTCAGCGCCCAGGTCGTCACCGCCGACGGCCGGATCGTCACCGCCGACGCCGAGCGCAACCCCGAGCTGTTCTGGGCCCTGCGCGGCGGCGGCGGCAACTTCGGCGTGGTCACCTCGCTGGAGTTCCGCCTGCACCCGGTCTCGGAGGTCTGCGCCGGCACCGTCACCTTCGCCGTCACCGACGCCGCCGCCCAACTGGCCGCCTACCGCGACTGGGCCGCCGCCGCGCCGCCCGAGTTGAGCACCGCGGCCGTGCTGACCAGGGAGCGCACCCTCGTGATCAAGGCCATGGGCCCGGACAGGGCCGCGGTCGAGCCGCTGCTGCGCCGCATGGGCACGGTCCTTCAGGACGACCTGCGGACCATCCCCTTCGCCGCCGCGGCCATGGGCGGCAACCCCGCCGTCACGCTGGAGCTCTACGAGAACCTGCCGGACGAGGTCCTGGAGCGCGCCGCGGACGTGGACGGCGCCGCCGTGGAGGTGCGTCACTGGGGAGGGGCGATCGCCACCCCCGGGCCCGACGCCGGGCCGGTCAGCCACCGGGGCACCGAGTTCAGCGTGATCGTCACCAAGCCCGTGGCGCTGCCGTACGCGACAGGACGGTCCTTCCTCAACTTCGCCGCCGACCCGGCGCGCACCGCGCACGCCTACACCGCGGCGAACCTGGAGCGGCTGCGCGAGGTCAAGCGCGCCTGGGACCCGGGCAACATGTTCCGCCTCAACCTCAACATCCAGCCGTGATCCGGCTCGCCGTCATCGTCGCCAGCACCCGGCACGGCCGCTTCGGCCCGACCGTCGCCGCCTGGCTGACCGCGAAGGCGAGACGCCGCGCCGACCTGGAGATCGACCTGGTCGACCTGGCCGAGACCCGCCTGCCGCCGGACCTCACCGACACGGACGAGCCCCTGCCGCCGCAGGTCGCCGCCCTGGCGCCGCGCCTGGCCGCGGCCGACGCCTTCGCCGTCGTCACCCCCGAGTACAACCGCAGCTTCCCCGCGCCGCTGAAGACCGCGATCGACTGGTTCTACGAGGAGTGGCGGGCCAAGCCCGTCGCCTTCGTCGGCTACGGCCGCGAGTCCGGCGGGCACCACGCCATCGGCCAGTTGCGCCAGGTCTTCACCGAACTCGACGCCGTCGGCATCCGGGAAGCGGTCACGCTGCCGTGCTACTGGGAGCTGTTCGCCGCCGACGGCACCTGGCCCAAGGCCACCGCGCCCTGCAACGCCGAGCTGAACCACATGCTGGAGCGGCTGAGCTGGTGGGCGCACACGCTGCGCGAGGCGCGGCCCTGATCTTTGAGTATTCTCCCTCGTAGACGTCGAGAAGCGCCGCCTCGCTCCGACTCAGGGGTGACACGAGAGGAGCACGCGCATGAAGTACATGCTGCTGATCTACAACAACGCCGAGTCGCGCAAGGCGATCGAGGCGGACATGGACACCGTCATGGCCAAGGTCGACGAGCTCATGGACGAGCTGCGGGCCTCGGGCGAGTTCGTCGGCGGGATGGCGCTGACCGAGTCCTCGCGCACGGTCAAGGTCAGGGACGGCGTGCCGATCGTCACCGACGGCCCGTTCCTGGAGGCCAAGGAGCTCATGGCCGGCTACCTCACCGTCGACGTCGACAGCATGGAGCGCGCGACCGAGATCGCCGCCCGCTGGCCGGACGCCGCGCTGTGCGCCATGGAGATCCGCCCGGTCATCGACGAGGTCAAGTAGGTGAAGTCCGTCGAGGACCTGCTCCGCGAGCTCGCGCCTCAGGTCCTCGGCGCCCTCGTGCGCCGCTACGAGCAGTTCGACGCGTGCGAGGACGCCGTCCAGGAGGCGCTGCTGGAGGCGGCCGTCCAGTGGCCGGAGCGGGGCCGGCCCGACAACCCGCGCGCCTGGCTCGTCACCGTCGCCTCCCGCCGCCTCATCGACCAGGTACGCAGCGACGCCTCCCGGCGGCGCAGGGAGGAGACGGTCTCCGCCTGGGCCGGCCCGGAGCCGGAGGAACCGGTCCCCGACCAGGACGACACGCTCACGCTGCTGTTCCTGTGCTGTCACCCGGCGCTGTCGGCGCCCTCGCAGCTCGCGCTCACGCTGCGCGCCGTCGGCGGCCTCACCACCGCCGAGATCGCCCGCGCCTTCCTGGTGCCCGAGGCCACGATGGCCCAGCGCATCAGCCGCGCCAAGCAGAGCATCAAGGCCGCGGGCGCGCGGTTCACGCCGCCGCCGGAGGGCGAGCGGGCCGAACGGCTCCGCGTCGTCCTGCACGTGCTCTACCTGATCTTCAACGAGGGCTACACCGCCAGCTCGGGCCCCGAGCTGCACCGCACCGACCTGACCGCCGAGGCCGTCAGGCTGACCCGCGCGGTACACCGGCTGCTGCCCGGCGACGGCGAGGTCGCCGGGCTGCTGGCGCTCATGCTGCTCACCGACGCCAGGCGGCCCGCCCGCGCGGGGGCGGACGGCCGCCTGATCCCGCTGGCCGAGCAGGACCGCTCGCTCTGGGACCAGGAGATGATCGCCGAAGGCGTCGGCCTGGTCAGCGCCGCGCTGGCCGGCACCGCCCTCGGCCCCTACCAGCTCCAGGCCGCGATCGCCGCCGTCCACGACGAGGCGCCCAAGGCCGAGGAGACCGACTGGCCGCAGGTCCTCGCCCTGTACGAGCTTCTGGTCGGCGTGTCGGACAATCCCGTCGTGCGGCTCAACCATGCCGTCGCGGTCGCGATGGTGCGCGGGCCACGGGCCGGGCTGGCGCTCGTGGACGCGCTGGCCGAGCCGCTTTCCGGGCATCACCGGCTGTACGCGGTGCGGGCCCACCTGCTGGAGCTGGCGGGGGAGCCGGAGGCGGCCGGCGACGCCTATCGGGAGGCGGCCCGCCGTACCACCAGCCTGCCCGAGCAGCGCTATCTCACGGAGAGGGCCGAACGGGCGCGAGCGAGCGGTTGACCGCCGACAGCACGGCCCGCACGGACGCGGTCAGGACGCAGGTGTCCTGCCCGGCGCCCCACCAGGTGGCGCCGTTCACGCGGCACTCGGCGTAGGCGGCGGCCGGGCTGTCCTGGCCGGTCGTGGTGGCGTGCTCGGTGTGGCCCAGGATCTCGACCTCGATCCCGGCCCGCGCGAGCACGCGGGTCAGGGCGTCCAGGGGGCCGGTGCCCGAGGCGCCGCCCAGCGCGCAGGTGAACGTGTCGTGCGTCGCGCTCCACGCGCCCAGGTCCACCTTGCCCACGTGGCCCGGAGTCAGGTAGGTGGCCGTGAACAGCTCCCACAGGTCCTCCGGCGTGGCCTCGCGCCCGCTGGCGTCGGTGGCGCGCTGCACCACCTGCGAGAAGTCGGCGCGCAGCCGGGCGGGCAGGTCCAGGCCGTAGCCGGTCTTGAGCAGGTGGGCGATGCCGCCCTTGCCCGACTGGCTGTTGACCCTGATCACCGCCTCGTACGTGCGGCCGACGTCGGCCGGGTCGATCGGCAGGTAGGGCACCTCCCAGTGGCCGCCCGCGTGCCGGGCCAGGCCCTTGCTGATGGCGTCCTGGTGGGTGCCGGAGAAGGCGGTGTAGACGAGGTCGCCGCCGTAGGGGTGGCGGGGGTGGACCGGGAGGCGGTTGCAGTGCTCCACGACCTCGCGGACCCGGTCGATGTCGGAGAAGTCGATCATCGGGTCGACGCCCTGGGCGTACAGGTTGAGCGCCAGCGTGACCAGGTCCACGTTCCCGGTGCGCTCGCCGTTGCCGAACAGGCATCCCTCCACCCGCTGCGCCCCGGCCAGCACGGCCAGCTCCGCGCAGGCCACGCCGGTGCCGCGGTCGTTGTGCGGGTGCACCGACAGGATCACCGAGTCGCGCCTGGACAGGTTGCGGTGCATGTACTCGATCTGGTCGGCGTACACGTTCGGCGTGGCCGCCTCGACCGTCGCCGGCAGGTTGTGGATCACCGGCCGGTCGGGGGAGGCGTCCCACAGCTCGGTCAGGCCGTCGCAGATCTCCAGGACGAAGTCGGGCTCGGTCAGGTTGAACACCTCGGGCGAGAACTGGAACCTGGTCGAGTCACTCGCCAGCCGGGCCACCGAGGCGGCCGCCTTCCTGATCATGGCGTGCACCTCGTCCCTGCCCCGCCCGAGCACCACCTCCCGCCAGACCGGCGCCGTCGCGGTGTACAGGTGCACGACCGTGCGCGGCAGCCCCTCGATCGAGGCGATCGTCCGCTCGATCAGGTCCCGCCGGGCCGGGGTGAAGACGACGACCGTCACGTCGTCGGGAACGTCGCCCTTCTCCGCCAGATGCCGCACGAAGTCGTAGTCCGTCTGGCTGGCCGACGGGTAGCCGACCTCGATCTCCTTGTAGCCCATGCCGGTGAGCAGGTCGAACATGCGGCGCTTGCGCGGGGTGTCCATGGGCTCGGCCAGCGCCTGGTTGCCGTCGCGCAGGTCCACGGGCACCCACAGGGGAGCGGCCTCGATCCGGTTCGCCGGCCAGCGGCGCCCGGTCAGCGGCACCTCGACCCGCTCCTCGATAGGCCGATATTTCCGGTACGGCATGCCGCTCGGGCGTTGCGGATTCACGGGTTCTTCCTCTTTCGTCGTTCTGCCTGGGAAGACCGGCAGCACGGCACCCCGCGGCGGGGTGCCGGTCTCGATCAAGCCCCGCCGCGGCAGCCGAGAAGAAGCCCGGTGTACGACATGCCGGGTATAGTGGCACAGACACAACTCCTCAGACAACCTGAGAGGTGCACGATGCCGCTCGGCGCCCTCCGCCCGAGCCCCCTCGTGGAGCAGGCCACCGAGGCGCTGCGCGCGGAGATCGCCGCGGGCCGCTGGCCCGTCGGCGCCAAGCTCCCGGGCGAGACGACGCTGGCCGGGCAGCTCGGGGTGGGCCGCTCGACCGTCCGCGAGGCGCTCCGCGCGCTGGCCGGGGCCGGGCTGGTGCGGCCCAGGCAGGGCTCGGGGGTCTTCGTGACGGCGACGGAACCCCTGGAGGACTGGCCCGCCCGGTTGCGCCGGGCGGCCATCGGGGACGTGTACGAGGTGCGCATGCTCGTCGAGGTACAGGCGGCCAGGCTCGCGGCCCACCGCCGCACCGAAGCCGACCTCGCCACCCTGCAGACCGCCCTGTCCACCCGCCGCGCCGCCGCAGGGGAACTGTCCGCGCGCGGCACCGCCGTGGCGGATCCGCACGCCCGCGCCGTCGCGGGGGAGGCGGACGGTCGTGGCGCCGCGGGAGAGGCGGACGCCCGGTTCATCGACGCGGACATCGCGTTGCACGCGGCCGTCGTCGCCGCCGCGCACAACCCGGTGCTGACCGACCTGTTCGCCGAGTTCGTGCCCGCGCTGCGCAAGGGCCTGATCGACCTGCTCGACCTGCTGGACGTCCGCGCCCACGAACACGGTCACGGCGACGCCGCCCACGCCGCCCTGGTCGAGGCGGTAGCCGCGGGGGACGCCGACGCGGCGGGCGCCATCCTGGAGCGGGAACTCCTCGAAACCCTGGCGCACCTGCGATGATCCCGCTCCCGCCGCGCGAGGTCGCCCCCGGGGCCGTGCACGTGCCCGGCTGGCTGGGCCTGGACGAGCAGCGCGCCCTGGTCGAGTCCTGCCGGGCGTGGGCGAAGGGCCCGGTCCCGATCCGGCACACCGTGCTGCCCGGAGGCGGCGTCATGTCAGTGCGGACGGTCTGCCTGGGCTGGCACTGGCAGCCGTACCGGTACACGCGCACCGCCGACGACGTGAACGGCCGCCCGGTGGCCGCCTTCCCCGAGTGGATGGCCGAGATGGGCCGCCGCGCCCTGGCCGCGACGCTGCCGGACCTCGCCGCCGGCTACGCCCCCGACACCGCCCTGATCAACTTCTATGACGACCAGGCCAGAATGGGCATGCACCAGGACAAGGACGAACGTTCCGACGCCCCGGTGGTCTCGCTGAGCGTCGGCGACGCGTGCCTGTTCCGGTTCGGGAACACGCGCACGCGCGGCCGGCCGTACACGGACATCAGGTTGGAGTCCGGTGACCTGTTCGTCTTCGGCGGACCCTCGCGCTTCGCCTACCACGGCGTGCCGAAGGTCTACCCGGGCACCGCCGACCCCGCGCTCGGCCTGCGCGGACGGCTCAACGTCACCATGCGCGTCACCGGCCTGTGACGCCGTCCAGGAGCGTGTCGAGGCTGCCGGCGAAGGTGCGCCGCGCCACCTGCTCCAGGTAGGGGACCTCGCCTTCCGCCACGGGTACGGCGTCGCCCCGCTCCAGCCACGACACCGAGGGGAAGCGCCCGGCGAAGTCGGGCGCCACCTCCAGCAGCAGCGCGGAGCGCGCCCGCCACCACTCCTCGTCGGACACGCCCGTGGCGGCGGGCGCCTGCCGGGTCTCGGCGACGGTACGCGCCGCCCCGCGCACCACGTCGACCAGCGCCGCGACGACCCCGCGCAGCCGCTCGGGCGGCAGCCCGGTCCCGCGCAGGATCCCGGTCACGGTGTCGATCATCGTGAACTCGTTCGGCCCCAGCACCGGCCGCGCCTGCGACACCTGAAGCACCCACGGGTGCCGGATGTAGAACTCCCGCAGATCGTGCGCCCAGGCGACGGCGGCGTCACGCCACCCGCGCTCGACCGGGTAGGTGGCGGGCAGCTCGCCCAGGACCCGGTCGTACATGAGGTCGATCAGCTCGGTCTTGCTCGGCACGTAGGTGTAGAGCGCCATCGCGGTCCGCCCCAGCCGCTCGCCGACCGCCCGCATGGACAGCGCCGCCATCCCCTCGGCGTCGGCGACCTCGATCCCGGCCGCGACGATCGCCTCGACGCTCAGCCCCGGCTTGGGCCCCGGCCGCGCCGCCCTGCGCTCCTCCGTGCCCCACAACAACGCCATGGTACGGCGGGCGTCACCCTGCCCCGCGTAGACGACCACCCGCGACCCCCTGCCGCCCAAGATCTCTTTACACCCTAAGGATAACGACCGGCGCGCCGTACCGGACCGGACCTGAGGCGGGCCGGAGGGGAGGGTTATGTTGGCTGGGGTATGTGCCCCCGATGCGTGACCAAGTGATCAGGTAGTTCGGTTCGGAAGGAAGCACATGAGCGACAACCAGGACAACGCCCCCACCAGCGCGCAGGGCGCGGACGAGCAAGCGGCGCCCGGCTCCGTGACCGCGCATGGCAGCGAGAGCGAGAACCCGGCCATCGACTCGCCGACTCCGAAGACCGGTGGCCGCCCGCACACCAACCGCGACTGGTGGCCCAACCAGCTCGACCTCTCGGTGCTGCGCGCCAACTCCGCCAAGGGCAACCCGTTGCCGGAGGGCTTCAGCTACGCCAAGGAGTTCGCCAAGCTCGACGTCGAGGCGCTCAAACGCGACCTCGTCGAGGTGCTCACCACCTCGCAGGACTGGTGGCCCGCCGACTTCGGCCACTACGGCGGCCTCATGATCCGGATGAGCTGGCACGCTGCGGGCACGTACCGCATCCAGGACGGCCGCGGCGGCGCCGGCGACGGCGCCCAGCGCTTCGCCCCGCTCAACAGCTGGCCCGACAACGCCAACCTGGACAAGGCCCGCCGCCTGCTGTGGCCGGTCAAGCAGAAGTACGGCCAGCAGATCTCGTGGGCCGACCTGCTCGTGCTGGCCGGCAACGTCGCCCTGGAGTCGATGGGGTTCAGGACCTTCGGCTTCGGCTTCGGCCGCGAGGACGTGTGGGAGCCCGAGGAGATCTTCTGGGGTCCCGAGGACGCCTGGCTTGGTGACGAGCGCTACGTCACCGACACCGAGATGGCGCCGCACGTCGGCGCGACCGAGATGGGCCTCATCTACGTCAACCCCGAAGGCCCCCGCGGCAACGCCGACCCGGCCCAGGCGGCCCACTTCATCCGCGAGACCTTCGCCCGGATGGCGATGAACGACGAGGAGACCGTCGCCCTGATCGCCGGCGGGCACACCTTCGGCAAGACCCACGGCGCCGGCATCGCCGACGACCACGTGGGGCCGGAGCCCGAGGCCGCGCCGATCGAGGCCCAGGGCCTGGGCTGGCTGAGCAGCTACGGCACCGGCAAGGGCGCCGACGCGATCACCAGCGGCCTGGAGGTGACCTGGACCGACGTCCCGACCCGGTGGAGCAACCGCTTCTTCGAGATCCTCTTCGGGTACGAGTGGGAGCTCACCACGAGCCCCGGCGGCGCCAAGCAGTGGGTCGCGAAGGACGCCGAGGCGATCATCCCGGACGCCCACGACCCGGCCAGGAAGCACCGGCCGACCATGCTCACGACCGACCTGTCGCTGCGGGTCGACCCGGCCTACCGGGAGATCTCCCGCCGGTTCATGGAGAACCCGGAGGAGTTCGCGCTGGCCTTCGCCAAGGCCTGGTACAAGCTGCTGCACCGTGACATGGGTCCGGTCAGCCGCTTCCTGGGGCCGTGGGTCGCCGAGCCCCAGTTGTGGCAGGACCCGGTGCCGGCCGCCGACCACCCGCTCGTGGGCGAGGCCGACGTCGCCGCCCTCAAGGCGAAGGTCCTGGAGTCCGGCCTCACGACCGCCCAGCTCGTCTCCACCGCCTGGGCCGCGGCGGCGAGCTTCCGCTTCACCGACAAGCGCGGCGGCGCCAACGGCGGCCGGCTCCGTCTCGAACCGCAGCGGAGCTGGGAGGTCAACCAGCCCGCCCAGCTCGCGACCGTGCTGGACACGCTCGCGGGCATCCAGCGCGAGTTCAACGAGGCGGGCGGCGCGAAGATCTCGCTGGCCGACCTCATCGTGCTGGCCGGCTCGGCCGCCGTCGAGAAGGCGGCCCGGGAGGCGGGCGTGACGGTGACGGTGCCGTTCCGGCCCGGCCGTACCGACGCCACCCAGGAGCAGACGGACGTGGACTCGTTCGCCGTGCTGGAGCCGCGCGCCGACGGGTTCCGCAACTACCTGCGCCCCGGGGAGAAGACCCAGCCTGAGGTGCTGCTGCTGGATCGGGCGTACATGCTGAACCTCACGCCGCCCGAGATGACCGTGCTCGTCGGCGGCCTGCGCTCGCTCGGAGCCAACGTCGGCGGCGCCCAGCACGGCGTGCTCACCGACCGTCCGGGCGTGCTCACCAACGACTTCTTCACCAACCTGCTCTCCCCGGGGACCCGGTGGAAGGCGTCGCAGTCGCAGGAGCACGTGTACGAGATCCAGGACGTGCGCACCGGCGAGCGGAAGTGGACCGCGACCGCGGTCGACCTGGTCTTCGGCTCCAACTCCCAGCTCCGGGCCCTGTCCGAGGTGTACGCCAGCCAGGACGCCCGCGACAGGTTCGTGACCGACTTCGTCGCCGCCTGGACGAAGGTCATGGAGCTCGACCGGTTCGACCTGGCCTGATGACCGACGATCCGACGATGGCCAGGATCGGCCAGGGGGTGGAGTTACACCACCACCAGGGGCGGCGTGAGGCGGCCCGCGACCTGTTCGCGCGGGTCTGGGAGGACATCGGCGGGGAGCGGGGCGACCCGCTCCACGTCTGCGTGCTCGCGCACTCGATGGCCGACGTCCAGGACGACGTACGCGAGGAGCTGGCGTGGGACCTGCGGGCGCTGGCCGCCGCCGACCTCCTCACCGAGGAGCGGGTCGGACAGGCCGGGGTCATGCTGCCGGTGGCGGGGCTGTACCCGTCGTTGCACCTCAACCTGAGCGAGTGCTACCGCAAGCTCGGCGATCTGGACCGCGCCCGCGAGCACTTCCACCAGGCGCGGGCCAGGATCGGCGTCCTGGACGACGACGGGTACGGCCGGCTCGTCAGGGGCGGCCTGGAACGGCTGGCCGAGCAGTTGGGCGAGACCTCCTGACCGCCGTCGCCGCCCCCAGGACGAGGGCGGCATAACCGCAGGCCACCGCCAGCCCCGCCCACGGCGCGAGCGGGTAGGGGGAGGGCCCCGCCGCCACGTGCGCGTACGCCGGGACGCTCTGCGTGATCGCGAACCCGGCGGCGGGGGTGAACGCCGGCAGCCACGGCGCCACCCCCGCGCCCGTCACCCCCGCGCCCGCCACCAGGTGCGGTACGACGACCAGCCCGACCGCCAGCCCGGCGGCCACGACCGCCCGTCTGACCAGCACGGCCAGCCCCACCGCCAGGACGGCGGCGACCGCGGCCAGCAGCGCGTAGCCGACGATCACCCGGGCCCCGATGCTGGGCGAGATCGGCTGGATCGGGTTCTGGTTGGCGCGCAGCAACGCCAGACCGGCGGGGACCACGACCCCCGCGGACACCAGCCCCGCCACGAACGCGACCGCCCCGGCCACCGCCGCTCCCGCCGGCGGATCCCTTCGGATTCCGCGCCCGAACACGACCGCCGCCACCAGCACCGGGATCAACCCCAGGGCGCCGCCGACCAGCGTGAGGTCGGCCCGCAGCCCGCCCTCCACCGTGGCGGGCCCGATGTCGCCGCCCCCGGTCACCAGCAGCCGGTCGCCCGACTCCACGGCCGCGCCCGGGTGGTGCGGGGTCTTGCCGTCGGACTCCAGGACGACGCCGACGTCGTCGTGCCGCCACGGGCCGCTCATCCCCTTCACCTGGTCGAAGGTGGCCGTCACCTGGGCGAACGCCTGCGCCGACTCCCACAGCACACCCGGTGAGGTGGCGAACAGCCCGATCTCGACCGTCTCCGGCAGCCCGGCCAGCCTGACCGTGCCGACCTCGGTCCACGTTCTGCCGTCGTCGGACTCGTGGCCGCTGACGAGTTCGCCGGACCTGGTGAGCCGCAGCCACTGCGGGCCGTTGTGCGGGCCGCCGGCCACGTCGTGAACGTAGTCGTGCTGCATCCGCACGCCGTGGCCGCCGGTGAGCATGACGGCGGCGTACGGCGTGCCCTGCTCAAGGCTCTGCCTGACCAGAATCCCGGCCTTCGCCCACGGCACCACCCCCTCGGCCACGTTGCGCACCCCGGGAACGGCGTCCGGCAGCCGGATCTGCCCGGTCATGCCCACCACCCGGGCGATGAGGCTGCCGTCGCCCTTCAGCGGCTGGTGGACGTAGAAGTACTTGTCCCGCACCGCCGTACCGTCGGGTCCCAGCAGGGGCGCGGGACAGGGGCCCTCGCCCTTCCCCGTCACGCAGGAGGTACGGGCGCCGGCGGCGACCAGCAGGCCGAGCGACACGGTGACCAGCACGGAGGCCACCATCGCGAGCGTCAGGCCGCGTGCGGCGCGGAACCTGCGCCACTCCGCGAGGAGCCCGGAAAAGTGAGGCGTCATGCCGGAGTTTGTACGCGGCGCCCGGTTCCGGCGGGGTCTCGGCGGCTGCGACCCGGCTGGAACCCGGGGTCTGGCATCCTCGACGCATGGCTCCCCAACCCCCCAGCCCGATCGGCGGTGGGCGCCGGTGAGGGTGCTCGTCGCCGAGGACTTCGAGGTCCTCGCCCGCTCCCTGGGGACCGGGCTGCGCCGCGAGGGCATGGCCGTCGACGTCGTCCTGGACGGCGTCGCCGCCCTCGACCGCCTGGCCGTCACCCGCTACGACGTGGTGATCCTCGACCGCGACCTGCCCGGCGTCCACGGGGACGAGATCTGCCGGCGCCTGGCCCGCGAACGCCGGGAGACCCGCGTGCTGATGCTCACCGCCTCGGGCACGATCGAGGACCGCGTCACCGGGCTCGGCCTCGGGGCCGACGACTACCTGCCCAAGCCGTTCGCGTTCGCCGAGTTGGTGGCCCGCGTGCGTGCCCTCGGCCGCCGCGCCACCCCGCCGCTGCCGCCGGTCCTGACGTACCGGGACATCACGCTCGATCCGGCCCGCCGGGCGGCGTCCAGGGGCGGGCGGCGGCTCGACCTGAGTCCCCGGGAGTTCGCGCTGCTCGCCTGCCTGCTCGCGACGCCCGGCGTGGTCGTCTCCGCCGAAGAGCTGCTCGAACGGGTGTGGGACGAATCCGCCGACCCGTTCAGCAGCGCCGTCAAGCACACCGTGCACCGGCTGCGGGCCAAGCTCGGCGACCCGCCCGCGATCGAGACCGTCCGCGAGGGCGGCTACCGCATCGGAGGACCATGACCGGGCGCCGGCCGACCTCGCAGCGGTCAACCTCGGGGCGGCCGCGTTCGGGAGGGCCTGCGCGCCGGTCGTTGCGCCGGCGGCTCGCGCTCGCCTACGCGGCGGGCATCTACGCCGCGGGCGTCCTCGTGCTCGTGGCCGTGGACGTCCCGCTCGCCACCGTCCAGATGTCCAGGCCCGTGGGCGGCCCGCCACAGGGTACGGTCGCCGAAGCGGGACCCGGGATCGGCCTGCCCCAGCTCCTCGCGGGCTCCGCGCTCGCCCTGGCCCTGCTGGTCCCGCTCGCCCTGGCGCTCGGCTGGCACGTCGCCGGCCGATTCCTGCGCCCGCTGAACGCCATCACCGCCACCGCCGAGATCATCTCCGCCGGAAACCTCCACCGCCGCCTCGACCTCGGCGAGCCCGCCGACGAGCTCACCGAGCTCGGCCACACCCTCGACGGCCTGCTCGCCCGGCTCCAGGCGGCCTTCGACGCCCAGCGGAACTTCGTCGCCAACGCCTCCCACGAGCTGCGGACCCCCCTCGCCGGCCAGCGCACCCTGCTTGAGGTCGCCCTCGCCGACCCCGACGCCGACGCCGGTACCCTGCGCGCCGCCTGCCAGGAGGCGCTGGAACTCGGCGAGCACCAGGAGCGGCTCGTCGCGGCGCTGCTCACGCTGGCCACCAGCGAGCGCGGCGTCACCCGCTGGGAACCCGTCGACCTGGCCGAGGTGGCCGGGGGAGTGCTGGCCACCCGCCGTGACCAGGCGGCCCGGGCAGGGGTGGGCGTGGCCGTACACCTGGAGCCCGCGCCTACTACCGGCGACCGGGGACTGCTCGACAGCCTCGTCGCCAACCTCGTCGACAACGCCATCCGCCACAACCGGCCGGACGGCCACGTCCGGATCACCACGCGGGCCGAGGGCGCGCGGGCGGTCATCACCGTCGCCAACACCGGGCCCGTCATCCCCGATGACCAGGTCGGCCGCCTGTTCCAGCCCTTCCAGAAGCTGGGGTCCGGCCGCGGCGGCGGCCATGGTCTCGGCCTCGCCATCGTGGACGCCGTCGCGCAGGCGCACCACGCCACCCTCGTGACCGGCGCGCCCCCGGACGGCGGCCTGTCGATCACCGTGCGGCTCGGCGCTGGATGAGAGGTCTCTCACGGTCGTGTCAGTGAAGTCTCATCGCCCGGCTGAAGGCTACTGGCAACCGACGGACGGACGAGGAGAGCGGACATGGGCAAGATCAAGCTGGTGCTGGCGGGTTCGGCGCTCGGGTTGGGGCTCGGTGCGGGGGCGCTGGCCGTACCCGCGCTGGCGGAGGAGCGGACGTGCCGCGGCTCCATCGGCGCGAGCACCCTCGACAACGTACGCGTCCCGCAGGGCGCGACCTGCACGCTCACCGGCACGCGGGTGAAGGGCACGGTCAAGGTGGAGCGGAACGCGGTCCTCGTGGCCCGCGGCGTGAACGTGATCGGCAACGTCCAGGCCGAGGGCGCGCGGGCCGTCACCGTGACCGGCAAGTCCACGGTGGGCGGCAGCGTGCAGGTCAAGCAGGGCGGCGCGGCGAAGGTCAGCTCGTCGCGGGTCGACGGCGACATCCAGTACGACGCCAACCGCGGCCGGCTGCAGGCGGCGGGAAACCGGGTCGGCGGCAGCATCCAGATCGTCGGCAACCGCGGACGGGCGCTGGTGCAGCGCAACACGGTCAAGGGCAACCTGCAGTGCAAGGAGAACAGCCCGGCGCCGACCGGCGGCGGCAACGTGGTGGGCGGCAACAAGGAGGACCAGTGCGGCCGCCTCTGACCACCTGAGGACGGCGCCGCGACCGTCGAAACAGGGCGGGGAGCCCGTGGGCGAGCGGGTTGTTTCTGAGCGTCAGCGGCTAGGGACGGCTGGCCCGGATCTCCGTCACGGTGAAGGCGTCGGCGACGTGCCCGTCCTGAAGCAGAAACCCGATCACCCCCGCCACCGCCTCCGCCGCATGGGCCGCCCTGACCTTCCCGCTCAGCACGTAGACCAGCGGCGTGGAGGGCTGGGCGAGCGCGAAGCCGCGGTCGTGCCGGTGAAGATCCCGAAGCGTCCTGACCGGGATCGGCCGCGCCGTGGTGAACCAGGCCGCGACCTCCCACAGATACAGGGCCGGATCGGCGACGGCGGAGGCGGCGTAGCAGTCGACGCAACCGTGCCCGGCGTGGCGGCCGTGCGGACAGGTCCACTGGGCGGCCTCGGCCCGGCTCTGCTCACGGCCCCCCAGCGTCGCCGACTCGGTGACGCGGCGCCGCCGTTCCGGCAGGTCGCTGATGGTGATCGAATCCTTCCCACCGTCGTCCCCCCACCCTAACCCGCCCGATCAGGGAGCTTCCCCGCACACACGCCGAAGCACCCGCCCAGGGCACCGGATGTGACACGAAGTGGGGGTTCTTGGCGGGTTGCCTGCTGTTCTACCAGCGTGCCTGTCTTGCAGAACATCGTTCGGCAACACCGAACGAATCCGAAGCTCGCGACATGACGACCACCAATGACGTCGCCGTGAGTGCCATGCCTAAAGTGATGTGCGGCTCGGGCCCTTTCTCGGGTTGCTGTACCTCGACCATCCTGGCGGTCTTCGCGGCCTCCAATCCGCTGGCCAACGCGATCAGCGCGCCCATCTCCGGCTGGATCATGGACCTGCACGGCCCGTGGGTGCTCCAGGGCTGGCAGCTCGTCTTCGTGCTGGAGGGCATCCCGGCCATCCTGCTGGCGTTCGTCACCTATGGGTGGCTACGCGATGGCCTTGCCGGGGTTGAGGAGGTCGCGCGGGTCCAGCGCCGCCTTGATCGCCCTCTGTGTACGGCGGGCCGTCTCACCCAGCTCCCGCTCCAGCCAGGACCGTTTGAGCAGCCCGACCCCGTGCTCACCGGTGACCGTGCCGCCCAGGCGCAGGGCCAGGGCGACGATGTCGTCGAAGACCTGGAAGGCCCGGCGCTCGGCCTCGGCGTCGCCGTGGGGATAGACGACGGTCGGGTGCATGTTGCCGTCCCCGGCGTGCCCGAAAAGTCCCACGGTCAGACCCCGGTCCCGCGCGATCGCCTCGACGCCCTCGATCAGCTCGACCAGCCGCGGCAACGGCACCGCCACGTCGTCGAGCAGCGTCGCGCCCAGGCGCTCCAGCGCCGGGTAGGCGAGCCGGCGGGCCTGCATGAGCATCTCGGACTCCGCGGCGTCGTCGGCGACGATGACCTCGTCGGCCCCCGCGCACGCGCCCTCGATGCGGCGCAGGTCCTCCTCACGCGGGGAGTCGGACTGGGCGATGACCATCGCCGCGGTGCCTGCCTCGATGCCGAGCGGCTGCCAACACTCGATGGCGCGCAGCGTGGTGGCGTCGATGATCTCCAGGATCGACGGCTCGGCGCCGGAGTCCAGGATGGCCGTCACCGCCGCCCCGGCCGCCGCGGCCGAGCCGAACTGGGCCACGACCGTACGCGGCGGCGCGGGGGCCGGGCGCAGCGCCAGCGTGAGCTCGGTGATCACGGCCAGCGTGCCCTCGGAGCCGACCAGCAGACCGGTCAGGTCGTAGCCGGCGACGCCCTTGACCGTGCGCCCGCCGGTGCGCAGCACCGAGCCGTCGGCCAGCACGGCTTCGAGGCCGCGTACGTAGTCGCCGGTCACGCCGTACTTCACGCAGCACATGCCGCCGGCGTTGGTGGCGGCGTTGCCGCCCACGGTGCACATCTCGTAGCTGCCGGGGTCGGGCGGGTAGAACAGGCCGTGCCCCGCCACGGCCTTGCGCAGGTCGGCGTTGATCACGCCGGGCTGCACGGTGGCCAGGCGCTCGGCCCGGTCGATGCTCAGGATCCGGTTCATCCGCTGGGTGGACAGCACCAGGCAGCCGTCGACGGCGTTGGCCGCCCCGGCCAGGCCGCTGCCGGCGCCGCGGACCACGATCGGCGCGCCGTACGCGGCGGCCGTGGTGACGGCGGCGGCCACCTGGGCGGTGTCCTCGGGCATGGCGACGGCGGCCGGCAGCCCGGCGGGCAGGCCGGGGGCCTGGTCGCGGCGGTAGGAGTCCATGACGTCGGCGTCGTCCAGCACGGTCAGCCCGGGGACGGCCGCGCGCAGCGCGGCGGCGAGGTCAGCCATGTCGGCGGGCGGGGCGGGTCAACATGCGGCTCCGTTCGGTGGTGCAGAACATGGTTCAGTCTAGCGCCCGCTGTAGAGCGCGGTGAGGCGGGCCGCGTGCGTGCGGACGGTGTCGCCGATCTGGTGGATGCGCCACACGGGCAGGTCGAGCTTGAGCCCGGTCACGCTGATCGCGCCCGCCACCTCACCCCGATGATCGCGTACGGCGGAGCCGACACAGAAAACGCCCTCCGCGTCCTCCTCGTCGTCCACCGAGTAGCCGCGCCGCCGGATCTCGGCCAGGTCGGCCAGCAGCGCCGCCGGGTCGGTGATGGTGTGGGCGGTGCGCGCGGGCAGGCCGTACCGCTCGATGACCCGCGCGGACTCCGGCTCGGGCAGCTCCGCCAGCAGGGCCTTGCCGAGCCCGGTGCAGTGGGGCGCCTCGCGGTGGCCCATGTGCAGGTCGAAGCGGACCGCGGACGGCGCGTCCACCCGGCCGACGATGACCGCGAAGCCGCTGTCGGGGACCGCGACCCGCGAGGACATCCCGGTCTCCGCGGTCAGATCATCGAGAACCGGGCGGGCCAGGTCGCGTAGCGACACCTGGGCCATCGCGTTCTCGCCCAGGCGGGCCAGGGCGAGCCCGAGCCGGTAGCGGCGGGCGGCGCCCTCGCCCTCGGAGGCCACGAAACCGTGCATCTCCAGGGTCTGCAGCGTGGAGAACGTCGCGCTCTTGGAACCGCCGACCTCGCGGGAGACCTCGGTCACGGTCCTGCCGTCGCGCTGGGCCAGGCACTCCAGGATCTCGACGGCGCGCGAAACGCTGCGCACCTCGTAGCGCTTGTCCAGTTCGTTCGTCATCACCGAACAAGCGTGTCCGAACGCGGAAACCGTTGTCAACCGCACTGTTCGGTTAAGCAGAGGGCTGTTCTGTGATGTCGAACAGCCTGCGCAACGTGTGCTCCCAGCCCGCGCCGGTCTCACCCTCCAGTACGGCCGGCAGCCCGCTGTGCCGGACCGTCACCACCGTCGCGTCACCGTCCTCGGCCAGCGTCACCTCCACCAGAGACGACCCCGGCGGCACCGCGGGCACCCCGGGGGCGGGCTCCCACCCGAAGGTGAAGACGACCCGCTCGTACGGGACCAGCTCGACGAACTCGCCCAGCATCACCGGCCGCGGTCCTCCCTCCATCGCGACCCGGAACACGCCCCCGGGCCGGACGTCCGCCTCGGCCTGCCCCCACCAGCGCGCCAGCCGTACCGGATCGGTGAAGTGGCGGTAGACGGTCTGCCGGCGCGCGGCGATGCGCACGCTCCGCTCGATCATGAGCCCCCCTGCTCTCGTTCCTCCAGCTCGGCGGCGTGCTTGAGCCGGTCGAGCCGGTCGTCCCACATGTCCTGGATGAAGCGCGCCGCCTCGGACAGGCCCTCGCGGCGCAGCCGGTACAGGCGGCGGTTGCCGTCGCGGCGCACCCCGAGCAGTCCCGCCGACGTCAGCACCCGCAGGTGCTGGGAGACGGCCGGGCGGCTGATGCCGGGGAAGTGGCGGGCCAGGTCGCCCGCCGCCACCTCGCCGTCGCGCACCAGCAGGAGGATGGCCCGCCGCGTGGGATCGGCCACGGCGCGCAATGCCTCGTCCACCCCAGAGTTCCCTTCCGCCGCCGACCTGTGTAAGTATTTAAGCACATTCTTACACAGGAGGCATGATGACGGACAGGCGGCTGGACGCGCTGGCAGGGCACTGGATCTCGCGCGGGCGGACGGTGGGCGAGGCCGTACCCATCAGCGGGACCGACACCTACGAGTGGCTGGCGGGCGGGCACTTCCTCGTGCACCGGGTGGACGTGCGGATGGGAGAGGAGAAGGTCGAGGCCATCGAGATGATCGGCCCCTACGACCCGGACGGCGACTGCTGGCCGGCGCGGGCCTTCGACAGCTCGGGCCACTACGGCACCATGCGCGCCACCGTGGACGGAGACGGCGTGTGGACCTTCGCCGGCGAGAGCGAGCGGGCCACCCTGCGGATCGCGCCGGGCGGCGACGCCATGTCGGCCTTCTGGGAGCGCACCGAGGACGGCACGTCCTGGACGCACTGGATGGACATGGAGTTCACCCGCAGCACCCCCGTGTGAGGCGTCACCGGCTGACCAGTGCGTTGCGGCGTACGTCGGACCAGGTGCGGCGGTCGGCGCAGATGCCGCAGTCCTGGCCGGTGAAGACCGTGCGCGCCTCGGCGTCGTCCATGAGCTGCCAGCGGAACCAGGCCGTCGTCGGCGCGGCGAACGGGCCCGGGTCGCCCGCCACCGTGATGTGCCCGGCGCCGCGCAGCTCGCCGTACACGGCGGGGATGTGGTCGGCGTCGTGGTAGAAGGCCCTGACGAGGGCGGGCCAGACGATGGCGTCGTACTGCCCGGCCATGAGGAAGGCGGGGCCGTGCACGGCGTCGATGTCGGCCAGCGGCCCCGGCTGGATCGGCACGATCGTGTCCACCCGCGGGTCCGCGCCGACCACGATGGCGGCGGCGCCGCCCTGGGAGTGGCCGGCGGCGCCGATCCGGTCGAGGGCGACGCGGCCGTGGAAGACGCTGGAGGGGTCGGCGTGGCGGGCGGTCAGAGCGTCGATCCCGGCGCGCATCGAGATCCCGAGGTTGGACATCGGCGTGTTGGCGGCCGAGACGATGAACCCGTGGGAGGCCCACCGCAGCAGCAGCTCGCGGTAGACGACCGGGGCGGCGCCGGTGCCGTTGCCCCAGACGATCACCGGGTGGCGCAGCGTGCTGCGGGCGATGTCGCGCGGGTAGTAGAGCGTGTTGACGGCGCCGATCTCGACGGCCGTCGCGTACGGCCCGGGCCCGGCCCAACCGGCCTCGGCATGAGCGGGAGCGGGAGCGGCGGTGACGGTCGCGGACAACACCAGTAAGGCGACGAGCAGGCGGCGGAACACGGCGTCCTCCAGAGCTGGGGGGTTTGGCTCGATCGTGACCGCGCCCGCGCCCGCCGTCAGTCCGCACCTGCGGCAATCATTGACGGTGCGGTTTGTGCAATGTGACGATCCGCTGATGGCAGACCTGCACACCCGCATGGCCCCGCGCGTCCGCGAGCTCACCGGCGAGGTGGTCGCCCGCTGCGCCGCCGGGCTGCCCTTCTACCGCGACCTGCCGCGCGAGGTGCTGGAGGGCGAGGTCACCAGGTCGGTCACGGCCGTGTTCGGCCTGCTGCTGCGCGCGTTGCGGCGGCCGGACGCGGTGGGGCCCGGCGACCTGGCCAGGCTCATCGAGTGGTCGGCCCGGCGGGCGGAGCAGCGGGTTCCCCTGGAGGCGGCGCTGGCGGCATACCTGATCGGCGCCGAGGTGTGGTGGCGGGCGCTCGGCGCGGCCGCCGAGCCGCACGAACTGGCCGAGGCGGGCGCGGGCCTGCTCGGCTGCCTGCGCACGGCCATGCCCGCCGTCGCCCTGGCCCACCAGCAGGCGCTGGAGGACATCAGGGGAGAGGACAAAAGGGTACGGCGGGCGCTGCTGGCAGCCCTCCTCGGCGGCCGGCCCCACGAGGCGCTGGCCGAGGCCGCGGGCGTCGACCTTGGGCAGACGCACGAGGTCGTCTGCTTCGCCTTCGACCAGACGCCGCCCCCGAGACTGGTGCAGTCGGCCCTCGACGCCCACGCCGGCACGCTCGTCCTGGCCGACCACGCCGAGGGCATCGCCCTCCTGCCCTCCGCCGGGCCGGAACTGGTGGAGACGCTGGCCGCGGCCGTGGGCGGCAGGCCGCTGCTCGCCGCCGCGGCGGCCACCGGCCTGGCGGGCGTCCCGCAGGCCGCCGAGGAGGCCCGAAGGGTCCTGGAACTGGTGCGGCGGCTCGGCCGGCCGCCCGGTCTGTACCGGTTCGACGACGTCCTGGTGGAGTACCAGCTCGCCCGCCCCGGCAGCGGCCTGGAGCGCCTGGCGGCCAAGCTGGATCCGCTGGACGGGCACCCGTACCTGCTGGAGACGCTGCGCGCGTACGTCAGGCACGGGCACAACCGCCGCCAGACCTCCCTGGACCTGCACATCCACCGCAACACGCTCGACTACCGGCTGCACCGGGTCGCGGCGCTGACCGGCCTGGACCTGACCGTCCCCGCCGAGGCCCGCCTCCTGGAGGCCGCGCTCACCGCCCGCGCCCTGAGGCCCTGACCTACGCGCGGCCCACGACATCTCCAAATGAGGGCATCGCGATTCGCGCGAAGGATAAATTCCTTACCGGCGTACGCCGAATGTTCCCGCCTTTCGGCGACAAGGCTGATTTCTTGACCTTGGATCGCCTAAATTCCCGCGAAGGAGCTGTGAAAGGCGCAGATAGCGTCTTTCTCATGACCTCGTGCAGAGTGCTGGCCGTGGTACTGGCCGGTGGACAGGGAAAGCGCCTACTCCC
>NZ_JBITGF010000007.1:265825-653596 GCF_044456745.1 Nonomuraea sp. NPDC050790 | reverse complement strand
CGACTTGCATGTGTTAAGCACGCCGCCAGCGTTCGTCCTGAGCCAGGATCAAACTCTCCATAAGATGTTTGAACCAAGCAAATCTCATCAATATATAGACGAGGTGTTGCATGAAACTTCATGCACTGGCTTTTAACACACTGTTGAGTTCTCAAGAAACGGACGCATGCTCTCCGGTACTGCGAGAGGCGTACATTTCGTCTACCTCAATCTTACCAGATCCGGACGAGTCTGTCAAACCGCCCATCTCGGTTGATCCGAGGCAACCCCGCTAACTTACTCCATCATCCGGCTCTTGTCCAATCAAGCGGACGCAGCCGGAAACCCGGATCAGTCGTTGGGATGTGTCAGAGCCTAGCAGCCTTCCGATGAGCTCCGAACCCGGAGGCTCATCGGGGCGTGCCCGCCCTGCGTTGAAAACTGTAGCAGCCCAACGCAGGTACAACGTCCATCTTCTCGGTAACGAAAGAGTCTTCCCCTCATGCGTTACCGCCAAACCTCATCCAGCCGGCAAGGCCGAGAGCTGCGCCTCAAGCCGCGCGATGTCCTCTTCGGCCTGCGTCGCACGTGCCCTGACCTTGGCCACCACGTCCTCGGGGGCCTTGGCCATGAACTGCTCGTTGCCGAGCTTGGCCGACACCTGAGCCGCCTCCTTGCGCGCCACCGCGAGATCCTTCTCCAGGCGCTTGCGCTCGGCCACCACGTCGATGGCCCCGGCGGTGTCGATCTCGACGCTCACCCCGCCCACCGCGAACCGGGCGGTCGCGGAGAACCCGTCACCCGGCTCCTCCAGCCGCAGCAACGACCGGATCGCGCCTTCCTGCGCGGCGAGAGCCGTACCGGAGAGACCGAGACGTGCGGCGACCCGCTGCCCCGGCTTGAGTCCCTGGTCGGAGCGGAAGCGGCGGACCTCGGTCACCAGCTCCTGGAGCGCGGTGATCTCGGCCTCGGCCGCAGGGTCGTGATGGCGCGGGTCGGCGAGCGGCCACTGCGCGACCATGACGGACGTGCCACCCGTGACCGCCCGCCACAACTCCTCGGTGACGAACGGGACCAGCGGGTGCAACAGCCGCAGCAGCGCGTCGAGCACGTGGCCCAGGACCAGCCGGGTGCCCTCGCGGCCCTCGGCGATCTGGATCTTCGCCAGTTCCAGGTACCAATCGCAGACCTCGTCCCACGCGAAGTGGTAGAGCAGGTCGGAGACCTTGGCGAACTCGAACTCCTCGAAGGCGGCGTCGGCCGTCTCGATCGTGTGCCGCAGGCGCGACAGGATCCAGCGGTCGGCCGCGGTGAGGTCGTCGGGGAGCTCACCGACGGCGGCGCCGTTCATCAGCGCGAACCGGGTGGCGTTCCAGATCTTGTTGCAGAAGTTGCGCGATCCGGCCGCCCACTCCTCGCTGACCGCCACGTCGGCGCCGGGATTGGCGCCGCGCAGCAACGTGAAGCGGGTCGCGTCGGCGCCGAAGCGGTCGATCCAGTCCAGCGGATCGACCACGTTCCCGAAGGACTTGGACATCTTCTTGCCGTACTGGTCGCGCACCATGCCGTGCAGGGCGACCACCTGGAACGGCGGCTGCCCGTCCATGGCGTAGAGGCCGAACATCATCATCCGGGCGACCCAGAAGAACAGGATGTCGTACCCGGTCACCAGCACCGAGGTCGGGTAGAAGCGGGACAGGTCGGCCGTCTGGTCCGGCCAGCCGAGCGTCGAGAACGGCCAGAGCGCCGAGGAGAACCAGGTGTCCAGCACGTCAGGATCCTGGACATACCCCGCCGGCGGCTGCTCGTCCGGACCCACGCAGACCAGCTCTCCGGCCGGGCCGTACCAGACCGGAATGCGGTGACCCCACCAGAGCTGCCGGGAGATGCACCAGTCGTGCATGTCGTCGACCCAGTCGAAGTAGCGCTTGGCCAGCTCCGGCGGGTGGATGCGGGTACGCCCGTCGCGCACCGCGTCACCGGCCGCCTTGGCCAGCGGCCCGACGTCGACGAACCACTGCAGCGACAGCCTTGGCTCGACCACGGTCTTGCACCGCGAGCAGTGTCCGACCGAGTGCAGGTAGGGCCGCTTCTCCGCGACGATGCGGCCTTCCGCGCGCAGCGCCGCCACGACGGCGGGCCGCGCCTCGAAGCGGTCGAGGCCCTGGAAGGGTCCGTGGGCGGTGATGACGCCGTGCTCGTCCATGACCGTCAGCGACGGCAGCGAGTGGCGGCGGCCGATCTCGAAGTCGTTGGGGTCGTGCGCGGGGGTGACCTTGACCGCGCCGGTGCCGAAGGCCGGATCGACGTGCTCGTCGGCGACGATCGGGATGCGCCGCCCGGTCAGCGGCAGCTCCACCTCCGTGCCGACCAGGTGGGCGTAACGCTCGTCGGCGGGGTTGACCGCGACGGCGGTGTCGCCGAGCATCGTCTCGGCACGCGTGGTGGCGACGACGACCTCGTCGGAGTAGCGGATGGAGACGAGCTCGCCCTCGTCCTCGCTGTGCTCGACCTCGATGTCGGACAGCGCGGTGTGGCAGCGCACGCACCAGTTGATGATGCGCTCGGCGCGGTAGATCAGCCCGTCGTCGAACAGCCGCTTGAAGATCGTCTGGACGGCGCGCGACAGCCCCTCGTCCATCGTGAACCGCTCGCGCGACCAGTCGACGCTGTCACCGAGCCGCCGCATCTGACCGAGGATCGCGCCGCCGGACTCCTCCTTCCACTGCCAGACCTTCTCCACGAACGCCTGTCGGCCGAGGTCGTGCCGCGACTTGCCCTCCGTGCCGAGCTTGCGCTCGACGACGTTCTGGGTGGCGATGCCCGCGTGGTCCATGCCGGGCAGCCACAGCGCCTCCTTGCCGCGCATCCGCGCGCGGCGCGTCAGCGCGTCCTGGATGGAGTGGTCGAGCGCGTGGCCGATGTGGAGCACGCCGGTCACGTTCGGCGGGGGCAGGACGATGGAGTACGGCTCGCGCGAGCTGCCCGGATCGGCACGGAAGTAGCCTTCGGATTCCCAGCGTGAGTAGCTCCGGGTCTCGACGTCGGCCGGGGTGTACTGGGTAGGCAGCTCTGGCGTTGTCACGCGGCCAAGTTTAGTGCCGCCGTTGACGGGATCGTCTCCACATGGAGAAGCGCCCCACCGGCCGGCGGGGCGCTTCGTCATTCCCGGGAGTGCTAGGCCGACTTCTCGCGCGGCGGACGCTGCTGCTTGGCGAGCTGGTCACGCGGGACCAGCGTCGGGATCGCGTGCTCCAGCACGGACTCGCGGGTGATGACCACCCGGGCGACGTCCTGGCGGGAGGGCACTTCGTACATGACCGACAGCAGGACCTCTTCGAGGATCGCGCGCAGTCCGCGGGCGCCGGTGCCGCGCAGGATCGCCTGGTCGGCGATGGCCTCCAGCGCGTCGTCGGTGAACTCCAGCTCGACGCCGTCGATCTCGAAGAGCTTGCGGTACTGCTTCACCAGAGCGTTGCGCGGCTCGGTGAGGATCTGGATGAGCGCCTCGCGGTCGAGGTTGTGGACGCTGGTGATGACCGGCAGGCGGCCCACGAACTCGGGGATCATGCCGAACTTCAGCAGGTCCTCGGGCATCACGTCGCCGAAGATGTCGACGGTGTCGACCTCTTCCTTCGAGCGGATGATGGCGTTGAAGCCGATGCCCTTCTTGCCGATGCGCGACTCGATGATCTTCTCGAGGCCGGCGAAGGCGCCACCGCAGATGAACAGCACGTTGGTGGTGTCGATCTGGATGAACTCCTGGTGCGGGTGCTTGCGGCCGCCCTGCGGAGGAACCGAGGCCGTGGTCCCCTCCAGTATCTTCAGCAGCGCCTGCTGCACGCCCTCACCGGAGACGTCGCGGGTGATCGACGGGTTCTCGCTCTTGCGGGCGATCTTGTCGACCTCGTCGATGTAGATGATGCCGGTCTCGGCCTTCTTGACGTCGTAGTCGGCGGCCTGGATCAGCTTGAGCAGGATGTTCTCGACGTCCTCGCCGACGTAGCCCGCTTCGGTCAGCGCCGTGGCGTCGGCGATGGCGAAGGGCACGTTGAGCATCTTGGCCAGCGTCTGCGCCAGCAGCGTCTTGCCGGAGCCCGTGGGCCCGAGCAGCAGAATGTTGGACTTGGAGAGCTCGATGCCCTCGTCTCTGCCGCGGTCGCCGGACTGCACCCGCTTGTAGTGGTTGTAGACCGCCACCGAGAGGGCCTTCTTCGCCTTGTCCTGACCGATGACGTAGGCGTCGAGGAACTCGTAGATCTCCCTCGGCTTCGGCAGATTGTCCCACTTGAGCTCGGAGGACTCCGAGAGCTCCTCCTCGATGATCTCGTTGCAGAGATCGATGCACTCATCGCAGATGTATACGCCGGGACCGGCGATGAGCTTCTTGACTTGCTTCTGGCTCTTCCCGCAGAAAGAGCACTTCAGCAGGTCTCCCCCGTCGCCGATGCGTGCCACCCCAGATACTCCTTTGCGTGGGACCGCCCTGCTCCGCGAGCAGTGTTTCCGGACTTCCTCCGGACTTGGCCGAACCGCTCAGGTTTCGACGTTACCGTCTTCTGGGCCCTCAGTGAGCCCCCTAGCGGCGAGTCGCACCGGAACGTGCCCTATTGGGCAGCGCTCCGGTGCGTCACATCTCATCAGGAAGCGACGGCCTGTGTCCGCTTCTTCCTGGTCGGAATGATGTCGTCGATCAGACCATACGCCTTTGCCTCTTCCGCGTTGAGAATTTTGTCGCGTTCAATGTCGCGGCGGACGTCGGCGGGCTCCTTGCCCGAGTGCTTCGCCACCATCTCCTCGAGGAGCGTGCGCATGCGAAGGATCTCGCGGGCCTGGACCTCGATGTCGCTGGCCTGGCCGCCGCCCTCGGTGGAGGGCTGGTGGATCAGGATGCGCGCGTTGGGCAGCGCCAGGCGCTTGCCCGGCGTGCCTCCCGCGAGCAGCACAGCGGCGGCCGAGGCGGCCTGACCGAGGCAGATGGTCGAGATCTCCGGCCGGACGTACTGCATCGTGTCGTAGATCGCCGTCATCGCGGTGAACGAGCCACCCGGCGAGTTGATGTAGATGCTGATGTCCCGGTCGGGGTCAAGCGACTCCAGCGTCAGCAACTGGGCCATGACGTCGTTGGCCGACGCGTCGTCGATCTGCACGCCGAGGAAGATGATCCTGTCCTCGAAGAGCTTGTTGTACGGGTTCATCTCCTTCACGCCGTAGGACGTGCGCTCGACGAAGGAGGGGAGAACGTAGCGGCTCTGGATGTTCACTTCAGCTCCCCCTAGGAGACGGCGCCCGCGGAGGGCACCTGCCGTGCGTTGCGCACGACCTGGTCGATGAAGCCGTAGTCCTTGGCCTCCTCGGCCGTGAACCACCGGTCTCGGTCGGAGTCGGCCTCGATCTGCTCAAGTGTCTGGCCGGTGTGCGCGGCGATCCGCTCGGCCAGCGTCTTCTTCACGTAGAGCATCTGCTCGGCCTGGATGGCGATGTCGGCCGCGGTGCCGCCGATGCCGCCGGAAGGCTGGTGCATCATGATGCGCGCGTGCGGCAGCGCGTAGCGCTTGCCCCTGGCGCCGGCCGACAGCAGGAACTGGCCCATGGAAGCGGCCAGACCCATCGCCACGGTCGCGACGTCGTTCGGCACGTACTCCATCATGTCGTATATCGCCATGCCGGCGGTCACCGAGCCGCCGGGCGAGTTGATGTAGAGCCAGATGTCGCGGTCGGGGTCGTCGGCCGCGAGCAACAGGAGCTCCGCACAGATGCGGTTGGCGATCTCGTCGTTGACCTCCTGCCCGAGCACAATGATGCGCTCACGCAGCAGGCGCTGGTAAAGCTGGTCCTCAAGCCGGAAGGACGAGCCGTTCTCACGGCCTCGCGACTCGGGCTGATAGAAGGTCGGCGGGCTGGTCACAGCTTCACCTTCCGATGCGTCGTAACGATTGGCTTTGCTTGTGACCTTAACGCGCCCCGGCTAGCGGTCATGCCCCGTCTCGCCACCTGTTCGCTGTCGGCGCAGGTGGTTGGATCCCCATACTTTACGGCGCAGCCAGCCCGGCGCCTCCCACTTCAGCCAAGTTGCTCCCGATCCGCGGGCGCTTCTCACGTCGGACGTGGTTCCCGCCGTCACGACGCGCCCTTGACCGCCCTCCGTGCCTCACCCTGAGCCCGTGCGAAGGGCGCCGAGCCCGCCGCACACCCTCCCGCCGCCCGGCGCCCTCCCGCGCCCCTCCGGGGCCGGGAACGCGAAAGCCCCCGGCCGACGGCGGCAGGGGGCTCGCGTGAGCGGTGGGGATCAGGCGTCGGCCTTCTCCTCCTCGGCCGGCTCCTCCACGACCTCTTCACCGTTGATCTCGGTGTAGATGGCCTTGAGGTCGATCTCGGCGCCCTCGGAGTCGACGACCTTGGCCGCGTCGCCGACGACGGCCTTGGCCTTGTCGCGGACGATCTCGACCATGGCCAGCGTGAGCTGGTCGTTGTCGGCGAGGTGCTGGGCGAGTTGGTTGGGCTGGACGCCCATCTGCATCGCGCGGCGCACGACGAAGTTGGTCAGCTCCTGCTCGGAGACGCCCAGCTCCTCCGACTTGACGATCTTGTCGAGGACGAAGCCGGTCTTGATGGCCTTCGCGGAGTTGGTGTCGAACTCGGCGAAGCGCTCCTCCTCCGTCGTCTGGTAGAGGCGGAAGAAGGCGTCGCGGCTGAGGCCGGACTCGGCGATCTGGTGGTCGAGGTTGTGCTTGCGGGCGTCGACCTCGGCCTTGAGCGCGCTGTCGGGGATCGGGATGTCGATCTTCTCCAGCAGGGCGTCGAGGGCCTTCTCGCGCGCCTGGACGACCTGGTCGACCAGCTTGTTGCGGCGGGCGGTCTCGCGGATGCTGTCCTTGAGCTCCTCCAGCGTGTCGAACTCGCTGGCGAGCTGGGCGAACTCGTCGTCGAGCTCGGGCAGCACCTTCTCCTTGACCGACTTGACGGTGATGATCACGTCGGCCTGCTCGCCGGCGTTCTCGCCGCCGACCAGCTCGGTGGAGAAGGTCTTCTCCTCGCCCGCGGACATGCCCGCGAGCGCCTCGTCGAGGCCCTGGAGCACGGAGCCGGCGCCGACCTCGTAGGAGACCTCGTTGGCCTGCTGCTCCTCGATGTTCTCGCCGTCGATCTCGGCGCGCAGGTCCATGACGACGAAGTCGCCGTCGGCCGCGGCGCGCTCGACGCCGGTCAGCGTCGCGAAGCGCTGGCGCAGGCCGTCGAGCTGACCGTCGATGTCCTCGTCGGAGACCGTGGCCGCGTCGACGGTGACCTCGGCGCCCGCGTAGTCGGGGACCTCGAAGTTGGGCCGGATGTCGACCTCGGCGGTGAACTCGATCTGCTCGCCGTCCTCGATCTTCGTGACCTCGATGTCGGGCTGGCTGACCGGGAAGACGTCGACCTCGTCGACGGCCTGGCCGTAGAGCTTGGGCACCGCGTCGTTGAGGGTCTCCTCCAGCACCACCGCGCGGCCGAAGCGCTGCTCGATGATGCGGGCCGGCACCTTGCCAGGACGGAAGCCGGGCACGCGGACCTGCTGCGCGACCTTCTTGTATGCCGCATCCAGGCTCGGGCGCAGCTCGTCGAACGGCACCTCGACAGTGAGCTTCACCCTGGTCGGGCTGAGCTCCTCGACAGCGGTCTTCACGGGGTGGTCTCCTTGATCAAGCTTCGAGTGATGCGCGGGCGCGTCCATTCGGTACGGCTCACGCGCCGCGCCCACATGAGCGGCGCTGGGCATGCTCCGCTACGGCGGGATCCAACGCCGTTGGCCAGTCTAGGGCAGATGCGTACCCAACAACGACGTGACGGCGCTCAGAACTCGTCGGCGATCGTGCGCAGCAGCTCCACCGTCTCGTCAGGGGTGGTGCTGACGGCGCACAGGCGCTCCATGACCTCGGTGTAGCGGTCGACGTCCTCCCGCTTGTCGAGGTAGAGGGCGCTGGCGAGTTGTTCCACGTAGACCACGTCGGGCAGCTCGCGGTCGGGGAAGCGCAGGATGCTGAACGCGCCGCCCTCGGCGCTGTGCCCGCCGAAGTCGAAGGGCATCACCTGGACGGTGATGTTGGGCTGGCGCATCTGCTCGATGAGGTGCTCCAGCTGGGCCCGCATGACCTCGGCACCGCCGATGGGCCGGCGCAGCGCCGCCTCGTCGATGACCGCCCAGAAGACCGGGCCGTCGGGGCGGTCGAGCACGCGCTGCCGTTCGAGGCGGACGTCGACGCGGCGCGAGATCTCCTCGGCGCTGATGCCCGCGGACCCGGCGGTGACCACCGCCTTGGCGTACTCCTTGGTCTGCAGCAGGCCGGGCACGAACTGCACCTCGTACGTCCTGATGCGCTCGGCGGCCTCCTCCAGGCCCACGTACGCCTGGAACCAGGAGGGCAGGATGTCGTTGAAGCGGTGCCACCAGCCGGGCTCGTTGGCCGTGCCCACGAGGTCGAGGACGGCGGAACGGGCCTGGTTGTCGCTGACGCCGTACAGGGTCAGCAGGTCGGCGACGTCGCGCTCCTTGAAGCCGACGCGGCCCAGCTCCATGCGGCTGATCTTGGATTCCGAGCCCCTGATCAGGTGGCCGGCCTCCTCGCGCGTGACGCCCTTGGCCTCCCTCAGCCTGCGGAGCTGGGAGCCGAGGAGGATGCGCAGCGCCGTAGGCCCGGAACCCGGCTGGTTCTGCGTCACACTGCCTCCAATACGTCCGGACACACAGTGACATCCCTCCGCCGGGTATGACAAGGTCTCAACCCGGTGTCCGGTTCGGCATATCCGGCCGAAGCGCCCATGCGGTTGCACATTGCACATGCACGTGCATTTGGGTCTTGCAGCTACGCGCGTCGTGACCCATGATGGCCTAGTGCATATTGGGCCAAACATGCACTTACCGATGGGCAAGCGGGAGGTAACGGCGGGATGGTGGAGGACCCCCTGGCCACTGCCGACTGCCTGCAGATCACTCGCGAGGTCGGCTTCGACAGCCTGCTCAGCCGGGCCCATCCGTACGGAACCTCGTGCCCGCTCCCTTTTCAGGCCGACTCGGTCAAGACGGCCCGCGACGTCACCCGCGACACGCTCCAAGGCTGGGGCCTTGCGGAACTGAGCGACGACGCCGCGCTGGTGGTCTCCGAACTCGTCACCAACGCCGTGCGCTACACCCGCGGCCACGCCGGGCTCACGTTGCTGCTGATGCGCGTAGCTCCTCACGTACTGCTGGCGGTGGCCGACCCGAGCGACGAGGTCCCCACCCGCAAGGAGCCCGACTTCATCTCCGAGAACGGCCGCGGCCTCTACATCGTCGAGACCTACAGCCAGTGCTGGGGCTGGGACCCGCTGGCCAGGGGCGGCAAGGCCGTCTGGGCGCTGTTCCGCACCGAGCCCTGATCTCCCCGCAGACACCCGCAAGGCCGCTCCCGATCTCTCGGTGAGCGGCCTTCCGCCTGTTCAGGCAAGTCGGGGCGACAGGATTTGAACCTGCGACTTCTTGCTCCCAAAGCAAGCGCGCTACCAAGCTGCGCCACGCCCCGCTGCGCCCGGTGCGCAAGCTCCCCGAGACTCCGGTACGCTTACGCCCTGACGACCGGATGAAGTCTAGACCAGACTTCGACCGGCTCGCGCGGACGTAGCTCAATGGTAGAGCCCTAGTCTTCCAAACTAGCTACGCGGGTTCGATTCCCGTCGTCCGCTCCAGCAGCGGAAAGGCCAGGTCACCCGCATGGGGAGACCTGGCCTTTCGCGTTCTCGGAATCGGCTTCCGGTGCTGTCCAGCATCCTCGGCGTCATGCCTGATCGCCCACGGCCGGCGAGCCGTGCCCGTGCGGGGAGGCGCGGCGCGATGCCGGAAGCCGTCCGCACCCACGCCATCGCCCGCCACTAGGGTCGAGGGCATGGGGGTGCGGCCGATTTCGGCGGAGGTTCTGGTCGAGGAACTGGTCCAGCGCATCGTGGAACTGCCCGGGGGCGACGGGCCGGCGCGGGTGATCGTGGACGGGGCTCCCGCCGCCCGGCCGCGGGAGTACGCGGACGCGCTGGTGGAACCGCTCAAGGTGCTGGGCCGGCCGGTGGTCAGGGTGTCGGCCTGGGACTTCCTGCGGCCCGCCTCGCTCAGGCTCGAGTACGGCAGGACCGACCCCGACGCCTTCTACGACGACTGGCTGGACGTGAAGGCCATCTCCAGGGAGGTCTTCAACGGCTCCGGCCAGGTGCTGCCCCGGCTCTGGGACAGCGTGGCCGACCGGGCGTACCGCGTGCCGTACGAGAGGGTGCCGCCGGGCGGGGTGGTGGTGCTGGACGGGACGCTGCTGCTCGGCCGGGGGCTCGCGGCCGAGCTGAGCGTGCACCTGTGGATGTCGGCGGCGGCGCTGCGGCGGCGCGGCGCAGAGGAGGAGCGGTGGCGGCTGCCCGCCTATGAGCGCTACGAGCGGGAAGTGGGGCCGGTGCGGGTGGCCGACGTCGCGGTCAAGGTGGACGATCCCCGGCATCCCGCCCTCATGACCTAGAAGATCAGGTGGCGGAGCAGGGCGCGGGCCACGTGCGGGTCGGACAGGTACTCGGCCACGTCGTGCGCGCGCTGCAGCGGGTTGTCGACGGCGCGTTCGTCCACCTGTCCCTTCCAGTCGTCCTCCAGCGGGCAGCCGATGCTCACCGGGTCCGCCGGTGACCAGACGTTGAGCCACTGGCCGACCCGGTCGGGGCGGTGCGGGCCGCCCGACAGCAGGCGGCTCTGGACCGAGTCCAGGCCGAGGGGGCTGCCCAGGGTCACCAGGAGGGGCACCTCCAGGGCGGCGGGCAGGCGGGTGAGCAGGTCCATGGCCACGACCGTGCCCAGGCTGTGGGCCACGATGACCACCTGGCCGGAGGCGGGGAGGGTGCGTTCCACACTCGCCAGTACGGCCTGCCGTACCGAGGAGTCGTCGAGGTAGGCGGCCACGTCGCCGAAGACGGCGGCGATGAGCATGTGGTCGAGGTTCGTGGCGGAGGCCAGCCAGGACAGGGCCCCCTGCAGGCCGGTCAGGAGACCTTCGCGGCGGCCGTCGGAGGGGCGGCCGGCCAGCGTGGCGGCCTCGCCGATGAGCTGCTCGTAGACGACGCGGGTGGTCGGGGAGGCGGGGACCAGCGACTCGCGCGGGCCGGTGAGGGTGTCGCCGTAGAAGGGGAACCAGACGTCGGCCGGCTCGACGGTCGGCAGGCCGGCCAGGGTCAGGCCCTTGTTGAGCCCGGCGATCCACTCGCGGCGCATGGTCTGGGGGTCGCGGCCCGTCTGGCCCCGGCCGTGGAGGAAGACGAGGTGGCGGGCACCGCCGAAGGCCGAGGGGCGGGCGGGGGCGCCGGCCTGCCGTACCGGCGCGGCGGACTCCGTGGCGAGCGGGGCGGCGCCCAGCTCCGACAGCAGGCCGGCGGGCAGGGTGGCGAGGATGGAGCTGACGCGGACGCCCTCGTTGGCCACCCAGGAGCCGTCCTCGCCGGGGACGCCGGAGTGGTGGAGCGCGACGACCTCCCACTGGTCGTTGAAGACGGGCGAGCCGGAGCTGCCCGGTTCGGTGTCGGCGCTGTAGTGGAGGAAGTGGTCGAGCTGCATGGTCAGCTCGTTGCGGCGGATGGTGATCTCCTTGAGGCGGCCGTTGGGGTGGCCGACGAGGTTGACGGGCTCGCCGGTCACGATCTTGCCCTGCCTGGCCATGAGGCGGTTCCATCCGAATACGTCGCCCGCGGCCCTGCCGTCGGCGGCGGGGACGACGCGGACCAGCGTGTAGTCGAGGTCCTCGTCGGTGGCGAAGGCGGCCTCCGGGTCGAGGCGGAAGCGCGTCCAGGCGGGCGGCTCGTTGTCGATGCTCATCTCGGCGCCGAACTCGACCTCCGCCTCGGCAGCGCTGTCGTGGTCGGGCAGCACGTGGTTGTTGGTGAGCAGCAGCGAGGGCGCGACCAGGAAGCCGGTCCCGACGGGGACGGCCCGGCCGTTGGAGCCCTGGGTGATGCGGCACACCGAGGTGACGGCCCGCGCTCCCCTGCACAGGAAGTTGGCGGGCTGGAAGTCGGCGGAGACGCCGACGATGCGCTCCAGCAGGCGGTCGGGGCTCTGCTCGGAGAGGCGTTCCACGGTGGCGACGGAGACGGTTCCGTGCTGGACGAGCCGCTCTGCCCTGGCGGTCACCTGGTCGGCGTCGTCCACGATGTGTTGCCCGGTCTGTTCCCTGCGGCGCTGGATGCGCGCGCGGTCGTCCCGCTTGCTCGCGTATCGCGCCGCCGCTGCCCGGGTCTGTGACATGGCGTCCATGTGGCCACGGTGAACCCGATCGCGGACGGCCGCATGAGTAGTCCCATACTCAGAGTCATGACGGACTTCGGGTACTTCCTGGTGCCGAACAGCGGTGACCCCCTGATCGAGTACGCCCAGCTCGCCGACCGCCTCGGCCTCGACCTGATCGGCGTGCAGGACCACCCCTACCAGCGCCGCTACGTCGACACCTGGACCCTGCTCAGCGTCATCGCCGCCAAGACGGAGCGGATCACGGTCTTCCCCGACGTGGCGAACCTGCCGTTGCGCCATCCCGCGGTGCTGGCCAAGTCCGCCGCCAGCCTCGACCTGCTGAGCGGGGGCCGGGTGGAGCTCGGGCTGGGGGCCGGCGGGTTCTGGGACGCGATCGAGGCGTACGGCGGGCCGCGCCGTACCCCCAAGGAGGCGCTCGGCGCGCTGGAGGAGGCGATCGCGGTGATCAGGGCGGTGTGGAGCGGCGAGCGCAACCAGCGCTTCGAGGGTGAGCACTACCACCTGCGCGGCGCGCAGACCGGCCCTGTGCCCGCGCACGACATCGGCATCTGGGTCGGCGCGGTCGGGCCGAAGGCGCTCGCGCTGACCGGACGGCTGGCCGACGGCTGGGTGCCGTCGTCGAGCTGGGCGACGCCGCAGCGGCTGCCCGAGCTGAGCGCGCGCATCGACGAGGCGGCGCGGGCGGCCGGACGCGAGCCCTCCGACATCAGGCGGGTGTACAACGCCGGGGGCACGATCACCGACGGCGCGGCGGAGGGCTTCCTGCGCGGCCCGGCCGACCAGTGGGTGGAGGAGCTGACGGACCTGGCGGTCGGCTACGGCATCGACGCCTTCGTCTTCTGGGCGGAGGGCGACCAGCGCGAGCAACTGACCCGCTTCGCCGAGCAGGTGGCGCCCGCGGTCCGCGAGCAGGTGGCACTGGAACGCCAGACCTGACCGCCGCAGACTGGGGTGATGACTCCCAGCCACTGGTACAACATCGTCCCCGACCTCACCACGCCCCCTCCCCCGCCGCTGCACCCGGGCACGGGTCAGCCGGTCGGTCCCGATGATCTGGCGCCGTTGTTCCCGATGGAGCTGATCGGCCAGGAGGTCAGCGGGGAGCGGTTCCTCGCGATCCCGCAGGAGGTCCTCGACGTCTACCGGCTGTGGCGGCCCACACCGCTGATCCGGGCGCATCGGCTGGAGAAGTCGCTGGGCACGCCCGCGCGCATCTACTACAAGTACGAGGGCGTCTCCCCGGCCGGCTCGCACAAGCCCAACACCGCCGTCCCGCAGGCGTTCTACAACAAGCGCGAGGGCGTGCGCAGGCTCACGACCGAGACGGGGGCCGGGCAGTGGGGCTCGGCGCTGGCGTTCGCGTGCGCGCAGTTCGGGCTGGAGTGCGAGATCTGGATGGTGCGCGCCTCCTACGACCAGAAGCCCTACCGCCGCTCTCTCATGCGGGTGTACGGCGCCGCCGTCCACGCCAGCCCGTCTCCGGTGACGAGCGCGGGCAGCAAGATCCTGGCCGAGCACCCGGATTCCACCGGCAGCCTGGGCATCGCGATCAGCGAGGCCGTCGAGGTGGCGGGGGCGGCCGACGACACCCGGTACGCGCTGGGCTCGGTGCTCAACCACGTGCTGCTGCACCAGACGGTCATCGGCGAGGAGGCGCTCAAGCAGCTGCCGGAGATGCCGGACGTGGTCATCGGGTGCACCGGCGGCGGCTCCAACTTCGCCGGGCTGGCCTTCCCGTTCATGCGCGAGAGCCCGGGTACGGTCTTCCGCGCGGTGGAGCCGGAGGCGTGCCCGTCGTTCACCCGCGGCCGCTACGCCTACGACTTCGGCGACACGGCCGGGTTCACGCCGCTGCTGAAGATGCACACGCTCGGCCACGACTTCGTGCCGGACCCGATCCACGCCGGCGGGCTGCGCTACCACGGCATGTCGCCGCTGCTGTCGCACATGTACGAGCTGGGCATGTTCGAGGCGGTCACCCGGTCGCAGAGCGAGTGTTTCGAGGCCGGGGTGCGCTTCGCGCGTACGGAGGGGATCGTGCCGGCGCCCGAGCCGACGCACGCGCTGGCCGAGACGATCGCCGAGGCGCTGCGGTGCAAGGAGAGCGGCGAGGAGAAGGTGCTGCTGACCGCGCTGTGCGGACACGGCCACTTCGACCTCGGTGCCTACGACCGCTACCTGGCCGGCGAGCTGGAGGACTTCGCGCTGCCCCAGGAGCGGATCGAGCAGTCGCTGGCAAATTTGCCGCATTCCGGGTGAAGTCCGGCTCGCGGCTGGTTATGTACAGGGCATGGACGTCGATGTGATCGTGATGGGGATGGGGCCGGGCGGCGAGGACGTGGCCGGCCGGCTGGCGGAGGCGGGGCTGCGCGTGGCCGCCGTCGAGTCGAGCCTGGTGGGCGGTGAGTGCCCGTACTGGGGCTGCATCCCCTCGAAGATCATGATTCACGAGGCGGAGTCCTCGCGTGACTGGCAGGCGCTGGTGCGCCGGGTGCGCGAGGCCACCGACGACTGGGACGACAAGGTGGCCGCCGACCGGTTCACCGGCAAGGGCGGCCACCTGGTCAGGGGGCACGGGCGGATCACGGGTCCCGGCGAGGTGACCGTCGGCGACCAGGTGCTGCGGGCCGCGCGCGGCATCGTGATCGCGACCGGCTCGCAGCCCTCGGTGCCGCCGATCGAGGGGCTGGCGGACACGCCGTACTGGACGAACCACCAGGCGATCGAGAACGCCGAGCTGCCCGAGTCGATCATCGTGCTCGGGGGCGGCGCGATCGGGGTGGAGCTGGCCCAGATGTTCAGGACGTTCGGCGCGGCGGTGACCGTGGTCGAGGCGGCCGACCGGCTGATCGCCCTGGAGGAGCCGGAGGCGAGCGCGGTGCTGGAGAAGGTCTTCACCGATCAGGGCATCGACGTGCGTACCTCGGCCAAGGTGGCGCGCGTCGACCATGACGGCGGGCTCTTCGACGTCGCCGGGGCGCGGGCGCAGCGGCTGCTGGTGGCGACGGGCCGCAGGGTGGATCTGAAGGCGCTGGGCGTCGGCGCGATCGGCCTCGACGAGAGCGCCAGGGCGATCCCCGTGGACGCGCGGATGCGCGCGGCCGAGGGCGTCTGGGCGATCGGCGACGCGGTCGGCAAGGGCGCGTTCACGCACATGTCGATGTACCACGCGAACATCGTGGTCAAGGAGATCCTCGGCGAAGCGGTCCACGAGGCCGAGTACCACGCCGTGCCCCGGGTGACCTTCACCGACCCCGAGATCGGCTCGGTGGGCCTGACCGAGGCGCAGGCCCGCGACCAGGGCCTGGACGTGCGCACCGCCGTCGGCGACCTGGGCACCCGCGGCTACATCGCCCAGGCGGAGGGGCTGGTCAAGCTGGTGGCCGCCGACGGCGTCCTGGTCGGGGCGACGGTCGCGGCCCCGCCCGGCGGCGAGGTGCTGGGGCTGCTCACGCTGGCCGTCCACGCGCGCGTGCCGCTCACCAGGCTGGACGAGATGATCTACGCCTACCCGACGTTCCACCGGGCGGTTTCGGCCGCCGTGAAGGAGCTCACCGCGGCCGGGTGACCGTCAGCGCGCTGCGGGGCGCTTGCCGTGGTTGGCCTTCTTCTTCTTGCGTGCTCTGGACTTGCGGGCGCGCCTTGCCATCCGTCGTCCTCCCTTGAGCGGGGTCTTTGAGCGGTACGGCATGCGTATCCCAGACCAGGGCCCCCGGCAAGCGTCCTCACATTCTTCAACATGTTCATGTCATAATCTGTTTGAACTTGTTGGAAGGAGGGCGCGTGCTCGCGCAGCAGCGGCAGCAGACGATCCTCGAACGGGTCCGGGCCAGCGGCGGCGTCCGCGTGGCCGACCTCGTGCGCGAGCTCGGCGTCTCCGACATGACGGTCAGGCGCGACCTCGAGTCGCTGGCCGAGCGCGGCCTGCTGGAGAAGGTGCACGGCGGCGCGACCGCGCTCGGACCCGGATCCACCGAGGAGCCGGGCTTCACCGCCAAGTCCGCCCGCCAGCAGCAGGAGAAGGAGGCGATCGCGCGCCGCGCGGCCGCACTGGTCGGGCCGGGCACCGCGGTCGCCCTGTCGGCGGGCACCACCACGTGGGCGCTGGCCCATCACCTGGTCTCGGTCGCCGACCTCACCGTCATCACGAACTCGGTCCCGGTGGCGGACGTCTTCCACCGCGCCCCGCGCGCCGACCGCACGGTCGTGCTGACCGGCGGCGTGCGCACGCCCTCCGACGCGCTGGTCGGCCCCGTCGCGGTCGCCGCCATCCGCCGGCTGCACGTGGACACGCTGTTCCTGGGCGTGCACGGCATGAGCGTGCGGGCCGGCTTCACCACGCCGAACCTGCTGGAGTCGGAGACCGACAGGGAGCTGGTGGCCGCCGCGCACCGCCTCGTCGTGCCCGCCGACCACACCAAGTGGAACACCGTCGGCATCAGCACGATCGCCGACCTGAACGAGGCCGACGTTGTCATCACCGACCAGGGGCTGCCCGCCGAGGCGCGGGCCGAGCTGGCGGAGCGCGTCGGAGAACTGATCATCGCGGAGGGCACGCAGTGAAGCGCACCATCACCCACCTGGCCGACGGGCGAGAGCTGATCTACTTCGACCGGCGCGACGACGCCGACAGGAGCGCGGTGGACCGGCGGCCGCTCGACCCCCGGCCGGTCGCCTCCGAGCTGCGCTACGACCCGCTGACCGAGGAGTGGATCGCGATCGCGGGGCACCGGCAGACGCGGACGTTCATGCCGCCTGCCGACGAGTGCCCGTTGTGCCCGTCGACCGGCACGCGGGCCTCGGAGATCCCGGCACACGACTATGACGTGGTGGTGTTCGAGAACAGGTTCCCCTCTTTCAGCGGAAATTTTGGGACTTATCGGGACGTGGGGGGCTTGAGTGAGGTGCGGCCGGGTGCGGGGCGGTGTGAGGTGGTGTGCTTTACCTCGGACCACTCCTCCTCGTTCTCCCGGCTGAGCGACGCGCAGGTCGAGCTGGTCATGGAGGCGTGGGCGGACCGCACCGCCGAGCTGTCCGCGATCGAGGGCGTCGAGCAGGTCTTCGTGTTCGAGAACCGGGGCGAGGAGATCGGGATCACGCTGACCCACCCGCACGGGCAGATCTACGCCTATCCGTACGTGACGCCGCGGACCAGGCAGCAGCTCGCGGCGGCGCAACGGCGGCCGGGGCTGTTCGCGGACGTGCTGGCCGCCGAGCGGGCCGGGGAGCGGGTCGTGGCCGCCAACGACCTGTGGACCGCCTTCGTGCCGGCCGCGGCGCGCTGGCCGTACGAGGTGCATCTCTACCCGCACCGGCAGGTGCCGGACCTCGCGGCGCTGACCTCGGCCGAGCGGGCGGCGTTCGCGCCGCTCTACACCTCGGTGCTGCGGGCGCTGGACGGGATCTTCGGGGTGGCCATGCCGTACATCTCGGCGTGGCATCAGGCGCCGGTGCGGCACCTTCGTGAGCTGGGACATCTCCACCTGGAGCTGTTCTCGATCAGGCGCGCGCCCGGCAAGCTCAAGTACCTGGCGGGTTCGGAGTCGGCGATGGGGGCCTTCATCAACGACGTGCTGCCCGAGGAGGCCGCGCGGCTCCTTCGATCACAGGTAGATCACTAATTGGTTTCCACTTGAAGTCGCGTTACCAGGGATTTACTACTAATATCCCTCACGCACCGGTTGTCACAGCCGTTGCCGCCTAATCCCGGGCGTGTTGCCCGGGAGCCGGGGACCCACCCTCACCTGGGGTGAATCCACTTCGGTGGTAGGGCATCTCCCAGCCCGAACCCGTCAGCTAACCCGGCCGGCAGATGGAGAGGAATGCCCCACGTGGCGGTTGCGTCCCCCGCGACTTTGGCCATCGGTCTGATCACCGCCGCAGCTGTGGCGCTCACCCCGGCGACCGCGCAGGCCGCGCCCAAGCCGAGCGAGAAGCAGTTGCGGGCCGAGCTGAAGAAGCTCAACACCAAGGTCGACACGCTCATCGAGAGTTACAACGGCAAGCGCGTGGCCCTCGCCAAGGCGAAGGACGCCGAGAAGGCCGCCCAGGACCGCCTGGCCGCCGCCGAGCAGGCGCTGGTGGACGCCGAGCGGCGGGTGGCCGAGATCGCCCAGCTCCGCTACCAGGGCACCGGCACCTCACTGCCCCCCTTCCTGTACACGCCGGACGCGCCGGGCGCGGCCGTACTGGAGCAGCTCACCGACGAGGAGCAGGCGGTCATCGCGGGCGTCGCCGCCGCCCGCGACCAGAAGAAGAAGGCCGCCGACGAGGCCGCCTCGCTCACCACCCAGATCGCCGGGCAGGCCGAGACCGTCGCCAAGGAACGCGTGGCCGCCGAGGGCGTCATCAAGGACATCAAGGACAAGCTCCAGGACCTCATGCCGTACGGCACCGGCAAGCGCAACAACGGCTCCTGGGCCCCCGAGCTGCCCTCCGGCTCCGACAACATCACCTCCCGCATGCGGATCATCCGCGACGAGATCAAGAAGACCTTCAACCTGCCCTTCGAGGTCGGCTGCTACCGCTCGGGCGGCGGCGGCGAGCACCCGCTGGGCCGCGCCTGCGACTTCATGATGAGCACCGGCGGCTCCATGCCCACGGCCGCCAACCAGGCCCTCGGCGACCAGATCGCGGCCTGGGCGATCAAGAACAAGGACCGCTTCGGCGTGAAGTACGTGATCTGGAAGCAGCGCATCAACATGGGCTCGGGCTGGCGGGCGATGAGCGACCGCGGCAGCGTCACCGAGAACCATTTCGACCACCCCCACATCTCCATGCACTGAGTGCGCCCACCGCACCGCCCCAGTAGGGTGGCGCGTCGGACGTGATCACCGGGCAAGGAGGCAACGTGGCGCTGCAGCCACCGCCGGGGCTGGCCATGCTGCTCAACCTCGTGGTCTCCTGGCCGCTAGCCGACGAGGACCGCCTGTACGAGGCAGGGACCCGGTGGATCGCCTTCGCGATGACGGCGGCGCGCGTCTCCTCCACCGCGGCCGCGCACGCCGCCAGGACCACGGCCGGGAACGACGGCGAAGGGGTCAGGGCGTTCGACGGCGAGTGGCGCGACACCTCGGATCGCTCCGGAGACGCGGTCACCGCCGCGCTACTCATCGGCGGCGCGCTGCGACTGTCCGCGTTGATCGTGCTCGCCATGAAGGTGGCGCTGATCGTCCTGATCATACGGCTGGCGCTGCACGTCTCACGGCTGGTCGCGCTCTCCGGTCCCACGGGCGGCGCCTCGCTGGCCGCCGTGGGTCCCGCCGTCGGCGGCGCCAGGACGACCGCGCGCGAGATCATCCAGCGGATGACCGACCTGCTGGAACGCAGCGCGCTGCGCCTGTTCGGACGCGCGTCGGCGCTGCTGCGCAAGCCGCCGCCCAAGACGGGCTCCGGGGCGATCCCGCCCGGCGGCCGACCGCCGACGCCCGTACGAGGCCCCGGCAACCACCTGGAGTCGGCGGCCGACAGGAGCGTGGACGTCAGGAGCATCACGCCCTACCCGATCTGGCGGCGCGACCGCCCGCCGGTCTACCGCGCCGAGGACCGGGCCCCCGAGGAGATCTTCGAGCAGGGCCTGCGCCCGCGCGACCCGTCAATGACCAACCTGTCCGACTACGTGCTCAAAGGCCGCCCGTCCGCCTTCGTCGGCACCAGCACGCGCACGGACATCGACAACGCCTTCCCGCGCCCCTACGTCTACGAGGTCGACGCCCCCGGCGGGATCGACGTCCAGGACACCGTCAAGGCCGCCGCGCACCTGTCCCACGAACGCGAGATCGCCTTCCCCGGCGGGGTCCACCGCAGGTACATCACCGGCGCCTGGCCGCAAGGGGTGCCCAAGACGCCGCAGAACTTCATCCCCAACCCGCACTACGACCCCTTCCCCGGAGGCTCGCCGTGAACGACGTCCCACCGTCCCCGCCGCCGATCACCGAGGAGCTCCGGCGGCAGGCGCGGCGCAGCCCCGGCACATGGATGTACGCGATCGATCCGCTCTTCGACCCCGACGGCGAGGTCCCACCGTACGGCGTGGCCGGGGCCTGGCAGGTCGACGAGCGCGGCGAGATCACCGGCGAGTTCCGCCACAACCCCGGATACCGGCCCTCGCCGGTGGCGCTCGGCCACCCCGAGCCGACCGACCCGCTCGACCGGGCCGTCCAGCTCGCCTCGACCGGCTACGCCACCGGCGACGACGTCGTGCCGCTGCTGCTGGCGGCGGAGGTGATCGTGGCGGCCGGTCCCGGCGGCGGGGTGCCGGTGTTCGACATCGGCGAGGGACGGGCGGCGTTCGTCTACACCGCGCAGGCCCACGTGCCGCAGTCGCCTCCGGACGGGGCCATGGGCTGGCAGCGCCTGCGCGGCGGCGACCTGGTCGCGCTGCTGCCGCCGGACGTGGGCGTCGTGGTCAACCCGGAAGGGCCCGCCGGCGTGCTCCTCGGCCCGGGAGAGCTACGCCCCTGACTCCAGGAACCGCCTGATCCGCGCGGACTCCTCCTCGCCGCGGCGCTCGGCGGCCTGGTAGTTCGCCTCCATGGCGTGCACGCCCTCGCCCGAGGTCACCTGCCGCTCCCCCAGCGCCTCGCAGACCTCCAGCGCCTTCTCGGTGACCGCCAGGTAGGCGGCATGGACCGTGGTCCCCGGCCCATCGCCCCACGGGTCGTCCTCGAGGCCGGCGCGCAGGTCCGCCACCGCCTCCAGCCAGGTCGCGCCGGTCAGCCCGAGGCCCGTCCCGGTGCCGCGCAGGTCGGCGTGGGAGACGTCGGGCCCCTGGTCCGGGCGACCGCTCACCGCTCCTCCATCCGCCGCACGACCAGCTCCACCCCGTCGGCGAACTCCGCCAGCCTGCCCAGCACGTCGTCCCGGACGCCGTCCATCCCCGGATCGGCCGCGTCCAGTCCCGGCGTGTTCGCCCGCAGGTCGTCCAGAGCGGCGTTGACCGCGTGGAGGATCTCCCGCGCCAGGTCCTCCGACGCCATCCGCATCACCCGGGGGTTGAGGCTCAGCTCGCTCAGCCGTCCGTCCGCGCCCGCCACGACCCGCACCTGCCCGTCCGCCGCCGCGCCTTCCCCTCGGGGGGCGGCGTCCGCGAGCGGCCGTTCGATCGCCTGGATGACCTCGGCCAGCATCTCGCCGATGGCGCGTCCGTTCTCGTGCATGGAGATCTCTCTATCGCGCGAGCACGCCCCCTGGCCACCACGGGCAGGTGAACACTTACTGCAGCCAGCCGAAGAGCCGGGCGGCGGCGTCACGGGCGATGAGGAAGCCCACGATGGCCAGCGTCCAGCCGACCATCGAGGCGGCGTTCCTGAGGATCCAGTCGCGCAGCTTGGCCAGCTTGGGCTCCAGCCAGCTCCCCGCCAGGCCGCGCCCGGCCATGAGGAGCAGCGGCGGCAGCACCATCACCAGCACGTATCCGGCCAGCACCGGCGCCGACTGCAACGGCGACAGCCCCGAGGCGGTCATGATGCCGATCGCCGCCAGGTAGGGGGCCATCGTGGCCACCTCGATCACGCCCATCGTCAGCGCCAGCGACACCATCGTGCCGGGACCGCCCATGCGCGGCTCCCACTGCTTCTTCTGCTTCTTGGAGTCGAAGCGCCAGCTCAGCAGGAACAGGCCCACGCCGACCGCCAGTTGCGCCCACAAAAACGGCCGGCTCTGGAACACCTCCCCGAAGTTCTCCAGCAGCGCCGACAGCCCCAGCAGGAGCGCCACGCCGACCAGGAAGTAGAAGAGCGTGATCGTGGCCAGGTAGATGAGCATCCGCCCGCTCTGCCGGCGGTCGGAGGCGAGCATCATCACCAGCGGCACGCCCAGCGTGCCGAAGCTCGTGCTGTCCACCAGGGCGAGCGCCACCAGTGTCAGCAGCACCGTTGTCGTCATGGTCACCCATCCTGCCGCCGCGGCGGGCGCCCCGACTCCTACGCGTGGGCCAACCTCGAATACACCTTTCTGCCTACGCGCCCTCGTCGAGCAGCTTGACCAGGGTCTTGGGGGCGATCACCCGGTAGGCGTCGGTGACGATCTCCCTGATCTCCGCCCAGTCCACCTCCACGTCCAGGTAGACCCCGAGCCAGCCCCGATGTCCCACGTACGGCGGGCGGAAGTAGTGGACGGGATCCTCGGCCACCAGCTCCTCCTGGACGCCGGGCGGCGCGGCGCACCAGAAGCCGAGCCGGTCGTCGTGGTGGTGGTCGGCGAACGTCACGAACGTCTTCTTGTCCCGCACGAACCAGGTGGGCTCGCCGTGGCTGAGCCGTTCCGTCGTCTCCGGCAGGTCCAGGCAGATTTCCCGCAGGCGTTCGAGCTGGTCCATAGTCTTAGGCTATGCGCATCGAACCACCCACAGACGGCGACGAGCGGGCCACGCTGGAGGGCTTCCTCGACTACCACCGGCAGACACTGGCCTGGAAGTGCGAGGGGCTCACCGACGAGCAGTTGCGGACCCGGGCCCTGCCACCGTCCACGCTGTCGTTGCTCGGACTCATCAGGCACATGGCGGAGGTCGAGCGGAGCTGGTTCCGCCGCCGCCTCGGCGAGCAGAAGGACCTGCCGTTCCTCTACGTCACCGACGAGGATCCGGACGCCGACTTCGACCGCGTTGACGACGACGACAGGGACGGGGCGTTCAAGGCGTGGGAGGCCGAGATCGCCGCCGCCCGCGAGGCGGCCGCCGGCGTGCCGCTGGACGGGGTCGTGCACCGCACGCGCGAGCCGCTGACGGTCTCGGTGCGCTGGGTCTACCTGCACATGATCGAGGAGTACGCGCGCCACAACGGCCACGCCGACCTGCTGCGCGAGCAGATCGACGGGGCCACGGGCGAGTAGCGGGGCCTCAGCCGGACAGGCGGATCGGGTTGACCACGTCGGCGTAGACGAGCAGGCCCGCCATGATGATCATCACCATGGCCAGCACGTACGTCAGCGGCAGCACCTTGGCGATGTCCACGTAGCGGGGCTCGGGCCGGCCCAGCACCCGGGCGAAGGCGCGCTTGAGCCCCTCCCAGAGGCCGCCGGCGATGTGGCCGCCGTCCAGCGGCAGCAGCGGGAGCAGGTTGAAGACGCCGATCGCGAGGTTGAAGCCGCCCAGCAGGCTGACGAACATCGCCAGCTTGTCCTTGCCCGACAGCACGTCGGACGACAGGATCTCGCCGCCCATCCGGCCCGCGCCGACGACGCCGACCGGGCCCTGCCGGTCGCGTTCCTCGCCGGAGAAGGCGGCGTGCCAGACGCCGACCATCTTCTCCGGCAGGTTGAGCATCGACTTGGCCACCTCACCCGTCAGGCCGACCATGTGGCCGGCGACGGCGCCGATCGACTGCGTCTCGTAGACCCGGGTGGGAGCGACGCCGAGGTAGCCGACGTTCTTGTCCATCTTCTTGGGGTCTTCGCGGTTCGGCCGGTCCTGGGCGACCAGGGTGACGTCCAGGGTGGACGGCTGGCCGTTCCGCACGATCCCGAGCTTGGCCGGGCCCGCGCCGTACGAGCGGATCTTCTCCTGCGCGTCCTCCCACGAGGCGATCTTCACGCCGTTGAAGGAGACGATCTCGTCGCCCACCTTCAGGCCCGCCTTGACGGCCGGGGTGGCCGGGTCGCCGGGCTTGCACTCCGCGCGCTGCTCCGTGGCGGGGATGACGCAGGTGGTGGTCTGCGGCGAGACGATCGGCTTGTAGACCTGGACGCCGATGAACATCAGCAGGATGGCGAAGAAGACGAAGGCCAGCACGAAGTTCATCAGCGGGCCGCCGGACATGATGATGACCTTCTGCCACCACTTCTTCCGGTAGAAGACCCGGTTCTCGTCGCCGGGCCCCACCTCTTCCTGCGCCATGTCGCGCGCGGAGTCGATCAGGCCCTGAAACGGTCCGGTCGAGACCCTGCGCAGCTTCGTCGGATCGTCGCCGGGCCGCGGCGGCAGCATCCCGATCATCCGGATGTAGCCGCCGAGCGGGATCCACTTGACCCCGTACTCGGTCTCGCCCTTCCGCTTCGACCAGATGGTCGGCCCGAAGCCGACCATGTACTGCGTGACCCGCACGCCGAACCTCTTCGCGGGGATCATGTGGCCGAGCTCGTGCAGCGCGATGGAGGCCGCCAGACCAAGCAAGAACAAGGCGAATCCCGCGATGGTGAGCCAGATCATCTAGGCGCGCTCCAGAGTCACGGAAGGTCTTGACAACCCCAGAGTAGTCGAAGTCTCCACACCTGAATGGCTTGCGCACGCTTTGTGGAATCGACAGACTGCGTTGACAGTGCGCAGTCGCGCGATCACCCTGGGGTATGACGAAGGGAGCACGTTGATCCGGATCCTCGTGGCCGAACATCTGCCGCTCGTACGGCGGGGCCTGGTGTCCTCGCTGGAGGCCGAGGCGGACCTGTCGGTCGTGGCCGAGGTCGGCAGCGGCGAGGACGTGGTGCCCGCGGCCCTGACCCACCTGCCCGCGGCGGCCGTGGTCGATCTGGATCTGCCCGGCGGCGGCCTGGCCGTCACCACCCGCCTGCGTGAGAAGGCGCCGGGGTGCAGGGTGCTCGTCGTCTCCGCCCATCCCAACGCCGGGCAGGTGCGCGGGGCGTTCGCGGCGCACGCGCTCGGGTTCATGAGCCTCGACGTGGGCCCCGAGCAGCTCGCCGAGGGCGTGCGGCAGATCGCGGCCGGGCGGCGGGCGGTGGACTCCGACCTGGCCGTCGCGGCGCTGGAGTCCGCGGCCAACCCGCTGACCAGGCGCGAGCGCGACGTGCTGCGGATCGCGGCCGGCGGGGCGCGCTCCACGGAGATCGCCGATCAGCTCTTCCTCTCGGTGGGCACGGTCAGAAACCATCTGTCGCGCATCATGTGCAAGACCGGCGCGCGCAACCGGCTCGACGCGGTCAGGATCGCCAACGACTCCGGCTGGCTCTGAGCCCCTCGGAAGAGCTTGAGGTGGCACACCAGCCGAGGATCCGGCTGGTGCCCGCGGCCCGGCCGGCGGCGGCATCCCCCACGTCAACCACACCGGCTTCGAGCGCGGCCCGTGAACCTCCACGGGGCCACCTGGCTTCTGGCCGGGCCCCGGCGGAACCGCGCCGCTCCCCCGGGACCCGGGGATCTGGGGTGGCTCTCCAGCAGAGCCGCCGCACGATGGCGCACCTCTCCGCGCGTCATGGGATTCGGCTCTCCGATGATCTCAAGTGGCGCCCGGTCGCTGCCAGTGACCGCGTACACCATCTGCGCATGAAGGATCACACAGGGTCACCCGTGTGAAAAGTCACGGCCGCCAGATCAGGACCAGGGCGCAGTCGTCGTTGTGCCCGGACGACATCGAGTTGACCAGCGCGCGGGCGCCGTCGCGGAAGCCGTTGGGCAGCAGCCGCTCGGCCTCGCCCAGCAGGCGGTCCAGGCCCGCGTCGATGTCGCGGCCCGGCTGCTCGATCAGCCCGTCGGTGTAGAGCAGCAGCGCGTCGCCCTTGCGCAGCACGCCGCTGTCGGGCTCACAGTGCAGGTCGGGCACCACGCCGAGGACCACGCCCTTGGCCGTGGCCACCTGCCAGCCGCCGGTGCCGGCGTCGAGCTTGACCACGGGCGGGTGGCCGGCGGAGGTGATGGTGTAGGCGCCGGTGGCCAGGTCGATGCGTACGTGCACCGCCGTCACGAAGCCCTCGTCACCGCGCTGGCGGTGGAGGTAGGTGTTGCAGGCGGGAAGGAAGTCGTCGACCGAGCCGAGCAGCCCGCCGAACGTGCCGGACAGCAGCAGCGCCCTGGTGCCGGCGTCGACGCCCTTGCCGGAGACGTCCACGAGGGCGATCTCCAGGTTGTCGCCGTCGCGCATCGAGACCAGGAAGTCGCCGCCGAAGGAGGAGCCGCCCGCCTGCTTGAGCACGACCTTGCCGCCCCAGTCCTTGGGCAGCGCGGGCAGCTCGCCCTGGCTCTTGAGCCGGTCGCGCAGCTCCAGCAGCATCGCGTCGCCGCGCAGCCCCTGCACGCCGAGCTTTCCGCGGGTACGCGCCATGAGCACGGCCAGCACGGTCGTGAAGCCGATCGTCACCATGAGCCCGAGCCCGACCGTGCCGACGCCCAGCGTGAGCGCGATGTATCCCAGCGCCACGGCCACCGCCACCAGCAGCTTGGCCAGGCTCCGCAGCCGGAGCTGCAGCCCGCCGACGAGCGTGATGAGGATCAGCAGCGACGGCGAGAACCACTCCGTCGAGACCCGGGCGGCCAGGCCGCCGACGATCAGGGTCAGTACGCTGAGGGTGATCGTGAGGTTCCGGTCACGCGCCAGCGGTCCCCTCCTGAGGAACCGGACGACAGGCACCAGAAACGGCACCCGCACGAGGAGCGCGCGGAGCCGTGGCGGGATCAGCGGCGCCGGACGGGAACTCATGATGCGGATGACTGTATCGGTCTCATACCCGTTTGGGCAGCCCACTTGACCAACGCCTTGATCATTACGAACGGATATTGGGTGGCCCAACCCCTTTGCCCGCTCTTACGGTGGACGGATGACGTACCCGATCCGCCCCGTCGATGAGTCCGAGTGGTCCGAATACTCCCGAGTGCTGGGTGAAGGCTTCGGCTGGACCCCCGCCCCGGTGCAGAACGAGCGCTTCAAGGCCCAGACCGAGTTCCCCCGCACGCTCGCGGCCTTCGACGGCGACACCCCGGCAGGCGTCACCGCCGTCTACAGCCTGACCATGACCATCCCGGGCGGAACGCTCCCCGTCGCCGGCGTCACCGCCGTCAGCGTGCTCCCCTCGCACCGCCGCCGCGGCGTGCTGACGTCGCTGATGCGCCGCCAGCTCGACGACGTGCACGAGCGCGGCGAGGCGATCGCGGCCCTGTACGCGTCGGAGTCGGCCATCTACGGCCGTTACGGGTACGGCAGGGCGGCCTCCGAGCTCCACGTGTCCATCGACAAGAGCGCCTCCGCCTTCGTGCGCGACGCGCCCGCGGACCCGGAGCTGCGGCTGCGCGTGGCACGACCGGCCGACGTACGCGCGCTGCTGGAGAGCCTCTTCGCCGAGGTCATCCCCCGGCGCCCCGGCCGTTATGCCAGGAACGAGCAGTTCTGGAACGCCGCCCTGGCCGACGAGGAGCCCGACCAGGCGGGCAACGGCACGCTGCGGTGTGTCCTGGCCGAGGACGGGTCCGGCGTACGGGGATATGCGTTGTTCCGCATCAAGTCGTCGTGGGACGACGACGGCATCCCGAACGGCGAGCTGAAACTCCACGAGCTCGAGGCCAAGGACGCCGCCGCCCACGCCGCGCTCTGGCGCAGCGTCCTGGACCGCGACCTGGTCGTCAAGGTCACCGGCAGTATCCCGGTCGACGACCCCCTGACCACGCTCCTCGCCGACCAGCGGCAGTTGCGCGCCGGGTGGGCCGACGAGCTGTGGGTGCGGGTGGTGGACGTGGAGAAGGCGCTGGAGGCCCGGTCGTACTCGGCTTCCGTGGACGTCGTCATCTCGGTGGAGGACGAGGTGTGCCCGTGGAACGCGCGCCGCTGGCGGCTGACCGCCGACACGGCGAGCGCCTCGTGCAAGGCGACGGAGGAGCCGGCCGACATCACGCTGACGGCTTCGGCGCTGGGGACGGCGTACCTGGGTGACGGTCAGCTCACGTCTTTGCTGGAGGCGGGGCTGCTGACCGAGCACACGCCGGGCGCGGTGCGCGCGCTGGCGACGGCCATGTCGTGGAGCCCGAGGCCGTGGGCGGGGATGGTCTTCTGACGTAGGGTCGGGGGCATGGCACTGCAGAGCCTGCAGATCACGGCGATCACCGCGATGCGCGCACGGGACGTGTCGCGGCCCAGCAAGGAGCAGCAGGAGACGGCCGACCGCCGCCCCCTCCGCGACGAAACCCCCCGCCGCGACCAAAAACGCCCCCACCCCCACTAACCACCCCTTCAGCCCGGGCCCCACCACCCGGGCCTTCACGACTCCGGCCCAGGGCGTCACCAGCCCGGGGAAGCACTCCGCGAGCCTGGGCAACATGCCTCGCGCGCCCTCGCCAGCCCGCTCTTGGGCGCCGCGAAGGCCAGCGTGTGAGGGCGTCCGCCTCCGGCGCCGAGCGCTTATCCGGCGCCACCACGGCGAGACGCCGGTCGGCGGCCTCCGGCGCCGCCCTACGGCGGCCAGCACAACCCCACGAGCGCGCGCACGACGGCGCGGCGGCTTCCAGCGGGCCGCACCCCGGTGCTTGTCCGGCGCCGCGCGGTGGGGTGGGGGGCGGCGGGGCTCGGCGCCGTTGTGCGGCGGGCGGGGTGGGGCATGGGGGCTGGGCAACTACGGAGTTGTTACGGCGAGCAGCCCGTGAGCCCTCACGACCATCGCTCGACAGACCCAAGCCCACCACGGCGGGGCGGGTCAGCGGGCTCTGCCGTAACGGAAACCAAGGCTTTTAGGCACACACCAAACAAAGAGAAACTTAGAGGAACAATCCCCCCGTGGCGAGGAGGTTTTGGCCGGTGAGCCAGGCGCCGTCGGGGCTGCAGAGGAGGGCGATCACCGAGGCGACGTCGGTGGGGTGGCCGAGGCGTTGGAGGGCGGTGTAGGCGGGGACCGCCGTGAGCGCTTCGGGGGAGTTGGTGGAGCGGAGCATGTCGGTGTCCGTCGCGCCCGGGGAGACCGTGTTGACGGTGATGCCGCGTCCGCCCAGCTCGCGCGCCGCGACCTTGGCGAACTGTTCCACCGCTGCCTTGCTGCCCGCATAGAGGGTCAGCCCACCTGCGGGCATGGCGGTGTTGAGGGTGGAGAGGTTGATGATCCGGCCGCCGTCGCGCATGACGCGTCCCGCCCACTGGATGGCGAGGAAGGTGGCCTTGGCGTTCACGGCGAAGACCCGGTCGTAGGTCTCCTCGTCGATCTCGTGGATGGGGATGCGGCCGCTTTCAGCGGCGTTGTTCACGAGGATGTCGAGGCCGGGCAGGATCTTCTCGGTCTCGGCGAACAGACGTTCGAGATCGGCGCGTGAGCCCTGGTCGGCCTGTACGGCGTGCGCCCCGGTCGACTCCGACACCTCCCTGGCCGCGTCGGCGTCGCCGCGGTAGGTGAAGACGACCTGGGCGCCGTCGGCGGTCAGGCGTTCGACGACGGCGCGGCCGATCCCGCGCGAACCGCCGGTCACCAACGCCCCCTTGCCCGAAAAATCAGTCATGGGAGCAACTTACGCCCGCAGCATGATCTTGCGGGCGGCGTCCTTGGACAGATGGTCGACGTACAACGTGCCGTCCAGATGGTCCGTCTCGTGCTGGAAGCAGCGTGCCAGGGAGCCGCGGGCCTTGATGCGCAGCGGGCGTCCGAGCCGGTCGAGCCCCTCCACGGTGACCCCGGCGGCGCGGGGGGTCTGGGCGTATTGGGGCTTGCCCGTCGTACGGTCCGGCACCGACAGGCAGCCCTCCTCGTCGAGAACCGGCTCAGGATCGTCCACGGTCAGCACCGGGTTGACCAGGTGGCCCTTGCGCCCGCTGATGTCGTAGACGAACAGCCGCCGCGACACGCCGATCTGCGGACCGGCCAGGCCGACGCCGTCCACCGAGTACATGGCCTGGAACATCTCGTCGATCAGCCTGCGCAACTCCTTGTCGAAGTCGGTGACCGGCTCGGCCGGGGTTCGCAGGACGGGGTCGCCGAGCACGCGGATCTCACGCATGGGGTTGGCTCCGTAAGGGTTGCGGTAGACGGACGCTCATTACCTTAGCCAGCGCGCGGTCCGGTGCGGCCTGCCGTGGCGGGCCGTGTGGAAGACTGGTCGGGTGCGTGTCTACATCGGTGCCGACCATGCCGGCTATGAGCTGAAGAACCACCTGGTGTCCTGGCTTAAGGACACGGGCCACGAGGTGATCGACTGCGGCCCCGCCGTCTACGACGCCGAGGACGACTACCCGGCGTTCTGCCTGCGCGCGGCCGAGGGCGTGGCGGGCGACCCGGGCAGCCTGGGCGTCGTCATCGGGGGTTCGGGCAACGGGGAGCAGATCGCGGCCAACAAGGTGCGCGGCATCCGCGCGGCGCTGGCGTGGAGCGAGGAGACGGCCCGGCTGGCGCGCGAGCACAACAACGCCAACGTGATCGGCGTGGGGGCGCGCATGCACACGGAGCAGGAGGCGACCCGGTTCGTCGAGGTCTTCCTCACCACCGCCTTCAGCGGCGCCGAACGCCACAGCCGCCGCATCGCCCAACTCGAAACCTACGAAACCATCGGCCAGCTCCCCGCCCTCCCCGCCGACTAGTCTTTCCTTTAGGCCAGTTGCGGCATCTTCTGTTGCGGTTAGCGCCGTGGTTTCCGTTACGGCTCAAGGGCCTTGTTTCCGTTACGGCAGAGCCCGCTGACCCGCCCCGCCGTGGTGGGCTTGGGTCTGTCGAGCGATGGTCGTGAGGGCTCACGGGCTGCTCGCCGTAACAACTCCGTAGTTGCCCAGCCCCCATGCCCCACCCCGCCCGCCGCACAACGGCGCCGAGCCCCGCCGACCCCCACCCCACCGCGCGGCGCCGGGACAAGCACCGGGGTGCGGCCCGCTGGAAGCCGCCGCGCCGTCGTGCGCGCTCGTGGGTCGCGCTGGCCGCCGCAGGGCGGCGCCGAAGGCCGCCGACCCACGTCCCGCCGTCGCGGCGCCGGACAAGCACCGGGGTGCGGTCCGCTTGGAACGGCCGCACCCTCGTGCGCGCGCCCGCGTGCCCGTGCCCGCGTGCCCGCGCCCGCGTGCCCGTGCCCGCGTGCCCGTGCCCGTGGGGGCGCGGACCGGCGAGGCTGGCGCGGCGTCGGGTGGTGGGCGCCGAGGTGCCGTGCCCCGTGCCCCGTGCCCTGGGGCGGTGGGGCTGGAGAGGGCGGCGTGGGGTCAGAGTTGGAGGCTTTTGGTTTCCAGGTATTCGTCCAGGCCGTACTCGCCCAGTTCTCTGCCGATTCCCGACTGCTTGTAGCCGCCGAACGGGGCCTGGGGGTTGAAGGAGCCGCCGTTGATGGACACCTGGCCGGTGCGCAGGCGGCGGGCCAGGGCCACCGCTCGGGCTTCTGTGCCGGCCCAGACGGCGCCGGCCAGGCCGTACTTGGTGCCGTCGGCGATCTTGACGGCTTCGTCCTCCGACAGGTACGGGATGATCGTCAGCACGGGGCCGAAGATCTCCTCCTGTTCGATCGTCATCCCGGGCGCCACCGCGGCGAAGATGGTGGGCTCCACGTAGTAGCCCCTGGGGTGGGGGGATTCCGTGCCGCCGTGTACCAGGCGGGCGCCCTCCTCCTGACCCCGGTTGATGTAGTGGACCACGCGGTCGCGCTGGGCGGCGGAGACCAGGGGGCCGAGGCGGTTGTTCTCGTCGAAGGGGTCGCCGACGGTGTACTTGGCGGCCGCCTCCACCGCCAGGCCCACCGCCTCGTCGTACTGGTCGCGGTGGACGAGCATGCGGCTCCACGCCGAGCACGTCTGGCCGGAGTTGACGAAGCAGTTGGCCACGCCCACCTTCACCGCGGCCCGCAGGTCGGCGTCGGGGAGGATGATGTTGGCGGATTTGCCGCCCAGCTCCAGCGCCACCCGCTTGACGGTCTCGGCCGCCAGTGAGGACACTCGGCGGCCCGCGGCGGTGGAACCGGTGAAGGAGACCAGGTCGACCTCGGGGTGCGTGGCCATGGCCTCGCCCACGACCGGGCCCCGGCCGCTGACCAGGTTGAAGACGCCCGGGGGCAGGCCCACCGCGTGGAAGATGTCGGCCAGCGCGTAGGCCGCCAGCGGGGCCACTTCGCTGGGCTTCAGGACCACCGTGCAGCCCGCCGCCAGCGCGGGGGCGACCTTGCAGATGATCTGGTGGAGCGGGTAGTTCCACGGGGTGATGGCGGCTACTACGCCGACGGGCTCCTTGACGATCAGGGAGTTGCCCACGCGTTCCTCGCGCGGGTGGGTCTCGGCCAATTCCGCGTAGCCGGCCAGGACTCCGGCGGGCATCAGCGTCTGGACCTTCAGGGCGAAGCCCAGCGGCGCGCCCATGTCGGTGGCGATGGTGCGCGCGATCTCCCCCGCCCGCTCGGTCAGCAGGTCGGCGGCGGCGGCCAGCAACTTGCCCCGCTCCCCGGGGCCCGTCGCCGACCAGGAGGGGAAGGCGGTGCGTGCGGCTCTGACGGCGGCCTCGACGTCGTCGGGGGCGCCCGCCGGCACCCGGTCGATGATCTCCTCTGTCGCGGGGTTGACGACCTCGATCGCCTCTCCTGACGCGGAAGCGGTCCAGGCACCGCCGATATAGAGCTGACGCATAGCCCCCATCCTCGCGCGCCCGCCGTCACATTGCGAGGGCTTGGCGCATGACGTGGTGGGCCTGCTCCACCGCGCGCACGTCGCATTCCGGCCGAACGTGAGTGCGGGCCGTGGCCAGGACCCGGTCTCCTTCTTCCAGCAGGGTACGGCGCAGCGCCACGGAAAGCGGCAGATGTCCGAGATCCTGGAAAACTCGCAGGATTCGCACCAGCACCACGGGATTGTCCTTGGCCGAAACGCGGATCATCCCGAAGGCGTGCTCGGCCAGCCTGGCGGTGTCGGTGCGCCAGGTGACCAGGCGTACGCGTCCGCGCCGGTCGGTGCGGCACTCCGGCTCGTCGGGGATCGGGATCAGCCGCCGGAACGCCTCCCCGAGCCACTCGACGCAGGCGAGCCCGGTGTTGGTGTCGTTGATCGCGTGGGAGAGCGCGCGCAGGGCGATCTCCACGATCCGGTTGACCGGCCCGACGACGGTGGAGCCGGTACGCGGCAGCGGGCACAGGGTGATCCAGCGGTCCATCCGCCGCCGGTCGCCCCGGGTGAGGGTGACGGGGGTGGAGGTGAGCGCCACGGGCGTGCCCTGGATGACGAACGTGCCGGGCAGGTGGACGAGCGTGACCACGGTACGGCGGCGCACCGCCCACCGCACGAGCGGCCGGGCGTGGACGAGGTCCAGATAGCCGGAGCGAGCGGCGAGGATGGCGCCGCTGGCGCCGGCGGGCGGTTCACCCGGCGCGCCCTCGAAGTCGCGGTGGAGCAGCAGGTCGACCTCGCGCACCAGCCGGGGCAGGACGACGGGGATGCGCACCTCGCTGACCACCGCCTGCACGAACAGCACGAGCATCACCAGGCAGGCCCCGGTGAGCACCTGGGTGGCGAACAGGCCGAGCGAGGGGATGACGACCTCGCGGCTCATGGAGCTGGTGGTGCGGTTGCCGAAGATCCAGGTGCCGATGAACAGGCCGATGGTGACCTGGACGACCCGGTTGCGCAGGAAGTCGCCGATCAGGCGCGGTCCGAGCTGGGAGGAGGCGAGCTGGACGGCGACCAGCGTGAGCGACATCAGCAGCGTGATGGAGCTGATGAGCGCGCCGGTCAGCGTGGAGAGGCTGCCCTTCACGCCCTCCTTCAGGTCGCTGAGCAGCGAGGCGTCGGCGGGCAGCGTGAACTGGTGGAGCTCGAGATCCTCGAGGAGCGCCTGCGCGGCCGTGCTGCGTTCGAGGGCCACCTGCACTTCCTCGACCGCGTACGCGCCGAGGTAGGCGCCCGTCATCATCAGCAGCGGCACGAACCAGATCGTGTCCCGCAGGCGCTCCCCGCGCGGCTTGAGCGAGAGGTAGGCGCCGATTCCCCCGAACCGTCCCACGCAGGGGGTCCTACCCGAATGCGGGCTCCTTGGTACGCGTGCGCTTGAGCTCGAAGAAGTCGTCGAACTCGGTCACCATCTGGACGCCGTCCCAGAGGCGGCCGGCGGCCTCCCCGCGCGGGATCGAGGTGATCACGGGACCGAAGAAGGCGTTGGCGCCGACGCGGATGACCGGAGTGCCCACTTCCTGGCCGACCAGCCCGATACCCTCGTCGTGGGAGGCGCGCACGTCGTCGTCGTACTCCTGGGAGTTCATGGCGGCCGACAGCTCGGGGTCCAGGCCGGCGGCGCTCAGCGCGGCCTCGACCAGCTCGCGCAGGCGGTCGAGGCGGTCGTTGCCACGCTCGTTGTGGAGGCGGGTGCCGAGCTCGGTGTACAGGGGGCCGATGGCGGCCTCGCCGTACTTCTGCCTGGCCGCGGCGACGACGCGCACGGGCTCGATGGCGCGGGCGATCTTCTCGCGGTAGGCGTCGGACACATCCTTGCCCTCGTTGAGCACGTTGAGGCTCATGATGTGCCAGCGGATCTCGATGGGACGGACCTGCGCCACCTCGATGAGCCACCGGGAGGTGACCCAGGCGTAGGGGCAGAAAGGATCGAACCAGAGATCTACAGGAGTCTTCTCAGTCACGCAGGGTCATAACCTGGGGTGGAACAAAGGCTATTCCCATCATGGGAAGATTCCGGCAAACCCCGATGAAGTGGTGTAGAAGGAGCGGAACTTGGCAGGGAACCTTACCCGGGACGAAGCACGCGAGCGCGCCCGGCTGCTCAAGGTCGAATCGTACGAGGTGGCGCTCGACCTGACCGAAGGCGAAGAACGCTTCGAGAGTGTGACGACCGTACGCTTCAGCGCGCAGCCGGGCGCCTCGACGTTCATCGACCTGCACGACGCGCGCGTGCGCCAGGTGACGCTGAACGGCGTCGACCTCGACGCCGCCGCCTACGACGCGGAGAAGGGGCGCTTCCCGCTCGGCGACCTGGCCGAGAGCAACGAGCTGCGCATCGACGCCGACTGCACGTACACGCGCTCCGGCGAGGGCCTGCACCGGTTCGTCGACCCGGTCGACCAGAAGGTCTACCTGCACAGCCAGTTCGAGACCGCCGACGCGCACCGCATGTACGCCTGCTTCGACCAGCCCGATCTGAAGGCCACCTTCCAGCTCACCGTGCTGGCCCCGGCCGACTGGGAGGTCGTCTCCAACGCCGCCGCCGAGAGCGTCGAGCCGCTGCCCCAGGAAGGTGGCAGGCACGGCGCGGTCCATGCCGACAACAAGTGGGTGTTCCCGGCCACGCCGGTCATGTCCACCTACATCACGGCGCTGGTGGCGGGGCCGTACCACAAGGTGACCTCCGAGCACGACGGCATCCCGCTCGGCGTCTACTGCCGGGCCTCGCTGGCCGAGCACCTGGACGCCGACAACATCCTGGAGGTCACCCGTCAGGGCTTCGACTTCTTCCACAAGGTCTTCGGTGTCCGCTACCCGTTCGGCAAGTACGACCAGTTGTTCGTGCCCGAGTTCAACGCCGGGGCGATGGAGAACGCCGGCTGCGTGACGTTCCTGGAGGACTACGTCTTCCGCTCCCGCGTCACCGACGCCGTGGTCGAGCGCCGCGCCGAGACGATCCTGCACGAGATGGCGCACATGTGGTTCGGCGACCTGGTCACCATGCGCTGGTGGGACGACCTGTGGCTGAACGAGTCGTTCGCCACCTACATGTCCGTGCTGTGCCAGGCCGAGGCCACCCGCTGGGGCCAGGGCGCGTGGACGACGTTCGCGAACGTGGAGAAGTCCTGGGCCTACCGCCAGGACCAGTTGCCGAGCACCCACCCGATCGCCGCCGACATCGTGGACATGCAGGCGGTCGAGGTCAATTTCGACGGCATCACCTACGCCAAGGGCGCCTCGGTGCTCAAGCAGCTCGTCGCCTACGTCGGCCTGGACAACTTCCTGGCCGGGGTCCGCGACTACTTCAAGGACCACGCCTGGGGCAACACCGAGCTCAAGGACCTGCTGAGCGCGCTGGAGCGCACCTCGGGCCGCGACCTGTCGTCGTGGTCGAAGGAGTGGCTGGAGACCTCCTGGGTCAACACGCTGCGCCCGTCGTTCACGGTGTCGGCCGACGGCCGGTTCGAGAGCTTCGAGGTGCTGCAGGAGGCTCCCGCCGACTACCCGACGCTGCGCTCGCACCGCGTCGCGATCGGCCTGTACTCGCTGGTGGACGGCGTGCTCACCCGGACCAAGCGGGTCGAGCTGGACGTCGTCGGCGCCCGCACCGCGGTGCCCGACCTGGTCGGCGAGCAGCAGCCCGACCTGGTGCTGGTCAACGACGACGACCTGACGTACGCCAAGATCCGCCTGGACGAGCGCTCGCTGCGCACGCTGGTGGACGGCGGCATCACGAAGTTCAGCGACTCGCTGCCGCGGGCGCTGTGCTGGTCGGCGGCGTGGGACATGACCCGCGACGGCGAGATGTCCACGCGCGACTACGTCAAGCTGGTCGTCTCCGGCGGCGGCACGGTCAAGGACCTCACGGTCCTGCAGACGGTGCTGCGGCAGGCGCGCCTGGCCGTCCAGCAGTACGCCGACCCGGCCTGGCGGCCCGAGGGCCTGTCGATGCTGGCCGCGATGGCGCGTGAGCTCATCGACGGCGCGGAGCCGGGCTCGGACTACCAGCTCGCCTACCTGCAGGCGTTCGCCGGCGTCGCGGCCGCCGAGGGCGACCTGGACGTGCTGGCGGGCATCGTGGACGGCTCCGCCGTACCGGAGGGATTGACCGTCGACGCCGACCTGCGCTGGACGCTCATCCACGCGCTGGTGTCCGGCGGCCGGCTGGGCGAGGCGGACATCGCCGCCGAGCTCGAGCGCGACGCCACCGCGACCGGCGAGCGCTCCGCGGCGCTGTGCCGGGCGGCGATCCCGACGCCCGAGGCCAAGCAGGCCGCCTGGGACGCGATCACCGGCGGCGAGCTGGCGAACGCGGTCTTCCGCACGACGGTCGCCGGGTTCCAGGACCCGCACCACCCCGAGCTGCTGACGCCGTTCAGGGAGAAGTACTTCGCCGAGGTCGGCCGCGTCTACAAGGAGTGGAGCTTCGACGTCGCGCAGGGCTTCGCCGTGGGCTGCTTCCCGGCGCTGCAGGTCGAGCAGGAGACGCTGGACGCCGCCCAGGCGTACCTGGCCGGTGGCGACGTGCCGCAGGCGCTGCGCCGCATGATCCTGGAGGGCGAGGACGGGGTACGGCGCGCGCTGCGCAACCGGGCAACCGACGCCGCCGCCTCCTGACGGCAGGTCGAACGCGAAGCCCCCGCCGGGTCCCGTCCGGCGGGGGCTTCGCGTTTCCAGGACCCCCTGGCTCGTTCGCTGGCACCGGCCGAAGCGGTGCGGTCGCTGACAAAACCGCCACCGCCACAGCCAGTACCGCCCCCGTGCCCCCGTGTCTCCACCTTGGCGGCGCCCGCCCGGACGGACCACCTCTAAGCTTCCAGGTTCACAAAAGTCCGCACATGTCCCCTCTTGACAGGTGAGGAGCCTCGGCCGCATATTTTCACCACTAACTTTATGACTAAAGAAAGTCGAGGGCATGGCAGGCACAGACCGCGGCGACCTCACCCGGACGGCGATCCTCGCCCTGCTGGGCACGGTGGGACCGCTGAGCCGTACCGAGATCGCACGGGAGCTGGACCTCAGCCCCGCGAGCGTCACGCAGCTCACCCGCGAGCTGATGGGCTCGGGCATGCTGGAGGAGCTCGACCTCAAGCCGTCGCGCGGCGGCCGGCCCGCGCAGCGGCTCGGGCTCGTCGGCAGCGCGGGCCGGGCGCTCGGCGTCAAGGTGACCGCCGACCACCTGGTGCTCGTGGATGTCCGGCTCGACGGCGAGGTGCTCGGCTCCTGGGAGCGCCCCTTCGACCCGGCCGCGCCCGGCTGCCTGGACGATCTCGGCGCCGCCATCGCCTCGGTGCTGGAGGAGATCGACGGCGCGCCGCCGCTGCTCGGCGTCGGCATCGGGGTTCCGGGCAGCGTCGAGGACCAGGCCGTCGGCACCGTGAACGCGCCCACCCTCGGGTGGCAGGCCATGCCCGTCGGCGACCGGCTGCGCCGCCGCCTCGACCTGCCGGTGCTGGTGGAGAACGACGTCAACGCCCTCGCCGCGGCCGAGCGCCTGTACGGCAGGGGCCGCACCCACCGCGACTTCCTCGTGCTGACGATAGGGCGCGGCGTCGGCGCCGCCGTGGTGGCCGACGGGCGCGTGTACCGCGGGGCCAGGGGCGGCGCGGGCGAGTTCGGCCACGTCCCCGTCGCGCCCGACGGGCCGGTGTGCGGCTGCGGCGCGACCGGGTGCCTGGAGGCGTTCGTGGGCGCGGCCGGGCTGGCCGCCGCCGCCCGCGTCAAGGGCCTGGCGACGGGCGACCCGGCACGGGTCACCGAGGGCGCGGCCGTCAGGGAGCTGGGACGGGCCGCCGCGCGCCCCGGCCCGGCGCGCGAGGTCTTCACCGAAGCGGCGGCGATCCTCGGCCGCGCCACCGCCGGGCTCGTGAACGTCGTGGACCCCGAGGTCGTGGTGGTCCTGGGCGAGGGCACGGCGCAGTGGGCGCTGTGGAGCGAGGGCTTCCACGGGGCGCTGCGCGCGCACCTGCTGCCGGGCCGGCGCGACATCGCGGTCGAGGTGGAGAGCTGGGACGACACGAGCTGGGCGCAGGGCGCCGCGGCGCTGGTGCTGGCCACCCCGTTCGACGCGGCGGGGGCGGCGGGCGAGCAGGGCCGCCTGGTGCGGGCCCGGCTGATAGGAGCCGCGACATGACCGCCTCGCCCACGCGGGTCAGGACGGCCCGCCCGCCCACGGCCGTGCCCGGTGCGAGCGGGCCGGAGAAGGGGCGCCGGTGGCGCTATGCCGGAACCGTCGCGGTCTTCCTGCTGCCCAGCGCGATCCCCCTGATGCTCTACACGATCATCCCGATGCTGGGCTCCCTCTGGACGAGCCTGCACGAGTGGGACCTGATCACCGACATGCGCTGGGTCGGCCTCGGCAACTACGCGGAACTGCTGGGCGACCCCCAGACGCTGACCGCGTTCGGCAACACGCTGTACTTCATCGCCGGCTACCTCCCCCTCGTCTACGCCGGCGGCCTGGGCCTGGCGCTGCTGCTCAACCGGGCGATGCGCGGCAGGGGCCTGCTGCGCGGCATCTACTTCCTGCCGGTGATCACGAGCTGGGTGGTCGTGGCGCTGATGTGGAAGTGGCTGCTCAACCCGGCCAGCGGCCTGGTCAACTGGGCGCTCGGGCTGGTGGGGATCAGCGGCCCCGGCTGGTGGACCGACCCCGACTGGGCGATGCCCTCGGTGATCCTGGCCTCGGCCTGGAAGGACCTCGGGTTCGTGATGGTGATCCTGCTGGCGGGCCTGCAGGCGATCCCCAAGGAGTTCCAGGAGGCGGCGCTCGTGGACGGCGCGTCTGCCTGGCAGCGCTTCCGGCGGATCACGCTGCCGCTGCTGTCGCCCTCGACGTTCTTCGTGGTGGTGATCTCGCTGATCAACGGCTTCCAGGTCTTCGACCAGGTGCGGATCATGGCGGGCGGCAACGCGCAGGTGGTGGTCACGCAGATCTACGACCTCACCTTCCGGTACGGCAGGGCGGGCATGGCCTCGGCCCTGTCGTGGCTGCTGTTCGCCGTGGTGCTGGTCGTGACCGTCGTCCAGATCAGGGCGCAGCGCAGGTGGGTGACCTATGGATAGGGCGCGAGGACGGATCCGCGGCGAGGCGGGGACATCCGTCCTGACCCGCCGGGCGGGGCTCGGCCAGGCAGGCCGGTATCTGCTGGTGACGCTGGGCGCTGCGGTGATGCTGTTCCCGTTCGCCTGGGCGGTCATCACGTCGCTGACGCCTGGTGACGCGGTGCTGGCCGTACCGCCGGACTTCACGCCGGACGGCGCGGGGCTGGACGCCTACCGCAAGCTGATGGAGACGCTGCCGTTCTGGCGCATCCTGCTCAACAGCGTGTGGATCGGCGTGGCCTCGACGGTGCTGCAACTGCTGACCAGCGCGATGGCGGCCTACGCCTTCGCCAGGCTGCCGTTCCCCGGGCGCGGGGCGCTGTTCAGCGTGTATCTGGCCACGCTGATGATGCCGCTGCCGGTGCTGGTCGTGCCGCTGTTCATCGAGATGCGGACGCTGGGCCTGGTCGACACCTACTTCGCGCTGCTGGCGCCGACGATCGCCTCGGCGTTCGGGGTGTTCCTGCTGCGGCAGGCGATCAACCAGGTGCCGAAGGAGTTCGACGAGGCGGCTGTCCTGGACGGGGCCGGGCACTTCCGAATTTTTCTCTACATCGTGGTGCCGCTGATCCGCCCGGCGCTCGCGACCTTCGCCATCTTCGGCTTCATGGCGAGCTGGAACAGCTACCTGTGGCCGCTGATCATCATCAAGTCGCCGGAGTTCATGACGCTACCGCTCGGCCTGGCCACCCTCCACGGCCAGTTCACGACGCAGTGGGACGTGGTCATGGCCGGGTCGGTGATCAGCGTGGTGCCCATTCTCATCCTCTACGTCTTCGCGCAGAAGCACGTCATAGCCAGCGTGGCCCAGACAGGGCTTAAGTAAAAGGAACACGGATATGTCGCGAAAAATCATGACCACTCTGGTCGCCACCGCGCTGCTGGCCACCGCGTGCTCCCAAGGCTCGGCCACCAAGGCCCCCACCGGCGAGGGCGGCAAGACGACGCTGCGCTACTTCACCTTCTCCGCCGCCCCCGACCACGTGAAGGACCTCGACGCGATCACCGCGGCCTTCGAGAAGGCCAACCCGGCCATCGACGTCGTGGTGGAGACCGCCCCCTACGAGCAGTACTTCACCAAGCTGCAGACCAGCATCGCCGGCGGCACCGCCCCCGACACCTTCGAGCTCAACTACGAGAACTTCGTCACCTACGCCGGCGCCGGCTCCCTGCTCGACCTCGGCACGGTCGCGGGCGACGGCGACAGCTCCGCCTACGCCGCCGAGTCGCTCAACTCCTTCAAGCACGACGGCAAGCAGTACGCGCTGCCCGCCTCCTTCTCGACCGTCGTGCTCTTCTACAACAAGGATCTGTTCGAGAAGGCCGGGATCGAGCCGCCCACCGCCGACTGGACGTGGGCCGACGAGCAGGCCGCGGCCGAGAAGCTGACGGACAAGAAGGCCAAGGTGTACGGCGACTACCAGCCGGTCCAGTTCTTCGAGTTCTACAAGACGCTCAAGCAGGCCGGCGGCGAGTTCCTGTCGGCCGACGGCAAGAAGTCCGCCTTCGACAGCCCGGCCGGCGTCAAGGCGGCCACCTGGCTGGTGTCCAAGGTCGGCAAGACCATGCCGACCGAGGCCGAGATCGGCGGCACCGCCGACTACGACACCAACCTGTTCAAGTCCGGCAAGCTCGCCATGTGGCACAACGGCATCTGGCAGTTCGCCGGCCTGAAGGACGTGCCGTTCGAGTGGGACGTCGTCGTCGAGCCCGGTGACAGCGCCAAGGCCAGCGCCGTCTTCCACAACGCCGTCGCCGCCTCGGCCACCACCAAGAACGGCAAGGCCGCCTACGCCTGGGCCAAGTTCCTCAGCTCCTCCGACGTCGCGGCCAACACCCGCATCGCCTCCTCGTGGGAGCTGCCGCCCGTCTCCGACCAGCAACTGCTGGCCGGATACCTCAAGGACCCCAAGCCCGCCAACCGGCAGGCCGTCTTCGACTCGCTGAAGTCGATCGCGCTGCCCCCGGTCATCAAGCGCCAGCAGGAGATGCAGGACGCGGTGACCAAGGAGCTGACCGAGGCCGCCGCCGGCCGCAAGCCGGTCGCAGAAGCGCTCAAGTCCGCCGCCGCCAAGGTCGACGCCCTGCTGGGCTGACCACACAGATCTGCTGAGGAGTTCCGCACCCGTGTCCCTCGTCGCCCACAGCCTCGACGTGATCCGCAGGTACCAGTCGTCCAGCGGGGCCTACCCGGCCTCGCCGTCGTTCTCCGCCTACCAGGGCTTCTCCTGGCTGCGCGACGGCGCGTTCATCGCCGAGGGGGTGAGCAGGCACGGCGACGCCGACGGCGCCGCCGCCTTCCACCGCTGGTCGGCGCGGGTCGTCGCGGACCGCGCCGGGCAGGTCGAGTCGCTGCTGTCGCGGCAGGGCCCGATCCCGCCGGCCGACATGCTGCCCACCCGCTTCACCCTCGACGGGCTCAACGGCGACGACGGGTGGTGGGACTTCCAGCTCGACGGCTACGGCACCTGGCTGTGGGCGCTGGCCGAGCACACCCGCCGCCACGGCGCGGTGCCGGAGACCGACAAGGGCGTGCGCACCGCCGCGCGCTACCTGTCGGCCTTCTGGGCGCTGCCCTGCTACGACTGGTGGGAGGAGAACGTCGAGCAGCGGCACGTCGCCACGCTCGGCTCCATCCACGCCGGTCTGCGGGCCGCGCGCGCGCTCGGGGTGCTCTCCCCCGCCGAGGGTACGGCTGCCGCCGAGGCCGTGGCCGGGATCGAGGCGCTCGTGTCCGCCGAGGGCGTCGTGGACGGACGGCTGCGCAAGTGGCTGGGCAGCGACGCCGTGGACGGCAGCCTGCTTGCCTGCGTGGAGCCGTTCGGCCTCTACCCGGCCGGGCACCCGGTCGGCGCGGCCACGGTCGCCGAGGTGGAGCGGCAACTGGCCCGCGACGGCGGCGTCTACCGCTACCTGAAGGACACCTTCTACGGCGGCGGCCGGTGGGTGCTGCTGGCCGGGTTCCTCGGCTGGAACCACGCCCGGGCGGGCCGCCCGCAGGAGGCCCGCCGCTACCTCGACTGGATGGCCGCCCAGGCGACCCCGGAGGGCGACCTGCCCGAGCAGGTGTCGGACCTGATGCTGGCCCCCGAGTACGAGCAGGAGTGGCTGGACCGCTGGGGCACCGTGGCCACGCCGCTGCTGTGGTCGCACGGCATGTACCTGATCCTCGCCGACGAGCTGGGAGTGTCCTCATGATCCGGCACCGTCCCTTCGGGTCCGGCCACCCGTACGCGCTGACCGAGGACCAGCGGGTGCCCGCCTGGCCGCTGGCCGGTGAGGCGGTCGAGCTGCGGGTACGCGCCTCGGGCACGGTCACCTCGATGGTGTGCGAGTGGCACGAGGACGGCGCGGCGCCGGTCGAACTGCCGCTCACGCCTGCCACGACGGAAACCGCCGCGAAATCCGCTGCGGACGGCGCTGCGGGGGGTGCTGCGGACGGCGGTACGCAGGGTGGGCTGGACGGCAGTCCGCAGGGTGCTGTGGACGGCGCTGCGGGGGGTGCTGCAGACGGCGCTGCGGGGGGTGCTGCGGACGGCGGTACGCAGGGTGGGCTGGACGGTGGGCATCTGGCCGCCGCCCAGGCCAGAGCCGCGCGGGCCGCCGCGGGGTCGTGGCGCGTCACCTCCCCGGCGCTGAAGGCGGGCAGGCGCTACCGCTACCGCTTCGTGGCCGCGCTGGCGGGCGGCGGGAGCCGTACCACGCGATGGTTCGAGACGACGGCGGCGGTCTGGTCCGACGGCGGCGGGAAGCTGCACGGCGAGGGGATCGTGCCGGGCAGCGTGCGGTGGCTGAGCGACGGCGACGGCGTGCGGCGGGTCCGGTTCGAGCTGGAGCTGGGCCGCGACGAGCACGTGGTCGGGTTCGGTGAGCGCTTCGACGCCGTGGACCAGCGCGGGCGCGCGCTCGACGCGGTGGTGTTCGAGCAGTACAAGGCGCAGGGCGAGCACGGGCGCACCTACCTGCCGATGCCGTTCGCGCTGGTGGTGGGCGGGCGCGGCTGGGGCTTCCACGTGGTCACCAGCCGCCGCACCTGGTACGAGATCGGTGACACGATCCGGGTCGAGGCCGAGGTGGGGCCCGAGGCCGAGCTGACCGTGCGCACCTATGACGGCGGTCCCGCCCGGGTGCTGGACGCGTTCCTGGACGACGCCGGGCGGCCGGCCGAGCTGCCCGCGTGGGTGTTCAGGCTGTGGGCCAGCGGCAACGAGTGGAACACCCAGCGGCGCGTGATGGCCGAGATGGACCTGCACCGCGAGCACGACATCCCGGTTGGCGCGCTGGTCATCGAGGCGTGGAGCGACGAGAGCACGTTCACCGCGTTCCGCGGCGCCGAGTACGCGCCCGGCGAGGAGCCGCACCGCTACGCCGACTACACCTTCCCCGCCGACGGCCCCTGGCCCGACCCCAAGGGCATGGTCGACGAACTGCACGAGCGCGACGTGAAGGTGCTGCTGTGGCAGATCCCGCTGCAGAAGATGCGCCCGCACCCCCGTCACCAGGCGGCGGTGGACGCGCGCCAGCTCACCGAGCGCGGCTACGGCGTGAAGGAGGCCGACGGGCGGCCCTACCGCAACCGCGGCTGGTGGTTCCCGCTGGCGCTGATGCCGGACCTGTCCTCCCCCGAGGTGCGCGACTGGTGGACGGCCAAGCGCCGCTACCTGGTCGAGGAGGTCGGCGTCGACGGCTTCAAGACCGACGGCGGCGAGCACGCGTGGGGCCACGACCTGCGCTACGCCGACGGCCGCTCGGGCGCGGAGGGCAACGGGCTGTTCCCCGTCCACTACGCGCGGGCCTTCGGCGACCTGCTGCGCGAGTGCGGCAAGGCCCCGGTGACCTTCAGCAGGGCCGGGTTCACCGGGTCGCAGCCGCACGGCGCGTTCTGGGCGGGCGACGAGGACTCCACCTGGCAGGCGTTCCGCAACTCGATCAGGGCCGGGATCACCGCCTCCGCCTGCGGGATCGTGTACTGGGGCTGGGACCTGGCCGGCTTCTCCGGCGAGGTGCCGGGTGCGGAGCTGTATCTCAGGGCGGCGGGGACCTCGTGCTTCATGCCGATCATGCAGTACCACTCGGAGTTCAACCACCACCGCACGCCCTCGCGCGACCGCACGCCGTGGAACGTCGCCGAGCGCACCGGTGACGACCGGGTGCTGCCGGTCTTCCGCGGGTTCGCGCATCTGCGGGAGCGGCTGGTGCCGTACCTGGTGGAGGAGGCGCGCAAGGCGGTCGGCGGCGGGGCGCCGCTGATGCGGGGGCTGTTCTTCGACCACCCGGGCGATCCGGCCATCTGGCGCTTCCCGCTGCAGTACAAGCTGGGGGACGCGTTGCTGGTGGCGCCGGTCACCGAACCTGACGTTTCGGAAATCTCGGTCTATCTACCTGAAGGCGCGTGGGTCGACGTCTGGACCGGCACGCGCCTCGACGGCGGGCAGGAGGTCACGCTGCCCGCTCCCCTCGACCGCCCGCCCGTGCTCTGCTCCGCCGAGCGCTGGCCCGAGCTCTCCACCGTCTTCTCCGTCTGAGAGGTGCACCACCTTGCTGCGCTTACGGTCGGGCGTCGTCGTCGCGGCGATCGTCCTGCTGGCCTCCCTCGTCACCGTTCCCGCGTACGCCCTCGACGGCGTCTTCCACAACCCGACCGGCATCGACGACCTGTACTCCAGCGAGCCGCACGAGCGCGCGCCGCGCGACCCGATGGCCGGGGAGGCGGTGACGGTCAAGGCCACCACCTGGCCGATCGAGCCCGGCCAGACGGTCTGGGCCACCTGGACCAAGAACGGCGTCAACCAGACCCCGGTCGGCGCCGCCTGGGACTACAACAGCGGCAACAACAGCTACTGGAAGATCAACCTGGGCTCGTTCGCCCGGGGCGACAAGATCAGCTACACGGTCAACGCGGACGTGAACGGCGGCGGGCAGAAGTCCGTCGGCCCGTTCTCGTTCACCGTCACCTCGTGGAGCTCGCCGACGAACGTCACCGGCTTCACCAACAACGGCACCTCGGTCGACGTCGCCACCGGTGACAGCGCGGGCGGCCTGACGCCGAAGATCCGCTTCGCCTTCCCCGCCGCCGAGCGCTTCCGCACCCAGGTCGCCCCGAACGGCCAGGGCCTGAACATCTCCGGCACCTCCGGCTACACGGTCTCCGACTCGGCGAGCACGCTGACGATCACCACCAGCGCGATGGTGCTGAAGATCCAGAAGTCGCCGTACCGGGTGTCGGTCTACAAGTCCGACGGCACCACGCTGATCACCCGCCAGGACGCCGCCAACCTGCGCTGGGCCAGCGACGGCGCCACGACCGTGACGAAGATCGAGGACGCCTACAGCTCGCCTTCGGGCGAGCGCTTCGAGGGGTACGGCGAGCGCTACGACCGCCTCGACCAGCGCGGCACCGAGGTCCACAACTACGTCTACAACCAGTACCGCGACCAGGGCGCCACCCGGCGCACCTACCTGAGCGTGCCCTTCTTCCTGAACTCCGCCGGCTACGGCGTCTACGTGAACAGCACCCGCTACGCCCGCTTCGCCCCCGGCGACCGGGCCGTGTTCACCGTGGACACCGGCGGCGCCCTGAACTCCACGCTCGACTACCACGTCTTCACCGGCACGCCCGCGAAGATCGTCGACGACTACACGGCGGTCACCGGCCGCCCCCAACTGCCGCCGAAGTGGGCCTTCGGCGTGTGGATGTCGGCCAACGAGTGGAACACCCAGACCGAGGTCGAGAGCGAGCTGGACAAGGTCACCACGAACAAGATCCCGCACACCGCCCTGGTGCTGGAGCAGTGGAGCGACGAGGCGACGTTCTACGTCTGGCACGGCGCCACGTACACGCCGACGCCCGGCAGCGGCAAGCTCTCCTACTCCAACCTGACCTTCCCCGCGGGCACGGCCTGGCAGAACCCCAAGGCCATGGTCACCAACGCCCACAACAAGGGCGTGAAGGTGATCCTCTGGCAGATCCCCGTGCTGAAGGAGAACTTCGACAGCAACCCGCCGACCGCCCCGCAGCAGCACCTCAACGACAAGGCCCACGCGCAGGCGCAGAACTACGTCGTGAAGAACCCGACCAACGGCCCGTACCGCGTGCCGACCGGGCAGTGGTTCGGCGACAGCATGGTGCCCGACTTCACCAGCACGGCGGCGACCAACTGGTGGATGAGCAAGCGCGACTACCTCATGGACGAGGTGGGCGTCGACGGCTTCAAGACCGACGGCAGCGAGGCGATCTTCGGCAGGGGCGTGCAGTTCGCCGACGGCCGCAAGGGCGACGAGATGCACAACGCCTACCCCAACAGCTACACCCAGGCGTACAACGCCTACGTCAAGGGCAAGGGCGCGCAGAACACGATCTTCAGCCGGGCCGGGACGGCGGGCGCGCAGGCCAACTCGATCTTCTGGGCCGGTGACCAGAACTCCAGCTTCCCCGCCTTCCAGGAGGCGGTGCGGGCGATGATCTCGGCGGGGCAGTCGGGCGTGCCGTACACGGCGTGGGACCTGGCCGGGTTCACCGGCGACTTCCCGAGCGCGGAGCTGTATCTGCGCAGCGCGGCGCAGGCGGTGTTCTCGCCGGTCATGCAGTACCACTCGGAGAAGGCCAACCCGTCGGTCTCCGAGGCGCGCACGCCGTGGAACGTGCAGGCGCGCACCGGCAACACCACGGTGGTGCCGACGTTCCGCAAGTTCGCCAACGTGCGGATGAACCTGATTCCCTACCTCTACACCGAGGCCAAGGCCGCCTCGGTCACCGGGGCGCCGATGATGCGGGCGATGAGCTACTCCTTCCCCGGCGACGCGACGGCGGCGGCGCAGGACCAGCAGTACATGTTCGGCTCGCAGTTGCTCGTGGCGCCGGTCACCGCGCAGGGGGCCTCGTCCAGGAACGTCTACCTGCCCGCGGGCGAGTGGTACGACCTGTGGAACGGCGGGCGCTTCACCGGCCCCGGCACCAAGTCCTACACGGCCGGGCTGGAGACGATCCCGGTCTACGCCAAGCCGGGGGCGATCATCCCGCTGAACCTCAACGCGGACTACGAGCTGGGCGGCGAGATCGGCAACAGCGTCACCAGCTACACCAACCTCGCCTTCCGGATTTATCCGGCGGGGTCCACTTCATACTCGTATTTCGAGGATTCGGCGGGCGTGAGCCGTACCGTCTCCAGCGTCGAGAACTGGGGCGCGCACACCGCGACCGTCACGGTTCCCGCGCTGACCACCACCAGCACGCTGCAGGTGGCCTCCACCAAGCCCACCTCGGTCACGGGGGCCACGGCGCGCGCCACGCTCGCCGACCTCAAGGCGGCGAGCGAGGGCTGGTGGTGGGACCCGGTCCAGCAGCTCACGCACGTCAAACTGGCCGGCGCCACCGGCAACCGCACGATCGTGCTCAACGGCGTGGACAAGGCCGCCTATGAGGCCGAGTTCGCCGCCGGGACCGGCACGAGCACCAACAACGACCACCCCGGCTACACCGGCACCGGCTTCGTGGACGGCTTCGCCCAGGCCGGCGACGCGGTCTCCTTCCAGGTGAAGGCGGACGCGGCGGGCAGCCACCAGCTCAAGTTCCGCTACTCCACGACCGTCGCGGCCACCAGGACCGTCTACGTGGACGGCGTCTCGGCCGGAACCCTGTCGCTGCCCGCCCAGCCGAACTGGGACACCTGGGGCACCGCCACGCTCCCGGTCAACCTGACGGCGGGCGCCCACACCATCAAGATCGAATACACGAGCAACGGGATCAACCTCGACAACCTGGTGGTGGCCCGCCCATGAGACGCGTCCTGATCCTCCTGGCCGCGTTGCTGGCCCCGCTGCTCGTCGCCCTGCCCGCGCAGGCGGCGGTCCAGCGGGTCCAGTTCACCAGCGGCTCCGCCTACCTGGTCGTGGAGTTCCTCGACGACGACCTGGTCCACTTCGAGCTGGCGAACGGAACCGGCCCCGGGACCGGCGCGCCGCTGTTCACCACGCCGCAGATCGCCAAGAAGGACTACACCGGCCCGACCAGCTTCAACCAGTCGGGCAACACGCTCACCACGGCCGCGATGAAGGTCGAGGTCACGCCGGGGACGCTGTGTGTGAAGGTCTCCGACCCCACCCGCCAGCTGTACGAAGCCTGCCCCCGCAACCTGGGCCAGGCGTGGAAGGGCCTGTCCCTCACCAAGGGCCAGATCCAGAACGCCTACGGCCTCGGCGAGCAGTTCTTCATGGGCGGCAGCGCCGACGGCGACTGGGTGGGCCGCACCCGCACCCCCGGCGGCCAGTACGGCAACGCCATGGTCTACGACACCGACAACGGCCCGGTCGGCAACGCCCAGATCCCGGTGCTGTTCGCGGTCGGAGCGGCCAACCTCAACTACGGTCTCCTGCTCGACCAGGTCTACAAGCAGGAGTGGAACCTGACCGGCGACCCCTGGACGGTCGACACCTGGGGCGACCAGCTCCGCTGGTACACGATGACCGGCGCGGACCTGCCCGACCTGCGCAAGGACTACCTGGAGCTGACCGGCCGCCCGCCGGTGCCGCCGAAGAAGGCGCTGGGGCTGTGGGTGTCGGAGTTCGGCTACGACAACTGGGCGGAGGTCGACAACCGGCTGAACGGCCTGCGGACGGCGAAGTTCCCGGTGGACGGCTTCGTGCTGGACCTGCCGTGGTTCGGCGGCGTGACCGCCGGCTCCGACAACACCCGCATGGGCTCACTTTCCTGGGATTTATCAGCCTTCCCCAACCCATCCGCCGCTATTTCCGATTATCAGGCGAACAAAGGCGTCGGCCTGATGACCATAGAAGAGTCCTACATCGGGAAGAACCTGCCCGAGCACGCGGACATGGCCACCCGCGGCTACCTCAACCGGGCGGGCTGCGCCACCTGCGCCCCCGCCTACCTCACCACCAACGACTGGTGGGGCCGCGGCGGCATGATCGACTGGACCCAGGACGCCGCCGGCGACTACTGGCACACCACCAAGCGCAAGCCGCTGGTCGACCAGGGCGTCCAGGGCCACTGGCTCGACCTGGGCGAGCCCGAGATGTACGACGCCGCCGACTGGACCGCGGGAGTCCTGCCCGGCAAGCACGCCCACGCCGACTACCACAACGTCTACAACCTCAAGTGGGCCGAGAGCATCGCCCGCGGCTACGCCAACGGCACCACCAAGCGCCCGTTCCTGCTGGCCCGCTCCGGCGCCGCCGGCATGCAGCGGCACGGCGTGGCCATGTGGTCGGCCGACATCGGCTCGAAGCTGACCGCGCTGGCGCAGCAGCAGAACGTCCAGATGCACATGTCGATGTCCGGCATCGACTACTTCGGCTCCGACATCGGCGGCTTCCGCCGCGAGATGCTCGACTCCGACCTCAACGAGCTCTACACCCAGTGGCTGGCCAACGGCGCCTGGTTCGAGGTGCCGGTCCGCCCGCACACCGAGAACCTGTGCAACTGCGCGCAGACCTCCCCCGACAAGATCGGCCACGTGGCCAGCAACCTCGCCAACCTCCGCCAGAGGTACGAGCTCACGCCCTACTACTACTCGCTCGCCCACCGGGCCAACCGGACCGGCGAGCCGGTGGTGCCGCCGCTGGTCTACCACTACCAGAACGACCAGAACGTGCGGGAGATGGGCAGCGAGAAGCTCATCGGCCGCGACCTGCTCGTCGGCGTGGTGGCCGGCAAGAACGAGCGCAAGCGGAACATGTACCTGCCCTCGGGGACATGGTTCGACTACCACACCGGCGAGAAGCTGACCAGCTCCGGCCAATGGTTCAACGACCGGCCGCTGTGGGTCGGCGGCGAGTTCAAGCTGCCCGCCTTCGCCAGGGCGGGGGCGATCATCCCCAAGATGTTCGTGGACGACAAGACCATGAACGTCCTGGGCAAGCGGACCGACGCCACCACCCGCGACGAGCTGGTCGCCCGCGTGTACGCCGATCCGGCGGCCTCGAACTTCACCCTCTACGAGGATGACGGGGCCACCACGGCGTACCAGGGCGGGGCCGTACGGACGACCCAGCTCGGACAGCAGCTCAGCGGCTCGACCGCGACCGTCACCGTGGCCGCGTCCAGCGGCACCTACACGGGCGCGCCGAGCGCGCGCAGGAACGTCGTCGAGCTGGTCACCGAGACGCAGGCGTCGGCGGTCACGCTCAACGGCGCCGCCCTCACCCAGCACGCGAACAAGGCCGCCTTCGACGCGGCCGCGAGCGGCTGGTACAACGCGGGCGGCAACCTCGTCGTGGCCAAGTCGGCGAGCGTGAGCGTCACCACGGCCAAGACGTTCGCGTTCACGCTCGGCCAGGCGCCGGTGTCGATGACGTTCTCCTGCGCCAACGGCGCCACCACGCCCGGCCAGTCCGTCTACGCCGTCGGCAGCGTCCCGCAACTGGGCGGGTGGTCGGTGGCGAGCGCGGTCAAGCTGTCGCCGACGGCGTACCCGACCTGGACCGGCACGATCGGCAAGCTCCCGCCGAACACCCCGGTCGAGTGGAAGTGCGTCAAGCGTCAGGAGGCCAACTTCCCCGACACCGCCGACCAGTGGCAACCGGGCGCCAACAGCGCCTTCACCACCCCCGCCACGGGCAGCGGCGGAACCACCACCGGCACGTTCTGAACAATGCGGGCGCTCCCCTTCTCAGGGGGGCGCCCGCCTGCTCTCAGGGCAGTGCCCGCTTGCGGATTCGCGCGTGGCGGGCAGGCGCCGGTGTTAGCGTTGAAGGCGTGCTCGGTTCGGGGACCACACTCAACGATCGCTACCGGCTGACCAGCAGGATCGGCGGTGGCGGCATGGGCGAGGTCTGGCGTGCCACCGACACGGTGCTCGGCCGCGAGGTCGCACTCAAGGTGCTCACGCCCGCCCTGAGCGAGAATCCCACCTTCGCCCAGCGCTTCCAGAACGAGGCGCGGGCCATGGCCACCCTGCGCCACCCCGGCGTCGTCGACGTCTACGACTACGGCCTGGCCAAGGTCGGCGAGCGCACGCTGAGCTACCTGGTGATGGAGTACGTCGAGGGCGAGTCGCTCGACCGGGCGCTCGACCGCGAGCCGCTCACCTTCGCCCACACGATGCGACTGGTCGCCGAGGTGGCCGACGCGCTGTCCGCGGCCCACGCCCAGGGCATCGTCCACCGCGACGTCAAGCCGGGCAACCTGCTGCTGCGGCCCGACGGCCGGGTGGCGCTGACCGACTTCGGCATCGCCCACTCGGTCTCGGCCGGCCAGCTCACCGCCACCGGCGCGATGCTCTGCTCGGCCGGCTACTGCGCGCCGGAGATGGCCACCGCCAGCGACGTAACGCCCGCCGTCGACGTCTACGCGCTGGGCGTGGTGGCCTACGAGTGCCTGACGGGGCGGCTGCCGTTCGACGGCGACACCCCCGTGCAGATCATCTACAAGCACCTGCACCAGCCGCCGCCCACGCTGCCCGACGACATCCCGCCAGGACCGCGCGCGGTGGTCGCCAGGGCGCTGGAGAAGACGCCCGACCGGCGCTGGGCCTCGGCCGCCGACATGGGCGAGGCCGCGCGCAGGGCGCTGGCCGACCCGCACGCCTCGCCCGCGCCGCGCCGCCGCCGCGCGCTGGTCGGCGCGCTGACCGTGGCGGCCGCGGTGCTGGCCTCGGCGGCCGTGGTGGGCTCGCTGTGGCTACGGCCCGCGACGCCGCTGGAGCAGCAGAGCGTCCTGCCGCCGGGCAGCAACGCCACCGTGGCGCCGCCGACCGAGCGCGAGCAGGTCAAGGGCAAGCCGGCGCTGCCGCCCGCCAAGACCTCGCCCACCCCCAAGCCGACACCGACGGCCACGAACGAGCCCGAGCCGACGCCGACGCGGCCGACCCCCACGATCACCCCCACGGCCGAGCCGACCCCGACCGCGGAGCCCACGCCCACGGCCGAGCCCACGACGCCGGGGCCGCAGGAGCCCACCGTCGAGCCCACCGGCGGGACGCCGGGCGAGATTCAGTGTGTCCGCGAGCCCTGCCCGTCGTGATGGGTGGCGCCCGCCTTCGGGTTCAGATCAGTCCAGTGCATGTCCATGACACGTAGTGCATCGCTCCTGGGCCCCGCCGACCATCTCTAAGCTTGCAGGGTGACCGTCTGGACAGACCGCACGGCCTCCGATCAGGGGGACACGGGCGGTTTCAAAGCCGTGAGAGAGTGATCGCGTGGATACGACTCGTGATCTGCTCGTCGCGCTGGCCCGCCGCTACGCCTTCGCCGACCTCGGTGCGCTCGCCTCCGACGAGGAGGTGGCGGCCGTGTGCGAGTTCGGGCAGCGGCTGCTCTCGCTCGACGCCGAGGACTTCGCCGTCGAGGCGCGTGGCGTGCCCGCCGACCTGCGGCGCCGGGCGCGGGCCTGCCACATGCCGCAGACGCCGCGGGAGATGCCGCGCGGCGCGCTGGAGTCGCTGCGCCCCGCCTACGGCCTGCTGCTGGAGGTCATCGCGATCCGGTGGCACCGGCGCGAGCTGAGCCCGATGATCGCCGCCGTGCACATCGCCAGCGAGTACCTGCCGCTGCTGGCCTTCGAGCCCCAACTGGGCCACGCGGGCGACCCGGCGCGCTGGCCGGCCGGGCTGAGCGCGGACGGCAGCAGGTTCGGCGTGATCGGCGACCGCGACTGCGACCACACCAAGTCCGAGCAGTCGGCCACCAACCGCACGCTGCGGGTGGCCGGCGAGCCGCCCGAGGGCTGGCGGGCCTACTTCGACCGCCAGCACAGCCAGGTCGCCGGCGCGCTCGCGGTGTGCGTGGCCACCTGCCGCAAGCCCTGCACCGCCATGGACTGGATCGCTCCCGAGCCGCGCCGCGACCTCGGCACCCGCGCCCGCAGCGCGCTCGCCTTCGCCGAGACCCCTCTGGTACGGCTGCGCCACGCCGCCCCGGTGGGCCACGGCTTCGGCGTCCCCTCGCCGGAGGAGGTGCTCGACGCGTGGGAGCGCAGCAGGGCGGCGCTGGACAAGAACGACGTCGGGGCGGCGGCGCTGAAGGACGACGGCTTCCCGCTGCCGGGCCTGCCCGCCCTGTTCTCCGCGATCGCCGACCACCCCATCGCGCCCGCGACCCTGCTGCACGGCGTCAGCGAGCACGTGGCAGGGCTGCTTTTGCGCGGCTGACAGCCGACGCATGTGGCCGGACTGCTTTGCGCGGGTGACAGCCGAAGCACGTGGCCGGACTGCTTTGCGCGGGTGACAGCCGAAGCACGTGCCGGGGCTGCTCCTGTGGGCTGACGGCCGATCGCACGTGGCGGGGCGGCTACTCCGGGGGGAGCAGGACCAGGTGGGCCGGGGTGATCAGGCCGAAGCGGAGCGCGTGGCTGACGATCGAGCGGGGCTTCCAGTCGACCCCTGCCCCCTGGCCGGGCGGCTGGAGGCGGAACTTGGTCCCGGCCAGGAAGTCCACGTGGTAGTTGACGGCCGACCTGCTCAGTCCGAGCGCGGCCAGCCGCCGGCGTACCTCGGGGACGCTCGGCACGCGGTCGCGGGCCGGATCGCGGAGCTGAGGCTCGCACAGCGCGGCGAGCACGAGGAAGTACTTGGCGGCGGGATCGAGCGGGTACGGCTGCGCCGTGCTGGTGGCGCCGCCGGAGTCGTGCTCGGTGGCCAGGCGGCGCTTGAGCGGCGCCAGCACGAGGAAGGTGAGCTGGTCCTGGCGGCCGGGCACGCGCACCCTGGCCGTCTCGAACGGGATCGGCGCGTCGACGGTGCCGGGCGAGAGCCGGACGAATCCGCCGCCCTCCAGGTTCTCCACGACGTAGGCGTAGCGGCGCGACAGGTTGGAGATCTCCCAGTAGTCCTTGACCGCCCGCAGCGTCCCGGCCTTGCGGGAGACGGCGGGGTCGTCGAGCGGCAGGTCGACCGGGGTGTCGGCGGTGCCGCGCCCGAAGCTGATCGACTCTCCTGGACGCAGGTGCCGGGTCTCGACGTCCGTGCTGCCCTGGAAGTCGCGCTGGACCGTGATCACTTCCACGACCGGAGCATAGGCCGCCGTCGCGCGTGACATAACGTCATCTTCTTGCCATTGGCCGCAACAGCACTGGCGGGCCGCGATCGTGCTTCCGAGCATGGAGATCCCCCGGTCATGGAGACGCGGCATGGACAACTACTACGCCATCGTCGGCGCGGCGCGTAACGACCCGGCCGACGTCATCAAGAAGAAGATCACCAACGAGCTCCGGCAGTGGCAGAAGCGCACCAACAGCTCCGACCTCAGCAAGCGGCAGGAGGCCGAGCGGAAGAGGGATCTGCTGTCCAAGGCCGGCGAGGTCCTGCTCGACGACGCCCGGCGGCAGGCCTACGACCGGCAGCTCGACGCGTTCCTGGCCTCGGGCGGCGGGTCCCAGGCGCCGGTCGTCGCCCCCTCGGCGGGCGGCGACTGGCTGGACCAGGCTCGCGGCTACCTGGCCGTCGGCGACTACAACTCCGCCGCCTACTGCGCCCGCGAGGCGCGCAACACGCTCGGCGCCTCCGCCGAGGTCTGGAGCCTGTTGGCACGTGCCAACGCGGGCCTGGGAAACCTCAGCGACGCGCTGTACGAGGCGCAGCAGGCCACCTCCCTCGACCCGGCCAGCCCCGACAGGCAACTGGAGCTCGGCGGCGTCTACGAGGAGCTGGAGCAGTGGGACCGGGCGCTGGCCTGCTACGAGCAGGTCAACCGGCTGAGCGGCGACTCGGAGGAGGCCGACCTGGGCATCGCCTCCGCGCTGGCCAACCAGGGCCGCTTCGCCGAGGCCATCCCGGTGCTGGAGAAGCTGCACGTCCACGGGTCCAACCAGCGCATGGCCGCGTACTACCTGGCCGACGTGCTGCTCGCGCACGCCGAGACGATCCCGGTGGTCAAGGAGGACGACGGCTACTTCATCACCTCGGCAGAGGAGATCGCGCAGATCAGAAGGGTGCTGTACCGGGTCAGGATGCTGAGCGACGACCAGGAGATCATGATGCGCCTGGCCGACCAGGAGCAGTACCTGGCTGCGATGGAGACCAAGCACCTGTTCGGCGTCACCGGCTGGAAGATCACCAAGACCGTGATCCTCTGGGCGGTCATCGCCTTCGTCATCACCGGCTTCATGAGCAATCTCGGGACCGGCGGCTTCTTCCTGGGCCTGCTCGTCGGGGGCGGCCTGGCCTGGCTGCGCGTCCATCTCCAGATCCGCAACCACTACCTTCCGCAGTGGCGCATCAACGCCAAGATCAAGCGAGGGCGCTGATGGCGGTCATCGGCATCGACCTCGGCACCACGTACTCGGCCACGGCCGTCGTGCGCGGCGCCGCCCCGGAGATCCTGGAGAACCGCGAGGGCGAGCGGCTCACGCCCTCGGTCGTGGTCTTCGAGAACGGCACGCCGCTGGTCGGCGTGGAGGCCAAGCGGCTGGCCGCCGTGCTGCCCGACGACTGCGTGGAGTTCGTCAAGCGGAAGATGGGCGAGCCGGGGTCGGCGTACGTGGACGCCGACGGCAAGGAGTACCGGCCGGAGGAGGTCTCCGCGCTGATCCTCAAGCGGCTGGCCGCCGACGCCGCCATGCAGCTCGGCGAGGAGGTCAGGGACGTGGTCGTCACGGTGCCCGCCTACTTCGACGACGCCCGCCGTACCGCGACCAAGGACGCGGGGGAGATCGCCGGGCTCAACGTGCTCGGACTGATCAACGAGCCCACCGCGGCCGGGATCGCCTACGGGCTCAACAAGCAGCAGAGCGGCGTCTTCCTCGTGTACGACCTGGGCGGCGGCACCTTCGACGTGACGATCATGCGGGTGACCGGCGCCGAGTTCGACATCATGGCCACCGGCGGCGACCGCAACCTCGGCGGCTTCGACTTCGACAACCTGCTCATGGGCCACGTCGCCGGCCGCATCCGCGACCAGGGCGGGCCGGAGGTGCGCGAGTCCGACCAGGGCGAGGCGGAGCTGCGCGGCCAGTGCGAGCAGGCCAAGCGGCGCCTGACCAGCGTGCCGCAGACGATCGTGCGGGTCAGCGCCGGCGGCGCGGGCTTCCAGGTGCCGGTCACCAGGGCGGAGTTCGAGGAGCTGACCGCGAGCCTGCTCAGCCGTACCGAGGTGACGGTCGAGGAGGTCATGGAGAAGGCGCGCGTCGACTGGCCGCAGATCGACCGGATCCTGCTCGTGGGCGGCTCGACCAGGATGCCGATGGTCAGCGCGATGGTGCAGCGCATGTCCGGCCGGGTCCCGGACATCGGCATCAACCCGGACGAGGCGGTGGCGCTGGGCGCGGCCGTGTACGCCGACACGCTGGGCGCGGCGGCCGGGGGCGCCATCGCGCGCATCCCGGTGTCGGTCAGCGACGTGACCTCGCAGAGCCTCGGCACGATCGCGCTCAACGAGCGCAACATCGCGCAGAACTCCATCATCATCCCGGCCAACTCGAAGATCCCGGCGAAGCGGGAGAAGAGCTACTACACCGTCCAGCCCGGCCAGCGGGTGGTGGACTTCGAGCTGACCGAGGGCGACGACGAGGACCTGCGCTACGTGACCGTCCTGAAGTCGGCGGAGCTGCTCCTGCCGCCCGGCCTGCCGGACGAGGCGGAGATCCGCGTGGTCATGGCCTACGACATCGACGGCGTCGTCCACGCCGAGGTGTTCCTGGGCGCGACCGGCCAGTCGCTGGGCGCCCTGGAACTGCAGCGGGACAACAACCTGGGCGCCCACGCCGTGGAGCAGATGCGCAACGCGATGCGCGACCTGGAGATCCTATGAGCGAGGAACTGTCCGAGAAGCTCGACGTCCTGACCGACCTGTTCAAGCGGCGCCTGTCCGACGACCGGGACAAGCGCATGCTGCTGGAGGAGCAGGCCCGCCGGATCCAGCAGGCGGAGGGCGGGCTCTTCCGCGACCTGCAACTGCCGCTGGTGCTCGGCGTGGCCGCCGTCATCGACCGGATCGACCGCCACCCGGGAGAGGATCGGGAGTTCGCGCTGGACATCAGGGACGAGCTGATCGAACTGCTCGCCGTCAACGGCATCCGCGAGGTCGCCACCGACTCCGGCTTCGACCGCGCCACGCACGAGGCGGCCGCCGCGCGCCCGGAGGAGGGCGTCGAGCCCGGCACCGTCCTGGAGGTGTGGAGCCGCGGCTACGCCCGGCACGGCTGGGTGTTCCGTCCGGCCAGGGTGGTCGTGGCGCTGTGAGCGGCGTCGCGCACCGCGAGGCGGCGATCAGGGGACTGGTCGCGGCCTACCGCGCCTACGCGCCCGTGGCCAGGCAGGTCGCGGCCGAGGCGCAGCTCGCCGCGGAGCGCGACAGGCAACACGCCGTACGGCAGGCCGAACGCACGGCCGAGGCCGAACGGCACCGGATCCAGGCCGCGGTGCGGCGGGCGATGGACGGCGCGAGGGAGACGGCGGCTGCCACAACCGCGGAACTCGCGCCAGGAGTCGCCGGCCTGCCCTTCTCCGGGGCCGAGTGGGGGTCTCTCGGCACCGCGGCCCCTCCACATCTGCGGGTCGGCGTCTGCGGCGAGGTGCCGGTCGTCGTCCCGCTGCTGCCCACCGCGGGCTGGTACGCCGCGGGGGACGGCGCCGCCGGCCTGGTCCTGGGCGCCGTGCTCAGGACGGTGGCGGCCACGCCGGCCGGCCGGGTCCTGGTGGACTCCTACGACCCCAGGCTGACCGGGGCGCTCGGGGTCTTCGGCGAGGCGCTGCCCCGCTCGCTGTCCGGCGCGGGCGAGCTCGCCGAGCGGATCGGCGACCTGGTCCGGACCCTGCACGAGCGGGCCCAGCGCATCGCCCGGGCGGGTGGGTGCGGGTTCGAGGAGCTGGCGGAGCCGTACCGGCTGATGGTTCTGCTCGACTATCCGGCGGGGGTGGACGAGGCGGTGCAGCGGGACCTGCTGCGGGTGGCGGAGTCCGCGGCCGGGCGGGGCGTGTGCTTCCTGGTCCAGTACAACGCGGCGATCCAGCCCGAGCGCGGCGTGGAGCCCGAGCGGCTGGCCGCGCTGCTGCGCCGGATCGAGGCGGGGCGCGAGCGGATCGCGGTGGCCGGGCTGGAGGGCGTGGCCTGCCGTCCCGACCGGCCGCCCGGGGCCGAGCTGTTCGCGGCGGTGGCGGGGGCCGCGACGGGGGCGGAGCTGCCGCGGGTGCCGTTCGCGGGGACGCTGCCGCCGCGCCGCGAGTGGTGGACGCGGGTGGAGAAGGGCGAGGGCCTGCGGATCTCGGTCGGCGCCGAGGGGCGCGAGCCCGCCTGGGTACGGCTCAGCAGCAGCAACCCGCCCCTGCCCAACATCCTCATCGGCGGCTCGGCCGGTCAGGGCAAGTCGAACCTGCTGCTGGTGCTCATCCACGGTCTGGCGGCCCGCTACTCCCCCGCCGATCTGGAGATGTACCTGCTGGACTTCAAGCAGGGGCTGGAGTTCGAGCGGCTGGGCGGCGAGCGCTGGCTGCCGCACGCCCGCGTGCTGGGCGTCTTCAGCGACCGCGAGTTCGGCCTGGCGGTGCTGCGGCACGTCCACGAGCAGATGGAGCTGCGCAGCGAGACGTTCAAGCGGCTGCGCGTGACCGACGTCGCCGGCATGGACCCGGGCCCCGACCGCCCGCCGCGCCTGCTGCTGGTGCTGGACGAGTTCCAGGTGATGCTCGCCGAGGACGACGCGATCGCCGACGAGGCCATCGCCCTGCTGGAGAAGCTCGTCCGGCTCGGCCGCGCCTACGGCGTCCACGTCGTGCTGGCCACCCAGACCATCGAGGGCATCCAGCGCCTGGCCACCAAGCGCGAGGCCGTCTTCGGCCAGGTGCCGAACCGGATCGTGCTCAAGACCACCGCCGCCGACTCCCAGTCGCTGCTGTCCGCCCACAACACGGCCGCCGCCGCGCTGCGCCACCGCGGCCAGGCCGTGCTGAACGACGACTACGGCTCCCCCGAGGCCAACCGGGTCGCGCTGATCGCCCACGCCCGCGAGGAGGAGCTGGCGGCGCTGCGGGCCGAGCTGTGGCACCACGCCCGCGCCGAGCGCCGCCCGCGCGTGTTCAAGCAGGACGAACCCGCCGACCTCGCGACGCTGCTGCACCACCCGGTGGAGTCCGGCCCCGGCCTGGTCCGCCCGTGGGTGGGGGTGCCGGTGGCCGTCACCGAACGCCCCGCCGCCTTCGACGTGCGCCAGGAGCCCGGCGCGGGCCTACTCGTCCTGGGCGACGACGCGGCCGCCGCGCGCGGCGTGCTGGCCGGGCTCAGCGCCTCGATCGGCAAGGCCCGCCCGGCCGACCGGTTCGTCTGGCTGGACGGGCTGGAGGAGGCGCGGGCCATCCCCGGGCAGCTCGCCGAGCTGCGCGAGGAGATCCGCGGGCGCGAGGGCGGCGAGCCGTGGATCCACGTGCTCGGCTTCGGCATGCACCGCGCCAGGATGCGCCCCGGCGACGACTTCACCTCGCCCGCCGACACCCTGCGGGAGATCGTCAAGGAGGGGCCGGACGTGGGCGTCTTCTTCTACGGCTGGTGGAACCGCATGAACGTGTGCACCGAGCATCTCGGCTTCGAGCGCTGCCACGTCAACTCCTACCTGTTCCTGCGTCACCCGGTCGAGGCCGTGCAGCAGGTGTGCGGGCCGCTGGTCGCCTGGTCGGCGCGGCCGGGCAGGGGGCTGCTGCACGACGGGCTGTCCGGCGAACCGCTGCCGGTGGTGATCTTCGGGTGAGCGCGTGGGAGGACTACACCGAGGCGCTCGGGGTGCTGGCGCGGGCGGCCGAAACCGGGCGTGGCCGGCTGGACGCCGTCGAGGCCAAGGCGGAGCAGGCGGTCTCCGCCGCCGGGAAGCGGCTGGCCACCGCCGTACAGGAGAGGCGGCAGGTGGAGCGGCGGCTCGCGCAGCTCGACGGGCTCTGCCACAAGGTCATGACCGAGGGCGAGGTGCCGCGCGAGGGTGCCGCGGACCGCTTCGACCTGGGCACGCCCTCGACGGCCAGGGCCGTGCTGGCCACGCTCGACCGGCTGGAGGAGGGGCTGAACGAGAGCCTCGCCGAGCTGCTGGCGGCCCGCTCCCTGGCCGCCGACACCGCGCCGCCACCTCCGCCGCCGCCGCGGCCCGCGGCGCCGCCGTCCCCGCGACCGGTCCTGGCCTACGCGCTCATCGGGGCGGTCGCGCTCGTCATCGTGCTGGTCCTCGTGATCGGAGTCGTCTAGATGTCCCAGATCCAGCAGGTCAAGCAACAGCTCCACGACGTCGCCTACCAGTCCAGGCAGGCGGCGGGCGGCATCCAGGCCTTCGACGTGAAGTTCTCCCAGGCCGTCGCCCGCGTGCAGGAGCTCATCGGCGGCTCGGCCACCGCCGCCGACAAGCAGATCATCGCGGTGCTGCAGGAGGCGTCGCGGGCGGTCAAGGCCGCGGCCGGCTCGCTGCACAGCGCCGCCAAGACCGCGACCGACTACGCCAACCGGGTGTGAGATGGACGGCTCGGAGTTGGAGCGGATCGCGCGGGCCCTGGTGGCGAGCCTGGGGCAGGCCGACCGGATCGCGGCCGAGCTCTACGTCGCCGCCGGGCGCATCACCCGCCTGGCCGCGCTGGTGGGCGCGTTACCCGACCCGGGCGCCTGGGCCACCGCCTCGATGCTGAGCTCGGCGGCGGCCAAGTGCGTGCTGGCCGCCAACCTGCTCCGCCAGGCCGGCCGGATCGGCGCCGAATGGGCCAGGCAGGCGGTCTGGCGTGCAGGCTGACCTGCGTCCTGGCGACGCCCGCCACGTCGGCGGCTACGAGATTCTCAACCGGCTCGGCGAGGGCGGCCAGGGCCTGGTCTACCTGGGCCGCTCCCCCTCCGGCGAGCTGGCCGCCATCAAGGTGCTGCGCGCCGGCTGGACCCACGACCCCGAGGCGCGCAGGCGCTTCGCCGGCGAACTGGCCGCCGCGCTCAAGGTGCCGAGGGCCTGCACCGCGGTCATCCTGGACGCCGACATCGACGGCGACCTGCCCTACATCATCAGCGAGTTCGTCAACGGCCCCTCGCTGGACACCGCGGTCAAGCGGGACGGCCCGTTCTCCGGCGCCGCGCTCGAACGCCTGGCGATCTTCACCTCGACCGCGCTGGCCGCCATCCACGGCGCCCGCATCGTGCACCGCGACTTCAAGCCCGCCAACGTCCTCATCGGCCCCGACGGGCCGCGCGTGGTGGACTTCGGCATCGCCCGCGCGCTGGAGGCCACCGACGTCTCCCGCCACACCCAGATCGGCACGCCGCCGTACATGGCGCCCGAGCAGTTCGGCGGGGGCCCGCTCGGGCCGAAGGCGGACGTGTGGGCGTGGGGCGCCACGATGGTCTTCGCCGCGTCGGGCCTGCCGCCGTTCGGGACGAGCGGCCACTTCGCCGCGCTGGCCCACCGCATCGCGCACGCCGAGCCGGAGCTCGGCCCGCTGTCCGGCACGCTGCGCACGCTCGTCGAACGCTGCCTGGCCAAGCAGGCCGCGCGCCGCCCGACCGTGATGGAGCTGTTCCAGGCCCTCGTCGGGTACGGCGAGCCCGCCCAAGCCGCGGCGCACCCCGCGGGCGCGCCCGGCACGGTCTCGGCCGCGCCCGAGCACGTGCTGCCGTTCTACTTCGTCTGCGACGAGTCGGCCTCGATGATCGGCGAGCCGCTCGACGCGGTCAACGCCGGGCTGGAGGCGCTGCGGCTGGAGATGTCACGCGCCCCCGCCGCCACCCGGCTGTGCGTGATCGGCTTCTCGGGGACCGCGGAGGTGCTGCTCCCGCTGGCCGACCTGGGCACGCTGGACGTGCTGCCGCAGTTGCGCGCCCGCGGCGGCACCCGCTACGGCCCCGCCATGGAGCTGCTGCGCGCCACCATCGAACGCGACGTCTTCCTGATCAAGGCCGCGGGCGGCACCGTCTACCGTCCCACGGTGTTCTTCCTGTCCGACGGCAGGCCCAACGACGAGAGCTGGACCACCTTCTACCGCGACCTGCTCTCGCCCGCCTTCACCGCCCGGCCGAACGTGATCGCCTTCGGCGTGGGCGACTGCAACGCCGAGACGATCCGGCAGGTCGCCACCCACGGCGCCTTCCTCGCCGACCACACCCGCCCGGTCGGCGCGGCGCTGAAGGAGGTGGCCACGGCGCTGACCACCTCCCTGCTGACCTCGCGCGGCAAGCTGGTGATTCCCGAGCAGGTGCCGGGCTTCGCCTCGCTACCGCTGGACGAGGTGTGAGGAGAGCTGCGTCAGGTCGCGCGAGGCGCCCGTCGAGGCCGACGTGGTCATCGCCGCGTAGGCCTGCAGCGCCGCGCTCACGGGCCGCTTGCGGTCGCGCGGGCGGTAGCCGCCCAGCTCGGCCAGCAGGCGCTCGCGGCGGGCGGCCAGCTCGGCCTCGGGCACGCGCAGCTCCAGCACGCGGTTGGGGATGTCGATGTCGACGATGTCGCCGTCCTCGACCAGCGCGATCGCGCCGCCCTCGGCCGCCTCGGGCGAGGCGTGGCCGATCGACAGCCCGGAGGTGCCGCCGGAGAAGCGGCCGTCGGTGACCAGCGCGCAGACCTTGCCGAGCCCCTTGCCCTTCAGGAACGAGGTCGGGTAGAGCATCTCCTGCATGCCGGGGCCGCCCTTGGGGCCCTCGTAGCGGATGACCACGACGTCGCCCGCCTTGACCTGGCCGCCCAGGATGCCGTCGACCGCCTGCTCCTGCGACTCGAACACCACCGCGGGACCGGAGAACTTCCAGATCGACTCGTCCACGCCGGCCGTCTTCACCACCGCGCCGTCGCGGGCGATGTTGCCGTAGAGCACGGCCAGGCCGCCGTCGGCGGTGTAGGCGTGCGCGCGGTCGCGGATGCAGCCCTCCGCGCGGTCGAGGTCGAGGTCGTCCCAGCGGTTGTTCTGGGAGTAGGGCTTGACCGTGCGCACGTTGCCGGGCGCGGCGTGCCACAGCTCGGTGGCCTCGGCCGTGACGCCGGGCGAGGCGGGGTCCCACTCCTCGATGAGCGTGCCGAGCGTGCCGCCGTTGACCGTCGGCACGTCGCGGTGGAGCAGACCGGCGCGGTCGAGCTCGCCCAGGATGCCGGGGATGCCGCCGGCGCGGTGGACGTCCTCGATGTGGTACTTGTTCGTGGCCGGCGCCACCTTGCACAGGCACGGCACGCGCAGCGAGATCTCGTTGATCTCCTTGAGCCCGAAGTCGACCTCGGCCTCGCGGGCCGCGGCCAGGATGTGCAGGATCGTGTTGGTGGAGCCGCCCATGGCCACGTCGAGCGTCATCGCGTTCTCGAACGCCTCGCGGGTGGCGATCGCGCGTGGCAGCACGCTGGCGTCGTCGTCCTCGTAGTAGCGCTTGGCCAGCTCGACGATCGTGCGGCCGGCGTCCTCGAACAGCCGCTCGCGCCGCTTGTGCGTGGCCAGGATGGTGCCGTTGCCGGGCAGGGCCAGGCCGATGGCCTCGGCGAGGCAGTTCATGGAGTTGGCGGTGAACATGCCCGAGCAGGATCCGCAGGTCGGGCAGGCGTTCTCCTCCATCTCCAGCAGCTCGGCGTCGGAGACGCTCTCGTCGGCCGAGGCGATCATCGGGTCGATGAGGTCGAGCTTCTTGCCGGGCGTCTTGCCGGCTTCCATCGGCCCGCCGGAGACGAAGACGGTCGGGATGTTCAGCCGCATGGCGGCCAGCAGCATGCCCGGCGTGATCTTGTCGCAGTTGGAGACGCAGATCAGGGCGTCGGCGCAGTGGGCCTCGACCATGTACTCGACCGCGTCGGCGATCAGCTCGCGGCTGGGCAGCGAGTAGAGCATGCCGCCGTGGCCCATCGCGATGCCGTCGTCCACGGCGATCGTGTTGAACTCGCGCGGGATCGCGCCGGCCTCCCTGATGGCCCCCGCGACCACCTCGCCGACCTCGCGCAGGTGGACGTGGCCCGGCACGAACTGGGTGAAACTGTTGGCCACCGCGACGATGGGCTTGCCGAAGTCGCTCCCGGCTACGCCGGTCGCCCGGAGGAGGGCCCGGGCTCCGGCCATGTTCCTACCGTGGGTGACCGTACGTGACCTGAGGGCGGGCATTGAGCTTCTCCCATCGTGAGTGAGTCTTCACATGGTACGGCCATCGCCCGACAGCTGAGACGCCTGTCCACCGCTCGGGATAACAATGACAAGATCAGCCGGGGGTGCTATCGAGGTTCGCATGACTTCGGGGCGCGTCGAGTCCGACCTCACGGCCAGGGTCGGCAACTTCATCCACACGATCGACCGGTTATGCCGGCGACCGGCCCGCGGGGAGGGCGTGCAGGACTCCCCGCACGTGCCCGCCGGGTTCGAGCGGCAGGAGGAGGAGCCGCAGGAACGCCCCCAGCACACCGGCCGCCGCGGCATCCCGATCATGCGCCTGCGCAACGCGGGCGACTGGCCCGAGTTCCTGGTCAGGGACGCCGACGCGGCGCGGCCGGTCATCTCCGCGCGCATCCGGCGCTCCAAGCCGGAGATCGCCCCCGGCGACACCGTGCCGGTCATCCTGGCCAGGATCGTCGCCGACCTGGGCGCCGACGCGGAACGGCGCTCGTCGGCCGACGGCAAGCTCAGGCGCGTGCCGGGGCTGCGCTTCCCGCGCTACCGGATGACGGTGAAGGTGCTGGCCGCCTGGACGGCCCGGCACGCCGACGCCGGTCCCGACGCCGAGGAGGCGGCCCGCGAGGCGCTGCGCGCGGTCGACCGTACCTGGGGCTGGGGCATCGAGGCGGCCGAGCGGGGCGGCGAGAACGTGCCGTTCCCGTTCAACGTCCTGCTCAGTCTGGCGCCGCCGTTCCTGCACGACTGGCGGCTGAGCGGGCGGGCGCCGCTGCTCAGTGGGCGGCTGCGCGCGCTGCGCTCGGCGCTGGCCAAGGACACGGCCAAGGCCGGGCTGCCCGCCCTGCTTGCCGACCTCGACCCCGCCGACTCCGCGCGGGTCGACCGGCTCCTGCTGTCGGCCTTCCTCGACGACCTGAGCCGGCAGTACCGGCGTACGCCGCTGCACGTGCGGGGCGCCGGGCACGTCTTCTACCCGCTGCTCCTGCTCAACGAGCACGGCGGCGAGCTGGTCGAGCTGATCGCGGAGCGGCGCGCGGACCTGGAGTCGTTCGACCCGGTCGTGGTGGTGACCTACCTGCCGGGCGAGGACCCGCCCAGCGGCGAGGAGGAGGACCCGGTCTCGGCGCTGATCCGGTGGCGGCGCGAGCTGGTCGCCTCCGGGCGGGCCGCGGCGCTGCGGGTGCTGCGCGAGCCGCTCGACGTGCGGGCGCCCGGCCTGCCGAAGGACCCGGTGGTGCTCGGCACCGCCAGCCGGTTCTGGGTGCCGCCCAGCAGGAAGCCGCCCTGGTGGTCGACGCCGCTGGCGATCGCGCTGTTCTGGAGTGTGCTGGCCGGGGCGGCGGGCGCGTACGCGGGGCAGACCGTGGCCTGGCAGCGGACCTCGTGCGCGACCGGCCTGTGGGCGCCGTGGGCGGAGTCGGGCAGGCAGCTCATGGGCGCGGAGTGCGTGGGCGTGGCCGAGCCCGGCTACCTGTTCACGCCGAGCACCCCGGAGATCGCCCAGGTGCACCGGCGTATCCACCAGGAGAACCTGCGGGCCGCGGCGCTGCATGAGGAGGAGGCGCAGGCGGCGCGGCCGTACGTGACGATCGTCTATCTCGCGGCGCTCACCTCCGGCAACCGCGACTCGCTCGCCGCGGTGCGCGAGGGCCTGGCGGGGGTGGCGATCGCGCAGAAGAACCAGAACGACTCCTCCGGCGCCAGCGAGCCCATCGTCCGGCTGCTGGTCGCCAACGGCGGCGGCCGCATGCAGCACGGCGAGGCCATCGCCCGGCTGCTCGTCTCCTCCAGCGAGGCGGAGGCCCCCATCGTCGGCGTCGTCGGGCTGGACCAGAGCCGGCAGCAGACCGTGGCGACCATCCACGCGCTCGGCAAGGCGGGGCTGCCCATGGTCGCCTCGACGTTGTCCGCCGACCGGCTGGTGGAGGAGTCGCCGTTCTACTTCCAGGTCGCGCCGCAGAACCGGCGGCAGGCCGCCGTGGCCGCCGCGTTCGCCACCACGCTCGGCCTGCCGCGGCGGGCGCGCGTCTACTACTCCCACGACGTCAGCGACTACTACAGCGACAACCTGCGCAAGCAGGTGGCCGCGCGCTTCGCCGAGGCCGGGTTCGCGGTGGAGAGCCGCCGCTTCACCCCCATCGGCAGCGCCAAGCCGGGCCCCGGGGACCCCAACGAGCACCCCTACGCGGGCGAGCCCCGTCAGGCAGGGGTGAGCGCGTGCGACGCGAAGGGCCTGGTGTACTTCGCCGGGCGCGGCATCCCCGACTTCCAGTCCTTCATCAAGGGCGTCAACGAGACCTGTCCGGGCGCCCCGCCGGCGATCCTGGCCGGCGACGACATCACCCGCTACGCGGCCGACGTACGGCTGCGCGCCGAGGTGGGCCAGGTGCCCTTCTACTACCAGTCGTTCGCCGTCGCGCCCAACCGGTGCGGCCAGCCGCAGCCGCACGACTTCTACGACCAGCTCTTCCGCACGTTCACCTTCGAGTGCCAGGAGCCCGGGGCCGGCCGCACGCTCGACGGGCACGCCGCTCTGTCCTACGACGCCGCCGAGACGCTGATCACCGCGATCCGCCGGCTCGGCGGCCCGGTACGGCACGCGGTCCCGGTCAACTCCTACACGGTGTGGCGGCAGCTCAGCATGCTGCACACGTCCTCGGGCCCGGCGATCCAGGGGGCGACGGGCGGCATCGACTTCGGTGGCGGGACGGCCCGGCAGTACCCGCGCGACAAGCCCGTCCTCATCCTGCGCGTCAAGGGCGCCGAGCGGCCCGAGCAGGTGGGCGCCTGCGGCCCGCCCGCCGCGTCGAGTTCCTGGTGTTCCAAGGTGGCCGAGAAGTACCGGTGATCAGCCGGGCAGGCGGACCGCGGCGAGCTGGGTGGCCTGCGCCACGAGGCGTCCCTTGTCATCCCAGACGTGGGCGACCTGGTCGATGCGGTCGCCGCCCACGTCGGTGGCCTCCAGCTTGACCCGCACCGGGCCAGGCGCGGGCAGGCGGCGGATGTAGGCCGAGAGCTGGATCGTCGGCATCCAGCCGGGCAGCCCCAGGTCGAAGGTCACCGGCGGGACCGGGTCGAGGGCCACGAGCAGGCTGAGCGGGTCCCAGTCGGAGCCGTCGCCGAGGCGCTGCCAGGTGGCGATCACGCCCTTCTTGCTCGGCTGCCCGAAGGCGAAGGCGAGGTGCTCGGGGTGGATGCGCTCCTCGACCACGCCCATCAGCGGCACGGGGAACGGCGCGCCGGGCGGCTCGACGGGCGACAGGAAGCAGTCCTGCTCGGGCGGCAGGTCCACCGGCTCCGAGGCGGTCCACCAGGGGCCGGAGTCGTCGAGGCGGCCCAGCGTGATCAGCGCGGAGACGCGGGTCCTGCCCTCCTGCGACAGGTCGGCGCGTACCTGGGCGACGCTCTTGCCGACGCGCAGCCTGGTCACGCTCACCTCGGCGTGGCCGAAGCCGGGCGGTTCGACGAAGGCGCCGCTGACGGCGGTCACGTGGGGGTGCCCGGCGCCGGCCTCGGCGACGGCCGCCCGGCCCAGGACGGCCAGCAGGTAGCCGCCGTGCAGTTTGGTGCCGACGGCCCACTGGGGGTCGAGGGTGGCGGCGTACCCGCCGCTTTGGGCCGTCACAGCGGTCGCATCCCGAAATATCGCCATGCGATCAGGTTGACATCGTTAACTTAACAACGTCAATGTGAGATGCGTGACCAGGACCAGAGCCCGGCGTGGCGAGGGAGCACTGCTGCGCGAGGAGATCCTGCGGGCCGCCGAGGACCTGCTCGCCGAGTCGGGCGCCGAGGAGGCGCTGACGCTGCGGGCGGTCGCCGCCCGCGCGGGCGTGTCCACGCCGTCGGTGTACCTGCACTTCGCCGACAAGGAGGCCCTGCTGGAGGCGGTGTGCCTGCGGGTGTGGGACGAGCTGGGCCGGCTGTTCCGCGAGAACGACCACGGCGACCCGTTCCGCGCCCTCGGCCGCTGCGGCCGGGCCTACGCGCGCTTCGCCCTGGAACATCCCGTGCAGTACCGGGTGCTGCTCATGCGGCCGCCCCTGAGCGAGCGCGAGGCGGTGCCGGCCGCCGCTGCGGCCTGTTTCGGGCACATGGTGGCGGTCGTCGAGCGGTGCGTGGAGTCGGGCATCCTGCGCGGCGACCCGCGGCGGCTCGCGCTCACGCTGTGGTCGTCGGTGCACGGGTGCGTCGCGCTGGTGCTGGCGCAGCCGGACTTCCCGTGGCCCGACGTGGACGAGCTGGTCGACCAGGCCGTGGTCGTGGCGGGCTTCGGCAGCGCGATGCTGTCCAGGGTGCCGCCGACGGGGATCCCGGCCAGCGCCGAGCTGGCCGGGGACCTGGACGAGCTGGCCGAACGGCTCAGGCGTCGCCGTAGCGAGGAGGAAGGACGCTCTCCGCGATCTCGTAGAGGCGGTCGATCTCTTCCTGGGTGAGCGCGTGCTCCCGCTTCGTGATCCACTTGCGGGCGCGGGTGCCCTCGTAGACGTCCACGCCGCGGATGTTCATGACCTTCCACGGCACCGGCGGGCCGTAGATCGCCAGGGAGGGCACGACGGAGACCTCGCGGCCGAACGCCTTGGTGATCAGCTCGCTGGCCTGCGCCGCCTCCCACTTGGCCTCGGTGATCCTGGGCTTCATGTCGAAGGGGCCGTGGAAGAGCTTCTTGCCCATCTGCACGCGTACCGGCAGCCGCTTGTCCCACTTCTCCGAGTCGACCGCGTACACGCCGGTGGGGCCGATGACCAGGTGGTCGATCTGGGCCTCGCTGCCGGGGATCGCGCGGGCGTGGAGCGTGCGGTAGCCGCTGCGTTCGAGCCGCTTGAGCTGGCCTTCCGTACGGCGCTCCGCCACGGAGGACCGGCGCCAGGCGGGCACGGACGAGGCCGATCTGGCGCGGTAGACGGTGTCGGCGATGGCCGCCACGATCGCGGCGGTGACGCCGATCCGCCAGTCACGGGCGAAGATCCCGACGACCACGCCGACCCCGATCGCGATCAGCGCCCGGTTGCGCAGCCGGCGGTATCGCGGCTGCCGCATGAGCACGCGCAAGGAGGTGCGCTCGATGGGGGCATACGTCGACGCGGGCGCCGCGGCCGGCGGCTTCTGGCTCGCGCGGGCCTCTTCTTCCGGCCTGTCGCTCACCCAGATCGGTGACGTATTGTGACCGTCTTCTCGCTGGAGGTCGGAGTCCACGTAACTCAAGGTAGCTTGCTGATCGTCGGGTTTCCTAGTGTTAGGGCGTCCATACTTTTATGGCCCAGGTCATCGTGTTCCTCGTCCGATTTCCGGGTATCTATTACATTCTCCGCTAGAGATCCCTACTGTTCAGTAGTGTGAGTGCGATTCACGATCTCTCGGCGCTTGACCAGGGCAAAGCGATCAGGAACGGCGAGCTGTCGCCGGTCGAGCTGACCCGTCACTACCTTGATCGAATCGACCGTCTCGACGCCGAGGTCGGCGCGTACGTCACCGTCACCGCGGAGCGGGCGATCGCGCAGGCACGGGAGCTGGAGAAGGCGGCGCCCGACGGCCCGCTGGCCGGCGTGCCGGTGCCGATCAAGGACCTGAACCTGGTCAAGGACGTCCCGATCAGCTTCGGATCGGCCGCCTACCAGGGGTTCGTCGCGCCGGTCGACGACACCGTGGTCGAACGGCTGCGCGCGGCCGGCACGATCATGCTCGGCAAGACCTCGACCCCCGAGTTCGGGCTGCCTTGCTACACCGAGACATATGTGTCACCTCCCGCCCGCACGCCGTGGGACCTCACGCGCTCGGCCGGCGGTTCGAGCGGCGGCGCGGCGGCGGCCGTGGCCGCGGGCCTGGCCCCGGTCGCGCAGGGCAGCGACGGCGCGGGCTCGATCAGGATCCCGGCCGCCGCGTGCGGCCTGTTCGGCATCAAGCCGACCCGCGGCCGCATCAGCTTCGCCCCGATCATCCCCGACCTCGCGGGCATGTCGACGAACGGGCCGATCGCCCGGACCGTCGCCGACGCCGCGGCCCTGCTCGACGTGATGGCCCACAACAACCCCGGCGACCTCTACCTCCCGCCGCCGCACGAGGGCACGTTCCTGGAGTGCGCCACCCGGCCGCCGGGACGCCTGCGCGTCGCCCGCTACGCCGAGCCCGTGGTGCCGGGCGCCGAGGTCGATCCCGAGGTCATGGCGGCCTACGAGGAGGCGTCGAAGACGCTGGCCGCGCTCGGGCACGAGGTCGTCGACATCGCGCCGCCGTTCGGGGCCGAACTGGTGCCGCAGTTCGTGACCCTCTGGTACTCCTTCGCCTGCATGCACCCGGTCGCCGACGACAGGCAGGACACGCTCCGGCCGCTGACCAGGTGGCTGCGCGAGCGCGGCTTCGCCACCCCCGCCCCGTCCTTCCTCCAGGCGCAGTCGGCGCTCCAGCTCGCCACGCGGATCGCGCTCACGGTCACCAACGCCTACGACGCGATCCTCACCCCGACGCTCACCCAGCCGCCCCGGCCCGTCGGCTGGTTCGAGGAGGGCGAGGACCCGGAGCTGACGTTCGAGCGGATGAAGCGCTTCGCCGCCTTCCCGGCCATCTACAACGTCTCCGGGCAGCCCGCGGTCAACCTGCCGCTCTACTGGACCGAGGACGCGTTGCCGATCGGGGTCATGCTGGCCGGCCGTACCGGGGAGGAAGGGGTGCTGATCTCCTTGTCGGCCCAGGTCGAGGCGTACCGGGGCGGATTCTGGGGTGATCGGCGGCCCGGGGTCTGGTAAACCCTGGAAGCTTACAGATGGCTGCATAGAGGGCGAGGACGTTACAACCATGGCCATGCGCACCGTTCTCATCCAGACCGACACGGCCGTGGCGGCCGAGCTCAACCCCGGCGAAACCGCCACGTTCGGCCGCGGCGCCGACGACGTCCCCGTGGACATCGTGATCGCCGACCGGGCCGTGTCGCGCATGGCCGGGCGCATCACCGCGGTCGACGACTACTGGCTGATCGCCAACCTCACCACCGACCGCACCTACGTGGTCGAGAACCCCGAGGGCGGCGGCGAGTTCGTCAAGGTGCCGCCGCAGCGGATGGGCATGCCGGTGCCGTTCGAGTTCTCGCGGGTGATCCTTCCCGCCGAGCACGGCACGACCGGCTTCCTCGTCTTCGCCCCCGAGCACGTGTACGGCAAGGCCGCCACCGTGGCCGGCTCCGGCGCGACCACCATGGGCGTGTTCCCGCTGGACCGGACCGCCAAGTACTTCCTCATCCTGGTCGCGCTGTGCGAGCCCAGGCTGCGCGACCCGTCCAGCACGGTGGTGCCGACGGTGCCGCAGCTCATCGAGCGGCTGTCGGGGCACGACCTCACCAGGAGCGGCGCCAACTTCCACATCGACTACCTGGCCAGGACGAAGCTTCGGGTGAAGCAGGCCGAGGACGGAGGCAAGGCCGACTGGCAGCGTGCCGCCCTGATCAATCTGGCGCTCCGGTTCAACCTGGTGGTGGACACGGACCTGCGGTTGCTGCCTTAGCGCTTGCGGTACTCATCCCGATATTTCATGATCCGATCCACGCGCTCCTTCGTGAACGGCGGCACGCCCTTCGAGCGTTTCATCGGCTCCACCCCCGACAGGAAGAGCGCGGCCAGGTTCGCGGCGGGATCGCCGGGGATGTTGGAGATCTGCTGGCCGAGGACGCAGAAGAAGCGGCCCATCGACTGCACCGACAGCTCCACACTGTACGGCGGGCGCGGCTCCGGCTGGTTGAGGCCGCCCGGCTGCCAGTGGCGCAGCACACGGGGCGTCCAGCGGGCGATGCCGAACTCGTCCTTCTCCTTGTCGCTCAGGTTGGGGTCGAAGTCGCTCATGACCTTCAGCACCGCCGCGACCAGCGCGGGCGACAGGCCCTTGATGTCGGCGCACCACGTGCCCGCCTCGACGATCGCCTGGCGGTACTGCTTGGGCACCGGGGCGTCCGGGCGCAGGTCGTTCTGGGGCAGTTCCTCCAGGCTCGTGGTGGAGGCGCCGGTTCCCGGCGTGGGCGGCTCGGGACCGCCGCCGCGGGTCAGGATCACCGCCACGACCGCGCCCGCGACCACCACGGCCGCTCCTCCCGCCAGCAGCGGCCTGCGCCACGAACGGCGGCGCGGTTCGCCGGCCCGCCCGGGAGGTTCCTGGGCCAGGCCGTGGTCCTGGGGGTCGGCGACCAGGGCGGGATCGGTGCCGCGCAGGGCCGCGTCGAACTCGGCCACGCTCTGCCAGCGCCGGTCCGGGTCGGGGTCGATGGCCTTCATGACGGCCGTGCTGACCCGTTCCGGGACCTCGGGGCGCAGGCGGTGGGGCGCCAGCCGTACCGCGCCTGAACCGGGAACCTGGCCCGTGAGCAGGTGATAGGCGAGGGCCCCCAGCCCGTGCACGTCGGCCCGCTCGTCGGGCGCGCCGTCGAGGCGCATCTGCTCGGGCGCCATGTAGCCGGGCGTGCCCGCGGCGATCGTGTGGCTGGTGGCGTCGGCGAGCGCCCGCGCGACACCGAGGTCGGCCACCATCGCCCGCTCGCCCCCGCCCGTAACCGAACGGAACAGCACGTTGGACGGCTTGAGATCCCGATGCACGATGCCGAGCTGGTGAAGCTCCCCCACACCGCCGGCGATCTCGCCGACGAGCCGCAGCACCTCGGGCACCGGCAGGGGCCCGTCCGCGAGGCGTCCGGCGAGAGTCCCCATGTCCGCATAAGTCATGACAAAGTACGGCCTGCCGTCTGGAAGCTCCCCGATGTCGTGGACCTGGACGATGTGCGGCGAGTCGGCCTGGCGCAGCAGCCGGGCCTCCTTGACGAACCGCTCCCGCACCGCGGGCTCCACCGACCAGTTCTCGGCGAGCACCTTGATGGCGACGTACGACTGCAGCCGGTCGTCCCGCGCCAGCCACACCGACGCGAAGGCGCCGGCGCCGAGGGCACGCTCAACCGGATACCGACCGATCGATTCAGGTGTGTCCACAGCAGTTTTGACCTCTTGTGGGGGATCTTGGTTCAGACTCTCTCACAAGAGGTCTGGCCGGGCAGCCGAACCGGGATTACGGTCAGGGTGTGAGCAGCGCGTGGCAGATCCTCGGCTTCCTCATCGGGGCCTCCCTCGTCATCTTCGTGCTGATCAGCCTGCTCGTCATGGCGCCGGGGCGCGGTACGGCCCGCAGGGCGGCGGAGGGGCCGGTCTGGCTGGGCGGGCCGTCCAGAAGCGAGCACGGCGTCAGCACCTCCGACCTGGTGCTGGCCGACCGGCCCGCCCGCTGGGCGCCCGCGCCGGAGGTCGACTGGGCGGCCGCGGCCGAGACCGCGGAACCGGGCAGGAACATCGGCGGAGCGACGGCGGGATGGTGAGACCATGCGTGTGCTGACCGCGGGCCAGGCCGACGACCTGCGCCAGGCGCTCCAGCTCGCCGAGCGCCGAAGCGGGCTGCGTTTCGGCGTCTACCTCGGCAAACCCGTCGGCGCCCGTCGCCACTTCGCCGAACGCCTGCACGCCGCGCTCGGCGACGACGCCGAGAACGGGGTGGTCGTCCTGGTGGACGTGGAGGGCAGGGCCCTGGAGATCGTGACCGGCGAGAACGCCAGGCAGCGGCTGTCGGACGGGGCCTGCCGGCTGACCGCGATGTCGATGGCGACCGCGTTCAGCGTGGGCGACCTGGTCGGCGGCCTCCTGTACGGCATCGCCGCCCTGGGCGAACAGGCGACCGCCCGGCGTTGACCACGTCCCTCCCCTGAAACCCTCCAGGCTGTGCGCCTTCCCGGCCTCTCCTACAAAGGACATGTCAGGAAGCTCCACATAGATACGGGGGAGGAAGTCATGCTGTGGTTCGACGACGGCGTGGGCTGGGGCTGATCCCACGCCCATAGGAGGGTCCGATGGCGGAAAACAGCCTGGCGGGGCTGGTCAGTCCGCGGGCACAGGCGCTCTACGACCGGCTCGCCTCCAGCGGGGCGCTGGAACTGGACGTGGACGTCGACGGGGACGCGCCGGAGACCCTCGAACTGCTCTCGATGGGCGTCGCCTTCCGCGGCGGCGAGGGCGACGCCCTGCTCAGACCGGTCGGCACCGCCGCCGCCCTGCGCGTGCTGCTGGACCGCGAACACGCCGAGCTCACCGGCCGCCAGGCCCGCCTGGCCGCCGGCTGGCGGGCGCTCGCCGGCCGGCTGGGCGCCCACGACGAGCACTCCGCCTCACCGCCGATCAGCGGGGTCCAGGTCATCCCCACGATGGCGGAGGCCGCCGCGAAGGCCGTGGAACTGTACGCCGCCGGGACCCGTCTCGTCCGGGCCGCCTTCACCATCGCCTTCGAGACCGAGCCCACCCCGCACCGCCTCCTACTCCCGCCCCCGGCCGCGCTGGAGGGCGGCGCCCGCTACCTCGGCCTGTACGACGCCGCCTACAGCAATGTGCCCTGGGGGCGGCGGCTGATGAGCGACTCCGCGGTGGCCGGTGAGACGGTACGGATGCGCCGGTCGATCCCCACCAAGATGATCATGGTCGACGACGCGACGGCACTGGTGGCGGCCACGGCGACCGGCCTGCCCGCACTGCTCGTCACCTCGCCCGACCTGCTGGGGATGCTCGCCGACTGGTTCGACCTCATGTGGCGGGACTCGGTGGACGCCGAGGGCGAGGACATCCCCCTCACCCGCGCCCAGCGGCGCGTGGTCCTGCAACTGGCGGCGGGCAAGACCGACGAGCAGATCGCCCACGAGACGGGCATCAGCGTGCGGACGGTACGACGGCACATCGCGGTGGCCATGAGCGCACTGGGCGCCGAAACCCGCTTCGCCGCCGGCGTAGCCGCCACCCGCAAGGGCTGGATCTAACCCCCCTCGCCGACCAGCCCAACCACCACTCCCCACGGCCCGCGCCCCCGGCAGACCGACACCAGAGGCACGCCCCGGGGCCCGGACCAGCGCCACCGCAGCGCCCTGGGCAACCCCGCTAACGCAGGGGCCCGGAGGCGTGACCCGCTAGACAGGGGGCCGAATGGCGCACCCCGAAGGGCGACCCGACGGCGGTGACCCGAGACCCGGGCAGGCCGAGCACGGGGAACCGGAGGCGTGCCTCGGGGCGGGGGCGAGCGGGACGGGGACGAGCGGGGACGGGGGCCGAACGGGGCGGGGGCGGGGGCGAGCGGGACGGGGACGAGCGGGGACGGGGGCCGAGTGGGCGGGTTGGTGGGTGGGTTTGGGCGGGTGGGGGTCCGTACTGGCTTTCGAAAATTGTCGGTGGCAGGAGCTAGTGTTTGGGTATGGGTATCGATGTGAAGTCTCACACCCGCCCGCTGACGACCGCCGAAATCGCCGCCCTGGCCCTCTCCCTGGCGCACCTGGGAGCCGGACCGCAGGCCGTCACCGCCCGGCGCGGCCTGCGCAACGTCTTCGAGCATCTCGACCTCGACGACGACGTCATCGCCACCACCCTGGCCACCCTCACCGATCCCCTGCCCTCCGACGTGGCCTCCCGAGCCCGCGTCATCGCCGACGCGATCACCAGCCGCCTCATGATCCGCCTGCACTACCAGGACGCCGCCGGACACGTGACGATCCGTGACGTGGAGCCGGTGACCTGCCTGGTCCACCGGGAGTACTGGTACCTGGTGGGGGTGTGCAGGATGCGCCGCGGGATCAGGGCGTTCAGGTTCGATCGTGTGCTGGCGGTCGAGCCCACCCTCAACCCGTCCCGTCCCCACCTGGCCGACCGCTTCCTCCCGTTCCAGCGCCGCAAGGTGGCCTGAGCGCGTTCCCCCTCCCGCCGGAGTTGCCGGGAGGGGGAATCTTTGGGGTTGGGTGACCTACTCTGCCCCAGGTCGTTGGCGTGGCGGCTGGCAGGCTCGCGCTCATGCGCGTTCGGGGGATCTGGCTCATCACCGCCTTGACGGTCACCATGGCCGCCTGTTCGGGCGTGGACACCGGCCTCCCGATCACCCCACACGGCCCTGCCTTCCAAGCCGAGAGGCCCGCCGACACCGTCATGGCCAAGTTCGAGCCCACGCTGCGGTGGCCAGGCTTGGCATCGGGATCACACGCGCCGGACTTGGCATCGGGATCAACCGCAGTGTGGTGGCAGGGCAGGGCGTCCGTGTCATCGGCCGGTCTGGCGATCGGCCCATTCGCCGGTCTGGAGGCCGCAGGTCCTGCTGCTCCGGCCGCCATGCGTGCTGCCGGGCTGGTGCCGGGGCCACACCGACGGACTTCTGGGCCGCTGGCCGACGAGGGGGTGCCGGTCCAGACGGTGGTGGCATCGGCCGCGGGGGTGCCGGTTCGGGCGGTGGGGGTGCCGGTCGGGGCTCAGCGGCCCTTGCCCGATGAGGTGCGGGGGAAGCTGGACAAGGCCCTGGGGCGGTATCTGGCCGCGCGGCCTGGACGGGCTGCCGTGGCCGTGTACGACCGGGTCGCCTCCACCCGCTACGCCTACCGGGAACGCGAGCCGTTCATGCTGGCCAGTGTCGCCAAGGTGGACATCCTCCTGGCCCTCGCCCTCAAGGCGCAGAAGGAGGGACGGCGGCTGACCAGGGAAGAGCGGCGGACGGCCAGCCGGATGATCAAGGTCAGCGACAACGACTGCGCCTACGAGCTGTACCGGGCGATCGGCGGGCGCGACGGTCTGAAGGCGGCGCTACGTGAGCAGGGCATCCGGCGCATCTGGCCGGAACACTCGTGGGGCACCACCCTCAGCCGTCCGTCCGCCCAGGTCAAGGTGCTCGACCGGCTCACCGACCCGCAGGGCCCGCTGACACCGGCCCACCGGCGCTTCGCCCTGGATCTGATGTCGGACGTCGTGCCCGACCAGGCGTGGGGGGTGAGCGCCGCGGCCGGTGCCGGAAAGGTCGCGCTCAAGAACGGCTGGCTGCCGGCCAGCGCCCACGACGGCCTGTGGACGGTCAACAGCGTGGGCCGCCTCCAGACCGGCGGCCACGACCTGCTGCTGGCGGTGCTGTCGGAGCGCAGCCCGGCCATGGGGTACGGCGTGGCCACCGTCGAAGCCGTGGCCCGGCTCGTGGTCAGGACGATGACCGCGCAGCCGTACAAGCAAGAGCCATAAGAGAAAGAGCCGCACAACCAGGGCCGCACGACAAGGGCCCGCGCGACGAACGAGCGGGGTGACGGCCCGGCTGCGAAGGACGGCGATTCGTGCCTGGTCGTCAAGGTTCGGCACAATGACCGATGTGCGAGTTGGACTGCTTGGGCCCTTCGAGGTCCGGAACCAGGATGGGACCGTCGTCGAGGTTCCGGGGGTTCGGCTGCGCGCGCTGCTCGCCGCCCTCGCCCTCGAACCCGGCCGGGTCGTCTCACGGACGAGGCTGGTCGACTGGATCTGGGGGGAGCAACCGCCCGCCGACGAGGTGAACGCCCTGCAGGCGCTGGTCTCCAGGCTGCGCAGAGTGCTGCCCGACGGCGTGGTCGAGGCCGACGCGGGCGGCTACCGGCTGGCCGTGGGCGCGGACGCCGTGGACGTGTCCAGGTTCGAGCAGTTGGTCGGCCAGGCCCGTGCCGCCGAGCCCTCGGCCAGGGCGGAGCTGCTGCGCGCGGCCCTGGAGTTGTGGCGCGGCTCGGCGATGGCCGACATCGCGTTGCAGGACAGCGAGGCGTTCGACGCCGTGATCACCCGCCTGGACGAGTTGCACGTCGCCGCGCTCGGGGACCGGGTGGACGCCGACATCCGGCTGGGCCGCGGTTCCGAGCTGGTCTCCGAGCTGACCGGGCTGGTGGCCGCCTACCCCCTGCGCGAGGGGTTCGTGGCGGCGCTGATGCGGGCGCTGGCCGAGGCGGGGCGCGGCAACGAGGCGCTGACCGTCTACCAGCGCACCCGCGAACGGCTCGCCGACGAACTGGGCGCCGACCCGTCGGCGGAGCTGTCCGCGCTGCACACGGCGCTGCTGCGGGGCGAGATCGGCGAGCGGACCGAGAACCGCAGGACGAACCTGCGCGCCGAGCTGACCAGCTTCGTGGGCAAGGACGCCGACGTCGGCGTGGTCGCCGGGCTCGCCATGGGACACCGGCTGGTCACCCTGACCGGGGCGGGCGGCTCCGGCAAGACGCGGCTGGCCACCGAGACCGCGCGCACGATGCTGTCCGAGCTGCCCGACGGGGCCTGGCTGGTCGAGCTGGCCGCGGTGGGGCCGGGCGGCGACCTCGCGCAGGCCGCCCTCAGCGCGATCGGCCTGCGTGACCAGCCGTTGCTCGGCGGCGCGCGGGACGGCGAGCCGATGGACCGGCTGCTGACGGCGCTGCGCGAGCGCACGATCCTGCTGATCCTGGACAACTGCGAGCACCTGATCGAGCAGAGCGCGGCCTTCGCCGACCGGCTCCTGGGCGAGTGCAGGCGGCTGCGGATCCTGGCCACGAGCAGGGAGCCGCTGGGCATCACCGGCGAGGTGCTGTGGCAGGTCGAGCCGCTCGCGCTGCCCGCGGTGGGGGCCGAGCCCGCCGAGATCGGGTCCTCGCCGGCGGTGCGGCTGCTGCGCGACCGCGCGGACCTAGTCCGCAAGAACCTCGGCTCCGACGCCGCCACGCTGGCGGCCATGGAGCGGATCTGCCGGGCGCTGGACGGGGTGCCGCTGGCGATCGAACTGGCCGCGGCCCGCCTGCGCGCCATGTCCGTCGACCAGCTCGCCCGCCGGCTCGACGACCGCTTCCGGCTGCTGACCAGCGGCAGCCGTACCGTGTTGCCGAGGCACAAGACGCTGCGCGCGGTCGTGGACTGGAGCTGGGACCTGCTGACCGAGGCGGAGCGCGGCGTGCTGCGGCGGCTGTCGGTGTTCTCCGGCGGGGTGGGCCTGGAGGCGGCCGAGCGGGTGTGCGAGGAGGCGGAGCTCGACGGCGAGCTGGTGTTCGACGTGCTGGCCGCGCTGGTCGACAAGTCGCTGCTGCTCACCGACGGCGAGGACGAGCCGCGCTACCGGATGCTCAACACCATCAGGGAGTACGCGGCCGACCGCCTGGCCGAGGCCGGGGAGGTCGAGGCGGCACGCCGGGCTCACCTGGCCTACTTCACCGAGCTGGCGCAGACGGCCGAGCCGCACCTGCGCCGTGCCGAGCAGCTCGACTGGCTGGCCAGGCTGAACACCGAGCACGACAACATAAGTACGGCCCTGCGCGGCGCGATCGCCGAGGGATGGGCCGAGGAGGCGATGCGGCTGGCCGGCGTCGCGGGCTGGTACTGGTACCTGGGCGGGTTCCGCGCCGAGGGCACCGAGCTGAGCATCGCCGCGTCCTCCCTGCCCGGCGAGGTCGAGGAGGAGACGCGGGCGCTGGCGTACACGGTCGTGACGATGTTCCTGACCTCGGGGGTGGGCCGCGACCAGTTCCAGGCGGAGAAGTGGATCAACGAGGCGCATCGCTACACGCTGAGCAGCGGGTCCGGGCACTCCCTGCTCAAGTTCGCCGAGCTGTGGAAGCTGCTGCTGCTGGAGCCGTCGGGAGGGTTCCTGCGCGCGCTGGACCCGCTGGTCACCGACGACGATCCGTGGGTGCGCGCGCAGGGCCGGCTCACGCGCGGGCGGCTGCGGCTCACGCTCGGCGCCGACGAGACCGACGTGGACACCGATGTCGAGATCGCGCTCGCCGAGTTCCGCGCGCTGGGTGAGCGGATGGGCATCTCGCTGGCGCTGACCTTCCTGGCCGACCGGCTGGCCATGCGCGGCGAGTTCGCCCGCGCGTGCGAGCACTTCGACGAGGCGGCGACGGCGCTGAAGGAGCTGGGCGTGCGGGAGGAGGTGGTCAGCCTGCGGGCGCGGCAGGCCCAGTTGTACTGGCTGCTCGGCGACGCGCGGGCCAGCGCGTCCGCCATGGCCGCGGCGCGGCGCAGCGCGGGCGGGATCACCTGGCCGGAGGAGCTCGCCGACCTGGAGCTCTCCGCGGCGCAGCTCGCGTACTGGCGTGGCGAGCCCGACGAGGCCCGCCGCGGCCTGGACGCGGTGCGGGCCCGGCTGGGCGAGGCGGAGGCGAGCGTCATGGCCAGGGCCAGGATCCAGGACCTGCTCGGCTACCTCGCCGAGGATCTGGACGAGGCCCGCGCGCATCGGCGCCTGGCGCTGGAGGCGGCCATGCTGGCGCCGTACCCGCCGCTGGTGGCCGGGATGCTGATCGGGGTCGCGGATCTGGCGCTGCGCCAGAGCCAGGACGAGCAGGCGGTACGGCTGCTCGCGGCCAGCGAGGGCGTACGCGGCGCCCGCGACCTCTCCCACCCGGACGCCGCCAGAATCGCCGACGCCACGCGCGAACGCCTCGGCGAAACCGGGTTCACCGCGGCGTTCCGTGCGGGGCGGGAGCAGGACTGGCAGGAGCTGGCGGAGGCCACGCTCGGTTCGTGAGCGTGGTGCGCGGCGGTCAGCCGCAGCAGCCGCCCCCGCAGCAGCCGCCGCCACCGCCGCCGCCCCGGGGCGCGGGCGCGCCGCCGGTCATCGCGACCGTGGACAGCAGCTTGACGGTGTCCTCGTGCCCCTCCGGGCAGGTGGCGGGGTCGTCGGAGGCGGCCATCGGGCGCGACACCTCGAACGTGGAGCCGCAGGCGCGGCAGCGGAAGTCGTAACGCGGCATGCCCCTAGATTAGGGCGCGTAGGTCACGTGGGCGTAGTCCGCGTGGGGCTCGTAGCCGATCGAGCGGTAGATCGCGTTGCTCGTCGGGTTCCCGAGGTCGGTGAAGAGGACGATCTCCTTGGCCCGTTCGTCCAGGCCGACCCGGCTGGCGTGGGCGGTTATGGCGGCGCCGTACCCGCGACGGCGGCAGGACGGCGGCGTGTACACCGGCCCGATGCGACTGACCCCGCCCTGCGCGATCGACAGCCCCGCGAACGACACCGGCGCCCCGCCGTCGGTCCAGAGGAACAGGTCGCCTGAGGCGATCCTGCGCAGCACCCGCTCGGTCTGGTCGCCGCGGTCGGCCGAGACGCTGATCTCCTCGCCGAACGCGTGGTACCAGCTCACGAGCAACGGCAGATCCCCCGGTACGGCCCGGCGCCCCTCCCCGGGCACATCTGGCGGGGTGAGGCGGCCGAGACGGTACAGGCGTTCCTCGACGGTGTGCGCGAGCGCCGCCCCGCGCGCCCTGCTGAAGCCGCCGACCAGCTCCCGAGGTCCCATCACCTCGGGGATCTCCCGCTCGCCCAGTGCCGTGGCCAGTTCCGCGACGGCCTCGGCGGGCATCACGGCCAGCCCGAGCGGAGCCGGAGGCGTCCGGAAGGCGACCCCCCGCACCTGCCCGTCCACGCTCCACCAGCCGTAGTAGGCGCCTTCCGCGGGCTGGCCGGAGCGGACGGCGGCCATGACCGTCAGCGGCACCGTGTTGCCGACGGGATCGTCGAGGAGGAAGGCGGTGGCGGCGGCGGGGAAGGCCGCGAGATCCGCCGTGAAAGACCACATGCCGCGATCCTCGCAGGTCGCGGCATGTGGCCTCAAAGCGGTTTCGTCAGGCGGCGGCTTCCAGGTACGGCGCCCACTGAGGGTCGCCGACCATGGAGGCGCCGATCAGCCGCCAGTGCGCTCCGCGCGGCACCGCCGGGGACACGCGCAGCGACCAGCCGAGCTCCTCCAGGAACTTGTCGGCCTTGCGATGGTTGCACGGCGTGCAGGAGGCGACGCAGTTCTCCCACGTGTGCGTGCCGCCCCGCGAGCGCGGGATGACGTGGTCGATCGTCTCGGCCTTCTGACCGCAGTAGGCGCAGCGGAAGTCGTCGCGCCGCATCAGCGCGGCCCTGGTCAGGGGGATGCGGGACCGGTAGGGGATACGGACATATCTTCTGAGCCTGATCACCGACGGCACGTCCAGGGTACGGCTGGCCGAGCGGAGCACCGCTCCCCTGCCGTCGCGGTGGACGACGTCCGCCTTCTCCCGCAGCACCAGCACGATGGCACGGTGCAGCGAGAGCGTGGTCAGCGGCTCATAGGTGGCATTCAGTAGCAGGACCTGGCGCATCACGAGGACTCTCCCCGCAGGGCGCGTATCAAAGGGGACATGCCGTGGCATGTCCCGGCTGGCGGCCCCTCCTGGGGCACAGATGCTTCCGTCACGTGGACCTCCGCCGGACGGCCCGACGGATGGTGTCACCACGGCGCCGCCCTCTGCCCAAGTCTGTCGTCAAATGCACGTATCCCGCCACCTCTTAACGAACCAGAGGGACGCACGGTGTGTTTTATGCCCGGATCACCTGCGCTTTACGCCCCGCCGGTAGGGTCAAGGCATGTATCCCGCCGCACGCCGAGAAGAGCTCGTCGACGACCTGCACGGCACCCCTGTGCCCGACCCCTACCGCTGGCTCGAGGACCCGGACAGCCCGGAGACGCAGGGCTGGCTTCTCGCACAGGAGGCGCTCTACCGCGAGCACGCCAAGACGCAGCGTTTCCGCGACCGGATCGAGGAGCTTCTGCAGTCGGGTTCGGTCGGCGTCCCGGTGTGGCGTGGCGAGCGGCACTTCTTCTCCCGGCGCATGCCCGGCCAGGAGCACGCGGTCTACTACGTCGTCGACCCCGACGGCACCGAGCGGGCCCTGATCGACCCCATGCGGATCGACCCGTCCGGGCTGACGACGCTCGACGCCGTCCAGCCGGACAAGGAGGGGCGGCTGCTGGCGTACCAGATCTCGGTGGGCGGCGACGAGGAGTCGGTGCTGTACATCATCGACGTGGCGACCGGCGGGCGGCTGGAGGGGCCGATCGACCGCTGCCGCTACTCCCCCATCGCGTGGCTGCCCGGCGGCGAGGCGTTCTACTACGTGCGCCGCCTGCCGGGCACGGAGGTTCCGGAGAACGAGCGGCAGTACCACCGCCGCGTCTACCTGCACCGCGTCGGCACCTCCACCGAGGACGACGTGATGATCTTCGGCGCCGGGCTGAAGATGACGAACTACTACGGCGTCTCGGTCTCGCGCGACGGCCGCTGGCTGCAGATCTCCGCCTCAGAGGGTACGGCTCCGCGCAACGATCTCTGGGTCGCCGACCTGACCGCCTCCCCCCTCGACGACCCGGCCCTGGTCGTCGTCCAGGAGGGCGTGGACGCGCAGACCGGGCTGCACTTCGGCCGCGACGGCCGCCTGTACGTGCACACCGACCGCGACGCCCCGCGCGGCCGGATCTGCGTCGCCGACCCCGCCGAGCCGCAGGTCTGGCGCGACCTGATCCCGGAGGACGCCGAGGCGGTGCTGTCGGACTTCGCGATCCTGGACGATCTCGACAGCCCGGTCATGCTGGTCGGCTGGACCCGCCACGCGATCAGCGAGATCAGCGTGCACCGCCTGGAGGACGGCGCGCGCGCCGGCGAGGTGCCCACGCCCGGCCTGGGCACGATCGGCGGCATCGCCGAGCGTCCCGAGGGCGGCTACGAGGCCTGGTTCGGCTACACCGACAACACCACCCCGCCCACCATCCAGCGCTACGACGCCCGCACCGGCGAGACCACCCTGTGGGCGGCTTCCCCCGGCGCGGTCGAGGTGCCGCCGGTCAAGACCTCGCAGGTCGTCTACACCTCCAAGGACGGCACCGAGGTCCGCATGCTGGTCATCGAGCCGGTCGACCGCGACGGCCCGCGCCCGACCATCCTCAACGGCTACGGCGGGTTCGGCATCTCCATGACGCCCGGCTACTCGGCCTCGGTCCTGACCTGGGTGGAGGCGGGCGGCGTCTACGCCATCGCGAACCTGCGCGGCGGCGGCGAGGAGGGTGAGGACTGGCACCGCGCCGGGATGCTCGGCAACAAGCAGAACGTCTTCGACGACTTCCACGCCGCGGCCGAGCACCTCATCGCCACCGGCGTCACCACCCCCGCGCAGCTCGGCATCTCCGGCGGCTCCAACGGCGGCCTGCTGGTCGGCGCCGCCCTCACCCAGCGGCCCGAGCTGTACGCGGCCGTGGTCTGCTCGGCGCCGCTGCTCGACATGGTGCGTTACGAGCTGTTCGGCCTGGGCGCGACGTGGAACGTGGAGTACGGCTCGGCCGAGGACCCCGAGAGCTTCGGGTGGCTCTGGAGCTATTCGCCCTATCACCGGGTGGGGGACGGCGTGCCGTACCCCGCGACGCTCTTCACCGTCTTCCAGTCCGACAGCCGCGTGCACCCGATGCACGCGTGGAAGATGTGCGCCGCCCTGCAGCACTCCAGCGGCTCGCCTCGGCCGGTGCTGCTGCGCAACGAGACCGAGGTCGGGCACGGGGCGCGCTCGCTGAGCCGCACCATCGACCTGTCGGCCGACACCCTCACGTTCCTGGCCGGGAACACCGGGCTGTGAACCGGCGGCGGCTGGCCGCGTACGGGATGATCGTGCGCGGCGAGGAGATCCTGCTCGCCCACTACGTCCACCGGGAGACCCGCCACTGGACCCTGCCCGGCGGCGGCGTCGAGCACGGCGAGGACCCCTACGACGCGGTGGTGCGCGAGGTCGAGGAGGAGACCGGCTACACGGTCGTGCCCGAGGTGCTGATCGGCGTCGACAGCTACCATCCCGAGCCGGAGTTCCACGCGGTACGGCTGTTCTGGGAGGCGCGAGTCGTGGGCGGCGACCTGCGCTTCGAGGTGGGCGGCAGCACCGACCGGGCGGCGTGGTTCCCGCTGGAGCAGGTCACCGGGCTGGAGCGCTCCGAGGTCGTGGACCGCGGGCTCGAACTGCTGCGGGCGCGGCCCAAGAGCGGGCACCTATAGTCGGAGTGTGGACGACCTGACGATGGTCGAGCGGGTCCCCGGGCCCGCGCTGCGACCGTACGTCACGGGGCTGTACGCCTACCGCGAGCGGTACGCGCGGCCCCACGTCCGCCTGGAGGCGGCCATGCCGGGCGCGGTGCTCATCCTCGGCTTCGGCGCGCCGATGGAGGTGGACGGGAGCCGGTTCACCTCCTTCACCGGCGGCCTGTCCGACCGCTACACCGTCACCACGACCCAGGCGCCGACCGAGGGCGTGGAGGCGCTGCTCACGCCGTTCGGGGCGCGTCGCCTGTACCGCGTGCCGATGCGTGAGCTGACCAACCTGGTGGTCCCCGCCGACGACCTGCTCGCGGGCTGGGCCGAGCGGCTGGGCCAGGTGGCGGGCTGGCACGAGCGGCTGGCCAGGTTCGAGACGATGCTGACCACCCGCATACTCGGCGGCCCCGAGCCGCGCGGCGAGGTCGGCTGGGCCTGGGCGCGGCTGCTGGAGTCGGGCGGCTCGGTGAGCGCGGCGGCCCTGTCCGAGGAGCTCGGCTGGAGCCACCGGCATCTGGTCGCCCGCTTCCACGAGGAGATCGGGCTGGCGCCGAAGGCGGCGGCGCGGCTGATCAGGTTCGAGCGGGCGCGGAACCTGCTGCGCTCCGGCGTACCGCCCGCCCAGGCCGCCGCCGCGTGCGGCTACTACGACCAGGCGCACATGAACCGGGACTTCCGCCTGTTCTGCGGAGAGACACCCGGTCAGATTTTTCCAAGACCCCCGGTGGCGGCCCCGGCAGACTCGGCCGTATGACACGCACCGTTTTCGCGCTCGCGCGCTACGAGGACCCGGCCGCGGCCGTCGACTTCCTGACCGCCGCCTTCGGCTTCACCGCCCACGAGATCAGCAAGGACGAGCAGGGCGTGGTCCGCCATGCCGAACTGCTGGTGGGCGAGGACATGATCATGCTGGGCCAGGGCAAGCCCGGCGGCCCCGGCATCTACGTCGCCGTCGACGACCCCGACGCCCACCACGACCGTGCCAAGGCGGCGGGCGCCACCATCACCATGGAGCTGGTGGACCAGCACTACGGCTCACGCGAGTACGGCTGCGCCGACCCCGAGGGCAACACCTGGTTCTTCGGCACCTACCGGCCCTAAGAGAAGACGATGGTCTTGTGGCCGTCGAGCAGCACGCGCTGCTCGGTGTGCCATTTCACCGCCCTGGCCAGCGCCACGCACTCCACGTCCCGCCCGATCCGCACCAGGTCCTGCGGCGAGTCGCCGTGGCCGACCCGGGCGACCTCCTGCTCGATGATGGGGCCCTCGTCGAGGTCGGAGGTGACGTAGTGGGCGGTCGCGCCGATCAGCTTCACGCCGCGGGCGTGCGCCTGGTGGTACGGCTTGGCGCCCTTGAACGACGGCAGGAACGAGTGGTGGATGTTGATCGCCCGCCCGGCGAGCTTCTCGCACAGGTCCTCCGACAGGACCTGCATGTAGCGGGCCAGCACCACCAGCTCGGCCTGGTAGTGCTCGACCAGCGCGAGCACCTCGGCCTCCTGCCTGGGCTTGGTCTCGGGGGTGACCGGCAGGTGGTGGTAGTCGATGCCGTAGGACTGGGTGAGCGGCCGCAGGTCGGGGTGGTTGGAGGCCACGCCGACGATCTCGATGTCCAGGGCGCCGGAGCGCACCCGGTAGAGCAGGTCGTTCAGGCAGTGGTCGAACTTGCTGACCATGATGAGCACCCGCATCTTGCGCGCCACGTCGCGCAGCGTGAACTCCATGGCGAAGTCGGGGGCCAGGGCGGCGAAAGCCGCCCTGAGCTCGTCCTCGGCGAGGGGCGAGGTGAACTGCACGCGCATGAAGAACCGCTCGTCACCGAACTGCTGGCTCTCCTTGATGTTGCAGCCATGCTCGGCCAGCAGGCCCGAGACCGCGGCCACGACGCCGGGCCGGTCGGGACAGGACAGAGTCAGGACGAATTCGGATGTGCTCATGCCTTCACTCTCGAAGAGGTGGGATCGTAGGGCGCCTTGCGGCTGATCTGGGCAGAGTACATCTCTCCGGCGACGTCCACCTGAGCCTTCTCCAGCGTGGCATCGTGTACGAAGCCGAGCGCGACCGTGGTGCCGAGCGTCGGGCTGTAGGCGGCGGAGGTGACGTAGCCGACCGGCTCGCCGTCGTGCAGCAGCGACTCGCCGCCCCAAAGGTGGGCCTCGGGGTCGTCGAGCACGATGGAGACGACGTGGCGGCCCGGGTCGTCCATGGCCCGCTCCTCGCCTCGGTAGCCGCCGGTCTTCCTGCAGGTGAAGCGGAGCCCGGCCGCGGCGGGCGTGACCTCGGGGCCGAGCTCGCGGCCCCAGGCGCGGTAGCCCTTCTCGATGCGCATGGCCTCGATCGCGTAGTAACCGGCCTGGGTGAGGCCGGTGGCGAGCAGGGTCTCGTAGACGGTGACGGCGAACTCGGCGGGGACGTAGAGCTCCCAGCCCAGCTCGCCGACGTAGGTGACGCGGGTGGCGCGCACGGTGGCGTGGCCGAGGTCCACGAGCCGCGAGGTCCCGAAGGGGAATGCCAAGAAATCCGCCTTCGACACGCTTTGCAGGATTTCTTGGGATTTGGGGCCCATGACGCTGAAGACGGCGTAGGCGCTGGTGACGTCCACCAGCACGGCGCGGTGCTCGCCCAGGCCCTTGGAGATCACGTCGAAGTCCCGCGTGGCCTGCGCCGAGCCCGTCACGATCAGGTACTCGTCGTGCGCCACCCGCGTCACCGTCAGGTCGGACTCGTAGCCGCCCCGGTCGTTGAGCAGGCCCGTGTAGACGACCCGGCCCACCTCGACGTCCACCTCGGCCGTGCACAGCCACCGCAGCGCCGCCGCCGCGTCCGGGCCCTTCAGCGTGAACTTGGCGAACGACGTCTGGTCGAACAGCGCCGCCTCCGTCCGGCACGCGCCGACCTCCGCGTTCACCCTCGGCTGCCACTCCGGCCGGCCGAAGGAGTACGGCGCCGCCTCACCGAAGTAGTTGACCCGTTCCCAGCCCATCTTCGAGCCGAAGCACGCGCCCGCGGCGGCGAGCAGGTGGTGCACCGGCGAACGGCGCAGCGGCCTGGCCGTCTCCAGCTCCCTGTTCGGCCAGGACATCGCGTAGTGCAGGCCGAGCGTCTCGGTGACGCGGTCGCGCAGCCAGGTGTCGTTGTCCGCCCAGCGGGCGAAGCGCCGCGGGTCGGCGGGCCACAGGTCGGCGGTCGGCGCGCCGTTCACGATCCACTCGGCCAGCGCCCTGCCCGCGCCGCCCGCCGAGGCGATGCCCGCGGAGTTGAACCCGGCCGCGACGAAGAAGCCGCGCACCTCGGGCGCCTCGCCCAGCAGGAACATGTTGTCCGGCGTGAACGACTCCGGGCCGTTGTAGAACGTGCGCACCCCGGTCGTCTCCAGGGCGGGGACACGCTGGATCGCGTTCTCCATGATGATCGAGAACTGGTCCCAGTCCTCCTCCAGGAGCTGGAACTCGAACGGGTGCGGGATGCCGTCCATGCCCCACGGCTTCGCGTCGGGCTCGAAACCGCCCACGACCAGGCCGCCGACCTCCTCCTTGAAGTAGGCGTAGCCATCCGGGTCACGCAGGACGGGCAGATCCGGGCGTACGCCCTCGATCGGTTCGGTGACCACGTAGAAGTGCTCGGCGGAGTGCAGCGGCACCGTCACCCCGGCCATGCGGCCGATCTGCCTGGCCCACTGCCCGGCGCAGTTGACGACGTACTCGGCCTCGATCTCGCCCTCCGACGTGCGCACCGATCGCACCACGCGGTCTTCGACCGTGACGCCGGTGACGCGCACGCGCTCGACCACCTGGACGCCGCGCCGCTGGGCGCCGCGGGCCAGCGCCTGGGTCAGGTCGGAGGGGTTGGCCTTGCCGTCGCCCGGCAGCCAGACGCCGCCCACCACGTCGTCCACCCGCATGACCGGCCACAACTCCCGCGCCTCCGCGGCGGTGATGATCTCGGCGGTCACGCCGTAGCCGCGGGCCTGGGCGGCGGTGCGCCTGAGCTGCGTCATGCGTTCGGGTGTGCGGGCGACGCTCACGCTGCCGCACTGCTTCCAGCCGGTGCCGAAGCCGGTCTCGGCCTCCAGCCGGGCGTACAGGTCGGCGCTGTACTGGATCAGCCTCGTCATGCTCTCGGTGCTGCGGAGCTGGCCCACGAGCCCGGCCGCGTGCCAGGTGGTGCCGCAGGACAGTTGCCCCTGCTCCAGCACCACGACGTCGGTCCAGCCGAGCTCGGCCAGATGGTAGGCCACGCTGACGCCGACGATGCCGCCACCGATGATCACAACCTGCGCGCGGGAGGGCAGCGCCTTCAAGAAATGCTCCTCAACCTGTTGATCCCCGGCCAGCTACGCACGTTCCGCAGCATGGCGATGAAGGCCTGCTCGGCCGGGCCGAGCAGACGGTCGCGGCGGTGGGCCAGCACGATCGGGCGCGGCTTCGGCAGCGGCGAGACCTCCACCGCCGCCAGCCGCCCGTCGGCGAGCTCCTGCTCCACGCAGTGCTCCGACAGCAGCGAGACGCCCAGCCCCGCCGCCACCGCCTGCTTGATCGTCTCCGGCCCCCAGATCTCGGTACGGCCGGCCGCCTCCAGACCCCACGTCTCCAGCGCCTCCTCCTGCAGCTCCCTGGTGGACGAGCCCGGCTCGCGGATCAGGAACAGCTCTCCGGCCAGCTCGTGCGGCTGTGCCGTACCGGTGGAGGAGAGCTTGTGGCCCGGCTGCGTGATCAGGACGAGGCGGTCCTCCAGGATCGGCTCGCTGACCAGTTGCGCGGCGCTCGGCTCGCCCGCCAGCACCGCGACGCCGATCTCGCCGTCGACCAGACCGCGCTCGACCCGCTGCGCGTTGCCCACCTGGATGCCGATCTCGATCCCGGGGTGGCGGTCGCGGAAGGCGGCCAGGAGCGGGGGCAGCAGGTACGTGCCGACCGTGGTGGTGCCGCCCGCGACCAGCGTGCCGGTCTGCAGGCCGGACACCTGGCGGATGGCCGCCACCGCCTCGTCGGCCAGCAGGAACACGCGCTTGGCGTACTCCAGCATGACCTCGCCCTCGGGCGTCAGCCTGATGCGCGCGCCGCTGCGGTCGATCAGGGTCGTGCGAAGCGACTGCTCAAGCTGCCTGACCTGGTGCGACACCGATGGCTGGCTCAGGTAGAGCTTCTGCGCGGCGGCCGAGAAGCCGCCGCACTCGACCACGGTCATGAAGATCCAGAGCCGGTGCAGGTTGAGCTGCATGTCGCGTTAACCCCTAGCTGCCTCGATGGACTCCCGGAGCGCGTCCTCAAGCTGCTCCAGCCGGTGCCAGGGGATCTCCCCCATGGTGCAGATCCGGAAGAAGTCCCGTGAAAGCCGCCCCTGACCAGCGTAGATAACGTATCCCCGCTTCTTGAGCTCGTCGTGAAGGGCTTCGTACGTCACGCTTTCCGGCAGGTGAAGCATCGTCACCGTGTTGGACCGGAATCGTTCATCAACCAGGATCCGCAGCCCGAGGCGCTCGAACTGGCCCCGCACCAGCGCGGCCCGCTCCCGGTAGAGCCTCGTCCTGGCGGCGAACCCGCCCGCCTCCTCGTATTCGGCGATCGCCTCGTCGAGGGCGTAGCAGACCTGCACCGCCGGGGTGAACGGCACGTCGCCCCTGCGCTGGCCCTTCAGATAGCCGGCCGCGTTCAGGTAGAGGCTGCGCTCGGGCACCTGCTGGAGGCGTTCGATCGAGCGCTCGCTGCACAGGATGAACGACATGCCCGGCTGCCCGTGCAGCCCCTTGTTGGCGGTGCCGCAGACGACGTCCGCCCTGACCTCCGACAGGTCCTGGTCCTCGATGGCGGTGCCGGAGATGGCGTCGATCACGAACAGCGCCCCGTGGGCCGCCACGACCTCGCCGATCTCCTTGATCGGGTTGATCAGGCCGGTGGTGGTCTCGTGGTGCACGCAGACGACGGCGTCCACGTCCGGGTGCCCGGCCAGCGCCGCCTCGACCGCCCTGGGGTCGGCCGGGACCGTCCACTCGCTCGTGACCTCGTGGAACGGGATGCCGTGGGCCTGGGCGATCTTGATCATGCGCTCGCCGTAGACGCCGTTGTTGACGATGACCACGCCGCGTCCCCGCCGGACGGAGCTGATGACCGCCATCTCCATGGCCGCCGTGCCTGACCCGGTGACCAGCAGCGCCTCGTGGGTGCCGCCGAGGTTCAGGGAACGGGGCAGCGCCTCCCGGATCCTGAACAGCAGCTCGGTGAACTCCGGCTCACGATGGCACAGGTCACCGCGGAGCAGGGCGTCCTTGACCCGCTTCGAGGTGCAGGCCGGGCCGGGATTCAGCAGAATGAGCTCTTCGTCCATCATCCACTCGATCTTGGGTAGGTATCGGGCATTACGGACGCTACTTGGCCAGGTCACCCAAGCGACAGCAGCCTTTCCCTATGACCCCCATAGCCCTTTTCCCCCTTGCCCGCCGGCTTGAGGGATGAGCTCCCGTGGACGAGCTTCCGGCCTCAGGCGCGCGGCGCGGCTACGGCCGGAAGGCTGGAGCCAGGCGTTCGAGCTGGGTGAGGGCGTCGTCCAGGTCGGGGCGTTCCGGGGACAGGGGCTGGAGGGCCACGTGGTCGGCGCCCGCGTCCCAGTGGGCCTGGATGCGGCCCAGCACCGTCTCCTCGTCACCCCAGGCGACGATGGCGTCGACCAGGCGGTTGCTGCCGCCGTCGGCCAGGTCGGCGTCGGTGTAGCCCAGGTCCAGCAGGTTGTTGGTGTAGTTGGGGAGCTGGAGGTAGTGGTGCATGTGGGCGCGGGCGATCCGGCGGGCCCGCGACGGGTCGGGCTCCAGGACCACGGCCTGCTCGGGGACCAGGAGGCGGTCAGGACCCAGGATGGCCCTCGCCTTCTCGGTGTGCTCCGGCGGGACGAAGTAGGGGTGGGCACCGGAGGCTCGCTCGCGCGACAGCTCCAGCATCTTCGGACGCAGCGCGGCCAGCAGGCGCGGGGCCGGATGGGACGGCGTGGGGACGTCGGTGGCGGTCTGGTCCATGGCGTCCAGGTAGGAGCGCATGGCGCTGACCGGCTTGGCGTAGGTGTGGCCCCGGTCCTCCACCAGGACGCTGTGGCTGACGCCGATGCCCAGGATGAACCTGCCCTCGAACGCCTCGCCCAGGGTGGCGGCTCCGGCGGACATGGCCGCGGCGTCGCGGGCCCAGATGTTGGCGATGCCCGTACCGACGGCTGCCCGCTGCGTGGCGGCCAGGAGGATCGCGGCGGCGGCGAACGGCTCCCTGCTGCCCGGCCCCTCGTTGACCCACAGCGTGCCGTAGCCGAGGGACTCCAGCTTGGCGGCGGCCCGCCTCGATGCTTGCGCCGGGCCGCGGCCCAGGAGCGGATGCCAGACGCCGATGCGACCGTCCATGGTCGGGGCCTCCCTGAGGGTAGAGTGTTCGACTGAGATGGAACAGTACACGAGTGTTCGATCGCAGTCGAACAGAACGCGCTCACTCAGTCACACCTCTCCGGTCGAGGTGAGCCTGCAGGCCGCCCTGGACGCCCTCGCCGATCCCATGCGCCGGCGGATCGTCCGCGAACTGGCCTCGGTCCCCGACTGGACCCGCCCGTGCGGCACCTTCCACGACCTGCCGATCGCCAAGTCCACGCTCAGCCACCACTTCGCGGTGCTGCGCAACGTCGGCCTGCTGGAACAACGCGACGAGGGCTCCCGCCGCCTCAACCGCCTGCGCCGCCCCGAGTTCGACGCCCGCTTCCCCGGCCTGCTCCCCCTCGTCCTGGGCGAGGAGGAGAACTCCCCGGCCCCCTAGGCGTGCGGGACGCGGGCGGACGTGCCCGCGTCCCGCGCGAAAGGGGCGTGACTATGAGACCGAGACCTGGTCGATGGCCCAGTACCAGTTGTTGGCGGCGTCGAAGTACCGGAACTTGACCTTCATCGTCGAAGCCCCGGCCGGGACGCTCACCGCAAGGCTCTCCACCTTGGAGACCGCCTCAGCCGTGTAGTTCTTCACCAGCACGTCCGCGCCACCGTCGAACGACACCAGGACCTGCGCCTTCTGCGCCCCCTCCGGCCGGTAGTGCGTGGTGTAGCCCAGCCGGACCGAAGCCCGCCCGGTCACCGGATAGGCAGGCGTCACAAGGGTGGAGTCATACGTCCCGGCGCCGTGGGACTTGTCGTCCCACTCGTCGGAGTCGGCGACCGCGAACGTCCCTCGGCTGCGCACGTTGAGCTCCCGCCACTGGTCCCGCTGCGCCCGCGACCAGAACTCGTCGGTGGTCAGCGACCACCCGCGCCACTCCTGCACGCCCCCAGTGGGCATCCGCGAGGTGTCCAGCGTCCAGGACGCGGGCATCGTGTGGCTGAAGCCGAGGACCCCGGCGGGCACCCCGGTCTCGTCGGCCCGGCCGGACAGGGGCACGGTCTCGAAGGGGTCGCCGCTCCGCTGGTCGATCCGCCGGCCGTCGATCGTGGCGGGCGGGGCCAGGCGCAGGGCGTGGAAGACGGCGGCGGTGACGTCCACGAGGCGTGTGTCCAGTGGCCTCGCGCCCGCGGGGATGCCGGGTCCGGCGGCGAGGACGAAGGTGCGGCGCTCCTCGATGGCCGAGCCGCCGTGGCCGCCGCCGTCGGTGTGGCCGTGGTCGGTGGTGACGACGACGGTCCAGCGCTCGCCCGGGTAGCTCGGGCGGGCCCTGATGGCGGCCAGGAGACGGCCGACGTAGGCGTCCTGGGTGGCGATCGCGCGCAGGTACGCCTGGCTTCCCGCCCCGCTGTTGTGGGCCACGATGTCGGTGTTGCCGAAGTAGACGAAGGCGGCGTCGGGGTTCTCCTGGCGCAGGACGGTCTCGGCGGCGGTGGCGATGCGGGCGTCCTCGGCGGGGTAGCCGTTGGCGTCGCCGTCCAGGATCACCCTGGAGTCGATCTTCGGACCGAAGGTGCCCTGGTCGCCGAGGGGTTTCCAGTCGAGGGCGGCGAAGGTGGAGTAGGCGGGGTCGAGGTTCTCGAGCCGGGTGAGGAAGTCGGGGTAGAGGTCGTAGCGCTTGCCGGAGAAGGAGTTGTCCTTCACGCCGTGCCGGTCGGGCCAGACGCCGGTGGCGATCGTGGACCAGCCGGGGCCGCTGGAGGTGGCGGCCATGGGGTTGGTGTACAGAAGGCTGGCGCCGAAGGTGCCGGTGGCCATGAGCTGGTCGAGGTTGGGGGCGTCGGCGGCGGCGATGCGGTCGTGCCGCAGCCCGTCCATGCCGATGACCAGCACCTTGTCGGCGCTGATGCCGTCGGCCACGGCGGGTACGGCGATCTCGCCGAGGGGTGCGGAGTTGGAGTTGAGTACCTTGTTCTCCGGAGGATCGGCCGGGACGGCCACGGCGGCCAGGAACAATAAGGCCGACACGATTGTGCGCATGGGCGTTTCTCTCCTCGCTCAGGGGCTCGATCGAGGATCTCCGGCGGCGGGATAGACGTGAAGTACGTGTTTCCGATGCTCGCCATCAAGGATTCAGGGGGCCCAATTGAGCACCAGCGACCGTCCTGCCGCGCGCGTCGTCTGCCTGGACCGCGACGGCTCGGTGCTGCTCATGCACTGGCACGACCATGTCAGCGGCCTGGACTTCTGGGAACCACCGGGTGGCGGGCTCCACCCGGGAGACGAGCCGATCGACGCAGCACGCCGCGAGCTTCACGAGGAAACCGGGCTGCCCGAGGAGATCGTGACCGGCCGTCACGTCAACGTCCCCCGCGACTTCACCTGGCTGGGAATCCGGTACGTGAAGACGGAGCCGTTCTTCCTGGCACGGTTGAGGTCGGTGTCGCCTGCATGCACCGACCAGTCGCTGACTCTTGAGGAGCGTCAGACCTATCTGGGCTACGGGTGGTTCGCCGTGGACGAACTGCCCGATTCGGTGGAGCCTCCGGAACTCGCCGAGGTGATCAGGGAGCTGATGTAGGCGACGGTTTCCTCGACCTCGCCGAGTACGGCCAGCGTGTCGCCGCAGCGCACGACGTATCCGCCGTCGACGCTGGTGGTCACGGGCCCTGCCACGAGCACGGGCCCTTCGGATTCGGGCGGGTGGTAGCGGTTCTGCGCGAGGGTGAGCCGGAGCCGGCGCACGAGCAGGGCCCGCACGCCCAGGCCCGCCAGCCCCTCCTGGATCCAGCCGAGCAGTTCGAGCTGCTCGTCCTCCGACCGTTCTGTGTGGACAGCAGACATTGGTCCCTCATGTCGTTGTCGTTGGCGGATTCTTGATACCAGAGTGCACTCGGATGACTACCCTAGGTACAAGGAAGAACAAGACTGTATGGCTCGAGGCGTCGTTTGTAGAACCGTGTAGAACCCCCTGGAGCGGCCGATGCCCTCTGCTCGCGAACTCGATCCTGGTTCGAGCCCGCTTGCCTTTTTTGGCGCGGAGCTTCGCGAACATCGCGTTCGCGTGGGTTTGTCGCAGGAGCAGCTCGCCGAGCGGCTCAACTACTCGCTGTCGCTGGTCTGCGCGGTCGAACTGGCCAAGCGCACGCCCTCGCGCGACTTCGCCGAGCGCGCCGACGAGGTCCTCGACACCCGCGGCGAGCTGATCCGGCTGTGGCCACTGGTACGGCAGGCCGCCTACCCCGCCTGGTTCCGCCCCTGGCTGGAGATCGAGGAGTCGGCCAGCACCCTGCAGACCTGGCAGCCCCTGCTCGTCCCCGGACTCCTGCAGACCGAGGACTACGCCCGCGAGGTGCTGAGGCGCGAGCCCGCCGCCACCCCCGAGCAGGCTGAGGAGGCGGCCGCGGCCCGCATGACCAGGAAGGCGATCCTGCACCGGCCCGACCCGCCCATGTACTGGGCGGTGCTCGACGAGTGGGTGCTCCACCGCCAGGTGGGCTCCTCCTCGACCATGCGCGGGCAGGTGCGCTCGCTGCTGGAGACCGCCGACCTGCCCAACGTCAGCGTCCAGGTGGTCCCCAAGGAGTCTCCGGCCCTGGCCGGCCTCACCGGAGCGTTCGTCATCGCGAAAGTCCCCGGAGAACCTGATCTCGTCTACGTGGAATCGGCCAGGGAGGGGTACGTATCCGATCGTCCCCCGGATGTCGAGTCGATCGTACGGAGGTATGACGTCATCCGGTCACTCGCCTTACCCGTTCACACAAGCCTAGATTTGCTGTCGAAGGTAGAGGAGGAGATATGAGCGATCTCCAGTGGCGTAAGTCCCGCCGAAGCGGTAGTAACGGTGGGGACTGCGTTGAAGTGGCCGTCCTCGCCGCAACCGGGGACACCGCCACGCACAAGGCCGACCAGGACCGGCTTTTCGTCCTGCGCGATTCCAAGGACCCCGACGGACCCAGGCTGTACTTCACCGAAGCCGAGTGGGAGGCTTTCCGCCTCGGTATGAAGGACGGCGAATTCGACGACCTGATCCAGCCGATTCCGTAGTCAGGCCGTTCCCCCTGCCAGAAATGTCCCATGTGCGGGCACGCGTGTGCCCGCACATGGGATCATGATCTGATGCGACTGACCGTTCTGGGAGGATGCGGGGCCTGGCCCGCCGCGGGCACGGCGTGCAGCGGCTACCTCGTCGAGCACGAGGGCTACCGGCTGCTGGTCGATCCCGGCTACGCCACCCTGCCGAAGCTCCTGGAGATCGTCCCCGCCGAGCGCATCGACGCCGTGCTGGTCAGCCACGGCCACCCCGACCACTGCGCCGACCTCAACCCGCTGCTGCGCGCCCGCGCCCTGGGCGAGCGCCCGCCCGCCGCCCTGCCGGTGTACGCGCCGCCGGGCGCGCTCGACGCCGTGCTCGCCCTGGACCGGGCGGGCATGCTCGCGGGCAGCTTCCGGCTGGGCGAGATCGCCGACGGTGAGGTGGGCCCGTTCGCGCTGCGGACCTTCGACCTGCCGCACTTCCTGCCCAACGCCGGCCTGCGCCTCAGCGCGGGAGGCAGCACGCTCGCCTACACCGGCGACACCGGCCCGAGCGGGAACCTGCTCGACCTGGCCGGCGCGGCCGACGTCTACCTGGCCGAGGCCACCTACCCGGAGAAGGTGCCGGAGGAGGACGCCGCCTATCTGTCCAGCGCGCTGCAGGCCGGGGCGGTCGCCGCGCAAGCCGGGGTCGGCCGTCTCGTGCTGACCCATCTGTGGCCCGGCCAGGCCGACGAGCCCGCGCTGGCGGCCGCCCGCGCGGAGTTCTCCGGGAACGTCTCGGTCGCCAGAGCCGGGCTCGTGCTGGACTTCTAGGCGGAGCGGTCGCCCAGCTCGGCCAGCGTCGTGGCCATCAGGCCGCGCAGCAGCTCGCCGCCGACCTTCTCGTGCTCGGCCTCGACCGCGAGCCCCTCGGCGACCCTCGCCTGGTAGATCTCCCGCTCCATCTCGTCGGTGTACGGCTGCGCCGTCAGCGCCACCACCACCGCGATCCGCGTGCCGGGTCCGGGTAGGATGCCGACGGCATGGGTGCGCAGGCAGGTCTCGTCGGCCGCGCCGTACCAGCCGCACTTGACGGCCGCGGCGGGGTCGCCCAGGGCCTCGCGCGCGCCGTACGTCTGCCCGGCCCCGACCTCCCGCATCCAGCCCAGGATGGCGGCGGCGACCGGCTCGCCGGCCAGCGCGGCCTGGGCGAGCACGGCGTAGGCGGTGGCCACCTCGTCGGCGGCGATCTCGACGGAGCCGAAGCGCGACGGGTCGGAGTTGGGCGGCGACCAGGCCACCCCCGTACGGCGGGCGATCGTGTCGAGGATGACCCGAGGCCCCACCGACAGCCAGAGGTTGAGCGTGTCGGCGTTGGAGGAGACGACCACGGCGGGCTCGGCGTGGCGGCGCCAGCGTTCGGCGTCGCCGACGTGCGCGGCGGCGGCCCACGCGTAGAGCGGTTTGAGCAGCGAGGCGCAGCGCAGCCGGTCGAGCCCGGCCTTGGCGGTGATGGATCTGGCCGGCGGGCCGGCGTAGCCGCGGGCGATGCCTGCCGCCTGGGCGCTGGCGCCCGGCCCCAGGTCACGGAAGAGTTCGTCGAATCGGGTAACCGCCACGTGTCTTACGGTAGCCGTTCACCCCATCGGGATTCATACCAATGACGATCTGGAGGCGGGCCGGGCAGCGGGCCGGGGGCCGGGGCGCGCAGCCCGTCCAGCGCGATGGCGAGCAGGCGCTCCCTGAGGTGTGGCACGCCGGCGACGGGCCGGTTGAACTGCTCGATGAGCAGCGCGATGTCCAGGTCGGTCACGTCGGGGCGGAGCGCGCCGCGCTCGCGGGCGCGGCCGATCAGCTCGCCGATGACCGCTCCCGCCCGCTCACTGGCCCGCCACATCTCCTCGGTGACCGAGATCGTCCCCGCCACCGGCGCGAGGCCGCCGGAGCCGAAGTCCACGCAGGCGCGGATGTATCCGGCCAGCCCGAGCCAGGGATCCTCCTCGCGCAGACCTTCCTCGGCCGCGCCCGCCGCCCGCTCCATCGAGATCACGGCGAGCCGCTGCAGCAGTTCCTCCTTGGTGCGGTAGCGCCGGTAGAGGCTGCCCATGCCGACGCCGGCCCGCTTGGCGATGGCCGAGACGGGCGCGTCGAAGCCCTGCGTGGTGAACACCTCCAGCGCCGCTTCGAGCAGCTTGAGGTCGTTGCGCCGGGCCTCGGCCTGCCTGCCTCTCATAGGGTCAGGATAGCGGCTTGCGGAGCGCCACGCTCCGTTATAGCTTTCTATCGGAGCGCTTGGCTCCGATATCGAGGTGAGGTGTGCGATGAAGGCGATCGTGTTGCGAGAGTACGGCGGGCCGGACCGGCTGACCGTGGAGGAGGTCCCCGACCCGGTGCCGGGACCCGGCGAGGTGCTGGTCGAGGTGGAGGCGGCCGGGGTGACGTTCGTGGAGACGCAGGTGCGCGCCGACCGGGGCCCGCGCCGGGTCGAGCTGCCCGCGGTCCTGGGCAACGGCGTGGCGGGCCGCGCGCTGACCGGAGACCTGGCCGGGCGCCGCGTGGTGACGACGCTGGGCGGCACCGGCGGCTACGCCGAGCTGGCCGTCGCCGCGGCCGACCAGTTGATCCCCGTGCCGGACGCGCTGTCGGCGGAGGAGGCCGTGGCGCTGCTGGCCGACGGCAGGACGGCCATGGGACTGTTCACCACCGCCGCGCCACGGGCCGGCGAGTGGGTGCTGGTCGAGGCGGCCGGCGGCGGGGTGGGCAGCCTGCTGGTGCAGTTGGCCGCGGCGGCGGGGGCCCGGGTGATCGGCGCGGCGAGCAGCCCGGGAAAGCGGGCGCTGGCGGAGAAGCTGGGGGCGGAGCTGACCGTCGACTACACCGATCCGGGCTGGGTGGAGAGGGTGCGCGCGGCCGTACCCGATGGGCTGGACGTCGTCTTCGACGGCGTCGGCGGCGAAATCGGCGCGGCGGCGCAGGCGCTGCTGCGCGACGGCGGCCGGCTCAGCGCCTACGGCATGGCGGGCGGGCCCATGACGGTCGCCGGCCCGCGCGTGAGCGCGGTCGCCTTCCCCAAGACGGACCTGCGCGAGCTGGCCGGGCTCGCGATGGCCGAGGCGGCGGCGGGACGGCTGCGGCCGGTCATCGGGCAGCGGCTGCCGCTGGAACGCGCGGCCGACGCCCACGCCGCCATGGAGGCCAGGACCGTCACGGGCAAGACCCTGCTGATCCCGGCCGATCGCGTCAGGTGAGGGCGGCGGTGAAGCGGTCGCGCAGCTCGTCGAGCCGCTTGACCGGCTCGTTGCTGTAGACGAGCCGCACGTACCGGCGGGCGACCTCCTCACCCCAGGCGGTCATCGGCGTGGCGGCGACCCGGCCGCGTGCCAGCAGGCGGTCCGACAGCTCCCGCGCGCCGATGCCGAGCTCCTCGGCGTCCACCAGGCACGACCAGCCGCCCGCCGCCCTGACCAGCGGGACGAGGCCGTCCAGGGCGCGGACCACGGCCTCGTGCCTGGCCTGGTACTCGGCCACCGCCTCCGCCACTCCGCTGGGCTCGCTCAGCGCGACGGCCGCGCCGATCTGGGAGAAACCGCCGGCCACCGTGGTGTTGTAGGTGACCGCGACCAGCACGCGGGACAGGATGTCGGCCGGGCCCGCCACCCAGCCGATCCGCCAGCCGATCATCCGGTACTCCTTCGACACGGAGCCGATGATGATCGTCCGCGCGGCCAGGCCGTCGACCGTGCACGGGTTGATCCTCGGGTGGCCGGAGAAGACGATGCGCTCCATGGCGGCGTCGTAGATCAGGTAGGCGTCCAGGCGCTCGCACGCCTCGGCGACGGCGGACCAGTCCTCGCGGGTCAGGACGACGCCCGCGGGCATCGACGGGCTCATCATGATGATCGCCGCGGCCTCGGTGACCTGGGCGAGGGCGTCGCGGTCGAGGCGCCACATGCCGCCCTCGACGCGCAGCGGCACCAGGTGGGGCTGGGCGCCGGCCAGCCGTACGCGCTGGAGGAGGCCGGCGTAGGTCGGGTCGGTGAGCACCACGCGCTGGCCGGGCTCGGTGGTGGCGAGCAGGACCGGCATGACCGCGGCGGTGCCGCTGGAGGTCACCAGGATCTGGCGGGCGGGGTCGTAGTCGAGGCCGGTGCGTTCGCGCAGGTCGGCGGCGAGGGCCTCGCGCAGCACGGGCAGTCCGTTGAAGGGCAGCCAGCTGTTGCCCTGGCCGTCGGTCAGCGCCCGCGCGGTGGCGGCGACGGCGTTGGGCGGCGGCGGCACGTCGGTGTCGAGGTTCTCCATGCGCAGCACGTCGGGGTCTGATCCGGCGGCGGCGGCGACCCGGTCGATGTCGAAGGTCTGGACATGGGCGAAGCGGGCATTGTTCCGCATACGGAACACGGTCTCTCCGCGCGGCCCAGCTGTCAATACTTGGATCATGGAAACCGAACGGCTGATTCTGCGCCCGCTGACCGGATCCGACTTCGACGCCTACGCCGCCATGCTCGCCGACCCCGATGTCTCCGGCGGGCTCGCCGAGAGCGTCGGCACCTCGCCCGCCGACGCGTGGCGCAGCCTGGCCACGTTCATCGGCCATCGCGAGATCCTCGGCTACTCGCACTGGGCGCTGGTGGAGAAGTCGAGCGGGCGCTTCGTCGGCCGGGCGGGACCCTGGCAGCCCTACGGCTTCCCCGGCCTGGGCGTGGGCTGGTGCCTGGCCCGCGAGCACTGGGGCAAGGGCTACGCCACCGAGGCGGCCAGGGCCGCGCTGCGCTACTGCTTCACCGAACTCGGCGCCGCCCAGGTCATCTCGCTGATCCTGCCGGGCAACACCCGCTCGATCTCGGTCGCCGAGCGGATCGGCCACCGCCACCTGCGCGACCTCGACTACCGCGGCCGCCGCGTACACCTCTACGGCAGCAGCAGGTCACCGTCCTGAAGCCCGGCCGATCAGCACCACCAGCGCACCCCGCACGGCCGGGTGCCCCGATTCTCGCCCACGGTCAGCTTGACCGGCTGGCCGATCACCAGGGGCGCGCCCGGCTGCGGGGACTGGACGAGCACGCGGTCGGTGCCGCGCAGCAGGCCGCGCTCCGGCTGGGTGATGACGTCCACCAGGCCCATGACCGGCCGGAACACGACGGCCGCCCAGGCGCCGCTCCTGCCCACGACGCGGGGCATGCGGGAGTGGGTCTGGTAGAAGCGGGACTCGGCGGCGGTCAGGAACGAGACCTCGACCTCGGCGCCCCAGGCGAGCCGGGTTCCGGCGGCGGGCCGTACCGCGAAGATGCGGCAGAGTTCGTCGGGGCGGCAGACCGACAGCGGCGAGATGCCCTTCGGCGACAGGACCAGGCCGAGGCCCTGCGCCTCGCGCTGGGCGGCGTCCAGGTGGCGCCCCACGAGGTCGGGCACCGCGACCTCCGGCAGGAAGGACAGGGCGGCGGTCCCGGGCGGGCGGCCGCCCGGCCGGTCGGCGTGGCCGCAGCCGCTCACCGTCCCGAGCCCGAGCGCCATCATCATCGAGATCACCGCGGACACGGGAGACCTCACCGCCATGCGTGCCTCCAGGCAGAGCGCGAAGCGATCACGCTACCGCCTACCTGGAGGGCCGGAATGCCCTTTGTCCGCTAATGGACACCACTGGTCCCAGGCGTCACCCCTGGGGAGCCGAGCGTGCGGTCGTCCGGGCCGTCGTAGTTGTCCGGACCCTGCATCGCCAGGTCCAGCGGCTGCACCATGGCCGAGTTCGACGAGGCGCGCCAGCCCTTCTCCCTGGTCATCTCCTCGATCGAGTGCGCGCACAGCGACAGCGACCTGCACACGATGAACAACGCCTTGAGCTGGAGCGGCTCGTAGCCCATGTCGAGGCCGACGCAGCCCATCGCGCCGGGGCCGTTGATCCAGATCCGGCGGCCGAAGACCGGCTCCGTGGCGTCCTCCATCGCGCGGGCGATCGTGACGTAGCGGCCGGTGACGCCGAGCTTGTCCGACAGCTCCAGCAGGCGGGCGGTGCGCGGGTCGCGGATGTGCTGGGCGTGGTGGAAGCCGGGCATGCGCTCCTTGACCGCGCGCATCTCGGCGACGACCTTGGCGGCGGCCTCGGCGTCGGTGCTGCCGTCCGCCTCGGCCCGCGCGGCGACCTGCAGGAACAGCTCGGCCGGGCGGTCGGCGGTGCCGTGCAGGCGGCCGATGCCGGCGACGCCCGCGGCCACGGCGGAGTTGAGCTCCGCGCCGCCGCTGGTGGCGAAGCGGACCGTGGCCGAGGACGGGGACATGGCGTGCTCGGCCATGTTCACCATGATGGCGTCGGTCATCCTGCCGACCTCGGGCGTGGGCAGCTCACCCTTCAGCACGAGGTGGAAGTGCTCGGCGAAGGAGATCGCGCCGGTCAGCTCGTTGACGTCGTAGCCGCGTACGACGATGCGGTCCTTGTTCTTCCACGCGATCGCCGTCTCCCAGGCGAAAGGCTTCTGGTCGGTCAACGGGGTTTCCTTTCCGGGAAGTAGACACACGCCGGGTCGATCTCCTCGCGCAGGAGGCGGATCTCCTCGGGGTCCGGCGGGACCACCAGGTCCAGCGATTCACGAAATTTCGGGATAAAACCGGTGTTTTCCAGTACGGCTTCCGCCGACGCACCCGGCATCAGCGCCGTCACGGTGAGGGCCGAGTCCTCGGCCTCCATCACGCACAGATCGGTCACGACCTTGACGCGCAGCGGCCCGAGCCCGGCTTTGGCGCGTTCCCCCGGGCCGCCCAGGAACCCCGGGCTGGTGACGTAGTCGCACCGGGCGGGGAACCTGCGTCGCTCGTGGTCGGTCAGGATGACGACCTGCGCGCAGTGGCTGGCGATGTCGTTCGCGCCGCCGCTGCCGGGCAGGCGGACCCGCGAGCCGTCCGGCCTGGGCACCCAGGTGGAGTTGATGTTCGCGTACTCGTCCACCTGTGCCCCGCCCAGGAACCCGGTCCTGACCAGGCCCCGCTGGACGAGCCCGCCGAGGGCCTCGAACAGCGACCCGTGCCGGGCGGCGCCGTGCATCAGCCTCGGGTCCACGACCGAGACCGGGGTGGGCACCACCTTGGGGAAGACCACGCCCGACTCGATGACCAGCTTGGCCTCGGGGGCGTGGGTACGCTGGGCCAGCGTGGCGGCCAGCAGCGGCAGCCCGGTGCCCACGATGACCAGGTCACCGTCACGGATCTGCCGCGCCCCCTCGACCACGAGCAACTCCCGGGGCAAGGCCGTGCCGGTCACAGCAGCCTCCGCATCCGGTCCACGAGGCCCTCGCGCAGCGCGCCGGAGGCGTCGCGTCTGCCGAGGTGCTCCTCGAAGCTCCCGCCGAGGTTGGCCGCGATCCACTCACGCAGCTCCGCGTCCCCGGTACGGCCCAGCCCCTGGTACTCCTTGATCTCCGGCTCGGCGAAGTCGTAGGCCCGGTAGACCGAGGTGGGGAAGGCGCCGAAGGGCTGCTCGACGACGGCGGTGACGTACGCCTCGGGGATGGTCACCTGCTCGGGCCGGTCGGCGAAGGCCCCGGCGGGCAGCACCTGCTCGGCCGAGACGATGGTGACGCGGGCCGCCCGGACCATGTCCACCTCATGCGACGTAACCCCCTCAATCACGATATTTCCGGAACTATCGGCCCGGTTGGCGTGAATCAACGCCACATCCGGCCGCAACGCCTTCAACAGCACCACGGGCCGGTTCGTCCACGGGTCCACCGACTCGACGGCCGCCCCCGAGGACACCAGGTCCCGCAGCAGATCCGTCCCGAGCAGGCTGCGCGTCGGCAGGAACGGCAGCCCGAGCGCCCCCGCCGCGAACCGCGTGGCCATGGCCAGGTGGGAGTGGTCGCCCACCGACACCTCGCCCCGCTCCACCGCCCTGCGCCAGGCGAACAGCGTGCCGTACCGCTCCAGGTTGCCCGTGCCCTGCTCCGTGCGGACGACCAGCCCGGCGGCGACGAGCATGTCGAGCGGCAGCGACAGGTTGCAGCCCACGACGGTCAGCCCGCCGACGCCCTGCCTGATCACCTCGTGGACCAGCGCCATCGGGCAGCGGTTGATGTTCTGGCCGCCCATGCCGACGACCGAACCGGGTTCGACGAACCGGGTGACGGCCTCGGTGGCGGTCAGTAACTTATGCACGCCGACCGCCACTCGGTGTAGAAGTCCCAGACCTGGGGCGAGCACTCGGGCGGGCCGAACTGCGACAGCTTGGCGCCCATGTGCGGCAGGTGCGCGTACGCGCCCACGCCTGGCCGGTTCACGTGCAGCATCCCGGCCTCGAAGCGTTCCAGTGCGGCGAAGATGAGGGCGGGGTCCTGGGTGAAGACGGTGCCGCTCATGCCGTACTTGACCGAGTTCGAGATCCGCATGGCCTCGTCGAAGCCGTCGCAGTCGACCACGGACAGCACCGGCCCGAAGATCTCCTCCTGGGCGATTTCGCTGTCCCACGGCACGTCGCGCAGCACGGTCGGCTCCACGTAGAAGCCGTTGCCGGGCGCGCGTCCGCCGCCGGTCACGACCTTGGCCCCGGCCTCCTGGGCCGTTCTGATCGCGTCGAGGCAGGCCAGCATGCGCGCCTCGTTGATCACCGGGCCGATGTCCTCGCCGACCTTGATCGTGGCGACCTCGGCGACCAGCTTGTCCAGGAACCGCTCCTTGACCGCCCTGTCCACGACCACCCGCGAGGTGGCGCTGCAGCGCTGTCCCGACTGGCCGAAGGCGCCGAACGCCGTGGCCTTCACCGCCTTGTCGAGGTCGGCGTCGGCCAGCACCAGCACCGCGTTCTTGCCGCCGAGCTCGAGTTGCGTGCGCAGCAGCCGGGGCGCGCCCGCGGCGTGGATGGCCAGGCCCACCGGCAGCGAGCCGGTGAAGCTGATGCCCGCGACGTCCGGGTGCGCGACCAGCGCCTCGCCCGCGGCGATGTCGCCCTGCACGAGGTTGAGCACCCCGGCGGGCACGCCCGCGTCCACGAACGCCTCCACCAGCAGCGCCGCGGTCAGCGGCGTGAACGGCGACGGCTTGAGCACCGCCGCGCACCCGGCCAGCAGCGCGGGCGCGACCTTCCACATCGGGATGGCCAGCGGGAAGTTCCACGGCGTGACCAGCCCGACGACGCCGATGGGCGCACGGAAGGTGTAGGCGAAGGTCCGCGGCTCCTCGGCGGGCAGCGTCTCGCCCTTGAGCCGCCGCCCCTCCCCCGCGGTGAAGTCGAGGATGGCGAGGGCCCGCTTCACCTCGCCGCGGGCCTCCCTGAGCAGCTTGCCCTGCTCGCGGGTGATCGCCTGGGCGAAGTCCTCGGCCCGCTCCTCGATGAGGCGCTCGGCGGCGCGCAGGTACTCGGCCCGCTTGATCGGGCCGAGCGCCTTCCACGCGGGCAGGGCCGCGGCGGCCGCCTCGACGGCCAGTTCGACGTCGGCGCCGCCGGACTCGGCGAAATCCCCGATCTGGTCGGAGACGTCGCCCGGGTTGATGTTCGGCCGGGTCTGCCCGCTCTCGGGGGCACGCCATTCGCCTCCGATGTGATTGAGCAGGTAGCGACTCGGGATCGTCGCCATCGAGTTCCTTTCCCCTCATGTTCTGGTACGGCAAAGCCTCATTGCCAGGGATGTTCCGGACAAGGGGGATAAGCCTGATGCCCCCGATAGACAGCGGCTATACGCCTGTGCCTATGGCCGCCATAGACAAATCACACATTGGCCAGGCCGTACACCTGGACTAGACATGCCGAAAGCCACCCCTTTCGATGGCGCGGCGCGAGTTCACCCCGAATTCACCTCCACGAAGCCCGAGCGATATCCGACATAAGCCAGCATTCGGTGCGAAATCCCTCGGAAGGGTAGAAACAGGATGAAAATTCGGATCGGGGTTGCGTTCGCATCCCTGTTCGCGCTGGCGGCCTGCGGTGGAGCGGGCGCGAGCGACTACGACTGGGCCGCCGCACCGGACACCACCAAGATCGCTGAGCAGGGCAAGGACCTCCCCACGTACGGCCTCGCCCCCGACTGGGCCAACTACGGCGAGGTGGTCAAGACGTTCTGCGCCAAGCACAACGGCACCTGCGCCCACAAGGACACCGACATGTCGTCCTCGGAGGAGATCGTCCGCTTCGACGCCGAGAAGTCGAACCCCATCGCGACGGCCAGCGACATCGGCCTGATGTGGGGACCGGTCGCCGAGGCCAAGGGCGTCGTGCCCGCCTACCAGCCGCCGTCGGCCGCCAAGCTCAAGGACTGGCAGAAGGGCAAGGGCGGCTGGGTGGCCACCTTCGTCGGCGCGCCCGCCTTCGTGGTCAACACCGACAAGGTCAAGAACCCGCCCAAGAGCTGGGCCGACCTGCTCAAGCCCGAGTACAAGGGCATGATCGCCACCAAGAACCCGACTTCGTCCGGCACCGGCCAGGCCATGGTCGTGGCGGCGGCCGTGGCCAACGGCGGCTCGGCCGAGAACCTGGCCCCGGCCTACGACTACTTCGAGAAGCTCAAGGACGCGGGCAACCTCAGCGACGTCAAGATGAGCGAGGAGACGCTGGAGAAGGGCGAGGCGCCCATCCAGATCAACTACGACTTCAACGGCATCGCGCAGAAGACCGCGCTCAAGGAGAAGAACGTCAACGTCGAGGTCGTCATCCCCGCCGACGGCTCCGTCTGGTCGCCCTCCGGCCTGATGATCAACAAGTACAACGCCAAGAAGGGCGACTTCCTCAAGGGCTTCCTGGAGTACGTGCTGTCCGACGAGGCCCAGCTCCTGTTCGCCAAGTTCGGCGCCCGCCCCATCCGCGCGCTCAACGGCGACCTCCAGGTCCCGGCCGAGGCGAAGGCCAACTGGCTGCCGGAGCAGGCGTACGCCCCCGTGAAGGAGATCGAGATCACGAAGGTCAACGTCGAGACGATCGTCGCCGACTGGGAGGCCAAGGTTCTCGCGTGACCTCCCGCCTCCAGGGACGACCGGCGATCGTCACCCTCCTCACCAGGTGGGGGCCCGCGCTGCCCCTGCTGCTGTTCACGGCGGCCACGCTGGTGCTGCCCGCGATCATGCTGGTGTACGAGAGCTTCGCGCTGCCGGGCGGCGGCCTCGGCTTCGAGCACATCACCAAGGTCGCGGGCAACCCCGTGGACCGTCAGGCCATCGGCGGCTCGCTGGCGCTCGGCGTCGTGCAGGCCACGCTGGCCACCGCGATCGGTGCCCCCGCGGCCTGGCTGATCACCCGGATGCGGCTGGGCGGGCGGGCCTTCTGGCTCTCGCTCATGAACGTCGCCTCCAACTTCGCCGGCATCGGCCTGGCCTTCGGCTTCGTCGCGCTGATCGGCTCCACCGGCATGCTCACGCTCATCCTGAAGGCGCTGCTCGGCCTGGAGGGCAACCCGTTCCCCTCGACCGGCTCCTTCAGCGGCATGAACATCGTCTACCTGTACTTCAACGTGCCGATGTTCGTCCTGCTCACGCTGCCCGCGCTGAGCGTGCTCAAGGACGACTGGCAGGAGGCGGCCGAGGTCTGCAAGGCGACCCGATGGCAGTTCTGGCGATATGTCGGCATCCCCGTGCTGTCGCCGTTCGTGATCGCGGGCTGGCTGCTGGTCTTCACCTGGACGATCGGGGTCTACGCCGTCGCGTACGCGGTGGCGGCCTCGCCCGGGTCGCAGAAGCTCATCACCCTGCAGATCGGCACCACGCTGGAGACGTCGGTGTTCGGCCTCGGCCGCGCCGCCGTGCTGTCGGTGCTGCTGATGATCCTGGCCATCGGAGCCACCGTGCTCTACCGGCTCTGCCTCAAGCGCGCCGCGAGGTGGTTGTGACCAGACGCGTCTTCCTCGGCCTGCTGGCCGTCTACTTCGGCCTGCCGCTGCTGGCCGCGCTGCTCTACTCGCTGGCCACCCGCTGGACCGACACGCCGCTGCCCGACGGCTACACGCTGGCCCACTGGGCCGGGGTGTTCGCCAAGCCGGACGTGGTCGGCGCGCTCGGGCGCTCGCTCCTGCTGTCGGCCGTGGTGGTCGTCATCGAGATCGTGCTGGTCGTGCCCGCCGCGTACTGGTCGGTGGTGCACAATCCGCGCATCGGCTCGGTGATCCAGACGATCTCCGTCATCCCGTTCGCGATCCCGTGGGTGGTCGTCGGAGCGGGCGTCCAGCTCGTCACCAAGTCGGTGGCGCCGCAGTTGTTTGGGACGTTCTGGCTGCTGGCCGCCTCGACGGCTGCGATCGCCTTCCCGTTCATATACCGGGCGGTGGAGGGCTCGTTGCTGGCGGCGGGAGCCGTACGGCTGAGCGAGGCCGCGGCCACGTGCGGGGCCAGCCCGATGCAGACGCTGGTCAAGGTCATCGTGCCGGCCATCCGCGGCGGCGTCGTCTCCGGCGCGCTGCTGGTCATCGCGACCGCCATGAACGAGTTCGCGCTGGCCAAGATCCTTGTCGGCGTCGGCTTCGAGACGCTGCCGCTGTGGTCGGCCCGCCAATTCGTCTCCCGCACGCTCGGCGACCCCAACGCGCTCGCCGTCGTCACCATCTTCACCTTCGGCCTGCTGTTCGCGCTGTCCGCCCTGGTCGTCTGGCTCGGCCGCGGCAAGGTGAGCGCGAGCATGGGAGGGAACACCATCTCATGAGCCATGTCGTACTCGACCGCATCACCAAGCACTATTCCGGTCACACCGCGCTCAACGGCGTCAGCGTGCACGTGGAGCAGGGCGAGATGCTGGCGCTGCTCGGGCCCTCCGGCTGCGGCAAGACGACGCTGCTGCGCTGTATCGCGGGGCTGACCGCCTTCGACAGCGGCCGGTTGACCATCGGCGGGACCGACATGTCCGGCGTGCCGGTCAGGAAGCGGCCGATCGGGATGGTCTTCCAGTCCTACGCGCTCTTCCCCAACCTCACCGTGCGCGGCAACGTCGCCTTCCCGCTCACCGTGCGCAAGCAGGACCGCGCGCGCACCAAGGAGCGGGTGGACGAGATGCTCGCGCTCGTCGGCCTCGACCACCTGGGCGACCGGCTGCCGAACCAGTTGTCCGGCGGCCAGCAGCAGCGCGTCGCGCTCGCCCGCGCCCTGTCCCCCGGCCCCGAGGTGCTGCTGCTCGACGAGCCGCTGTCCGCCCTCGACGCCCAGGTCCGCACCCGGCTGCGCGACGAGGTACGCCGCATCCAGCACCAGGTCGGCATCACCACCGTGTTCGTCACCCACGACCAGGCCGAGGCGCTGGCCATCTCCGACCGCGTCGCGGTCATGAACGCCGGCGAGATCGAGCAGTGCGGCCCGCCCGCCGAGATCTACACCGCGCCCTCGACCCGCTTCGCCGCGGGTTTCGTCGGCAACCGCAACACGCTCGAACTGTCCGCGGCCGGCGGACGGGTCCGCGCGGGCGGCGCGTTCGACGTGGCCGCCCCCTCGGACCGGGTCCTCGTCATGTTCCGCCCCGAGGACGTCGAACTCACCCGGGAGGGCGAGGGCGCGCGCGGCACCGTGGACGTCACCGTCTTCCTCGGCGCCACCACCCGCGTCTACACGCAGGTGCAGGTCAACGGCCACCCGGCCACGGTCTTCGCCGACCTGTCCTCCCGCGCCGCCACCGGCCTCGCACCGGGCGACGAGGTCCGCGTCCGCGTCGCCGACGCGCACGTCCAGGTCTTCCCCGCCTGACCTCCCCCGACACGCCGGACCTTCCCCGGTACGGCCCGCCGGACCCTTTCCCCGGTACGGCCCGCCGGACCTTCCCGGCACGACCCCCGCCGGGCGCTCACCCGATCGCCCGGCGGGGCGTCAGCTTTGCGTGGCGTTCATCAGCACCATCGTGAGCGGCACCGCCGCCGCCGAGACCAGCAGGACCAGCGCCCGCAGCCACCGGGGCAGCCCACGCTCGGTCACCACCGCCGCGACCGCGCCGCCGACTCCGAACCCGGTCACCGCCGACACGCTGTCGGGCACCACGTCGCCCCACGGCAGCAGCCACTGCCCGAGCGCGAGCAGCGGGACCAGCCCCGCGCCCAGCCACCCGGTGGCCGCCGGCCGCGCCACCCGCACCAGCCGCAGCAGGTACCCTGCGGCGACCAGCGCCGCCACCGAGATCGCCGCCTGGATCCCCAGCATCCGTGGCAGGCAGTCCCAGTCGTCACAGCCCACGGCCCGGTAGGTCAGCTCCACGCTGGCCCACCACACCAGGCCCAGCGCCGCGTAGACCCCCGCCGCCCTCGCCCACCGTCCCCGCATGGCCCCCATGATGGCCAATCCTCGTGATCTACGCGAGGTCGGCGGCCCGCTTCTCGTCCCAGGCGGCCTCCGCCGTCCTGCCCATCGCCCGCAGCGCGACGGCCCGGTTGGCGTGCACGTCGGCCTGTGGCTCCAGCTCCAGCGCCCGCGACAGATCGGCGACCGCGCCCTCCAGATCGCCCGTCTCGTAGCGCAGCACGCCCCGGTTGGCCCACGCCGCCGCCAGCTCCGGCGCGGCCGCGATGGCCAGCTCGAACGCCTCCTCCGCGTCGGCATGGCGGCCCGCGGCCGTCTCCAACTGGCCGAAGACCGCCAGCAGGTGGGGGTTGCCAGGCGCCAGCATGAGCCCCATCGCCACGTCCGCCCTGGCCTCGTCGTCCCGTTCGGCCGCGGCCAGCAGCCCGGCCCGGTTGATGTAGGCGTCGAGGTAGGCGGGATCCAGCACGATGACGTGGCTCAGGTCGGCCAGGGCGCCCTCCTGATCGCCTCCGGCCAGGCGCAGCTCGGCCCGGTTGTAGTACGCCTCCGGCAGCGGCGGCCCGACGTCGATCGCCGTCTCGTAGTCGGCCAGCGCCTCGGCGTGCCGGCCGAGGCGGAAGCGCAGGTTGCCCCGGTCGACGTAGTAGTCGGGGAAGGCGGGGTCCAGCGCGATCGCCGCGTCGTAGTCCCGCAGCGCCTCGTCCGTGCGGCCCATGCCGGCCAGCAACTGGGCGCGGTTGGCCAGCAGCACCATCCGGTGGACCGGGTGCCGCTCCCCCAGTTCCTTGGCCAGGAGGATGGCCGACTCCACCAGCTCCAGCGCCCGTCCCGCGTTGCTGAGCCGCAGCTCGACCAGGGCCAGGCCGTTGCGGTCGAAGCCCAGTTTGAAGGCCCGCTCGACGGGGTCGGGCAAAAGGGTCGAGATGGCGATGGCCTGGTTGAGCCAGGCGCGGGCCCGGCCCAGGTCACGCTGACGGGGATCGGGGTGGCGGGCGTCCAGCATGGCGAGGCCGTACGCACCGGCGGCGTGCACGGCCGGATCCTGGCTCACGCGGCGCACGCGCTCCCACAGCGCCCGCGCGTGCTCGGTGCGGCCGAGCCCGCCGAGCGCGGTCGCGGTGCGCTGGGCGAAGCGCCACCACAGCATGCCGCCGGTGGGGGCGCGGTCCATGCCACGCTCGCCCAGTTCGACCACCGCGTGCAGGAACCCCTCCCGCACGCACCGGTCGACGGCCTGCCACAACTGAGCGGCGTCGCGCTCGTCGGCCTGATGTCCGGGACCGTCCTCGTAGACGGTGAACCTCAGCACCTCCGCGGGAACCCTGCGCATCAGCACGTTCAGCAGTTCGGCGTCGGTGGGGTCGGCGTGCGCCGCGTTGAACACCACGACGGCGCCGCCGGGCGGAGCGGCCGCGCGCACGAACTCCGCCACTCCGTTGGCGATCCTCAGCGTACGGCGGGGCGCGGGCACCAGGATCCGCTCGTCATCGGCCAGTCCGGCCTCCAGCGGCGCCCGCCGGGCCGGCACCCGGTCGCGAAGACCGGGCGCCGCCGCCCGGATCTCGATGTCGTGGGCCGCCACGAGACGCTTAGAACGTTCCATGGCGGCCGGCACGAGGTGGTGCAGTAGCGCTGCCCCGACGGTGTAGGGACCATGAGGCAGCCGGTGCGCGTCGATCGGCGGCACCAGCAGCGGCATGTCGTCCACTCGGGCCGGTGGTGCACCCTGAACCCTGAGATGGGACTTGTTCTCTGTCACCCCTGGTGAATGACGCTGGAGGTCCCGGTAAGCTTCGCTGTTCCTGGCTTACGGACGACGATGCGCTTCATGGTGTACCTCTCTAGTTCGGGGGTAATTCACCATTATTCGGACACTCCACCGAATATCAAGATTTATAAGGAATAAGCCGGAGGCCAATAGGTTAGAACTTGCTGTAGCTTATTGGCCGTTATTTGTTGATTAGTTGGGCCGAAACCAGCTTGAGGCCGTGGCCTTCTGCTGCTCGGCTTCCTCGATGAGCGTGCACAGACAGCGACCCAGCAAGGTCACCGACTGGCAGCACCCCGGTCCCATGGCGGAGCGCGCCCTGACGATCGCCGTGGCGCGCTGGAGCAGGCGGTCGAGACTCGGCTCGCCGCTGCCCTTGACGGCTCGGTTGTTCCAGGGGCACGACTCCCGTTCCGCGCAGGCCATCGCCTTGACCGGCACGATCGGCAGCGCCGTACGGTCGAACTTGAGTGGATCGTCACGCTTGACCCGCAGGTCCGCGAGGACCTTCGCGGCGCGGCGCGAGACCCGCAGCAGCCCGGTGTTGGAGGGACTCGGCGGCGGCTGGACCGTCGCCGGGACCTCGCCCGCCGCGACCTCGCCCGCCGTGGACGAGCCGCCGCGGGCGGGCACGACGAGCAGCATCGCCCCCGCCATGAGCCCGCCGCCGATGAGCAGGCTCATCCCGACCGGCTCGCTGAACCACAGCACCGCGATCGCCGCGACCCAGAGCGGCTGCGACGACATCAGCACCGCGCTCGGCACCGCCGGCACGTGGACCTGACCGTAGGAACGTGCCAGGAAGCCCAGCGCGCAGGCCACCACCGACAGGTGCGCCAGGATCACCCAGTCGCCTCCCGTGGACGGGACCGCGATCCCGTCACCTACCGCGTAGAGACCGGTCAGCAGTCCGATCGTGCCGAGCTGGACGACGGTCACGGCGTAGGCGTCGAAGCCCTGCCGTGCCCTGGACATGCGCGCCAGCATCAGCGTGTGACCCGAGTAGAGCGTGGCCGCCCCGAGCGTGGCGCCCAGCGCGACAATGGACAACTCGTGGTTCTCGGCCTCGCTCAGCAGGGTGAACACCGTCATCCCCGCCATCGCCAGCGCCACTCCGGCCCACACCCGCATGGGGACGCGGACCTTGAGGAACACCAGCGCGAGGAGCGGCGTGATGATCACGCTGCACCCCACCGCGAAGCCGGACACAGAGGAGGGCAGGCTCTCCAGCGCGACCGCCTGGGCCGTCTGCCCCGCACCGAACATCACCCCGAGAACGATCGCGTTGATCCAGGTCGAACGCGATAGCCCCCGCAGACACCCCGGCCGGAGGAGGAACAGAGTGATCGCCGCGATGGTGTAGCGCTCGGCGAGCAGATCCTCGACAGGTAACCGGTGAATGAGATCCTTCATCAGCGGAAACGCCGACCCCCATGCGGCGCTGACGAACAACAGAAGCACGGCTCCCAGGAGGGGTCGGGGAGCGGGCACGACTGCCATGGGAAAAGCATGGCACTACAATCAGCAGCCGCTGGTGTACAGCCCGGAGCCGGTGATGTTCCTCTACCACTCAGAGTGAAGGGCCTCACTCACGGTTCCGCACACCCCTACCCGGCCCCGCTGCCGAATCGTCCATTCCCCACAATTCCCCCGCCTACCTTGGGCATCTCCTCCCACGGCCCCGGGACGTGCGAAAGGGCGCCGGTGGTGACCGGCGCCCTGGGAAAGGACGATCAGCGTTCCGCGACGGCCGCGGAGGTGAGGCGCTTCTCGATGTAGACGACGGTCAGCGACCCCACATGCCTTCTGGAGACCTCCTGCCACCCCAGCGCGAAGTACAGCGCCAGCGCGGCCTCCTGGTTGAGCGTGGTGTCGCCCTGGACGCTGTGGAAGCCGAGCTCCACCGCCCGCGCCTCCAGAGCCAGCACCATGGCCCTGCCGAGCCCGCGCCGCTGGAACTGCGGGTGCACCCGCAGCCGGCACATCTCGGCCAGACCGGCGTCGACGGGCTTGATACCGCCCATGGCCACGACCCTGCCGTCGACCTCGCCGACGAGGAAGTCGCCGCCGCACGCCAGATAGATCTCCTGGATGCGGGGGAAGTCGTCGTCGTAGTAGACGCCGTCGCCCGGCGCCAGGCCCACCTCCGCGAGGCAGATCCGGTGCAGAGCGAGGATCGTGTCAAGGTCAGACCAGCGGTAGCGCCTGATCTTCAGGTTCATGCACCATTTCTCCCTTCGCCAAGGCTCCCTTCACGGACCTCCGCCTCAAGGGCGTTGGCTTCCAGCACGGATGCCTGCGGCTTGTAGAGCTGGCCCTGGTATTCGGCCAGGTCGGGATGGTTGGGTTCCCTGGCTTTCACGGACTGCTCGAGCTGCAGAGCGGGCCGCATGACGAGTTCGGTGCGGTACTCGTCGCCGAGTTTCTTGAGAGCGGCCGTGGCCACCTTGAGCGCTTCGCCGACCTCGCCCTCGATCAGGCGGCACTGCGCCTGGTCCAGGCGGATGAGGGTCTGGTCGAGGATGTGGTCGGAGTACTTGTCGAGCGCCTGGCCGAGCACGACCTCCGCCTCAAGCGTCTGCCCGAGCTTGGTCAGAACGTCGCCCTGGTAGAAGTAGAGTTGCTTTTCCGTGTAGCCGAAGGCGACGTCCTCCTGCTCGTGCGCCTTCATGTGGGAGAAGGCCGTCCTGGCCCGCGACAGCGCGCGCTTGGCCTGGTCGACGATCTCCTTCTTGCTGTCGGTGCCGGAGATCATGGCGAGCGCGCGGGCCTCGACGACCGGCGCCATCGCCTGCGCCGCGCAGGACGTCTGGCCGGCCAGGTCGCGGCTCTTCTTCGCGAGGTTGAGCGCTTCGCGGGCGTCGCCGTAGTAGAGGGGTACGAGGGCTTCGCGGGCGGTGACCCACGCGCGCAGCGCGCGGTCGCCCGTCTCGTCGGCCGCGGTGCGGCCGGTGCGGAAGAAGGAGCGGGCCAGCCGGTGGTCGCCCAGGTTGATCATGATCATGCCGCTCAGCCCGGCGAGCTGGGCGGCCATGCGGCACAGCCGTTCCTGCAGGTCGATCGGCTGCCTGCGCGCCATCGCGGCGCGCACCGCGCTCAGCTCCAGCAGCACGTCGCACAGCAGCCGCAGCGGAGCGGTCGTGGTGTATTGACGGCCGAAGGCGAGGGTGGCGTCCTCCCACTGGTCGAGCATGGCGGCCGAGACCGTGGAGGAGACCAGCATCTCGTCCATCCGGCGCCTGATGCCCTCGGCGGCGGCGATGACCTGGGCGTCGAGCTTGAGCGAGGTGTCGCCACGCAGCAGCCTTAACAACGTCCTGCGCATCACGTTCTCGTGCTCTTCGCCGACGTCGTCGCTCGGCTCGGCCGCGGAGGCCGGGACCCAGACGTCGCGCGGCCGGTCGACCTCGATGGCGTCGATCGTGTCGGTCCGCATCAGGCCGGGCATCCGGTGCCCGTGGCCGCAGATGCACGGGCCCTCGTAGCCGAGCGAGACGGGCTCGACCCGGTAGACGGTGCACAGGTAGTGGAGGTACTCGGGTCCGGGCCGCTTCAGCCCGCTCTCGTACGCCGACAGCAACGTCTCGCCGATGCCCGGCGGCGGCTTCTCGTCCCGCTCGAACAGGGCGCGCACCTGCTCGATGACGTCGGCCAGCGCGATGCCGTGGCTCAGGCGATGACCCTTGATCTTGGTCGTCCCGAACTGCGGCGAGCACGCTTCGTGGATCTCCTCAGCGATCTGGGCCGCGGTACGGCCGGCGGCGAGGCCCTTGGCCCGGATCCGCCGTGCCATTTCCGTTTCCCTGTGCTGTCTGCCGGACATCCCGGCCCCTCTCACACACACGTACCGACGGGTCCGCTACCGCTGACGCAGCGTAGTCCCAAGATAGCACTGCGCCTACAAAGAACTATGGCCTATTAATGACAGGTTGAAAACGTCCTGTTGAAGCTTACGGTTAAGGATCGTCCTCCCGTGGACTGTTTCTTACAACCCACGAGGTAGAAGGTCGCTCCCCGTGCAAAAAAGGCCTCGTTGCGTCACCGGCGTTCATGAGTCATCTTGTGCTCACCAGCAACGACTCAAGGGAGGCATCGAGGTGGGAGGCGACAACGTCGGACACTTGGAGAGGCTCGCGGCGGAACTCGGCAGCCACGGCCTGCTCGCCAGAGTAGTGCGGACGCAGTCCGGCCGGCTCTTCGTACGGGTCATCAATCCCGCGGCCACCAGCCTGTCCGAAAACGTCACCTGCCGGCCGAACGCCGACGTCCCCGACTGGTGGTACTGCTGGTCGTGGGGCGAACGGATGCACACGGCCGACGATCCGGCCGGTGCGGCGACCAAGGTCGCGCGCGTGCTCGCCGCGGTGGGAGATTGATCATGCGGTGATCCGGGTGGAGCGCAGCCACCTTGGCTCACCGCGCCCAGCGCGGCTTCTCGGAGCCGGCGGGGTGCCCGGTGCGGAGGGTTTCCGTTCGCGGAATCCTTGGGCATCCCGCCGGTTCTGGCCCCCTTTTCCAGCTTGTGATGCGTAGACCGCCTTCCGGGTCGCACCGGAGGGTGTTTCGGGGGATCCCTCCCGGAGAACGGCACGGGACATGCTTCCGGGTGTGTGTCCCGTCCGAGCCGTCCGTCACCGGAGCGCCAGGCCCGCCCTCCGCGGCCCCGGGCACTGGCGACCCCGTCTTCCCCGGCGTGATGTGACGGCGGCCGGTTCGGTCGGCGGTATCTTTTGAGGCGATTTGCTCATTAGTGACCGTCGACCGAACCGCATCCGGAGGGGATCTACCTCGTGCTACTGCTGGCTCCACCGTCATCCGCTCCGTCGCCCTCCCCGAGCTCCACGTCGTCGCCCATCAGCCCGACGCAGCTCCTCAACGACATGAGCCAGTCGTGCACGAATGACGGATCGCTCTGCAGCCTGCTCTACGACCTCCTGCCGGTGGGCGCCTTCGCGCCGCTTCTGGCGACGGCCATCACGATCGCGCTGATCCTGGTCCTGGCTCTGCTGGTGCGCAATCTCACGCACCGCCTGATCGTGCGGGTGGTGAACCGGGCGTCCAACGCGACCCCGATCGCCGGCCGGTTCCGTAAGAACGGCGCCGCCACCGACGGCATCGACGCCCTCCTCAAGGAGCGCCGCAAGCAGCGGGCCGAGACCATGGGCTCGGTGCTCAAGCACATCGCCTCGATCGTCATCATCGGCACCGCCGTCCTGACCGTCCTGGACCGCCTGACCATCCCCATCGCCCCGCTGCTCACCAGCGTCGGCATCCTCGGCGTCGCGATCGGCTTCGGTGCCCAGGAACTGGTCAAGGACTTCATCGCGGGCATGTTCATGCTGCTGGAGGACCAGTACGGCGTCGGCGACGTGGTGGACGTGGGCGCCGCCGTCGGCACGGTGGAGGCGGTCACGCTCCGGGTGACGCGGCTGCGCGACGCCGACGGCCGGGTCTGGTACGTACGCAACGGCACCATCGCCCGCGTCGGCAACGAGTCGCAGGGCTGGTCGCGCGCCTACGTGGACGTCCCGGTGGCCTACGACTCCGACGTGGCCGCGGTGCGCGAACTACTGCAGCAGGTCACCACGGAGCTGTGGGAGGACCCCGAGTACCGCGAGAGCGTCATCGTGGAGGAGCCGAGCGTGTTCGGCGTCGAGCAGTTGTCGGACAGCTCGCTGGTCTTCCGGGTCTCGGCCAAGACGTTGCCCGCCCGCCAGGCCGAGGTGGCCCGCGAGCTGAGGCTGCGCGTCAAGGCCGCCCTGGACGCGGCGGGAATAGCCATCGCCCCCTAAGACTTAGGCTTATACCGTGACTGAGATTTCCTTCTACGACGCCGTCGGAGGCGAGGAGACGTTCCGGCGCCTCGTGCACCGCTTCTACGAGGGCGTCAAGGAGGACCCCCTGCTGCGGCCCATGTACCCGGAGGAGGATCTCGCCGGCGCCGAGGATCGGCTGCGCGGGTTCCTGATCCAGTACTGGGGCGGGCCGACGACCTACAGCCAGGAGCGCGGCCATCCCCGGCTGCGCATGCGCCACGCGCCGTTCCCGGTCGACGAGGCCGCGCGGGACGCGTGGCTGCGGCACATGCGCGACGCGGTCCAGGATCTGGAGCTGTCGGAGGACCTGGAGAAGCGGCTCTGGGACTATCTCGTGTACGCCGCGCACAGCATGGTGAACACTCCGACATAGCGGGCATGACACGCCACATGGATATCCCCTGGTGGCGTGATGCCATCGTCTACGAGATCTACGTCCGCAGCTTCTCCGACGCCTCCGGTGACGGTGTCGGCGACCTCGCCGGGGTGCGGGAGCGCCTGCCGTACCTCAGGGATCTGGGGGTGGACGCGATCTGGCTGACGCCGTTCTACACCTCGCCGATGGCCGACGGCGGATACGACGTGGCCGACTACCGGGACGTCGATCCGCTCTTCGGGACGCTGGGCGACTTCGAGTCGCTGGTCTCCGAGGCGCACGAGCTCGGGCTGAGGGTGATCGTGGACATCGTGCCGAACCACAGCTCGGATCGGCATCCGTGGTTCCAGGCGGCGCTGCGGGGCGAGCGGCGCGAGCGCTATCTCTTCCGGGACGGCGGGGACCTGCCGCCGAACAACTGGCAGTCGACGTTCAGCGGCCCGGCGTGGACGCGGGTGGCGGACGGGCAGTGGTATCTGCACCTGTTCGCGCCCGGCCAGCCGGACTTCAACTGGCGCGAGCCCGAGGTCCACGCGGAGTTCCTGGACGTCCTGCGGTTCTGGCTGGACCGGGGCGTGGACGGCTTCCGCATCGACGTGGCCATGGGCCTGTACAAGGCCGAGGGGCTGCCGGACGTCGAGGACCAGTCGTTCACGTCGGTCTCGCCGGTGTGGGGGCAGCCGGAGGTGCACGAGGTGTACCGGCAGTGGCGCAAGGTCCTGGACTCCTACCCGGGCGAGCGGATGGCGGTCGGCGAGGTGTGGACGGACCGGGCGGAGGATCTGGCCCAGTACGTGCGCCCGGACGAGTTGCACCAGAGCTTCAACTTCGCGTGGCTGCAGGCGCCGTGGTCGCCGACGGCGTTCAGGAAGGTGATCGACGACACGCTGGCGACGGTCCCGTTCGCGACGTGGGTGCTGTCCAACCACGACGTGGTACGGCACCGCACCCGCTACGACACCGAGGAACCAGGAACCGGACTGAAGCGGGCAAAAGCCGCATTGCTCACCATGCTTGCCCTGCCCGGTAGTGCTTATCTCTACCAGGGGGAGGAACTAGGACTCCCCGAGGTGAAGAATCTTCCCCCGGAATCGCGCCAGGACCCGGTCTTCTTCCAGTCCGAGGGCAAGCTCCCCGGCCGCGACGGCTGCCGGGTGCCGATCCCCTGGAGCACCGGCGGCCCCTCGTTCGGCTTCTCGCCCGGCGAGGTCGAGCCGTGGCTTCCCCAGCCGGAGTCCTTCGGCGAGCTGAGCGCGGAAGCCCAGACCGGACAGACCACCTCGACCCTGGAGTTCTACCGACAAGCCCTGGCCACCCGCCGTGACCTCGTACGATCCCTCCCTTACACCGTGGAGTGGTTGGATTCCCCCGAAGGTGCGCTTTTCTTTACCCGTGGCCCGCTGACCTGCGTGCTCAACTGCGGCCTGGAAGCGGTGCCGCTCCCGCCGTACGAGAGCGTGATCCTGTCGACCGGGCCGCTGGACGGCGGCCTGCTCCCGCCCGACACGGCCGCCTGGCTACGCCGTCCGTGACCGGCAGGGCGTCATGACGAGCCCCCGCTCATGACGCCCTCCCGCCCCGCTCACGACGCCCTTCTGCCCCGCTCCCCGCCGACCGGGATCACCGGCAGTGAGGCCAGGCACAGCACCAGCCCGGCGCTGAACCCCGCCCAGAACCCCGCCTGCGCGATCAGCACGCCCAGCAGGGGCGCCGACACCAGCGCGACGATGTTCTGGATGCCGTTGTGCGTGCCGAGCACCCGCCCCGCCCAGCCGGGCCCCGCCAGTTCCCCCGCCGCCAGGTAGGCCAGCCCGTTCCCGGCCACGGTGATCACCGCCGCCAGCGCCAGCGTCACCGGCCCGGCCCAGGCCAGCGCCGTAACCCCCGAACTCACCTGCGCGACGACCAGCAGCGCCATCACCGCCGCCGTGGTGACCGTGATGATTCGCAACGGCCCCATCCGCAGCCCGGTGCGGTCCGACCAGCGCCCGGCCGCGATCCGCACCACCGCTCCCCCGATGGCCGCCGCCCCGAAGAGTTGCCCCGCGTGCACCTTGTCCCAGCCGTAGACGCCCACGAGGCAGGCGACGCCGTACGTGCTGACCACGATCTGCGGCACGACGTGCAGCGCGCTCGTGCCGTGCACCCGCCACAGCTCACTCCCCCGGTACGGCGAGGCCGCCTGCCGGGCGCTCCCCGCGGCCAGCCCGCGCGGCGGCTCGGCCAGCAACAGCCCGGCCAGGATCGCGGCCACGAGGCAGAAACCCGAGCAGACCAGCAGCACACCGGGCAGACCGTACGCACCGGAGACGGCGGGCAGCAGGAAGCCCGCCAGCGCCATCCCGAGCGTGTAGGAGACCTGCCGCAGCCCCATCGCGACGCCGCGCTCGGGCGGGTCGAACCACCGCAGCACGATGCGCCCGCCGCCCACCATGGCCGCCGACCCGGCCGCGCCGGCGAGCGCGAGCAGCGTGACGACCGCCCACGGCGCCTGCGCGAACGCGGCGGCGGCGAAGAACACCGAGGCCAGCCCAACCCCTATGGCGAGCACCAGCCGTTCGCCGCGCCGGTCGGCCAGCGCGCCCCAGGCGACCAGCGCGAACAGGATTCCGATCCCGGGAGCGTTGCCGATCACCGCGGCGACGGGTAGCGACACCTGGAAGTCGCGCTGGATGTCCGGCATGACCAGTGGCAGCCCGAAGAGTCCGAGGGTGACGCTCGTATGGGCGTTGACGCCGAGTCCGAGCATCCCCCAACGCCTCTTATCGCCCACAACCTCCGATATTTCACGACATACGGCTGTTTGCGCGAGTCCGTATTACTCCGCGAGATACCGCTTGAGATAGATGAGCTCGTCCTCCAGCAGCCGCCGAGGGGCCGCCCGGTCCACGTCGTACGCCACGAGCACCGAGCGGGCGCTCACGTAGACCTGCTCCTCGTCCCGGATCTCGTACTCCAGCGTGAACCGCACCGGCCGTACCTCGGTCACCCACGTCTCCACGCTGACCGGCTCGGCCCGGAACGTCAGCGGCCGCCGGTAGTCGATCTCATGCCGGGCCACGACGAGCCCCTTGAACGGCGCGTCACCGGCCCGGTACGGGTCGATGTGCAGCATCCCGAGCCGGGCGTCCTCCAGATAGTCGAAGAACCGCACGTTGTTGACGTGCCCGAGCGAGTCGATGTCGGCGAACCTGACCATCCTCGGGAAGATGTGCCGCTTGGCCGGGGATCTCTTGACCACCCCTCCACGCTATCGACTCCCCGGGCATGGTCACGGGCTGGGGATGCCGTTGCCGTCGAAACCGCGCCCGGCCAGCACGTCGTCGACGGTCACCTTGCTGCCGCCGTGGTCGCCGCCGGGCTGGGCGAGCTGGATCAGCACGCCGTGCGCCTCCTTCGGGTGCAGGAACACCTCGCGCCAGCGCAGGTCGCCGACGTTCAGCCCGTGCAGCCGGTACCCCTTCCCGGTCAGGCGGGCCACGGCCGCGTCCATGTCGGTGACGTGGAAGTTGAGGTGGTGAACGCCGCCCCGGCCGCGGGTCAGCTCGAAGAAGCTGTCGAAGAAGTCCGATCCGGCCAGGGGCTCCATGAGCTCGACCTTGTTGCCACCGAGGTAGGTGAGCTGCAGGGTCCGATAGCCGGCCGCCCGCTGGTCCCCTCCGCCCCCGAGGTGCCTGCCGCCCAGAAGATCCTGGTAGATCGGGAGCAGGTCCCTGATCCGGGGAGCGGCCACCGCCGTGTGATCGAACGTCACGTCAAAGCCGTCAAGATCCTCTTCCAGCCCCACGCCTGACTCCTCTCCCGCCTTTTACGCCATCCTAGAATAAGATTCTAGCCATGGCCCCGGAGATCCCCTTATCCGGGCAAGCGGGACCGTTGCGGCGGGCACCACGTCCGACGTGAGAAGCGATCCCCCCGATCTGCGCGAGCCGGCGGCGGCGGGTGGCGTGGGGGTGGCTTGCCGTAACGGATGGAACCCCACCCACAGACAACGCGACCGACAAAAATGGCGCGCCCCCTCGGAGAGACGAGGGGACGCGCCGGCAAAGCCGGAAGAAGATCAGTCCCGGTGCAGCTTGCGATAGGTGACGCGGTGGGGGCGGGCGGCGTCGGCGCCGAGGCGCTCGATCTTGTTCTTCTCGTAGTCCGCGAAGTTGCCCTCGAACCAGAACCAGTTCGACCCCTCCTCCCACGCCAGGATGTGCGTGGCGATCCGGTCGAGGAACCACCGGTCGTGGGAGGTGATGACCGCGCAGCCCGGGAACTCCAGCAGGGCGTTCTCCAGCGAGCTCAGCGTCTCGGTGTCGAGGTCGTTGGTGGGCTCGTCGAGCAGGAGGACGTTTCCGCCCTGCTTGAGGGTGAGCGCCAGGTTGAGGCGGTTACGCTCGCCGCCCGACAGCACCCCGGACTTCTTCTGCTGGTCGGGCCCCTTGAAGCCGAACGCCGCGATGTACGCCCGCGACGGCACCTCCACCTGCCCGACCTTGATGAAGTCGAGGCCGTCGGAGACGACCTCCCACACGTTCTTGTTCGGGTCGATCCCGCCACGCGACTGGTCGGCGTAGGAGATCTTGACGGTGTCGCCGACCACGATCGCGCCGGCGTCGGGCGTCTCGCTGCCGGTGATCATGCGGAACAGCGTGGTCTTGCCGACGCCGTTGGGTCCGATGATGCCGACGATGCCGTTGCGGGGCAGGTCGAAGGAGAGGTTCTCCATCAGCACGCGGTCCTCGAAGCCCTTGGTCAGCTTCTCCGCGCGGATGACCGTCGTGCCCAGACGCGGGCCCGGCGGGATCTGGATCTCCTCGAAGTCCAGCTTGCGGTGCTTGTCGGCCTCGGCGGCCATCTCCTCGTAGCGCTGCAGTCGCGCCTTGCTCTTGGTCTGGCGGGCCTTCGGGTTGGAGCGGACCCACTCCAGCTCGTCCTCCAGGCGCTTCTTGCGCTTGACGTCCTTCTGCCCCTCGACCTTCAGACGCTGCGCCTTGGCCTCCAGGTACGTGGAGTAGTTGCCCTCGTAGGGGTAGCAGCGGCCGCGGTCGAGCTCCAGGATCCAGGTCGCCACGTTGTCGAGGAAGTAGCGGTCGTGGGTGACGGCCAGGACGGTGCCCGCGTACTTCTCCAGGTGCGCCTCCAGCCACTGCACGCTCTCGGCGTCCAGGTGGTTGGTGGGCTCGTCGAGCAGCAGCAGATCGGGCGCCTCAAGCAGGAGCTTGCACAGCGCCACGCGGCGGCGCTCACCACCGGACAGCGTCGTCACGTCGGCGTCGGGCGGCGGGCAGCGCAGCGCGTCCATCGCCTGCTCAAGCTGCGAGTCGAGCTCCCACGCGTTGCGGTGGTCGAGCTCGTCCTGCAGCTTGCCCATCTCCTCCAGCAGCGCGTCGCTGTAGTCGGTGGCCATCAGCTCGGCGATCTCGTTGAAGCGGTCGAGCATGGCCTTGGTCTCGGCCACCGCCTCCTCGACGTTGCCGAGGACGGTCTTCTCCTCGTTGAGCGGCGGCTCCTGCTGGAGCATGCCCACGGTGTAGCCGGGCATCAGCTTGGCGTCGCCGTTGGAGGGGTGGTCAAGGCCCGCCATCATGCGCAGCAGGGTCGACTTGCCGGTGCCGTTCGGGCCGAGCACGCCGATCTTCGCGCCGGGCAGGAACGAGAGCGTGACATCGTTCAGGACAACCTTGTCGCCATGCGCCTTGCGTACGCGCTGCAACGTGTAGATGTACTCGGCCATGCTCTCTAGCTTAGGGCGTGCGACGCCCCGCCCTGGCCATGGTTGCGGCTAACGTATGCGGGTGCGCCAGGGACGGGTCGAGGTCATCGCGGGGCCGATGTTCGCGGGCAAGAGCGAAGAGCTCCTGCGGAGGGTACGGCGGGCCGTGATCGCCGGCCGCCGGGTCGAGGTGTTCACCCACCGGCTCGACGTGCGCAGAGGCGCGGGCCTGATCTCCTCCCACGCCGGCGCCGGCCATCCCGCGCGCCCGGCCGCGACCGCCGCCGAGATCGTGTCCATGGCCGATCCGGCCGCCGAGCTGGTCGCGGTCGACGAGGCCCAGTTCTTCGGCCCAGACCTGGCCGAGGTCGCCGACCGGCTGGCGGTGGGCGGCGCCGTCGTGGTCGTCGCCGGGCTCGACGTCACCTTCGACCGCCGGCCGTTCGAGCCGATGCCGTCGCTGACGGCGCTGGCGGAGAGCGTCACGAAGCTCACCTCGATCTGCCTCGTCTGCGGCAACGACGCGATCTTCCACGAGCGCGTCGAGCAGCCGTGCGGCAGCGCGACCGACGTCGTCGCCGAGCACGTCGGCGGCGAGGACAAGTACCAGGCCCGCTGCAGGGTTCACGTCAGAAGGTAGGGCTAGCCCCCCTACGGTTCGGGGTGTCCACGGGCTTAGCCCGGAGGGAGATCTTCAACAGACTCGTCTGCATGACCACCGAGACGATCGCGCGGCCGGCCACCGGCAGCGACTACGCCCGGCTCCTCCAGCGCGTGACCGACGCCGGCCTGATGCGCCGGCGCCCCGGCTACTACATGGTGCGAATCGGCCTCATCCTCGCCATGTACGCCGGGGGCCTGGCCGCCTTCTTCGCGCTCGGCGACTCATGGTGGCAGGTGGGCGTGGCCGCGTTCTTCGCCGTCATGTTCGCCCAGGTGGCCCTCGTCTCCCATGACATCGCACACCGCCAGGTCTTCCGCACCGAGAAGCCCACCAGGATGACCGGCTGGGTGACCGGCAACCTGCTCGTCGGCATGGGCTACGGCTGGTGGATGGAGAAGCACACGCGCCACCACGCCAACCCCAACCACGAGGACCTCGACCCGGACGTCCGGCCCGACGTCATCGTCTGGTCCAAGGAGCAGGCGCGCTCCAGCAAGGGCCTGGCCCGCATCATCGGCCCCCGCCAGGCGCTGCTGTTCTACCCGCTGCTCCTCCTGGAGGGCCTGAACCTGCACGTTTCGGGCTTCCGCTCGCTGGCCAACCCGAAGCTCAAGTTCAAGGCCGTCGAAGGCGTCCTGCTGACCGTCCACGTGGTCGGGTACCTGGTGGCGTTGTTCGCGGTCCTGTCTCCGGTGAAGGCGCTGGTCTTCCTCGCCGTCCACCAGGGCCTCTGGGGCCTGTACATGGGCTCGGTCTTCGCTCCCGGGCACAAGGGCATGCCCACGCTCAAGAAGGGCGAGAAGCTCGACTACCTGCGCCGCCAGGTGCTGACCACCCGCAACGTGCGGGGCGGCGTCGTCACCGACGTCGCGATGGGCGGGCTCAACTACCAGATCGAGCACCACCTGTTCCCGAACATGCCCAGCCCGCACCTGTCCCGCGCCCGGACGATCGTGCGCGCCCACTGCGCCGAGATCGACGTGCCCTACTACGAGACGAGCCTGATCCAGTCGCACCGCGAGGCGCTCCAGCACATGCACGAGGTCGGCGAGCCGCTGCGGCTCGGCAATCTCGAATAGCCGCCGGGGTTCGTGGGGGGCGGGCGCGGGAGGGGAGCGCCCGCCCCCTTGTCGTGCTTTTCCGGGCCTCCTGTCAGTGCCGGTGGCCGTCCTCGCCGTGCTGCGGCACCGTGGAGTTCCCCACCGCCTCGTACGGCACCGCCGCCGCCTTGGCCATCGCCCCCGAGAGCGCGGCGGCCGGGTCGGGACGGCCCGCGTGCGCGCACTGGCCGGTGGCGGCCCCGGTGATCCGGTTCGCCGCGCCCAGGTTGGCCGGGGCGGCGCTGTTGCCCGAGCAGACCAGCGCCCCACGAACCGTGCTCCCCGCCAGCGTCGGCGCCTGGTTCCCGGTCAGGGCCAGCGCTCCGCGCACCTCGGTCCCGGCGACGACCAGAGCCTCCGTGGTGCCCCTGACCTCCGCCGCACCGCTCACCCGTGCCTTCAGCAGGTGCACCTGATCCGCCTTGGACGCGCTCAGCACGCCCGAAATGCTGCCGCCGCGCATGACCAGGGAGGCGCCGGGCCGTACCGACACAGGACCGGACACCTTTGCGCCTTCCAGGCAGGTGACGCCCGAGGTGACCACCAGCGCGCCGCGGTGCGTGCCCGTGACCGTGCGGTCGCAGGCGGGCGGCGGCGCCATCGTGGCCACCCGGAAGCTCCCGGCACGTCCGTGGTTTCCGGCGGCGTCGATGGAGCGGTACTCGATCGTGTGGCGGCCGCGGGGCAGCTTGCCGTAGACCAGATGGTCGATGACGGTGCCGCTCTCGCTGAACGTCCACGGCAGGTCGGCCGAGGTCGGCCAGCCGAAGTAGTTGAACCAGCCGTCGCCGTCCACGCGCGACTCGGAGACGACGTAGCCGTCCTTGTCGTCGCGCCCGGTCAGCCGCATCGTGAACGGCCCGTTGTACAGGTACAGATCGCCGTCCCGCACCAGCGGCTCCGACAGCTCGTAGGCGGTCGTCGGCGGCGTGCCGTCCACCGTCCAGGTCACCGTGTCAGGCCCGGCGGTCGCGGTGAGCGTGTGAACCCCGGGGCTCAGGTCCCTGAGCGCGAAGTCGGTGCCCGAGTCGCCCACCACCTTGCCGTCCAGCCGCCACGTCACCGGCACGAGCTGCTGTGCCGGACGCGTCGTCTCCACGTACACGACGTCCTCGCGCCCGGCCGCCCTGGTCGTGGGGCTGGACGAGACGATCCCGGGCGCCGCCCCGTCGGGCGGCGTGGTCAGCGCGGTGTCGACCGTCCACGTCCTGCTGCGCGTGAGCGCCGCCCGTACCGCCGGGTCCCGCACGAACTCCGTCCCGTCCGTGACCGTCGCCGTCACCGTGTGCGTGCCCGGCGTGAGCTTCAGACCGCGCAGGTCAAGAGCATCCTCGGTCGAGGGTACGGCGGCGCCGTCCACACTCCAGGCCACCTTCAACGCGTGGCCCAGCGGCCGCATCGGCTCCACCCACAGCACCCGGTCGGCGCCCACCGGCGCGTTCACCGGCGTCGAGCCCTGGATCACGTCGGTCTTCGCGGTGATGCGCTGCACCATCACCTCGCGGCTGACCTGGTCGAAGTAGTAGCCGAGCGACTTCATCATCGAGTGCCGAGAGGGCCGCCACACCCCCGTGGAGGCGTAGAGCCCGCCCTCGAACCGCGCGATCGGCCCGCCCGACTCGCTCTCCTCACCTAGCCAGCGCCACCACTTGCGCTTCTGGTCCAGCATCTGCTGCTCGGTCAGCAACGTGTGGTGCGCACTGGACGGCTCCGGCCCCGTGTAGGCGCCGCCGGGGACGCCGCGCTGGTAGTAGTCGTACTCGTCCTGGAGCCCGCCGAGGGAATGGCCCAGCTCGTGCGGGCTGATCAGGGCGGACATGGCGTTGCTGCCGGAGGCGGTGGCGTAGGAGCCGCCGGCGCCGCCGTACGTCTTGCTGTTGCCCAGCGCCAGGATCTGCCGGTTACCAGGCGTGGTGCCGGTCACCATGTTGGCGTACCGATTGGCGGCGGAGTTGTTCATCGTGATCAGCCGCTGAACGCTCTGCGGATTGCACTGCCCCCAGAACCCCATGCTCAGCGGCGTGTCCTTCCGGGGCGAGCTGAGATCGGGATCGCAACTGATCCCCGAGTCGGCCGAGACGATGTCCACCCGGTAGACGTTGACGTAGTTCCGGTAGCTCTTGAACGGCTCGATGGACCACATCACGTTGAGATGCCGGTCCACGTCGGTCTTGAAGGCGGCCTGTTCGCTCTCGGTATACCCGTCACCGAGAAGCACCAGATTGAACCGCTTGGCGGGATCCCCGGTGACCTGCACCGGAACCACCGTCGCCGAGCCGGGCTCGGCGGCGCCGGCAGGAAGGGGATGGAGAAGTAGGGATCCGGCCAGCAGAAGGGCGGCTAAGGCGCCGATGGCGCGCAATGGGACCTCCGGGGTGTGCTACATGACGTGCTAGTACTATCCGCGCACGCCCCCCATCCGTCCCATCTCACCTGCCCATAACCCCCGCGATATACCCCACCCCACCCTCACCGCCCTGGCCCCACCCTCACCGCCCTGGCCCCACCCTCACCGCCCTGGCCCCACCACACCCCTCCACTCTCGCCTCACCCACACCACGGCCACGCCAGCGCACCCACGCCCTGCTCACCTGCCCAGCACGCCCCACCGCCACATCCACGCCACGCTCGCCCCCCAAAACCCCACGCCACCCACGCCCCCAAAATCCCACGTCCCCAAAATCCCGCGCCACCCACGCCACCCGCGCACCCCACGCCACACCCGCACGGCGACACCCCTGTGGCGACCGTGCGGTTTTGGGTGACCGTGTCGGGGTGAGCCGGGTCGGGCGAGGCAGACGAGGTGAGGCGGAAGGACGTGAGGCGGAAGCTCAGGGGGTGAGACCGCAGGGAGGCAGGGAGATCGGGGCACGGCGAGGGGCGGGGTGAGGTCAGGGGCGAGGAAGGGGTGGGTTAGGGGGTGGGGTGAGGTCAGGACGCGGGTCAGGGAAGAAGGGGTGGGTTAGGGGGTGGGGAGGGGTGGGTCGGGGGGTGGGGGCGGGGGTTGGACGGCGGGGATGCAGATGCGGTCGCGGCCCAGTTCCTTTGCGCGGTACAGCGCCAGGTCCGCCGCTGCCAGCAGTTCGATCAGGTCGTCACCGTGGATGCTCATGATGGCCACCCCGGCCGAGATCGTGATGGTGATCATGGCGTCGTCGGCGGGGATGGCCATGCGGCCGATGCGGTGGCGCAGGCGTTCGGCGACCCTGCGGGCCTCTGTGATGTCGGCTCGTGGGAGCAGGACCACGAACTCCTCGCCGCCGAACCGGCCGACCACGTCGTAGTCGCGCAACTGGCCGCGCAGCGTGGCGGCCACGCCCACCAGGACCTGGTCGCCCACCAGGTGGCCGTGGGTGTCGTTGACGCGCTTGAAGTGGTCGATGTCGATGATCAGCAGGGCCAGCGTCTCCCCGGTACGGCGGGCGCGGACGATCTCGGTGTCGGCCTCCCGCTGCCAGGCCGCGGCGTTCAGGAGCCCGGTCTTCGGGTCGGTACGGGCCGCCGCCTGCAACTGGGCGTGCAGAAGGCTGCGCTGCAACAGGACGACCGGCGGCAGCGCCAGGACCAGCAGGGCCAGGTTCAGGCCGCAGGCGATGGCCACCGTGACGCCCAGGCACAACTCCACCACGTCCAGCAGGACGCTCTCCCGGTCCCACAGCACGTCGCGCCACCGGGTGTCGGGGTCGGCGGTGTGGGCGGCCAGCGCGATCAGCGCGGTGTTGAGCAGGGCGAACAGGGTGGCGCATGCCACCGCGTAAAGGATCGGGGTTCCACCGCCCCTGGACAGGACGGCCGGGTCGGGGACCAGGTGGTGGAAGACCACCGAGGCGGTGCACCCGGCCAGGCCGATGGCGGCCGAGCTGAACACGCGGCGGTAAAGAACCGTCGCGCGTACCCGCAACTGGAGCAACACCTGCAACAGGATCGGCGCGAACAGGGCGTAGACCGGCGGCAGCAGCAGCGCCACCGGCAGCCACCACGCGGACAACAGGTCGCGCGAGACGCCGGCCGGCATGCCGAGCCGCCTGGTCGCCTCGATGCAGACCGCCCCACAGGCCATCAACGCGCCGAACGTCAGCAGGTCCTGCCAGCTGAAATCGGCAGATGTCGCAAAGACCGCGATGGCCGCGACATCCAGGATTACGATCCCTATGAGATAGACCACGAGGGCGCGGCGCTGCCCCAGCAGCGGCCAGCGGCCGGCCAGTGTTGACACACCGTCGCGAGACTTGACCGAGGTGTGACTGGTCGCCGCCATCCCGTCTCCTCTCAGACTAACGATGTGTAACACAATAGTTGCGGAGTGTGCGTTGCGCGATGGGAACCGCTACCTTTGGCTCGGTGGCCTCATGTGTCATGCGGTCACCGAATGGGATGCCGCTCACTCCGCGAGCGGGCCGTGCGGGAAAGGAGCAGCCATGGTGCGGGGCGTGACCTGGACCTGACAGATGCTCTCAACATCTGACACGGGCAACACCATCGGCTGATCCGCGAGGTGTCCGAGCCAGCCAGGCTCGGGGACACCGACACGTAACGGCCGGTGCCCCCTCCTCCTCCGCCCGCCTGCGCTTAGGCGGCCGCCCGCTCCACGGCGGGATCGCCTGGGTCATCGCCTGCTGCCCCGAGCACCCTCACCAGCGCGTCGGCGTCGTCCAGCGTGGCCTGAGGCTCCTCACGCCGACCCCGCCGCCGCCCACGCCCCTCAGCCGCCGCTCCGCCCTTCCCCGGCGCCCGGCCCGGCCCGGCATCCGCCTCAGCAGCGCCCCTGCCTCCCGCCTCCCGGTCCGCCCCGGCGGCACCGCCGATCCCGGCCGCACCACCGGCCGCATCGGTGGCATCCTGAACGGCGTCGCCCTGCCCGGGCTCCTGAACCGCCCCATCCTTCCCCGGCATCAGGACCGCACCTCCGGCCCCAGGTTCAACCTGCGCCACGCGGCCATCCCCACCCGCCGCCGGAAGCGCAGCACGGAAGGGATCGCCGCCCGCCAGAGCCCGCTCACCCGGCTCCAGCGCCCCGAACCCCGAATCGAGCGCCCCGAACCCGGAGTCAAGCTCCCCAGCCGCCCGGGGAACGAACTCCCCCGCCCGGGGAACAAGCTCCCCGACAGGCCGAGCACGCCCCCTACCCATGGCCCAGTCCTGGGTGTCCTCGTCGAGCCGATCGCGCCGCTCCCTGCTCACGATCGAGGTCCCGCGCTCGGGCTTGGTGAACTGGCCCGTCCCCCACCGCAGGTCATGCCCGACGGAAGAGGCCTCGACCTCGGCCATGAACCGCCGGTCGTCCTCCGCCCCGAACTCCCTGATCCGCAACTTCCCCGACACCACGACCGGATGCCCGACCCGGATCGACTGGGCCACGTTGTCGGCCAGCGTGCGCCAGCAGCGTACGGCGAAGCAGACCTTCTCCCCGTCAGCCCACTGCCCGGTCTTCTTGTCGAAATAGCGGTGACTGGTCAGCACCCGCAGCGAGGTCACCCGGACCCCGTCCTCGAAGGTGTACTGGCGCGGCTCGGATGCGACGTTGCCGGTGAGCGTGATGTAGATGTCGTTCATCGATCGGCCTCCCATGCGGCGGGCGGGCTGCCCGCGGACGGAGGCCACGTTCTCGCGAACGGCACCCGGCCCAACCGCCCGAACGCGGTTCTGGGGACGGCCGGGCCCCTGTGGACAGGGTCAGGCCGTGAGGCCCCGCATCGCGGTCGCGAACTCGTTGTGCCTGGTCAGCTCCCGCTCCACCGGCTCCACGACCATGCTCTCCGCCACCGCGCCCACACGTCGGCGCATCTCCCGCTCCAGCCGCTCACGTTCCCGCGAGGCGCCCAGGACGACGAAGTTCCGCGAGGCGACCGCCGACAACGCGCCCAGCCCGAGCACCGAGGCCATCATCACCCCGACCCAGGGCAGCGCCGCCGTGTCGCCGAGCACCGCCAGCACGTCGGGCAGCCGGTCTCCGGCGGTGAGCCCGACCCCCAGCCACACCAGGCCGAGGAAGAAGGCGGCCACCAGCGCGTACTGCCAGACCTTCAGCGCCCGCCACCACCCCGGCACCCGGTCGAGCTCCGGCGCGACCTCGGCCAGTTCCTCGGTGAGCGCCTGCGGCAACTGCGCGGAGCGCGAACGCGCCGCCTGGTGCAGTCCCGTCCGCCAGACGCCGGTCATCGCGCCGGACAGCCCGTCGGCCAGCGCCTGCACGGCGTTGACCACCTCGGCGGGCTGCGCGGAGATCCGCCCGGTGACGACCTCCGCCTCGTCCAGCTTGAGGCTCTTCAGCGGATCCGGCCGGAACTTCGCGAACCATCGCGGGTACGGCCAGCCGACCCACCGCCCGGACCGCTCGGCGTAGATGTTCTCCATGGCCTCGCCCAGCGCGGGCACGCCCACGGCGTCGCAGAGCGCGTCCGTGAGCCCGACCCTGCGCGCCGCGTCGACGGCCGCCGGGGCCTCGCCCACGGGGGACGAGTCGGCCAGCCGCCTGGTCAGCCGGTCAAGGTCGGCGTCGAGGCGCTGGATGGCGGCCCGCCGCCGCGAGACGGCGTCGGCGATCACGCTCTTCAGGCTGTCGATGCCGCGCCCCGTCACGGCCGAGGTGGGCACGACCGTCGGCTGCGCCACGCCCTCGCGCTTGAGCAGGTCGTTGAGGTCGATGACCAGTTCGGCCAGTTCCTCGTGGGAGAGCCGGTCGGACTGGTTCAGCGCGAACACCGTCACCGCGTCGTGCCCGGCCAGGTCGGTGACGTAGCGGCGGTGGGTGGAGGCGTCGGCGTACTTCTGCGGGTCCAGCACCCACACCACCAGGTCGGCCAGCCCGATCAGCCGGTCGGCCTCGTTGTCGGTGAGCGCCCTGATCGAGTCGTGGTCGGGCAGGTCGAGCAGGATCAGCCCGTGGAGCCGGCTCTCGCCCTTGTCGAGCGCGCTGGCGCGGGCGAAGCGGTGCCGCCACTGCACCTGCAGCCAGTCGAGGAGCGGCGCCGCGCCGTCGAGCCCCCACACGCAGGCATGGGTACGCGCCGTCGTCGGCCGCCTGACGCCCGTGGGCGACAGTTCGAGCCCGGACACCGCGTTGAACAGCGTCGACTTGCCGCTGCCCGTGCCTCCGGCCAGCGCGACCACGGTGTGCTCGGAGGAGAGCTTGAGCCGGTCGCCCGCGCGCAGCAGCAGGGCGCCCGCGTCGGTCAGCAGCTTCTCGTCGAGCCGGCCGGGGCCCAGCTCCACGATCTTGGAAAGCGCGTTGAGCCGGGGGCCGAGCCCCGGCCTTCCGGTGGTGACAGCCGTCATCGAGCGACCTCGAGGTTGTACGTCGCCTGGTAGAGCCTCGTCGCGGCCGACTCGTCCGGTATCCCGGCCGCGTCGAGCGCCTGCACGTAACGCATGGATTCCTCGTCGAACAGCACACCGATCCTGGCCCGCAGGTCGCTGAGCGCCTTCGCGCCGATGCCGCGCAGCGACTCGGCGCCGAGCAGGGCGTTGACCAGCTTGTGCGGCACTCCCTCGACAGTGCCGCCGCTGAACATCGCCACCATGAAGATCAACGCCAGCGAGTCGGCGTCGAATGAGACGATCTTGGAGATCGACCGCTTGGCCACGCCTTCGGTCCTGACCAGCTCGGTCACGTGCTCCTGCCAGGCGGCGATGGCCCGGTTGGCGCGGCGCGCGAGCTCGTCGGAGGGGCGCTCGAGCCCGGTGCCGAGCAGCCCGCCCAGCTCCGCGCGGTGCCGCCAGCGGGCCACGACCTCCTCGGCGGCCCGGTTGGCCGCCGCCGCGATGAGCGACTCCAGGCCGGTGCGGATCGCGGTGCGGAAGGCCTGGATGCGCTCGGGCGTCTGCTTGGCCGCCTTGCCGCGCCTGCGCACCTGGAGCGCGCGGGTCAGCTCGCCGGAGCCGGTGAAGTCCTGCCAGCGCGCCAGCACCTCGCCGTTGACCAGCGAACCGTTCTTGGTGGCCCGGTCGATGTCGGACAGCGCGCCCATGTAGGCGGCCTCGATATCGGTACGCAGCTCGTTGCGGAAGGCGACCTGCTCCTCAAGCTGCCTGGCCAGTTCGGGCACGCGGGTACGGAAGCTGTCGAGCACTCCGTCAAGCGTCTCGCGTACGGCCAGCGCCCTGCGCTCCTCGTCCACGGAGAGTTCGGCCAGCCAGAGCCGCAGGTCGGTGACCTCGCTGTCGGGCAGCCTGCCGTCGGTGACCGTGGCCTCGTTGACCACGAACCGGTCGGCCTCGCCCAGGCCGTACTCGGTGAGCATGCGCACGAAGTGCTTGAGCACCACGTCGCGCGCCCTCGGCTGCACCCGCGAGAGCACGATCCCGAGCCGGGCGCCGCGCTCCTTGGCCAGCCGCAGCAGCTTCCACGCGGGCGCGTCGGCGTAGCGGGCGGCGGTGGTGACGAAGATCCACAGGTCGGCGGCGTCGAGCATGCGGTGGGCGACGTCGTGGTGCTCCTCGACGACGGAGTCGATGTCGGGGGTGTCGAGCAGCGCCACGCCCTGGGGCAGCTTCTCGGTGGTGACCACGACGAGGCTGTCGAGCCCGGTCTCCGGGGTCGGCTTCTCGATCCGCGTCAGCCCCCCGAGCAGCTCGCCCGAGCCGAACCACGGCAGGTCGTCAGGATGGCAGGCCAGCACCGGGGTCCCGGTGGTGGGACGGCGCACGCCGGTGCGGCTGACGTTCTTCTCCGCCAGGCTGTTGACCAGCGTGGACTTCCCCGCACCCGTGGACCCGGCCACCACGATCAGCGCCGGAGCGGTGCTGGTCCGCACCCTGGGCAGCACGTAGTCACGCAACTGCGCCAGCAGGTCGTCACGCGCCTGCCGCGCCTCCTCCGCGCCGGGCAGGTCCAGCCCGAACCGCAGGTCCGCCACGCTGACCCGAAGCGCGTCAAGCGCGACGCCGAGCCGCTGAGCCGCCTCCTTGGGCAGCTCCTCCTCCCGCACGGCCGCACCGGACGCGTCGTCCTGCCCAGCCCCTTCTTGTACGGCTCCCGCGCCCTCCTCGGCTACGGCTCCCGCCGCCTCCTCAGCCGGTTCCCCGGCGCCGTCGTGACCGTCGCCGGTCTCGTCCTGGACCGACTCCGCCGCGTCACCCGCCTCGTCACCGGCTCCGGCCTCGTCCTCGGCAGCGGCGGGGTCGTCGGCGAGATCCTCCACCGGCGCCTCAGCCTCGTCAGCAGGCTCCGCGGCGTCACCCGCGTCCTCGCCCACGGCGTCCTCGGCCGCCGAATCCCCAGCCGCCGAACCCTCAGCCGCATCGCCCTCGATCGGGGCCTCCTCAGGCGCGGCGTTCTCAGCCACGCCATCCTCGGCAGGCGGCTGCTCGGGCTCGGGGGCGGCAGGCCGTACCCCGGCAGGTTGTCTGATGGGAGGCATGAACAGCGTCCGCTCCCCCGCGGACTCCTGGTGCCCGTCACCCATGGCGTTCACGGAACCCGCTCCGATCGAACCATCTCGACCTCCTGGCCGACCTTCACGACGTCGCCGACGATGACGATCGCCGGGGGCCGTATCCCGGCCGCTGAGACGCGGTCGGCCACGGTGGCTAGCGTGGCGGTGACCGCCCGCTGCGTGGGAAGAGTACCGTCCTGTACCACCATTACGGGAGTTTCCGGCGAACGTCCGTCCCGTTGCAAGGTCTCGGCCACCTTGGCCAGCCGTTCGACCGCCATCATCAGCACGAGCGTGCCCTCGGAGCGTGCCATTCCCGGCCAGTCGACCGTGGAGCGCGGATCGTCGGGCTCGACGTGCACCGAGATCACGTGGAACTCCTGGCTGACCCCCCGGTGCGTGACCGGGACCCCGGCGGCGGCGGGAACCGCGACCGGGCTGGTGATGCCCGGCACGACCAGCACCGGGATGCCCGCGTGGGCGCAGGCGAGCATCTCCTCGCCGCCGCGCCCGAAGACGAACGGGTCGCCGCCCTTCAGCCGGACCACGAACCTGCCCTGTCTGGCGCGGTCGATCAGCACCTCGTTGATGGCCTCCTGGGCCAGCGAACGCCCGTAGGGCACCTTGGCGGCGTCGATCAGCTCGACGTCGGGAGCGAGTTCGTCGAGCAGCGCCCGGGGCGCGAGCCGGTCGGCGACCACCACGTCGGCCTGGGCGAGCAGTTGCCGCCCGCGCACGGTGATCAGGCCGGGATCGCCGGGACCGCCGCCGACGAGGGCGACGCCCACGGGTTTGGCGCGGTTGCGGCGGGCGTCAACGGTGCCGTCGCGCAGCGCGTCGACCACGGCGTCGCGGATTCCGGCGGCCCTGCGCGGATCGCCGCCCGCCGTGATCGCGACGCTGATCTCGTCGACCTTGCCGGAGGCGGGCGTCCAGGCGGCCGAGGCGTCCTTGTCGTCGGCGCGCACGCACCAGATCCGCTTGGCCTCGGCCTCCGCGGCCACGGCCGCGTTGGCCGCGTGGTCGCTCGTGCACGCCTGCACGAGCCACGCGCCGTCGCAGTCGCCGACTTGGTACGGCCGGGCGTGCCAGGTGATCCGGCCGGCGGCGATCAGGTCGTCGAGCGCCGGGGTGACCGAGGTCGACACCACCGTGACCACCGCACCGGCCTCCAGCAGCGCGGGAACCCGTCGCTGGGCGACCCGGCCGCCACCGACGACGAGGACCCGGCGGCCGGAAAGCCGCAGGCCGAGGAGGTAGGGGCCCATGGGGCGAATCTCCCGTTCGCGAAGGTTGGTGTGTTAGGAGGTAAACCTAACGGAAGATTGGGAAAGTGGAACTAGCGGCCGTCAAGTAGAGGCTGCCGGGGATCCCAGCGCGGCCCGCCCTCATCGTCCTTGCGGCGTCTGGCCATCGCTGACAGAGCCTCCAGGATAACGCGGTTGCCGAGGAAGGCGGTGATGTCCGCGTGATCGTACGGCGGCGCCACCTCCACCACCTCCATGCCCGCCACGGGCAGTTCGTAGCAGATGCGGCGGACGGCGTCGAGAAGCTGCCTGGCCGACAGCCCGCCAGGCTCGGGGGTGCCGGTGCCGGGGGCGTGGCCGGGGTCGCAGACGTCGATGTCGACGGAGAGGAAGATCTGGTCGCACTCGTCCAGCGCGATCGTGAACGCCTCCGTCAGGCACTCCTCCAGGCCACGCGCGACGATCTCGGTCATCTCGTAGGAGCGCATGTTCTGCTCGGCCATCCAGTCGAGCGTCTCGGGACCCGGCCAGTAGCCGCGCAGCCCGATCTGGAGAAAGCGGTCGCCCCTGATCGCCCCGGACTCGATCAGCCTGCGCATCGGCGTCCCGTGCCCGTGCAGGTGCCCGAACTCGATGTCGCCCGTGTCCGCGTGCGCGTCGAAGTGGATCATCGAGGTGCGGCCGGGCTCGAAGGCCCGCGCGGTGCCCTTGGCGTCGGGCAGCGCCACGGTGTGGTCACCGCCCAGGATCAGCGGGACGGCGCCTGAGGCGGCGATCCGGTGGACGGCGTCCTCGATGTTGGCCAGCGAGGTCTCCACGTCTCCCGAGTACATCTCGATGTCCCCCGCGTCCAGCACCCGCAGGTCCTTCAGCGCGTCTACCCGGAGCGCCAGGCTCGGCCGCGAGCCGTCGTGCGGCAGGTAGCACGCCTGGCGCAGCGCCATCGGGCCGAATCTGGCCCCCGGCCGGTTCGAGGTGCCGCCGTCGAAGGGGGCGCCGACGATGACCACGTCCGCGCCCGCGTACGTGGCCGGATCGAGCACGTCGCACCGCTCGACGCCCAGGAAGGTGATGTCGGGTCCGTACATCGCACCGTAACGAGTCACCCTCCCATCATCACACCCTCGTCACTGGGGCTTCTCCGTCACACCCGCCGCGTCGAAGGTGGCGACCTCGTGCATGACGCGGACCGCCGCGCACACCAGCGGATGCGCCAGCAGCCCGCCCGTCCCCTCCCCAAGCCGCAGCTCCAGATCGACCAGGGGCCGCAGGCCGAGGTGGGTGAGGGCGCTCGCGTGGCCGGGTTCGGCCGAGCGGTGGCCGGCCACGCAGTGGTCCACGGCCGCGGGCGACATCGCGTGGGCGGCCAGCGCGGCGGCGCCCGCGATCACGCCGTCGAGGATCACCGGCACCCGCGCGGCGGCCCCGCCCAGCACGAACCCGGCGATCGCCGCGTGCTCGAAGCCGCCGAGCGCGGCGAGGGTGGACAACGGGGTGTCGAGCAGCGCGGAGTTGACCTCCAGCGCCCGGCGGACCACCGAGATCTTGAGCGCGTGGGTGTCGTCGTCGACGCCGGTGCCCCTGCCGGTGACCTCGGCCGCGTCGGCGCCGGTGAAGGCGGCGACGAGGGCGGCGGAGGCGGTCGTGTTGGCGATGCCCATGTCGCCGGTGATCAGGCAGCGGGCGCCGTCCGCGATGAGCGCGCGGGCCACGGCGATGCCCGCTTCGAGCGCCTGTACGGCCTGCGCCCGCGTCATCGCCGGTCCCTGGGAGAGGTCGGCGGTGCCGTACCCCACCTTCCTGATCATGAGGCGGGGGGCGGGCGCGAGGTCGGCGGCCACGCCCACGTCGACGACGGTCACGGACGCGCCGGCCTGGGCGGCGAAGGCGTTGGCCACCGCTCCCCCGGCCAGGAAGTTGGCCACCATCTGCTGCGTGACCTCCTGCGGCCACGGGCTCACGCCCTGGGCGTGCACCCCGTGGTCGGCGGCGAAGATGGCCAGGGCCGCGGGCGCCGGCATCGGGGGCGGCGAGGTTCCGGCCGCGCCGGCCAGGCGTACCGCGACCTCCTCCAGCGCGCCGAGCGCGCCGGGCGGCTTGGTGAGGCGGTCCTGGTGGGCGCGGGCGTCGGCCAGCGCGCGGGCGTCGGCGGGGCGGATCGCGGCGATCGTCTCTTCCAGCACGCCCGCCACCCTAGCTAGTGGACGAGCTGGAGCGCTTCCTCGTAGCGGTCGATGACGATGTCGGCGAGGGTCTCGCAGTCGCCGATCACCTCGGCGCAGCGGATGTCGAGGTCGGGGTGTCCCGCGCCGTAGGCGAGCGCCTGGGCCCAGACCTTCTCCAGCATGCCGCCGGCGAACAGCAGATAGGGCACGACGATGACGCGCTTGGCGCCGAGCCTGCGGCAGCGCTCCAGCCCGCCGGGCACGCCGGGCGGGGTGACGGAGACGAAGGCGGTCTCGACGGTCATGAAGTCGTAGGCGTGCGTCTCCCAGAACAGCCGCGAGACCCGGTGGACCTCGGCGTTGGCGACCGGGTCGGTGGAACCCTCGCCGACCAGCACGACGGCGGTCTCGCCCGGCTCGATCCTCGGGGCCTCCTCCAGCACCATGGTGGAGTCGACCACGCGCAGGCGCGGGCGTTCCGCGGCGGGCTCCACGATGTCGGCGGCGGCGTCCTTGAGCCGCTCGGCCAGGACGGCGAGCACGCGGGGGTCGGGGCCGAGGGGGCGGCCGTAGTCGTACATGAGCGTGGGGTGCCTCTCCTGCTCCAGGGCCATGGCGGCGGGGAAGTCGTCGCTGACGCGGGTGAGGCTCAGGGGCAGCGCCACCAGGCGGTGATGGCCGCGTGCCACCAGGGAGGCGACGGAGTCGCTCAACCGGGGGGTCGCGCGTTCGAGGTAGCCGCCGGATACGTCGGCGGCCTGCTCGTCGAGGCGGCATCGGAGCCGATGGACGAATCTGCCGAACTCTGCAGAATCGCCGTCATCGTTCGAGCCCTGCCCGATGAGCAGCAGCGGCGGCTTCATGTGTAGGGGTTCTCCGGTGCGTAGACAAGACACGCGAGGATAACCGATCGGCGACGGTTCAGAGAACCCGTGCGTGCACCACGAAGACGGGATCGGCGGCGTGCAGGCCGTGCGAGCCGTCCGCGTGGGCGATCAGCCTGGACGCCTGGATCTGGGTGCCCTCGGCCTGGTAGCCCTGCTCGCGCAGCAGGTCGAGTACGGCCGGCACGTGCTCGACGGCCTTGAGCGCGCACACCAGCGTGCGGGGGCCGCGGGCGGCGCAGGCGACGATCACGTCGGTTCCGCCGCCGCCGACGAAGACGGCGTCGGGGTCGGGCAGGGGTTCGAGGGCGGGCGGGGCCTGGCCGCGCGTCAGGGCGACCTTGACGCCGTGCTCGATGACGTTGGCGCGCAGCCGGGCGCAGGCCTCCTCCTCGCGCTCGACGGCGACGACGGCCGCGCCGAGCCTGGCGCACTCGACGGCGATCTCGCCCGCTCCGGCGCCGACGTCCCAGATCAGGTCGCCGAGGCGGGGGCCGAGCTTGGCCAGGACGAACGCGCGCACCTCCGGCGCGATCCCGGTCTCGAACGGCAGCGCCCACTCCGCCGGCCCCGGTTGCGCGCCCGCCACCCAGCCCGGTTCCTTGGGCCGGTGCAACGGGTCCAGGACGAGCACGACGTCGGGGTCCTTCCACGGCCGGGTGGTGGCCTCGCCCATGCGGCTGTGGGTGACGCGCTGGCCGGGTCCGCCGAGGTCCTCGCAGACGATGAGGGCGCGCGGGGTGGTGGGCGCCAGTTCGCGGGCGAGTTCGGCGGGGCCGACGCCGTCGGCGCACAGCACGGCGACCTTGGGGTGGGCGCGGCAGGCGTTGACGACGCGGGAGAGCTGGTAGGCGCCGGCGGGGGCGAGCACGAGCGCGTCCTCCCAGTTGAGCCCGGCGCAGGCGAAGGCGCGGGTGATCACCGCGGTGGCGGGCAGCACCTCGGGTTTGATGCCGCGGGCGCGCAGCGCGGCGACGGCGCCGAACAGCCCCGGGTCGCCCTCCGCCAGCACGACGGCCGGTCCCTCGCCCTGTTCGAGGTGATCCTCAAGGGCCTGGAGCAGCACGTCGGAGGAGGCGGTCGGCGCGTCGATCCCGAGCTCGCCGAGCAGGGCGTCGGGGCCCACCACGAGGGCGGCGGCCCGCAGCCGCTCGGCCGCCGTGGCCGGGAGTCCTGAGCCGTCCCAGCCGATCACCGTGACTGTCACCCCTTCAGAGTGACGTCTTTCCCATGTGCTCGGAAGGGATGTCGGAAGGGATAAGGCTGTACACGACGAGGTCCTCGCCGTGGCCGCCGTTGCGCGCGACGCCCTCGCGGACGAACCCGGCCTTCTCCGCCACCCGCTGCGAGCTGGTGTTGGACCGCGCGGCGCGGAGCTGGAGCCGCTGGAAGCCGTGCTCGGCGAAGATCCAGCGGGCGACCGCGAGCACCGCCTCCCCGATGTAGCCCTGCCCGCGCGCCCAAGGCGCGGTCATGTAGCCGACCTCCGTGGTGCGCATCCGCCAGTCGGTGCCCTTGAGGTCGACGCTGCCGACGTAGCGCCCGCCGTCGCGCTCCTCGACCGTCCAGGCGACGCCGTCGCCGTCGGCGCGCGCCTGCTCGACGTGGCGCAGGAAGCCGCGCGCGTGCGCCTCGGTGTAGCCGCGCGGAACGGTCGTGAACTCCTGCGTCCGCTCGTCGGCCCCGGTCGCCGTCAGGTCGGGCAGGTCCCACTCCGCCGGCCGCCGCAGGCGCAGCCGCTCCGTGAGCAGCTCGCGGTGCGGGAAGACCTCCTTGGGCGTACGGCTGTCGCCGCGCAGCAGCCCGAACACCGCCAGGTCGTGCGGCCCGTCGTCCTCCAGGACCGCAGCCCGCAGCACGCCCTCCCTGGTGAAGCCGGCTTTCTCGGCGACCCTGAGCGAGGCGGTGTTGTCGAGGTTGGCGGTGAGGTCGATGCGCCGCAGGTCGGTGTGCGCGAAGACGTGCCCGGCCAGCCCGGTGACCGCCTCGGTCGCGAGGCCGCGGCCTCGGTAGAGCGGGTGCACGCCGTAGCCGACCTCGGTGGTGCCGGCGCTCCACGAGGTCTTGAACAGGCTGATCGCGCCCACGACCAGCCCGGCGGAGTCGGTCATGGCCAGGTGGAGTCCGGTGCCCGAGCGCCACAGCTCGTGCACGCCCGTGGTGAGCCACGGGGCGATCCCGGCGACGTGCGTGGGCGCGCCGGGCGGCAGGAAGATCGACCCGGACTCCACGATCACGCGGACGCGGCCGGCGTCCTCGGGGCCGAACGGGCGCAGGACCAGGCGTTCCGTCCTGACGGTGAGGTGTGCGTCGAACACGTGCGAAGGCTACCCATTCAGGTACTGATGATCACCTCGAGGGTGCGGGGACCGTGGACGCCCTCCACCCGGTTCAGCTCGATGTCGCTCGTGGCCGACGGTCCGCTGATCCAGGTGAGCGGCAGGGACGGGTTGAGCCTGGCGATCGCGTCGGGCACGCCGCCGACGATCTGGTCGGCGCGCACCAGGCACAGGTGGTAGTCGGGCAGCAGCGTCTGGGCGCGCTCGCCCTGGCGGGTGTCCAGGACGATGGTGCCGGTCTCGGCGATGGCGATCGCGCAGCCGGTGACCACGCCGTCGGCGGCCGCCAGTTCCTCCCGCGTCCAGGCGCGCTCGCCGGGCACGACCATTCTCCTGCCCTCGGTCAGCTCGGCCACCTTGGCGTCCACGTCGGCGGCGGGCAGCACGTGGACGACGGCCCGGTAGTCGTCGAGGCGCTCGGCCAGCAGGCCGACGGGGTCGGTCACCGGGACGGTGGTGCGGTAGTCGCGCGGGATCGCCACGTCCGGGGCCCCCTTCACGGCCTTCCTGATTTTGGCGAGGATCTCCGCACGCGCGCCCGTCTCCATCGGATCACTCACCTCTCCTCACCCCTCGGCGGCGTCAGGTTCGCGCCCGCATCCATCCGGTCGCTCACCTCTCCTCGACGTCCGGTTCGCTCCCACCAGTCTCTGAACGACTCTTCGGGAATGTCCGGCAGGTCTCTGGTGTCGGTCCAGGCCGACAAGGGGCCGGGCAGGCGCTTGGGCACCAGCTTGCGGAAGCGGGTGGCCAGGCGCTGGGCCTTGGCCAGCCGTACCTCGTTGTTGAGGACCCAGCCCGCGGCCTTCATGCCCGCGCGCTCGGCGCGGCCGTGCGGGACCTTGGCGCGCAGGTCGACCAGCACCTCCGGGATGTCGATCGCGACCGGGCAGGCGTCGAAGCAGGCGCCGCACAACGACGAGGCGTAGGGCAGCGAGGCGTCCAGCTCGGTGTCCATGCCGCGGAGCTGCGGGGTGAGGATGGCGCCGATCGGGCCCGGGTAGACCGAGCCGTAGGCGTGGCCGCCGGCGCGTTCGTAGACGGGGCAGACGTTGAGGCAGGCCGAGCAGCGGATGCAGCGCAGCGCCTGGCGGCCGACCTCGTCGGCGAGCACGCCGGTGCGGCCGTTGTCGAGCAGCACGAGGTGGAAGTCCTGGCCTTCGGCGGAGCCGGTCCAGGTGCTGGTGTAGGGGTTCATGCGCTCGGCGGTGGAACTGCGCGGCAGCAACTGGAGGAAGACCTCCAGGTCGCGCCAGGTGGGCAGCAGCTTCTCGATGCCGACCACGCTGATGAGCGTCTCGGGCAGCGTCAGGCACATGCGGCCGTTGCCCTCGGACTCCAGCACGACCAGCGTGCCGGTCTCGGCGATCATGAAGTTGCCGCCGGAGACGGCGACCTTGCTGGCCAGGAAGCGTTCGCGCAGGTGAAGCCGGGCGGCGTCGGCGAGGGCGGGCGGGTCGTCGGTCAGCTCCGGCGGCGCGGGACGGCCCCAGTCGGCCATCTTCTCCAGGAAGATCTCGCGGATCTCGGAGCGGTTGCGGTGGATCGCCGGGACCAGGAAGTGGGAGGGGAGGTCCTCGCCGAGCTGCACGATCAGCTCCGCCAGGTCCGTCTCGTACGCGGTGATCCCCTCACCGGCGAGGTGCTCGTTGAGTCCGATCTCCTGCGTGGCCATCGACTTGACCTTGACCACCTCGCGCTCGCCGGTGGCCTTGACCAGGTCGGTGACGATGCGGTTGGCCTCGGCGGCGTCGCGCGCCCAGTGGACGGTGCCGCCGTTGCGGGTGACCGCCTCCTCCATCTGGAGCAGGTAGCGGTCGAGGTGGCGCAGGGTGTGGTCCTTGATCGCCTTGCCCGCCGCGCGCAGCTCCATCCAGTCGGGCAGCTCGGCCACGGCCTTGACGCGCTTGCCGCGGATGGTGTGCGTGGCCTTGCGCAGGTTGTAGCGAAGCTGACTGTCCTGTACGGCTACCGCCGCGTTGGCCGGGAAGGCTCCGGGCATGCCGAGGAAGGTGCCGCTCATCGTTCCTCCGTCGCGGCCAGGATCTCGGCCAGGTGCATGATCCGCACCCCGGCCTTCTGGCGCCTCATCGTGCCGCCGATGTGCATCAGGCAGGAGTTGTCGGCCGCGCAGAGCACCTCGGCGCCGGTGTCGAGCACGTTGCGCACCTTGTCGGCGCACATGGCGGCGGAGACGGCCGCGTTCTTGACCGCGAACGTGCCGCCGAAGCCGCAGCACTCGTCGGCGCCGCCGAGGGGGACCAGTTCGAGGCCGCGCACCTTGCCGAGAAGGCGGGTGGGGCGGTCGCCGAGGTGGAGCCCGCGGAGGGAGTGACACGTCGGGTGATACGTCACCCGGTGCGGGAAATATGCCCCTACGTCGTCGATTTTCAGGACGTCGAGGAGGAACTCCGACAGGTCGTACACCTTCGGGGCCACCTCCGCCACGGCGACGGCTCCCCGGCTGCCGGGCCGTACCAGCTTGGGGTACTGCTCGCGGACCATCGCCGCGCAGGAGCCCGACGGCGCGACGACCGCGTCATAGCCGGCGAAGACCTCGGTGAAGTGGCGCGCCAGCCGTACCCCCTGATCGCGATATCCGGTGTTGACGTGCATCTGCCCGCAGCAGGTCTGCGCGGCGGGGAAGTCGACCGCGCAGCCCAGCCGGCGCAGCAGCGACACCACCGCCTTGCCGGTGCCGGGGAAGAGCGTGTCGTTGACGCAGGTGATGAACAGGGCGACCCGCACGGCACTCCTTCCTCTCAATGGTCTGACCACTGTATGGTCAGACCATATAACGCGACAAGAGGGGTGCACGTGACCGACACCGGATGGCGGCCTGTGAAGCGGACCCGCGCGTTCGAGGACGTGCTGGCCCAGATCGAGCGGCGCATCGCCGAGGACGGGCTGACCGTCGGCGACCGGCTGCCCGGCGAACGGCAGCTCGCCGAGCAGTTGCGGGTCGGCCGCTCGTCGGTGCGCGAGGCGCTGCGCGTGCTGGAGACGCTCGGCGTCGTCTCCTCCCAGGTCGGGCGGGGTCCTGACGCGGGCGCCGTGCTCACCTCCCGGCCCGACAGCGCGCTGACCGACCTGCTCAGGCTCCACCTCGGGCTGGCCAGCCTGGAGCTGCGCGAGGTGATCGACACCCGGCTCATGATCGAACGCTGGGCGGCCGCCGGCGCCGCCACCGCCCGCGCCGGGACCGCCGCCCTGGAGTCCGCGCTGGAGGGGATGGAGCGTTCACGCACGGCGGAGGAGTTCGTCGAGCACGACACCGCCTTCCACTGCGCCATCGCCGACGCCTCCGGGAACCGGCTGATCGCCGCGATCATGCGCTCGCTGCGGGAGTCGGTACGGCGGTACGCGATCGAGGCGGTCGAGCAGTTGGGCGACACCCGCGTGCTGCAGGACGGCCACCGGCGCATCCTGGCCGCGATCGCCGCGGGCGCACCCGAGGAGGCCGCCCAGGCGGTCACCGAACACCTGGCCCACGCCTACCCCACCCTCTTCACCAACCCCTGACCCCAACCCCTTCAAGCCCTTGAGCTGCCTCAGGCCATTTGAGCCTCCTCAGCCCCTTGAGCCGCCTCAGCCCCTTGAGCTGTGTCAGACCCCTTGAGCTGTGTCAGACCCCTTGAGCCGACTCGGCCCTCTCAGCCCCTTGAGCCGCTCAGCCACCGAGCTTTTTGGCGGGCCCCTGTGAGCCGAGCGGCTCCAACCGCCGAAGGCGGCGCCTTTGACCGGGCCTCAGCCGCCGAAGGCGGCCTTGTTCTCTCTGGCCCACGACTCGAAGGAGCCTGCCGGGCGGCCGAGGACGTCCTGGACCGTGGTGGTCAGGATCGCGCTGGTGTCCGCCGCGATCGCCGCCCAGCCCTTGGCCGCCGCCCGCGCGTACACGGGGTCGGGCACCTGGGCGAGCGCCTGCTCGATCGGCACGTCCACCGTCTCCACCCGCCGCCCGATCGCCCGCCCGATCAGCTCGGCCTGGTCGTGGGTGCTGAGCAGGTCGGGCCCGGTGAGGTCGTAGGCACGGCCGTCGTGCGCGGAGCCGGTCAGAGCCGCGACGGCCACCGCCGCGATGTCACGCGGATCGATGACGCCCAGGCGGCCCCGGCCGGTCACGTTGGGAATCGGCTGCCCGGCTCGAACGGCCGCCGCCCACCCGAGGGCGTTCGTGGCGAACATCGACGGCCGCAGGATCGTCCACGCCATCCCCGACCCGGTCAGCGCGCGCTCGCCCGCCGCGTGCAGGCCGCCCGTGTCCTCCGGGTCGTCGCTGTCGGGAGCCCCCAGGACGGAGATCTTCACGACCTTCCGCACCCCCGCCCGCGCCGCCACGTCCACGAAGGCCCGCTCGTGCGCGGCGAGCTCCGCCCCGAACGCCGTCAGCAGCAGCGCCGTGGACACACCCGTCACGGCCGCCTCCAGCGACCGGACGTCTCCGAAGTCCCCGCGTACGGCGGGCCCCGCCACCTTGCCGGGATCGCGCGTCATGGCCGTGGCCGGGACGCCCGCCTCCGCCAGGAGCCGGGTCACCTCGCTGCCGATGGTGCCCGTGGCACCGGTGATCAGAATCATGCCCGCCACGCTGCCAGCCAGGACGCGCCGCCCTATAGGAAGAATCGGCACGGCCCCGCGGTTGCCCAAGGCATGAGCAGCCTGGTGGCCGAGGTGCTGACCGGCCGTGACCGAGGGATGCACGTGCGCGGTCCCGACACCGCCCCCGTCCTGGTCTTCCGCAGCGGACCCGACGGGACCGGCCTGGTGGTGCTGGGGCCGCGGACCCGGGCCTCCTACTTCGACCCGGGCGAGCGTCCGCGCTGCGTGGCCGTACGGCTGCGCCCGGGCCCGGCCAGAGCGGCGCTCGGCGTGGCAATGCACGAGCTGGTGGACCAGGTCGTACTCCTCAGAGACCTGTGGGGCGCCCCCGCCGACACCCTCCTGGAACGGCTGGCCGCCCGCGACGACGCCGAGGTGGCCTCCGGCCTGGCCGGAGCGCTGGAGGAGCGGGCCAGGGCCGGATCGGCGACGGAGGCCACCCGCGCGACCCTGGTGAACACCGCCGCGAGCCTCCTGACCGGACCCCACCAGGGCCGGGTGCCCGAGGTGGCCAGGGAGCTGGGCGTCTCGGAACGCCACCTGCGCAACCTCTTCCACGACCGCGCCGGCCTGTCGCCCAAGCAGTACGCCCGCATCCACCGGGTCCGCAGCGTCCTTGCCGGAGCCTCGCGGGAGCCGTGGGCGGAGCTGGCCGCACGGACCGGGTTCTACGACCAGTCGCACCTGTCGGCCGACTTCCGCTCGGTCATGGGCGTGCCGCCGGGCGCCTTCCGCGCCGGGCGGCTGCCCGCTCCGATCCCGTGCGGCTGGTCACTCCTGCAGGTCGGCGACGCGGCATGAGGCCCCCGCGCAGCCGCGCATGGCCGACAGCCGGGCCTGCAGCCCGAGCACCAGTGGGAGTGGCGCGGTCCCGGCGAGGTTGCTGAGCTGGTAGGGGTCCTGGTTGAGGTCGTAGAGCTGGGTCTCGCCGGTCTGGTACTGCACGTAGGTGTAGTCCTTGGTGCGCAGGGCGGTGTAGTCGGGCACCGGCGTCTGCTTGGCCGACATCGGGTTGAGCGGCCGGTTGAACTCGATGAGCACGTTCTTGCGCCACGGGCGCGGCGCCTGCCCGCGCAGGAACGGCACCAGCGACCGCCCCTCCGCGAAGGCGGGCGCGACGGCGCCGCCGAGCTGGGCGAAGGTGGGCGCCAGGTCCACGGTCGCGGTCAGGTCCTGGACGCTCGCCCCGATCGGCACCCCGGGCCCGCGCACCACGAGCGGCACCCTGATCGCCTCCTCGAACGGCGTGGTCTTGCCCTGTTTGAGGCGGTGTGTACCGAGGTGGAAGCCGTTGTCGGAGGCGAAGAAGATGTAGGTGTCGGCGAGGTTGCCGGTCTCCTGCAGCGTGGTCATGAGCGAGCCGACCAGGTCGTCGACGCCGAGCATGGCGCGCAGCCTGGCGCGGTAGCGCTCGTCGACGCGGTCGACGGCCCGCTGGCCGAGCAACGGCATCGACCGCAGCCAGGCCGGTTCGCGGCTCACGTCCTCCTGGTTGAAGTTCGGGGTGCGGGGGGCCTGCGCGTCGGGGAAGGCTCCGGCGTGCCGTACGGCGGGATTGGCGGGGTTGTGGGGGGCGACCGGGGCCAGGTAGAGGAAGAACGGCTGCCGGCCGGAGTTCACCACGAAGTCGCGCACCTTGGTCGCCAGGACGTCGGAGAGGTAGTCCTCCTCGGCCCAGCCGTAGTCGACCAGGGTGCCGTTCTCGTTGAGGCGGTAGCCGTACTCCTCATAGAGGTTGCGGACGGGCACGCGCCAGTCGTTCCAGCCGGGCGGGACGTAGGTGGCCGCGGCGGACTCGCCCGGGTAGTGGTTGAGGAACTTGCCCATGAGGGCGGTGCGGTATCCGGCGGCCTGCATCCAGGTGCCGATCGTGGAACGTTCCAGACCTGTGCGGTGGAACTTGTCGAATCCGCCCTCCGGCGCGGTGTTGGTCAGGACGCCGTGGCTGTGCACGTACTGGGATCTCAGGATGGAGCTGCGCGAGGGGCAGCACCAGGAGTTCGTCACGAAGAAGCGGTCGAACGAGGTGCCCTGCCTGACGAGCTGGCGGGAGATGTTCGGGAAGTACTGCAGCGTGCCGGACTCCAGGTCGTCGACCAGGACGAGGACGATGTTCGGCTTGGGCGCCCCGGCCGCGCCCGAGGCGAGCGTCGTCCCCATCGCAGCAGGTAGGAGCAGCAACAGGAAGGCAAGACGACAGAGACCCTTAACCACAGAACAGACTTCCCCGAAAGATGGCGCATTGACACCCAACGACCCGCGCAGCACTAATAGAACTTAATTCGGAGGTGTCACATGAAGCTCGGGCTGAACCTCGGCTACTGGCAGCGCAACGCCGACGACGCGACCGACACGGTCCTCGCGGCCGAGCGGCTCGGCTACGACTCGGTCTGGACGGCCGAGGCCTACGGCAGCGACGCCTTCACCCCTCTGGCCTGGTACGGCGCGCGCACGAGCCGCATCAAGCTGGGCACCTCGGTGGTCCAGTTGTCGGCCAGGACCCCTGTGGCCACGGCGATGACCGCGATGACCCTGGACCACCTCACGGGCGGCCGCCTGCTGCTGGGCGTGGGCGCCTCGGGCCCGCAGGTCGTCGAGGGCTGGTACGGCCGGCCGTTCGCCAAACCCCTGGCCAGGACCCGCGAGTACGTGGACATCATGCGCCAGGTCTGGCGGCGCGAGGCCCCCGTGACCAGCGACGGCCCGCACTACCCGCTCCCCCTGCCCGGCGAGCTCGGCAAGCCGCTCAAGCTCATCACCCACCCCCTGCGCCCCGACATCCCCGTCTACCTCGGCGCCGAAGGCCCCAAGAACGTCGCGCTGGCCGCCGAGATCGGCCAGGGCTGGCTCCCGCTGTTCGCCTTCCCCTCCAAGATCGAGGAGATGTACGGCGAGGCCCTGGCCGGCCGGGGCCCCGACTTCGAGATCGCCGCCATGGTGATGGTCGTCATCTCCGACGACGTGCGCTCCGCGCTGGACGGCGTGAAGATGATGCTCACCCTGTACATCGGCGGCATGGGCGCCAAGCACCGCAACTTCCACGCCGACATCATCGGCCGCATGGGCTACGCGGAGGCGGCCGAGCACATCCAGGCGCTCTACCTGGCCGGCCGCAAGGACGAGGCGTTCCAGGCGATCCCCGACGAGTTGGCCGACGGCATCTCGCTGGTGGGCCCGCCGGCGCGCATCAAGGAGCGGCTCGAACTGTGGCACAAGTCCCCCGTGACCAGCCTGCTGGTGATGGGCCCGCGCGACGAGGACTCCCTGCGCACGATCCGCGACCTGGTCCTGTCGTGATCGGATGCGCCTGATCAGGCGCGCTTGATGAGGCGCGCTTGATCAGGTGCGCTTGATCAGGTGCGCTTGATGAGGCGCGCTTGATCAGGTGCGCTTGATCAGGTGCGGAGGAAGGCTCGCAGCGCGGTGATCAGGGCGGCCGGGTTGTCCTCCTGGACGAGGTGGCCCGCGCCGGGCACGACCGCGAGCTCCCAGTTCGGCATGCGCCGGGCCAGGTCCTCGGCGACCGCCTGAGTGAGCACCCTGCTGCGCTCGCCGCGCACCAGCAGCACCGGCAGCCCGGCGAGCTGGGCCGGCAGGCGCTCGATCGCCGCGAGGATGGCGGCGAAGTCCGGGGGGCGCAGATCGCTCTTCGGCGCCCAGCCGCCGCCCGGCACCCGGCGGAACAACGTGCGCATCCGGTAGGCGACCCTGGCCCGGTCGGCACGCGGACTGACCCGCAGCGCCGCCTCGACCACGGTCTCCAGGTCCCGTACCGGGCCCAGTCCGAACATGAAGGCGCGCACCTGCCTGGTGCTCTCGAAGTCCACGCCTGGGGCGACGTCCACGAGAGCCAGGCGGTCCACGAGGCCGGGGCGCGTCTCGGCCACGCGGGCCGCGACCACGCCGCCCAGTGACATGCCGGCCAGCCGTACCCGGTCGAGGCCGAGATGCTCGGCCGCGGCGGCGACGTCGGCGGCGTGGGTGTCGATGCGGTAGTCGTCCGACCAGTCGCTGTCGCCGTGACCGCGCAGGTCCAGCGCGATCAGCCGGGCGTCGCCGCGCAGGCCCAGACAGACGAAGTCCCAGGTACGCGCGGTGAGCCCGCCGCCGTGCAGCAGGAGCACCGGGCGTCCGGTGCCGCCCCAGTCGTATCCGTGCAGGCGGCAGCCCGCGCGGGAGAAGCGGATCTCGCGCGGCGGCGCCGGATCGTGCACGGCGACCCCCAGCGCCGCCGCCAGGTCGGTCATCAGCATGTCCTTCAAGGTAAGTGCGTTACCTTGAGCGGTCAAGGTAGAGTGGAACCATGCGCGTACGACGCAAGCCGGACGAGGCCAAGCGGATCATCCTGGAGGCGGCGAGTGAGCTGCTCACGGCCGGCGGTCCCCCCGCCGTGCAGGTACGCGCCGTCGCCGCCCGGATCGGGATGACCGACGCGGCGGTCAACCACCACTTCGGCACCCGCGAACAGCTCCTGGAGGCCCTGCTGCGCTACGGCGGAGCCAAGCTCAAGGCCGAACTCCACACCGTGCTGAGCGCGTGGGGCGAGGGGCCGGTCGATCCCGCCGAGCTGGTCCGCACCCTGTTCGCCCTGTACGACCGCGGCTACGCGGCGCTCGCGCTCGCGCTGCACCAGTCCGGCTGGCGTGACTCCGGCAGCGGGATGCTCGAGGAGGTGGTGGACCGGCTGCACGCCCAGGCCCGGCAACACTCCGCGACCCCGCCGTCGCGCGAGACGATCCGGCTCACGGTCGCGGCGCTGCACCAGGCCGTGGCGATGGAACCGCTGTTCGGCGGCGAGTTCCGCAGGAGCGCGGGGCTGGAGGCGCGGGCGCGCGAGCGCACGCTGGACTGGTGGGCCGACCTCCTGCGCACGACGATCACCGGACCTGGCTGAGCCCTCCCGGCGCCGCGCCGTGGGCGAACTGCTCGACCGCGGTCTCCACGAGGTCGTCGAGCAGTTCAGGGGCGACGAGGTTGCCGTTGATGAGCGCGGCGATCCCCTGGAGGGTCGCGAACAGGACGATCCCGATCCGCGTGGGGTCGCCCGCCTGGAGCATGCCCTGCGCCTGCCCCTGGAGGATCAGCTCGTTCATCAGCCGGAACGGCGCTTCGGCCGCCTCGACGATCGGCGTGGCGTCCGGCCGGTGCTTGCTGGTGTACATCAGCTCCAGAAGCGCCGCGTTCTCGGTGGCGAAGCGGGTGTAGGCCGTCATCGTGGCCCGCACCCGGGACGCGAAGTCCTCGCCCGCCCCTTCCAGCGCGGTGCGCAGAGCGGTGTCCAGCCGGGCGAACCCGGCTACGGCGAGCGCGTCGAGCAGCGCCTGACGATTGGGAAAGTGCCGGCGCGGGGCGGCGTGGCTGACGCCGATCTCCCTGGCCAGGTCGCGCAGCGCCAACTGGTCCGCCCCGCGCTCGCGCAGGCCGCGTTCGGCGGCGTCGAGCAGGGCGGCGCGCAGGTTTCCGTGGTGGTAGGGACGCTCTTCCGGCACGGACCCGAGGCTAGCACAATGTCTACGTTGACAACATTGTTGTCGCTGTCTACTTTGTAGTCCATGACAACATTCACTGCGTCCGACCTCCCGCCCATGGACGGTCACACCGTCGTCGTCACCGGCGCGAACAGCGGCATCGGCCGCTCCACCGCCCGCATGCTCGCCGCCAAGGGCGCGCGGGTCGTGCTCGCCGTCCGCGACCTCGGCAGGGGCCGCGCGGCCGCCGCCGGGATGACCGGCGACGTCGAGGTCCGCCGCCTCGACCTGGCCGACCTCGCCTCGGTCCGCGCCTTCGCCGCCGACCTCACCGAGCCGATCGACGTGCTGATCAACAACGCGGGCGTGATGATCCCGCCGCTCTCCCGTACGGCCGACGGGTTCGAGCTCCAGCTCGGGACCAACCACCTGGGCCACTTCGCCCTGACGAACCTGCTGCTGCCCCGGATCAGGCGGCGCGTGGTCACCGTCTCGTCCAGCGGCCACCGGATGGGCACGATCGACTTCGGCGACCTCAACTGGGAGCGGAAGCCGTACCGGGCGATGGGGGCTTATGCGCAGTCCAAGCTCGCCAACCTGCTGTTCACCGCGGAGCTGCAGCGACGCCTGACCGAGGCGGGCTCACCGGTGCTCGCCACCGCCGCGCACCCCGGCATGTCCGCCACGAACCTGCTGCGCCCCGAGGGCCACGGCCGGCTGCGCCGGTTCGCGACACGGGCCGCGGTCGCCCTGCTCGCCCAGAGCGACGACGACGGCGCCCTGCCCACCCTGTACGCCGCGGTGGCCGACCTCCCCGGCAACGCCTACGCGGGCCCGAGCGGCTTCCTGGAGGCACGCGGCACGCCCAAGCTGGTGGGGCGTTCGGCCAGAGCCCAGGACGCCGAGGCCGCACGCCTCCTGTGGCAGATCTCGGAAGAACTGACGGAGACGACCTTCCGGCCGGCGGAGATCACCTTGAGATAATGACGTCATGTCCGAGGCGAGCATCCAGATCGTCCCCTACGACCCGGCCTGGCCGGAACACGCCGCCGCCGCGATCCGCGAACTCCAGGAGCGGCTGCCCGGCACGTTCGCGCAGATCGAGCACATCGGCTCGACCGCCGTGCCGGGCCTGGCCGCCAAGCCGATCATCGACCTGATGGCCGCCGCGGCGGACCTCGCCGCAGTCGAACGGCACGAGGCGTCCCTGCACAGCCTCGGCTACCACCGCCACGTCAACGACATGACCGACCGGCTCCTGTACGTCCGCGACCACGCCTACAACCTCCACGTGGTCACCCTTGCTAGCTGGCCCGGACGCAACCAGCGCTTCTTCCGCGACTACCTGCGCGAACACCCCGAGGAGGCGGCCCGCTACGCCGCACTCAAACGGACGCTCGCCGCCTCGGGGATCGAGCGGGGCGAGTACGCGCGCGCCAAGACGGACCTCATCCAGGAACTCACCGACCGCGCCCGAGCCCAACACGGCCTCCCCCCAATCCCCGTCTGGGAGAAATAGCGTCCCGCGCCAGGCCCTCACCGGCGGTACTCGATCACACGCCGGCGGTCGCCGACGAACCGTTGGGATCGCCGATGCGGCCGTCCCGCTCAAGCGGTTCCGCGCGGCTCTGGGTGGGTGAGTTTGGTGGCCACGGCGTCCAGGATCCATTCCAGGCCGGTTGCGAAGGATGTCTCCGGGTCCACCTCCGTGCCGTCGTGGACGAACCTGGACAGCGCCGGGAATCGGCCCGTGGCCAGCATCCTGGTCAGGTACGGGCCGGAGGCGCGTTGCCAGTCGTGTTCGGACAGGCCCGTGGCGCGCTCGGCGCGTACGTTCGCGATCTCGCGTCTGACCGCGCCGATGAGGTAGGCGCTGACCGTCTCCACGGCGCGTGAGACGGTGTCGAGGTCGGCGAGGCCGTCGAGGGCGGACAGCATGGACTCGGTCACGGCCAGGGCGTTCGGGCCCAGGGCTGGGCGGCCGCCCAGCAGATCGGCCAGCCATTCGTGACGGAGTACGGCCTGCCGGGTGCGGTGGGCGTGGCCGCGCAGCGCCTGCCGCCAGTCGCCGGGCTGCTCCTCGGGGACGATCTCGGCGTGGACCTCGTCGACCATGAGGTCGAACAGTTCCTCCTTTGTGGAGATGTATCCGTACAGCCGCATCGGGCCGACGTCCAGCCGGGCGGCGACCTTGCGCAGCGACACCTCCTCCAGCCCGCCCTCGTCGGCCAGCGCGATGGAGGCGGCGACGATGCGCTCCCGGTCGAGCGGCGCGGGGTGGGTCGGCGGCTCGGGGCGGTCCCACACAGTCATGGATACATCGTACTGTTGCGGTGCGGCGTATCGCCACAATACAGTGTATCGACATGAGACATCGTATCGCTGTGACTGGAGGCGGCCCCGCGGGTCTTACCTTCGCCCGTGTCCTGCACCGCCACGGTCACCCTGTCACCGTCCTCGAACGCGATTCCGGCCCCGACGCCCGTCCTCCCGGCGGCATGCTGGACCTGCACGAGAACCTGGGCCAGCTCGCGCTGGACAAGGCGGGGCTGCTGGACGGGTTCCGGGCGTTGTCGCGTCCCGAGGGGCAAGCCATGCGCATCCTGGACGTCGACGGGAACGTTCTGCGCGACTATCGGCCCCGTCCGGGCGAGCTGGCCAACCCCGAGATCGACCGCGGGCAGCTCCGCGACCTGCTGCTCGGGCCTCTGGACGTTCGGTGGGGGCGGGGGGTGGCGGAGGTCGTGCCTGGGACTCCGGATGGGGCTCTGGTCCGGTTCTCGGACGGGCGGCAGGAGGCGTACGACCTCGTGATCGGCGCGGACGGCGCCTGGTCACGGGTGCGTGCGGCCGTCTCGCCGGCGACGCCGCACTACACCGGGGTCACCCTGGTCGAGACCTCGCTGGACGACGTCGACAGCCGCCATCCCGGCCTCGCCGAGCTGATCGGTGACGGTTCCATGGCCGCGTACGGCGTCAATCGCGCGCTCGTCGCCCAGCGCAACAGCGGGGGGCACGTCAAGGTGTACGCCCAGTTCCGCGGGCCGTTGGATCGGCACCTTTCCGATACCGACACCGATACCGAGGCGGTGCGGGCGAGGCTGCTGGCCATGTTCGACGGGTGGGCCGGGCCCCTGCTTGATCTTCTTCGCCTTGGCGCCGCCTTCATTCATCGGCCTCTGTATGTGTTGCCCGTTTCGCACACCTGGGGGCATGTTCCTGGGGTGACGCTGGTTGGTGACGCGGCCCATCTGATGCCGCCGCTGGGGCTGGGCGCGAACCTGGCGATGCTGGAAGGCGCCGAACTGGCCGAGATCGTCGCCGCCCGGCCTGGCGATCTGGACGAGGCTGTGCGGGCTTTCGAGGAACGGATGTGGGCACGGGCTGGGCGGTGGGCGAAGATCACTACGGCTGGTCTGGAACGCCTCGTCAGCCCGGACCCCGCCCAAGCCCTCGCCCTCTTCGACGAGCTCCAGCCCTCCTGACCTCCTGCCGTACGCCGGAGGCGTTGGAGAGACCTCTGAGGCAACTGCCCTGGGCTGCTCCTTGGTTGGGTGCCTGACCAGTCGGAACCGTTGGGGGCCTGAGTGCACGGGGTCCCGGACCCCGCTTCTCTCAGCCGCCCTCACCCGGGCCTTCCAGCGTCCTGGCCATCGATGACATTCGGCTCTTGGAGATGCCGGTGATCCCGAGTTGCTCTACCAGCCGCTCTCCATGCGGCGGATGGAAACACTCAGCCAGAGTGGCGCGGCTTCGGAATCGCCAGCTCGATCATCCCTGCCTGTGATCAGGTCGAACTCGCCGGTCCCGCAGGCTCAACCCTCTACCCAGCCGCCCTCACCCGGGCTTGCCCCCTTGGTAAACGCCCGAGCGCTAGCGAGGACCATGCCCTTGTGGGGGCGTGGGGGGCGCCGAGCCCCCCACATGTCACAGCCCGGAGCCTCCCCCGCGCGAAGCGCCCCACGAGAAGAGCGCAGGCCCGAGCCCTTGTGGGGGTGTGGGGGGCGCTGAGCCCCCCACATGTCACAGCCCGGAGCCTCCCCCGCGCGAAGCGCCCCACGAGAAGAGCGCAGGCCCGAGCTAGTCAGGGCGGGGGGCCGGGTCGGCTGTTACCGAGCGCAGCAGCGGTCTGCTCAGTGCCCCTGCCCCCATCACGCCGGCGAAGCCCAGGACCACGCACACCACCAGCGTGATCAGGCCGTTCACGCTCACCGAGCCCAGCATGAACGGCATCGCGCAGAACGCGCCCACCGCGATCGCCCCACCGCCCATCACCGTCAGCGGGATCAAGGTCTCCGCCCTTCGGGCCTTGTCCAGGACTGACAGGGGCGTGCCTGCCAGCCGCAGCAGTGCGTACGTCTGCCTGCGGTCCAGCACGGAAGACGCGGCCGTGATGCCGGAGCTCGCGATCGCCACCAGGAACGACACCGACAGGACCACCACCGTGCCCGCCCCCACGTCGGCCAGCATCTGCGTGCCGAAGCGCTGGTCGTCGGACTCCGTGGTCGGTGTTCTGCCGGGGCTCAGGCCGTCCAGTGCCGTTCTGGCGCGGTCGATCACCGCGGCGTCCGCGGTGGAGCCCAGGGCGGCCACCACCATCTTCTTCTCGGCCTTCACCGTGGCGGCCACGCCTGCCTTCGACAGCCGGTCCTCTGCCTTTTTCACCGCCTCGCCCACCGGGCCTGACGTCACCACTACCCGCAACTGCGCCGGTCCAGGGTCGGAGGAGAAGGCCGACGGGCTCAGCAGGCCGAGGAACCCTGCCACGAATCCTGTCAGCGCCACACCGCTCACCGTGCGCCAGGCCGAGCGGGGGTCGTCCACGAGCCGCCGTCCTGCCAGCAGTCTCGCGGGACGGCGGGCGGAACCGGCCGTGATCCGCCCGATCAGCGCCACCACCCACGGCCCGGCCAGGTTGATGCACAGGAACGCCAGCCCGATCACCACCGCGATCACGCCCACGCTGGTGTTCGTGCTCAGCATGGGCACCGCCGCCAGCACCGCGATCAACGCCACCACGCGCAGGAACCGCAGCCCAGGCGGCGTCTCCCTCTTGGCCACCCCCAGCGGGCTGACGACGACCCTGCGCAGCCCCGCCACCGCCGACAGCCCGACCAGCAACGGCACCGCCACCAGCGTCGCGGCCAGGACGAGGGGGCTTGGCCACAGGTCGGACAGGTACCAGACGCCGCCGCCGATCTGGATGCGCGACAGCAGGGGTACGGCCACGCCGTACAGGATGGCGCCCGTCAGCGCTCCGGCGAGGGCGACGATGACCGCCTCGGCCACGGTCATGGTCGCGACCTGGCCGGGGGTGGCGCCGATGAGCCGGAGCGAGGCCAGGCGCTGGTCGCGGCGGGCCACGGTGAGCCGCGCCGCCGCGCCCCCGAACACGAGCAGCGGCACGATCATGAGCACGGTCGCGATCAGGGCCAGGATTTTGTACGCCTCGGCGTCCTCCGACTCCGTCCCGGCGAAGGAGGCGATCTTGGTGGGCGGCGTGCCCACGATCCAGTCTTCGCTGCGTGGCGCGGTCATGGCGGCGTCGCCGGGACGGTGCCCGATGACGGCGACCAGTTCGTCGGGATGGACCAGCCCCTCGTCGCCGATCTGACCGGCGACCTTGGGATAGCGCCCGCCCAGTTGGTCCCGCGGCAGTTCCTTGACCAGAGCGGCGAGCGCGGGCGACAGCCACACCTCGCCGGGCGCCGGAAAGCGCGGCAACCCAGGAGGTGCGGGCAAAGAAGCGGATGCGGACAAAGGCGTGAACGCGGACGCGGTGGTCATCCCGGAAGCAGATCCGGGCACGGACGCCGCGGGCTTCTGGGAAGCAGATCCGGACGTGGACAACACAGGCTTCTGGGAAGCGGATCCGGGCGTCGACGCCGCGGGCTTCCCGGAAGCGGAACCAGACGCGGGGTCCGGTCCGGGAGCCGCCGCGGCCAGGTCGATCACCGTGATCTGCCGGTCGCGCACGAAGTCGTAACGCTGGGCCTCGATCGCCACCGCCCCGCTCCCCGCCGCGACGGGGTTGCGCCAGGCCCCCCGATCGGCCCGCGCGTCGAAGGCGAAGTTCGCGGAGACGGCGAACAGCAGCAGCGCCGTCGAGATGGCCACGGCCCCGAACGTCAGCCAGGTGCCCAGCATGCCCTGCCGCCCCCCGCCGCGCAGCAACCGCCAGCTGAGCGTGAGCATGGCCTTCACCGCAGTGCCAGGATCTGGCCGTCGCGGACCTCGACCGTGCGGTCGCAGGCGGCGGCCACGTTCGGGTCGTGGGTGACGACGATGAGGGAGGCGCCGTTGTGCTTGGTGGCCTGGACGAGCAGGCGCATGGTGTCGTGCCCGGTGTTCTGGTCGAGCGCCCCGGTCGGTTCGTCGGCGAAGACGACGGCGGGCTTGCTGACCAGCGCGCGGGCGATGGCGACGCGTTGCGCCTGGCCGCCGGACAGTTCGCCGGGCCGCCGGGTCTCCATGCCCTGCAGGCCGAGGGGTCCGAACCAGTCGCGGGCCTGCCGTACCGCCTGGAGGCGGGGGACGCCGCCCAGCATGAGCGGGAGCGCGACGTTCTCCTCGGCCGGAAGTTCGGGCAGAAGCTGCCCGAACTGGAAGACGAACCCGAAGCGGGTACGGCGCAGCGCGCTCCGCTGCCGTTCGCCCATGGCGTCGATGCGCTGCCCGAGCAGGTGCACCTCGCCGGAGTCCGGTTTCATGATCCCGGCCAGGCAGTGGAGCAGGGTCGACTTGCCGGAGCCGCTCGGCCCCATGATCGCCACAGCCTCGCCGGCCTGTACCGCTATGTCCACGCCGCCCAGCGCGACCGTCTGGCCGAATCGCTTGGCCAGCGCTCTTCCCGCAAGCACCTCGTTCATGAGGGACAGCCTGCCGACCGGCAGGGGGTCGGCGGATCGGCCGTGCGTCCGGTTGCCGCTCGGCCGAACGGCTGATTCTAGAGTTGGGGCCGTGACTATTCGCGTACTCATCGCCGACGACCAGGAACTCGTGCGCACCGGCTTCCAGATGATCCTCGACGCCCAGCCGGACATGGACGTGGTGGCGGCGGTGGCCGACGGGGCCGACGCGGTCGCCGAGGCCAGGCGGCTGCGTCCGGACGTGTGCCTGCTGGACATCCGGATGCCGAAGCTGGACGGACTGGAGGTGACCAGGGCGCTGGCGGGCCCTGGTGTCGAGAACCCGATGCGCGTGGTGATCGTCACCACGTTCGACCTGGACGAGTACGTCTACGGCGCGCTGCGCGCGGGCGCGACCGGGTTCCTGCTGAAGGACAGCGGCCCGACGCTGCTCATCGAGGCGATCAGGGCGGCGGCGACGGGCGACGCCCTGGTCTCGCCGTCGGTGACGGTCCGCCTGCTGCAGCACCTGGCCCAGCCCAAGCGCGGCGCCGCGCAGCCGGACGAGGCGCTGACCGAGCGCGAACTCGACGTGGTACGCCTGGTGGCCAGGGGCAGGACGAACCAGGAGGTGGCCGCCGAGCTGTTCGTCTCGCTGTCCACGGTGAAGACGCATCTCGGGAGCATCCAGGCGAAACTCGGCGCCAGGAACCGGGTGGAGATCGCCGCATGGGCGTGGGAATCCGGCGTGGTGAGCTGATTAATCCCGAGGCCCGCGGGATAGAAGTTAGGAGAAGAACCCAGAGCATGGCCCGGGGGGAGAACTACGTGCGGGCTGTCCAGACACCACCGACCGGCGCTGCCTCCGCCGTCTACCTGACGCTCGTGATCCAGGTCCTTTCCCTCGGGGCCCTGGTCGTCTTCGAGCAGGTACGCGGGCGCAGCCTCGCCGGGCAGATCGCCGCGCTCGGCGGCGAGGCCCGAGGCTCACAGGCCGTGGTCGGCGCGGTCACCGTCTTCGCCGTCCTGATGATGTTGCTGGTCGGCACCACCGTCGCCGCCGCGATCGCCTACCTGACCTGGCTGATCCGCGCCAGGCAGGTCAACTCCCCCACCGCTCCGGCGGCGCCGGTGCTGGCCGCGTGGCTGGTGCCCGGCGTGAACCTGGTCGCCCCGTTCGTCCTGGCCGACGAGGTGTGGCGGGGCGCCCGGCCGCCCTTCGACCGGCGCGGGCGCTGGCTGGGGCTGCTGGCGGCCTGGTGGATGGCGTGCCTGGCCGCGGTGTTCCTGGTGGCCGCCCGGCTGCTGGACACCAGCGCGGGCGAGCTGACCGGCCTCGGGCTGCCGGAGCTCGCCGTGACGCTGCTGGCCGCGGTGCTGTGCGGGTGGACCGTGCGCGACGTCACCGCCATCCAGCGCTCCCTGCACGCCAGCCCGCAGGTACGCCTGCCGCTGGCACGTTCCCGCCCCGCCCCCTCGGACGTGCCGACCTAGGAGGCGATCTGGGTCTGCCCCGAGCTGCCCTGGCTGGCGTGCCAGAGCCGCCGGGGCGGGTTGGCGGTGATGGCCGGGCCCAGGTCGGAGTAGGGCGACAGCAGGAAGCCGTTGGCGTACTCGATCCGCCGGCCGCCCACGTTCTCGCGTTCCTCCGGCGTCCTGGCCAGCAGCGCCCTGACCGCGTCGATGCCCTGGGCGCGCCAGAGGCGGTCCAGGTCGACGAGGTCCCAGCAGTCCACGGCCCGCATGGAGATGGCCCTCGGCCCGGTGCGCCTGATCACGCCGCGGGCCACCATCAGCCACGACCCGAACACCGTCGCCGCGCACCGCCCCTGCACCGACTCGAAGAACGTCAGGTCCACCGGCCCGGTCGAGTCGTCGAGCGTGGCGAAGATGACCCGCTGGCCGGAGCGTACGGCGGGGGTCTGGGTGGCCACCTTGACCCCCGCCACCAGCACCTCGGCGCCGTTGCGCTGGTCGAGCAGGTCCTGGGAGCGGACCACGCCGATCAGGTCGAGCAGGTCGTCGTGGAAGCGGATCACGTGCTTGCTGACGTCGATGCCGAGGATCTCCAGTTCGGCCTCGACCATCTCGCTCGCGGTCATCTCGGGCAGTTCGCCGGGCGCGACGTGCTCGGTGAATCCCAGCGGCAACTGCACCGCGTTCCCGCTCTCCCGCTGGTCCTGGCGGGCGGAATCAGGTATGCCGGGAGTTGGGCCCCCCGGCGGACGATGGCCGCCCGGTGAGCCCGGTGGGGTCGCGGCTCCGTCCTGCCGGGGGGCTGTTCCGGGGGCGTAGCCGCGACGGCGCCGCGGCGCGGTGGTCGCGCCGGACACGGAGGCGCGCTCCAGCACGCCGGTCTGGGCGATCAGGTCGCGTCTGGTCAGTTCGCCCGCGCGCCAGCGCTCACCGCCTGGGTGCAGGTCGTGCAGGGCGTCGAGGCCGCCCACCTGCACGATCCGCTCCATGATCGGCCGTGAGGGCCGCGCCCGGTCCCAGAAGTCGGCCATCGATGTGTACGGCTGGCCCGCCACCATCCGCTCCACCTCGGCCTCGCTCACCCCCTTGACGGCGGAGAACGGCACGCGCAGCGCGTACCCCTTGCCGATCTCGGAGATCTTGAACTCACGTCGCCGGTAGTCGCCCAGGTCAGCCGGTTTGACCCGGACCTTCAGGCGTTCGACCTGCCAGTCCTTGCCGGACTTGTTGATGTCGAGCGGCAGGATGGCCACCCCGCACTGGCGGGCCTCGTCGATGATGACCCGCTGCGGGTACATGCCGGGCTCGTGCGTGAGCACCCCGGCGAAGAAGGCCGCCGCGTGGTGCCGTTTGAGCCAGGCCGACTGGTAGGTGGGCAGCGCGAAGGCGGCGGCGTGGGCCTTGCAGAAGCCGAAGGCGCCGAACGCGTCGAGCACCTTCCACGCCTTCTCCACCTCCTCGTCGGAGAAGCCGCGCGACCTGGCCAGCGGGACGAAGTGGCCGCGCACCTTCAGCCGCCCCGCCTCGGTGGCGAGCGTGCGCCGCATGCTCTCGGCGAAGTGCAGGTCCTTCCCGGTCATCACCTCGATGATCTTGAGGACCTGCTCGTGGAAGACGACCACGCCGTGCGTCTCCTTGAGCGCCGCGCGCAGCCTCTCGTGCGGATAGTACGGCTGCCGCCACCCGTGCCTGGCCTCCAGGTACGGCGTGACCATGTCGGAGTTGACCGGCCCCGGCCGGAACAGCGAGATGTCCACGATCAGGTCGTGCATCGTGCGCGGCTCCAGCTTGGCCACCAGCTCGCGCTGCCCCGGCGACTCGATCTGGAAGCACCCGAGGGTACGGCTGGCGCAGATCATGTCGTAGGTGGCCGAGTCGTCGTGGGGCACGGCGTCCAGGTCGACGTCGACGTCGTCCACCCGCTTGATCTCGCCGAGCGTGTAGGCCATGGCCGACTGCATGCGTACGCCGAGGACGTCGAGCTTGAGCAGCCCGGCCTCCTCCACGTCGTCCTTGTCGAACTGCGACATGGGGAAGTCCAGGAAGCTGCGCTCGACCGGCGTCACGTCCTTGAGCCCGGCGTTGCCGATCAGGACGCCGCACGGGTGCAGCGCGATGTGCCTGGGCAGGCCGTCGAGCTTCTCGGCCAGCCGGAAGACCCGGTCGAGCCCGGCCTCGCCGAGGCGGCTGTCGCGCAGTTCCGGCAGGTCGTTGAGCGAGGCGGTGATCTGGCGGGCGCGGATGTGCGGGAAGGCCTTGGCGATGGCGTCGATCTCGTGGGGCGGCAGGCCCATGGCGCCGGCCACGTCGCGGATGGCGCTGCGGGCCCGGTAGGTCTCCATCATGGACACGCAGGCGACGCGGGCTTCGCCGTACTCCTCGAAGATGGCCTTGTAGCAGTCGAGGCGGCGGGCGGACTCGACGTCGATGTCGATGTCGGGCAGCCCGATGCGGCCGTAGGACAGGAAGCGCTCCATGAGCAGGCCGTGGTCGAGCGGGTTCACCTCGCCGATGCCGATGACGTAGTTGACCAGGCTGCCCGCTCCGGAGCCCCGGATGGCACACCTGATGTCCATTTTCCGAATCATGTCGGTTATGCCGACTACTGCCACGAAATATCCTGACAGGTGCATGCTCTCGATGATCGCCAGCTCCTCGTCCAGCCGCTCCCTGGCCTCGCGGGAGCCCTGGAGGCCGCGGGCGTGCAGGCCGTCCTCGACCCGGTGGCGCAGCAGCGGCACCGGGTCGCCGCCGATCTCGGGCAGGTGCAGGTTCGGCGGCTTGCCGCGCAGCGCCAGCATCGAATCCGGCTCCACCGCGCATGCCTCGGCGAGCTGCCGGGTGGTCAGCAGCAGCCGCCCGGCCCGCTCGCGGTCGGCACCGGTGACCTTCAGCGCCACCTGCCACATCTCCTTCGTGCTCTTGAGATAGGCGTGCGAGGTGGGCCGGTCCAGGTGCCGCGGGTGCAGCGGGACGAGCTGCCTGGCCGCGTCGAGCACGTCGCCGACCTGGTGGTCGGCGGGGTCGAGGTAACGCACCGCGTTGGTCAGCACCGCGGGTACGCCCAGCGACTCGGCCAGCGCCAGCATGCGCACGGCGGTGCCGGAGTCGCGGTAGCCGTACTGGTCGACCAGCTCGATCGCGACCCCGGAGACCATGGAGCGCCACAGGTTGAGCAGCACCCTGGCCTGCTCGTCACGGCGCTCGGCGACCGCCCTGCCCACGTCGGAGCGCGGGCCGAGCAGCACGACGAGCCGGTCGTCCGCGCCGAGCTCGGCCAGCAGTTCGCGGGTGATCCAGGGGTCGCCGCGCTCGCCCATGTGGTGGGCGGCGGTGACCAGCCTGGCCAGCCTCGGCCAGCCGCCCTTGCGGGCCAGCACGGTGACGCGGTCCTCCGCCCCGGGCCCGGTCTTCGGCCGCCCCCCGGACAGGGCGCCCCCGGAAAGGCCGCCACCGGGCACCCCGCCGGGGAAACCCCCGGAAGGCCCTCCGGGGAAGCCGCCGCGCGGGGACCCACCGCCTCGGGCGGAACCACCCCGCGCGGAGCCACCTCCGGAAAAGCCGGAAAAGCCGGAACCACCAGACAGGCCGGAACCGCCGGACAGGCCAGAACCGCCGGACAGGCCGGAACCGCCGGAGAAGCCGGAACGGCCGGAGCGGCTTCTGCCCGGGGGCGCGTCCCAGAAGGCCGGGTCGTGGGCCGGGGCGGGCGCGCCCGCGTAGATGTCGGGCCGCAGCGCCAGGTTCACCCCGAACACCGCGCGCAGCCCGGCGTCGGCGCAGGCTTGGGCGTGCTTGACCGCCCCGTAGAGACCGTCGCGGTCGGTCAGGGCGAGGACGTCCATCCCGTGCTCGACCGCGCGGGCGGCGAGCTGCCGCGGGAAGGCGGTGCCGTAGCGCATCGAGTAGGCGGAGCTGACGCTGAGGTGCGGGAACGGGAGCGTCATCAATCCCACGCCCGCAGCAGCAGCCAGCCACCGCTGGCGGTGTCGAAGCGGAGCTCGTAGGAGCCGGTCTCGCGGCCGGGGCTGGCCTCGACCCGCCAGAACTGCCGCTCGCCCGGGTCGCCCTCGCTGGTCTTCCACCACTCGCGGGCCACGACCCAGTGGTCGAGGACGCGCCGGACGAGGTAGAGGCGGTCACGCCAGACGAATTGGGTGGGTTGCCCGTCTCGGGTCCACACCTCGATCGGATCGCCATAAAGTCTACTCAAGACGCTTCTTCTCCCCGCGGCTCTGGTCCGGTGAGCCACCCGGGGGAAGACGGGCGCTGCTGTTACTCGAACATACGTTCTCACGCCCCGAAGTGCAAGTCGCCGGCCTGCCGGATGAGGGGGTTGGCGCCGATGGAGTTGCGGATGCTGAAGGTCACGCTGCCGGCCCGGTAGCGGTCGTCCGAGCTCTCCACCGGCCGTCCTTCCTGCGTGGTGGTGATCCGGCGCTGGCGCAGGAGGGGGCTGCCGCGCCGTACACCCAGGAGGCGGGCGTCCTGCGCGCCCGCGGCCACCGCGTCGATGAGGTGCTCGCCATAGGCGAAGACGAGCCCGGTGGAGTCGTAGAGCGCCTGCGTGATCGAGCCGCAGTCGCGCGGGATGACCTCGACGGCGGCGGCGATCCAGTCGGCGTAGACGGTCCGCTCGACCAGGACGGGCTCGCCTTCGAGCGTGCGCAGGCGCAGGACCTCCAGGACCTCCTCGGAGCCCAGCCTGGCCGCCTCGACGGGGCTCGCGGCCCGGCGGCGCTGCTGGAGCACCTGGCCGCCGAAGCTGTAGCCGTTGGACGTGGCCCACTGGGCGAAGCTGTGCAGCTCGGCGAAACTCTGGCTGCGGGAGTTGCCGAGGACGATGCGCCGCGCCCCCTGACGGCTGCCGACCAGCCCCTCCGCCACCAGTACGGCCAGCGCCTGCCGTACCGTGCCACGCGCGGCGGAATAGCGCGCAGCCAGCTCGGCGTCGGTCGGCAGCGTGGACCCGACGGAATGCACACCTCGAAGAATGTCATCGCGCAGCTCAGCGGCGATTCGTTCATAGCGCGCGACCATTCTCGACCCTTCCAGTTCACGAAAGAGCAATCTCTATCCGACTTACTTGGGACTGGCCTTGTTTGTACAAGTTCCCCTAGGTTCGTTTTACACCCCCAGAGTGGAGGCGACGTGTTCACTCCTCGCGCCCGCGTGGCAGGCGTCATAGCAGCACTAACCGTAGCCACCGCCGCCTGCGGCGCGGCACCCGGCACTCAGGCCGCCAAACCGGCGGAGGGCGGGGTGGACGCCAGGACGGCCACCTCCGCCGCCGACTTCGGCGGTTTCGACAAGCTCGTCGAAGCGGCCAAGAAGGAGGGCAACCTCCACGTGATCGCGCTGCCCCCGGACTGGGCCAACTACGGCGAGATCATCAAGACCTTCGAGGCCAAGTACGGCATCAAGATCGAGAGCGAGGACCCGGACGCGGCCAGCGCGGACGAGATCACCGCGGTCAAGACCCGCAAGGGCCAGGACCGCGCGCCCGACGTGCTCGACCTCGGCCAGTCCTTCGCGATCAGCGGCGCCAAGGAGGGGCTGTTCGCGCCCTACAAGGTGCAGACCTTCGACAAGATCCCCGAGGGTCAGAAGGAGGCCACCGGCCTCTGGACCAACGACTACGGCGGCTACGTCTCCATCGGCTGCGACGCCAAGAAGATCCAGAACTGCCCCACGAGCTTCAAGGACCTGCTCAAGCCCGAGTACAAGGGCAAGGTCGCCATGAACGGCAACCCGACCAAGTCCGGCTCCGCCTTCGCCGGCGTCTACGCCGCCGCGATCGCCAACGGCGGCTCCTTCGACGACATCCAGCCGGGCATCGAGTTCTTCAAGCAGCTCAAGGCCGCCGGGAACTACAACCCGGTCGAGACCACGCCGGCGACCATCGAGAAGGGCGAGACCCAGATCAGCATCGACTGGGACTACAACAACGCCGCCTACGCGCCGCAGATGGCCGCGAAGGGCCTCGACTGGAAGGTCAACGTGCCGAGCGACGGCAAGTACTTCCAGATGTACGCCCAGGCCATCAACAAGGACGCCCCGCACCCGGCCGCCGCCCGCCTGTGGCAGGAGTACCTCTACAGCCCCGAGGGCCAGAACCTCTACCTCAAGGGCTTCGCCCGCCCGGTCCTGCTGCCCGTCATGACCACCGACGGCAGCGTCGACAAGACCGCCGCCGAGAAGCTGCCGCAGGTCGACGGCACGCCCACGTTCCCCACCCCCGAGCAGGTGGACGCGGCCAAGGCGAAGCTCGCCGAAGGCTGGGACGCCGCGATCTCCGGATGAGAAGGTCCAGGGGCTGGCTGGGCGCGCTGCCGCTGCTCGTCGTCTACGCGCTCGTCTTCGGCGTCCCGGCCGTCGCCCTGCTGGCCGGGGCGTTCACCTCGCAGGGCCGGCCCACGCTCGACAACATGCGGCTCAGCCTCCAGGGCGGCAACCTGACCGCGATCGCCGGCAGCGTCCAGGTGTCGGCGGTCGTGGCGGTGGCCGGGGCCGTGCTGGGCACGTTCCTGGCCTACGCGGTCGTCGCCTCACGGTCGGGCGCGCTGCGCTCGGCCGTGCTGACGGCCTCCGGCGTGCTGGCCAACTTCGGCGGGGTGCCGCTGGCGTTCTTCTGGGTGGCCACGCTCGGCAACTCGGGGATCGTCAGCGGCCTGTTCGGGCTGCCCTCGGGCGTGCTGTTCACGTTCTGGGGACTGGTCGTCGTCTACCTGTACTTCTCGGTGCCGATGATGGTGCTGGTGATGGCGCCCGCGCTGGACGGGCTGAAGCCGCAGTGGCGGGAGGCGGCCGCCAACAACGGCGCCACCTCCTGGCACTACTGGCGCTACGTGGCCCTGCCCGTGCTGACCCCGGCCCTGCTCGGCGGCGTGGTGCTGCTGTTCGGCATGGCGTTCTCCGCCTACGCCACGGCCGCGGCCATGGGCGCCGGGACCGTGGTGCCGCTGGTCACCCTCAAGATCGCCAACGCGCTCACCAGCGACGTGCTGATCGGCCAGGAGAACGTCGCGCTCGCGCTCAGCCTCGACATGATCGTGGTGGCCGGGCTCGTGATGGCGGTCTACCTGCCGCTGCAGAAGAGGAGCACCCGATGGCTGCAGTGACCGGCCTGGAGAAGGTCCGCTCCACGCAGCGCGGCGGACGCTGGCGCTGGCCGGTGTTCCTGCTGGCCGCCCTGTACTTCCTGGTGCCGCTCGGCGCCTCGCTCTGGTACACGGTCTACAACGCCGCCACCGGCTTCTCCCTCGCGCCCTACGCCGAACTGCTGAGCGCCGAGGGCTTCGCCCGGTCGCTGCTGCTGTCGCTGAGCCTGGCCGTCGCGACGATCGTGCTGGTCCTGCTGCTCACGCTGCCGGCGATGCTGGCCGTACGGCTGGCCGCCCCGCGCCTGCGTCCGGTGATGGAGGTGCTGTGCACGCTGCCCCTGGTCGTTCCCCCGATCACGTTCGTCGTCGGGATCGGCAGGTCGCTGGCGGTGGGCGGTGACGTGCTCGCGCCCACCCCGTTCTGGGCCACGCTCATCGCGATCCAGGACCCGGGCTTCCCGCTCGTGCTGGTGCTCGCGTACGTGGTGCTGGTGCTGCCGTTCGTCTACCGCTCCCTCGACGCGGGCCTGCGCACCATGGACGTGCGCACGCTGGTCGAGGCGGCGCGCAACCTCGGCGCCTCGTGGCCGTACGTGATGTTCCGGGTGATCATCCCCAACCTGCGCTCGGCCATCGCCAGCGCCTCGTTCCTGACGCTGGCCCTGGTGCTGGGCGAGTTCACCGTGGCCAGGCTGCTCGGCTACCAGCCGTTCGCGGTCTGGATCGTGACGATCTCCGGCTCCAGGGGCCAGATGTCGGTCGCGGTCTCGATCCTCAGCCTGCTGCTCATCTGGCTGCTGCTGCTCGCGGTCTCCAGCGTCTTCGGTAAGGAGAAGAAATGACGGCGCAGGTCGAGTTCCGCGCCCTTCGCAGGGCGTTCGGCAAGACGGTCGCGCTCGACGGCCTGGACCTGACCATCGAGCCGGGCGAGCTCGTCGCCCTGCTCGGCCCGTCGGGCTGCGGCAAGACGACGGCACTGCGCTGTGTGGCCGGGTTCGAGCAGCCCGACTCGGGCGCCGTGCTCGTGGACGGCAAGGACATCACCGCCGTCCCCGCCAACAAGCGCGACGCGGGCATGGTCTTCCAGTCCTACTCGCTCTTCCCGAACCTCAACGCGGCCGACAACGTCTCCTTCGGCCTGCGGGTGCGCAAGGCCCCGGCCGCGCGCCGCAGGGAGAAGGCGCTGGAGCTGCTGGAGCTGGTCGGCCTGCCCGCGCACGCCGACCGCTACCCGCACCAGCTCTCCGGCGGTCAGCAGCAGCGCGTGGCGCTGGCCCGCGCGCTCGCCCTGGAGCCGCGCGTCCTGCTGCTCGACGAGCCGCTGTCGGCGCTGGACGCCAAGGTCCGCGTCAACCTGCGCGAGGAGATCCGCCGCCTGCAGCTCGGCCTGGGCATCACCACGATCTTCGTCACCCACGACCAGGAGGAGGCGCTGTCGATCGCCGACCGGGTCGCGGTGCTGCGGAACGGGCGCCTGGAGCAGTGCGGCGCGCCCGCCGAGGTCTACGACCGGCCCGCCACGCCGTTCGTGGCCGAGTTCGTCGGCACCATGAACCACCTGGCCGGACGGGTGTCCGGCGACCGGGTCACGGTGCTCGGGCAGCTCCTGCCCGTGGACGGCGAGGCGCCGCAGGACCCGTCCGTGGACGTGCTCGTCCGGCCCGAGGCCGTCCAGGTCACCCCGGACGAGGACGGCAGGGCCGAGATCCTGGCCGCCTCCTTCCGCGGCGCCTCCGTCCGGCTCAGGGTCGCCCTGGAAGGGGGCGAGGTGCTCGCCGACGTACCCGGTCACGAGGCGGTACGGCTCGCGGCCGGCACCAAGGTGAGCGTGCGCCTGGTCGAACGACCGGTCCTGGTGGCCGCCCGCACGGTCACGGTCCCCGCCCCCGTCACGGAAACAGCAGATGCCGTCTGATCTCCCCGCCGCCGTCCTGTTCGACATGGACGGCACCCTGGTCGACACCGAGGGCCTGTGGTGGCAGGCCACCGCCGACGTCGCCGAGTCCATCGGCCACGGCGGGCTCGGCCCCGAGGACGTCCCGCACGTCCTCGGCCGCTCGGTCGAGGACACCGCCGCCCACCTCGCGCCCGCCGACGCCGGGGCGGTGGCGGTCCGCCTCACCGACGCCTTCGCCGAGCGCATCGACGGCGGCATCGACCTCATCCCCGGCGCCCTTGACCTGCTGCGCGAGCTGACCAGCGCCGGGGTGCCGACCGCGCTGGTGACCGCCTCGCCGCGGAGCATCGTGGAGCGGGTGCTGCCCAGCCTCGACGGGCACCGGTTCGATCTGGTGATCACGGCCGAGGACAGTGCGCGGGGCAAGCCGTACCCGGATCCGTATCTGAAGGCGGCCCGGCTGCTGGGGGTGCGGCCGCAGGAGTGCGTGGCCGTGGAGGACAGTCCCGCCGGGATCGAGGCCGCCACGTCGGCCGGTTGCCGGGTCGTGGTGGTGGATCCTGCGCGCGGCCTGCCCGAACTTCACGCCATGTCGGTAAGCTAACCCGCCGTGAGCGGTGAAACCTCCCACATCGGGCGCTACAAACTGATCAGCGTGCTGGGCCGCGGCGGGATGGGCACGGTTCACCTGGCCGAGGACCCCGCGGGCACGCGGGTCGCGGTCAAGGTGATCAACCCCGAGTTCAGCCAGCACGAGCAGTTTCGCATGCGCTTTCGCCGGGAGGCGGACGCGGCGCAGCGGGTGCGGCGGTTCTGCACGGCCGCGGTGCTCGACGCCGCGCTCGACGGCAACCAGCTCTACGTCGTCACCGAGTACGTGCCGGGGCCCAACCTGGAGGAGGCGGTCAAGCGGTCGGGACCGCTGACCGGCTCCAGCCTCGACGCGCTGGCGGTCAGCGTGGCCACCGCGCTCACCGCCATCCACGGCGCCGGCGTCGTGCACCGCGACCTCAAGCCATCGAACGTGCTGCTGTCGCCGGTCGGCCCGAGGGTGATCGACTTCGGCATCGCGCGGGCGCTGGACGAGCTGGGCGGCGTGACCGGCACCGGCGAGATCATCGGCACGCCCCGCTACATGGCGCCAGAGGTGCTGCGCGGCGAGCCGGTCTCGCCCGCCTGCGACGTCTTCTCCTGGGGCTGCCTGATCGCCTTCGCCGCCAGCGGGCGGGCGCCGTTCGGCGGCGACTCGCTGCCCTCGATGATCTACTCCGTGCTCAGCACCGAGCCCGACCTGAGCGGCCTGGAGCCGGGCCTGCGCCCGCTGGTCGTGGCGGCGCTGCAGAAGGACCCGGCGCTGCGCCCCACCGCGCAGCAGCTCCTCGACCACCTGGTGGGCAGGCAGGCCGCGCCCGAGCAGGCCGCGCAGACCGTCCAGGTGGCCTGGCAGCGGGCCACCACCCCGCTCACCACGTCGGAGCCCGCCCCGCCCGGACGCCGCCGCACCAGGCTGATCGCCGGACTCACGGCGGGGGCGGTGCTGGTGGCGGGCGGCGTCGTCGCCGCGCTGCTGCTGTCGCAGAGCTCGCCGCCGACCCACCTGGGCCGCCTCTACCAGGAGGACTTCACGACCTCCTCCGGCGGCTGGGACGGCACCTACGACGCCGAGGACGAGGCCAGCTACGGCTACAAGACCGACGGCACCTACGGACTCGACGTCGAGCCCAGCTCCGAGCAACGCTCGGTCAAGGCGCCCGCGCCCTTCGCCAACGTCTCCCCCACACCCTCACCGAGCGCCACCCCGACCCCGCTCATGCCGGAGTCCGTGCTGGTCAGCGTGACGGTCCAGGCCAGGAAGATCGTCGGCGACGGCGAGTACGGCGTCTACTGCCACAACACCACCGACGGCACCTTCTACGAGTTCGGCCTCGACACCACGGGCAACGCCAGGATCAGGAAGATCATCGACGGCGCCGGCGGCACGCTCTCGCAGCCGGCGAAGCTGGAGCTCAAGCCCCAGGCCAAGGTACGGCTGGAGGCGTTCTGCGAGCAGTCGGGCTCGACGGTGAAGCTGACCATGTGGGTGGACGGCAGGCAGGTGCTGCGGGCCGAGGACCCCAACGGCCTCAAGACCGGTTACGTCGGCCTGTTCGCCCGGGTGCCCAAGGACGACCAGTCGATCATGAAGACCGTCTTCGACGACTTCGAGCTGCGCGGTCAGCGCTCGGAGCAGCCCTAGCCGATCCCGGCCCTGCGCGGCTGGAAGCAATATGCGCGCACCTGGGTTAGACAGGACTATGCGCGCAGTCGTGATCGCCGCCCAGGGCGGCCCAGAGGTCCTCGAGTACGCCGAGCACCCCGACCCGGTCGCGGGTCAGGGAGAGGTCGTCGTCGACGTCGCCGCGAGCGGCGTCAACTTCATCGACATCTACCAGCGCTCCGGCATCTACCCGGTCAAGCTCCCGAGCCCCATCGGCTCCGAGGGCGCGGGCACCGTCTCCGCGGTCGGCCCCGGCGTCACCGACTTCGCCGTCGGCGACACCGTCGGCTGGGTGAACCTGCTGGGCAGCTACGCCGAGAAGGCCGTCGTGCCCGCCGACCGGCTCGTGCCCGTGCCCGCCGGCGTCCCCGCCGACCTGGCCGCCGCCGCGCTGCTCCAGGGCATGACCGCCCACTTCCTCGTACGCTCCACGCACCAGGTCAAGGAGGGCGACCGGGTCCTCATCCACGCGGGAGCCGGCGGCATGGGCCAGTTGCTCATCCAGCTCGCCAAGCTCTACGGCGCCACCGTCCACACCACCGTCTCCACCGACGAGAAGGCCAAGCTGGCCCGCGCGGCCGGCGCCGACGAGGTCCACGCCTACGACGACTTCGCGCAGGCGCTCAAGGACAGCGTCGACGTGGTCTACGACGGCGTCGGCGCCACCACCTTCGACGGCGGCCTGGCCGCCCTGCGCCCGCGCGGCCTCATGGCCCTGTACGGCGCGGCCAGCGGCCCCGTGCCGCCCATGGACCCGCAGGTGCTCAACCGGTCGGGCTCGCTGTTCCTGACCCGGCCCACGCTCGTCCACCACGTGGCCGAGCGGGAGGAGCTGCTGTGGCGGGCCCGCGAGGTCTTCGAGTGGATCGCCGCCGGTCAGCTCCGCATCGACGTCTCCCACCGCTACCCGCTGGCCGAGGCGGCCAGGGCGCACGAGGATCTGGCGGCCCGCCGTACGACGGGGAAGCTGCTGCTGATCCCCTGAGCGGGGGACGTCTAGACGTGTGAGCCGCCGTCCACGCGCAGCTCCACGCCCGTGAGGTAAGCGCCGTCGGCCGAGGCCGCGTAGGCGATCGTGCCCGCGATCGCCTCCGGCTCGCCGAAGCCGACCTGGGGCATGATCCGCCCGTAGAAGGAGGCGTCCACGCCTTCGGGGAAGCTCACCGAGGTCATCAGCGGCGTCACCACCCCGCCCGGCGACACCGCAACGACCCGTACGCCCTGCGGCGCCACCTCCGCCGCCAGGCTCAGCGAGAAGGCGAGGACGCCGCCCTTCGAGGCCGCGTACCCGGTCATGAAGGGGTGTGCGTGCGTGGCCGAGGTCGAGGCGGTGTTGACCACGACCCCCTTGCGCTCCACCAGGTACGGCATGGCCTCGCGGCAGAACAGGAACGTGCCGAGCAGGTTGATCTCAAGCAGCCTGCGGAAGTCGTCGAGCGTCAGCGTGGCCAGCGGCGTCGTCTTGTGGACGCCCGCCACGTTGATCAGCGCGTCGAGCCCGCCGAGTTCCTCGACCGCCCGGGCCACGGCCGCCTTGACCTGCGCCTCGTCGGCGACGTCGGCCACGTGCGGGGTGATGGCGGCGTGCTCGGGGATCTCCGGGTTGAGGTCGACGGCGAGGACCCGTGCCCCCTCACCGGCCAGCCGCAGGGCCGTCGCCCGCCCGATGCCGGTGGCCGCGCCGGTCAGCAGCACGTTCTTGCCCGCGAAACGCTCCATGATTCCTCCACGTCTCACCACGAGACAGATATGTCTCGTCTAGGATATGTGCTGATGACCACCTCCGACTCCATGGCGAGAACCCGGGACGCGATCCTCCGCGCCGCCGCCACGGCCCTGCGCACCCACGAGCGAGCCGGCATGGCCGACATCGCCGCCGCGGCCGGCGTCGGCCGGGCCACCCTCTACCGCCACTTCGCCACCCGCGACGAGCTGCTGGTGGAGCTCGGCCGCTTCGCCGCGGAGGAGTCGATCCGGGTGATCGACGCGGCCGGCATCGACGGCGTCGAGGCGCAGACCGCCCTGACCCGCCTGACCAGGGCCCTGCTCACCGCCGGGCGGGAGTTCTGGGTGGTCAGCACCCACCGGCCGCAACTGTGGCCGGAGGAGGAAGAGGTCGGCGAGCGGCTGCGCGTCCTGGCCGAGCGCGGCCAGCGCGAGGGCCTGCTGCGCGCCGACGTGCCCGCCGAGCACCTGGCCGCCGCCCACGGCGCGCTCATCCTGGGCGCGCTGACCCTGGCGCCGCTGTCGGAGCTGGGCGTGGAGGACGCCACCGACACCATCGTCAGGCTCTACCTCCAGGGCGCGCTGCTCACACCCACGGAAGCGTCGCCTCGACCCTGAACCCGCCCTGCGGCGACGGCGCGGCCCGCGACACGCCGCCGAACAGCGCGGCGCGCTCGGCGATGTTGACCAGGCCGTGCCCGGACCTGCGCGGCGGGGCCGGCGGGCGGCCCGCGCCGTCGTCGGTGACCGTGATGTCGAGGGCGCGCTCGCCGTAGCGGAGCACCACGTCGGCCGCGGCGTCCTTGCCCGCGTGCTTGAGCGCGTTGGTCAGCGCCTCCTGGACGATCCGGTAGGCCGCCAGCCCGAGCCCGGCTGGCACCGCCCTGACCCGTCCCTCGACCCGCAGCCGCACCTCCAGCGGATGCCGCTCCACCAGCGCGTCGATCGCCTCGATGCCGGGCTGGCGCTCCCCCGGCTCCTCGCGCAGCCCGCCCAGCAGCAGCCGAAGCTCGGTCAGCGCCGCCTGTCCCGACTGCCTGATCGACTCGATCGCGGCCCCCGCCTGCCCGCGGTCCTCCTCCGCCACCGCCGCCACCGCGACGTGCGACTGGATCACCATGGCGCTGACGTTGTGCGCCACGATGTCGTGCAGCTCGCGGGCGATCCGCACCCGTTCCTCGGCCACCATGGCCCGCGCCCGCACCTCCTCCGCCCCGGCCGCCACGGCCACCCACCGCCGCCGCACCACCCCGGCCCCCCACGGCAGCGCGCACACCAGCGCCGACATCACCCCCGCCGGCACCAGCACCCCCAAGAGCAGCAGCCCCACGTACGGCGAGGCCCGCCACCTGCCCACCGTGTAGAAGGCGACCTGGAGCGCGGTGGAGGCGCCGAGTTCGGCCCAGGAGGCGTTGACCTCGGCCCAGACGTCCAGCCGGCCCACGACCAGCCACAGCGTCCAGACCGCCGCCAGCACCCCGAGCGGCCACCGCCGCCGCAGCGCGAGGCACGCGAAGGCCGCCAGATCCCCCCAGAACGTCAGCGGAATGTCCCCGGGACGCGCCAGCGTGGCGTCGGTGTAGGGCACCTCGATCAGCAGATAGGCGCACGCGATCCCGGCCAGCGAGGCGTCCGCGGCCAGTGGATGCCGCTCCAGCCACCCCACCACCCGCCGCAGCCGGCCCCGCACCTCACCCGCCACGACCGACCGGCCACGAACGCACGACGAAAAACCCCGACCGCGCGGCGCGGGTGACCTTCCGCTTTCGGCGCGCGGTCGCGGCAGCGCCTAACCAGAACCTGAAATCCCCGATCACAGCGACGAATTTCGCAGAGAGCCCCGTTTCAGGATCGACGTGGCCCGGTTGAGCAGACAATCGATCATAGACGGGAGTATCGCAGCACTTTCCCCTGATGTTTACCTTTGTGCGGCGCCGGGAATTTCGGGTGCTTTTAATGCCAGTTCCGCGCTGTGGACGGTCAGTCCTGTACGGCCAGCCGTACGCCGAAGCCGATGATCACCACGCCCGTGAGGCGGTCGAGCAGGCGGCGGACCCTGGGGGTGCGCAGGACGCCGCCCATGAACGTGGCGAAGGCGATCAGCAGGGCGCTCCACAGCAGCCCCTCGCCCGCGTGCACGCCCGCCAGCGCCAGCCCCATCAGCGCGGGCGGCACGTCGTCCGGGATGAACTGGGGCAGCATCGCCACGTAGAAGGCGCCGACCTTGGGGTTGAGAAGGTTGGTGAGCAGGCCCCGGCGGAAGGCCTGGGCGAAGGTCTGGTCGGGGACGAGGCCGGCGCTCTCCTGTGGGGCGGGGTGGCGGGCGTCCCAGAGCATGCGGGCGCCCATGTAGACGAGGTAGCCGACCCCGGCCCAGCGCAGGATCTCGTAGGCCAGGTGGGAGGCGGCCAGCAGGGCGGACAGGCCCACGGCCGCGGTCAGGCCCCAGACCAGGATGCCGGCCTGGACGCCGAGGACCACGCCCCACGCCGGACGCCGGCCCGACAGCAACGAGGTCCGCAGGATCAGCGCCGTGTCCAGGCCGGGCGTCAGCGTCAGCAGAGCGACGACGGCGGCGAACGAGGCGATTGATCCGGCTATGTCCATGAGGATCAGCTTAGCGACGCGGCGATGTGCTGGGCGGCGGCGTAGCCGGAGGTCATCGCCGGGCCCAGCGTCGCACCGGGACCCGGGTAGGTCTCGCCCATGACGGCGGCCGAGACGTTGCCCGCCGCGTACAGGCCGGTGATCGCCGAGCCGTCACCGCGCAGCACGCGGGCGTCCACGTCGGTGAGCACGCCGCCCTTGGTGCCGATGTCGCCGGGGACCAGCGGGATCGCGTAGTAGGGCCCCTTCTCGATCGGCAGCAGGTTCGGGTTGGGCAGGGTCGGGTCGCCGTAGTAGTGGTCGTAGGCGCTGTCGCCGCGGTGGAAGTCGGCGTCGGATCCGGCGCGGGCGAAGCCGTTGAAGCGGTCGACCGTGGCGCGCAGTTTGAGCGGGTCGAGTCCCATGCGGGCGCCGAGTTCCTCGACGGTCGCGGCCTTCTTGATGAAGCCGCTCCTGAGCCACGCGGCCCTGAACGGCTGCCCGGGGAAGTGGCCCAGCATGATGTGCCGGTTCTTGGTGCGCTGGTCGATGACCATCCAGGAGCGCACGGCGTCGCGCGCGTACATCGTGTCGACGAACAGGTGGTACGGCGCCGCCTCGTTGACGAAGCGCTCACCCCGCCCGTCCACGATGATCATCCCGGGCACGCCGCGGTCGGTGACCAGGAACGTCGGCGGCTCGCCCGGCGGCACCGCGGCCGGCATGCCCCAGACCCGGTCCATGAGGTCGAGTTCGGCGCCGAGCGCGAGGGAGGCGGCGATCGTATCGCCGGTCTGGGCCGGGGCGGCCGAGGTCCAGCGGGCGTCGGTGGGCAGCGGCAGGTACTTCTCCCGCAGCTCCTGGCTGTGCGAGAACCCACCCGCCGCCAGGACCACCCCACCCCGCGCCTCGATCGTCCTGCCGCCGGCGCGTACGCCGGTGACGCGTTCGCCGGAGACGACGAACTCCTCGAACGGCGTGTTCACCCAGATCTTGCCGCCCGCCTCGGCCAGCGACAGGCTCAGCCGGCCGACCAGCGCCTCGCCCAGCGCGGCGTGGCGGGCGCCGGTGAGCAGCGACCCGAGCGCGCGCAGCCCGATCCTGGCCGCCATCAGCTTGCCGCGCGTGGTCCGCGTCATCATGTTGACCTCGTGGAACTCCGCGGCCTTCATGACCATCCCGTAGGTGGGCAGCTCCGAGCGCCGCATGATCCGGCGCAGCGCGCCGAGCCGGCGCAGGTCGAACACGGGCGGCTCCACCGAGCGGCCCATCGCCTTGCCGCCGGCCAGTTCGGGGAAGTAGTCGGAGTAGCCTCGGGCGTGCTCGAAGCGGACGTGGCGGGTGCGCTCGTGCAGGAAGCGCACCATCTCCGGCCCCTTGTCCAGGTAGGCGGCCAGGCGTTGCGGGGAGACCCGGTCGCCGACGGTCGCCTTGAGGTAGGCCGCGGCCTCCTCCCTGCTGTCCTCCAGGCCGTCGAGGTAGAGGTTGCCGGGCACCCAGATGGCGCCGCCGGACAGCGCGCTCGATCCGCCGTACTTGCCGGTCTTCTCGATGACGACCGCGGTGAGCCCGCGCAGCCGCGCGGTCAGCGCCGCGGTGAGCCCCGCGGCGCCCGAGCCGACCACGACGACGTCGAAGCTGTGATCCCAGTCCACGCGCAACTCCCTCTGTCTCGTCACGAGACACTCATGTCTCAGTCACGATAACGCGTCCTTTAGCATGATTAGTCCGTCTTGACAGGCAGATGTCAGAGTGATCAACTCGTGGTCACGGGAGGCCCCCATGAGACCCGTGATCCCCATCGTGGCGGCCATGCTGACCGTCGCCGCCTGTTCCTCGATCCAGCCCGCCCAGCCACAGAGCCCGACCGGCGCCACCGGTCCCGTGCGCGCGGGCGGCACGCTCACGTTCGCGCTCAACGCCGACCCCGACCACCTGGACCCCACGCTCAGCCGCTCGCTCGTCAGCCGGCAGATCTTCCACGCGATGTGCGAGAAGCTCTACGACGTCGACGAGAACGTGCGGATCGTCCCCCAACTGGCCGCCGCCCTGCCGAGCATCAGCCCCGACGGCCGGACCTACACGATCCCGCTGCGCGCCGGCGTGAAGTTCGCCGACGGCACCCCGCTGGACGCCGAGGCGGTCAGGCGCAGCCTCGACCGGCACCTCACGCTGGAGACCTCCTCGCGCCGCAGCGAGCTCGGGCCGATCACGGCCGTGCGCGCCACCGACCCGCGGACCGTCACCATCACGCTCGAACGGCCCACCGCCCCGCTCACCGCGGCCCTGGCCGACCGGGCCGGCATGGTGATGTCGCCCAAGGCGCTCCAGGGCAACTTCGCCGCCGGCCCCGTCTGCGTCGGGCCGTTCAAGTTCGCCTCGCGGGTCCCGCAGAGCAGCATCGAGCTGGTCAAGGACCCCAACTACTACGACGCGGCCAAGGTGCGGCTGGACAAGCTCGTCTACCGGATCATCACCGACGGCAGCATCAGGGCGGCCAACCTGCGCTCGGGCGACGCCCAGGTGGCCGACACGATCTCGCCCGAGGACGTGCCGCAGCTCAGCGCCGACCCGAACCTGCGGGTCCTGCAGTCGGACTCGCTCGGCTACCAGTCGCTCACCGTCAACGTCGGCAACGCCGACGGGGTGGGCAAGCCGCCCAAGGCGCTCGCCACCCCGATCGCCAAGGACCCCAGGATCAGGATCGCGCTGGAGCACGCCATCGACCGTGACGCCCTGGTCAGGACGGTCTTCCGCGGGCTCTACCGGACGGCGTGCTCGCCCGTCTCGCCCAACTCCCCCTACACGAGCGAGCGGGCCCAGCGGTGCCGGGCGCACGATCCGGCCAAGGCGCGGCAACTGCTCCAGGAGGCGGGGGCGGCGGTGCCGTACAAGATCAAGATTTCCGTGACGAACACGCCGCTGAACCTGCGCCTGGCCCAGACGCTCCAGGCCATGGTGAAGGAGGGCGGGTTCGAGATGGAGATCCAGGCGGCCGAGTTCGCCTCGCTGCTCGACCTTCAGGACGCCGGCGACTACGAGACGCTGCAGATCGGCTGGTCGGGTCGGGTGGACGCGGACGCCAACATCACGCCGTTCGTGCGCACCCAGGCGGCGCAGAACGTCTCCGGCTACAGCGACGAGCAGGTCGACGCGCTGCTGGACAAGGCGCGCGAACAGCTCCAACCGGCCGAGCGCGCCCGCACCTACGCGCAGGTGATCGAGCTGCTCCAGCGCGACAACCCGCTCATCTACCTCTACCGGCAGCGCAACATCACCGGCGTCAGCGCCCGCCTTTCCGGCGTGCAGGGGTTCGCGGACGGGCTGGTCCGCGTGGCCTTCGCCGGCTTCGTGTCCTGACATGCGGCGCTACCTGCTCCGGCGGCTGGCCGAGTCGGCGGTGACGTTCCTGCTGGCGACTGTGGTGGTGTTCGCGGGCGTGCGGGCGCTGCCCGGCGACCCGGCACGCGCGCTGGCCGGCGAGGACGCCACGCCCGAACTGCTCGCCGCCATCCGCGAGCAGTACGGCCTGGACCAGCCGCTGCTCGTCCAGTACACCCGCTACGTCACCACCAGCCTCACCGGCGACCTGGGCACGAGCCTGCGCACCGGCCTGCCGGTGCGCGACATGCTGGCCCAGGCGCTGCCGGTCACGGTGGAGCTGGCCCTGCTCTCGCTCGCGATCGCGGTCCTCATCGGCGTGCTCGCGGGCGTCGTCGCCGCGGTACGGCGCGGCCGCCCCGCCGAGTGGATCGCCAACGGCTTCGCCCTGCTCGGCCTGTCGATCCCGAACTTCTGGCTGGGCCTGATGGGCATCCTGTGGCTGTCGGTGGCGCTGGGCCTGTTCCCCGCCTCCGGCTACGTCCCGTTCCTCACCGACCCGCTGGGCAACCTGCACCGCATGGTCATGCCCGCGGTGGTGCTCGGCACCGGCCTGGCCGCGGTGATCATGCGGCAGACCAGGGCGTCGATGCTGGAGGCGCTGTCGGCCGACTACGTGCGCACCGCGCGGGCGAAGGGCCTGGCCGAGCGCCAGGTGATCGGCGTGCACGCGCTGCGCAACAGCCTGATCGTGGTGGTCACGATCGCCGGGCTGCAACTGGGCGTGCTGATCTCGGGCGCGGTGGTCACCGAGCGGATCTTCGCGATCCCGGGCTTCGGCAAGCTGACGGTGGACGCGGTCTTCCAGCGCGACTACCCGATCATCCAGGGCGTGGTGCTGGTGACCGCGACGGCGTACATCGTCATCAACCTTCTCGTGGACCTGCTCTACTCGGTCATCGACCCGCGGATCAGGGTCGCATGAGGGCCGTGCGCAGGCTGCTGCGCAACCCGCTGACCGTCGGCGGGCTGCTGGTCCTGGTGATCGGCGTCGGGGCCGCGCTGCTGGCGCCGTGGCTCGCGCCGCACGCCTTCGACCGCGCCGACTTCGGCGGGCTGTTCCGCCCGCCCGGCTCGCCCGGCCACGCCCTCGGCACCGACGACCTGGGCCGCGACATCCTCTCCCGCATCATGTACGGCTTGCGCGCCTCCCTCCAGGTGGGCGTGCTGTCCGTGCTGCTGGCCGTGGGCATCGGCGTCCCCCTCGGCCTCGTAGCCGGATATTTCAGGACCTTCGATGGCCTGGTCTCCCGCCTGACCGACCTGGTCCTGGCCTTCCCCTTCCTCATCCTGGCCGTCGGCTTCGCCGCGATCCGCGGCCCGTCGCTCACCAACGCGGCCCTGGCCATCGGCATCACCCAGATCCCCGGCATGATCAGGGTCACCCGCTCGGAGACCCTGCGGATCAAGGCGCTGGACTACGTGGACGCCGCCGTGGCGGCCGGCGCCCGCGACGGCTGGATCGTCACCCGGCACGTCTTCCCGAACGCCGTCTCCGCGGTCATCGTCCAGGCCACCGTGGCCGTCCCGATCGCGATCATCGGCGAGTCGGTGCTCTCCTTCCTCGGCCTGGGCGTGCAGCCGCCGGTGCCGAGCCTCGGCACCATGCTCTCCGACGCCCAGTCCTACAGCTCGACCGCGCCCTGGACCGCCGTCGTGCCCGGCGTCACGATCCTGCTGATCGCCTTCGCGTTCAACCTGGTCGGCGACGGGCTGCGCGACGCCCTCGACCCGAAGGAGAGCCGCCGATGATCGAGGTCGCCGACCTGTCGGTGGGCTTCCGCACCGAGGAGGGCCGGGTCCGGGCCGTGGACGGCGTCTCCTTCGAGGTACGGCCCGGCGAGGTGCTCGCGGTGGTCGGCGAGTCCGGCTGCGGCAAGAGCGTCACCGCGATGGCGCTGACCGGCCTGCTGCCGCCGAGCGCGAGCGTGACGGGCTCGGTGCGCTTCGAGGGCACGGAACTGGTCGGCGCCCCCGCCCGCCTGCTGCGCTCGCTGCGCGGCAGGGACATCGCCTACGTCTTCCAGGAGCCCGCCACCTCGCTCAACCCGGTCTTCACCGTCGGCAGGCAGGTCGCCGAGGCGGTCCGCGCCCACGCCCCCTGCACCAGGAAGGCGGCCCTGGACCGGGCGGCCGAGCTCCTCGACCTGGTCGGCGTCCCGCGCCCGCGCGAACGCCTGGGCCACTACCCCCACCAACTGTCCGGCGGCCTGCGCCAGCGCGTGATGATCGCCATGGCCGTGGCCTGCGGGCCCCGGCTGATCGTGGCCGACGAGCCGACCACCGCCCTCGACGTCACCATCCAGGCGGCCATCCTCGACCTGCTGCGCGACCTGCGCTCCAGGCTCGGCACCGCGGTCCTGCTCATCACCCACGACCTGGGTGTGGTGGCCGACTCCGCCGACCGCGTCGTGGTCATGTACGCCGGCCGCGTCGCCGAGTCGGGCACCGCCCGCGCCATCTTCACCCGCCCCCTGCACCCCTACACCAGGGGCCTCATGGGCGCGGTGCCCGCGGGCGCGGGCCGGCGGCTGACCGAGATCCCCGGCATGGTGCCGGTGCTGGCCGACTCCCCCGATGTGTGCACGTTCGCCAACCGGTGCCCGCTGGCCGTCCCCGGCTGCCTGGCGGGCCGCCCGCCACTCCGGAGCGAAGGCAGCGACACCAGTCACAGCAGTGATGACAGTCACGCCAGTCATGGCAGTCACACCAGCCACACCAGCCACACCAGCCACGGCAGCCGCCATGAAGTTGCCTGCATAAGGGCCGAAATATGAGTGCGTTGTGTGAAGTAGAGGATCTGGTGCTGCACTTCGGCCGGGTTCGCGCGGTCGATGGGGTGAGCCTGCGCGTCGAACGCGGGCAGGTGGTCGCGCTCGTCGGCGAGAGCGGCTCGGGCAAGTCCACCGTGGGCCGCTGCGTCGTACGCCTCCTGCAGCCCGGCTCCGGCCGGATCCTGCTCGGCGGCGTGGACGTCACCACCCTCAACCGGCGGCGCCTGCGCCCCCACCGCCACAGGGTGTCGATCATCTTCCAGGACCCTGCGGGCTCGCTCGACCCCAGGTTCCGGGTCGGCGACATCGTCGCGGAACCCCTGCGCGTCGGCAGCGAGCGGGTGCCGGGACGGCAGCGGGCCGCACGGGTCCACGAGATGCTGGAGAAGGTCGGCCTGCCCGCCCGCATCGCCGCCCGCTTCCCGCACGAGCTGTCCGGCGGCCAGCGCCAGCGCGTCGGCATCGCCCGCGCCCTGGTCTCGGGGCCGGATCTGCTCATCGCCGACGAGCCCACCAGCGCGCTGGACGTCTCGGTGCAGGCCGCGGTGCTCAACCTGCTCGCCGACCTGCAGCGCGACCTGGGCTTCGGCTGCCTGTTCATCACCCACGACCTGTCGGCCGTGGACTACCTGGCCGACACCGTGGCCGTCATGTACCTGGGGCGGATCGTCGAGACCGGCCGGGTGCTCGCCGCGCCGCGCCACCCCTACACCCAGGCGCTGCTATCGGCCTCGCCCTGGCCCGATCCCGACGCGCAGCGTGCCAGGACCCGGATCGTGCTCTCCGGCGAGCTGCCCTCGCCCGCCGATCCGCCGCCCGGGTGCCGCTTCCACACCCGGTGCCCGGTGGCCGAGGCGCGCTGCCGTACCGAGGAGCCGGTGTTGCGGCGGGTCGAGGGCGGGACGGTGGCCTGCCACCTGGTCGGCGCGGACGGGTCGGGGCCGCGGCTGATCACTGCGGCGGCCAGCCCAGCAGGCGCGCCCCCAGCACCGCCGTCTCCAGCGTGAAGCGCTGCGTCGGCTCGTCCGGCGAGAAGCCCGTCAGGCGGCGGATGCGCTCCAGGCGGTAGGTGACGGTCCTGGTGCTGACGCCGAGCCGGCGCGCGGCCGCGGCCTGGTTGCCGTGCGCGGCGAAGACGGCGGCCAGCGTCTCCAGCAGCGGCTCGTGCCCGCCGCGCGCGCCCAGAAGGGGTCGCAGCACGCTGTCGACCAGGTCCTCGATCGCGGCGCGGTCGCGCAGGAGCACCGGGAAGACCAGCAGGTCGGCGGCCTTGACCACCGGGGCGGACAGGCCGAGCCTGGCGGCCAGCTCCAGCGCCCGCTCGGCCTCCCTGAAGGAGGTGACGACGCCGCCGGGACCGCGGTGCGCGCGCCCGACCGCCACCCGCCAGCCGGGCGCGAACCTGGCCCGCACGTGATGGGTGAACTCCCCCACCGCCGCGGGCAGCGTCGCCGGCGCCACGCAGACGAGCAGCGACTCGCGGGTGGCCACCAGGATGTTGTGCGAGCCGAACCTGGCGACCAGGTCGCGCTCGATGCGGTCCTGGTCGCCGTCCTTCATGCCGCCGGCCACCGACACCACGTACGACTCGGCCAGGCGCAGCCCGAAGTGCTCGGCTCGCTCGGCCAGGCGCTCGGCGCGGCCTTGGAGCAGGTCGTCCACGAACTCCCTGCGGGCCAGTTCCTCGCTGCGCAGCGCCGCGTGCTGGGCCGCCTCGTAGCCGTCGATCAGGGCTCCCACCAGGCGGCGCAGGGCGGGCACCGCCGTACCGTCGGCCGCGGCGAGGGCGTCGTCGACCAGCACACGCAGCGGGACGCCGCGCACGGCGGCGCTCTCGCCGATCGCGCGGCACTCCTCCACCGCCGCGCGGCCCGGCAGCCGCCCCGTGGCGGCGTGCTCGGCCACGAGGCGCCGCAGCGGCTCGTCCATCTGCCCGTCAGACCCCCACGTCGCGCCGGTCGAAGGCGAGGACCGCGGTGAGCGCCAGCACGACCGCCGCCCCCGCCAGCACAACGTAGTCCCACACCGGCAGCCCCTGGTAGACCGGCCGGCCCTCGGCGTAGTAGTGGAACGGCGAGACCCACTTGAGCCAGGAGATCGCCTCGACGTTCCTGCCGACGGTCACGACCATGTAGCCGGCCACCGCCCAGACGCCGACCGCGGCCATGGCCGGGGCCTTGCGGCCGGTCACCGCGCCGACGGTCACCGTGACCGTGCCGAAGAACACCGCCAGCAGGAGGACGCCGGTGTGGGCGGCCAGGATGCGGTCCACGCCGACGCCGAGGTCGATCGACTGGGCGACCGCCACGAGGACCGCGAAGGTGATCACGGCGATCACGAGCAGCGCGGCGACCATCGCGGCGTAGCGCTCCAGCAGCAGCCGCCTGCGGTCGACGGGCAGCGTGATCGTCAGCTCCAGCGTGCCGGACTCCTCGGGCTGGGCGACGGCCCGGTTGCCGAGGATCATCGCGCACACGATGAACATGATCGGGACCAGCAACTGGTAGACGACGGTCTGCAGGTAGCCGGAGGCGCTGGCGATGTCCTCCATGCCGCCCATGATGTCGCGCAGCGCGCCGGGCGACTTGGCCAGCGCCTGTCTGCTCAGGGTGTCGGGGTCCTCGCGCAGGCTGGCGTAGATACTGACGTACATGGTCAGGAACAGGCTGATGCCGACCGACCAGCCGAGCAGTGACCTGCGGTACTCGCGCAACGCCCTGGCGATCATGATGCCTCGCTGTAGTAGGTCAGGAAGATCTCTTCGAGGTCGGGCTCCGAGCTGACGAGGTGCACGACGGTGAAGCGCGCGGCCGCCTTGATCAGCGCGTCCGGGCGGCCGTCGATGGTGCAGGCCAGCGCCGCGCCGCGGACGGTCAGCTCGCGCACCCCCGGCAGCCCCTCGAACGCCTCGGGCGGCACGGGCGCGTCGAAGTGCAGCTCCACGCGGCGCACCGCCTTCTCCCGCAGCGCTGCCACGTCCTCCACCGCGACCAGGCGGCCCTCGCGCACGATGCCGACCCGGTCGGAGACCTGCTCCACCTCGGCCAGCACGTGCGAGGACATGAGCACGGTCCGGCCCGACAGACGAACCTCGCGCACCATCGACAGGAACTCCCGCTGCAGCAGCGGGTCGAGCCCGCTCGTCGGCTCGTCCAGGATCAGGAACTCCGGCTCGTGCATGAACGCCTGGATCAGCCCGACCTTCTGCTTGTTGCCCTTGGAGAGCTTGCGCATCGGCACCGACAGGTCCGCGTCGAGCCGTTCGGCCAGCTCGGCGATCCGCGCGGGCGGCACGCCGCCGCGGACGCGGCCGAGGAAGCGCAGGTAGTCGCGGGCCTTCTCGCGGCCCTCCAGGACCAGTTCGCCGGGCAGGTAGCCGACCCTCGCGCGGACGGCGGGCTCGCGGGAGCCGTGCCCGAGGATCCTGACCGTGCCCCTGGTCGGCCGGATCACGTCGAGGAGCAGGCGGATCGTCGTCGTCTTCCCTGCTCCGTTGGGCCCCAGGTAGCCGAAGACCTCGCCGGGGCGGATCTCCAGCGTCAGGTCCTCCAGCCCCCTGCGCCCTCGGTAGTACTTCGTCAGCCCTTCGGCCTCGACCACTGCTGTCATGCCCGGGATGTTCCTCCGCCGCGTGGCCCGGCGTCATCGCCCGACTCCGGCAGCCGGGGCGACTGCTTGGTTTCCGCCTTCCGGCAATAATGTGGCGTTCGTGGAGACGGCATTCGTGCTCGGCGGCGGTGGGCTGCTCGGCGCTCACGAGGTGGGCATGCTCAGGGCGCTCGACGAGGCGGGCGTGCGGCCCGACGTGGTGCTCGGCACCTCGATCGGCGCGCTCAACGGCGCGGTCTTGGCCGCCGACCCCGACCGTGCGGTCAAACGGCTGACCACGATGTGGTCCTCCGACGTGGTCCGTACGGCTTTCGCCGGCTCATGGGTCTCCCGGCTGTCCACCCTGGCCAAAACCGGCACCCACCTGCATCCGGCCGGCCCGCTGCGGCGCATGCTCGCGGGCACGCTCGGGGTGGAGCGGATCGAGGACCTCGCGGTGCCGTTCCAGTGTGTGGCGGCCTCGGTGGAGCGGGCGGCGGCGCACTGGTTCACCGGCGGGCCGCTGGTGGACGCGGTGCTCGCCTCGTGCGCGGTGCCCGGGCTGCTGCCGCCGGTGGACGTGGGGGGCGAGCACTTCTTCGACGGGGGGCTGGTGCACAGCATTCCGGTCGGGCGGGCCGTACATCTGGGGGCCCGGCGGGTTTTCGTGCTGCACGTCGGGCGGATCGAGCGCCCGCTCAGCGCGCCGACGCGGCCGTGGGAGGTGGGGATGGTGGCTTTCGAGATCGCGCGCCGGCACCGGTTCGCGGAGGAGATGGCGAACCTGCCGCCCGGTGTGGAGGTGCACGTGATGCCGGCGGGGGCGCCGGAGCCGGTTTCGCCGCTGCGCTATCGGGACGTTTCGCTTATTTCGGCTTATGTCGAACGAGCTTATGAGGCTTCTTCCCGATATTTGGCTTCAAGGGGAGGATAAAGGGGTGCCCCCACGCATCCTGCGGCGTCTCATCCTCGCTCCCCTGGTCATCGTGCTGACCGTGGTGGTGGTCGTCACGCTGCCGTTCTGGCTGCTCGTGGTCACGGTGGCCTCGCTGCGCCTGCCGCCGCCGCAGCGGCGCGGGGTGCGGATCATCTGGTTCGGGGCGGCGTGGCTGGTGCTGGAATGCGGCGCGCTGCTGGCCTGCTTCGCGCTGTGGGTGGCCGCCGGCTTCGGCGGGCGGCTGCGCAGGGACGAGTTCCAGACGCGCCACTACTCGCTGATCAAATGGTTCCTCTCCCGCGTGTACGGCACCGCCGAACGCGTCTTCCGCCTGACCGTCACCATCGCCGAACCCCCGCTGACCGAGCAGGAACAGGCCGCCAGGCTGACCCGCCCGGTCATCGTGCTCGCCCGCCACGCGGGCCCCGGCGACAGCTTCCTGCTCGTCTACCACCTGCTGGCCCTGTACCGGCGCAAACCGCGCATCGTCATGAAGGCGGCCCTGCAGTACGACCCCTCGCTGGACGTTTTGGTCAACCGCCTGCCCAACGCCTTCGTCCCGCGCCGGGTGACCGAGAGCGGCATCCTGGAGGAGATCACCCGCCTGTCCGCGACGATGGAGGACCACGACGCCCTCGTCATCTTCCCGGAAGGCGGCAACTTCACCCCGCGCCGGCGGCGCCTGGCCATCCGCCGCCTGGAGGAGAAGGGCCTGGCGGCCGAGGCCGAGCGGGCGCGTAACCTCGACCACCTGCTGCCGCCGCGCCCCGGCGGGGCCATCGCCGCGATCGAGGCGTGCCCGTCGGCCGACGTCGTCTTCGTCGCCCACACCGGCCTCGACGACCTCGTCACCGTCGGCGACGTCTGGCGCCGCCTGCCGCTGGAGGCGAGGATCACCGCCCAGTGGTGGCGGGTTCCGGCCGCGCAGATCCCGCGTGAGCGTGAGGACCGCATCCGCTGGCTCTACGACCAGTGGGAGACCATCGACGACTGGATCGCCGCCCAGAAGGTGCCGGGCTAGGACTGACGGGCCCGGCTGTTGGCGATCAGCTCGTGATGGCGCACGACTTCGGCGATGATGAAATTGAGAAAGTGCTCCGCGAATACCGGGTCGAGTTTCGATTGCTCCGCAAGGTTGCGCAGGCGCGTAATCTGCCGCCGCTCGCGCTCCGGATCGGCGGGCGGCAGGCTGTATTCCGCCTTCAGTTTCCCGACTTCCTGCGTGCATTTGAACCGCTCCGCGAGCAGGTGCACCAGGGCGGCGTCCAGATTGTCGATACTGTCACGGAGCCGCTGCAGCTCCTTTTGCACGAATTCCCGGTCACCGTCCATCAACAATTCCTCTTCCCGCTCGTGAAATCCCAATTCAGGGAGCTTACTACCATGTCCGTATGAGCACGCACGGCTTCACCCTCACCGCCGAGGGCCCCTTCGACTTCGCCGAGACGCTCCGCTTCGTCGAGGACTGGCCCGCCACCAGCACGCTCCCGCCCACCGACGGCCTGGCGCTGCGCTTCGCCTACTGCGCGGAGACCGACTGGCGGCCCATCGGCGTGCGCGTGAGCGCGGCGCCCGGCGGCGTGCATGTGGAGACCAGCCGCCCGGCCGGGCCGTCCGTCCGCGCCGAGATCGCCCGCATCCTGTCCCTCGACGTCGACGGCACCGGCTTCGCCGCGCTGGCCGCCGCCGACCCGGTGCTCGGCGACGTGCTGCGGCTGCGCCCGGGACTGCGGCCGGTGTGCTTCTGGAGCCCGTGGGAGGCCGCGTGCTGGGCGGTGATCGTGCAGCGCTCCTCGATGCACATCGCCGCCCGCATCAAGCAGCGCATCGCCGAGCGGTACGGCGCGGCCGTCGAGGTCGACGGCCACCCCAGCGTGGCCTTCCCGCCCCCGATCTCCCTGGTGGAGGCGGACGGGCTCGGCCTGCCCGCGCGCAAGGAGGAGTGGATCCGCGACCTGGCCAGGGCGGCGCTGGACGGCGTGCTCACCACCGAGCACCTGCGCGGCCTGCCCCCGTCCGATGCCCTGGCCGAACTGCGCGCGCTGCCCGGGGTGGGGCCGTTCACCGCCGGGCTCATCCTGATCCGCGGCGCGGGCGCGCCCGACGCCTTCCCCGGGGACGAGCCCCGGCTGTTCGCGATCCTGCGCGAGGCCTACGGGTTGCCGGAGGACGCCCCGCCCGCCGCCTACCGGAAGATCGCCGACTCGTGGCGGCCGTTCCGCTCGTGGGCCTCCTTCCACTTCCGCGCCGCCGGATATCAGGTGCGCTAGGCATCGGCGGACTCGTACGCCGGCCTTCACCCAGGCCCATGGCCTGCGCGAACGCCCCGGCATGGCGCAGGCGCCGGCCATCGCGGGGCTCCCCCTGGACGGCCGTCACCACCGGGGCGAGGACGACGCCTGGAACATCGCCGCCCTCATCCTCCACCTGGCGTCCCGGTTCCCCCCGGCGGAAGGAGCGGAACCTCACCAGGGCCGTGCTCAATGAGCCGCATCATCGCGCCGACGTCCAGATGCCGTTCGACCAGGTCGCCGAGGGCGTCCAGGCGCTCCTCGCGCAGCGCGGCGAAGCTCACGTCCGGGGCCGGGACGAAGGCCCGGCCCGCGCGCCCCGCCACGTCGGCGAGGAAGGCGCGGCGGAAGCCGTCGTTCTCCAGCGCGCCGTGCCAGGTGGTGCCCCACACGTCGCCGACGCGACAGCCGTCCAGGAACGGCTCGCCGCCCTCGACGGCGGCCACGCCGTGGTGGATCTCGTAGGCGGACACCGGCTGCCCGTACGCCTGGCCGGTGGGCCTGGCCAGCGTCTTCTCCGCCCGAAACGTGACGGTCACGGGCAGCAGCCCGAGGCCGGGGACGTGCCCCGCGCCGGACTCCACGCCGTCGTGGATGTCGCGGGCGAGCATCTGGAAGCCGCCGCAGATGCCCAGCACCGGCCCCTTCCTCTCCTGTACGGCCCGCGCCAGCCCGCTCTCCCGTAGCCAGGCGAGGTCGGAGACCGTGGCACGGGAGCCGGGCAGCACCACGAGGTCGGCGTCGTCCAGTTCGGCGGGATCGGTGACGAACCGGACGACCACCCCGGGCTCGGCCGCCAGGGCGTCCAGGTCGGTGAAGTTGGAGATCCTGGGCAGCCTGACCACCGCCACGCGCAGGGTCTGCCCGCCGTACGGCCGGCGGGTGACGACGCGGCGGTTGTCCAGGGCCAGGGAGTCCTCGACGTCGAGCCAGAGCCCGTCGAGCCAGGGCAGCACCCCGTAGACGGGCCGTCCGGTCAGGGTGTGGAGGGTGTCGAGTCCGGGTTGCAGGAGTTCGACGGCTCCGCGGAACTTGTTGACGATAAATCCGGAAATATGGGCTTGGTCGGCGGCGTCCAGCAGCGCCACCGTCCCGTAGAAGGCGGCGAACACCCCGCCCCGGTCGATGTCGCCCACCACCACGACCGGCAGCCCCGCCGCCCTGGCCAGACCCATGTTCGCGATGTCGCCGGCGCGCAGGTTGATCTCGGCCGGGCTGCCCGCCCCCTCACAGATCACCACGTCGTGGGCGGCGCGCAGCCGTTCCAGCGACTCCAGGGCCTTCTCCCGCAGCATGTCCTTGAGCGCCCCGTACTCCAGCGCATCCACGTCCGTCAGCGGGCGGCCCATGAGGACCACCTGGCTGCGGCGGTCGCTGCCCGGTTTGAGGAGGATGGGGTTCATGTCCGCGACCGGTTCCAGCCGCGCGGCCCTCGCCTGGACCTCCTGCGCCCGCCCGATCTCCGCGCCACCGGCGGTGACGAAGGAGTTGAGCGACATGTTCTGCGCCTTGAACGGCGCCACCTTCACACCCTGGCGGACCAGCCACCGGCAGATGCCCGCGGTCACCACGCTCTTGCCCGCGTCCGACGTCGTCCCCGCGACCAGCAACGCCCCTTTCACGGCGGACATTTTTTCACACGTGCCCCATTTACAGCGCACCGAGCTTCTAGAACAATCTCCTAGAACGTCGCTCTAAGAGAGGTGCCGCATGGTCGGGACGTTCGGATCACCACGCACCGGTGTGATCAACGCACAGGACCGCGCGCCGTACGGCTGGACGCCTCTGGTCGTCCTGTTCATCGTCGGCCTGGTCGACCGCATCGAGTACAACCTGCTGGCGGGCGTCCTCCCCCTGGTCCAGGCGGAATGGGGCTTCTCCGACACCGCCGCGGGCTCGATCCCCACGGCCGCCGCCCTCGCCGCCGCCGTCGTGGCCCTGCCCGCCGGGTACTTCGCCGACCGTTACAACCGCACCCGCATCCTCGCCGTCGTCGTCTTCTGCTGGGCCATCGCGACCCTCGGCTCCGGCCTCGCGACCGGATTCGCCATGTTCTACCTGATGCGCGTCTTCCTGGCAGCCGCGGAGAACATCGACAACCCCGCCGCCGGCAGCCTGCTCGCCGACTGGTATCCCCCGCTCTCGCGCGCCAAGGCGTACGGGCTCACGCGCGTCACCACCTACCTCGGCGGCATCGGCACCCTGCTCGGCGGCGTGCTCGGCCAGGCCATGGGCTGGCGCAACGCCTTCCTCGTCATGGTCGTCCCCGGCGTGCTCACCGCGATCCTGTGCTGGATGCTGCGCGAGCCCAAACGCGGCGAACTCGACCGGCTGGTGGCAGGCGGCACCGCCCCGGCCGAGCCGGTGAAGGCGCCGAAGCAGCCGTTCTGGCCGCAGTTCCGCCTCGTGCTGCGCAACCCGACGCTGATGTTCGTCTGCGTCGGCCTGGCCCTGCTCACCCTCGGCCTGGCCGGGATCTTCTTCTGGCTGCCCACGCTGATGGTGCGCGCCTTCGCCGCCACGCCCGCCACCGCGGGCTCCTACAGCGGACTGATCACGGTCGCCGGCACGCTCATCGGCACCCTGGTCGGCTCGTGGCTCGGCCGCAAGTGGCACGGCACCGTCAAGGGCGGCCGGCTCCTGGCCGGCGGCGGCGGGATCACCATCGGCGCCGCCGTGCTCGCCGCCGCCCTGTCCATGGACTCCCTGCTCGCCATGGCCGCGCTCACCCTGCTGTCGTGCTCGCTCATGTCGATCGCCATCCCGAACATGACCGCCTGCCTCGCCGACGTGGTCGGAGCGGGCTCGCGCGGGCTCGGCTTCGCCGTCCTCCAGGTGTTCACGACGGCGGGCGGCGCGTTCGGCTCGCTGATCGTCGGCATCTTCTCCGACCGGCTGGGCTCGCTGGTCGGCGGCATGTACGTGCTGATCGTCCCCATGGTCCTCGGCGGGCTGATCACGCTGGGCGCGCGGGGCTCCTTCGAGCGGGACGCCAAGAAGGTCCTCGACGAGGCCAGGGACGCATAGCCGCCAGCACCGCCAGCGCGGCGGCCGTCAGGCTCACCGCCCTGGTCAGCCGTACCGCGCGCCTGATGTCACCGGTCTCGGGCGCGCGGCCGTCGCCCATGGTGGGGCGGTGTTCGGTCCGCCCGCCGTACACGTTGGTCCCGCCGAGCGTCAGGCCGAGCGCGCCGGCGAAGGCCGCCTCGCACCGTCCCGCGTTCGGGCTCGGGTGCCGATGCCCGTCCTTCCTCAGTACGGCCAGCGCCCCCGCCTGATCCGGCCCCACCGCCACCGTGATCAGCCCGGTCACCCGCGCCGGGACGTAGTTGGCCACGTCGTCCAGCCGCGCCGCCGCCCAGCCGAACCGCTCGTACCTGGGCGAACGATGCCCGATCATGGCGTCCAGCGTGTTGATCGCCCGGTAGGCCAGCAGACCCGGGATCCCCGCCACCGCACCCCAGAACAACGGCGCCACCACCGCGTCCGAGGTGTTCTCCGCCAGCGACTCCACCGTCGCCCTGGCCAGTTCCGGCTCCTCCAGCTCCGACGGGTCGCGCCCGCACAGGTGCGGCAGGCGGCGCCTGGCCCGCTCCACGTCCTTGGCCTCCAGCGCGCCGGCCATGTGGGCGCCCTCGCGGGCCAGCGTCGTACCGCCGAGCACCGCCCAGGTCGCCGCGGCGGTGAGCGCGGTCCGGGCCGCGGGATGGCGTACCCGTTCGGCCAGGACGCCGACGCCGGCCGCCGCGCCCACGCACAGGGCGACGTGGGCCACGCCGTTCGGGCGGGCGTCGCCGTACAGGCGCTTCTCCAGGGCGGCGGCGGCCCGGCCGAACAACGCGACCGGGTGCCCGCGGCGCGGGTCCGCGAACACGGCGTCAAGCGCGACACCGAGCGCGATACCTGCGGATCTAGACCAGATGTGCATGGAGTTCATCTTCGTGCACATCCAGCCAGGCGGCCGCCCGGCGGATGCGCTCCCCCGCTCCGTCCTGCCACATCGCCGCCCAGGCGCCACCCTGCTCCGCCCGTGCCCGCATCACGTCGTAGCTGCGGTGGAAGCGGAGCCTGGCCAGGTCGAGCAGGCGGCGCCGGTCTCGGGGCGGCAGGCCGTACGCGTCGCAGAACAGGCGCAGCCGCGCGCCCACGTCAGCGCCGCGCAGGAGCGGATGGCGGTCGACGGGATCGGCGATGGGCGCCCAGTGGCGCAGCGTCGTGACCACGTCGAACAGCCGCGTGGTGGGCCTGGCCTGGTCGAAGTCGATCAGCGCGACAGCCTGTCCCCGATGAAAAACCGTGTTCTCCGGCCGTAAGTCACAGTGTCCGATGACCTCAGGGTCCTTGTCATCATTCGACCCCTCAGCCCACCCCTGAGCCGAGAACCCCTCGGTCGCGTCGTGAAACGCCCGCAGCAGCACCGCGAGACTCCGCAGCCCCTCCCCCGAGGCGTTGTGCACGGTAAGCCCGCAACTGCCGGGAATATAGGTGATGACCTCACGATCGAACTCGTCGAACCCCACCACCCGAGGCGCCCCCGCGAACCCCGCGGCGGCCAGATGCCGCAAAAGGGCGTGCACGGCGGGCGTGGACGGGCTTTTCGGCCGGCGAACCGTGTCCCCGACCCGCACGACCCCGTCCGTCACGTCCCCGCCCCGCAGGGGTGTCTCATGCAGGAGCGTCGCGACCATGCAACGGCATCTTAGACCCCTTTAGACCGATCCCGCCTGGCTTTTTGTGTCGGACCACCGCCCCGGCGCCGCCTGCCCATAACGTGGCCCGTATGCCGATCCTGCTGTCCTTGGCGGCGTTCCTGATGACGCTCCTGGGCGGTCTGGTCGCACACCGCGTCCGCGAACGCCGCAACCTCGTCCTGGGCGCCGCCGCCGGCGTCATGCTCGGCGTGGTGGCCTTCGACCTGCTCCCAGAGGCGTTGTCCTTGGACACCGTGACCCTGAACGGCGTCCCGCTGCCCATGCTCACCTTCGCCGCCGGCTTCCTGGGCGTCCACGTGGTGGAACGCGCCGTGGCCATGCACGACACCCACGAAGGCGACTACGCCGCCCACCGCCACAGCCACGCCGGCATGGGCCTGACAGCAGCCGGCGCCCTGGTCGTCCATAGCTTCCTGGACGGAGCCGCGATAGGCGCGGCCTTCCAGACCGACACCACCCTCGCGGTGGCCGTGGCCATAGGCGTCATCGCGCACGACTTCACCGACGGCTTCAACACCTACACCCTCACCACCCTGTACGGCAACGCCCGCCGCCGCGCCGTCACCCTCCTCATCCTGGACGCCGCCGCCCCGATCGCCGGTGCCACCCTGACCACGCTGCTGCCCATCCCCAAGGTGGTGCTGGGCGCGTACCTCGGCCTGTTCGCCGGCTTCCTCCTCTACCTAGCCACCTCCGACATCCTCCCCGAAGCCCACACCCCCCGCCGGGCAACGGGCCTGACCCTGGCGGCTACGCTGGCGGGCACGCTGTTCATGTGGGCGGTGATCGGACTGACCGAGTGACACGGGCAAAATCGTGTGCGTGACAACTCGCCGGATCATGCACAATAAGGCGGGAGCGCCCTTAGCTCAGCTGGATAGAGCATCGGACTTCTAATCCTCACGGCGTCTCTATGTATGCCGACCTGCGTAGATGCAGATCGGCACTTCTATGTGTGCATCGAATCCGATGCTGTTGATTTCCGCAGGTTAAGGGCCGAGGGCTCGCAGGGCTTTAGCTTCACGGACTACATCGCCTAGGATTCCGGTCCATACCAAAAAGCACACCGACTGCGCACACCCCAGTGACACCACGCGAGTGGTCGGCTACGATCCGAGATCAATGCTCGGGCGAGGGCGTGGGGATCTATCGCCGCACCGACCCGGGCGTAACCCGTTCCCGAGGGGCGCAGCGCTCGGGTCGGTGCGGTCCCGCAAGGGAGGCGGGGATCCCGGCGCTGATATCACCGGGATCCCCAGTCCTTGGGGACACACGCAGTGTGATGCCTACTCCCCTTGCGTGTCCGCCACATCTCTAGAGCGATCACTGTCCTCCTGTGGCCAGTTCGCCGCAGGACTCACGTATGAGCCTCTCGCCTGAATCGTGTAGATCCAGCCTTCTTCCCTGAGGACCTTGATCGCATCGCGGGCGGTCTCCCGCGCTACGCCATGAATCTGGACCAGCCGCGACTCCGACGGGATCGCGTCGAGTGGTTCCAGCTCGCCAGCGCGGATCTGATCGCGGATGATCCGTGCTATCTGCAAGTACTTCGGGGTCGGGTCATGGTGGTCCACGATCATGATCAGAAACGTAGTGGACGTGCTAGACGACCCAGACTTTGGCTACGTCCTCAACGTGGTAGACGTGGTAGACGTGGTAGACAGGCCGATGCCCAGTCGGTCTGTAACGGTCCATGGGTGATCCGTACAGCACTCTCGCGCGCCTGACCTCGTCAGACACAACAGACCTGTGGAGTCACACATGCGCCGACGCTTATGCGCTCTCCTGGTGATGGTCGGAGCGCTCCTCATCGCTCCCCCAGCACACGCCGCCACGGCAACGAAGTTCTCCGGCAGCGGCGACGACCTCATCAAGATCAGGGCCACGACAGCGCGCAGCATTGTCAAGCTCACCCACGCGGGAGAAGCGAACTTCATCGTGTGGTCGCTCACCCCGTCAGGAAAGAAGATCGAGCTGGTGGCCAACACCATCGGCGACTACACCGGTACGACTCTGCTCAACCCGAACTCCACCAAGCTCGGCGCGATCGAGATCAAGGCAGACGGCGACTGGACGGCCGAGGTCCTGCCGGTCTCCTACGCGGCCACCTGGAAGTCCGCCACGATCCGTCTCGCCGGCGACAAGGTGCTGAAGTTGAAGACACCGAGCCGCGGCTTGCGCAGCGTGCGGTACGCGCACTCAGGCGACGGCAACTTCATCGTGTGGGCCTACCCGATGTCGGGGTCTCCGGACCTGCTCGTCAACAAGATCGGGCGAGCGTCAGGGCGGGTCGTTCTCCCCGCGGGCACGAAGTATGTCACCGTGAAGGCGAACGGCTCCTGGTACCTCGTGCGGAGGTGACCTCGATCGGCAAGATCGGCGGCGCAGTTCCCGTGAGGGGGCGCGGCAAGGCTGCGTCGCCGCTCACATGAGCACTACTCGCGAGGGCGAACCTTCTCGCCATAAATGAGCACGTACTTCTCAGCAGCCACAACGATGTCGGCCGTTTCGACCGGCCGGCCCGCGGCGAAATAAGTCCGCTGATTCGTGATCATGATGCTGCCTGGTGGGACACGGAGTTCCTTGCATTCCTGGGCCGTGCCTAGGCGGGCACCGACTGCTTCAGTGCAGCCGTCGATCTGGATCCCGATCGACATCATCCGGTCCACCACGCCGACGTGCGGGCCATCCTCAGGCAACACGACCGGCGTGCCCCTTGTGAGCTCCAGCGGCTCCCAACTCGTCGACAACTCAGACGGCTCACCATCTGTGGTGAATACGTAGCCAGTCCGCACGACGTCTTCGAGCTTGCCGGCTTCTCCAAGTTCGAGCCGCTCTCGAATGTCTGGAGGAGCGACCACAGTCCGCGACACGTAGGTCCAGGCGGCACGGTGGCCCTGTCGCTCCATGTCAGCACGAAACGGTGACCCCTGCGAGTCCAGCCGCAGATTGAACATCCGGATCAGCGGACGCGGCTTCGGTCGGCCACGTACGTACGTGCCGCTCCCAGGCCGCGGTTCTACGAGACCCTCGGCTTCTAGGGCACGGATCACTCTGCGGCCTACGCCGTCCGAGACTCCGTAGGTGGACACCATCTCCGGAATGGACGGCACGCGATCCCCCGGCTTCAACTCGCCAGCCGCAATTTTGGTGCGCAACTCGTCAGCAATGCGCTGGTACAGGGGTCGCTCGTCGTGATCCGTCACGGGACTAGCTTGACGGGCTTGGTATCTAGTTGCAAGCTTGGTTCCTAGAAGCCGAGCTAGTAACCAAGCCTAGGCGGTTCCCCTTGTATGAACAATCACTGCCTCCCGCCAGCGACAGCCCTGCCGTAGCTGCCGCCTGGGCCCGCGGCATCGCCTTGCACGACCGCCCCTCGCTTGCCGACGCTGCCGAACAGGCAGCCCTCCACCTGGTCGGTCAGGCACTTCCGCGCACTCCCGCAGATGCCCAGATCCTCGCCAGAGTTGAGATCACGGAGGACGGGCTATGCATCGAGGTGCGCCATCCGGGGCGCAACGGGCCCAAGACTGGCATCGACATCGCTGAGGTGAGTGCGATCACCACGTCCCTCGGCAGCCAGGACGGACCCGACGGGCACGTTGCTTGGGCTGAGCTACGGGTGGCGGCCGAGTGATGAGTGAGAACCTTCCGCCCGGCTCCTTGCGCGCCTTCGTTAGTTCTCCGCTACCGCCATGAGACCCGTCTGGCTTGCGTGATCGCTGCGGACGCGCCAGCCAGACGGCACCACCTCCCGGCAACCGCCTGCCGGGACCCGAGGCGGCCCCGCCCCCACCCACGCCCGTGGCGGGGCCGCCACCCTCCCCCGCAGCACCACCTGATCTCCCGGTCCTATCGGTCACAGGGACCGGGAACGTGGGCGGCTCTGTCCGTGGCCTCTGGAGGGGTGAGTCACCTCAGAGCCGCCCACACCACACCCGGAACGCAGAGGACTTCTGATGGACACCAAGATTCACTGGCACTGCTACCGATCGGCCGAGGGAGACGCGCCCGACATGGAGGCCCACGAGTGGCTTCGCCAGCCTGCCGGCCGCATTCGCAAGACGTTCTACATCCACAACGAGGTACGCCTCTGGATGCTCGACGCGTACGCCGAGCACGCCCCCGAGATCTTGCGCCCCGCGAGCGTGAGCGACGGAGCCGCCCGCGGACGGGCCCTGGAGTCTCTCAAGAACGGCCAGCACGTGGTGTGGCTCGAATTCCGCCAGGGGCTGCCTCCCCTCGTGATCGCCGCGATCTGCTGCCCGGATGAGCGCGGCCTCCCGTGCCCGCTCGACCGCGAGGAACAGCCCCAAACCTCCTAAGCGTGGCCTCACCCCCTCCGGGTGGGTGTGAGGTCACAGCCCGGCGCGGCGTTCGTCCTTCCTCGCGCCGCGCCGGGCCTACAAGTCCATGAACGCAGAAGACCCCACCGGCGTTGGAGCGCCGGCGGGGTCCTCCTACAACCGGCCGCCCCTTCCAAGGAGGAGAGCCGATCGTGATTGAACCTATGACGGGATCACCGGACATGCCAGCCGATCCCGGAAAGCCGACACGCCGATTGTGGCGCTCACGCGAAGAACGAGCCGAAGCAAGGGCCGCCGCCCGTACTCGCGCCGCCGAGCTGGCGGTCGACGAACAGCGGGCCATCGACCAGCGCGAGATGGAACGGCTCGAAGCGCAGCGCGAACACGACAAGGTCCGCCAGGAGCTTCAAGCGCGGCACACGGCTCAGGTCAGTCAGGCCCGGTTAGCCCGCCGTTCTCGCATCAAGACCTTCTCGCGCCGCGTGTCTCTGGGTGTGGTCCTGGCCGGCGCCAACGGCGGCGTCAACGCTGCCGCGGTGCTCGGCCAGGTGCTGGCCTTGACTCTCGGGCTCGGCTGGACGTGGCAGGCCGCCCTGCCCGTCGCCCTGGTGGTGGAGAGCGTCGCGGTCAACGTCGGCTACTTCGCTCACGACAAGCTCATCAAGGGCTACAGCGCGATCTGGCTGCGCCTGCTGTCCTACGGGATCGGCGGCGCGGTCGGCGTGTTCAACTACACCCACAACGCGGCGATCAAGGCAACCGCGGACTTCGCGCTCGTGTTCGGCGGCGCCTCGCTGCTGTCGCCGGTGTTGTGGCAGATCTACTCCCAGTGGAGGCACTGGGAGACGCTGCGCGAGCAGGATCTACTGGAGCCGCGGGCGCCTTCGTTCGGGCTGCGCTGGCTGGTGTGGTTCGGCGAGACGCTGTTCATCTGGCGGCGAGCCGTCCGGTACGGCGTCACCGACCGGGCTGACGCGGACGCGCGGTTCCGGCCCGAGTATGAGGCCAGGAAGCGCACTTCGCCGGTCACTTCGGATGACGAGACTCCGGCCGCCGAAGTGACCGGCGAGCGTCAGCCCGAAGACCGTGACGAGCCCTCGCCGGGGGACGCTGACGCGGACACTCCGCCGGACACTTCGAGTGATCACGACGATGAGCAGGACGCCAGCCGCGAAAGGCCCGACGACCAGGACAATCGCGTCGCCGAAGTCTGGATCCGCCGTCAGATGCGCGAAGGAAAGTTGCCGACGCAACAGCAGACCGCCGACAAGTTCGGATTCAGCAAAGGCTGGGCCCGTCTGCGAGTCCAGGCAGCGCGCGACTTCATGACCGGCCGCGGCTACCGCGTACTGCCGGGCAACATCGTCCAACCGCCCGACACCACGGTCACCGCGAACGGGTCACGAAGTGACCACGACGAAGACCGCGACGAGATCGCGGCCGGCTCTCCCGCCAACTGATGTTGGAGCGTCCGATGAAGAACAGATTCCTGCGCTGGCTGTGCGATGACCCGGCAGTCGAGCCGTTCGCTGACCGGGTGAAGTTTGCGGCGCAGCGCCGGGCTGCTGAGCGGCTCGCCGACCGCAACCCTGCCGCGCGCCGCGAACTGATCGAACTCGCCGAGCGCGCCGAGCGGACCTGGGTCCACGACGAGCAAGGCTCGGCCCGCTACCTCGCCGCTGAGCGGGACATCCTCGACAGGTACCGGAGATGACCATGTCTACGATCGTCGCGGTCGCGTTGACCTGCTGCCTGTTCGCCATCTGCGCACTGCGCGAGGTCACCCCCGACGCGCGCACCCCTGCCGAGTTGGTTGCCCGCGCGCGTGCGCTCGGCTGGCTGTTCCTGCCCTCGGTCCTGCGGTGCGTTGCTGTCGCGGTGCTGCTCGTGCTTGTGGAGGCGGCCCGCTTGTGCTGCCAGGCCACGCGGCTGGCCGGCGCTGGGCTGCTTCTTCTGGCCTTCCATGTGGAGCGGGTCGGCCGTAGCCGGGAGGTGGGATGGGCGTGAGCGAGAGGCGTACGGATCTGAGGGTGGTGCGGGACGCGGCCGAGGCTCCCGGCCTGCCGGTACCTGCTCCGGATGCCGGCACTGAACTTGACGCAATGGTCTACGACGCCGAGATGGTGGACGCTCCTGAGCCCCGGTCAAGGCTGCTTCCGGACGTCATCGTCGAGGGCATCACCGTTATCCGGCCCTCCCGCGACACGATGCGGGTTGTGCGGGTCGCGCTGTCACACAGCGTGTGCGTGGTGCAGGGCTGCCACTCCTGGTGGGTACGGGCCGGTGACGGCCTCACCCACGGCGTGTATCGCCGCCAGATCCGCGCTGCGGAAGTCATGGGCGATCAGGAGGCACTCGCTGCCTGGGTGGACCGCAAGGAACGGGCCGTGGCAGCGCGGCGCTCCCGCCTCATGGATCTACCGCTGCTGGCTGTGAGCGTGGCCAAGTTCCTGGGGATCTCGCTGATCGGCGCGCTGATCCTCCTGCTGGCCCTGTCCATCGCGGTCTGGGCTACAGGAGTCGGCAGCTTCGGTGCCGTGTGGGAGCTGATAGGCGACCTCATCCGGCTCCTCCTCACCGTCCTCACGTACACGTGGCCTGCGATACCAGCCGGAGTTGCGGTTGCCGCCTGGCGGGAAGGCCGCCGCAACGGGAAGCCTCTCACCTGGCTGTCGCTGGACGGTGCCGACGGCCGGCGGAGCAGCGCGCCTGTGATGATTACGCCGTCGGTGGTCGTCACAGCGCTGCGGGACATCGGCTACGCGCCGCTGCGCAGGGCCATCAAGGACATGGGCGACGTCGGAGCCGCGATGCTCGGCCCGATCCGTATCGCAGGCTGCGGTGTCGAAGTGGACGTCGCGCTGCCCTCGGGCACCTCCACGGACGAGGTGCAGAAACGGCGCCGGAAGCTCGCGGAAAACCTCGGCCGGCACGAGCACGAGCTGTTCATCACCATCCCCAAGCAGGCGCGCACCGTCCGCCTGTGGATCGCTGACCCGGGAACTCTGGACGAGCCGATCGGCCCATCCCCTCTGGTCACCAGCCAGGAGATCGTCGCCGACTACAAGAGCGGCCAAGCCCCGTGGGGTCAGAACCTGCGTGGTGATGCCGTCGGCATCAGCCTCTACCAGCGACATCTGCTCATCACCGGTCTGTCGAACCAAGGCAAGACTGCGGCCCTACGCGCTCTGGCTCTGTGGCTGGCGTTCTTCGCGCGCATGCGCTTCTACATCGCCGACCTCAAGGGTGTGGGCGACTGGGCCATGTTCGAGGACCTGGCCGAAGTCCTCATCCAGGGTCCGACAGACGACCACGTCGCACGCGCGACCCGGATGGTCGAGTGGGGTGTCGACGAGATGGAACGCCGCCTCCAGGCGCCTGCTGGCAGCGTGTTCGATCCCATCATCCTGATCGTGGACGAGGCGCAGGTCGCGTTCATGTGCCCAGCCAAAGACGAGGACGGCATCCCCTACGGGGGCACCAAGGCCCACAGCAGGTACTTTCTCGCCGCCCGGAAGATCCACAACCAGGGGCGGGCCGTAGACGTCCTGCTGTGGCAGGGCACACAGAACCCGACCGACCAGAACCTCCCCGTCCTCGTCAGGGAGGGCGCTCACATCCGAGCCTCACTGGTCGTGGGCACCGAATCGCAGGCCCGCATGGCCCTGGGTGAGCAGGCAGTCGACGGCGGCGCCTCGCCCCACATGCTGCGCCAAGACCTCGACAAAGGCACCCTCGTCGTCAACGGCGGCGGCATGAAACTCCCCGCAGGACAGACCTCCATCACCATCCGCACGCACTACGTATCAACCGAGGAGGCTTTCGAAGTCGCCGACCGCGCCAAAGCGCTCCGCCATGGGACGGCCACCCTTGATGGCGTGCCGGCCGACGACACGGCCGACCCGGTCGCTGACATCGCCTACGTGCTGGGCGACGTACCGCGGATGCTCACGCAGGAGGTTCTCCAGCGACTGGCAGAGCGCAATCCAGGCCGGTATCGCAAGTGGACATTCGCTGATCTGAAAGAGGTCCTTGAGGACGCCGGAGCGGCCCCTTACAAGTCCGATGGCCGCATGGTCGTGGGCCGGGATCGCGTCATCACCGTCCTGGCGAATCGGGCCGAAAAGGACCCCGATGATGATGCCGGCTAGCGGAAAACGATCAGGGAGTCGCTCAGGGAGGCAGGGAGAACTCCCTACAAGCGTCCCTGCGCTGCTTTGTTGCTCCGACCTGCAGAACTCCCTGCCAGGGAGGCAGGGAGGCGGTCTCAGGATCCTGCCTGGAACGCCCCTCAAGCGTGCCTTGCGGGGGGTCACCTGCCTCCCTCCCTGCGGTCCTGAGCGGGTGGTTGCGGACGCCTGCCCGCCGCCGTCGGGCGGGCGTCCGGAGCACCCCGCTCCAACCCCAACATCAACGACAGGGAGATCAGCCATGGCCGAACAGGGCCAGAAAGCCACGCTCCGCACCCTCGGCGGCAACACCGTCGAATTCGTCCACGAGGGAGGCATCTACGGCTTCGGTAGCTGGACGTGCAACGGCTGCCACACGAGCGCCAGAAACAGGCTGGAGAACGCCAACGCCCACGCCGCCGAATGCCGCGCCGAGTAGCAACCGCCTCCAGCGAAAGGACTTACCGATGAAGGACCAGATCACCTACACCACCGCAGGCGGCGGCACCGTCGTCTGGAAACAGGACGACGACCGCGGCCAGTGGGAATGCAAGGCGTGCGGCAGCAGCGACAGACGCGCCTACGCCTACGAGGCCAACGAGCACGCCAGCAGATGCTGGGCGCGGTAACCCCATGAGCCTCAAACGCGCCATCACCGACTACGTCAAAGGCCAATCCACCAAAGGCAACTGCAGCGAATGCGGCCACGGCTCAACCGCCGCCCCTGGATGCGCCTGCAAGGCGGCCTGGTGCCCCTGCCACGCCGCCTACTACGGGCACAGCGCACACCGATGCTCCGGCCGTACCGAAGACCACTAACTACTCCTCGCATCGCCATCGAAGAACCGAGAGAAAGGTGCCCCCATCGTGAGGGTCCGCCTCAACGTCACTCTGCTGACCTGCAAGCGCTGCCAGCAGGAGCACAACAACCCGTTCACCCACACGTGCCGCGTCGGCATGAACGAGCTCGGCGTCCCCGCCGGCATGCGCAAGGCCCGCGACAAGAAGCGCGCGGCGGCACAGAGAAGGAATGGCCGTTGACGGCGCGGCGAGAGCCCCAACCCCAGCCGCGCTACCACGGCATCTGCGAGGGCTGTCATGAGCACGTCGAGATCTACCACGCAGACGACGGCCCGACCACCATCGGCTGGGACCGCTACGGGCATCGGGTCGTCCTGAAGAAGATCGAGTAGAAGGGATGGCCCTCATGCGGCCGCTCAAGAGCCCACACCCTGCTCGCTCAGGAGCGGATCGACAAGCATAAGACGAAGGGCATCTGGGGGTGGTGACCGATCTCAGCGGTATCACCCGTCGTACGGCCCGCATACGGTAACCCCCGCACGTTGAGGCCCTGTCCGTACCTACGGGCGGGGCCTCGCCATGCGGTCAGGGTTCGCTTTTCCGCATGGCAAAAGCGACTGAGGCCACAACGGTGTCCTCCGTCTCGAAGAGCCACTCGTAGACACGGCCGGGACTCAGCGGCAGTGGGGGCAGCGTGAGGGAGAAGCTGAGGTTCATGGGAACGCCTTTGGCTTCTTCCCCGGCCGGCTGAGCGGCGGTGAGAGCTAGTTCGCCTTGAAAGCTGATGGGGCGCGGCGCGCCATCGACTCCTGCCGCCTCGACAGGGCGCCCATTGTCGTCGATCAAGCGAAGCTTGAAGGCGACATTCCCATCAGCTTCATCCCATGGGATGCGGAGGAAACCGACGATGGCTGCCGGCGGCACCACCGGGCCGGTGATTGACCAGCCTCCGCCGAGCATGTGGACCTTGCCTGATCCCGGATCCGTGGTGGCGGAGTCCGCCAACACGAGGAATCCCTCGATCACGAGGTCGCCGCCCTCAGATTCAGGCTCGCAGTCGCACTGGTCTCGCTAACGTTCCCGTAGGCCTCGACACAGATGCGTCCGGGAGTCGAGCGGGTAACCGATACATCGCCAGGGGCAATTACTGTGTGTACGACGTCGACACCGACCGCCAGCGCGTATCGGCGGATCGTCGAGAGGTGCGGATCCCCTCCTAGACGCTCGAAGTCAGAGACGGCTGGCTGAGTGCGGCCCATCCGCTCGGCCACCTCGGCTTGTGTCAGCCCGCGATCCTTCCTGACGGAGACGAGCGTCTCGACTAGGCGCATGTCGCGGTCGATCGCGGCGATATCGCGCTGAACCTCGGGATCGGTCAGGTCGATGCCGAGTAGCTCTGCGACGTGAGGGTCCATCACAGCCAACCTCCTCGTATCGGGTTCACCTTATATTCTGCCCAGCCACTCGGCCAGCCGTTCACGCGCCCTGCCAACTACCCGATCCTGTGCCCCCTGGCTGCCTTTCATATGAAATGCCAGGCCCAGCAACACGTGTTCATTGCTCGGGCCATACGCGAAGTAGAGGCGGTACTCGTTGCTCTGATAGGTGAGCCTGGCCTCAAACAGGCCCTTCCCCAGCGACTTCGTGTCGCGCGGCAACGTCTGCCCGAGCTGGATCCTCCACATCAAGAGCCCGAGCTCCTGCTTCGGCGGGCCTCGGCCGAGGACCTCTTCGATCTCCTCGCTGACGATTCGCCTACCTGATGGCGTGCAGTACAACTGCCACGTGGCATCAGACTTACCCTCCACGCCACCCTCCCCGGGACTGCGGCCGGCAAGAGCCCGAATGTACATCCGAAGCAGCCCGTCCACAGCAGCGTGTCGAGATCGCAACACAAGGCGACGCGCACTGCCCCGAATGGCCCCGCGTCAGCATCCAAGCCCGGCGCCCCGAGGAGGTGTAGGTCGTTACGCGGTCTCCTCGCCTGCGCTTTCCTCTGGCTCATGCAGATCGCCCAGCTCGACGAATTCTTGCAGCACGTCCATGGGGTAGATCCCTGGAACGCCGAGCGCCATCCCGTTGCGGGTGACCTTGTACCAGACCTCTCCCGGTTCGGCTCCCGCGTCCCACATGCGGGCCAGCAGCAGATTGGTGTCCGGGTTACCAAGTTGGACCGGTTCGACCCGCAGCCCGTCAGGCCCTTCCAGGTATCGGCCCATCAGCCGCGGGCCCGCGCCAGGTGCTGGTGCATGAGCCGGTCGGTCGCCAGCTCGACAGCCACCTCGACCTCGCGCAAGGCGCGGAGCGCTTCGTCTGCGGTGGCGAAGTCCCGGGCCAGGGTGACGGCGGCGTCCATGACGGGGTGGAGGATTTCAGAGATCCGGGCAGGCTGGTCTTCCATGCCCTGACGTTACGTCGTGTCCGGATCTGCGCAAAGGGCCGTCTCATCTCGGGATCTATCGCTAACCGGCCGCCGCGTCGGCTTAGTCGGGGCCACCCTGATCCCATGGACGAGCAGGAAGCCGCCGCCGTCGAGGCATACGAATGGACCGGGCATACCGCCGAGGAGTGGGCGCTACTGTCACCCGAGCAGCGTCTCTCTGCACTGATGGATGTGAGTGCTGCCGAGGATGATCCGCCGCCGGCGCATGTGGCCGAGCGTGCGCGGGACGCGTACAAGCGGCCGTACGGCTGACGCCGCTCAGCCTGCCCGGGATTGGCGGGAGATGTCGCCCCAGGATTCGCTGCGCAGTTGGTCTTCGATCTCTTCGGCCAGGAGCCGTAGGCGGACCAGTCCGCGGAGCATCTCTCTCGGATCTGTGCAGCGGATGTCGCCGGCGGCTTTGTGGATGCGCACGAGTGCGAGGTTGCGTGCGGCTTGCGGGTCTGCCATCTTTCGACGTTACGTCCGGGCCGGAACGGTGCAAAGACCCCAGACGGTCCTGACAAGAACTGTGAACCTTGTTAAGGGCTGGGGCGTCTACCACACGTGAGATCACTGTGGCAGCGTGCGGCTACCCCGGCGGTCTCCTCCGTGAGGGCAGCCGCTCCAGTCCCCCACGCTGGGGCGGCTGTCCCATACGCGAAGCTCAGCAGCGCAGCATCCCGCTGCCCGTGGTGACATTGGCGGAGTGGATGTAGCCGAAGGCGCTGCCGTACGGCATCCGGTACCACCAGCTACTGCCATCCACTGACTGGCCGACGACGTAGCAGGTGACCGGCAGGTGCGCCCCCTTAGCGCAGTAGAACAGGACCCGCCCCTCCAGCGCCGGCTTGGTGCGCACCTTCCCTTGATCAATCTTGCAGGTCGCCCCTGCGAATGTGCCCGCCGACGCGGGCGTCGCTATCCCAGCCACGGCGAGCGACGCCGCCACGAAACCTACCGCCACTGCGGTCGCGATCTTCCGGACCATCATGCCTCCATGCGCTGTCACCAGCCAGAGCTCTCGCCCAGGCGTTGCGGGAGCGTAGCGGGAGGCGCTTTCGATCCGCTTTTGATGTTGACCCGATATGAGCATGTAGGCGGTGATTCTCGGGCGACGTATCCGGGCGTTACGGTCCCTGCCCACGAAATCTGACGCCGCTTGTTGGCGCGTGTCGTCCCTAGCCGCAACCTGGCCACGTTGAGACCTTCAACCTGACCCCCCGCCGCGCCCCCGACACGGCACGCGCCTGTCCGCGGCCGGGCTCAGGAAGGCCAGCGCCATGCGGCAATCCCGCGCCGCCCTGCTCACCCTCCTCGCCACGCTCCTGCTCATCCCGCTGTTCGCCGGCCCGGCCGCGGCCACCCCGCCGGGCATGCCCACCACCGCGGTAGCCCTGCAGCAGCTACAGCTCATCGAGGTCGCGTCGGAGAGCCACGCCGACTCCTACGACCGGGCCCTCTTCCCGCACTGGATCACCATCTCCGGCACCTGCAACACACGAGAGACCACCCTCAAGAGGGACGGAGACCAGGTCGTCGTCAACTCCTCCTGCGCCGCAGTCTCCGGCTCCTGGTATTCGCCCTACGACGGGGTGACCTGGACACAGGCGAGCGATCTCGACACCGACCACATGGTTGCGCTGGCCCAGGCGTGGCGTTCGGGCGCCTGGGCCTGGACGACCGAGAAGCGCCGCCAGTTCGCCAACTCACTGTCGGACACACAGTTGTGGAATGTGACGGACAATGTCAACCAGTCCAAGAGCGACAAGGACCCAGCTCAGTGGCGTCCCCCGCTGGCCAGCTTTCATTGCGACTACGCGAAAAGCTGGACAGACGTTAAGTACGACTGGGGCCTGACGGCAGACCAAGCCGAGGTCGACGCGCTCGCCGACATGCTCGCCACCTGCTGATCCGAGACAGCAAAGAGCCCGTCCCCAGCAGGGGGCGGGCTCTCCCTCGCGTCTGCGTGAACGGCCAGCGTACGCCTCACGCTGGCCGAGATGCCAGGGTCAGTCCTGAACTGCCTTCAGCAACGCCTGAGACGCCTGGTACCGGTTCTCGACGCCGGCCCACCACTCGTGCCGGTTGATCTCCCGACGAGGCGCAGCCGCTCGGACCGCGCCTCCGCCAGTTCGGCTTGCCGCTCGGGCTCCGGGTTCGCCTCCAGAGCGAGCACGAACAGGGAGGCCCACCGCCGTGATGCCTTCGTGACCTCAAGCAAGATCACTGATGGTATATTTTCCGGTATGAAATCGCACCCAGAATCGGCTGAAGTTCTGTCAGACCTCGGCGAAAAGGTCACCGAAGCCTTCGCTCGTGCGGTTTCCCGCGCGCGATTGGACCTCGCCAATTACCGCGAGAACGATCCCGGATGGGTGGCGCAGTCCAGCGAGCGTGGCTTAGCCAACTGGATCCACGACCGTCTATGGCATCACCTGATCAGCCTCGTCGACGGTCTGCCCGACATTCAGATCGTTGACACGGAACCAATGAGAGAGGTGTTCGCTGGCGTCCGCTACCGCCTTCGCGCAAAGCGTCACGCAGACGACGGCAGCATCAGCACCTACGCGACGGCAGGGGCGATGGACTTCCTGGTGCAGCCTCCTACCCAGGAGACCCTCGCCGGGCTGGAAGAGATCCGGCTCATCGTCGGCTACATCTGGGACAAGGAGTCCCGGGAAATCGGACCTTCGGTCCTGTCCTTGCGTGATGGGAAGGACGCCATCGTCTGGGTAGAAGAATTGCCCGACCCCGGCACGGGGTACGGAGGCGGGACAGTCACACCGATACCTACCGCTCCCGAGCCCACAGCCCCAGTCATCGACGTCGGCGACGAGGCAGCACAAGACAGCGAAGAGAGCGCAGAATCATGAACCATCTCGGCGAGGTGCTCGTAACAGCTCGCCGGGCATGCGGGTTCACGCAAGAAGAGCTTGCGACCGCGGCCGGAGTCACTCAGGCAGCACTTTCGAGGTACGAGAACGACCTTCGGGAGCCTGAACCTGATGTACTCGCGCGGTTGGCCGCGGCCTTGGGCGTCACTGAGACGTTCCTGGCCGCGGCGGGACGCGTGCACGGCGGGATGGCCATTGACGCCCATATGCGGCGCCGCCTGACTGCCAAGCCCACTGTGTGGCGCCAGCTCGAAGCGCGGCTCAACATGTACCGGATGCATGCACGCCTGCTGTTCGAAGAGGTCTCTGTACGAGCCGAGCAGCGAGTACCGACGTTGGACCCTGTGGACATGCCACCCAGCGATGCAGCCCGGCTTGTGCGCATGCAATGGCGCATGCCGATCGGGCCAGTTCGCTCACTGACACGGTGGCTAGAGGCTGCCGGTTGCCTGGTCATCGAAGAAGACTTCGGCACCAGCAGAGTGGACGGCCTCTCGCAATGGATCGACGACCATCCAGTGATCTTGATCAATCGACGCTCCCCAACTGACCGCAAGAGACTGACGCTCGCTCACGAACTCGGTCATCTGTGTCTGCACTCTGTGGACGTGTCAGACGATGTTGAAGCTGAGGCAAACGAGTTCGCGGCCGAGTTCCTCATGCCCATTGAGGTAATCCGACCTCAACTCAGGAACCTGAAGATAGGGCGGCTTCATGACCTGAAACGCGAGTGGGGGGTGTCCATGCAAGCTCTGGTCGAGCGAGCTCACAACGCGAATCTCATGACAGCTGGCGAACGCGCCAACATGCACAAGGCATTCAGCGCCAGAGGATGGAAGACCAGCGAACCGCTCAGCGATGAACTCACACCCGAGCGCCCATCGCTGGCCGAGAACATCGGGCAGGCTCTGGCCGGCAAGGGCCTCGCAGCCAACGACATAGCCCACCTGGCCGGGTTCGCAAGTTCGAAGGAAAACCAACTGTTTCCGGCGCCGCACCCGCGCCTGAGACCGGTTGGCTGACAGCTTGGCCGGGCAAGCTTCGGGACTCTCATGAGATGCACTTCAAAGGGCGGCGAACAAGCGCGTCGAGGCAAATCCTAACTCGGCGCAAATAAATTTGCCGACATCGCGCCTGGTAAATGGCGTCGTGCGCAACATCCTAACTGGTGCGGCCCGGCTGGCGCCCGTAGGGTCTCCAGCGCTGGGCCGCTAGGGCTTAGCGCAAATAGAAAGTGCAAAAATTGCAGGCTAATGAAACAAGCGCCCTCCTGACCCAGGCGCTTGAGCAGGCCGGGTTCGTCGTCGCCAGCACCGAGGAGGAACTCCCCAAGGAGATCAGCTTCCCGGGAGGCGCCATCGTCAGGATCTTCCGCGACCAGGTCGATCTCTATCTGGTCGCCGGATCCCTCACCGACGAAAAGGGGCGCTACGCGGCGGATGTCGCCGTCGAAGCGATCCGTGAGGCGCAGCTCGGCATGTCTGGCGTGGCCGACGCCTTGCTCAATAGCAGGGTTCAGATTACGGGCGGAGTGGTCACGGCCAGCACCGCGCATTAGTGCAGCGGGAAAGAGCTCTCCCCAGCCGGGCGAGGGCTCTTTCCTGTTCCCGGAGAAGCCAACGCCAAATAGCCGTTTCTCCCCTTTACGGCGCGGACGCTCTGGCTCCACAGTTAAGGATCGTCTCCTGGCGGGCTGTTTCCTCTACCTTCAGGTAGAGATCTCTTCCTGCCCGATGATCATGGCCTTGCGTGTTCCCACAGTGTGGACCATCGTGGGCGGGCGGCAACGCCGACACAAGGTTTCCTGGCCGTCAGCCCTGCGCGCCGGACGGACCGGTGAGACGGGAGATCAACGTGTCGGACGACGACCGCGACGGCGGGAACAAGCGCCACCAGTGGATCCGCACCATCGCAGTGATAGCGAAACTGCTGCTGTGGATCCTGTGGGTGACGTTCGACCCGCGCCACCCCGACTAACGGGTGGCTGAGCCTCCTGCCCGCGGAATCGGCGAAACCCGGCAGGCAGGAGGCTCACTGTCAGGCTAGGGACTGGGGGCCGACAGTGAAACGAGTGAGTTCTCCTACCGCGTAGCAAGATCTTCTACCTGGCGGCAGGGTGCACTCCTCCCCGGTGGACATCTGCCCGAGCCTGCGAAATTGGGCCTGCGCGAGACGGTCGCTTGGGTGGTATGCCGATCACGTTCCGTCGCTACCCAGGAAGGCCGAGATGTCCATCGACCGGCCGAGTCGGCTCACATCAGCCTGGCACCTGACGCCGGCGAGATTGCCAGTCAGGACGAAGAACAGCGCCGTCTCGCACCGGTAGTGGCCGGCGGCGGGGCCTGCCTTGATGTGGACGTCTACGTCGCCGATACCGGACCCGCCGCAGAGTCGCCCACCCAGGTAGTATCCGGCGCCTGTCGGGTCCGCGGTGCGCGTGCCATTCGCGCAGTCGTAGACTCCGCCCGCGTGAACCTATCCACCGTTTGGGGCGTCCCAAAGAAGTAGGGATGAGGGTCCCCGACAGGCGAGGGTCGTGCTCGGCCGTACGGCATGCGCAGACCGGCGGCCGGACACCAAACTCCGCACAATGCGACGAAGGCCCGCCCGACCCCCGAAGGGACCGAGCGGGCCTCTCTACGCAACACCCTGGAGGGTGGCACTCGCCCGCCGAAGCGGACGAGGGGATGTCTAGTTCAAGACGACATCGCGACGTTGGGTTCAGGCTCGTCCTCCCAGACGACACCCATCAGTTCGGCAGCCTCGACCGCCAACGGCAGCGACCACTCAGCGAACTCGATCATCTCTTCGTTGAGGATCTCCATCGCCCGCCGGTCCAACCGGTCGAAGAGCGCATCGATCTCTGGCGTCAGGTCGTGGCAGGCGAACGTGCATTGCTCGCTGCCGCCGTACACGCAGCCGCCGTTGCAGCCGTGCAGGCAGTCGCCGTCCTCATCCTCCAAGCTGTTCAGGAAGCGGCCAGGGCGCGTCTCCGCCTCCCACAACCGTCGCTCGCGCACCTTCTCCACCCTGAGCGCGCGAGGCCCGGGACAACACTGACAGCGGACGCGAGGAGCCCTGCGGCCCAGCATGCTCGTCCTCATGGCTCCCCCAGACATGCGGCGTTCGCGCGCTCGCGAAACGGGCGGAACCACTCGTGCTCGGCCAGCAGCTCAGCCTGTAGCTCGGCCTGCTGCTCCGGGGTCAGTTCTTCCTGCTCTCGTGGCGGGAGCGAGACTCTGAGCGCCCGATAGTAGGCGATCGCTCGCTCGTATCTCGCCAGGCGGCTCTCGTCTTCGGCAGCGCTCATCACGCCTCCAATTCGACGGCACTTCACCGGCCATCACTCGGGTCCTCACACAGGTCAAAGGCCCGTCTTCATCGACGGTCCATGTCCTCTCGACTCAGCCCACACGCCATGTACAGCCGGTCGCACACCCACTCCAGGAGCCATCCCGGGATCAGGTGAACGTCGTGGAGCCTGCCGTACCGGGCTGCCCTGCGCCCGGCCATGGCCGGACAGTAGAGGACGTGCGCCAACGCATCGACGCGGCGCCAGAAGAACATCGACATCACGCCTCCCGTTCCGCCTTCAGCTTGTCGATGCGAGCTTGGAGCGCGTCCAGGTCGTCCACCTTGAGCGGCTGCTTGCGCCGCTCTTCCGCGCCAGCCAGCATCGCCTTGACCTCGTCCACGTAGAGGCGTCCGCCGTCCGGGTAGAGGTACACGTCGCGTCCGTCATGCCAGCGGACGACGGTCGGCTGCTCTGGCTCCATCACGCCTCCCGCCGATCTGCCAACTTCTGCCAATTCCTGCCAACCTGGCAGGTCAGTCAACAGGATCCATCGGCCATTTGCACAGCTCGGGATTGGCCTCCTGCCAGGACAGGAAGCGGTCGTGTTGCCGCCAAGCAGCCGCCGCCCTCTGGCGTTGGCGCCGCCTCTCGGCTCGGTAGGCCCAGCTTGCGATGCTCTCAGGGCTGGACAGGTCGATACCGATCAGCGCGAACACCGGCATCCCGGGCGGGAACATCCCAGGCGGCGGCTGCCACAGATCGAACTCCTCGCGACCGTGGTTGACCTCCACAGTTTCCTCCCTGCCTTGAAGAAAAGGGCTGGGTTGCCCGAAGGCCACCCAGCCCAGTGCGCTCACTTGGCAGGTCGCGCCCGCCCAGCGTAGCGTCCAGCGGCTTCTCCACGCTCCACCGTGACACCGAGAAGCCTCGACCCATCCGTGCCGGGTGTTGAGGATCCCTGACCCTCTCACCGGACTCCTACCGCCAACAAGGACGGCAGGCTGGTACAAGTTGCGCGTGGGGAGCCCATCTCCCCACGGGTCTGCAGTCCAGGTCTCGCGGGCAGCTCATCTGCAGCTTCGCCACCGTTGAGGGTCCTGCTGTCGGGCGACGACCGGAGATCAGCCCGGCCGCTCCTCGCCAGATGCGAGGTATGCCACCAGCGTAGCGCTCAGGCGTTCGTGAGCGCCGTCTCCTTCGGCTCCTGGTTCTGCCGGAGCATCAGGCCCAGGACCGCGGCCAGAGCGGCGATGATGACGCCCTGCTGCGCGGTGGTGAACGACAGGCCCGGCAGCCCGAACGACACGATCCCGGTGAGGATCGTCGAAGCGGCGCCGGTGATGGCGGCCACGACGACCGGCCGGGTGGTGAGTGCCACGATGAGCGCCATCACACCGCCAGCCACGGTCATCAAGTAATCAGCCGCCGAACCGGTGATCACACCGAAAGCGACCAGCACCGCGAGGAGAGACTGCAGGCCGTACAGGATGGCCGCAGGCTCACGGCCGAAGATCTTGAACTGCATGACGACCTCCTACGGCTTGAAGGCGTAGCCGCCGTTGTGTTCCCACGACCAGCTCGACTGCACGGTGCCGTCGCCCTTGGTGACGTACACGGCGTCGTTGTCGTTGTTGAAGAACTGACCGTTCGTACCGCAGTCCGGGTCGCTGTTGGCGTACAGGCGGTACTCGGAGCCGACCTTGTAGTTGCCACCCCACCGGATGCCGTTGAAGACAGTGACGACCTCGCCCGGTGCGACCATCGTGGTCGGGTTCGACGGCAGGTCCACGATCTTGTACGTGTTGCACGAGTGCGCCACGTCAGCCAGCGTCTTGGAGTGCGCCCAGTTATCCTCTACCAGGACGCCAGCCACATCGACCGGGGCGCCGGACACGTTCTGGAAGCGGACGAACTCGCGGTTGCGGTTGGCGACGCTGTCCGCGCCCATCGCGTCCGTACCGACCTCGACGATCCGCAGGACATCGCCAGGAACGTCGGCGACGGCGAGCGAGGCGGCCGAGGCCGGGCTTACGGTGCTCAGGCTGGCCGCCACGAACAGGGCAGCGAGCAGGGTCGCGCTCTTGTTGATGCGCATTTCGAGGATGCTCCTCTTGGAGGTGACTTGAAATCTCGGCTCCGAAATGCAAGCCGATGGGCAGCGGCTTTAAATCCGCTGGTCAGTTGGCCTCGTCGATGAGACCGTTGATACGCCCGTCTCCGGGCTCGTCCTCCACCGCAGGCTTGGGATGCCGCGGGAGGAAGTGTTGGTAGGGCCACTGGCCCATCCAGACGCCGTCCAGCGTCAGGTCACCGAGGTCGGTCACGGTCACGCCGTCCAGTCGAAGATGAGGCCAAGAGCGTGCCGGACGCCGTCATACTGCTCGTTGGCGTCGCTGGTGCGCTGAAACTGGAAGTCGATCGGCAGTCCCGTCCTCGCCCGCCCCAGTTCGGAGATGGCCGCGCACAGCATCGACCACCGCGAATGCGTCCGCCCCGGTGTCTTGAATTCAGGGAACAGGGCGTCAAACTCGTCGTCCGGCAGCATGAGGCGGACGTCCACGTCCCGCCAGACCTTCCCCTTGGCGGCGGACCCGACCAGGTACGGGGTGTGCCCGAACGCCTGCTCAACCTCGCGGGCGAATGCGTCCAGGTGCAGCAGGGCGGGCATGCCCACGCCCGCGCTCACGCGACCTTCAAGGCCGCAGTCCAGGTCTTCTCGCCGACGAGACCGTCAGCGTCCAGCTTGGCGGAGCGCTGGAACGCCTTCACGTCCTCGACCAGGTCGGCGTCGTACTTGGTGAGTTCCAGCCAGCCCTTCAGACCGTGCGGCCCGCCGTACCGCTCCTGAGACAGGGCGCCACGGGCGAACAGCAGCGAGCGCAGCGTCTTCACGTGGTAGCTGGTCTGACCAGGCTTCAGCAGCGGCAGGTCCTTCACGAGTTCCTCCGTCCAGGACAAGGTCGGCTCTTCGGCGTCGTCTACGGGCATGCCGTCGTCCACCCACGCCTGCAGAATCCGGCCAGGGCATTCAGTGGCGTAGCGGTCGCCGTGGCCGAGCTTCTTCAACTTCCGGCCGGCTCGCCGGCACGCTTCGTCGTAAAGCCAGCGGATGGCGCGCTTCGCTTCGGCGGTCGGGTTGTTCTTGCCGATGAACGCGACGCCGATACCGGACCGGTTGTGGTCCGGGCAGTGGGCGCCGACGACGAGCCAGCCGCGGCCCTCGAAGATGCGGCCGTCCTCGTCGACGAGGAAGTTGTAGCCGACGTCCGACCATCCGCGGCTCGGCCCCATGTGGAAGTCCTGGATGGACCGCACTGTCTGGGACCGCGGCCCGTCGGTGTGGTGGACGAAGAACTCGGTCCGCGCCGACCACGGCACGCTGTAGACCGGCCTGCTGGTGCGGGCGTTCCAATCAGCACGAGAGGTTATCTTCACGGCCGCTCCTCTCTTTTCTTGTCCATGGCGTCGAGGTAGGCGGCCTTGAAGCGGGTGAACTTCACCAGCAGTGCAATGACCATGGCGTCCACCAGGATCAGCGGCAGGATCGACGCTGCAGCGTCCGCTATCCCGTCCATGCGGGGCACCCAGCCGCGGATCGCGAGCACCACAGCGACACGGGCATAGCCGAGCCATATGGCGAGCACTAGTCCAGAGATAAGGAAGGCCGGAGAGCGGATCGGCCACGCCGGCCGGAACTTGACCAGAAACCAGCTCATCGGCACGAGCCCGCCAAGGAGCGCCCCCCACAGCAGGATGGTGTTCACCCAGGTCATGCCTGACCTCCCGCCGCATCCCGAAAGAGCCAGCGAGCGAAATGGTTGGCGGCGTTACGACGGCGGATGCTGGAGGCCAGCTCTTCGCCGTAGCGCCGAACCTGCTGGCCTTCAGCAGCGTCCTGTATGGCCTGCGACGCCGATTCCTCCACTGCGGCTTCAGCAGCCGCAAGCTGCTCCTGCGTGGGCTTAGCCATCGACGCCCCCGGGCTGTAGCTCGGTGAGGATCTTCTCGGTCGTCTCGGCGACCGCCAGCGCCGGCGCGGTCACGCCGAGAGCCTGATCCAGCAGGGCTTTGCGGGTGAGGGCGTGCGACGTCTGCTCCATCTCGTACAGATGCCAGGCGCGTTCGGTGTCCTTCTCCGCGTCGGCAATGCGGGCGTCCCTGTCGGCTCGGACGTCATCCAGCGTCGACCGGGGTACCAGCCGGCCGGTGAAGATGAGCCACAGCACCGCGAGCAAGACGACGACTGCGCCACCCTGCATGATCGGCAACTGCAGGAAGTCCAACGCTCACCCCTTTATGGTCTCGTTCGGTGGGAGGGGGTGCCGCCCGTCCCGCACCCTCGGAGGGCCTCCCAGCCCTGGAAGACGGGCGGCACGATCAAGGGGCGACCGCCCGCGCTCCCTTTACCGACGCGAGCAGCACCCTCGAAAGGAGCGTCGATGCGCGGGCGGTCACGATCATGGGTTGGAAACCGAGACAAGGCCGCACATAATGACGGCGTGATCGCTTTCGCGTGGGTTCTGCTCGCCCTGGCCGCCCTGAACGCCGCGCTGGGCATCTACACCGTGATCACTGGCCGGGCGCCGGCCTGGGGGCTGTGGTTGAAGAGGCGCCGTCGCAGCAGGCTCAGCGGCTGGGCCAACCTGCTGATCGCCGCGTTCGTGGCGCTGCTGGTGATCACCCAGAATGTCGACTGGTCTCTTGAGGTCGAGGTCGCGTTGATCGTTGCGGGGTTCATGGCGGGCATGGGCGCTGCGGCGTTGCAGATCATCGAAGCTGGTCGGCCTGCGGTTACCGATCGGGAGGATCGGCCGCGCGCAGGTGTTCCAGCAGCGTGAGGACCAGCGGGCGTAGTGCGCGGATGTCGCGGCGCAGCGCCTCGGCCGGTTCCTCGGGAGGTTCTGCCAGCATGGCGGCCATCAGTTGATCGCTCCGCCGCCGCGTAGCGATGACAGTAACGCCTTCAACTGGACGTTCGTGTCAGCGGCGTCCGCCCGCAACTGGGTGATCATGTTCTGCACGGCGCTGTTGTACGTCGGCCCGGCGCTGGCCGCAGACTGAAAGTCGGCCGGATCAGAGACCGGCACACCTGGAGACACCTGCGGTTTGAGGCTGTAGACGGAACCGCCGTCGTCCTTCCAGTGCGGCTCGTTCCCCGAGGTGAACAGGTGCCCGCCCGAATCGGGCGTGTCCGGGGTGGAACCGGCCGGGATCTGCCAGCCCGCGCTCGCGGTGGTAAGCCCGCCCTGGTTAGTGATGGACGACATCAGATCCCGGACAATCTGCTCCAGCGCCCGGATCCGGTCGGCGAAATCCTCGGGTTGCGGTAGCGGCATTAGATTTCCACCTCTTCCTCGAAGATAAGCGTCGCCGTCTCTTGGCTGCCTCTGCTGGTGGCGCGCACGTTGACGCCGATGACCCGCCAGCGGTGGCTGAAGGATGCGCCGCCGTCGCGGATGGGCCACCAGTCGTTGACGAGCATCACGCGGGCGTAGTCGCCGAGGTTGTCGGGCGTCCACTCGGTCTCGTCCAACTTCACGCTGACCTGGTGGATGCGGACTGCTGCGGGCCGTTCGGCTGCCCATCGGGCGGCGTAGGCGTTGAGCGTGTCCACGTCTTTGACGGTCGAGTAGTCGAGCGTCTTGTCGATGCGCGGGTGCCCGGCAGCCAGATAGGCGGTCGCGTTCTGTTCGGACGACATGAGCGGTGTGGACGAGGTGGAGGCGTCCGTGGAGACGCTCTCGCCGCGCGCCCGGTAGGAGGTGGCGCCGCGCAGCGCGTCGATCTCCTGGGAGACGCTCAGCACGTTGCCCGGCTGGGAGAACACGTGGTCCGTCTGGGAGCCGAGCTTCGGATAGCCGAAGCGGACCTCGCGGACGCGGGTGCCGGTGCCCGGGTCGGCGGTGTGGATCAGCCACTCGAACCCATCATCCACGTCGGCGAGTTCCCGCAGCCGCTGCCCGAACGACGCCGTCTCCCCGCCCTTGTAGGCCCGGTCCCGGTTCACGCCGGACGTGCCCGCCTCCAAGGTGAGGCCGATGTCCGCCGACGACAGGGCCTGCATCTCGGTGATGAGCGCGCGAGCGATGTCGAGCTGGTCGGTGTTGTCGTAGGTGAGATCGTCGCGGATCTCGACCGCGTTCAAATAGCTTTCCAGGGACGCGCCGGTCAACGACACCTTGATGGCGCCCCTGCCGTCGATGGAGACGGTCGCCCGCCAGATGACGTAGGTGCCCCAGATGATCCCGTTGCGGTAGACGTGACACACCGTGCGGCCCGGCCCGGTGGACAGGCTGTCCGGCTCCGAAGGGTCGTCGACCCAGCGCGGGATGACCTTGGCCACCTCGTCGGCGATCTCCTCGTTCGCGACGGCCACGCTCGCCGAGAACGGCCCGGGCACGCCGATCGTCCGCGTGTAGGAGACGTCGTCCAGGTCGAGCGTGGCGATGTAGCCGTCGGTGAGCAGGTCGTTGAACACGAACTTGTAGTGGATGTCCTGCGACGGCGGGATCGGGTCCGGCGGCGGCTCCGGCGGGACCGCCGTACCACCCACGTCCACAGTGAAGCCCTGGCTAGGTTCAAGCGCCGAGCTGGACCAGATGAAGTTCGCCGACCCGACCGCGCCCGGGAAAGACCGGGCCTTGTAGGCGAGCGATGCTTTGGCGCGCAGGTTCGCCCCGTACAGGTCGAACGCTTTGGTGTGGCCGACCGGGGTCGTCCACACGCCGTCCAAGCCGGTGGTGCCCGCAGCCCAGCGCAGCGTGACACCCGAGTCGGTGGACGGGGCGACGCTCGGGCAGGTGATCGTGTTATCGGGCCCGTTGTTGACCCGGGCGATCAGCGGCGTGATGCCGCCGTGGTCGCGGATCGCGACGATGCCCACGATCGAGTCGGCCACGCCGGTGAACGGGCTGGTGTCCTGCGTGAACCCGTAGGAGCCGGGCTCGCCCGGACCGGCGATCTTCCACCAGACGCGCGAGCCTGCCCAGTCCGCGCCTTCCAACTGGCCGAGAAGCTGCCACGTCGCCCCGCCGGTCGGGGTCGCCATGTCCGTGCCGATGGCGCCGTGCGACGTCTGGAAGGCGAGCAGGATGTCGCCCTGGGCGGTGCCGGAAGGTTTGGCACAGGAGAACGACAGCGATCCGGACTGTGTGGAGGAGAACGCGCGCAGGGTCGCCACCGGCCACCCCCACCCGAACCCTCAGAAGGTCACATGTAGGCGTCGCGGTGCAGCACTTCGACGCCGGCCGCACCGCCGGAGTCGGTCTCGTAGGAGAGTTCGTTGGAGCCGACGTCGAGGAAGAACTCTTTGATCGGCACCGAGATGGTGTCGGACACATCCGAGCCGTGATCCGTGGAGCCGATCATCGCCTTGCCTCGGTGGGTGTCCACTACCAACAGGTCAGAACCGCCCAGCGTCAGATCGAAGGCCAGCACCCGGTCCAACGTCTCGTTCACGATCAACGGGTTCGTGGCCGGGCCGGGAAACCGCAGCACCGGGTTGGTGTAGACGTCACCCGCGTTGATGAACTCCGTTGGGCCGGACGCGTTCGCCGCCACCACCTGCGACTGCTGGTCCAGCCCATAAAGGCGCGCATCCGGGAACGTCAGCGTGATCACCGGTTCCGGGGCGCCCACCGAGTAGTCGCCGCCCATGACGCCGGTCCGGTCCGTGACCTTGCAAAAGCCGAGCCGCAACTCCGTGTAGCCCTTGGCGACAAACGCCCACAACGTGTTGTCCCGCAGAATCCGCGTGTCATAGCGGAGCTGCCGCAGCAGGTCATCGACCTGCGTCGGATCTGAGATGGAGTCGAGTTGCAAGGCGACGGTGACGATCCGGCGCCGCGCCAGCGACGCGCCCGCATAGGCGCCGTGCCTGCCCGGCTCCTCCTCCGACAGGTCATCGATCGACGGCAGTTCCTGCCAGCCGGTGATCTCCCGGATCCGGTACGGCGTGCCGGTCCCCCACACGACGCCGTTCAACTCGACCTGCCCGACGTCGGTGAGGTTGTCGCCCGGCAAAGTCGGGACGGAGACACCGGCCGACGGGATCTCCCCGACAGCTTCGACGGTCGCCGGTTGGATCGTCGCCTGGAAGGTCGCCGTCACCGTAGGCGCGGGAATGACCGCGGCAGCCTCGACCGTGGCCGGGCTCGGGGTGGCGTTCTGAACGGCGGTGATCGACGGGGATGGCACCTCTCCCACGGCGACAACCGTCGCCGGTTCTACCAGTTCGGTAGAGCCAGCCGTCACCGACGGGGACGGGATGACCGCCACAGCTTCGACGGTGGCAGGGTGAACGCTCTGCCCTGCCGACACGCCCGGCGTGGGAATCTCGGCGGCAGCATCCACCGTGACAGCGTGAACGCCCGAACCAGTGGACAGCGCGAGGGACGGAATGTTGGCGACGACGTCTACGGTCGAGGCGTCGATGGTGGCGTCGAGCGCATCCGTGATCGACACCGTGATGGCGGCCGCCTCGGTGCACGAGGACGACGCGGTGAAAAGCGCTGTACCCGTCGCACCGCTCGACGCGAGCTGCCTGGTAGCGGTCGTGCCCGAGGTGAAATCGTTGGACTGCAGGTCAGTCCGCTCAGTGTGGCTCGCGGGCGGCGACCATGTCTGGGCGGCGGCGAACGGGTACCCGGCGACGAACCTGATCAGCAGATCAGCGGCACCGTCGGGAGTGACCGACGGAGTGCTGATCGACGTTCCGGTCCCTGTGGCGTCCACAGCGAAGACCGGGGTACCCGATCCGCCCGGGGCGCGGATCACTGAGGCGTGGCAGTCGCCGCCATTGGTCTGGGCGACCGTGTAGTTGGCAGGCTCTGACCCGCCCGCCTGCTTGTACATGACGCGGTAGCGCAGCGAGTCCACCGTGCCCGCGGTCAACTCCACCCACGTGGTGCCGCCCGAGATGCCCAGCCCGCCCGCATCGTTCGCCAAGAAGGCGATCATGAAATCGCCGGAGGCCGTCGACGTTGGCCGGGCCACGTTGAAGCTAGCCGAGTTGCTGGCCGCCGAGGATGCAGACCCAAACGAGACAGGCATGCCACCGTCCCCTCACGAAGGTCAGGTGAGCAGGCATGAAAAAGCCGCCCGGAGGCGGCTGCGGAACATCTCGGAGCATTGGGCTACTACGGGATGTAATCCCAGCGGCCGATGCCGTTGGCGTGCCAGGCGACGAGCAAGGTCCCGTCATTGGTTTGGTAGGCGGTGCCGAAATCGATGCCGATGATCAGCCGCTTCGGGCTGAGGTAGTCGGCGTGGATCTGCCCGCCGCGCACACCCGTCAACGTCGAGGACGTCCACGACACGTTGTCGCCATCCCACGTCAGGAAGCCGCTCGCTGCGACCAGCGTCGCCGTACCGACCACCGCACCCGCCGCCGTATACCCGGTGCCGGAAATCTCGCCCGACGTCGAGTACGCCGGGTTGGAGGCATTGAAGTCCGGCGTGATCGTGTTGTCGTACAAGGCGAGCTTCGCCGTGTCGAGATCCAGGTCGATGCCGATCTGCGCGGTGCCGAGCGCATCAGCGAGTGTGTCTCCGTACCAGCCGGAGCCGCCCCACGCCATCTCAGCCGCCCACCTGGATCACTGCGTCCCTGCCGGGAACACCCTCGGCGGGCTTGCCGACGGTGCGCGCCCACTTGCGGAACTCGTGCACCTCGCGACCGACCTCCTTCATGCGCGCCCACGCCAGCGTGAACGCCTCACCTCCGGACTCTCGCGCCTCACGGACCGCGGCCTTAGCCGCATCCAGCCGGTCGGAGTAGTCCTGGCAGATCTCCAGAAACTCCAGCTCCCGGCGAGCCCGCATCGCCGCCACCCTGGCGTTCACCTGACCACCCCCACGTTCGTGAACCTGCCGTTCTCGTAGCGGCCCAGCACCAGCGGCGCGTTCAGGATCTTCACGTCCTGCGCTTCTCCCTCACGCCCGACCCGGCGCCGCCGAACCCGGTTGCCGACCTGGTCGGTCACCACCTGCACCAGCCGCCCCCGCACGTCGCGGAACTCGCTGACCTGATCTCGTGTGGCGGCGGTCCGGCCGCCACGGATGTGCTGGACCGACCTCAGCCGGGCCAGATCCGCCGCCGTAGCGGCGATGAGTCCGGGCATGCCGAACCGCCTCCCGTAAAGGTGTGGAAAGAGAAGTGGCCCCGGGCCGTAGCCAGCGGGCCACCTGTGGAGAGCAGGCCGGACGGGTCAGGGACCCTTGGAGCCGAGCCGCGCGTACAGGTACACCGCCCCGGCCTCAACATCAGCCGGGCTGGTCACGTACTGGTTCTCGACGTGCACCAAGGCACCACTACGCCCGCCGGACGCACCACCACTCGACCCCGACCCCGACTCCGGCGCTGGCCCTGCCGCTTGCGGCCGGTACGGCACCTGCTGTGGAGCCGACACCCTCGACGTGTTCACCGGCTGGTAGGCCAGCGACTGCACACCGCCCAACGCCATCGCAAAACCGGACTCGGGGCCGTGACCTTCGACCAGACCGCCAGGTTTGGCCTTCGCCTTGGCCTTGGACGAGTTCGTCGACGACGTCTTAGCGCCCGCCGCGCTGGCCGCCTGAGCGACCACCGCGCCGAGCACATCGACACTGGCCGACAGGAAATCGATCGACGACCCCACCAACTCCGACATGCCAGCCACGCTGGCCGCCAGCACCTGCGAACCCTCAACCCAACGCAGCGACATAGCCTCGCCGACCTGACTCACCTGATCGATGCTGCCCGTCAGAGACCCGGCATCGCCGAGCGTCATCGACAGCATGCTGGTCGCCGAGCCCAACCCGGAGGTGAGCGCCGTCTGCGCTTCCTTGACGACCCCGCCGACCGAGTCGACCCGCTTCGCCGCCTGCTGCGAGTACAGCTCCAGCCCGAAATCGCTGGCCACCTGGCCGAGAAGCTCGATCGCCCTTGACCTGAACCTCGTCTCATACGGGATGAACGCTTCGGGGCCGTTACCCTCGCCGAACAACACCGTGGGCTGGTTAGCGACATGGGGTCCTGGCCGGACACCCCCAGCCGCATACTTCTCGATCCCGCCCGCGGCGAAAGCCTCCGTCAACCGACCGCCGCCGTAGGTGAAGATCCCTCCAGAGCGTGCCTGGCGCTCCTGCTTCTTCAGGCCCGCCCGACCGCTGGAGGTGCTCTCCAGAATCTCGCGGATGGTGAAGGTTGCCTTCACCTGCATGCCGTCGAGCTTCTTCAGCTTCGCCCACAGCTCTTCGGCTCGCTCCTTGCCGATGCCCATCTCTTTGGCGAGGTCGATGAAGTCCTGCTTCGTTTTCGGCATGCCGGGCGCGTCGACTTTGGTCTCGACCTTCGACGGGATGAGTCCCATCTGGTCGGCCATAGCCTTGGCCTGAGTCTTGGTGTATCCCATCTTCTCGGCCACCGCGATGAAGGCGTCCCGCTGCTGTCGGGCCTTCTCGTTGACCAGTTCCATCGGGACGCCTTGCTGCTCCAGGGCGGTACGAACCTCGTTGGAGGCTCGGGCGACGTCCACGAGAGCGGACCGGTTGTTCCAGTACGCCTGTGTGTTCGTGTTGGTCGCAGCCCCGTTCTCCTTGGCCGCATCCTTGGCTCTGGAAAGGGCGCTGGCGAACGCGATGTTGGCCTGCTCGGCGTTGAAGTTCGCGCTGGTCAGCGCATCGAGTTCGCCCTTCAGGGTCGCCACCTGGCCGCGTGCGGCAGCTGCTTGGCTGCCCATCGCTTGCATGCCCGAGCTCGCCGTCGTCGTAGCCTGCGTGGACTCCCCGCTGGCCTCCGCGAGGCGGTGGTGGCTCGCAACGGACTCACCCAGTTCGGTGTTCGTGGTGTTCAGCGCGTCCTTGAGCAGGTTCGCCGAACGAACATTCTCGTCGGCCATCCCCGACCAAGACCCGCCGATGACCTTCGCGCCTTGGGCCTTATCAGTGAACCGTCCTAGAGCCGCGTTCACCTCTTCCAAGGCTGCCTTGTTCCCAAGGGCCGCTTCAGTGACCGTGCGCAGAGGGATACCCAGCTGTTGGGCCGCCTTGAGAACGCCTTCGGTCTCGAGCCGGTTCCTCGTCCACTCCCGCGTGTCAGCTGTGATCGCGCCTGTCTGCTTGTCGAGGGTCGCAGTCAGTTCACGGATACGACTATCAGCCTCAGCCTGACGCTGAGCGAACAAGCCGACTGCGGTCACGCCCGCCGCGATCGCGATACCCCACGGCCCTCCCGCTCCCAACACGCTGGCGACACCAGCGAGCTTCCCCTTGACCCCGGTAGCGGTGGTGCCGACCGCATCCATCCTCGTCTGGAGATTGCTGAGGGCGGTGGCGGCCACGTTCACCACTTGGCCGACCTTTACGGCCGCGTAGACGGCGCCGATGGCAATCGCGATCATCTGGATGTGGGCGGGATCCATGTCCTTGACGATCGACGCGAGCAGGTTCAGACCCGCCAGTGGACCGACTCCGAGCGGCGCCAGGGACGTGACAAGGTTGCCGATCGCGCCGGCGACATTCTTGATCAGTTCCCACACTTGTGGCGCGTTCTCTTGCACGAAGAGGATGAACTGCCGGAACTCGTTCGAGCTGGCCAACTGCTGACCCCACTGAGAAAACGCCGCCGTCGCCTTCTCAATCCCTCCGACAATCACAGGAGTGAACGGCAGGAAGGCGTTGATCATGCCTGCTACACCGGTCGTCACGTTGCCGAACGATCGGCCGAGCCCGACGATCGCCGACGGGATCTGCTGTGTGATGTTGGACAGGAACTGTGCCCAGAACGGGCCAGCCAGCGCCCTCTGTGCGTCCCTCTCCAAAACAAGGAACGATGAAGCCGTAGCGGTGACCATCGGCGACAGTCGCGGCAGTTGGGACGAGATGAGATCCAGGCCGCCCGAGATCACCGCGAAGGTTTGCGGCTGGACGCTTTCCTGCCACGCCTGGTAAGTGTCGAGGAATGCCTTGAGGTCCTTAGCGAGCGCCTTCTCCGCCTTGCTTAGGTCGGCGAATGCATCTTTCAGCTTCGTGGCCCCGCCACCGCCGCCGGACATGGCGGCGTTCTGCTGCAGTTGGAGCATGGTCAGCTGGCGCTGCGCGTCGGCGACCTTCTCCTGCGCCTGCGACACCCGCTCCAGCCCTCGCTGATACTCCCGCGTCCCCTCAACGCCTGCCTTGTTGGCGTCGGCGGTGTCCTTCTTCTGCCTCTGGGTCTTGACGCTCTGCTCCTCGAGGCGCTGCATCGCCATCTCGTGGGCGAGTTGGGCGCGCTCAATTTCGAGCTGGGTCGCCTTCGGGTCAGCCCGCAGCTCCGCAAGGCGGGCCGCAGCCTCGCGGACGGCGAGGGCTGCGTCCTTCTGGCTCAGGACTGAGCGATCGAGGGAGAAGTTCATGTCCTCCAGGGCTCTACGACCGGCTTCACGGGCGCGGGTCAGGTCCTCTTCTGCGGATCTGGCTTCCTTCTTCGCGTCCGCGAGACGCTTCTCAGCCGCTTCAAGCTGAAGCGCCTGCTGGGCGGCCTGTGCCGCCGATTGACCGGCCCCGCCTGTAGCCGCTCCCGCGCTCTTGGCCGCAGCCTCCGATGCTCTCAATGCCTCCGTGACCCGCGTGAAGCCTGGAGCCGCGGCGGCGGTGAACGCCGCCGCGCCAACACCAGCCGCGGTGAAGGCCGCGCCGAGCCCGGCGACTCCAACCCCGATCGTGGAGACTGCGGGCAGAGAAGCCAGCGCAGCAGCCACCAAGGCGATGTTCGCAAGCGCGCCACCAACGTTCGCGTCTACGCGAACATTTGCCTGCCGCCCGTCAAGGCGGGACACTTCACCGTCCATGGCCCGGAGCTCTGAGAGCGCGCTGCCGATGTCGGCTCGGACGTTGATGTCCACCTCGGAGCGCTGCAGCTGCTCCAATTGGCGCTCGATCTCTGCGATCTCGGTCCGCGCGGTGGCAGCGTCGATGTCGATGCCGATCCGCTTGCTGGACAGTTTCTCCAGTTCAGCGCGTAGCTCAGCGAACTTGATCTCGGCTGCCGTGGAGTCCGCATCAATCTGGATCTTCGGGAGGGCTCGTGTGGCCGCTTCGAGTCGTTGCCTCATGCGGTCGGCTGACGCGCCGGTCTCCGTCATGTTGCGAGACAGGTCCTGCGTCGACTTCTTCGCGGCACCCATCCCGGTGACGAAGTCGGTGACCCGGGCACGGAGGGACACGCTCACGGACCTGTCGGCCACGCCGAAGCACCCCCGCCCGTCGTGTAACGAATTCAGCCATTTGGGGCGGGAGTGGCATGGGACCGTGTCATCATCACGACGAGTCGGGGGCCCACGTCGAAGAGGGGATCCTCAATGACCTTCAAAACGATGATGATCATCGCCGCGGTGTTACTCGGCGTCGGCGCGATCGTCGGGTTCATTCCCGTCAGCAGCCAAGGCGTCAACTGTGGCAGTGCGTTTGTCGCGAGCCGCGACGCCCGGGTCAACGACCTGACCAATGCTCTGCTTCAGGACGGCGGGCAGTCACTCGTCGGCCGAGTCAACGCCGAAGCGGGCTGTTCGGACCTGCGCAGCATCCTGCGCATCCCGGGCTTCATCCTGGTCGGAGGAGGCGTCGTGATGTTCTTCGCGGGCGTCATCACCAACACGGACCGCCAGCGCCGAGCCGAAGCGGAAGGCTAGTCGACCTGCTCGACGTACCAGACCAGCGCTTCAGGACGGATGACGTTGCCCTTCTTGCTGTGCGCTTCCTGCTCCTTCATGCGCTCATCGCACACGTAGCATCGGCGAGGCTCCTGGACGCGGAAGGTGTGGGCTGGAACGCCGTCTCTCATGGCTGTCGACTCTGAGAGTTGCCACTTGCAGTTACCGCATTTACCTGCCTCGTACTGCAGCCAGGCCTTCGCCCACGCGACGTCTTCCTCGAGCCACCGCGGCTCCCACGTCGTCGTGGTGTGGGTGAGCTTGCCGCCCTCGTCGTAGTGGTACTCGGTGGTGGCAGCCGCTTCCCTGCCAAGCAGTTCGCTGCGTGGGACACCCCACGCAGCGGCTACCTCGAGGTCTTCTTGGAGCTCGACAGAACTGCGGAGGCGGCGTAGGAGAAAGGGACGTCCACATCCCGCTTGTTCACGCTGTACGAAGCGGCGAACAGGCTGTCCCACTGGGCCTGGGTGAGTTCGTCCGCGAGCTCCCCGGCCTGTTCCACGCTCATCTGCGGCTCAACCGCGCACGCCGACACCAGTGCAACGCCGAACGTCTCCCAGTCAACGTCGTTGCCGGCGTCCTTGTCCTCGTCGCTCGGCGGGTGCGCCGCCACGAGGTCCTTGAACTTCTTGCGCTGCAGGCCACGGAACCGGAACACCGTGGTGTGCTCGCGCATCCGCTCCCGAAGTTCGACGATCTGCTGGGCGATCTGAGTGGCGAGCGGGTTGGCGCCGCCCGCGAGCGTGCCCTCCTCAGGCTGGTCTCGGGCGATCGCCAGGTCGCGCTCCAGGTCCTCGAACTCGGCCTGCAGGTCGCCTGCGAGGCAGATCGGGACGGTCTTCTCTGGGCGCTTGACGTTGCCGATGATGTCCGCGATGTCTGCGGCCTTGGCGGCGGTCATGCCGCGACCGTGGACTCAGTCGAGTAGGTGCCGCTGGCGTACAGCTTGAGCTGGACCTTCTCGTAGGACTCCCGCTCTGGCGCCATCGGCCGGCGCTCGCCGCACGTCACCTCGTAGACTTCGACCTTCTGTGCGGCGGCATAGGCCGTAGCAGCCGTGACGCCGCGGCGCACCACCAGGAAGCCTGCCGTGCCGCGGGTCATGACCGACCACATGCGGTCCGACCCTGCGGAGGAGTCGCGATAGTAGGTGAGTTCGATCTGCGCCTTGCTGCGTCCCGGGCTCTCGAAGTCCTGAGTCGAGGCGAGGACGTTGCCCTCGACGGTGCCCTCATCGAAGGAGATGTCCAGACCGTCGTCCGTGACGGTGTTCTCCAGCGCGACGATTCCAACCGCAGTCAGCTCAGCGACAGTCGGGGCGCTGAGCGACGTGACCGCAGGGACGAAGGTCGCCTTGGTGTTGCCGTCGGTGAGCCTCTTAGCCATGACCTGCTACTCCTTGTCCTGGGCAGGCCGGACGGCCTTGCTGCTGGTCTTGGGGATGCCGGACGGTTCCGGCGTGGGCTCGGCGGGCAGCTCAGGAGACTGCTCTTCGCCAGGGAGAGGGCCGATGACTTCGTAGCCCTCGCGGTGCTCCCAGAACGCCAGCGCACTGGAGTCGATCGGGAACTCGGAGCCGTAGACGTCGCGGATCAGGTGCTGGCTCATCAGCGGCGCTCGTAGATGAAGGTCACGTCGGTCGTGGAGGACCAGGTGAGCGCGATGAGGTTGTCCGACGGGTCGACGTACACGGGCAGCATGAGGGCGGCCTTGGTGGTGCCGTTCGTGACCGAGATGACCGGATCCGGGTTGGCCTGCCCATAGGCGTTGTTTCCGGCCACGGTGATGGTGGCGGTGATCGGCGCGCCAGCACCGTTGATGATTCGCAGGACGGCGTTGGTGTCGTAGACGAGCTTGTCGCCAGCGGCAGCAGTCCGAGGCGTCAGAACGGTGCCGGCAGCGGTGATCGCCTCGGCGGTATAGGTGGCCACGCGGGCTCCTTTCGGGCATGCGAAAGAGCCCGGCCACCTGCTGGTGTCGGGCTACGTCGGGAAGGGGGTTAGGTCGGGTCGGACCTGAAGTGGAACTGTGTGATGCCGTAGTGGACCGGCGGCGCGACTGCGTCGTCTCGTGTCACGGGCCGGTCAATGGGGACCTGGTAGATCGCGAACGCGGTTCGGCTTGCCACCGATGGTGTGATGCCGATGAGGGCCGCTCGGACCTTATCCATGAGCGTCTCTACCTGGTCTTGGACCGCGCCGACGCAGGTGAGCTGGAAGGTGAAGTCGAGGCTGTCGTGGGTGCGGGCCAGGGACGTGGCTTCGTCGCGCCCCGTGAAGGGGTAGATGACGGCGTACGGCACGAAATTTGAGGCGCCGGGCGGGCCTTGCCAGCCACCCGTGGATGGCGGCTTCCCGCGCCCAACAGCGACGGTCGCCGCAGTGAGCAGGGACACCACAGCGTCGGTGTGCGGTTTGGCTGCTGGCGCGGTCATTCGAGCACCCGGCCACCAATGGAGTCGATCGCTCGTACGAACTGCTCGGTCGCCCGGTCGAAGGCTGGCCCGAGGTAGGGCTTGGGCGCCATCTTGCTCGTTCCGTGCTCGACGTAGCCGGCGTAGGAGGCGGTGGCGCCGGCTTCGAAGCCGTAACCGTCCGGGTCGAAATCCACGCCGATGGAGTTCTTCAGGTTTCCGGTATCGACAGGGGCGAGGGTCTGCGCGCCGGCCACGGTGTCGAAGCCGGTCTTTTTCACCGCTGCCTTCACCATGGACTGGGTGCGCGGGACGGCCTTGTCGATCGCGACCTCAAGGCGTGCGATCTCGGAAAAGTCGAAGTCGGCCATGACGTCCTCCTGTGGAGTTCGCGCAGGTGAACGGTCAGGTGTGTCCGGAATCGCGAATAGCGATCGTCGCTAATCGTGTTTCTCTGGAGCCTGTGTGTATTTCGGATAACGACGACAACTCTCGGCCCATGAGCGTTTTACCGTCACTCGCATGGCCCGTACGAAATCGGTGAACGTGTGGGTAGTCGCGGCGGTGATCGTCCTCGTCGTCGGCGGATGCTCGCAGTTGATCAACTCGGTATTCGGCTCAGACAACCGTCCCGGACGCTCCGCGCCGGCAACGCCTGGCCCGCTGCCACAGTTGGTTGGCATGACCCTGGTCGAAGCAGAGAATCAGGTCGAAGCCCTCGGCCTGCGCCTGCAACAGCGTGGACTCGGAAGTTCCTACTGTTCCGACGAGACAGACTGCATCGTGTACGTCATGTCCCCGAAGGCGGGTGCCACGGTGATGGCCGACGGGAAGGTCGCGGTACGGTTCGTCACCTCTGACGAGAAGGCGTTCTACGGCAAGCATCTGAACATGCCGAAAGTGGTCGGCTGGTCAGAGGCGAAGGCCGAGGCCTTCTTTGAGCCGATCAGCGGCGCCGTCGACAGTGCCTCCCGCCAGACGACCAAGGTCCCGTACGGCAAGTACCGCGTGGTCGACCAATTCCCGAAGCCGGGCAAGCCCTTGAAGCTCGGCCAGAAGATCAAGCTGGTCATCGGCCACAACTACGATGAATCCACATCGACCGGCGACACGAATGTTGACGTGGACAACAACGGGAACCGCAACACCGGCGGGTTCTGCCGCCGTAGCCGCTGGTGTTGATCACGCCGCATCGGTCAGGTCCTGCTCGCAGACGAGGACGCGTTCCCACTGCTCGGATGCCATCCGTACGTCCATGACCCGCAGCTCCGTGTCGGGTAGGCGCGGGTCACGGGCCGTGTCGACGGTGAGGTGGTCGCCTTCGAGGATCTCGGCTGCGTCCCATTCGATCGCCACCTCGTAGCCGCGGGTGGTGACTCTGCGTTCGCCGGAGACGACGTAGCGGGCGTCGTCGGTTTGGGGTGTGATCCGGCACGGCCCGGCGTAGACGACGGTCGGTGCTGGCGGGTGCCAGGTGCCGTCCGGGTCTTGTGTGCCGTCGCCTGTGCCTGGCCTGCGGATGGTGCATGTCCCGGTCTGGGTACCTGTGGCTACCGGCCGGTGATGTTCAGACCATCGCGGATGGATCGGGGTATGGCCGGAGAGAGGCATGGTCACCTCACCCTGGCGTATACCCGAGATAGCCCTTGTGCGGGTCGAAGTCGATGATGTCGAGCCCGACTGTGTCGTCTCCGACGCCGTCGTCCACCTGCTTGCGCAGGCCCGCCGCGCGGGCGCGGAGTTCGGCAGCGACCTTCGCCCCATCGGTGCTGACGTCCTGCGTCTTGATCACCTTGGAGACAAGCGCCTCCGACGACGCGATGACCTCCAGCGCGGAAGCGGCGGCCAGCTTGACCGCGCCCTCCATCGACAGGAACGCCGCGATCTGGGTGTCGCTGAGCAGCAGCGCCTGCTCGTCCGTGTCCGGGATGAGCAGGCGGACTTTGCCGACGTCGGTGGCGTAGTCGATGGCCATCGGGCTACGACGACGCCTGCAGACTGGCGTTACGCAGCGCGGTCTGCAGCGCGGTCACGGTAGTGCGCAGGTTGGACACGTCCGTGCGCAGGGCGTTGTACTCGGCCTCGGTCGGCGACTCCCCGCCCGTGGCAGCGGCGGATGTGAGCGCGGCGGCTGTGGCCACGTGAGCGGCCTGCGTGACCTGCGCGCCGGGGATACGGCCGGTGGAGTCGAGGGTGGCCAGCCCGCCGGGCCGGCCCTTCGCGGTGGCGCCCATGTCAGGCCCCCTTCTTCGTGGTTCGTCTGCGGGTGGGCCGCGCGGGTTTGGGTTCCGTCACCTCGGCCGTGACCGGAGCAGGCTCATCGGGTGGGGCGGGCTGTTCCGGCTCGGCCGTTGGAGGTTGAGGTTCGCGCAGTTCGACCGTCTCGCCGGGCTCCGCCATGGGCGGCTCGGGGAGACGGTCGAGGATCTGCGCGAGCAGCGCGTTCGTCGTGTCCTGCCGCTGAGCGAGGACCGACAGGAACGCGTCCGTGGTCGACGACACGGGCGGCAGGTCGTTGCTCACGGCGAGTTGGTGCCGTTCGCGGCCAGACCGGACTTGGAGTCCATGAGGACGCCGCCGTACACGTGGCGCAGCTTCCACTCGATGCTGTCGGTGTCGAAGTCGCCGTCCATCGGGTCCGCGGCGCCGCCGCCGACGCGGGTGGCGTTGGGGTGCTTCTGGAAAAGCTCCGGCGTCTCGTGGCCGATGAGGAATCCGACCTCCATCGCCGGGCGCCCCACCGACGGGTCCGCGAACAGATACCAGGCGGTGTTACCCGAGGTGGTGTCGATGATCGGCAGCCACGGGTTGACGATGAGCGTCACCCGGTTCTGCATCCAGTTCGACACCCGCAGTTGGTCGTTGCCGGTGCCGTCGCCGCCGCCGGACGCGGCCACGATCTCGGTGGCGTTGATGATGTTGCGGGCGACGACCTCGAGGGCGGGAGGCACCACGAGGTAGACGGACTCGATGTAGATCGGGGCGCCGTCTGTGTCGACCTGAGCGGCGAGCTTGGTGAATGCTGCCTGCAGAGAGGTGGTGTTCAGTGCCGTCGTGGTGAACCCTGCGCCGCCGGCGGCCTGCACATCGGCGACAGCCAGCAGGTTCTTGTTCCCGGAGGAGAAGAAGGTCGAGTTCGGGCCGGTCGAGCTGGCGTACAGGGAAGTTCCGAACCGCTCCTCCGAGCGTCGCGCCGCGGTGCCGAGCCGGGTCGGGATGTCGGCGAACGCGTCCAGGTCGTCGTTGATCAGCACTTCCCACGCGAGCGGGATACGCCGACCGAACTTCTTGACACCGTACTCGTACTTGCCGTCGACCAGGCTCGCCGCCGGGTACTCCGACTGCTGCTTGACCTCGTCCAGGATGGCTTCGCCGCCGTCGATGGTGAACCGCTTGACGGTGCGGAAGTCGCGGACACGGCCACGGCGGGCTACGCGGTCCCACTGGACCGGCATCGACCGGTAGTTGGCGAGGATCTGTCGGTCGAGGATGTCGCCGAACAGGTGCTGGAAGTCGGAGGTGGTCATGGCCTCCTGGAAGTCCAGCGCGGCCCGCTTGGAGCCCTGCACGACCCTGCCGTACAGGTGGGTGGCCTCCAGCAGCGCCTGCCGGTAGGCCGGGTTGCCGGATCGGCCGGCGCGGCGCACCTGAGCAGACAGGCTGGAGCCTTCGCCGCGGTAGATGGTTTCGGTGGACGCCTCCGTGGCACGCCAAGAGGCGACCTCGGGGAGCACGTCGAGAACAGTAGACATATCGCTGTGCTCCTAGTAGCCGATCTTGACGCGGATGGTGGTCGTGGCGCCCGAGCTGACCGCGTCGAGGGCGTAGCCGAACCGGACGCCGTTGGTGGCGTCCTTGTTGACGGGCGGGGTCTGGCCGGCCTCGTAGTAGAGGATGTCGCCGACCGCGACGGCGGCGTTGCCGCCAGCGCCTTCGCCCTTGACCGACAGCCGGTAGACGCCGTTGAACTTGACCGTGGTCAGCCCGTCGGCGTTCTCCGCGATCAGCGCCACGCCCGGAAGCTGGCCGACGAGCACCGGGTCGCCGGAAGCCGGGGTGGTGGGGGCGGAGCACACGACCGCGAACTGGTCGCCCTCGTCATAGACCTGGTTCGTTGCCATCAGAGAGCCACCCGTCCCGTCGCGGCGGCCTTCGCTACATCGGCGGGCATGCCGATGCTCGAGAACACGCGCTCCATCTCGTCGTTCAGAGCGGACTCCGATAGGACCTCGCTCTCGCTGCCGCCGCCCAGGCCGCGCGGAATGCCGGTGCCCGCGGCTTCTGCCAGGCCGGCGATGTAGGTCTTCTCCGCCTGGATCGCCGCTGCGATGCCGGAGGTGAAGCTCTCCTCGTCGACCTTGCCGGCCTCATTGAGGGGGATGTTGGAGCCCTCCACACCGCACACGACAGCGGTGACGCGTGCGTGGGAGACGTCAGGCAGGCCGGACTCGGCCAGCGTGGTCCGCAGCCGGTCCTGGGCGTGGATGACGGCTCGCAGCCGGTCGTTGTCGGCCTTGTACCGGTCGCGCTCGGCCTCTGCGAGGGTGGCGCGCTGGGCGTTCTCGCCGATGGTGACGATCTGCAGCCGCGCCTCGGCCAGTTGGCGCCGGGCCTCTGCGAGTTCGGCGTGCGCCGCGGACTCGGCCACCTCGGTGGTGCCGCCGTCCGGGGGCGTGCCCTGCTTGTCGGTGCCCTCAGACATGGGGGCTCCCTCCTGGATGGTTGTGTCCGGCGGCGCCGGAACGTCTTGGGGTGCCTGGTCTCGTGAAGTGGTCTCGGAGACGTCGGCGGGCGCAGGCTCGGGGTCGTCCCAGAGGTCGCGCTGGTACAGGTGGGGGACCTTTTCGGCGACCACGGCGTTGAAGGCGGTCAGGCCTTCGCCGATGGCGTTCGACAGGGAGATGCGCTCGTCGCGGGTGAGCCGGCCTTCGCCGAACATGTCGTCGCAGAGTTCGGTGAAGCCGCGGTGGATGCGGGACTCGATCCAGTGGCCGACGTTGCGTGCCTCGGCGAGGTCAACCGCAACCTGTTCCGGAGGCATGTGCGCCTCTGTAGCGGCTCGAAGGAGTTCGCCACGCGCTGATTCGATGAGCTGCAAGACTCTGCCTCCTGCTCCAGCTCGGGTGACCCAATCCACGGAGATGCCTTCGTCGAGGCTGGTGATGATCGGCCCGTTGCGGCCTTCAGCTTCGCCATACTCGGCTTGGCCCTTCGCACGGATGGAGAGACCGACCGTGGAGGCGAACTCCTCGTTGAGAAGTTCGCGCCACTGCGGGAACACCCGGATTTCGGCGACGAGGCCACGGAGTTCTGGATCCCACCTCGGAGTGCTGGTGATCTCGGACGCCCAGTTCATGACCGACCCTTCGGGCCGCTCTGCAGCCTCCTGAGCGGTCTGGTGATCCAGGTGCATCCGGGTACCGACTGGCCACGTCTGCGGGCCGTCACGGCGCAAAACAGCTTCGCTGTAGTACCCCGACGAGCCCCAGCCGGCGCGGATAAGGAGCGCCCGGAAGCGGCCCTTGGAGGGCTGCCCTTGCCGGATCTCGTTGAGGCTCGCTGACGCCTCAACGAGCGCCTGCTGTTCGGGCATGGTGGCTCCTCATTGCCGAAGTCGGGACGTTAGTAGAGGGTTCGAGCTACAGTCCGCGGCGTGAACGAACTCATCGCGTGGTATTGGCTGCTCGATATCGACTTCGGCGACGCGCCTGCCTGGGTCGCCATCGGGGTCACGTTCCTGTTTTCTTTGGCCGCGTTCGTGGTGTCCCTGAAAGGGCTGAAGTGGCAGCGCATGAGCGCCGAAGCAACCGTCCGGGCGGCCAACGCGACCGAGAAGGCGGCGGCCTTCGAGCAGATCTTGGGAGAGGAACGGCGGGAGATGGCCGACCCCGGTCAGCCAGCCAAGGAGCTGACCAGAAGCGGAGTCCGGTGGCAGATCGAGAACGTGATCAACTCTCGTTACGCGCTTCGCAACGTCGGCTCTGTCGTCGCGACCGGCGTCACGGTAGACGAAAGCCAGGTCTTGGCGCCGGCCCGGTTGCTCCCGAAGGACGCCGCTGTACGGCCTGACGAAGCGGTCGAGTTTCTGATCTTCGGCACCTTTCAGCATCCGATGCCGACTGAACTGTGGGTGACCTGGGATGGCCAGGAGCAGCCCATCGCCGTCCCGTTTCGCCGCGGCACTTTCATAGATCACGCGGCGCGCTTGTGAAGATGCGAAAGGCCCTTGAGCGGGCGGACCTGGTAGGAGGCTCGCCAGTCCGGGTTCTCCCGTTTGATCGCCAGGTCTGCCCAGTCGAGGTCGCCGCGGTTGAGCGAGTCGAGCCGTGCTCGGCCCATGATCTGCTGCTGGTCGACCGTAGGTAGCGCGTCGAACCAGGAGCGGGCATCCGGCAGGAGGTCGTCAGGCTCGGGGATGCCGAAGCCGAGGTCCGACCATGACTTGGTCTTCGGGGTGCGGGCGCACCTGCAGTTGGGATGTCCCTGCGGTCCCGGCTCGGACAACGGGTGCTGCGTGCCGTGCATGGACAGGCACGCCGGGCAGACGCGCGGGTCTAGGGACGCGTTCCACACCCAGCCGTCGAGCACGTCGTCGTGGGGTTCCTGCGACCACTCAGCAGCTTTGCGGGAGGCGTCGAGGATCTCCGTACGGGCGATCGTCGCCGCCCGGGAGAGGCCGCCGTTGAAGGCTCCCTCGACGCGCTGCAGTATGCGCCTGGCGGACTCGCGCGGGTTGTCGCCGACTGCGACTCCGCGGACCAGTTCCCGCTTCATCGCCGCCGTGGCGTCCTTGGAGATGGGCCTGACATACGAGGTGATCCGCTGTGTGGTCCGCGTGATGATCACAGCCAGCGGGTCCTGATCGGCTCGCCCGAACCGGATGTCCAGTTGCCTGCGGGATCCGGGCGGCAGCTGGGAGGCGATCAAGTCGTTCTGGCCGGCCGCCGAGAGCCGCGCCGCTTCGGCGACCGACGCTGTGATGGACTGGATCGCGAGCCCTGCCAGGCGTTCCAGCGCCTCGCGTGCCAGGTCGAGGGCGGACATCGCCCGTGCAGTGCGGGCGATCTGGCGCCGTGAAGGCCAACCGTCGTTGCTGGCGCGCAGCAGTTCGTCCAGGGCGGCGATGACCTCCCAGACGATCTCATCCCACGCCCTCACCCACGCCACCGTCAGCGACCGCACGGTGTTGTCGGTGATGGAGTTGATCTGGTTGCGGAGGCTGGCCACCAGGCGGAGCGTTTCGCTCGTGATGGCCACCGGCTACTCCTCGTCGTCGTCCTCGTCGTCGTCGACCTGCTGTCCTTCAGGCTCTACGCCCTTAGGTTCAGGCTCTGCGGGATCTCCTGCGCCGAGTGCGCGGGCGGGATCCTCGCCGCGGCGGAAAGCGTCCACCGCTGCCTGGCCTGCCATTCCGGCGGCTCCTTCGGGTGGTTTGAAGTTGCCGTCCTCGTCCGTCACCAGTTCGAGGATCGACTCCACGTCCCGGATGCCGAGCGCCTCCAGGAGGAGGCGGACGATCGTCAGCGGCGGCACATACCCGGTTTGGTCGGCCTTGACGATGGCGTCGATCAGGACCAGCGGGTCGAGGTCGTCGATGTCGGGCCAGGAGATGTCCACCGTGCGGTCGGTCCTCTGGGCGAGCTCGACCAGCTCGCGGTCGTCTTCGCGGACGACCTTGCCCTTGAGCGGACCTTCAGGTGCTTTGACCGCCTGGTCGATGACGTAGTCGAGGATCTGCCGGTGGGCCTCTCCCCACACGGACCGGCGTAGCTCCATGGAGCGTTCAGTCGGGGTGTCGAGGGTCTCGGCTGTTGCTCGAGCACCGGTCGTACCCGGGTCGCCGAGCAGCATCGTCACCGGCACGTCGAGCGCGGCGGCGACCATGGCGGCGAGCGGCCTGCCGGACTCTGAGTCGATGGTGGCGCCGGACTTGGGGACGGCCTCCAACGCCATGTCCGGCGTCATCAACGCTGTCGCGCCGGCACGCTGCGGGTCGCCCGAGTATGGGTCGGTGGCAGGAGCTGTGGCGAGCTTGGCACGGGCCTGAGCCTGCTTGGAGCCCTTGCTGGTGAGCCTCCAGGCAAAGCGGCTGAGCGCCTTGATGAGGGTGGCCCAGTCGGTCAGGAAGTCCTTGTACGCTCGCGCCCAGTCGATCGCCGCATAACTGTCGGGGATGCCCCACCTCCAGCCGAGCTGTGAGTTGACCTTGACGTGGTAGACCGGCGCATCCCACACCACGTCGGCCAAGCCGGAGTCGCCGTAGCGGGGGAAGTTCAATCGCCGCGGTTTGACAGCGGGGGTGTATCCGAGCGCCGGGTAGTAGGCGATCCGGCGGATCTGCTGAACACCATCCGGGCCGCGGCGCTCTTCCCACCATTCGCGCCGGTAGAACCACGGCTCCGAACGATCCTCGGGGTTGCAGACGACGTCGGTGATCTCATCCCACGGCAAGGTGCGTACCTGGACCTTGCCAGAGCGCGGCCGGGTGAACAGGGCGAGGAACACGTTGCCGTCGGTGTAGACAGCCCGCTCCAGTTCCTCGTGCGCCTGGTCGCCGGTGAGTGAGCGCCGGTTGCCTGGGTCGTCGATGAAGTCCTGGACGACCTCGTTGACGTCCTGCCCAGTCTCGCCGGTCGCCCGGGCGGAAATCTGAACACCCTGACCCCACACGTACCCGGTGCGCAGCGACAGGCCCCGACGCAGCAGCGGCGACTTGATCGTGTACACGCGGCAGACGGCCGTGATCTGCTGCAATCCTTCCCTGGAGAACTCCTGCTCGGCGAACGCGGTCAGCTTCTGCCAGCCCGGCTCGTACATGCGGTTCTCGAGGTCGGCCATCGACTCCTGGATGTGGACGCGCATCTCCCGCTCAGCGCGGATCACTTCGACCAGCTCGGTCCGACCAGTAACGCGGTACCAGGTTTCCTGGAGGCGGGAGGCGATACCCACGAGCAGCCTCCCTCAGTACGGCGAGATGCTCAGGGCCAGGTCATCATCGATTGTGTCGCCGTCGATGATCTCGTCGGGTGGCGGCACGTGGGCGTAGGCCAGCATGACGCTGTCGGCTCGGTCAGGTGATGGCAGTCCGCGCTTCTTCATGTCGTCTTTGGACTCGATCAGCACCTGGCCGCGGGCCGTGTATTTGTACTTGATCGTGCCGAGCTGTGCAGCGAGTTCGTCATCCAACTCGTCGAGGTCAATGTCGCCGGCCTCGAACCGCTCGCGCAGACCCCACCACCATTCGGCGCGGGCGTTCGCGAAGTGTTCCCGGTCGATCGCGCCTGCGCCGGACTGCATGTCGAGCACGTCGTGTCCGGCTTCGAGCAGCTCGTCGACAACTCCGGAGCCGACACCGACGCCGTCCACGCGAATCTCGTGGACGTGGTGCTCGCGCTTGGCCGCGATGACCTTGCCCGTGGTTTCGGTAGTACGAGCGTGTGAGTAGTCGCCGACGACACGTGCGACAGAGCCACGGGCGAGGCAGAACACGCTGCGGTCGGAGCCGAAGCGCGCGACGTCCACGCCGAGCACGTTCACCGGCCCTGGGGGCAGAGCGCGCTGCTGGGCTGCTTCGATCCACCGAGGCGAGATCAGAGTGTCGTCGCCGACCTCTGGGAACTCTCCCAGCACCTTCGACACGTAGCGGGGCGAGGATTCGCCCCAGCGCCGGCGCTTGTCGTCGACCCATTCGGGCGACAACATCAGCGGGCGCAGATGCTCCGGAAAGGGCTCGTCCGTGAAGTTCGGGGTGTCCAAGCCCGAGATACGGATCGTGTTCCATCCGGACCCCGGCTTACACACGTTGCCGAACTCGGTGTTCGGGTCGTCTGGGTTGCCGATCGCGAGGATGCGGCAGTCGGCACTCGTGGTGATGGCCTCGACGGCGACCCACAATTGCTCGGGGATGCCACACGCCTCATCCAAGATGACGAGGACGAAACGGCGGTGGATACCTTGAAAGCCATGCTGGTCGTTGTCGGCCGGCTTGCGGCCCCAGCCTGTGAGTACTCCCCCGTCCAGCTTCCACTCATCTGATTGCAGGACTCGTCCGGGCAGCGGCTCACCTGCCGGGTTCTTCGCTGCCTTGCGGATCTCTTCCCACAAGATCGCGTGCACCTGAGGATAGGTGGGCGCCGTAGAGACAATGAATGCCTCGCCGGGTGGGTGGACGTCGATCCACCAGCAGGCGATCTGCGCGGCCAGAAAGCTCTTGCCTGCGTTATGGCATGACTTCACGGCTGTACGGCGGTTGGTGACGATCGATTCAGCGATCTCGCGCTGCTTCGACCACAGGTGACCTCCGAGCCGATCTTTGACCCAGCCGACGGGGTTGTTCAGGTACGGGTTCGGTTCGGCGGAATCGTCGAGAGCGTCAGCCGCTCGAAGCAACGCGGAGTCTGCGAGCAACCTCACGCCGCGCCTCCGCCTGCTCCTCGGCCGATAGCCCGCGCTCCGCGAGCGTCGCGGTGATGGCCTTGATAATGACGTCGGCCTGCCTCTCGGAGATGCGGGCCAGTCGTTCGTCGATGTTCAGCCGGGCCATCGCTGACAGGAACTTCTCGCACCGGTCCAGCGCCCTTTCGAAGAGCGCGACTTCAGCGCGGAGTTGCTCGCCGTTCTCGGTGCTGTAGCGGAGGCTGGACAGCTCGTTGACCTTGTCTGCGAGCGTGTCTTTCCACGCCACGACCTGGCCCGCGATCTTCGCCAGTTCTGTGAGAGGGTCGGCGACCGGGTCGACGTCCATGCGTGCCAGCGCGGCCCGGACTTTGTCCTCGGCGGCGCGCTCGGCTGCTTTGGCTTTGACCTGCTTGGCTCGGCCGCCGTGGGCGTGGCAGACCATGCCGCCGTTGATCGCGTAGTTGTTGCAGGGGTCGCCGTTGGTTTTGCGGCCTTTGCAGCGGCGGGCTTGTCTCGCCACGTCCACCTCCTTGGGTTCTAGGTGGTGGAGCGGCTTCTGGGTCTGAGCGACCTGCGGCGATCACTGTGGGTAGGTATGCGGCTCGGCGATCCCGAGATTTTGGGCCTGAAATCTCACTCTGTGTGTCCAAAATTCGGCTAGCTGATCTTGAACGGCGAGCCTTCGATCACTGGGGTCTCGGGCGGGGCTGAGGTGATGCGTACATACGGCACATAGTCGCCTGGGGCGGTGGAGAAGTCGAAGTCGCTGCCGGGTCCGATGGGGATCTGGGCGACGGTCTCAGCTCCGATGGTGCCCCACGATGCGGTTTTCCAGCCGTCAGAGGTGGGGCGCAGCGGGTAGGGGCGGATCTGCATCTCAACTGGGAGGCCGGTGAGGGCGCCGGGGCCTTCGACGGGGACGGGCAGGTACTCGGCGGTCTCCCGGGGGAAGATCAGCATCTGTCCTCCCTTATGGGCTGCCCCAGCGGCGGGTGGTTCTGGCGGTGTTCCAGCGGCGGGAGACCGCTCGGCCCAGGGTGGCGTTCAGTCCTTCTGCCTCATCGGCTCCGCCTGAGGAGGTGATGGTGGCGGTGATGCCGAGGGTGGCCTGGATGCTCTTGATGACGGTCGCTGCCGACGTGATGGCTGCTGTCGTGGCCAGGGTCGAGGCTGCGGGCTTGATCGCGGCAACTTCGGAGGTGATCGACGCGGTTGCCGCGGTGGCTGAGCCAGCGTCGAAAGCGCTGCCGACGGCGGCCACGATCGAAGCAGTGAGGGCGACATCGGCGGAGGCGGGCCGTACGCCGATGGTGGCGGTTGTGAGCGTCGCTGTGGCGTCCATGGCCGCGGTGGTGGAGCGTTCGGCCAGGGCTTGGCTGGTGATGGCCGCTACAGCCTCCACAGCGGCGACCATGGGCCGTGCAGCGGAGGTCTCGGCGGCGAGGTTGGCGGTAGCGGTCAGGTCGGCCGTGGCGATAGCGGCCCGTACGGCCTGGCTGGCGACCGTTGCCGAGGCGTCCAGAACCGCGGCGGCCAGCTTCGTCGCCGCGCCGGCGGATGTGATCCCGGCGGTCACGTCAACTGCGGCAGCGCTGCTCTTGGTGGCGGTGGCGGCCGAGGTAATGGCCGCGGAGACGGCAAGATCAGCTTGCGCTTCGTGGGTGGCACCGCCGGCGGGAGTGATGACGTGCCGGTGGACGCGAGTGCCGCCCCAGCCGATCGGCGGACCCTCGTCCACGGCGGCGCCGGCGCCGCCTGTCAGGGTGTGTCCGCCTGCCAGGTCGGCGAGTTCGAGGCCGGTCAGCGGGTACCAGGCGACCAGGTTGGTGGTGCGGTGCGGCAGGTAGGAGAGGCCTTCGTGTTCAAGCTCGTCGGCGGCGAGGTTCACGCCGGACCAGAGCTTAACGTTGCAGACCGAGCCGTTCATCCATTCGGCTCCCCATGGGCTTTCGCCGAGCCGCAGGGTGTTGGCGACGAGGGTAGCGCCGTTGCCTGCGGTCCACGTGGCTGCCGTGTAGGTGGAGGAGCCTGCTGGCCGCCACCGCCATTCGCCTGCTGTGCCGTTGCGTACGAGCCAGATGTGGTACCAGGTACCGACCGTGAGGGTTTGCTGGGTTGCGCCGACGTCGTTGTTCTGGTCGTAGACGCGCATGTTGTTGCCGGCTGGTGCCTGGATGCACAGGACGCTTCCGGAGCCGTTGTCGACGGAGAAGATCGTGGTCCAGGTTCCGCGGTTGACCTTGATGTTGGCCCAGAGGCTGATCGTGATTTGGGTGAGGGAGCCGAGGCTGAGCGTGGAGGTCAGGTCTTTGCCGTCGGCGTCAAAACGGACCGACACGCCGATCCCCTTTGCTACGTGGTGGGGTAGCTGACGCCGACGCTTTTCAGCCAGGCGTCGCCGAGCAGCGTGTCGTTGGCGTGGTCGGCGACGCGGGTGAGCTTCAGCCACACTTCGTCGCTGCCGGTGACGCTGTCCAGGGAGGCGCCGGTGATGGTGATGGTGGCGGCCATCAGGCGTTTGGCGGTGGTTCCGAGGTGGGTGTCGTCGACGGTGACCGCGGTGGCGTACGTTTTCGTTTCCGCGTCCTGCGAGTCGGTTTCCGGGGTGATGGCCGCTAGTTGCGCTGACCAGCGGACCACGCCGGTCGTGGCGGTGGCGGCGCCCCAGACGACGCGGACGGTGATGTCCGGTGCGCTGACCGGGTAGGCGAACGCCTCCAACTCCCAGTAGGCGTCCTTCGCCGTGGACGGGTCGTAGGCGAGCCACTCGGCCACGTTCGTGGACTGGTTGCGTAGCAGCCGCGCATAGTTGGTGGCCGGGTACTGGGCGGCGCCTGGCCGGAGGTCGTAGTAGAACGTCACGGGTCCTCCCGGAGGAGTCCTGCGCGCTCCATCGCGACCAGGCACAGCAGCAGCGTCTTCTGCGGGCCGGTGGCGGCAGAACGGAACGCGGGCGGGAGCGCCTGGTTGAACTCGACCGCGTTGGCCTCCACCCAGTCGTCGGTGGCGTTCAGTCCGGCCCTGAGCTGGGGTTTGGTGAACGCCGCCGCTTCGGTGTTGCGGCGCATGAAGACCCGCCAGACGCGGAGGCGCTGCTCGTCGGTCAATGCCACGACACGACCTCCTAAGCGGCGATCGGGGTGATCGAGATCGTGAAGGCGGTCAGGTTCAGTTGGTCGCCGGTGTTCATCGTCTTGGAGGCGTTGAGGGCATCGCTGCCCAAGAAGTTTCCGCTGGTCGATGCGTCCCACAGCGAGACGTGGCTCACGACTTCGCCGTTGGTCCCGGCCCAGTTGCTCCACGACGGCGTGTTGTTCGCGGACATGGATCCGGCGGATGCTGCGGCGAACGTGACTTCGCTGCGGGTGGTGACGCTGGAGGCGTTGCCGGTGCCGTCAGAGCCGGGGTCGCCGGTATGGAGCTTCACGTACACGTTCGTCTTCGCGGTGAAGGAGACGTTGCGGAGCAGGTTGAGCCACGGGTTGACGAGGTTGACGGCGGACAGCCCGGCGGTCACCGCTCCTCCTCCTGCTCCTCGTCGAGGGTGTCGGCGGGGAGGTCGGCTGCCTTGATGACCTCGGCTTCGGCGTAGATGGACAGCGTGAAGTCGGCCATGCTGGCTCCCTCCGGTTGGGGGCGCCAGCTAGCGCCGTGGCGTGTCTCGTGGGTCTGAAAAGGGGGTCGGCGGTGCCTGGGCGCTCGCGCGGTGGTGAGCCTGGACATGCTGGAGGCGGCCCTTCGGCGCGCTCTCTTGCAGCGCCGGGGCCGCCTCGTGTCAGCTACCAGCCGGGAGTTACGACGTTCGCCTGGTGCGGGGATCTACATGTCGCTGATCTTCGGGATGATCTCGGTCAGGACCCAGAGGGCCAGACCCAGGGCGAGCAGGTTGAGTCGCGGCGCCGCGACGTTGAGTGCGGCGAGGACGAAGCACGCCAAAGCGAGGATCAGCAGGATCAAGGTCACGGTGGCCATGTGATGTCCTTCCGCTGGAGGGTTGGGCACTCCAGCGCTGCCCTGCGTTTCGGGGTGTAGTCGCGGGCTTGGACGGTGTGGCCGGACTGTGATCAGCTACCCCGGCCAGCCGCATCTAGCACACGTGTTCGATGATGGGCGGGTGGAACCTCAGCGGGTGGAACTCAAGGAATGGCCGCACGACGGCGGGGCCGGAGGCAGGGTCGCGCCTGCGGGCGAGCCGCTCACGTACTGGGTGGTGAGCGCGATCCACGCCCGGTACAAGGCACCTACGGGCCGGAGTCCCGGCCTGGATCCGTGGGGTAAGCCGATCGACCCCGGCACCTATGAGGCCTACCTGGTGGACCTCGACGGATCACACATGCTGGAGTTGGCCAGCTACGAGCGTGTACTGCTCCACCAGGCTCCGCCGATCGGGCAGTGGTATTTGCGCGAGGTAGACGACGCCTACCTGGCGGAGCGGGAGAAGTATCGGGTGGACCGGGCAGGCGAAGGCGCTTGACGCCCGCCCGGTCTCAGGTCTCGTCCGCACGGGGGCGACGGACGAGACACCCTCATGTTCAGAGTAGAGGCTTGCCGGGCTGCGTCCAGGAGTCGATCAGAGCTGGTCTAGGTCGTCCAGCTTCACCACTTCGACCAGGGGCGGTGACCCGCTGAAGAGGACGTCGAGCCGGGCCGCGTCTTCCAGGTTTTTTGTGCCAGGAAGGAGCCAGCCCTCGAGGACGGTGCCGTCGTGGCCGCGGGCCAGAGCGCGGGTCGGCGTGCCGAATAGGCGGATTCGGATGGGCTCTGACATCAGCCCTCCAATCTGGCGCGGGCCTCGTCCCGCTGGCGCACAACCCACAGGAGCGCGTACAGCAGGTAGATGTCGGATGGCGACGCGACGTAGAACACCTGGTCAAGGTCGGCGAAGAACAGCGACGCGACATAGGTGATGACGGCGTACGGCAGCAGCATGAGCTTCAGCTGTGTCGCCGCGTCGGTCTCGGCAGGGTCGGCGTAGACGTGCCAGGCGCGGCTCAGAGCGTTCATGCCAGCCAGTCAGGGTTGAAGCCTTCGCGGTGGCGGCGGGCGAGAGCCAGCGACGTGACGATCTCGTTCAGGACAGCCGTGCGGACGCCCTCGACCACGTCAACGAACTCCGCACCTCTACCCAGTTCGCTGGGTAGAGTCCAGATCGAGGCGTGCGCCTCGTAGCGGTCCAGCAGCGCAAGTTCGGCTTCGCAGCGGGCGATCGTGTCCCGAGGGTCGTGGAGGGCGATGTGCTCGGGCTTCGTAGTGTCGCACTCGTCCCATTGCTCAGGGTGGCAGCAATGATCGACGATGTAGCCCCACTGGGTGATGCGCTCGGCATGCCACTGTTGAGGTCCCGCGTCCGCCGGGGCCAGGAACAGCTCTTGACCGTCCTTGCCGAGGACCCACTCCTGGCCACCCGCCGCTTCGGCCGCCGCCTTGTCGCCCATGATCGAGGCGCGCAACCACTCCAGCATCCCGTCGGAGACCATCAGGCAACCGCCCCGATCAGGCCGTAGTCCTCGTGGTCTTTCCAGACCCCGGCAAGAATGCTGAGCACTGGGACAGGCAGGTACTCGTCGTCCATAAGCCCGTAGTAGCCAACGTGGGCGGAGAGGATCTTCCGCATGGCTGCGATCTGGGCCTTGAGTTGGTCGCCGTGGGCCCGGAGGTAGCCCTGCACGAGGGCACCGGAGGTCATGTCGTGCAGCTCGTGGTCGGCCTCATCGAGACGGGCCGAGATGAATTCGTCGATCGTCACTTCGCCGCCGTCGGAGGAGTCCAGCCGAGAGCGATCAGAGCACGCTCCGCTTCTGGCGGTAGCGACACATCGAACGTCGCCTCTCGGGCTGCGAGTTGCGTGCTCTCCACTACGGAGGCGTAGATCTCCAGCGCTATGCGGGTCACGCCACCTGGGCCGATGTGGACGGTCGCCCCGCTGACGCCTCGGGCGATGTCGTAGCCGTCGACCTCGAACCGGGCTCCGTCGGGGCCGGTGACGATGTTGACCTTGTGCTTGGGCATGGATGCTCCCGGGGGAAGGTGGGGGATCTTGTACGGCCCGCCCTAGATCCCCCAACCCAGGCGGGCCGCACGACTTTGGGGTGCCGGTCCAGGCATGTCGCCCTGGGTGGAGGCAACTCCGCACCAGCCAGGACCGGCACCCGAGCGCTCAACCCGGCCACGGGGGCAACCGAGGAGCGAAGAGCATCTCCGGGGAGGAAGGATGCTCCGCTCTTGACGTTTCTAGCGCTGTCTAGGCTGCGAGGTTCTCCGGCCGACGAGCGAGTTCGCGCGTCTTAGCTTCAGCTTCGGCGACGGCGACCTGCGTAAACAGCATGTGACCGCGCCTGTCTCTGCCTATGGGTGCGAGGTGCTCACGTTCGACCCACTTCCGGATCGTTGCTGGCTGCACTCCTGCGAGCTCAGCCGCTCCGGCCGTCGTCAGGTAGACCTCATCTGGATCCAGTTCCGGGCGGGCCACAGTCACCTCCCGGTGCACACAAAAAAGCCCCTGGCCGGGATTTCTCCTGGTCAGGGGCACAAGTCTTCGGGATCAAGCGTGACACTACACGAGCGGATTGGTCAAGCTACTCGTGTTTGCGCAGGTCAGCGAACGTATCCGTTGATGATGAGCGGGAGCGAGGCGTCCATCCCGGCGACGTTGAGGACGCCCTCGTCGCTGGGGTCGCCGATCGAGTGACCCGCCGCGGTCATCGCCGCGATCACGACTCGGGTGTCCGCGTTGATGCTCCGCCGATAGGCCTGGAGCGCCTGTGTGGGGTGCGAGCGTCCAGCCCACGTCTCGTTGTCGGTGAAGAGCACGATCCCGTCCACGTTGAGCTTCTCGCGCTGGGCCCAGGTGAACGGGAGCGACAGGTCAGTCCCACCACCCGAGGGACGCCAGCTAGCGATCTCGCGCAGGTTTGTGCGCGGCGTCACCTTCGAGGCGTGCACGCGGGTGTCGACGTCGATGACGTGCACGTTGCCCTTCTCGATGCGGGCGAGCATGACGGCCATCGCGCAGCCGACCTCGTACGGGGAGCCGATCTCGGAGCCGCCCACGACGACGCCGCCACCCCAGTACCCGCCGCTCATCGAACCCGAGGAGTCGATGGCGACCAGGAGTCGCTTGCCCGAGGGCTCGACGGTTCCGAAGGCGGCCTCGTACGTCTCCTCCAGCGCGTCCATGATCGCCGGGACCGGAGCCCAGGTGGTCGCGTCGGCGCGAGGGTTGGGCTGCGCCTGGCCAGAGCCGTAGACGCGCATGGCGAGCCAGGCGTCCATCGGATGGATACGGGCGCGTAGGATCGCCTCCCGGTCGGTGAGCCGTAGTACCGCCCGCGCTGTCGCATCCGCCATGGGCTTGAGCGTGCCGAGCCGCGTCATCCGGGCGAGGTTGCGGATCAGTGCGGTCAGACCGACCGTCTCGATCAGCGCCTCCCACACCTCGGGCTCGCGCAGCATCGCGTCGGGCAGGAACTCCCACGGAACTCGCGCCTCGGTGACCACTCGGACAGCCTCAGCGGGCGAGGTGACGGCCTTCGCAGTCAGGAACCGGTCCACCGCTGGCAGCTCGTCGCGCGCCTCGTCGTCGCTCACGTTCCCGGCGATCCAGCCAAACAGCGTCTTGCGCTGGTCGTTGTCGGCGACAGGGTGAGCGATACGCAGGACATCCCGCAGATCAAACGCCTCACCTTGCGGTGTCTTGCGCTGGCGGGCCTTGCACGCCTTGAACGCCACGCTGTCGGCGTCGCCGGTCAGGAACCAGGAGCCGAGCGCCGTACGCAGCGACCGGCCAACCCTGGGCGCGGTACCGCGACCGGTCGGCTTGCCACCCAGGTTCTTGTAGTAGCCGAAGAACTGGGCTAGGTGGTCGGTGGTGCGCGCCACCTTCGCCAGAGCGAGCTTGGCCGCCTGCCGGGTGTCGGCGTCCCCGCGGGCGTAGGCCGCGGCGAGCGCGAACAGCGCCGGCCGCGGCTTAGGAGCGCGCGGCGGGCGGGCTGTCGAGATGTCGGTGAGCAGCCGGACGACGCGCGGTCCGTCCTCCGCGATCGCCTGAAACAGCACGCCCGCGTTGTCCGCGGTGAGCTTCTGCTCGCTCACGTAGTAGGTGCCGCCTGTGGTGCCGAGGATGAGGAAGTCCTCCAGCTTCGTCCACAGGTCCTTGGCGAACACGTAGCCGCCAGCGGCGTTCTGCACCTGGTCGGTACGGCCGGGGATCGGCTGGTTCTGCGGGGTGGCGATCGCCGAAAGGTTCGCGAGGGGGTCATGCGCCATCGTGGTGCTCCTTCTCTTCGACCCGCCCGGGGGCGGATATGACGAAGGGGAGCGGATGTGGTGATGTCCACCGGTGTTAGACAGACGCTCTGCCAACTGAGCTACCACCCGGAACTGCTGGTCGGGTGAGCAGGACTCGAACCTGCGACAACCTGTTCCCGATAACCGATGAGCTTCGACCCGCTCCCCTGCCCGTCAGCCCTGCCAGCGGCACGGATGTGGCGTACCGTCCGGAGTTTGCCCTGCCGATCGGGCGACGGGCCGCGAACGGCCCGACAGGATTCGAACCTGCATCCTCTGCGAGAGATAACCGATCGGATTCGACCCATGCAACTGGCAGGACTGGCGAGCGATCAGGTCTGGAGCTGGCACGGATATGGGTGACCCACCGGCCGTTAGGTGCTCTGGCCACTGAGCTACACGGACCGAAGTCCGCGACGGGATTCGAACCCGCGACCACCCGCTTAAGAGGCGATAACCGACGAGATTCGACCCGTGCCAGCACCAGACCTGACCAGCCCACGCGGCCAAGAAAGGCGCGGATATGTCAGGCGGGCACCGGCGGGTTCTTTGTTACAGAAAGATAACCGACGCCCCTTCGACCCGCGCCTCTTCGGGTCCCGTGAACTGATCCCACGGTAGCGATCAGCGTGACGCGTCACATCTCATTTACGGGCAAGGCGGAAAATGTGATGTCTTCGCTCGGAGTGAAGACATCACGCGATCAGCCGCGTCCGGTACGCCCGCATACCAGCGACGTGCTGGCACGACCGGGAACAGTAGATGGAGTCCCACCGCGGCCGACTGCGTCCCCGCCCGTCGTCCTGCCACCGAAACCGCCTGCCGCAGTCCGGGAGAGCACACGTCTTCTCGTCGGGGAGTTCGCCGCGGCCATGGCAGGTAGGGCACTGCTCGCTCATCCGACCTTCACCGCCTTCACGGTGGACTCGACCAGCGCCTCGTACTCCCCCGTCGTCAACACAGCCGGTCCCCCGCGGCCTTCACCGCAAGCCCGGTTGCGGCACTCGATCCTGTCTTCCCCGTCGAGTTGGGAGAGCGTCGCCAGGTGGCATTGCGGGCATCGCAGCGGCTTGCTCGTGCGGCGCGGCCTGGCGGCCAGTTCCGACGGGTCGTAGATGCAGAGCTTGGCGTACCAGCCGCGAACCTCCTGGCCGAAGTCGTCGGCCATCTCCGGCCGGGAGAGGAGGCGTTCAGCGCGGGCAACCAGCCAGGCCGTACCGAGCGTGATGGAGTCGGCCAGAGCGCCGGCGCGGGCGAAGGAGTCGGCACCCAGGTAGGCCGCTTTCCAGGAGCGGAGCCAGTAGTCGAACTCGTCGAGGTCTTCGATCGTCGGCGACAGGGAGTGGTCTTCGCCGCTGCCGGAGACCCGGACCTGGTCGGTCTGTCCGCGTAGCCCGTCGGACTCGCGCAGGTAGACACAGGCGGCGCCGTCGAGTTTGGAGAGCATCGCCTTGTGCTCGTAGACGCAGGACGGGCAGTAGACAGGTTCGCCGTACACCGGGTACGGCAGGCGGGGCTCCTCAGGCTGGACCGGCTCCTCGGGCCACAGCAGCGGCGGCTGCCAGCTCTCGACGGCGCACACCCAGTCGTCGTAGGCGGAGATGTAGGCGTGGGTGGCTTGCTCGTGGGCGCGAACCTTGCGCCGGTAGCCGTTCATGCAGGGCCCGTGGCATAGGGCGTCGAGATCGACGGACGACATTGTGGACCTCCCCGAATACGCTGTACGGGAGACCACTGGAACTGGTGGTGTGCGAGGGACGAGAGCGGTTCTCCTGGCGGGGAGGGCCGCTCTCTTCGTGCTCAGGGTAGATCGTCGAACGCGAGGAGTTCGTGCGCGAGCGCGCGGCGGTCGTCAGGCGTCAGCCGTACCGGCCACATGGCGGGCAGCAGCAGGACGTCGCCGTCAGCGCAGGGGACGACCGTGACGGGGTGTGGAGGGGCGATGACCACTCGACCTCTTCTCCGGGGGTGTTGAGAGCGTGCAGGTCAGGTAGATAGCGCAGTGGCGCGGGGATGCGTTCATCGTACCCGTGGCCTATCGCCTTGGCCTATCACTCGCTGATCTCGTTGAGTAGCCGAGTCCAGAACGCGGTCAGTTCGTCGCCGCGGAGGACGAGGTGGTGGATTCGGGTGTGGCCTCGGTAGACGGCCACCTCCGTGTACGGCTCCCCGCCCGTCGTGTAGCCGGTGAACAGGTTCGTCCAGTCGTCAGGGCCGCGGATCCAGTCAGGGAAGGCCAGCCTGGCGGCGTGGTCGCGTAGGGCGACCTGCCAGTGCTCCTCCCCCGAGGTGTCCATACTCCAGGGTGCCGAGAATCGGGTCATGAGCAGGCAAAACGGTAGCGGTCTACCGCGACGTGGCCGGCGAAGTGACCGGCTAAGCGCCAGCACCCCGCGGCTGGGAGCACGACATCCGTATGGCTCGAATAATCTGGCCTAAGCATCGCGCGATCATGGTTCATGCCGTAAACATTTGCGTTATGCCATCGCCGTCGCTTCGGCCCGAGCCCACAGTCACCGTGACCGTTACCGAGTCGGCAAGCTCCGCTCCGTCCCCAGCGATCAACAACACGCAGATGCCATCCGACAGCTTCAACTTCTGGACTGACGTGGTCTTGGGCGACTTCGGGGGCGCCTTCTTGGGCGTCCTAGGTGCGGCAGCAATCGCATGGTGGCTGGCCAGGCGCGAGCGGGAGGCCCGTCTCGACGAACGGCGTCGAGACCAGGCCGAAAGAGTTGGATCGGCGCTGTGGCAGCTTCACGCCAGCCTCGGGGGCTCTGAAATCAGGGCGTCAGATGTGCATGCCGCCATCCATGAGGTGCGGCTTGCGATCACGCCGTTGGGCGCTCCTCATAAGAAGGATGCGCATCCGGCTTTCCGCGACTGGTTCAGGAAGGTCACCGCGATGCTGCCGTCTCTGGTCATCAATGAGTTGAACGCCATCGCTGAGACAGCCGACGACTCAAGGAGGGGCGCCCGCGTCAATCAGCTTCGCGATCACATCGCGTTGATCATCGCAGATGTGCAGCGTTGGGGCTCAAGTCCTGAAGGCTGGACGCCTCTAACCCCCGGTCCTACCAAAACACCGTCCGAACCGCTCCCGTAGGCACGGAAACCAGGAGTTTCCGGTTTGTGGCGGGCAGCGGGCAACCCATGGGGCGTCTCCCCCGCGCCGCGGGTCGAGGACGAGAAGGGTCACGGTTTGGGCTTCGCTTGCTGGAACAGTTGGCTTGCGACCGCCTGCATGATCTCTCCCATTTCCAGTGCTACTCTCGCCAGCACATCGGGCTCCACATCCGAGAGCCTGCGTTGGAGCACTTCGGCAATCGCCGCATGAGCTCGCTGCTCAGCAAGTTCGACTGGCGTGGATGGGTTGAGAAGTCCTGCGGTTCGGACTGCCTCTTGCCTGTCGATGCCAAGAGCGTCAGCGATGCGCACAATCGTCGCCATCTGTGGCCGGGTTGCGGGATTGCTGAGACGGTCGTACGTCACCCGGCCAATCCCGGCCTTCTCGGTCAGTGCCAACTTCGTCATGTCGAGGTCGGCACGCCGGGCCTCGGCCAATCGGAGGAAGTCGGGTGCGGTCATGCTAGTTCTCCTCGGTTAGGGCTGGCGTCGGGCCATACAGCTCAAGGGTCGCGACGATTGCGGCAGCGAGCAGGCCGAGCGTGAGCGCTTCTGGCCAGGTCATGTCTGCTCCGCAAGGTCGAGGCTCAGTTGGTCGCGCAGCCGTCGCAGTCTCTCCAGCGGCCAGTGGGCGAGATGACTGTCCCTGGCCAAGGCCTGCATCTGGTCGTCGCCGGAGTGGTGCACAGTCGCGAGGATCCGCAACCACGCCACGTCAACCCACTCCGTTGCCGAGTGCGGTAAGCAAGGGTGCCTACCGGAGCGGTCAGGCCCGGTCGTGGGCGGGCAGCCGACCTCGATCAGCGGATAGGAGTAGCGGCCGATCAGCAGGTCGCACTGCGGGTGATCATCGATACCGTCGCGGATCGCCCTCTCAGCAGCGTCTGGCGTGTCGTACTCGCCAGCAACGAGGGCCGGGTCGTGAGAGATGCACGGGATGCGGTACGTGCTGCTCACCGCTTCTCCTCAGGTAGGGCTGGCGCCTCAGGCGGCAGGCTGGCCAGGATCACGTCGTACGGCTCCCGCCGCATATAGTCGGCGAGGGCCGGAACGAAGATGCGTGCGCCCAGCACCGTGGCGTACTCGTAGACGCGGGCGGATGGGCAGTCCACGACGTAGACCTCTAGCCGGTACACCAGCTCTGGATCGAGCTGTTCGGCCCGCATCCAGGAGAGCACGTCAGGGTCGCCGCGCCACTGTTTGTCGTGGCAGTCATAGACGACGAGCGGCTCAATCGCGGAGGTCAACCGTCCTCCTCAGGTAGGGCTAACGTCTCAGGCAGCGACCTGGGCGATTATCTCGGCGACGATCAGCGCAGGTAGCACAAAGATCGCGAAGAGGATCGTCGTCGCCCAGAAACGGGAGTCCTTCGGATCCAAGGTCGTGTGAGTGAATTCGCCTCGGAAGAAGTCGACCACATGGGCGAGGACTTCTCGGGTGAAGGTCATCGGCGGTTCCTCCTTCGCCGGCGCCGGTCGTACCAGCGTTTCCTGCACGACGCTGTGGGCCAGCAGTCTCGTCTACCCGGACACATGGTGGGCCTCCTTGGTCTTGCGTGCTCTCCACCATCTGACGCAGGTTCCACAGACGTCACCGCCCTCCGGGTAGAGCTTGCCCTGGCCGCGCCTGAGCGGTTGTGCTGAGCTCGCCAGGCCGGGGCAGGTCGGGTAGATGTGGTCGTCGTAGGCGCCGATGTACCACTCGTCTACGCCCTCATGCTCGGCGGCGAGGGCATCGTCAGCGGCGTCCAGGAGGCGGGCGAAGAGCGGGTCACCCATCGCCTGCATCCTGGGAGCCGGGCTCTGGCGGAGGTCGTCAGTCACGGTCGGTGCTCCCTTCCGCGTGCGAGGCCACAGGCTCTCCGCTCCGCGCGCCGGTGAAGCACCGGTTGCGGCGTGCTGTCCACGGCTGGCCGCAGCAGCAGTCCGCGCCGTCTGGGGCGCTCTCCTGAACGGGGTGGTGGAGGCTGCAGCCGTCTCCAGGATCGCCAGACCCCGTACAGGGGCGGAGGTTGTCAGCCACGATCAGCCTCCCTCCACGGCCTGTACATGTGCAGCTCGTTGAGGCGCTGTTCGTCAATGGTGATCAGCCCGAGTTCCAGCAGGTGGAGGAGCGCCGTCCGGACCTGGCCTCGCGAGACGTCAGCGCCGGTCATGCCCGGGTGCTGGTACGGGCCGTGCGGTCCGAGGGTCCATCCGTCGGCCGCGCCCACCGCGATGCGACGGATGCGGTCGAACGGGCTGCCGTCAGCCTCATCAACGACAACGATCGACTGGTCAGTCATTGGTGGTCCTCTCGGGCAGGGCGCGGCGCTTGAACGGGTCCTCGGGCAGGTACTTCGCCAACCGTGGCCATCGGGTGAACTTGGTCGCGCACTTCCAGCACGTGTACACGTACCACCAGCGAGCCCGTACGTCGTCGGTGGCGACAGCCCAGCATCGGGGGCATCGGTGCGGCTTGTCGTCGTTCCAGCGCTCAACCATCGGACGCTCTCTCGGGTAGTCCACTGATGGTCGGATAGATGTCGCCGAAGGTCTGGCAGCCTGCGATGACTCGCCACACGATCTCCGCGTCCATGGGGATGTCGAACTCTCCAACCCTTGCCGCTTGGACACCTTGCATGTAGCCCATGACTGCCGCCTCATGGACCAGCCTGTGTTCACGTACGGTCATCGCCTCGATGGCCCGGTTCACTCGCTCGTCCCGATCGGCGTCCCGGGCGGCGAGATAGCGAGTGAGGAACTCGTCGATCTCAGGCATTCTCAGGCCTCTCGGGTAGGGCCGCGCGGATGCGGGGCAGGACGCGCGGGCAGTCCTCGTCCCGGCAGTCTGAGTCGTCGCAGGCTCCGAGGTCGTCCAAGGCGGCGACAGCGTCCCTGAGGAGAGCCTCCAGCACCTCGATGCGGTCCTCCAGCTTGCGGATTCTCTTGCGGTAGGGGATGGCTGCAGCAGCTTTGGCGTCAACCACCGGCGCTCCTCTCGGGTAGGGCGGTACGGCTGGGTTCGTGGAGCTCGTTGCACTTCATCGGCGTGTGGTGCTTGCCGAGGCCTGGGTCGCAGTGCCAACAGCGAGGCTCTCCGCAGGCGTGGCAGGTGCCGAGGGGCTCGCCACAGGCACACGTGGAGACGACGACCATCCCGGCAGCGGCGAGAGCATGCAGCAGCGCGCCCGCGATCATCTCCACATCGCCTCGGCAGACGCCACACGCTCCGTAGTAGTTGTGGTCCTTGTGGGCGGCGTAGCGGGAGGTGCTGTCCCACAGGTGGGAGTCCAGAGCCTGGGCGATCAGCTCAGCGGGAGTCACCAGGCTTCTCCGATCTGACGGGCGAGACGCGCAGCCCACGCCCGGGTCCGATCACCGAGGTCGCTGTTGGAGTCGTCAGCTTCGATCGCGCGGGCGATCTCCTCGGCTACCTCTCGCCGCACCTGCGCGGCGAAGAGCGGCGCAGCAGCCCTCAGAGCGACGTAGGCGAACGCTTCCGGACTCCACTCAGCTAGGGGCCCATACTCGTCGTCCATCGCCTTGGCTGCGGCGGAGACGGCTCCCTCGGGGAGATCAGGCATCAGCTCCTCCTGCACATGCACACGGGCGGTGGGCCGATGCTGATGACGTTGCGCGGGGCATCACCCGCGCGCTGACGGGGCAGCAGATGCGGCAGCGCGACCTCCAGCAGTTCGCGTGCTTCGGCGTCGAACTCCTCGACTGGCGCGATGTCGCCTTCACCAGAAGCATCAACCTCCCACGAGCGGAGGATCTCAGCGACGGCGCGCACGGCTCCCTCGGGGATGGCAGACACCTCACTCTCCGATCTTTCGGGCGATCGCTGCAGCATCCTGGCCCGCTCTCTGGCCAGCGAGCGCCCACTCCACGGGATCAACAGCGAGGAGGGCGGCTGCGATCCGCTCGGCGATCCCTCGCCGCACCTCGGCCACGATGGTGTGAATCTCGACGATGGCGGAAGCACGCTCCTCGGCTGCGATGATTGGCGCGGCTGCCTCCAGCACGGCGCGGGAATATCCGGCGAACGTCTTGTCCGGGAAGTCGCGGTGGGCCAGTCGCTCGGCACCGGCCGCGATTGCCTCCTCAGGGATGTCAGGCACGCGCTTCTCCGATCTCACGGGCGATCTCAGCAGCGGCGGACAGGGCTCCAGCACGGGTGACGAGGGACTTGGCGAGGTCCTCAACGGTGGAGAACTCCTTCGCCTCGTGGAGCGCCCTGGCAGCCTTCGATCCGAGTGCGTGGGCGATCTGCTCGGCGGCCTCTCGCCGTACCTGTGCGGCGAGGACTGGAGCAGCAGCCTCCAGTGCGGTCCCAACGATCGCCCGAACGTCTCCTGCGCAGACCGCGCAGTCGCCGGCGAAGTTGTGGGCGGTGTGGGCCGACCAGGGTGCGCCCGGACCGGCCCACTCTCTCGTCCGGAGGGCGTTCACCGCGGCTTCTACAGCTTCCTCGGGGACCAGCTTTGAGGCTGAGGTTCCGGTGGAGGGCTCCCCCAAAGGGCTCTCAAAGGACACGACTCGCCCTTCCCTGCTCTGCCAAGGCCGTAGTGAGTCGCCGTGTCACGTCCTTGGGGGCGTCTCCGGCGTGATTCATGAAGTCCAGCGCGACAGCAACATCGCCAGCCTTCACGATCACCATGTCGTCGTCGCCAGCGCGGAGCGACAGAGGGACAGCCCGCGCCGCCCAGTCAGCGAGCAGCTCGCCTGTTCCCCGCTTCGTGAAGGCTCCAGGGTCGTCTATGGCTCGACGGATCGGCTCGTGCAAATCATCAGACATGGCTAGACCTCTCGTAGCGGCGGACTGGGATGCCTGCCTTCTCGGCGAGACGGGCTGTGTGTGAGGCTCCGTGAGAGCCGTGAGGCTTGGGCTTTCGGCAGCGTGGCTTCGCGCACGGGTCGATGAACGCCGCGCAGTAGTCGGCTCCCAGGCCCACCATCTCGGCGTCGCGGCGCAGCCCGGCTCCCGGGCAGTACGTGGTGCCGTCCCGGCGTGTACGGCGGTGATCGGGAGGGCAGTCGGGCAGGCAGGTGCCCCAGTCAGCCGGGTGGTGCTCCACGATCAGACCGCCGCCCCAGGAAAGCCCGACCTGCTCGGCGAGCTCGTCGGCGCCCACCGCGCAGCCCTCGACAAGCGTGACGTTCTCGGGGCCGTGCCGGTACGCCACCCAGGCGATAGCGGCTCTCACCTGCTGCTCGTCCGTCCACGTCTGACTGCCGGTGATGAGGAGGCGGAACGGGCGGGTCTCCTCAGGCATCGCACAACTCCCGGACGAAATCGATAAGGAAGGCCGCGTGGCAGTGGTCCGGTTCCCAAACGGACTCGGGCAACGGACACGGGCAGGCGAGATCCTTACCGGGCAGTTCCTCGCAGGCGAGTTCGACCAGCTCCGGCTGGTTGCGGAACCAGGAGCTATATAACGACACAGCTTGGGCCGCCGCATCTGCCCTGTTCGCCCACCATCCGACGATGTCTGGCGAGAGGAGCCGCTTGTCTCCAGCAGGGTGGACGCGCCAACCTCGGCCAGGGTCGAGGGTAACCGCCCACGGGTTGCCGTACTTGGACGTGCGATCGACGATCACGCAGTTGTCTGGGCGCTTCCATCCTCGTGTCCTCTTCCGCTGGATGCGCTTCGGGGTTCGGGTCTCAGGCATCGGGAGCCTCCCCAACCCGATGCAGCCACGAGCACACGACAGCGACCGTGGACGACTCCCAACCGGCCAGCCAGCCGATGATCACCCGGTCATAGGCGGCCAACTCGACGCCTTCGAGCGCGGCCAGCAGAGCGTCCTCCTTGGCCTCGAGAGCGGACTCGCCGGGTTCGACGATGATCGCGCTGATGGGCTCGGTCTCGATCGGTCTGCGAGGGATGTCGATCTCGGCCATGGGTCAGCCCTCCTCGTCCGTGACGGAGAACGTCAGGCCTACCTCGCTGTCAGGCGCGTACTCCATCGGGCGGTCCCCGCGGCAGGATCGCAATGCGCAGTCGGCGGGGTCCACACCGTTCGCGACCGCCATCTCCCGATAGTCGTCGTACAGCTCAACCTCGGAGCGGACGCCCGAGAAGTCCTGCCGCCGGAGCCGCATCCGGATCGCCAGATTGTCGGAGGCGCCGCGCAGCAGGAAACCGGCGCACGTCTTCGGCTGGTCGCGTCCGGCCATGTGACAGCCGAACACCTCGCTAGCCAGGTCGTAGGTGGTGCGTGCTGAGTGCCGGAACACCTCGGCGGGGAATCGCCCTACGGGAGTGTCTCGGCGCCACGGACACTGGGCGCACGGATGCTCCTGGTGGCCGTCACCGCCGCCGATGAGGCTGGTGACGCCCCAGACCCCGTCGCCACCGTCGTGGACGCCGACCACTTCAGGCTTCTCAGCCATGGCTCAGCCCTCCTCGGCTGGAGTCGCGGGCTCGGACACCACCAGGCGGGACGCTACGAGCGCGCGCGAGTGCTCTACCACCCACCCGTCAGCCTCTAAAGCCGCCATCAGTTGAGCTGCCGCAGGCGATTCGGCGCGGGCGTCCTTGAACTTGTCCAGCAGGTGGACGAGGACCTGCTTTCGTCCGTCGTCGAGGTTCTCGGTGGTGCCCACGAAATGGACAGCCTCCCTAGTCTTCGTCTCCCGCACGTGCTGTTCCACGCGGGTACGGGACAAGCGGAGACGGCGCGGCTTAGCGCTCATCGGTCAGTCCTCCTCGGGTCGGGGGTCCACAGCGGTCTGCTCCAGCGGAACCCTGCGCGGACTGTGCCGTTATCGCACGCGTCGCAGCCGCCACCTTGACAGGCTGTGCAGCCGACCTGGAGTTCTCCCCGGAGGGCATCCTTCACGGCGCGGACACCGTCAGAGAGTCGGATCTTGGACATCGGTTAGTCCTCCTCGGGCAGGGCGGCCAGGATCACGAGCAGCTTGGCCGTCTCGGCGACGTCCATCCAGACCCCCTCGCCGGCAGGGATCGCCTTGACGCCATACCGCGCCAGGTCTACGGCCTGCTGCTTCGCCTGCTCTTGCTGAGCTTGACGGTCCATCGCTCGGTTCTCCTCAGAAAGTTGATGGTCAGCGGGCCGCTCGGGCGACCTTGTCGAGGGCGACCTTCGCCTTGGTGATGGCCCTTAACGCCTCGCCGATGGCTTCCATCTGCTTGTCAGTAGGCTCCGGACCGCGCCAGTCCGAGGTGAGCTCCTGCTGGGCGTCTCCGAGCAACTTGTAGGCGTTGCGGCGCATCTCTTCGAAGGTGGGGAGGTCCATCACAACTCCTCAAGATCGGGGGGCTGGTTGGGGCCCGGCCGGGGAGCCGGGCCAGGAGGGTCAGCGGCGTGGTGGCCGCCACATGTCGCGGCCGGTGAGCCAGCCCCAGGTGCCGTGTCGGGCTCTGGCTTCTTGGTCGGAGGGGATGCGGCGGTTGTGCGTCAGGTAGCGGAGGAGTCTCGGCCAGACGATCACTCATTGCCCCCTTCACTCGGAGAGGCTGCGGTGGCTAATCTCGCGCCCACTCCTCCTTTGGGCCGACCCAGTCGTCGATCACAAGCTCCGGTCGCCGGGCTCGCCAACTGCTGATCGCTTTCTGGTAGGCGGGGCCGTCGTAGTAGCGCGAGAGTCCGTGATGCCGGGCGAGAGCCTGCCATGAAGCGCGCACGCTGTCGTACGCCTCAACCGAGTAGTCATGTCCGCTGGCCGGGTCAATGTCCTTCTCCGCTACGCCCTGCGCCAGGCACAACGCGATGCGCGCGTCGTTCATCGACGTGCGTCGGTCAGCCTCCAGCACGGGGTCAGCGATGCTGACTGCGTAGCGCCTCATGAGCCGCCTGGCCTGCGAAAGGACCGCTCGCGTCTCGGTGGCCATCTCGTCTCCTCGGGGGTCTGTTCGGGTCTGGTCAGGGAGAGGGTGGCGGGCCCCTTCCGGGGCCCGTGAGCGTCTACCAGTCGGGACAGAGAGTGGGGTTGACCTCGCGGACTCCCGCCCAGAACAGGTCCTCGTCCTTCGAGTCGAGGCCGACGGCGTGGGCGGCCCAGCTCGTCGAGGGTGATCGCCGGATTGTCGGCGAGGAGGGCCTTGGCGGTGAGGCTGGCGGTCATCTCGGTCTCCCTGCGACTCGATTTACCTTGTGGCCACACGGTAATACAAATCCTTGTGGCCACACAAGAGGTGTGACAAGATTTCTTCGTGGCCACACAGAATCCGTCGCCAGAGAGCGCCGGCAAGCACACGCCGTACAGAAAGTTCCGCCTGCCCGAACCTCTCTGGGACGCCTACGAGACGGTGTGCAAACGCGTCTTCAGCCGCGAACGCTCCGAAGATCTCGTCGAGCACATCCGCACCGTTGTGAGCGAGTACGGCAACGCCGACGAACTAGCCAAGATGGAACTCGCCGAGCGGGAGCTAGAGGAGCGGCGATCCCGGAAGGGAGGCCGCCCTCGCAAGCAGCCCGCCGGCGACTAGCTACCCGGCCATCACGTCGGCGTGAGCCCGGTCTGCTGCGTTCAGGAGCCGCGCCAGGCCGTGCTCGTCGAGGTCAAATGTCGCCTCGCCGCCCTTGCCGTACAGGACGTGGACGCGCCGCCCGTGCCCGGCGTCGTCGGCTTCCGAAGCGTCGAGGATGATCTCCTCCTTGGCGTCGGGCCAGGCGGAGCGGATGGTGGTCTTCCACAGGCCCGTCTCCGGGTCGGTGTAGCTGATCGTGAGCTGGTACGGCCGGACAGCGGTCAGGGTGTCGGACATGGTGTTCTCCTTCAGAGTTGGTTGATCACTTCGGAGGGGTCTGTGAGGGCGTCAGCTCGCCCACGCAGGCGGCCACCTGGTTGGCGGCCACCCAGAACGCGGGAGCGACGGCGAACAGCTCGCTGCACTGCCGAGGTGTGAGCCTGTCCAGCTCGTCGGACAACCGGACAGTGGACTCGCGAAGCGTGTCTCGGTCGTCCACGAACCAGGACCAGAAGCGGCGGATCACTGGGGCGTCTCCCCCGTAGGCCCAATGATCTTGGCGATCCAGTCCCTGCCCGGAGCGAAAGCGCGGCGCTTCAATTCGTCCAGGTAGGCGAGCATGTCGGCCGCGTCGATCCCCTTACCGTCCCGGACGGCCTCCTCGACGTAGCCGCGGAGTTCCGTCCAGGCGGACGAGTAGTCGGGAGCGGGCGGCATCGGGATGTCCAGCCACTCGACGCGGGTTGCGCCGTTGTGGCCGTGAACCTTCCTGATGCCGTCGTGCCCCCTGTTGAGCCACGTGGTCATGGTCGGCTCGTGCATGGGCGGACGGTCCAGCCAGTGCGTGACTGCCCAGTCGTCGGAGAAGACGACGCCCTCGGCGACGACGCCCGTACCGGACACTCCGGAGACATCCTCGACGCGGTGGAGGCGGAAACGCCGGATCTCGGCCATCAGGACGCCTCCCCCGACTGCTGGGAGGCGTACGACTCCAGGAACTCGCTGATCACCTTGTTGTGCCGGGCATCCGCGAGCGCATTGTGGACACCGCTCTCCTGCTTCGGCACGCTCGGGTTACCCAGCCGCATGCACTCCTGTTTGAGGTCGTTGGTCCACATCGGGACACCCTCAGGCAGGTCGATCATGCGACCCCACAGCTGGCACAAGGCGACGTGGTCGTAGGCGCCGTACCAGGCCCACAGTTCCACGTCCGGGGTGGCGAGGATGAACCGCTCGACTTTCGCCGCGATGCGCTCGCGGCCGAGCATGTCGGGGTGGTCGAAGTCCAGCGCGAGCGGGTTGCGGCGGGCGCTCACGTAGTGGCGGCGGTCGCCGTGGATGCGCGGCAGCGACGGGACCACGTTCGCCCGCAGCCAGTCGTGTTTGGCGATCCGCTTGTGCGGCATGTCCCGGTTGACGGCATACAGTTCGCGGCCGTCCCCCGCCACCATGCCGATGCTGATGAGGTCGATGGTCGTGCCGTCCTCGATGAACTCGCAGTCGTAGAACAGCCTGCTCATTGAGGCACCTCGCGACCCTGCTCGGAGGCGTAGGCGGGTCGCCACGCGCGAGGGTTGGAACGCTCACCGGTGGGCGGCATGACGATCGTGTCCTCGTCTCCACCCCGCCCGTATCCGATGACCGACCCGGTCGGCATGTGGAAGTTGCCCCTACTCGGGCCCTTGCATCCCGAACAGGTGTCGACCTCGTGGCGGCCGTGCATACACCGGTCGAGGTCCGCGAGAACGGCAGCGAGCGCACCGAGAGGAGTCCGGTGGTCCAACGTCGGCAGTGGACGCCCATCCCCACCCGGCTGCGGTTGGCCGTACCTGACGTGCGCGGCGTCGATGCCGTGAATGGCTGCGGCGACCTTGGCGTGCAGTGGCGAGTACATGACGTTGGTCGACGCGTGGAGTGCCGCGTTCGCCTCCGCATGGCGGGCCAGGTGTGTTTCGGCTGCTGCCAGGGCTTCGCGGGCTTTGGCGAGTTCCCGCAGAAGGTCGGTGACCTCTGGACTGGTCTTGTCGGGATCGGACATCGAGGCTCCTTATCGATCTTGAGTTCTGATCTAGATCAATTTCACGAACTGGTGAGCGCTTCAGAAGGCCGCAGGCGGCCCAGGAGACTCACGGTCAAGCACGAGTGCCCGAAACGGGCTACGAGACGTTCAGCGGCTCAGCCAGAGGTCCTCCCGAGCCATCCCCGCCCGGACGCTCCCCCGGCACCGCGAGGACCTCCGCGTCGAACTCGCCCGCCAGGACCCCGACAGTGAACGCCTCCCACTCGGCTGCCGTGAACCGCAGGATCGGGCTGTCGTCGCCGAGCTTGGAGTCCCGCAGCCACACCTCGCCGCCGACAGTGCCCGCCAGGAGGCAGTTGCCGTTATGGCTGCCTGCAGCCACCCAGGCGACCTCAGCGCAAGCGCTGTTGCCATTACACAGAGTGGCCCTTCGCCACCGTATGAAGTCGCTCATCGGGCTCCCTCGGTGTTGTTGATGACCCTGGCCACAGCCAGAGCGTCGTCGAAGCAGCGGCATGTCGGCCCGTTCGGCAGGTGTCCCCGGTAGGTGGTCAGCCAGCCGTTGCAGGGCGCATGGACCAGACCGCGGCGCGTGTGGGTGTCGTCGCAGCATTCGGGTGTGAACTCGGCCGTCTCGTTGTCGATCTTGTCGGCGATCGGCTCCAGCAAGGAGGCGAGAGCCACGCGCAGTGGCTCGATCGGTTCCGTCAGGTGCTCCAGGTAGATCAAGCTGCAGTGAACGCACTTGCCGTCCGAGGTCAGCGTGTAGACGTGCTCACACCGCAGGCGCTTCACCGCCTCGCGCAGTTCGTCGGCGGGCGACTTGACGTCAGCCATGGACCGACACCTCCTGCGACATGGTGTCGGGGAACTCGTCCCAGGTGCGCTCATCCAGCAGCCGCCCGGCCTGCCCCTTGGCATACCGGCGCATCACAACCGCGTCGGGATGGGTGAGTCCCCAGCCTCCCCAGGGGCGGCCGAGCAGTTCGCCCTCGCGGCTGACGACCTGGCAGGCATCCTCATTCGTGACGTGCCCGTAGATGGACTGGCCCTGTTTCGGGTGCGGCGGACACCATGATCCCCACTGCTTAAACAGATAGCTGGCATGCGACAACTCGCACTGGTCGCGAAGGCTCCGAGCCCAAGCTGGGTGCATCGGCCGAGCGCCAGGTCCGGACTCGCCTCCGACGATCACCCAGTCGAGGACGCTCGGCGTGCCGCACAGGACAGCCCCGTCGCTCGGGTCGATGACGTCCCCGCCCAGGCAGTCGATCACCCGGTTGCGGACCTGGAGGCGGCGCAGATTCACCGGGCCGAGCAGCGGCTCAGCAGAGATGAACCGCACCGCCGCAGGTGTCTCCAGCAGCGCCGGGATCCGGGCCTCAGCCCACTGCTGGTCCTCGACCGAGACGCCCAACCAGACGTTCGGCAGCACAGCAGGAGCGCCCAGGTGCTCATTAAGCAGCTCACTGTTCTGGACATAGGCGACCGAACCGCGCACTCCCTGCGAGCGCTCCTCGGTGGTGGGAAGCCTCCACGCGATGCGACGCACCACGGACCTCATCCGAGCGTGCCGCTTGGTGAGTACCTGGTAGGTGTGCTGAGGCGTCTTCGCCATGACCGTCCACACCTGGGCGATGAACTCCTCGGGGACGTCCGGATGGAACAGGTCGCTCATCGAGTTCACGAACACCCGCTGCGGCGACGCCCACGACAGCGGCTCGGCGAGGACATCGGCGTGGACGCTGACGCCGAACCCGGGGCCAGAGGTCTTCGGGTCACCGTCTCGCTGGTACTTGGACTGGCCCATCGCCTTCAGCCGTCGGGCCATCGTGAGCGCGTAACAGTGATCGCAGCCGGGCGAAATCCGGTCGCACCCGGTGGTTGGGTTCCAGGTCCGATCTGTCCATTCGATCTTGGTGTCAGCCATGAGTCGGGTTCTCCTTGGTCGAGGTGGGGACAGAGACGCTCATCCGCGCTCCCCCAAGCCGGCGCGCAGCCTGTTCAGCACCACGCCGTAGCGGATGGCGTTCTCGCCGCGGGGCAGGCCGCCGCCGTTCTCCCAGTCCTGGATCGCGGACGGCGACACCCCGACGACGACGGCGATCTCCGGGCGAGACAGCAACGCTTGATGCCGGATCCGGCCAGCCTCGCCTGACTTGCACCAGTGCCGGGTCTCGCTGAGACGCTGAAGCACCTCGACGGCAGGGCCAGGAGCCCAATCCGCCAGCCGGACCGCCAGGGCGCGCAACTCCAGCGCAGTGAGAGCCGATAGCACCGCGTGGGCGTGGTCAACGTTCTCGCCCTGCACCGCGGCGACGAGTCCAGCAGCGGGCACAGCCATGCGCTCCACCAGGTCATCCAGGTCAAAAGCAGTCATCGGTCACTCCCCGCCCGGCGACGGTCCGACCCCTGCAGAACGACGCGCTCAGCCATCTCGATCAGGCGGGAAGCGACACGCTCTCCCAGGCTTGCTCCGAGTTCTTTCGGGCGCACGTTCGAGGTGAACAGGGTCGGCAGAATGCGCTCGTATCGCCAGTTCACCAGCCGGTAATTGACCTCTTCGACCCACTCCGAGGTCTTGGCGGCGCCGAGGTCGTCAACGAGGAGCAGGGGCGCGTCGGCCAGGGCACGGAACTCCTTCTCGGAGTCGACGCCGTGCCGTGGGCGCAGTTTCGCGTAGAGGTCCGCGGCGGCGATGGCCTTCCACGCGCATCGCACTCCGCTCTGCGACAGCAGCCGGATGGCGCCGAACGCCTGGTGTGTCTTGCCGACTCCGGTCAGGCCGAGGATGAGAAGGGACGGGCCGGCCTTGACCGCGCACTGGGCGTTCATCACGGAGTTCGTGATCGCCAGGTCCAGCAGCCGGTGCAGCCAGTCCACCACGTCGGGGTGATCGGCGATCGCGTCCGCGTAGCGGGCCGGGATGTGCTTGTCGGCGTACTCGCCGGCTTCGCGCAGGATCTCCTGCCTGGTGTACAGGTCGTGGTCAGGCTCGGGGAGATCGCCGACGGCGGCGGCGGGATCCACGCCTCGGCGGACGAGGGCGTCGCCGATCGCGAGCCTGAGCGGTGTGGGTTCTGACATGGCTACAAGTCCTCGAAGTAGACGGACTGGTCGGTGGGGTTTCGATAGGGCGTGTGTCCGCCCGTTCCGGTGGGCCGGAGGTGGTGAACGTTGCTCTGCCGCTGCTTGGCCCAGCCCTGCTGGCGGAGCATCCACTGCTTCCACGAGCGGCTCCAGCCAGGGCGTACTTCTGGCTTCTCGCCGGGCTCGGGCGTGAAGTGGGCGACGAACGCCTTGCTCTGCGTTTCAAGATCCACGAGCGGGCAGGCGTCTCTGGCCCACGCGATCATGGCTGCGTCGGGGGCAAAGTCGGCCGGCAGCGGGATCTTGGGGGCGGACTTCCGCTTGGCTCTCGGCTTCCGCGTCGCGGACTCATCTCCGATGAAGAAATCTTCTTCTGTGGTTTCGGAGGGCGGGGAAGAGTTTTCCCCCGTACCCCCTTCTACCTTGGCGACCCGGATAGCCGGACCCTTTATTGGGTCATTGGGTCCGGCTATCCGGACCCTTTCCCCTTCCAAAGCGTCCTGTGGATCGGACCCAAATGATGTTCTGGTCCGGATAGCCGGACCGTTTATAGCGTCCTGTGGATCGGACCCAAAGATTGTTCTAGTCCGGCTATCCGGACCCTTTCCGACATCGGAAGGGTCCGGATAGCCGGACCCTTCCTGCTCCGTTTCGGTCCGGATAGCCGGACCCTTTCCGTCCTGCATCAGGTCCGCACAGACGGACCCATTGACGGCTGCGGCGTACACCGCCGTGTTGCTCTTCTTGCCCGCCGACACCCGCGCCAGGTACCCCAAATCCACCGCAAACTGGATCCGTTCGGAGACGCGCGACTTGCCGCGACCGATGCGCACAGCCAGTTCCTCGCGCGGCACAGACACCAGTCCAGACGGGTCCATCTCCTCCACTCCCATCGAGATCAGCAAGACCTTCACGGCCTCAGTGATCCGCGAGGCGCGCAAGACCTCACGTAGCCAGTGCGCGCGGAACGTTCCGTCGCTGAGGCAGTTGAGGGTTTCGTCGTCGTTCACGTGCGGCGGCTCTCTCTGTAGCGCTGATGGGAAGGGTCACGAGAGCTTTCCGGTACTTCGGAGCACGCCAGGGCTGTGCGCGTCGCAGCGCCAACCGCACGGGTACAGGCGGGCCGGCATCGCACCGCACGGCCCTGTCCCGTGGCCACACACGCCACGACGTATCGGCGGCAACGGGCGCGACTCCCACTCGGCCGGCACGGTCACCACCGAGGCGTCCACCTCGCTCCCGTCCTCCTGGTCGACCGCCGGCGGCGAGCGGAAGCCGCTGTCCTGTCCGTAGCGGCACTCCAGATCAACAGGGCGGGGTGCCTGCGTCTGGGTGAGCTCCGCACCGCTGCTTCGGCGCCGAACCAAGTCCTCGGTCAGCAGCCCGCCAGCGCTGTCGGCGTACCGGTCGCGGTCTACAGCACGCACCCACCAGCGGAAGTGCACCCGCTTGCCCGGAATGATGACCGGCACATACTCGCCGGCGGCCGTGTCACGGACCAGATCGTCGAGCAGGTACGCGCGTTTGGGCACCCACTTGCCGTGCAGGCCGCCACATTTGCCGGGCTGGCGAATCGGGCAGGGGCGTGGGTTGCGGATGTCGCAGCGCTCCATCTCCAGCGCGCGGACTCCACCGCGGACTTGGAGCTCACGGCCCTCATAGATGTGCCTCCACGGCGCGTCGTCGGTAAGCGCCCAGGGAACCTGGTTGATGAAGTCACGAGTGCGGTCCGTCGTGGTCCACAAGGGCGAGATGCCGTCCGCCCTTGCCAGCCTGGTGCGCTTGCGGACGGTCGGCAGAGCCGCATACGACAACTGCACCTCATGGCCGACCAGGAGATCGCCGGCGCCCTTGACGAGGACGTCGGTTCGGCGCCGACCGTCCGCTGCCCGGTCTTCGACCACAACGGAAAAGCCGCCCTGTTCAGCCGCTCTGGCGATCCGCGCTTTGAACGCCTTGTGCTTGTCGCTCTCGTTTGACGACGACGGATGGTCGTCACGTCCGCTGAAGTGGGAAGCGAACCGGATCCCGTCCCGTTCGGTGAGGAACATCCACTCGGGGCAGTCTGGCTGTGACGCCATACATTCTGGGCACTGCAGTTGCCGCTCCGGGACAGGTCGGTGATCGGCGCGCAACTTCTCCCAGAGGTTCGGAATCTCCGGGCATCCGAGATCGGGCTCGGTCAGATTCAGAATGATCCCTAAGGCGACGTGGTAGACGCTGGAAGCCATCGGCACTCCTTTTGAGCGGCGGCTGCTTTCGTTCAATGGTCCGCTGTGTCACCGACAAAAACCGATACAATGTTTTCGCAGGTCACAACGTTGATCGCTTACGTTCTCGCAGGTGAAACGCGTCCCGGCTTGGCGTGAAACCTTGCGGCTATTTCGGGGTGGGGAACTTCTCGTGCTCGGCGTGGCGGATGGTCAGGAGTTCCTTGCCGTCACGCAGGTAGTTCCACGCCTTCACGGTCAGCGCCGTCGTGTGGGAGAACGGGATCCGGCCCGGCTGCGCGTTCAGCACGTTCAGCCGGTTGCGCAAGGTCAGGACCGGGTGGCCGTTCGGCAGGTTGGCGCCGTCGTTGAGCCGGTCGAAGAACCCCGTGCACTGGCCGGCGTCGATGCGGGAGAAAAGCCACCAGCACAGCCCGATCGTGGAGCCGGACAGCAGCCGGGCCTTGCGGTAGTGGTCGGCCGCGGCGGCGGCCTCGCGCAGGTCCGGGTTCTGGTCGAGAAACTCGAATGATTCCAGGGTGGACGGCTGGTAGGCGGCATTCGCGTAGGAGCGGCGCTCCCACATCAGGGCTCGCCGCACCACCGCGGCCAGCGTTTTGGGGGTGGCTTCGCCGGTGAAGGAGAGCCGGTCGGCCATGGTGCGTTTCACGCCGTCGTCCACCGTGGCGCGAGCCTCAGTCGGCAGGTTCGACACGACCAGCATCCACGCGGCGATACCGGACTCGGCGATGGCGTTCAGCCGGTGCTGCCCGTCGGCCAGATCGCCGTCAGCAGAGACGCGGATGGCGTCGCCGTTCTCCAGGAACCTGCCAGCCTGCAGGTCGCGAGCCAGCTTGGCGACGACGTCCTGGCGCAGCGGCCGGTTGCCGAGGTTGCGGTGCAGCCACCGCTCCGCAAGGGCGGGGGTGACGTGGACGAGTTCGTAGGTGATGCCGTCCGGAGAGGTGAACGATCTCGGGTTGTGCCGGCCGGTGACGGTACGGACCGCGGTGAAGGCCGGGTGGTCGTCATCCTGCTCAGGTGGCAGGAACGCTACGGTTGTGGCAGACATGGATGCTTCCTTGTGGTCGTGTCGTTGGGGCCGCCCGCCCATCGGGCGGCCCTTCGTCGTGGTCATGACGCCTGCGCCTTCTTTCGCCGCCGGAGCTGGCGCTGCCGCGCTCTCACGCACGCCTTGCACGCCGCTTTGTGGCCGTAGAAGTCGGTGACGGCCTTCACCTCGTTGCAGGCGCAGCAGAGCCTCTTGCTCGGCGGCAACTCCACGCCGCCAGCAGACTGGCGGGATCTGCGCCGGCGTTCGCTGGCGCGCTCGTCTTCGTTGAGTCCGCCCCACGTGCCGTACTTTTCTGGACGCGACAGCGCGTAGGCGAGGCACGGCTCCCGGACCGGGCATCGGCCGCACACCTGCTGAGCGCGCCTCTCCCGGGCGTCTCGGGCGCCGGCGCGTTCGCCCTCGGTCCGGAAGAACAGCATCAGCTCCGTGCCGCGGCAGGCGGCCTGCTGCTGCCAGGTCCAGTCGAAGGCGGGGCTCGTCCGCGCTCTTGCCGTCACCTCTCCTCCTTTCCGATCTCGTCCGTGGGCGTCCGGTACGGTCCGGGAACCTCCGGTGGGAGAGCAGCCCGACAGATCAGTGCTTCCTCAGCGACCCGCTCTCTCGCAGCCCGAGGAGCGGTTTCGTCAGCGGCGGCGCGCACCAGGCATGCGATGTGGGAGGCGATCACAGCGAGATCAGGCGCCATCGGACACCTCCGAAAACAGGTCGAGGATCGACTGCTGAGGGTGGACGGGCTCGGGCTTGGGCACGCCCATCGCGCGAGCTCGTTCTCCCGGGTCTGTGGTGCGCCACTGGGCGATACGGCAGTAGTCCGCGGACCTGTCCACCGAGATGCCGGTACGGCCCAGCACGGAGGCGACCAGGGCTGTGGTGCCCGTCCCGCCGAACGGGTCGGCCACAACACCGCCATCTGGGGACCAGCCCAGAACGACCGTGCGCACGAGCGCGAGGGGGAACGGCGCATAGTGGCTGGCCCCCAGCGTCTGAGGAACGCGCACTGGCTCGGTCGCGATCTCCCACACGCTCCCAGGTAGAGCTCCGAGCGGGTGCGGCCCCTCGTAGGCGCTTGTGGCCGTACGGGGATGGTGAAGGTTGCGCGCCTGCATCGCCGTGTTCCCCGCCACGCGGAGAGGAGCTTTGTGCGGACGCCGGATGTCATCGACGGAGGCGAAGTATCGCGGCTGCTTGGTCAGGTGGACGATGTCTTCGTGAACCACCCTCACTCGGTCGGTGACGGACTCTGGCATGCATGCGGGTTTCGACCAGATGATCACTGATCGAACGATCAGTCCGAGAGTGAACGCGCACGCGAGCCGATACCGCTCAGGGAGCATGAGCCGTGACTTGTCGGGCAAGTCCGCCCCGATTCCGGCCCGGACCACGTCGCGGACCCCAGCCAAATTGCGGCCTGCGCTGGTTCCGAAGTTGCCTCTGGCCAGACGCGTCCCGCTGGTCGTCCCCACGTGAGTGGAGTACTTGTCGCCCAGGACCACGAAGATCGAGCCCTCAGGCGTAAGGATCCGCATCCATTCTCGGGTGCAATCGATAAGCGCATCGATGTAGGCATCAGGTGTGGGCTCCGCGCCGATCTGTCCATCAAGGCTGTTCCCGCCGTCGCGGTAGTCGCGCAACCCCCAGTAAGGCGGGCTCGTGACGATGAGATCCACCGAGTTGTCCGGGAGTGGCAGGTCGCGGGCGTCTCCGCGGAGCACGATCGCCTTACCGTCACGCACGCTCCACCTCCGCGGTGTCCTGTACGGGAAGAGCCGGGCGGGATGCAGCCGCGTACCGGAACACCTGCCGTTCGCTCACGCCCAGCTCGAAAGCGAGCCTGGCTACAGACAGGGGCGGCCGGATCGCAGCTAGACGCTGGTAGCGGTCCAGCATGCGTTGTCCGTGCGACCCTGACGGCAGCCATCGAGGTGCGGGCCGGTCCTGGACGGGGAAGGACGCCAGGGATCCGGCCCGCCAGCGGCGCAAGTAGCAGGCGTGGATCAGCCCTCGGCCACCGGCACGTCCGTGGTTGCCACAGCAGGCGCATGCAGTGCTGTGCTGGCTGGTCATGGCCTCTCGCCTCGCTCCAGGTCCTTGAGTTCGGCGTGCAGCCACATGCGGTCGTCAGCCATCAGGTACGGCAGGCGGGAGCGCGCCATCTGCAACTCCCGCACGATCTCCGGGTCCATCGGCGGCAGCGGCCGGCGGCGGGCCATGCGCATATGGAGCTTCTGGATCCCGGACAGCAGGAACCAGGCGAGGGTGACCGCCGCGGCGAAGAAGCCGAGACCGGCGAAGAAGCGCTCAACCATGGCGCCTCCGCTCGTCCTCGTCACGCCAGAGGTCTGCCAGTCGGTCGGCCTCACGGGTCAGGGCGTCCCGGATTAGCGCCTCGTCGTGGTCCAGGTCCGGCTGGTGGCGAGGGTCGGCCATACGCTCCAGCGCTGCGCCCTCGCGGGACACCGTCACAGCGCCGCCGAGGTGGCTGTCCACATCGCCGGAGTACTCGGTGATCCAGTCCGCAACCTTCTCAGCGGTGATGGCGCTCACTTGGCGCCGCCCTGCGTCTCGATGCACAGGCCGACGAAGCCGGAACCGGGCTGGAACTTGGGTGTCCACTTCTCCGGCACCTGCACGGTCGCGCCCGTGGACGGGTTACGCGCCTCGCGGGCCGGGCTGTGCCTCAGGACGAACGAGCCGAACCCGATGATGCTGACCTTGTTGCCAGCGGCCACGCTCTCCTGCACCGACCCGAGAAACGCGTCGACCACCTCGGTCACGGTCTTCTTGGGCAGGCCGGTCGTGGCGGCGATCGAGTCGATCAGCAGCTTCTTGTTCATTCGGACTCCTGGGAGAAGAGGTCATCGAGGTCGAGGTCGCCCCACTTGAGAGGGCGAGACGGCTGCACGGTGCGGGCGTGGCGTCCACGCGGAGGCAGGAGGCGCTGATGCAGGCGGGCCAGGATCTCGATCACGGCGCCACCGCCAGGTCTCCGAGATCGGCCTGGCCGCTGTCGGGGTCCTCGGGCTTGCAGGTGGCCCCATAGGAGTGGGTGGCGCCCTTTGGGCTGGCCTCGCTGATCGGTACGCGCCAGGCAGGCTCGCCGCAGTTGATGCAGGATCCATGAGGCTGGTCATCCGCGAACGCCTCGCGGGCAGGCGACGGAACCACCTCGCCCGTGAGCGGGGGGATGCCGCCGTACCGTTCCGCGTGCACCTCCGAAGCGACCGGCGGCGACGAGAAGAGCGACGACACTGTGCCCTCGGTGGGAGGTAGCTGGGAGATGAGATCGCCGCGCATCTTCGACTGACGCCGGCTGATCGTGTCGTTCAGGTCGGCCATCACGTCGTCGATTGACGCGATCTCGGCGGCGTACTCGGCTCTCGTCGTGCGCAGGTCTGCCAACTCCTGCTCGTCGCGCTCGTTCAGAGCCCGGTACCGGGCAATCCCTGATTCGGTGAGGCGGCGCAGCTGAGCCTGATCGGCGCTGTAGGCGGTGCTCATCGGTTCTCCTGGTGCTGGTGTGGTCTTGGTGAGCCGGCGCTCGCCCCGACCCCCGGGACGGGGCGAACACCGGAAGATCAGGAAGAGGCGCTGCGCTCACGAAGAGCGCGGAGCTCGGCCAGCAGCCTCGGGACAGCCACCCACACCACCTTGCTCAGCGGGTCAGCGATGAACGGCGGGGAGTTGGGATCGGAAGCGATGCTGTACGCGTGCTCCAGATCGTCCAAGTCCAGCGAGGTCGGGTAGTTGCTCATGGCGATCTCCTCAGCCTTCGATAAGGTGCGGGACGAACGACGAGGTGTTGTCCGTGATCAGGCCCTTGGTCTCGCGGATGCCGAGCCCGGCCGCCTCGTCGCCCACCACCCAGGCGCCGAGCACCGGACGCCAGCCGTCCATGTCCGGCAGCGGCCAGAACTCCTGATGCACATAGCCTTCGGAGCCGTACACGCCCGGCGTGGTGACGGTCTCGCCGGCGGCGACGATGCGCATCGAGGCGCCCTCGCGGCCGAGCAGCGGCTTGGCCACGTACGACGACAGCTCGCGTGGCCCGTCGAGGTAGGCGGGAAGCAGGTTCGGGTGGTCGGGGAACAGCTCCCACAGCAGGGCGAGGAGCGCCTTGTTCGAAAGGATCATCTTCCATAGCGGCTCCACCCACGGCGTCGCCTGCTGGGCCTCGATCGCGGATGGGCCGAAGCCGTCCGTGACGATCCACTCCCACGGGTACAGCTTGAACAGGGTGTCGATCACCTGCTCCTGGCTGTCGACGAATCGCTGCAGGCCGGTCTCCCAGCCGATGTCCTCGATCTGCATCACCTGCGTGGCCAGGCCTGCCTGGGCGGCGACGTCGGCCATGTAGGCGACGTTCATGACGTCCTCGCCGGACTCTTCGTCTCCGGTGTAGGCGAACGTCACCCGGTGCTGGCCGATCTTCTGCCAGCGGGCGATCAGCGCCTCGTGGATCGAGTTCCACTGATCGCAGCCGGGATGCGTGTCCTGCTTCCAGAACCACTGGACGACGCTCGCCTCGACCAGCGACGTCGGGGTGTCGGCGTTGTACTCCAACAGCTTGGCGTGGCCGGCACCGTCGTAGCACAGGTCGAAACGGCCGAACACGTGCGGGTCCTTGCGCTCCCACGAGCGGGTGATCGGCTTGTGCAGCCAGTCGGCGATGCCGAACTCGGCGAACCGCTTCTTCTTCACCACGTGCTCGACGACGCGCAAGCACATGTCGTGCAGTTCCTCCACGGCCCGCTCCAGGTCCTCGACCTCGGCGAGAGAGAAGCTGTAGTGGACGGACTCGTCCCAGTACGGGCGGCCCTCGCCCTGCTCAACGTGGCGGTGGAAGCCGAGCCCCTGCTCCTCCACGAGCGTCTGCCAGCCCGGCCGGGCCTGGCCTTGGACGCGCCTCACGACCCCGACCCGCCCTTGCTGGAAGAGCCGAACCCGCCCACGATCGTCTTGCCGGAGCGGGTGGAGATGTTCGTGTTCGCCGGCCGGGTGGTGGTTCCACCGCGGATGTAGCCGCCCGACGAGGTGCCTCCGTAGATCCACACGAACGAGCTGCCGTGCCCACCGCTGCGGTCGCACAGGTCGTCGTCGACGGCCTTGTGGGAGCCGTCCGCCTGCTTGACGACGCAGTCCGCCGTCACCGACTCGCTGTCATCGCCGCACGCGGCCAGCGACAGCGACAAGGCCACGAGCGCAGTCGCGACGACGATCGTCTTGGATGCCTTCATGAGTGGTGTCCTTCGGAGGAATCGGGGCTATCGATGTCGGAGGGCGAGCCGTACCGGCCGAGCTCGCTGCGGCGCTGGAAGTCGTCGAGCTGGACCTGCTGGCAGCGCGCGCAGACGCCGCACGGGGTCTCGTCGGGCTGCCGCTCGGTGCAGCCCACGGCTCCGGCCGGGCAGTCGTGGCCGACGGGCTTGGTCTCCTTGCACCACGGGCAGAACGCCATCTCAGCGACCGTCACCGCGGCCATGAGGAGCGTCGAGTCGACGGCCCGCTCGGAGCCGCAGCCGGTGCACACGATCAGCTCGCCGCCCGCGGCGTGAGGGTGGACGGCTTTACACGCGTGGCAGAAGACGCTGACGACGGCCATCACGCCACCTCATCCACAAGGAAGGGCGTGGACCCGCACGAGCACACGAGGAGCCCGTCGTGTACGCCCGGCCAGCCGCGGCAGGAGCCGTGCCCGTACCGGGCCATCGCCTCATCCAGGCCGGGCGAGCCCGCGATCAGCGACCACGGGGCAACCGTGACCACCGGAGTCGGCCGCTTACCGTCGGCGTAGGCCGCGGGTGGCGCTGGTCGCGATCCGCCGGCGTCGTCCAGCAGCACCCACCCGAGACGGGCGTGTTTGACCGGGATCTCCCACGGGCGGGCGACACCCTCGCGGACCTTCAACCCGAGGTTTTCGGCGCCGCGCACGTCCAGCCCGTCAATGAGGCGGTGATCGGCACGGCACGCGGCAAGCAGGTTCGACGCCAGGTTCGACCACAGCTTCGCCGTGCCGCCCTGCTTCTTGCCCTCCCGGTGCGCCGGGTCCGTCGCCTCAGCCGATCCGCCGCAGCACAGCCCCACCTCGCACAGGCCGCCGGCACGCCTCCAGATGATGGCCTTGACGCCCGCGGGGACGCCCTTCGACGGCCGCCTTCTCCCCCGCTGCCGGCCCGACTTCGGCCCGGCAGGCGGGAACACGAGGTGCCAGCCATGACGGCACACCTCCACGCCGGTCGGCAGGATCTTCGACAGGCCGAACTCGCGGATGCGAGCCATCCGGCGGAGAGCCTCTTCCTCGGACGCGAACGTCTCCTTCGAGCAGCAGCGGACCTCAACGCGGGTCTTCACGCGCTCACCCCCAGCGTCTTCAGCTCGTCGCGGGTGGTGGCGCTCAGCGTGCGCCCGACCTCGATTCGGGCGTGGATGGCGCGGAGCGCCTCTTTGCAGCCCGCCACCTCGCGCTCGGCGAGGTCGGCCTGAAACCGTTCGTCGGATGCCTTGAGCAGAGCGGACTGCTTGCGCTCCTCGACCGGGCCCTCGGACTCCATGTAGGCGCGGGCGTACGCCGTCTCCGCGGAGCGCTTGGCCTTCGCGGCGTTGGCTCCGAGGCTCTTGAACTCCTTGACCAGAGCATCGAGGTCGCGGGTGAGATCGATCAGCCCTTGAGCGATCTGGCTCGGCGTGAGGCTCATGCCGTGCCACCGCCGTTCATCCACAACTCGTCCACCGCATCCACACCGTTCGAGCGGTCGGCGAGCTTCGGGTTCGCGATGGTCTCCTTGACGAGCTGGCCGTGTTCCTTCGCCTGCGGGCGAGTCATCGACCCGACGCCAGCCAGGTCCTCGTCGCTAACCCGAGAGCGCGAGATCGAGCCGTCCTTGTTGCGCGGCAGGCCGGCGTCCAGGTCCCGGTCGATTTCATCGTTGCCGAGCGTCACCTGCTGCTCGACTCCTTCTTGAAGGTCCTCGGCTACCGGCTCGCCGTCGGGCATCACCACCGTGCCGCGCACCAACGCGGACAATTGGCCACGGTTGTAGAGCGACAGCCCGAACTGATCCCCGAGCGCGATGGCCGCGCGCTTCTTCGACACCGAGATCGCCGACTTGTAGGCCAAGTCGTGTGCGTCGCCTCGCGTCTGGTTTTGGGCGGTCGCCGTCGAGCCGTCTTCGTAGTGACAGACCTCGTTGCCTTCTGGATCGCGCACCACCAGCCTGGCCATCGCCCGGTAGCAGCAGTCCCAGCGGCCTGTCAGCTCGCCGTTCTTGTCGTGCCGTTCGACCTCGAAGACGCACTCGACACTGGTGACCTCGATGTCGAAGTTGCCGAACCCGAACACGCGGATCAGGTGCGCGAGGACGTCCTGCTGGGAGACGTGGGAGTGGCCCTTGCCGTCTCGCAGAACCCGCTTCGGATTGATCGGCCGGAGGAGTTGCTCGATCTGCGCCCGGGTGAAGCCCATCAGTGCTCGTCTCCCTCGTCGTTCGTGCCTGGGTCGTAGTCGGCCTGTTCGTCGCGGTAGCCGCGCTCCGCGTCGTCGCCGATGTCGGGTCCGCCGCCCACCGACGGTTCGGTCACGCCGATTGCGTCGGCCAGCCAGGAGCGGAGCGGGCCGAGCTGGAGCGGCCGGTAGTCGCCGACGTTGACCGCCTCCGCGACAGCGCGGTCCAGGGAGGACCAGCCGCCGTTGAGTGCCTTCCAGGCGCCGTCGGGCTCGCGGCGGTAGGCGGCGAACACTCGATCGCCTCGCCGCGCCCGGTAGGAGACGATCAGGTCGACGGCTCCGCCAGGCCGATGCAGGGTCTTGACGACCTTGTAGGTGCCGTTGTCCGTGGACAGCATCGGCTCGCTCATGACGTCGCCTCCGCCTGCTCAGCGACGGCTGTGACGCCATCCACGACCCGACCGCCAGAGCCAGCGAGAGTCGGCGCCCATCCGACGTGGACGAACGCCAGCGCGGTCTCGAAGGACGGGCTCTCGTCGCCTGCGAGGCACGGGTTCTGACTCATCCATGCGGCCAGGTCCTCGGCCGATGCACAGACGGGGGACATGGGCGAGCCTTCACTCACCGTCTCCCAGAGCTGCCAGCCCTCACCTGCCGGAGGCTCTGCCCGCTCCCACGCTTCGGCTTCGGCGCGCTGGCCCTGGTACGCCTCGACGCTGCCGTACCCCTCACAGGTGGCGCAGGTGTCGGCCACGCCTTCGCGCGCGCAGCGGGCCCGGATCACGACGTAGGCGTTGATGGAGTCGTGGCCGAACCCGAGCAGCGACCACTCGTTGACCTGTTCGGCGGTCGGGATAACGGGCGGGTTCTTCTTCCGCCACCCATCCCCCTTGGCCCAGGTGTGGGTGAGGTCGTAGAGACGATCGGCCTCGACCAGCGCCGCCACGTCGTCGTCGTTGAGGTGATGGCTCCACTGCCCGTTCCATAGCCGCGCCAGCCTCCGCGCTTCGCGCCGGATCGCCGACTCCCCCACGCCGTAGTACTCGGGGGCATGCGAGACGTTCCGCTCGGCGAACGCCCACACCGCCGGAGTGTCCTCGCTGAACGAGGTGGACCCGTTGTCGGCCGGCGTAAAGGGCACGTAGCCGTACCACAGGTCTTGCAGGTGCTGGGCGTGCGCCGAGTAGCCGTTCGTGCAGTCAGGGCACTCGTCCTCGCGCAGCCGGTCGGGCATCAGGAAGCCCTGCCACACCTTCTTGAGCGGCCAGCCAAAGTCGAGGGCGACTCGCTTCACTTCGCGGCCCATCAGCGTTCTCCCGCCTGCTCGGCGAGACGGGCGTCCAGGTGGTGTGCAGCAGGGCACGTGCTGCGGAAGCCGCCACGGGCCGCCAGGTCAGGCGGACACGTGCACAGGTCATCCACACCGTCAGCGTCCTGGAACGGGTAACCATCCATGGCGGCTGAAGGCAGTTCGCCGCACTCGATGCGCAACGCAGCCAGCGCCGCCGAGACGGTCGGGATGGCGTCGATGGACGACCGCGATTCGTCGAGAGCCTGCTCAAGTAGCTGCTCAGCGCGCACAGCCCAGATAGTCATGTCCTGGCTCCTGCCTGCTCGGCGAGACGGGCAGCCTCAGCCAGCGCCTCGCGTTCGCGCTGCACGAAGAGCCGGTACTGGCGGGCATAGTCCCAGTCCGGGTGCTCGACGTAGACGCCCTGTGCGCACAGGCGGCGCAGGATCGCCTTGGTGGTCTTCTTCGCACCCCACACGCCCACCCGCCCGGGATGGGCGGCTGACTCCTGCACGAGCAGGTGTACTGCGACGGCAGCAGCCTGAACGGCATCGGTGAGCCAGGCGGGCTTCTCGGCGCTCATGCCGCCACCGCCCCAGCCGGGCGCAGCGCAGACGCCACATCCCGCATCCAGCCGACCACGTGCGCGGCTGTCGGGCGGTCGTCGTCCAGCCAGAACGCGATGTGGTTGGCGAGCGTCTCGCCCGTCCACGGCTCCTGCCCGTGATCGGCCATCTGGTAGCCGAGCGACGCGACCAGCTCCCGCAACGCCGCCACACCGTCGTGGTAGGCGTCGCTGTCGGCGATCTGCCACGGCGGGTCCACCCACACACCCGGCGGCAGATCCAGCGCTTCGGCGACGGCGCCGGCAGGGCACAGCTCCTGATCGGGGCCCACGAAGTCCGTGAGGCAGAGGCCGCGCACCTCAATGAGCGCAGCAGCCTTGTCGACGAGTTCGGCCAGGGCGCTCATGACGCACCCTCCGGAAGGTCATCGGCGGCGAGGACGTTGCCGTAAGTGAGGTCGATCGCGTCAGCGAGCCTCTTCGGGATGCGCCACTGGGTGCGCATCCGCGTCGAGTCGGACGGGTGCGGCCCCTCGATCGGCGACCCCAGGTGCTGCTGGCGCACGATGATCTGCACCTTGAGTCCGCGGATCTGCCCGTCCAGGCGCAGGCGGTCGTGCTCGTCCATCAAGCCGGCGCGAGGAGGCTCGTCCATCACTCGCACCCAGACCAGCGCGTCCTCGACCGTGAACACGAAGAACGGCCACGAAACCGAATAGCCCACGTCCGACGGCGCCAGATGCTGGTGCTTGTGCAGCACGTTGACCGCGATGGTGACGCCAGCCAGCCACTCGTCGCGGCCGGGGAAAACGAGCTCGGCGGTCACTGGGCACCGTCCAGGTGCTCGCCCAGGCGGGTCTCGATGTTGTGGACGGCCTGCTGGTAGGCGCGCGGCGAGAGGCGCTTCAGGTCCTCCCACACCTCGGTCTGGCCGGCGACGTCGTGCGGGCCAGGGATTACAGTGTTCAACAGCCTGCTCCTCATCAGTGGTCTGGTCTGAGCGGGTGATCGAGAGGTCCGGCCCTGCATGGCTGGGCCTCTCGGCTTTTCAGGGTTTGGGGGTCTGCGCGCGGTGGCGGCCGACGTAGGAGTCAGCGCGGTCGATCGCGGCCAGCCGATCGACTCGCTGCGACAGAGCGACCGTCATCTCGGCAGCGGCCACGCGCTCGGCGGCGGTCATCGGCACTCCCCGCAGGTAGAGCCAGCCCTGATGACGCGACCGCAACCACAGACCGAGGTGCTCTCGGTGCGAGCCGCGATCTTGTCCCTGAAGACCCTTTTCGGGCTCAGCGGGCGCTGCTTGAACTGGACGACGTTCGACTTCTTCGCCATCACGACTCGCCTCCGAACAGGGCGTAGTCAGGAGCGGGCGCGTGCTCGGCGGCGTAGTACATGTCCCAGACCTCTTCGAACAGAGGCAGGTCCTTGCGAGTCCACGCGTTGGTCTCCCGCACGGAACCCGAGGCGGTGTCCTCAGATCGCTTCTCTGGAATGGTTCGCCCTTCGGCCAGCGCCACCTTGACCAGGCGCCGCCCGAACCACGACTGCGCAGCCTTGATCTGCGCCTTCTTCAGTCCTTTGGACTTGAGGAAGTCCGGGACGTATAGCGGCAGATCGTCATGGTCGACCTCGGGCTCTTCGCCCAAGCCGATCGCGGTCTGAATGCGGATCTTCAGGCGCAGCCAGGCGGCGTCCAGGTAGCCGTCGCCGGCCTTCAGTAGCTCGATGCGGGCTTGCGCCAGTTGGGCGCGGTCGATCGCCTCGGAGCGCTGCTCGTGAGTCGCGACCTCCTCCAGGTTGAGGAGGTAAGCGCGGACTTCCTTGGCGACCTGAGACCCCGTGAGGATCTGGCCGACGTTGAGGATCGCCCTGCGGCTGAAGACAGCCACGCGGCGGGTCTGCGGGGACAGTTCGAGGGTGTCACCGATGACACTCTCAAATTCGGCCCGCGACATGACCTTGTAGCCGTTGCCGGAGAGTTCCTCGCGGTTGCGCTTGACGATCTGGTCGATCGCCTCCGGGGTCACCTCGTAGTAGCTGGCCACCAGCTCGGTCGTGGCGTGGACGCCGTCAGGCAGAAGACTGAGCGCCTTGACCTTGTCGAGAACGTCGACCCGGTTGGCGTGCTCGGCCCGAACCGCTTGGGACTGAATCAGGGCGAGCTCGTTCATGCCGCCTCGCCAGAAGCTTTGCGGGCCTTGGCCTGGCGCATCTTGAGCGCACGCTTCTCGTAGTAGGCCGTCTTGGCGTTCTCCGCGCGCTTGAGCCGCGCTGGGTACGGCATGAGCGAGTCCGGATCGACCTTGCGCATCCAGTAGTCGATGCTCGCGGGCGACTTCTTCCGGGCTTCCAGGGTCGCGGCAGCCCGGTCGGGCTCGCCGGCCCAGCGGGTGTGAGCAGCGATCCTTGCCTGCGTGGAGCGTTCCTGCGGCGTGCTCACAGATCCCCCTCGGGGGTCGAGAGCACGATTAAGTCGGCTTTCGTGCAGCGGAGGATGCGGCAGAGGGCTCCGAAGAGCTTGGGGCTGGGTTGCCGCTTGCCCGACTCGAGCCGGTAGATCGTGGATGGATAGACGTTGCGGCCGAGCTCCTGTGTGAGCAGGGCGGCTAGGACCGTTCCGGACAGCTCGCGGTCCTCGCGTGTCTCACGGAGCTTGCCGCCGTCAATGACTGCGGATCGCATGAAGCCAAGTTATGCCAAGTTGTGGTCGATGGGAAGCAAGTTAGGCAAGATTCTTTGGCTAACTTGCTTCTACTTGTCTCTTCTTGTGCTCCTGACCAGCAAACACGGAAGCTTGACACAAGACTGTGCCTAGACGTGCCAAGTTAAGTCAGGCACACTCGTCACCATGCGAGGGCTAGACGAGCAAGGCTTGGAGTGGCGGATCGCCCTCGGCACCCACATGGAGGAGCGCCGTACGCACCTGGGCCTCACATGGCAGCAGGTCTCCGAGAACTCCGGAATCAGCACCCAAGCACTGCGTGACATCCGCGAGAAAACCGGCGGGATTCGCAAACTCACCAAGAGAGGCATCGAGAAGGCGCTGGCCTGGAAGCCCGGAAGCATCGACCGCATCCTCGAGGGCAAGCCGCCGATCGAAGACGACGACGCATGGCCCCCCGAGATTCACAGCATCCGCATCGTCCCCGGGCCAGCCTCCGGGGCCGACTCTCACACGGTCCAGCGGTGGTTCAAGGCGGAGCTTGGGCGGCGAGGCCTCGAGCTACTCGACATCACCGCACCACTTGACACGTTGCGCGCGATCGCCGACCACAACGACCAGACGTTGGGCGAGCTGCTGATTGAAGCAGGCGTGGCGGTACCAGAGGAACTGATCGTCCGGCGGCCAGGCGCCGCCGCGATCACGCAGTTCCAGCAAGACTACGAGCGCATAATGGCGTCCCCGCACCTTTCAAGATCTGAACGCAGAGCCCTGGAGAAGCAACACCAAGAGGCTCTGGAGAATCTTGAAAAAGGTGGCGGGGACGCGTAAACCGAATGCCCTCTTCAGGCGACTGTCTCTAGCCGTTTGCGCTTCCGGCTAGCCTTCTCACGCTCCTCTTTGTACGCCTCCTCCAGGCGGAGCGTGGCGATCCTCATCCGAGCCTGACCCAGTGCATCGTGGTCCGGCCCTACCACCCAGAGTGCGGCTGTCGCGAACGAGCTGACCAGCGCGAATAGCCAGATCGTCAGATACACCTGGATGTGGGGCTGGATCACTGTCGCCGCGACCAAAGCGACACACGCTACCCCCGTAGCGCTCTTCGCGATCCAGCCCTTCGTGCGTTTGTTCACGTGCTCCCCTTCACGGCCGTGTCGCAGTCGCAGACGGGCGGCCCTACTGCGGCGTTTCCTTTTCCCGAGGCAGCGCAGTGCAATGACCATAGGTCACTCATGCTGCTTGTGGAATAGGACACATGACGTTTTCTCGCGCACGTCCACCACGAATCACCCGTGAGGATACGCGGTCTTACGCTCCGTGATTGTTGTCGGCTTCAACGACTCCGCTATGAGCCGATATGCCCGCAATACCCCGGTTGGCGAAGTAAGTGGAACGTAGCAACTTCGCTACGCCCCATCGGGAGCCCCAGCTCGCTAGATGCGGTCTCCCGGCGAGAGCCGAGCATGCGCCTGCCTCGCGCGACGATCCGCGGCGCTTCTGCCGTAGCGGCGCACCATCTCCCATGAGGACCATCCAGCTATTCGCATCAGGTCGGACTCGTTGCCGCCGCCCTCTAGCCAGTCGTCGGCAAAGGTGTGACGGAAGCGGTGGGCATGCACGTTCGTGACGCCGGCGCGGAAGCCGCGACGCCTGAGCATCTGCTGGATCCCGGAGACGTTCAACCGCCCCTTCTTGCCAAGCCACAGCCACTCACTTTCCGCCTCTGGGTGGCGCGCTCGGGCACGTAGGTAGCGGTCAAGGTCTCGTGCCGCCTTCTTCCCGATGGGTACCAGGAAGATGTCCCCTCCCTTCTTCCGGACGCGGAGAAGCTTCTGCTGGAGAAGTACGTCGCTCTTGTCGGGGTCGGCGCTTACGCGCATGCCCGCGACGCTGGACACGCGCAGCCCTGTGTCCATGAAGATCCGCATGATGGCCGTGTCTCGTCGATCTTCGATCCCCGCCCCCGAGCACTCCTTGAGCAGCGCCCGCAGGTCGTCGTCGCCAAAGGTGTCGGTCGGCTTGTCGGGGACGGTGGGGCGGACCACGTTGGCCATCGGGTGGGGGCTGGTGCGCTCCCCTTCCTTGATCAGCCAGTTGAAGTAGGCCTTGAGGTTGCGGTAGTGCTTGTCCGTGTTGCCAGGGCTCGTCTGCTTGACGAGGCAGTCGCAGGGCAGCTCAGCTTCTTTGTCCCTCCAGCAGCCGTGGAGGGATGCCGCGAGGAACGCGCGGATGTGCTCCGCCTCGATTCCCTCTACACGGACGGGCATGGAATGATGCTCCAGGTATGCACAGAACAGGCGCCCCGTCGCCATGTAGGAGATGATCGTGCCGGTGGAACGGTTGGCCGATTCCAGCGCTAGCGCCCAGGAATCGAGTAGGCCATCGAGACGCGGTGATCTATCCTGTTTGCGGGTGGGGGACATGGGCGGATCCTATGCTCTACTCTTTGCGTGCACGAGGGTTTCGAGGAGAGGATCTTCGAAGCGCTGCACGTCAGACAACTAAACCCGGCGCCCTTAGCTCAGCTGGATAGAGCATCGGACTTCTAATCCGACGGTCGCAGGTTCGAATCCTGCAGGGCGCGCAACGATCAGCCTTCTGAGCTGGTCTTACGTCGCGAGCGTGAATCCGATGGGTCGTGCGGGCGGAGTTGGGAGACCGAAGGGGGACCGTCAGTTTCGGACGCCTCCCCCACGACCACCTTCCGCGGGACCAGCGCGACACTCGCCTCGGCCGCCGAGCGCGCCAGATCCGGCAGCACCGACGTATAGGTGTCCGACGTGATCGCCTGACTGGAGTGCCGCAGCATCGCCGAGGTGGTCTTCATGTCGTTGCCGGCCGCCAGCGACAGCGTGGCCGCGCCGTGGCGGAGGTCGTGCAGCCGGATCGGCGGAACCCCCGCGGCGAAAGCCAGACGCTCGAAGTGCTCGCTCACCCAGTCCGGCTGCAGCGGACTGCCGTCCTCTCGGCAGAAGATGCGGCCGGCGGCGTTCTGCCACGACCCGGCCCACGCCAGTTCCTCCTCGCGCTGGCGCTGGCGATGGATACGCAGCAGCTTCATGCTGGTGACGTCGAGCGCGACCTGGGCGACGGACGACTGCGTCTTGGGCTCGCCCTCGGTTACTTTTCGGCGCACGAGGGTGAGCTGCTTCTCGACGGAGAGCACCCCCTCCTCCCAATCGAAGTCCACCCAGCGCGCGCCGCACGCCTCGCCGCGGCGCAAGCCCCGGAACGCCACCAGGTGGAACAGCGCGTACAGCCGATCCGACGCCGCATGATCAAGGAATGCGCCGAGTTGCACCGGCGTCCACACCATGACCGGGGATGGTCGCAGATCCTTCGCGGTCCACACGCTGACCGCCGACACCGAGGGCAGGTCCGGGGCTTTGCGTACCGCCGCCAGCCGCGCCTTGAACGCGTCATTGAACGCCTCCACGCGCGGCTTGGTCCACACCAATCCCGTTGGCCGCGGCGCCGACTCCAGCGACACCAGTTCGGCCGCGTTGAACGTGACGAGATGCTCGCGCTGCGCGCTACTCAACACCGTCCGGATCGTGGCCCGGATGCGCTGCTTGGTCGTTGGACCTGTAGGTCGTTGGCCCCGGACCGACCTGCGCACTTCCGGATCGTCCGACTGCCGGGCTTCGAGGAGCGCCGCGTTCTTCTCCTCGATCCGCTCGAAGACCTGTTCCACGGCGGGTGCGTACAGGCGGTCGAGCCGCACAGGGTCGAGTATCTCCCCGAAGTGTTTGTCGTGGTGGCCGATGTAGCCGATCAGCGTGGACTCCCTGATGTCCTTCAGCCGCTCGCGTCGGGCTCTCCACTTCGCCCAGTACTCCCCGAAGGTCATCGACCGGAGAGGCTGACCAGCTTGAAACTTACGGTGGAGTTCCTCGAACTCAGGAAGCGGCGCCTTCTTCCTGTGCGCCGCCCGGATCATGTCAAGGATCTCCAGCCGAGCCTCGTGCCCGTCGGGCCCGGCGTCCGGGACGGAGAGGAGGTCCCCCGCCGTGTCGTAGTACGCGTTCAGCTCCGCCTCAGTTGCGAACCCACCTAACCGCAGGTGGATGCGCTTCCCGTCCGGTCCTGGCGCGACCTCGGCCTTGCCATACCACGAGCCGTGGTTCGGATTCCACGACCCGTTCGCCCGGCGTAGTTTCGGGCATCGGGCGCCCAGTTCGCGCCCATGCTCGTCGCGGCACTTGCAGCGCTTGAATCCGTTGCCGTTCATGCGCTCTCCGGGGCTAGAGGAGGCAGACGTCGAGCAGCGGGTCCACATCCACGTGCACGAGGCCGTCGCACTCCGCGGCGGCCGCCGGCGGCGGCTCGGGACTCGGCTCGGTCGGGGGCGCCTCCACTGTAGGTGACGGCGCGGGGGCGGCGCTGGTACGCGGGGGTGGCGCCGGCGGCCCGGTACCGCGGGCGCTCGGCACGACCTCCTCCTCCGGGCTGGCCGGGGCAGTCGTGGTGGACCGCGCGGTAGGCCGTCTCGTGGGCGGTGGCGGCGGAGACGTCCTCCGCTGCGCCGGCACGGTGGCGGTGGGCGCCAAGGGGCTCGGCGTCCGTCCGGCGTGTACGGCGGGCGGCGAGCTGCGGGTGCGCGTGCGGGCCGGAGTCGCGGTGGGTGATGGCTCCGCGGTGGTGGCGGTGACGCTGACCGTGGGCAGCGCGCCGACCGGCGGGACGGGAGGGGTGTCACGCTCCAGCGGGGCGGTGAGCGCGATGACTGCCCCGCCCGCCACGGCCACGCCGGCGGTGCTCACCGCCGCGACCGCACGCGGGTGGTTGTGCAAGAGCAGCAGCAGCGGCAGCGGCAGGAACGCCGCGAGCCCGCGACGCCACGGCGCCAGGACGTCCATGATGGCCCGGGTCCGTGCGCGACCGTGGAGGTCGGCGTCGACCTCCACGATGACGACGCCGTCCTCCTCGTAGGCGATCGCGGGCACGTGCAGGTCCTTGACGGGCCGGACCTCGAAAGGTGGCATCACGACTGGCCCTCACCGTACCGATCCCGCAGGAAATGCCATAAATCCCGGGCCTCACGCGGGTCATACTGGTCCCCGCGTGCAGGGACCATGAAGACGCGCTCGCGTCCTCCGATGACCTTGCGTACGCGTTGTGCCCGGCTCGCACGGGACCGCATCGCATGCCGGATCTCGATGGGCGTCGTGGAGTCGTCGACGAAGTCCCGCTCCTCCGTCCGGTTGCGACTCATCCGTGCCATCGTCGTGTAGGCCAGTTCGAGTTGAGCGACCAGTTCCTGGTTCCGCCGTTGCAGGAATTCGCTGCTCTCTTGAGCACTCGCGACCGCTTCATGCCGGGCGAGCGTGACCTCGATGGCGCTTAAGACCTTCTGGATCAGGACCGCTTCGATCTCGGGGTCGTCAAAGTGTTCGGCGATCGGAACCACCCCCTGCGGCGCCTTTGGCGCAGACGTGCACTTTCGTACCGCCCGCCCCCCACGCGGGTATGTCCGTCCACACTCATCCCGAATGGGCGTATCGGCCAGAGGCGTTGCCGGATTGTGACCTAGTACTTTCCGGCCGAAGTGCAGCCCGACCACGGGATATCGCCGCAAACCGGGGCGAGCCGCAACTTAGTTCCGGCTACCCGCCGTTGTTGCGGCTTGGGAACTGGCGCACCACGCCCGACTGCCCATGCCCAGTCGCCTCGTCTACAGCCATGCGTGTGGCGCGTAGGACGCCGATCAACTGCTCGCGGATGACGGGCGACAGCACGTCGATCTCCCAGATGAGCTGTTCAGCCTCGTCGGGGTACTTGCGCGGCTTCGGCGGCTCGGCCGCCGCCTGCTCGGCTGCGGTCCTTACGGGAAGTTCGTCCGGCGCGGCCATGCCGGCGTGGACGAGCATCTCGCCGAGCGAGTAGCCGAGGGCGTGCCCCATCTTGCGGAGGATGGCGATCTCGACGCCACGGTCCTCGTTGAGCACGCGATTGATGATCGATACGTCGATGTCGGCTTCGCGAGCGAGCTGCGACTGTCCTCCGCGCTGCACGTTGTAGCCGCGGCGGGTTAGCTCACCTCGCAGCCAAACCCCAAGCTGACCAGGTGTTTTGCCCACGAGCACAGATGATATCGCGGTGATCAGAACCCGAATAGGCCCCTTGCTGTGCAGCAAAACCTGACTGGAGATGTTTACCCACGTGGGGCCCCAAGTTTGCTGAAGAAAAATCATGAAACACCTATTGCTATGACGCACAGCATGGAGTTACGTTGCTTGTGCTACACAGCATAGAGATCGCTCTTCAGACATCAGGAGGCTCCAATGGCGCGAGTCCAGTTGCGCCTCGAAGAGTTCGAGAACCGCATCAGCCGAAATCCCGAACTCGGCTCCCAAAGCGCCCAGGCCCGCGCAATCGGCGTCCCCATCACCACCCACCACCGCGTCCTCCACGGCACCCGCGAACCGTCCGGCGCCTACGTCATCGGGCTGCTGCTGCTCTTCGCGAGCCCGGCCCTCGCGGCCGAGATCCGCGACCTGTTCGAGGTCGATCTCGAAGTGACCCCACCGGTGCGAAAGGACAAGGCACTGTCCGTCGAGGAGGTCCTCGCCCTGCCCGCTTCGGTCGATATCAAGACCGCGGGCCTGGCCATCGGCATCGGTCGTACCAAGGCGCACGAACTCGCCCGCGCGGGCGAGTTCCCTTGTCCGGTCTTGCCCGTCGGCAACCAGTACAAGGTGCCCAAGGCCGCGATCCTCGCCGTGCTCCGTCTGCAGCAGCCGGAGGAGCAGACGTCCGCACAGCCCGCGACGTCCGCCGTCGCCTGACAACCCGCGAGGCCCGGCCCCTTCTGCCTCGGCCGAGCCCCGCAACTCCGCATCCATCTCACGAACGGACGCGAACATGACCATCCTCGCAGACCACGTCAACCAGCAGACCGACGAGCCGCTGCACCGCGCGCTCAGCACGCTGGCCGCGAACTACCTGGAGCACCGCGGCCAGCCCGGCGGCGACCTACTGCTCTCCGCGCTCCAGGCGGCGATCCGCGCTGCCTGGCCGCAGATGCCCATCTCGGAGGCCCCCGCCGTGGCCGGACGCCTGATCGGGCAGGCCGCCGAAGTCGTGGCTCTGACGATCGTTCACGACGACCACGAAGGTGCCTGATGGAGCGCCCGACCGGCATCCCCGCCGGCGCCACCATGACCGTCAGGGTCCGCGACAGCCTCGCCGAGCACTGGCAGGACGCGACGTTCAAGCCCCAGGTCGTCACCATCACGGTCCCGGCCATCTGCACCGTGTGCGGCGGCCCCCGCGGCGAGGTGCGCGAGCACCAGGCCGCCGTCAACGACCATCCGTACATCGTGGACGTCTGGGACAACGCGTGCGGCCACGTCGACATGTACGAGGACGTCATCCAGGAGGCGCGCGCCATCGTCCTCCAGGCGGGCGGTGGCGCATGACCGCGCTGCCCACCGACGACATCGCCGTCTCCTCGAACCGATCCAGACTGTTTGAGCTGGCCGGGCTGGCCCTCGTCGACCTCTCCCGGCGTCCGCTGACACAGCCGTGGCGTTGGAGCGTCATCGAAGGCAATCCGCCCTGGTACCCCCTCATCAGCTTGACCGCGTCGCTGTCTCCCTACGAGATCCGCGCCATCTCGGACCGGCGGGACGTTCTCGTGGCGTGGGCGGCGAATCTGGGGGCCTACGTCACAGGCGAGCAGGGCGACCATGCCGACACCCTGCGCCTCAAGACGCTGCACATGAGCGTTCACCTGGATCTATCGACCACCCTGACCGGCGAGTTCACAAAGGGCATGCGTGATTGGGGCTCCCGTCCCGGACAGTCGATTTGCGTTTTCGGGTTCGGGTGTGGGTTCAAGGACTTCGCAGTCCCGCTCGGAGAGCACGAGCGCACTGCTCACATTCCCTGTGTCAGGTGTGGCGCCGTCCCAACTGGTCCCCTGCCGGTCCGCCACTACGAAGGGTGCAGGACGTGAAGGCCCAGCTGCCCACCATCCCCGTGGACGCCGCCGCGATCCGGGACCGCCACCTCATCCAGACCGACGAGCAACTCGTCCGCGTCCGCCACACCTACCGCTCGGCGCCCGGCCAATTCGTGTTCGTGTGGGTCTCCGCCGAGCCGATCACCAACGGCACGCCCCGCATCGGCTCGATCGAGGTCGCTGGGGGCGACACCGTGCAGTGCGTGCGCGTCGCCGACTGGCTGGCCTCGGTACGGCGAGAGGCGGCGACGGCATGAGCCTCCACGGTGCACAGGCATTCTTGATCGACGCCGACTACGACCGGGACAGGGCGAGCGACGGACGATCCCGGTACGGGTACTACGTGCGCGACCGCGCCGAACAATTCCGCGAGGCATGGGACTGGGATGAGTCACGACCGGCTCGTTTCGCGGCCACCGCGTGGCGGGTCGCAACCGGACCGATCATGGCCCCTGGCTACGTTCGCCACCACCCGCGGCTGCTCTCTGCCGGTGTCGAGGTCAACGACTGGGACGGCTCGCTGGTCGGCACCGCCTCGCTGGTCACGTCCTGGCCGCAGCCGCTGGCCGCCTCCCGCGAATGGCGCACCGGAGACACGTGGTGGCGCGACTGGCCCACCGAAGCGCTGTGGGGATCCGACGGCGTCCGCTACCTCGACCCCAGCGGCCAGGAGATCAGCCGAGGTCAGCACTTCCTGATGGCCAGCGCCGCCCTGGCGTTCCCGCTGCCCACTCAGTCGCTCCCTCCGCTGGGGTCTGAACCTACCGCCGACCTGGTGTCGCTGGCCCATTCATACGTCGAGGTGCTTGTGGCGGAGATGAACCGCATCGTCACCCCGGTGCTCGACACCTTGGAGCGGTCATGACGGTCGCTGCCGCGCACGGGCGCCGAGTCACGCCGACCGCCCGCCTCGTCCTCCCCGCCACCGCCGACCGCGACTCGTGGCTGACCGCGCGCCGCAGCGGCATCGGCAGCTCTGACGTGCCCGACTGCCTGGACGTCGGATACAAGACCCCCTCCCACATCTACTACGGCAAGCTCGGCGAACTGCCCGAGGACGACCTCGGCGAGCCCGGCCTGTGGGGAACGCTCCACGAGGAGACAATCGCCCGCGAGTGGTACCGCCGCAACCGGTCCGTCGGCCGCCGAATCGGCCTGGTCGCGCACATGGACGAGCCGTGGATGATGTGCACGCTCGACCGGCAGGTCGCCGAGTGCCCGCTCACGCCGGCCACCCGCGAGCGGTGCGCCCTGGAGGTCAAGCACCGTTCAGCGTGGGCGGCATCCCGCTGGCGCCGCGCCGTACCGGACGACGTGCTCGCGCAGACGCTGTGGCAGATCGCCGTCACCGGCTACGACCACATCCACACCGCCGTGCTCATCGGCGGAAACGACTACCGGCAGCACGTGATCCGGCGGCCCGGCAACGAGCAGTTGCTCGCCGACATCGTCACCGTGGCCAGGCAGATGTGGCAGCGCGTCCAGGACCGCACCCCGCCGCCGGCGACGGGCGACCCCGAGCGGCTGCTCGACCTGTGGGACCGGCTCCACCCGGACCGCGACGGGGTGGCCGACCTCGACGGCACCGACGCCTACGAGGTGCTGCTCGACTACGAGGACGCGCGCCTCCGTGAGAAGGCGGCCAAGGCCGAGAAGGAGCACGCGAAAGCCCGGCTCGTCGAGTTGCTCGGCGGCGCCCAGATGGGCTCGTTCGGCAACGACTACGCGTACGGCCTGAACCCGTCGAACCGCGCGGTACCCGACCTGGAGCGCCTGGCCGAGGAGTTCCCGGCGGCCTACGCCGCATGCGTGGAGGACCGGGCCGGCGTCCGCCTGCACATCGCCAAGCAGCACCGACTGACGGAGGCGATCTCATGAGCCTCGCAGACAAGGCCGCCGCCATGGCCCGGCCCGACGAAGGCGACCAGCCCCCTACCGACGACGTACGCCCGGCCGCATCCGTACGGCCGGAGCCCCTGCCCGACATCAACATCCCGGTGCCTGAGGGCGGCCCCGCCAAGGTGCCCGTCCAGGTGGCCTGGGCCAACGTGATGGGCGAGGTTCGCGGCGTCGTCAAGGACCACGACATGACCGAGGGTCCGCGCTTCAAGTACCGGGGAGTCGACGACGCGCTCAACGTCTTCGGGCCCGCCTGCCGCGCGCACGGCGTGCTCGTCCTGCCGTACCGCGTCGACGCGTCCTATCGGGACACCAAGACGTCCCGCGACAAGCCGACCCGCGAGTGCACGGTCCTCGTCACCTATCGGATTTACGGGCCGGAAGGCGACTACCTGGAAGTGCAGGCCGCCGGTGAGTCGCTCGACACCGGCGACAAGGGCACCGCGAAGGCTCAGGCGGTCGCCCTGCGCACGCTTCTTTACCACGCGGGGCTCGTACCTACCCGAGACCCGGACCCGGACGCGGCCCACGTCGAGCGTGGCGAGGCCCCCGTCCGCCGCGCGGGCGACTACGTGGAGGAGATCCACGACCCGCGCACCAGCATCCCCCGCCTCAAGCAGATCAAGTACGAGATCCAGCAGTCCCGGCAGAGCGAGGTGCTGGTGACGAACGAGGTCGGTGACGACGAGCCAATCATGCGGATGATCAACCGCGTCGGGAACGAGCGCCTCGCCGCCGCGTCGAGTCCTTCCCCCGATCCCACGTCTCACGGAGACCGGCCATGACCACACAGACGATCGAACTAACGCTCACCCCGGCCGCCCTCGCGCTGGCCGCCGCCGACGTCATCGAGCGGCAGGGCAAGGCCCACGGCAACTACTACGACGAGTCCTCGGGCCTGCCGCCGCGCGAGGCGCCCGTGGACGCGCTGGGCGCCGTCGCCATCGCGGGCGGCTTCGACCCGCACGCGTGGGAGGACGACCTGGACGCGACCGGCGGGTGGCGGCTCGTCCTCGACACCGCCGACATGCTCATCGACTGGTTCGGCCTCGACCACGACGAGACGTACGCCGACTCGCTCGGCGCCTGGTCCGACGAGCGCGACCAGGCCACCGTGGTCGGCGAGCTGTGCGACGCCGCACTGGGGGTGCTCTCATGAGCGGGAACTGCTGGATCCTCGAACGCCCCGACGGGTCACTCTTCAGTGGCGACTGGCCGGCCATCACCCACTTCGAGACCGACAACAAAGCTCGCGAACGAGCGAGCAGGCTCGTCAGCGCAGGCTGGACACCGCGCCGACTCGGCCACACCTGCGTGGTCGTGAAGTGCGGCCAATGCGGCGACACCTTCGACGGCGGCACCGCCTACCACTTCGATTCGCTCGATGAAGCCGTAGCCGAGCTGGAGGGGTGCGGCGACTGGGCCCGTCTCTCTGACGGCTCCTTCCGGTGCGGTCTATGCAGGTCGCAGCAGGCCGGCGCGGTCCAGGAGGTGCTCGCATCATGAGCACCTACCTCGTCTGGTCAAACCAGCACCACGCCTACTGGGGCCAGAGCGGCGGCTACACCACCAACTGGCTGGAGGCCGGCCGCTACACCATCGAGGACGCCGCCGAGCGCTGCGGACGCCGCACCTGGGAGCCGCGCAGGCCGCCGCCCGAGGTGATGGTCCTCGCGCCCGACGGCGAGCAGGACACGTTCACCATCGCGGAGCTGTGCGCCATCCCCGGCCAGCTCCAGGACGCCATCCGGAAGGCCAACCGCGCCGCCATCATCAACCGCCGCGCGAAGAGCAGGGAGACCGCGTCATGAGCCAGGACATCGCCCAGCGGTTCGCCCGCGAGACCCGCCTCCACAAGCTGGTCATGCTGCACGACGACGGCCTGTACCGACACCTGCGCGCCAGAGGCAGGCACGGTTTCTACTGGTTCGACATCGTCACCTGGCCCGGGAGCCTCGCCATCCGAGGCGACCTCAACGCCGCGTACGTGTTCTCGCGCACGACCGACATGTTCGAGTTCTTCCGCATGCGCGTTGACGGTTCGATCAACCCGCACTACTGGGCGGAGAAGCTGCCCGAAGGGCGCCGATCCGTCCAGACGTACTCCGAGGACGCCCTGCGCAAGCACATCAGGGACGCGCTCCAGGAGGAGTACGAGACCTTCCTGCACAACCGGCTCGCCGAAACGGCGTGGGGTCTCGGACTGGACGACGTCAATCTCCTGCCCCCGGAGCTAGCCAAGCCCTGCCGGAAGGCCGCCCGCGACCACATGCGCGACCTGCGCAAGGCGGTTCACGAGCACTTCTTCGACGATTGGCCAGGCTTCGGAACGCAGGGCGAGGACGACGCACTGCGTGGACTGGACGAGTTCAACTTCAAGCCGGAGAGCGGCCACGAGTTCCGATTCGAGGACTGGCAGGAGTGGGACCTCCGCGACTGGGACTGGTCGTTTCTGTGGGCCTGCCACGCGATCGTCTGGGCCATCACGAGGTACGACCTGGCGAAGGCCGCCCGGGGGGCGGTGGCCAGCGATGCCTGACCTGTCTCTGCTGGTCGTGCTCCTCCTCGTGGGCGGCCCCTCCGCGCTCACCTGGGCGATCACCCGGAACTACTTCGTCAACCGGCACGCGGCCATCACCGACGCCCTCGAATGGCTCGTCGAGGCCGCCAGCGACGAAGACGCCCACGGGCTCGACGCCGCCCTCGCCCACGCCGACACGCTCATTGACCGGGACGCGCCGTGACCCGCCGCGCCGCCGCCGTCGTGCCCGCGCTTCCCTCGGGCACGACGGCCACCAACCTCTACCCGCGGGCGTGGGCGTGCTGGGCCGCTGGCGTCCTCGGCAGCTTCGCCGCCATCGAGGCCATCGCGCTCGTACGCGCCCCCGGCCACGGCACCCTCACCGCGCAACTCCGGCGCCGCCGAGCCATCAGCGCCGCCGGGATCGCCCTGTTCGGGGCCTGGGCTACCGCCCACATCGGCTGGCAAGGACACGGCCGGAAGGAGACCCGGTGAGTCGCCGACCTTCGCAACAGCGCCGCGTTGCGGCCTTTCGGCCCGCCGTACGCCGACGCCGGTTCCGCCACGACGACCTCGTTGCCGTGGACCTGTTCTCCGGCTTCGGCGGTCTGACCCAGGGCATCGAACTCGCCGGCTTCACCACGATCATGGCCGCGAACCACAACGCCTACAAGGTCGAAGTCCACGAGGCCAACCACCCCCACGCCGAACATTGGATCGCAGACCTGGTCGACCCGGAGGCGTCCGACTACCACTCCGCCAGGGACCTGCCTGCGGCTGATCTCTTGGTTGCTGGCGTGAGCTGCGTGAACCACTCGCAGGCCAACACCAAGAAGGCGTACGAGCGGCGCATGTCGCTGTTCGACCTCGACGACCCCGAGTTCGAGGAACGCGTCACCAGGTCCGAGCGCGACCGCGCCACAGCGAACTGCGTCCTTCACTACGCCGCACAGCATCACCCGCGGATGATCCTCGTCGAGTGCACCACCGAGCTGACCTCGTGGGGGCCGGCGGTGCCAGGCAAGAAGTACGGCGACGGCAGCACCTACCGCTGGTGGCTCAAGCAGTTCGGGGTCCTGGGTTACAAGCATCGCGTGCTCTACCTCAACAGCATGTTCTTCGGCGTCCCGCAGTCGCGCGACCGGTTCTACGCCATCTTCTGGGATGAGCGCCTGCCCACCCCGGACCTCGACCACCGGCCCGAATCGTGGTGCTCGGGCTGCGGCACCATCGTGCAAGCCCGCTGGACTTGGCGGACCGGGATTCCGCCAACCGGCAGCGTCCGGTACGGCAAGCAGTACGAGTACCGGTGTCCCTCCTGCCGGCGAGTGGTAATCCCCCCATGCGCGCCGTCGATCAACGCCCTTGACCTGTCCAACCTCGGCACCCGGATCGGCGACCGGCCGCTCCGGGAGTTCACGGACAAGGTGACAGGCCAGAGCGTCCTCAGCCCGCTTGCACCGTCCACCATGGCTCGCGCCGAGCGGTGCAGGCAGAGGTTCGCTGACTTCCCCGCCGTGCTCATGCCAGCGAAAGCGGAGCGGGGGTCCGAGCGGCATCCGTGGCAGCCGCTCGTGACGCAGACCAGCCAACAGGAGACCGCGATCCTCTCCACGGGCGCGGTGATCGCCGCCGTGGGCAACACCTACGAGCGTCCCGGATCCGACTGCCGTACCCGCACCCTGGGCGAGCCGCTGCCGTCCCAGACCGCGACCAACACGCAGGCGCTGTTCACACCCCCGGTCGCCCTGACCGGTCAGGTGATGGTGGCCCACCGGCACAACGGCGACGGCAAGCACATCACCCAGCCGATGGACACGATCACCAGCACGCACGAGAAGGCCGTGCTGCTCGCCGCCGTGGACAACTTCCAGGGTGCACCGCGCGGGGTGGACGAGGCGCTCCCGACGCAGGGCGGCTCGGAGACGCTGGCGCTTCTCTCGGCCGGAGTCCTCCCCTTCCGCAAGAACACCGTCCCCACGTCCCACCTCGAAGCCATGCCGACCGTTACCACCGACCAGATCCCCGGCCTGCTCACCGCGACCGGGACCGCACCGCAAGCCGGATGGCGCTACGTCCTCGCGAACCTGCCGCTGGAGGACTGCTTCCTCCGCATGATGTTCCCGTATGAGATCGGTGAGGGCTGCGGCTTCAACGTCGGCTTCCCCGGCCATCAGGGCACCTTCAAAGTCTGGGGCTCCGCACGCGACCAGGTCGACGGCTTCGGTAACGCCGTCAGCCCTGCCGTCGGGCAATGGATCGGCGGCCGACTCCGGCCCGCGCTTCACGCCGAGGAGCGTGGCGCATGAACGAGGGACGGTACAGCAGCCGCGACCACGACGCCGAATGGATCCTCCAGAAGGAGCGCGTCCACACGGACATGCTCACGCAGAAGAACGCGGGCGCGAGGCGCACGGGAAGCTACTTCGCTCGCGGCGCACCTCAGGTCATCGAGGAATCCACCCCCTCACAGCGGGAATCCACGCGCAAGCGGCTCACCGCCGCCGCGGCTCGACTCGGCGCCTCCGACGACGACCTGCAGACGGTGCTCGACATGCTCGGGATCAGCGAGCAGGCGCTCGTCACCCGGTACACCGCCCTGGGCAACCGGCGCAAACCGCACGGCGCGTGCCGTACGTGCGGGAGGCCGAGTATCGCGCTTCGGCGCGACCGCACTCTCGTATCGCACACACCCCGCCCCGGGATGCGGCTCGACGACACCACCCGCTGCCTGGGCAGCGGTCGCCACGCCGACAAGGCGTTTCAGGTCGACGCGCCAGTTCCCAAGGCCGTGCCGACGCCGGCACCAGCCGACCGGGGGCCCAAGCCAGTCCAGGTCGACACCGAGTGCCGTGACGACCCCGAGCTGTTCTTTCCCGCCTCCTACGGCCCGTCACACGCCAGGCAGGTCGAGGAAGCGAAGGGCGCGTGCGGACGCTGCCCCGTCGCCGCGGCGTGCCTCCGGTACGCGCTCGACATCGAGGAGTACGAGCACGGCATCTGGGGCGGCACAACCCCCCACGAGCGCCGAGACCTGACCAGGAAGGCGGCGGCATGACGCACATCAACGACATGAGAGACCTGATCCGTCCCTGGTGGCGTGGTCGTAACGGCGACCACGTCAAGGCCGACTGCCTCATCCTCGCCGCCGACGTCACGGCTACCGAAGGCACTGGATGGTTCAACCTCGCCACGGCGGCGAGCAACCTGTGCCCGGCCTGCTTCTCCTGGGACGCAGAGTGCGACTCCTGCGGCGCGTCCCTCTCCCGAGAAGAACGCGGACCACACGACGAGGCGGCCGCCTGGAAATGGACTCGCGAGCACTTCTGCGCTCCCGCCTTCACGATCACCCCGCTGCTTCGCCCCTCACAGCCCGCACCCTCCCCCCTCTCCGACCAACTGGAGCTGTTCGCCTTGGAGGCGCGCCGATGAAACTCACCCTGCCCGCCAGCGTGTTCGCCGACGCCGTCGCATGGGCCGCGCGCACCCTGCCCCAGCGGCCCACCATCCCCGTCCTCGCCGGCCTCCTCCTCGACGCCGACCCCGATGGCACGCTCACCATCGGCGCGTTCGACTACGACCTCTCCGCCAAAGCCACCGTGCAGGCGGACGTCGCCGAGCCCGGCCGCATCCTCGTCAGCGGGCGCCTCCTCGCCCAGATCGTGGCCAGCCTCCCCGACAAACCCGTCGAGCTGTCCACGTCCGGCGCCGAGGTCGAACTGCGCTGCGGGCCCGCCGAGTTCGGGCTGACCACCATGCCCGTCGAGGACTACCCGGCGCTCCCCGAGCCGCCCGCCACCCTCGGGCAGGTGGATGCCGCCCTGCTGCGGGCCGCACTCGCCCAGGTGGTTCCCGCCGCATCCCCGGACGAGACGCTCATCATGCTCACCGGCGTCCGGATCGACCTAGACGCCGACGGCATCGAGATGGCCGCCACCGACCGCTACCGGCTGGCCGCCCGCGCACTGCCGTGGCAACCCACCGCCCACACGGCCGACATCGGGGTGCTCGTCCCAGCCAAAGCGCTGAAAGACGTCGGGAAGGGCTTCGCCGACGGGCCCGTCGGCATCGGCGCCGACAGCAGCCAGTTCGCCCTCACCTCCGCCGGTCGGCAGATCATCGTGCGGCTGCTCGACTCCGAGTTCGTCAACTACCGGGCCAACCTCGCCAACGTCACCGCGCCGATCACCGCCCGCGTGGACGTGGCCCCGCTGGTCGAAGCGATCAAGCGGGTGGCGCTGGTCGCCGAGCGGAACACCCCCGTACGACTGGCGTTCACGACAGGCCAGGTGGAGGTGTCGGCGGGCGGCGGCGACCTCGGCCGGGGCAGCGAGGCCGTGGCGTGCATCCTCGACGGCGCGGACGAGGTCACCGTCGCATTCCTGCCTGCATTCCTCCTGGACGGGGTTCACGGCGTCGCCGGCGACGTGGTCACCATCTCGATGCCCGAAAGCCACGGCCGGGTGCTGATCGGTGGCGACGATCCGGAGTACCGCTACCTCACCCTGCCGCTGAGGCAGTCATGACCGTCACCTACGCCGACTTCCTGGCCGGCAAGAAGCAGCGCGTAGGCGCACACGGTCCGGTGGTGAACCTGGGCGACATCCACCCGATGCTGCACGAGTGGCAGCGGCGCATCGTCGCGTGGGCGGTGCGCGTCGGCCGGTCGGCGGTCTGGGCCGACACCGGGCTCGGGAAGACGTTCATACAGGTGGAGTGGGCGCGGCTGTCCGCCGACCGTACTCTCATCGTCGCGCCGCTCGCGGTGTGCCAGCAGACCGTGCGGGAGGCCGCCAAGCTCGGCGTCTCCGCACGGTATGTGCGCTCCGAGAACGACGCGGCCGGGCCTGGCATCTGGGTCACCAACTACGAGATGACCCCGCATTTCGACGCTGGCGGCTTCGGCGCCGTCGTCCTCGACGAGTCATCGATCCTCAAGGACTTCACGTCTAAGACGCGCGACAGATTGATCGCCGAGTTCGCTGCGGTGCCCCAGCGACTGGCGTGCACCGCCACGCCCGCGCCCAACGACGTCGCCGAGCTAGCCAACCACGCCGAGTTCCTCGGGGCGGCCACCCGGCGGGAAATGCTCAGCACATACTTCGTGCACGACCAGGCCGGGTGGCGGGTCAAGGGGCACGCCCGCGGACCCATGTACCGATGGATGTCCTCGTGGGCGCTCGCGGTACGGCGGCCCTCCGACCTCGGGTATCCGGACGATGGCTATGACCTGCCAGGGCTCGACGTGGTCCCGCATCTGCTGCCGGTTGACGTCGTCCCGGAAGGGCAGTTGTTCGCCACCGACCTCGGAGGCGTAGGCGGCCGGGCCAAGGTGCGCAAGGCCACCATGGACGCGCGATGCACCCGAGCCGCCGAGCTGGTGCACGCCGAGCCGGGCGAGCCCTGGCTGCTGTGGTGCGGACTCAACAGCGAGGCCGACCTGCTGGCCAAGCTCATTCCAGGCGCCGTTAACGTTCGCGGATCGATGAAGCCGGAACAGAAGGCCGAGCACCTGCTCGCATTCGCCGACGGGCAGATCAGGTGCCTGATCACCAAGCCGGGAATCGCCGCGTACGGGCTCAACTGGCAGCACTGCGCCCGCATGATCTTCGTCGGGCTCAACGACTCCTACGAGCAGTACTACCAGGCGATACGCCGCTGCTACCGCTACGGCCAGACCAGGCCCGTCCACGCCCACATCGTGCTGTCCCAGCTCGAAGGCCAGATCGCCGCCAACGTCGCGCGCAAAGAACTCGAAGCCGCCGCCATCACCGGCGGGCTCGTGGACGAGATGCGCACCTCAACCCTCTGGAGCGCCTCGTGACCGCAGACATCGACCCCGGATACGTCACCGAAGACGCCCGCGGCGAGGGCTGGCACCTCATGCTCGGAGACGCGTGCGAGCGCCTCGCCGAGATCGAGAGCGGTAGCGTCGGCCTGTCCGTCTGCTCGCCGCCGTTCGCCCAGCTCTACAACTACTCGCCCAGCCCGCGCGACCTGTCCAACAGCCGGGACCGGGCCGAGTTCTTCGAGCACTACGCCTTCATTATCCGCGAACAGCTCCGGGTCACCGCGCCGGGTCGGCTGGCGTGCGTGCACGTCCAGCAGGTCACCCTGCAGAAGGCACTCAACGGCGTGATCGGGCTCACCGACTTCCGGGGCCAGGTCATCGCCGCGTTCGAGAACGCCGGATGGATCTTCCACGGCGAGATCACGGTGGACAAGGATCCGCAGGCGCAGGCCATCCGGACGAAGGCACACGCGCTCATGTTCGTCACCAAGGACCGCGACTCGTCCGCCCTCCGCCCTGCGCTGGCCGACTATGTGCTGCTGTTCCGGGCGCCCGGCGACAACCCCGTCCCCGTCAAGACCGACGTCACCAACGATGAGTGGATCGCGTGGGCCCGCCCCATCTGGCCCAGCGTCGGCGACGCCGAAGCGATCGAGGCCATGCAGGACCTCGGGCTCGCGCTGCCACGATCGTGCTGGTACGACATCCGCGAGACCCACACGCTCAACACCCGGGTCGCCAAGGAGGACGCCGACGAACGCCACATCTGCCCGCTGCAACTTGACCTGATCGAACGCTGTATCCGGCTGTGGTCCAACCCATGCGAGGTGGTCTTGTCGCCGTTCGCCGGGATCGGGTCCGAAGGGTACGTCGCGGTCAAGCAGCGCCGCCGGTTTGTCGGCGTCGAGCTGAAGAGTTCCTACTGGCAGACCGCGGTCGCGAACCTGCGCACCGCCGAGCATGAGATGGCCATCCCCGCGCTCTTCGACACCAGCGAGATCGCTCAATGACGGCCGCCATCATCCGGGCCGACGCCCGCGCGCTACCCCTTCCCGACGGCAGCGTCGACCTGATCGTGACCAGTCCGCCGTACTGGGGACTGCGCGACTACCGCGACGCTGGCGGGAGTCTCGCCGGACAGATCGGCGCGGAGCCGACGCCGTGGGGTTACCTCGGGGCGCTGTGGGAGGCCACAGCCGAATGGGTTCGCGTACTCAAGCCTTCGGGGTCGCTGTTCGTCGTCCTCGGCGACAAGTACGCCAACCGCACCCGCGGCGCCTGGCGAGGGTCCTCCGACGGCTACACCTGGCGTGCCGACAGTCCCCGCTACATCCGACCAAAGGACCTGCCTGAGAAGAGCCTGATCGGACTGCCATGGCGGTACGCGATCGGCTGCATTGACCAACTCGGGCTCATCCTGCGCAGCGAAATCGTGTGGTCCAAGCCCTCGCCCATGCCGGAATCCGTGACCGACCGGGCGCGCCGATCCCATGAGCAGGTGTTCCACTTCACCCTGAGGCAGCGCTACTACTCCGACACCGATGCGATTCGCGAGCCTCACAGAGCTCCGCGGCGGGTCGCCGGCGGTACCGCGTTCGGCGCCCGCGACCGAAACCTCACAAGAACCCGAACCGGTCAATACGCCGGCCCACATCCCCTCGGCGCGATCCCCGGGAGCGTCTGGGAAATCGCAACACAGCCTCTGCGCGTCCCCAGCGAGCTGGCCACCGGGCATGACGCCGCGTACCCACCCTCACTGGTCCGGCGGATCGTGGTGGGGTGGTCTCCGACGTGCGGGACGGTGCTCGATCCGTTCGGCGGAACCGGCACCACCGCGCTCATCGCCGATCTGTACGGCCGGCATGGCATCAGCGTGGACCTGTCCGCGGACTACTGCCGGATAGCCGCCTGGCGAGTGCGCGATCCCCGCGAACGGGCGCGCGGCCTTGACCTGCCCGCGCCACCGGAGCGGCCTCACGGCCATCCAACTCTCTTCGGAGACGAGGTGATCGCGTGAGGCCGGCGCTCACCCTCGACCAGGTGCTCAAGCGGGGGCTCACCTACCGCAAGCTCGACTGGTGGACCCGACGCGGGTGGCTGCGCCCTGTCCACGCCGGCGGGTCCGGCACCTCCCGTGTCTGGCCGCAGCCCGAGCTGCAGATCGCCGACCTGATGCGGCGCCTCACCCGCGCCGGCCTCGCTCCGGAGGCTGCGGCTGAGGCGGCCAGGGCGTGCGTCGAGGGTCAGCGGCTGCTCGTCACCATCGGCCCCGGCCTCGTCCTCGCCATCGACACCTCGCTGCTGAGCGAGGCTTCATGACCAGCACGAAGGGCCGCAAATGCGACGGCAAGCGCCGCCACGCTGGCCGCCAGGATGCCGAGCGGGCGCGCGGCAGGCTCATCGAGAAGGGCGCCAACCCGAATTGGCTGAAGGCGTACGCCTGCAAGCACTGCGGCGGATTCCACGTCGGCCACGTCCCCGGGCGGAGGAAGCGATGATGCGCCGCCGAAGACCTGCCCAGCTCCCGCCCAGCACCCACCTCTAGCACCACGGAGCACGACATGGCATGGGGCCGCGTTGACGACGCGTTCGACGACCACCCGAAGGTTCTTGCGCTGCTCGACATAGAGGATCTCAAGGGCGCGGCGGCGGCCCTCGGCTTGTGGACGCTGTGCTTCACCTGGGCGCACCGGAACACCAGGAAGAAGGGCAAGGTGCCGGGCCGCATCCCGTCATCGCTCCCGCGGCGCTTCTTCGGGCCCGAGGCGCGCGAGATGGCGGCGCTGCTCGTTGAGGTCGGCCTCTGGGACGCGACCTCGGACGGCGGATGGATGATCCACGACTTCGCCGACTACCTGCCGGGCAGGGAGGTGAGCGAGGCACGCGCGGAGGCCGGAAGGAAGGGCGCGGAGGCTCGCTGGGGGCGAAAAGCCGATGGCAATCTGCCATCCCTTAGCCATCGGAGCGATGGCAAAGCTGATAGCAAACGGATGGCTCCGGATGGCAAAAAAGACGTCGGAGAGATCAACTCCGAAACTCCGAGAACCGAATCGGGTTCTAATGGCTCGGAGCCATCGGCGGATGGCAATTTGCCATCCGGTAGCCATTCCAGCGATGGCAAACCGATAGCAAGCGATGGCTCGCGCGCGGGCGCGCGCCGGGAGTGGGTAGATGTACGTACTACGGTCCTCTCTCCCACTCCCACTCCCATTCAGCCTCCGGCGGGCGCTGACGCGCCGGACGAGGGGACAACGGGCGACGAACCGCTCAACGCCAAGGCCGTCGTCGCGGCATGGGTCGAGTCCGCACAGGCCCGCACCGGCGACCGACCCGCCAACAGCCTCATCGGCCAGGTTGGCAGACAGGCCAAACAGCTCATCGACGAAGGCAAGGACCCGGCCCGCCTCATGGCCGCCGCCTCCGAGGCCGGGCGCAAGGGTTACGCCGACCTCGGCCGCGAGCTGCTGCGCATAAACGCCGGGCCCGACCCGGGCGGCGGACGGTTCGCCCCCAACTCCGGATCCCGAGCCAAACTCCCCACCGCTGACGAGATCAGAAACGGGCAGGTCAACCTATGAGCACCCCCTACGAGCAGTGGCTGGCCGAGCAGGCCCGCGAACGGCTGGCCAGGTTGCAAGCCGCCCGCCCTGCCGCGTATCGCGCTCCCGGCCGACTGCACCCGGCCATCGCCGCATGGGCCGATCGAATCGCAGCCGGCGAGTACGGCAACCTCGTGATCGTCGGCAACCTCGGGGTCGGCAAGTCCTGGTCGCTGTGGGCTGTCGCCGAGCGTGTCGTCGGCGCGGGGTTCCGGGGACGCGTCCAGGTGACGCCCGCCGCCCTGCTGCGTCGCATGCTGACTCCACCCATGGACCGGGCCGGGCTCGATCGGATGTCCGCCGCCGGGCTCCTGGCCATCGACGACGTCGGCTCGGTGCGGATCTCCGACTGGGACTCCGACGGCATGGCTGAGACCCTCGACCCCCGATACGAGGGCCACCGGCCCACCATCATCACGTCCAACCAGCTCGACCTGCGCAGCCTGGTGGGTGAACGCACCGCGTCCCGTCTCGCGCACCACGTCACGATCGTGCAGATGGCCGGCGCCGACCGGCGGAGGGCCGCATGAGCGAGCAGGCGACCGGGCGCGGCTGGCAGCCGGGCCCCGACATCGTGGCCTCCGAGATGGCCGTGGCGGGCGCCGCCATCCAGGCCAAGTCCGCGGCCGAGGATGCCGCCGACATCTGCCAGGCGGCCGACTTCTACTCGATGGCCGGGATCGTCTACGCCGCGGCGCTGACGCTCGTCGATGACGGCAAGCCCGTCGATCCGGCCGCCGTCCTCGGCACGCTCCGCACCGAGGGAAACCTGGAGCGCGTCGGCGGCGGGCCGTACCTGCACACGCTCATGCAGCACGCGGCCAAGGCCGGCGGCGTCACCTACCACGCCAAACTGGTCGCGGCCGACGGGCGGCGCCGCCGGATCAACCTGGCTCTGGCCCGCGGCCAGCAGATCACCGAGGCCGACGGATGGGACGACGACCTTGGCCCCGATCAGATCCGGAAGATGCTCGACGAGGCCGCGGTACGGCCGGGCGACCGCGTCCAGTGCGACGTCGCCGCCGAGATGGCCACGCTCCTCGACGACCTGGAGACCCCGCCGCCCGCACCGTCCGGCGTGGTGCCGCCGTTCCAGGATCTGGCCCACCTGCTGACCGCCCACCAGCCCGGCCAGCTCATCGTCGTTGGGGCGCGTCCGTCGGTCGGCAAGTCCACGTACGCAGTGGACACCATCCGCAAGGCGGCGATCCGCGACGGCCAGTTGGCGGTCATGTTCACGCTGGAGATGCGCCGCCGCGAGGTGCTGCAACGCATGGTCAGCGCCGAGGCGAGCGTCGGCCTGCACGCGATCCGCGCCAACCAGGTGAGCGAGCAGGACCTGGAGCGGGTAGTGGATGCGGCCGCCCGCGTCTCCGGCGCACCGCTGATCATCGACGACCGGTCCAACTGCAGCCTGGAGCACGTGCGGGCCACCCTCCGCACCCTGTCCCGCCAGGGCCCTCTCGGCATCGTCGTCGTTGACTACCTGCAGCTCATGGCGCCGCCCAAGGCGCAGAACCGCGAGCAGGAGGTGGCGCTGCTGACGCGCGGGCTGAAGCTCATGGCCGGCGAGTTCGAGGTGCCGATCGTGCTGCTGTCCCAGCTCAACCGGGAGGCGGAGAAGCGCTCCGACAAGCGCCCGCAGCCGTCCGACCTGCGCGAGAGCGGCGCTGTCGAGCAGGACGCCGACGTGATCATCCTGCTGCATCGGGAGGACGCCAACGACAACGAGTCGGCTCGGAGCGGCGAGGCGGATCTGATCGTGGCGAAGAACCGGAACGGTCCCACGGCCACGATCACGGTGGCTCACCAGCTCCACTACAGCCGTTTCGTGGACATGGCGTGGTCGCCGACGAAGGGCCTGTCGTGAACACCCGCCTGCGCGGCCCTGAGAGCGATTCTCCCGATGCACCCATACAAGGACACCAGGGCGGGGGTGTTCGCCCGCGAGACGCGCTCTCAGGGCCGTCTGTGAGCACCCTCGCGCCAAAGCTATCGAACTCCAGAGCGGTAGTCCCTGTAGAAGGCGATCATCAGTACGGATAGGAGGCTCATAATGCATGATCCATTGGTCGTGGCGTTCGAGATCCGCCGCCCTTGGCCACAACGACAACTCCACTCCATGACCGACGCCCGGTGGAGCATCGGACGGTCGGCGTTCTGGACGTTGGCTGGGCGTTGCTACTACTTCCCGTCCATGATCACCGTCTGGCATCGCGAGCCCGGCGGCCGTGACTCTGGCGAGGTCTGCCGCCATCACTCCCGCTACCGGGACGCGAAAGGCGACTGGCAGTGGAAATTCCACCACGCATGGCGCTTCCACATCCACCACTGGAAGATCCAGGTTTCCCCGCTGCAGGAGCTGCGTCGCCGCCTACTCACCCGCTGTACGTGGTGCGGTGGGCCCTCCCGAAAGGGCGACTCCGTGAACGTCTCCCACCAATGGGGCGGCCGCCGGGCGCGCTGGTGGCAGGGAGAGCGCGGCCTCTACCACTGGGACTGCTCCAGCATCGCTGGCGCGCACCATGCGTGCGTCTGCGAGCACCCGATCACCGAATTTGACGGATGGGGGCCGTGTATCCGCTGCGGCAAGTACCGGGGCCACGGCCACACCGAGGAGAACCTCACCCGCATGCGAATGCTGGCTGCGATTCCAGCAGGAGAGCGAAGACTCCGGGAGGAGTCATGACCGACCCGCACGTCAACATCTCGCTCACCTTCCGAACCCCGGCGCCGACGGCCGCCGTCCTGGAGTCGATCCTGGCCGCCATCAACCAGCACGCCATGCCGTACGAGCTGGCGGCCGCGCACTGCAACGCGTTCGACATGGACGAAGTGGAGGAGTGAGGGCATGGAGGAGCGCTGCGACCTCACCGAGCTGATCAAGAGCATGTGCGCCCACTGCCGGGGCATCCCCGACGAGCCCGCCCTCAACCCGCTCGGCCGCCGTCCGGCCGTGTCCGCGTCCTGGCCGGGATGGTGCGCGGCGTGCGGTCAGCCGTTCGGCCAGGACGACATGATCAGGTCGGACGGGATAGGCGGCTGGGTCGCCGAATGCTGCGCAGGTGACGACCGATGATCCACATTCACCGTTGGCGCACCATCGAGCGGATCGGCCGCGTCATCACCCAACGCTGCACCAAGTGCCCCAAGATCCGAACCCGCGTCCGATGACCGACCCAGACCCGCCACCCGACGAGACCAGCCCAGGCGTCGTAGTCGCCTGGGTCCGCGACCACGAGAACCCCGACTACCACAGATAGAGCCACCGAACATTCCAGGTGACGGCACCTGAACCAGCACCACGGAGGGGAACCATGGACCAGATCGCCGTCGATGAAAACACCTACCCGACCGCCCTCGACGCCCTCGCCGCCGTCACCCGGACCCTCCTGCAACTCGCCGACAGCATCGACATCGACCAGATGCAGGCGCTCTGCAGGCGCTACGAGACGCTCGCCCCCCTGCTCGACCCCACCGCCTACATGCGCGGCGGCCGCGACAACCTGGCGACGCAGGGGGCATTCCTGAGCGCGCTCCAGCGGTTCGTCGCCGACGTCCGCAAGCTCGACCAGCGGGAGGCGAACCGGACGTGAGCCGCCGCACCACAGCACCCGCCCTCTGCCTCGCCACCCACCGGCACGACCCCGACCGGCCGCGAGCCGCCGCCGACGGCATCAACCTCTGCCCCGGATGCCGGATCGCGCTCCGCCGTCACGTCCGTGACCTGCCAGAACTGCACGCCGACGTCCTCGCCCAACTCCCCGCCACCCGAGACACGTCCGGGCCCACCGTGTCCGGCAGCCGCACGCCGCCACTGCCGTACAACACCCGCGCTGGCGACTGGCTCGGACAAGCACGCCACGACCTGCGATGGATCACCTCACTCGTCGCCACCGAGAGAGGCATCACCGGGCCACCGCCCAACCCGGCAACCCAGTGCGCGTGGCTCGAACGGCACCTCGACTGGATCGCCGCACACCCCGACGCTGGAGCGTTCAAAGACGTGTTCGCCGAGACCGTGGGACGCGCCTACAGCGTCATCGACCCCGGCCGGCTCCCGCTCGTGCTCGGGCCGTGCATCGAGGACATCGACGGAGAGCCGTGCGGCGGCATCGTGAAGGTGACCGTGCGCCGCGACGGAGACCCAACGCCGTCCGAAATGTATTGCGACACCTGCGATCTCAGCTTGGACACGACCCAGTGGCACCGATATGGGCGCCGCTACCAGCGAGGAAGGATGGCAGGGTGAACCGACTCCTGTCCGAGGCGAAAACGGTCACCCAGGTGCTTGTCGAGATCTTCGCGCCCACGATCTGGGTCCGGTGGTGGCCGCCTGGCTTCTACATCGACCAGCAGGCGGCCGACGAGCGGGTGGCCGCCGTCCGCGCCGGGACTCGGAAGGTAGGCATCCATGGATGACCTGATCGCGTTCCTGCGGGCACGCTTTGACGAAGACGAGCGGGTCGCCCGGGCCGTGGCGTGGGCGGATCGAGCTGCCTTTTGGCACGTCACTCCCAGAGGCGTCGTCAGCGACATAGGCATTGTCGTTGAACGAGATGTGGTCATCATCGCCAACCAACGACACGACAAACTCGAGCACATCGCCCGCCACGATCCGGCCCGCGTGCAGCGCGAGGTCGAAGCCAAGCGGGCGCTCCTGGGACTCTGGTCACGGGCAACCTCGTACGACCGCAGAGGCATGTACAGCCTTCGAACGCTCGCCCTGCCGTACGCGGACCACCCGGACTATCGACTGGAGTGGCGGCCGTGAAGAGGCGAGACATCCTCGACGAGATCGACGACGTCATTACCTGGCACGGCAGCCGTGACTCCATGATCTGGACTGCCGAACCACCCAAGTCCTTCGCTTTGGCCATTCCGCAGATCGAGGCTGAGCAAGCCCAGCAAGCCGCGCGCACGCTCGGCGAGCAGCTGCAGATCTTCGTGAGAGAGATGACACCCGCGTTCGAGCAGGCGATGCGCAACCTGGGTGAAACCATGCAGACGGTAGCTCGGATCGCCCCGCTGATGCAGGAACTTGCCGACGTCGACCGGCGGGCACGCAGCGCAATCAAGAGCGAGTACGCGCGGCGTCGGCGCCGCAGGACGGGGCGGAGATGAGCACCAGGATCAGCACCGCTGAAGCGGCCTACATGTACAAGATCCCCGCCCGCACGCTGCGCCGCTGGCACGCCGAGGGCCGAATCACGGTGGAACGTGATGGCCGAAACCTGCTGTGGAGCCGGACCGAGCTCGACCAGCTCACGAAGTTACGCGGCAACACACGCTTGCCACGGATGCCCCAGATGACCCATAGTCAGGTGTAACTCACCTGACGTGTCGCCTCAGCCACCCCACGGCCTCGGCCCGTCACCCCGAGAAGCGGCCCGGCCAAGCGCCGGGCCTCGCCATTTCCGGGCCCACATCTCGCCCAGCGCATCGGAGAGTCCCGTGGACGTCCTCCTCCTGCTCGCCCTCGTATGCTTCCTCGCCGGCGCCGTCGTCGCAGGCATCCAGCGGGCCTGGCCCACCGTCCTGCTGTGCGCCGGCCTGTTCTTCCTGGCCCTCGCCCAGACCGGCCTCATCGATAGCTGACCCACCGTGCCGCTGCGTCCCTGCCTGGACTGTGGCACGCCCGCACCCGGCAGCAGGTGCCCACCCTGCAAACGCCGTACCGACAATGCCCGGTACGCAGCACGAGGCACCACCGCAGATCGCGGACTGTCAGGCGCACACGCACGTATGTCGCAGCACTACAAGGACAGCGACGCAGCATGCGTGTACTGCGGGCGGCACAGCAGCGAGGACAACCCCATCACCGCGGGGCACATCGTCGCCCGCTCCAAGGGCGGAACGAACGACCCGTCCAACTATCAGCCTGAGTGCAGGCGCTGCGGATCGGCCAAGGGTGCGGCATAAGCGCAGGTCAGAGCGCTGATCGCGAAACAGGTCGGCGTTTGCGCAGGTCAGAGGGGGTAGGCGAAAGTTGATCACGACCCATCGGTGACCCCGTCCGCAGGCGGCTCTTTTTCTGTACGGTTCCGGCGATCTCCGGGGGTGCGAAAATGCCGAATCCTCCGAAGATGACGCCGCAGCGCCGCAATCCTCGGGTGGGGCCCGTCTATCTGCCCGCGTCTGGCCGCACCGGCGAGCCTCCGCCGTGGCCGCTGGGCCGGCAGACGGTTGCCGAGGAGCGGGCCTGGGCGCAGTTGTGGGCGACGCCGCAGGCGGTGGCATGGGAACGGCTCGGGTGGACGCGCACGGTGGCCCGCTACTGCCGGGTGATGGTGTCGAGCGAGAAGCCGAAGGCGCCGCCGGCGTTGCTGGCGCAGGCGACGGCGCTGGAGGATCGGCTCGGCCTCACGCCGAAGAGCATGCGGCTGATGCTGTGGGAGATCGCGCCTGACGAGGTCGCGGAGAAGCGCGACGAGGCACCTGAGGAGCGCCGTCGCACACTTCGGGCGGTGGATCCGGGTGCCGTGGCGGGGTCCTGAGGTCCGCGGCGAATTCCCGACGCTGGGGTACGCCCTGGGCGAGTGGATCGAGGCCAACTGCGTCGTGCCGGACGGCCCGCTCATGGGCGAGCCGTACCTGCTGACGGAGGAGATGTGGAACCACCTGCTGTGGTCCTACCGGCTGCGGCCGGACGCGCGAGACGTCGACGGCTCGGACGCGCTCGTCTACTCGGGGTCGATGCTGGTGAGGCCGCAGAAGTGGGGCAAGGACCCGTTCAACGCGTGCCGGTGCGCCGCGCACGCGCTCGGCCCGGTGGTCTTCGCCGGCTGGGACGCCCGCGGCGAGCCGGTGGGGCGCCCACACCCGTCCCCGTGGGTGGCGGTGGCCGCGACGGCGGAAGATCAGACGGACAACACCTTCCGGCCGCTGGTGACGATGCTGAGGGACGGGCCGCTGGCGTCGACACCTGGTCTGGACGTGGGCGAGACGCGCATCAAGCTGCCGGGCATCGGGTGGATCGACCCGGTGACCGCCTCGGCCCGGGCCCGGCTGGGCGGCCGGTTCACGTTCGTGTCCATCACCGAGTCGGGGCTGCTGGTGGGGACCGGGCCGACGGGCGGCGTCACGTTCGGGCGGGTGCTGAAGCGGAACGTGGCCGGCATGAACGGCCAGTGGTCGGAGATCACGAACCCGTGGGATCCGACTGAGAAGTCGGTGGCACAGCTCACCTACGAGGCGAAAGCCCCGGACGTGTACATCGACTACCGGGCGCCGCGGCGCAAGGTGGATCTGGAGGACGAGGAACAAGTCCTGCGCGAGATCATCTACCTGTACGGGGATTCGTCCCGACACCGCGGCGGCTGGGTGTCGGAGCGACGCATCCTGCGCGACATCCAGAACCCGGCGACAGGCGAGGCCGAGGCCCGGCGGTTCTTCCTGCAGGAGATCACCGCCGGGGCGAGCGACGCCGTCAACTCGGCGCGATGGGATGCGCTGGCATCGTCGGACGATCCGCTGCGGCCGGGCGAGCGGGTGACGCTCGGCTTCGACGGCTCCCGCTCGCGTGACGCCACCGCGCTGCGGGTCTGCCGCATCCGGGACGGACGCCTGTTCCACCTGCAGATCTGGGAGCCCGACGACGACCCGAAGTGGCGGGTGCCGCGCGGCGAGGTTGATCAGGCCGTTAAGGACGCATTCGCCGCCTACGAGGTCTGGTACCTGTACGCCGACCCGTACCGGTGGCAGGACTACCTCGACGCGTGGGCCGCACTGTTCCCGAACCGGGTGGTCGAGTTCCCGACCAACGTCGACACCCGTATGGACAAGGCCATCGAACGCTTCCTCACCGCGGTGAAGGCCGGCGAGCTGTCGCACGACGGCAACGAGGTCTCCACCCGGCACGCGAAGAACGCGGCCTTGGCCAAAGGGAAGCGCAAACCGGCCCGCGAGGACGACAGCGGCGCCGCGGCAGAGCACTACCTGCGCGTGGTGAAGAAGAAGCACGGCCTGCTCATCGACGACTTCGTGGCCGGGATCCTGGCCTACGAGGCGCGCGGCCAGGCGATCGAGGATGGCGCGCTTGAGGAACAGCGCGCCCCGAACCTGTGGTGAGGGGAGCGCGTGGCCGACAACCTGATCGAGGCGCTGGGCTTCGGCCTGCTGATCGCCTTCGCCTACTTCGTGTGGCCGCCGGCGGCCCTGCTGGTGGCTGGTGTCGGCCTGCTCATCGTGGCGAACGTGCGCAGCGGGCGTAAGACGCGCGCCTCCGGCCCGGTCGCTCCGGGCCGGCTGGAGCGGCTGGTGCGGGCATGGCTGGCATCGAAGGGCGCGCAGCCGTGACGATCCTGCGCGGACTGGCGGAGCTGCGCTCGCCGGAGAATCCGGCGGCGCCGCTGACATCGGCGACGCTGCTCGACTGGCTGGGCGGCCCGCGCACCGCCTCCGGCGTGCGGGTGACGGAAAAGGGTGCGCTCGCGTTCAGCGCGGTGTGGCGGTGCACGGCTCTCATCTCGGGCGTGCCGCCGGCGCTGCCCTTGCACGTCTACCGCGACGGCACGCACGACCGGCAGCCGGCGCAACTGCTGAAGAACCCGCACCCGGAGCTGACGGCGCTGGAGATGTGGCGGCTGACCTACGTGCACCGCTGCCTATGGGGCAACAGCTTCTCGCAGAAGGTGCGCGACCAAGGCGGCCGGGTCCGGGAGCTATGGCCGATCACTCCCGATCGGGTGCTCGTCGAGAGGGACCGGCCGACCCAGGCCAATCCGTCAGGGAAGATCTTCTGGGTCACTGACGACTGGGGGCAGGTCCACCGCCTGACGAAACGCGAGATCATGCACATCCCAGGCATGGGCTACGACGGGGTGTGCGGGGTGTCCCCGATCCGGGCGGCGCAGGCGGCGATCGGGCTGGCGTTGGCGGCCGAGGATTACGGTGCCCGCCTGTTCGGGTCCGGCAACCTCATGTCTGGCGTGCTGCAGACGGAGCAGCGCCTGGAGAAGGGGCAGGCCGACGCGCTGAAGGCGCGCTGGAAGGCGAAGATGCACGGCTTGGACAAGGCGCACGATGTCGCGGTGTTGGACAGCGGCGCGTCGTTCCAGCCGGTGTCGCTGCCGGCCCGGGACTCGCAGTTCCTGGAGTCGCGGACGTTCGAGGTGGAGGAGATCGCCAGGTGGTTTGGCGTTCCCGCCTTCCTCATGGGGCTGACCCAGAGGTCCACGTCGTGGGGTACCGGGCTGGAGCAGCAGGCGATCGGCTGGGTGAAGTTCGACCTGCACCCCACCTGGCTGGCGCCGACCGAGCAGCGCATCACGAAGGAACTGCTCGGCGCCGGCGTCGAGGCGCGCTACAAGATCGAGGGCCTGCTGCGCGGCGACAGCCGGGCACGCGCCGAGTTCTACCGGGTGATGCGCGAGGTCGGCGCCCTCAGCGCCAACGACATCCGCGACCTCGAGGACCTGCCGCCCGTCGACGGCGGCGACACCTACCTGCAGCCGATGAACATGGCCCCGCTCGGCAGCGACCCCACGGATCCGGCCGACCCCGCGGCCGGCGACCCTGACGACGATGACGAGGGCGGCGAGTAGAGATGACGCTGACCGTGACCACCGAGGAGCGTCGGCGCCTCGCCCTCGCGGCGACCGGCGCCGAACTGCGCGCCGATGACGCCGGGGCCGTACGGTTCGTCGGCCTGGCCTCGCCGTTCAACTCCAGGGCGGCGATCGGCAACCCCAGGACGTGGGGCTTCTACGAAGAATTCGCGCCGGGCGCCTACACCAAGACGTTGTCGGAGGGCGACCAGCGCATGCTGATCGACCACGACTCCTACTTCGTCGTCTCCCGGGTGTCGGCCGGCACGCTGAAGCTGGCCCAGTCCGCGAGAGGCCTCGAAGTCGACTCGGCCCTCGACGATGAGCTGTCCTACGTTCGGGATCTGAAGGCGAACCTGCGCAACGGCAACATCACCGGCATGTCGATCGGCTTCTACGTGGTCAAGGACCAGTGGACCATGATCGAGGTCGAGGAGGAGGGCGACGACGGGAAGGTCCGCGTCTTCGACGCGGAACTGCGGACCGTCCTGGAGGTGCGGCTCATCGAGGCCAGCGCCGTCACCTTCCCCGCCTTCACCGACACCGAGGCCGAGCTGAAAAGCGTGGCGTCCGCCCTCGCACTGCGGGCGGACGTCGGCGCGGTCGAGCGCCGCGCCGTACACCGTCCCGAACTCCGGGACGTCCTGCAGGTCATCGCGCGCGAGCCGGGCGAGTCCACTCGCGCTGACGAAACCACCGAGCCGGGAGAGACCACTCGGAGGCACGTCGAGGAGATCGACCTGGCCATGCGGGGGTTGTCGGCCCGCTACGGGCTGAAGTTGCCCACCGCCTGACCCACCACCGATCACGACCCCGCGCCGTCGGGGCCGTCGGCATGCCCTGAAGGGGGTAAGCATGAGCACTGCGCTCAACCGGCTCATCGACGAGCAGAACCAGATCTGGGAGCGGATGCAGGATATCCGCGGCGGTCTGGACGACCGTGACATGACCGCCGAGGAGCGGGCCTCCTGGGACGCCGCTGAGACGCGGCTGACCGAGGTGTCCGGCGACATCGAGCGGTTGCAGCGGGATGACGCCCGCCAGCGGATCGACCGCTCCCAGATCGTGACCGCCACCGGGCGGCCCGACGAGGACGGCGGCCAGCGGAGCGACGCGGCCGAGCGCGAGCGGCGCTACGCCGACGCGTTCTACGGCTTCATCCGCCGCGGCCTGGACCGGCTCACGCCCGAGCAGCGCGAACTGCTGGCCGCCGGGTACGGCGAGGTCCGCGCCCAGGGCACCGTCATCGACACCGCCGGCGGCTACCTGGTGCCCGAAGGCTTCCGCAACACCATGACCGAGACCATGGTCGCCTTCGGCGGCATCATGAACATCTGCACGGTCATCTCGACCGGCACCGGTCAGGACCTGCCGTGGCCGACCAACGACGACACCGGCAACAAGGGCGCCATCCTGGCGGAGAACACGCAGATCACCGAGCAGGACGTGGTTGTCGGCCAGCGCAAGCTGTCGGCCTACACCTACACCTCCAAGCTGGTGCGCGTCGCGCTGCAACTGCTGCAGGACAGCGTGTTCGACCTGGAAGCCTGGCTGCCCGGCGTGCTCGGCACCCGCATCGGCCGCGCCGTTGCCGAGCACCTGGCCACCGGCACCGGCGTCGACCAGCCGCTCGGCATCACCACCGGCGGCACCGTCGGCAAGACGGGCGCGGTGTCGGCGACCGCAGTCATCACCTACGACGACACCATCGACCTCGAGCACTCGGTCAACTCCGCCTACCGGGCCAACGCCCGATACGTGATGGCCGACAGCATGCTCAAGCTGCTGCGCAAGCTGAAGGACTCCGACGGCCGGCCCATCTGGGTGCCGATCCCGGCACCCGGCTTCCCGGCCACGATCAACGGCCACCCGTACACGATCGACGACGGCATGCCCGCCCCCGCGGTCAGCGCGAAGTCGATCGCGTTCGGCGACTTCAAGCGCGGCTACATCGTCCGCCGCGTGCAGGACGTCCAGTTGCAGATCCTGCGCGAGCGCTACGCCGACTACCTGCAGGTCGGCTTCCACGGCTTCTCCCGCCTGGACGGCCGCATCGACGACGCCGGCGCCATCCGCCTGTTCCAGCACGGCGCCGCAGCCTAAGGAGGTCACCGTGAAGGACCTGTACAACAACGTCCTGCTCAAGCAGTCGCTGCTGCCCGCCACCCGCACCAACGGCACCGTCAACGGCACCGCCGTCGACCGCAAGGAGGACGGCAACGACTACCAGGCCGTGCTCGTGCTCGTCACCGCGGGCACCATCACCGACGGCACCCACACCATCGAGGTGCAGGACGGCGACGACGGCACCAACTTCACCGCCGTCGCCGACGCATTCCTGCAGGGCGCCGAACCGGCCATCGTCGCCGCCGACGACAACAAGGACTACGCGATCGGCTACACCGGCCTGAAGCGGTACGTCCGGGTGTCGGTCACCACGGCGGGCGCCACGTCCGGCGGCACGTTCGGCGCCGTCGTGCTGCTCGGCTCGCCCGCAGTGGCCCCGGTGGTGAGGAACTGATGCCCCGCGTGCGCATGCTGACCAGCGTGTCGGGCGTCGAGGTGAACTACGCGCGCGGCGACGAGGTCGACCTGGACGGCCCAGCGGCCGCCGCGTGGTGCGAGGCCGGCATGGCGGTCATGGTCCGCGACGAGCAGGCCGAAACGCCCGAGCGCGCCCAGGGCCGGCCGGAGACCGCGGCCAAGCCGCGCACCCGGAGCAAGACCACCTGAGGCCCGCCGTTCGTGAGGGGCCGGGCGCGCCGACCGGCCCCTCACCCTCGCTGGGGAGGTGACCGTGCCGCTGACCATCGCCGAAGTACTGAAGACCAGCAACTCGCGCACCACCACGGAGGTGCTGACCACCTCGGCCGGCACCGCCGCCGGTGACAAGCTCGCGGTGTTCTACGGTTCGGACTGGTTCAGCCTGGCCTCGATGCCCGAAGTGACCTCCAGTGCGGGTACTCCCGATCCCGTCCGCACTGTAGACGCCGGCACCAACGTGGGCCACATCAAGAGCTACACGATCGACGTCACCACTTCGGGCGCGAAGACGGTCACGATCCCCGCCCATGTGGACGCCGATATTTTCGGGGTCGTCCTGCGGATCTCGGGCTCGTTCACCGTCGACGACGATGACGGCCAGTTCAGCGCGACGGGCACCGTCTCGCACACGGCGCCGTCGCTGACGACCACCGGCGCCGACCGGCTGCTGGTCTGCTGTTTCCTCGCCTGCGACGTCAACACGGGTTTCACCGACCCCTACGTGCATCCGGCCGGGATGACCGAGCGCGCCCAGCCGATCGCGTCGCCGTTCGCCGCGATGCTGGTCGCCACCCAGGACATCGTCGCCGCTGGCTCGTCCGGCACCCGGACCGCGACCTGCTTCCAGGCCGAGCCGTACGCCGCGATCAGCCTCGCCCTCGCCGGGCCAGCCGACGCCGCCGCGCTGCCCCGCACGCTCAGCCAGTACGGCGGCTTCTTCTGAAAGGACTGCAATGGCTCGATTCGCTGCCCAGGTGGAGTCGACGGCCGCACTGGCCGTGGACACCGGGTTCGCCTGGCTCATGTCCTCGGCGACCACCGGCTACAAGCTGCGCCGCGTCACGATCGGCTGCGTGGCCGGCGCCGGCGTGCCGACCAGTCAGCAGGTGGTCGTCGGCATCAACCGCGTCACCTCCGCCGGCACCACCCCCACGGCGGGCATGACCCCGGCCAAGCTCGACCCCAACAGCGCGGCCGCGGGCGCCGTGTGGAACACCGCCTACTCGGCGGCTCCCACCAACACCGCCAACGACCAGTGGCGCATCCCGTTCAACACCCAGTCCTCCGCCGACCTGCCATGGGAACTGCTGGAGGAGTGGGCGGTCGCGCTGGGCACGGCCAACGGCCTGGCGTTCATCAACCGCGACAACGCCCTCCCGGCCTCGCACAAGTACGTGCTCAGCGTCGAGTGGGAGGAGTAGACGTGGGATTCGCTGAACAGGTCGCGCTGGCCAAGGACACCGCGTTCCGGGACCGCGTCCGGATGGCGGCCATCACGGCTGCGGTGAACGTGGCCGGTGAGGCGCAGAGCACCCTGTCATCAGCGGCGTATCACAAGCGCCAGGTCCTGGCCACGCGCGTGCTGACGAACGCCGGCAGCGGGGCGCAGGGCGACGTGCTGGACATGTTCGCGTGGGCGGTCGCGCAGAACGCGGCGATCACCGGCGCGAGTACGGACAGCGACATCCAGTTCACCGTCAACGCCATCTGGTCGGACTGCGCCGGCGTGCACGCCCTCGACTGAGGAGAGCTGAATGTCGCGGCGCTGGCGCCACCCAAGACCGCGCCAGGGGACCTTCTTTGACGGTCCGCGGACCGTCGCCGCCCCGCAGCCGCCGGCGCCGCCCCCAAGGGTCGCCCGCTCGAGAGCCCGGGCGGCGCTGCCCGCCGTCCGGGCGGGCGCCTTCGCCCAAGCCCCTCTCGCCACCGCCTCGGCCGCTGGTGTCCCGATCGCGCTCCGGCAGCAGATCTCGCTCCCGCCGCCGCGGCGCCGCCGCGGGGTCGCGGCGCCAACACCGCCAGCCGTATCGCTCCCGGCCCGCGCTGCCCGCCGTCGGCTGTCGTTCGGATCGGTGCGAGCTGGCCTGTTCTTCGCGGTGCCGCTCACCGTCCAGGCTCCCGTGGTCCCGCCCGTCCCGCTCCGCGTGCTGCGCCGCCAGGTGGTGCTGGCCGCCGTCCGCTCCGGCAAGGTCTGGTCGCCGCCGCGGCCACAGCCGGCTCCGCCTCCGCCGCCCTGGGCGCCGGCCGCGATCGCCCGCGACAGGATCTGGCTCGCCGGCGGCCGCCGCGGGGGGTTCTGCGCCGGTCCCGTGACGCCGGGCGGCCCGCCGCCGGCTGCGGTACGCCGCCACCGGGGCGGGCTACCGGCCAGGCCCGGACACTTCGGGCCTGCGCCCGCCCCGGGGGCGCCGCTGGTCCGCCCGGTCCGTCGCCGGACCCGGCCCGGCCTGCCCGCCCTGCGGCGACCGCACCGGTTCGAGCCCGCCCTGCCGCAGGCCGCTGCGCCGATCGCCCCGCCGTACACGCCGATCACCCTCAAGGGCCGGCGCGGCATCCCCGCGCTGCGCATCCACGGCCGGGTGATGCCCGGATGGATGGCGCTCACCACCTCCCCCGTGGTGGAGGGGCCCGCCGTCCTGTCGTCGACGTCAGCCTCACCCGCCGGCCTGTCCGCGGCGTTCGGTGCGGCGGCCGCGCTGAGCAGTTCCGACAGCCCAGTGGCCAGCATCGGAGGTGAGTAGTGAGCACGTACGCGTTCGGCGCCGCTCCCCGCCTGTCGACCACGGTCCGGGTTGGCGGCATCCTGGTCAGCCCGGCGTCGATCAGCCTGACGATCCTGCAGCCGGACAACACCACCGCGGGCCCGTTCACCCCGATCAACGACGGGACCGGGCTCTACCACTACGACTTCACCGTGGTCCAGGCCGGGCGGCACATCGCCCGGTGGGTGACCTCGGCGCCGAACGGCGTCGACGAGGAACCCTTCGACGTCGCCGCGCAGTGGGCCGAGGCAGGAATCTTCTCTCTGACCGCGGCCAAGAAGCAGCTCAACATCGACCTCGACGACCACAGCGACGATGAGGAGATCGCCGACTTCGTGCGCAGCGTCACCATCGGCTGCGAGCGGTATGTGGGGGCGCTGGTCCGCGCGGCGCACGTCGAGAAGCACGACGGCGGGCACCGGCTGGCACTCAACCACACTCCGGTGCTCGAGCTGACCAGCGTGGTGGCAGTCGAGACGGGCGGCGCCGGCCAGGACGTCGCCGACCTGGACGTGGACGGCCCGACCGGGATCGTGCAACGCCGCGATGGCGCCCGGATGTGCGGCCCGCTCCGGGTCGCCTACGTGGCCGGCCGTACCGCCATCCCGGCGAACGCCTCCCAGGCGGGACGGATCATCCTGCAGCACATGTGGGAGACGCAGCGCGGCCAGCAGGGCGGGGTCAGCTTCGGCGGGTCGGACGAGGTGTGGGATCCACGCTTCGGCTTCTCCATCCCGCGCCGAGCCCAGGAGTTGCTCGGCGAGCAGCCACCGGGCATCGCATGACGACCACCTCGCGGGCGCCAGCCGTCATCGACGCGCTGGTGGCGCTCTGCCGCGCAGCCCCGGCCCTGGACGGCGTGGCGGTTCACGACGGCCCGCACGTCACTTCCAGCCCGCTGAAGGCCGTGGTCTGCATCGGCTGGGACGGCGACGAGGACAACGACGCGGCCGTCGAAGCGCAGCAGGAGTGGGCCTCCATCGGACAGAAGGCCAAGAACGAGACCTTGCAGGTCACCTGCGCGGCCGTCGCCTGGAACGGCGGCACCGTCACCAAGACCGCGCGCGATCGCGCCTACGCACTGGTCGGCGCCGTGGAGGACGCGCTGCGCTCCGACCCGGCGCTCGGCTTCCCGCCGCCCACGATCGTTGCGATGACCACCGGCAACGCCTTCCAGCGCCAGGATGCCGGCGGCGTCCAGTGCCGAGTCGTGTTCACCGTCGCCGTGCACACCCGCATCTAAGGAGAGACCCGCATGGTCAGGATCAAGAACATTTCCGGCGAGCACCGCCGTGTCGGCCGGGCCGACGGCCCGCTCGTCGAGGCCGGGAAGGTCACCCAGGCTCCTGGCTACGTGCTTGAGGAGCTTGGCGACGCCTACGTCATCGGCGGACCGGACGACGTCCTGCGCGACCCCGACACGAACGAGCCGATCGGCTACACCGGGCAGGCGCGCGCCTGGCCGAAGGACACGTGGGAGCTGGTGCCCGAGGCCAAGAGCAGCGGGAAGGGTGAGCAGTAATGGCGACCGGGACCGGCCTCGACGCCCAGCTCGGGTTCGCCGCCGAGAGCACCGTGGGAACCCCGGTTACGGTCACCAAGTTCCCGGAGTTCAACAGCGAGTCGCTGGCGTGGACGCCGACCTTCGTGGAGCCGACCGGGCTGAGGGTCGGCCGCAAGTTCAAGCGGGTCAGCCGTCTGGTCCAGAGCAGGAAGACGGTCGAAGGGTCATTCGAACTCGAGTGGCCGACGAAGGGCGCCGGCCTGCTGATCGCGCATGCGCTCGGCTCGTCCGGGCTCCCGACCCAGATCGCGGCCACGACCGCCTACCGCCAGATTCACACACCGGGCGGGCTGGTCGGCAAGGGCCTGACGATCCAGGTCGGGCGGCCGGAGCCGTCGGGAACCGTCCGGGCGCACACCTACACCGGCTGCAAGATCACCGGCTGGGAGTTCAAGCTCTCCGACAGCGAGATCGCCACATTCTCCTTCGACGTGGACGGCTGGGATGAGTCCACGGCCACCGCGCTGGCGACCGCGAGCTTCGTCAGCGGCGCGGAGGTGTACAACTTCCAGCAGGCCGTCCTCAAGCTCGGCGGCACGCCCGCCACGGCATCCGGCGAGATGACCGTGACCGGCGGCACCGCGGTGAGCACGGTCATCAAGGAAATCTCCATCAAGGGCGAGAACCCGCTGGCGACCGAGCGGTACGGCATCGGCAACGCGGGCATCAAGAGAGAGCAGTTGGAGAACGACTACCCGACCATCACCGGGTCGCTGACGGCCGAGTTCAGCAAGGCCGAGTTCTACGATCTGATCAAGAACAACACGACCTTCGCGCTCGACCTCGCCCTGACGGGGTCGGCGATCTCCGGCGGTGGCGGCGCCAACTTCCTGCTCAGCTTCATCATGCCCGCGTGCAAGCTGAAGGAGGCCGCGCCGACGGTTGAAGGCCCGGACGTCGTGCAGATGAGCACCAGCTTCGAGGCCTACGACAACGAGGTCGACGCCCCCCTCCAGATCAAAATCGTGTCCACCGATACGGCCCTGTAATGGTCGACGTCCGCATCCAGGGCGCCGAGCAGCTCGGCGAGCTGGCCAAGCGACTCAAGGCCGCCGGCAACGACGGCAAGAAGCTGCGCAAGGAACTCCTCAAATCGATTCGGGCAGGTGCGAAGCCGGCGCTGGCCGACACCCGCCGGGTGGTGAAGACCATCCCGGTCGTCGGGGCCCGCGGCGGCGGCCGCAAGGCGCGCGAGGGCCACCAGTTCGACAGGTCGAAGGGTGATGAGGGCAAGCGCCGGGACCGGGCGCGGCGGGGTGCGGGGCTGCGCGACACGGTGGCCCGCTCGCTGCGGCTCGTGGTGAAGACAGGCAGCAGGACGCCCCTGGTGCGGATCGAGGTGGACGCCTCCAAGCTGCCGGAGGATCAGCGGACCCTGCCTCGCCACCTGGACTCCAAGAGGGGCTGGCGTCACCCCACGTTCGGACGTGAACCGTGGGTGGATCAGCGCGGCCGGCCGTGGTTCGCCGTCACCATCCGCAAACACCTGCCCGCCATGCGGACCCGTGTGATCACGGCGATGAACGACATCGCCAAGAAAGTGGAGGGCTGATGCTGCAATTCACCCACGACGGCAACACCATCGACGTCGACCTCGACGGCCTGCCACTGCACGAGGGCCTGGCCCTGCAGAAGGCCACCGGCCACCGCATGCCGGACTTCCTCGCGGCCATCCAGGGCGCCGACATGGAGGCGTTCGCCGCCCTGGGCTGGGTGCTGGTCAAGTTCCGCTGCGGCAAGCCCGACGTGACGTTCGAGGACGTGTGCGAAGGCCGCGTACCGATCAAGCTCTCCGACTTCGACGACCCGCACGCGCGCGCACAAGCCGAGGCGCAGGAGGCCGCGGCGGGAAACGGCCAGGGCCCTGCGCGCCGCGGCGCAAGGGCGAAGACCCGTACCTGAAGCTGCACCGCTACAAGGTCGCGCTCGCCTACCACTTCGGCATCCGGCCGTGGGAGATCGATCGCCTGACCTGGGCGGAGTTCGGCCAATTCTGTGACGCCGTCGACGAGTTGAACGCACAGAAGTAGCCCCGGTGGGAGGTGCTCGTGGCCTCCAACATGGGCTTCAACATCTTCGCCCGCGACAACGCCAGCAAGGTCTTAGACGACGTCGGCGACAACGCTGAACGCCTGGAACGCCGACTGGATCGGGTCGGCGCCGGCGCGAGCGGGCTCGCCGCCCGCTTCAAGCTGCTCGGTGGCGGCGCGACCAGCCTGTCCCTGAACATGAACGGGCTGGGCGGCGCCGCGCTCGCACTCGGCACCAGCCTGATCGGCTCCGCCGCGAAGATCGCCACCTTCGGCGCCGCGGCGGCCGCCTCCGCGTCGTCGGTCTCCAGCCTCATCGTCGCCCTGGCGCCGGCGGGCGGGATCATCGCCGCGCTGCCCGGCGCCGTCCTGCTCGGCGCCGCTGCGTTCGGCACGCTCAAGCTGGCGCTGGGCGGCGTCAGCGAGGCGTTCTCGGCTGCGCTTTCGGGCGATGTCGAGAAGTTCATGGAGGGGTGCAAGGATCTCGCTCCTGCCGCGGCGGACGTCGCCTACGAGCTTCACCAGCTAAGCGGCTCCTTCCTGGGCGTGAAGGACGCCGCCCAGGACGCCTTCTTCCGGCCGCTTGTCGGCCAAATGCAGACCTTGCTCCCGCTGCTGGGCGTGCTGCGCGAGGGCGTGGCCGGCAGCGCCGGAGCGTTCGGCGAGGCCGCGCGGCGGGTGGTGGAGTTCGCCTCGTCCGCCGACTCGGTGAGCGCGGTCGAGGAGGTCTTCCGGATTCTGCGCGAATCCGTTGACGGCCTCTCCCCAGCGATCAAACCGTTGCTAGTCGGGTTCCGCGAGCTGGGCGTGCTCGGCGCCGGATGGCTTGGCGGGTTCGTCCCGAGCATCGCCGAAGCGGGACAAAAACTCGGTTGGTTCCTCCACCACTCCGTCGCTACTGGGCAGGCGCTCGGCTGGCTGGAAGGCGCCGCCGACGTCTTCCGCCAGCTCGGTGCAATCCTCGGCGACCTGGGCGGCATCGTCGCGGCGGTGTTCCGGGCCATGCAAGCGGCGGGCGGTAACGCGCTCGGCGTGGTCGGCCAACTGCTGGACGGCTTGCACGAGTTCCTCGACTCCGCCCAGGGCCAGGACGTCCTTGTTTCGATCTTCACGGCTCTGGGTGATATCGGCGGCGCGCTGCTCCCCGTCATTCGGTCCCTCGCGGTCGCGGTGGCTTCTCTGGCGCCCACGATCGCCGACCTGGCGCAGACCGTCGGACCGATCTTGTCGGCCGCGGTCGGCGCCATCGCCCCCGCCCTCAAGGCGCTGGGACCCGCGCTGGTGACCGTCTTCACCGAGTTCGGGAAGGCGGTCGCCGTCATCGCTGAAAGCGGTGCACTCGAAACGTTGGCCCGCGCGATCGGCGACATCCTGGTCGCGCTAGCACCGCTACTGCCCGCTCTGGTCACCGTGCTGGTGCCGGTGCTTCAACTGCTCGGAACCCTCGTCTCGACCGTGGTCGCGCCCGCGCTGACGACGGTGGCCGGCTGGATTGAGAAGGCCGTGAAATGGCTGACCGGGGAGGGGCTCTCCGAGGACTCCTGGCTGATGCGCACGTTCCAGACGCTGCACGACAAGATGCTGCCCATCGCCCAGACCGTCTTCGCGCTGGTCGGCAAGATCTTCACAGACGTCAAGGCGTGGATCGCCGACAACCAGGACAAGTTCGAGGCTTGGGGCGAGCGGCTCGGGTCGATCTTCAACACCTTCTTCGAGATCGTCAAGGGCGTCTGGGAGGGCATCTCCATCGCCTGGAACACCTTCGGCGGCCCGCTGCTCGACTTCGTCGCCGGCGTGTTCGACGGGATCCTGCAGATCATCGACGGTGTCATGACCGCCATCAAGGGCATCGTCGAGGTCGTCCTCGGCGTGATCACCGGGGACTGGTCGCGCGCATGGGAAGGCGTGAAACTGATCTTCAGCGGCATCTGGGAGGCCATCCTCGGCATCCTCAACCTGTTCTGGAACCAGATCAAAACCGGCATCTCCGCCGGCCTGGCCGTCGTCGGCGAAACCTGGGACAGCGCCTGGAACAAGGTCAAGTCGCACGTCGAGACCATCTGGAACGGGATCACTTCGTGGATCGCCGCCCGAGTCGAGGACGTCAAGAGCTTTATCGGCCGCCTCGCCGCGATCCCGGGCCAGGTCGCCGACTGGTTCGGGCGCGTCCGCCAGTCGATCGTCGACAAGTTCACCGAGGCTGTCGACTTCGTCAAGAGCATCCCCGAGAGGATCAAGAACGCTCTCGGAAACCTGGGCTCAACCCTCTGGGATGCGGGCCGGTCGATCGTCCAGGGGCTGATCGACGGCATCAGCTCCATGATCGGCAACGCGGTCGGCACGGTCACCAACCTGCTGAACGAGATCCGCAACCGGCTGCCCTTCTCGCCGGCCAAGGAAGGACCCTTCTCGGGGCGCGGCTGGACGCTCTACTCCGGACGGTCCATGGCCGAAGACCTGGCCAAGGGCCTGCAGCAGGGCGAGGGCCTGGTGGAGCGGGCCGCGGCCGGGCTGATGGGCGCGGCGTCGATGTCGCTTACGCCCTCGGTCGCGGCAGGATCCGGCGGCGCGGTGCCGATCGTCCCCCAGGCCGGGGCGGCGACGTTCGTGTTCAACTTCGCCGGCAAGCCGCTTGTCGGCGAGGACGAGATCATGCGCCTGCTGATCGCCGCCCTGAACCAGGCCAAAGGCCGCGGCTTCAACCTGGGGGCGGTGAGGGCGGTATGACGGTGATGCCGCAGATGTTCGCCGAGATCGCGTTCACCAAGGACGCCTCCGGCAACCCGCTGTGGCAGGACGTCAGCGAGTGGACGGAGTGGGAGAAGGGTGTGCGCATCTCCCGTCGGCGCAGCCACGAGCTGGACGAGGTCCAACCCGGCACCCTGTCCCTGTGGCTGATCAACACCGATGGCCGGTTCACCGCGGGCAGGACGAGCAGCCCGTACTACCCGAATGTGACGCTGAACCGGCCTATCCGAATCCGGGCGCGCTGGCCGGGCAGCGTCAACCTGCTGCTCAAAGGCCAGGCCGAAGGATCGAACGCGAGCCTGTTCTCAGCCACGACCGGCACCCTCGCCACCTCGGCCACCGCGCCCGCCGGGCAGACGTCGTCCATCCGCTGGTCCGGTTCGTGGACGTCCGGCGACATGGTCCGCATCGGCGCAAAGGCCATCACCACCGCGACCGACGAGGCGTACAACGTCACGGCCGGCGTCACCTACAGCGCGCGCTGCCAGGCCCGGCGGGAGACGAACACGGCCAGCATGGCGGTACGGCTGCGCTGGTACGACAAGAACGGCGCGTTCCTGTCCGAGAACACCGGCACCGGGGTGGCGCTCACCACGTCGTTTCAGGCCGTTTCGGTGTCGGCCACCGCGCCCGCGAACACCGTGTTCGCGCGGCTGGTGTTCGTGGCCACCGCCACGGGAACGTCAGCCGCTGTGCTGTCGTCCGCCTGGCAGTTCGAGCGGGCCGCCTCGCCGACCACCTGGGTGAGCGCCGGCAACGAATATCGGCGGTTCACGGGGTTCGTGGACCGGTGGCCGCACGCCTGGACCAACGGGGTCCTGGGCAACGCCCAGATCACCGCCACCGACCGGCAGAAATTGCTGAGCCGCGACCGGATCCGCCAGGCCATGTCGGAGGAGATGCTCGCCACGGGGCCGCTCTGCTACTACCCGCTGGGCGAGCCCCAGGACTCCACCCAGGCGGGCAACGTCGCCGCCACACCGCAGCCCGACATGGTGATCCAGCAGTCCGGCACAGGCGGATTCCTCACCTTCGGCGTCAAGGGCGGGCCGGACGGCTCTACAGGCGTGGATTTCGGCCCGGTCGACACCTCCAACGGGAAGCTGCTGACGGTGCCCATGCTCACCACCGCGCTCGGTGGCGGAGCAGCCGTATCGCTGTCCATCTGGGTCGACTTCGGGCCGTCACCCCTGAACCTGCAGAACCGGCTCATCTTCGTCGACAACGGCAGCGATTCCGTCCACCTGCGGATCAACTACAACCCGTCCAGCAACACGCTCAGCGTCGGCGCCCGCCTGCTGACGGGCAGCGCCGCCGGGACAACGACCTCCTACAACCTCGACGACAACTCGCTGCACCACATTGTCGCCGTCGGCGAGTTCGTCTCGGGCACCCTACGCCTACGCGCCTACATCGACGGCACGCTCGCCTTCGACACCAACACCGGGCTGGCCGGGAGTACCTGGCCGAGCCTCACCCGGATCCGGGTCGGCGGACTGCCCGGCACCGCGATCGACCCGCCCGAGATGATGGTCGGCCACGCCAGCCATGTCGCCGGCTGGAACACGGCCCTGACCCTGACCCAGGCTCAGGCGATATCCGGCGCGCGCGACAGCTACGCCGGGGAACTGTCCGGGACGAGAGCCGCCCGGATCGCCGCCTGGGCAGGCGTCACCAAGACCGCCTTCGACGCGGGCAGCTCGCTGATGGACCGCCACCCGCAAGCCGAGCAGCCGCCCCTCGCCGCTTTCAAGCTGATCGCCGTCAGCGAGGCCGGGCTGTTCTTCATCTCCGGCGATGACGTGGCCACCTTCCACGGCAGGGCGCGCCGCCAACTGCCGTCGTCAGCCTCGATCACCCTGGCCGCCGACCAGTGCGGCCCGGACCTGCAGTTCGTCATGGACGACCAACTGCTGATCAATGACGTCGCCGTCAGCCGCTCCGGCCAGACCGTGACCCGCGTCGTCGACCAGTCCAGCATCGACGAGAACCAGGGCACCTACGCCAGCAGCATCGACACGCTGCTGTACACCGACACCGAGGCGATCGACCGGGCCGCCTACACGGTGACCACCTACGGCCACCCGCAGCCGCGCGCAGGCCAGATCTCCGTCGACGCCCACAGCCTGGGCACCGTGTGGGATCAGATGCTCGGCTCAGAGATCGGCCAGCGCATCGCCGTGACCGGCCTGCCCGGCGAGGCGCCGGCCACCTCGCTGGAGCTGTGGTGCGAGGGCGTCGAAGACGTGATCACGGACAGCACGTGGACGTTCCGCCTCGACACCTCGCCGGTGCGTGACCAGCCCATCTTCGTCCTCGACGACCCGACCTACGGGACGCTCGACAACAACTATCTCGGATGGTGACCGTGGTCGTTCGCGCCAAGCTCCGGTTCGTCGAGCAGGCCATCCCCTCCCGGACGCCGATACGGACATGGAAGGACTACTGGGAGCACATCGAGGCCCAGCGCCGCGGCCAGCTCGTGGCCCGGCCGAGTGGACACAACCCCGCCACGCAGGCGTTCGCCCGGGTCGACGACGGGCGGTGGATCGCCGATTGCCCATGGGGGTGCGGCAGCGCCTTCAACCTGCCGGAAGGCACCGACACGTTCTGGTGTACGGAATGCGCGGGCGGCGGCTGGGGGCTCACCGCGGAGCTGATCTGGCCGTCCGGGATCGCGAAGCTGACACGCAACCTGGAGTCGCTGCCGGTCGCCCTCCAGTACTGGCCGTGCATCGGGTGTCGGCCACGGCTGGCGCAGGGCAAAGGCATTTGCGGAGACTGCCTGGCGATGCAAGGTCAAGAGGCGTAGATGGCTACCGTTCCCTCGCAGCGCACCTGGACTGTCGGCGAGCTGCTGACCGCGGCCAAGCTCAACACCGATCTGCGCGACGCCGTCAACTTCCTGCTCGCACCACCCCTTGCCCTGCTCCGCCTCTCCGCCGACATCAACATCCCGAACGCCACGCTGACCGCGATCAACTGGAACACCGAGGTGATCGACCGAGACGGCGGGCACGACAACAGCACCAACCCCTTCAGGTACACGTTCCAAACCGCCGGATACTACGAGGTCGCAACTCAGATCGCGTTCAACACCAACGGCACGGGCCTGCGACTAGTGCATTTGTACGACAACAACTACCCGCTCGCTGGCAATCAAGGCACGGGCAACAGCGTCCAGCTGACCTGCATCTCGGCCGGAAGAACGCACTTCTTCAACGTCGGCGAGTACATCTTGGTGCAGGTGTACCAGAACTCAGGCGCGCCCCTCGGGATCTGGGCCCAGCCCGGAGGGCTCTGCCAGATGTCGGCGCGCTGGGTCAGCAAAAACTGACCGCGCCGCCGCCATCAGGACCCCCCGTCACTGCAGCGCCCACTCGCCCTTCTGATCGGCAAACCCGCTGTTCAGCGCGTACTGGAACTTCACCAGCTTGGCCGCCTCGGGCACTGCGAACAGGATCACACCCTTCCGCGCGTCCCCGGCGCTGATCGTCGCCGTACCGTCGAACCCCTGCCCCTCCCGGACGCGGGCGTACGTCGCCTGGTACTGCTGGCCCTGATCGTCGATCACGTAGGCGCCGTTCGACGGCGACCCGCTGTACACGGTCTGGCCGGCGTTCTCCAGCGTCAACTGGAGAGCGACGAACTTGGTGCCCGCCTTCGGCTTCATGTAGTCCTCGGCAGGCGTCGCCGGGTCGAACACCTGGTTGAGGGTGACGGCCATCGTCAGGTCGTCCATGCCCTTCAACGTGATCGCGCCGCCCACCTGCGCGGCCGACGGCGCGGCGGCGGGCTCCTCGGCCGCCTGCGTCTCCTGCGGCGCCGACGCCACCGCGGCGGGCGGCTGCTGCGCACCCGTCGGGTTCGGTTGGGTGACCACGGACTCGCGCGGGGCGCCGTCGCCGATCGCGACGAACACCGCCGTGCAACTGGCCAGCAGGAGCAGCGGCACGCCGACCGCGAGCAGCACGATGACGAGCGTGTTGCTCTTCTTCGGTGGGGGCGGCTGGGTGGGCGGCTGGTAGCCGTACCCGGGCGGAGGTTGCTGGCCGTACGGCCCGTTCGGCTGCGAGGGGTAGCCCATGGCGCGGCTCCAGGTGGACGACTACGGAACGCTGTGGGACGCCTCCAGTGTGCGCCTGGTTCACCTGATGCGCCTGTCCACATCCGGACACCTGATCGTGCCGTCCGTCGCCGAGGATGCGGGCGGACGGCACTCGACTGGCGAGGAGTGACGTGGCCGATGAGCCGACCCTGGGCGAGTTGTCGCGGCGAATCGACGGGCTGACCAGCATGCTCGCCCAGCTCGTCACGCGGGCCGAGTTCAGCGCCGAGCAGCGCCTGGTGGAGCGTCGCTTCTCCGAGATCGAGGGCGATGTCGGCGACGTGCGGCGGGCCCTGCTCAGCGAGGTGACCGGGCTGCGGACGGCGCTGGAGGGCGCGGTCGCCCGCCTGGAGGCGGCCGACGAGAAGCGCGAGGACAAGCGCGGCTCCAACCTGCGCCAGATGGTGTACGCCGGACTGATCCCTGCCGTTCTGGTGGTGCTCAGCACGGTCATCAACATCTGGATGACCACCAAGGGGTCGTGATGGGCCGCCACACAGACATCGACGTCGACCTCGACGACCCGCCGCGGCGCCAGGTACGAGCCTGGCTGCTGCCCCTCGTCATTTCCGCTCTCTTCGCCGCCCTGATGATCGCCCTGATGGTGCAGGTCAACGGCCTCGGCGACCGCCTACGCCGAGCCGAGACGGACCGCGATCTGCTGGTCGAGCAGGTGGAGAAGCTGGGCGGCGTCCCCCTCGTCTCCCCATCGCCGGGCCCCCGCGGCGAGCAGGGACCCACCGGGCCAGCCGGCCAGACCGTCGTCGGCCCGCGCGGGCCGACCGGTTCCCCTGGGCCTTCCGGCCCGCCTGGGCGTGACGGCAAGGACGGCGCCAGCGGGCCGGTAGGAACCTCCGGCAGTCCCGGACCGCAGGGAGAGCCCGGCGCGACCGTCACCGGCCCGGCCGGGCCGAAGGGAGAACCCGGGGAGCCGGGCCCGCGCGGCGAGTCCGGGCCGACCGGCCCGCCGCCAGCGAGCTGGACGTTCACCCACCTCGGCCTGACCTTCACCTGCCGCCCGGTCGAGCCTGGCTCGGCCACCTATCGATGCGATCCCACCTGAAGGAGCAAACCCATGGCGGTGATCAGCCGCAAGGCGTGGGGTGCCCCCGCCCCCAAGCGCGTTGACCGGATCTCCAGCACCCGCGGGGTCAAAGTCCACTACGTCGGCAGCCGCGTCGACCCGCGCCTGCTCGACGACCACGACCGCTGCCCAGCCCTGATGCGGCAGATCCAAAACCACCACATGGACGGCAACCGCTGGTCGGACTTCGCGTACTCGTACGGCGCCTGCCCGCACGGCGACGTCCTCACCGGCCGCGGGCCAGGCGTGCTCGTCGCGGCCAACGGGCCCGGCCGGAACGAGGACCACTACGCCGTCCTCGGCTTTGTCGGCAACTCCGGCCTGGTCGAGCCGACGGACGAGATGCTCGGCGCCATCCTCGACGCGATCGCCATCCTGCGGGGGAAGGGCGGCGCTGGCCGCGAAATCAAAGGCCACCGCGACGGCTACTCCACCGACTGCCCCGGCGAGGCGCTGTACGACTGGGTACGGCGCGGCGCCCCGCGGCCCGGCAGCGCGCCGCCCGACCCGGACGCCTGGCCAGGCCGCCTCCTGCGCTACCCGCCCGTCACCCGCGGGGACGACGTGCGGCGCTGGCAGGCGGCCGCGGTACGGCTCGGCTACAAGCTGACGGTAGACGGCGCGTACGGCCCGCGCTCACAGGGTGCCTGCCGCCTGATTCAGCGTCGCGCCCGCCTGACGGAGGACGGCATCGTGGGCCCGCTCACCTGGGCGGCCACCTTCGCGCCAACCTAACAACCCTTCCTCGCGCGCCCGGCCAAGTGCCGGGCTTTCTCATGCCGCCGCGCGACGGCGCCCCCTTCCCGAGGAGTACCTCATGCTCAACCGCATCCTCACCGCGTTCGCGGCCGTCCTCATCGTCATCGGCCTCACCGTGCCCGGTACGTCCGCCGCGGCGGACGTACCCGGCCTGCGGGTCGGCACCATCGGCTACAACGCGCACGGCCCGGACGTGGCCGACAACCGCAACGCCGAGTTCGTCGACGTCGTCAACGACAGCACGGCGGGCGTCTCCGTGGTCGGCCTGCTCATCCAGGACTCCTGGGCCCGCGGCAACAACAGGACGTCCCGCTGCAACACCACCACGCTGGCCGCGGGCGCCCTCCCGGTCACCGACGGCCAGCCCGCCGACGTCCTGCCCGCCGGGCACACGCTGCGCGTGTTCATGGGCTCCGGTACGGCCAGCGTGGACGGCACCGTGCACAAGGTCTTCCGGAACATGGACTCGCGGTGCGGGCTGAACGGCCACCACCTGAACAACGGCCCTGGCGGAAACCGCTGGGCGCCCTGGGACACCGTCTGGATCACGCTGGGCGGCAACTCCGAGTCGAGGTCGTACAACTTCACCCGCGGCTACACCGCCTAGGAGGCCCGTCATGGCGAATCACGGAACCACCAACTCCGAGTTGTCGGGCGAGCCCGCACTGTGGCTCGGCCTCGCATCCGGTGCTCTCCAGCTCGCTGCGGCCTTCTGGCTGCCGTGGCCGGACGAGACGGTCGCGATCGTCAACGCCGCGCTGGCCGCGCTGTTCGGCCTGTGGGTGGCGGTCACCACCAAGTCGGCCGATCAGGGCGGCAGCATCAAGGCCGCGATCCTCGGCGTCGGCCAGGCGCTCATCAACGTCGGCCTGGTGTTCGGCTGGAACGTCTCCGACAAGCAGACGGCCGCGATCATGATGTTCCTGACCCTGGCCTCCGCGGTGTTCATCCGGCAGACGTCGGAGCCGGCGTCCGGCCAGGGCGGCGCGCACGGCGACCGCCCGGTGGTCGGCCTGTAGACGCCCGGGGCGGCCGGGCACGCCCACACTCCGGCCGCCCGGGACAACGAAATCCCCCCGCCTCGTCGAGAGGCGGGGGGATTTCGTCATGCCCAGCTTCACGCCTCCCCGCGGAACGCGTCGGCGACGCGTCCGCCGAGTTCGGGGGCGTCCATGGCGGCCTGGTAGTCCCGGTCTGTGGCCGCCCTGCCCTTGTCGTAGGCGTTGCGTTCGACGTGGCCGACCAGTGCCAGCCCCTCGTAGGTGATGGCATCGCGAGCGGCTTCATCCCAAGTCATCATGCCCTCCTTACGGTCTGCCTGGCGGTCTTTCGCTCGTCGGCCGGCGCCGCGCGCGGCGCCGTTCCTGCTCGTTCAGCCCGCCCCACACCCCAAACTGGATGTCATGGTCGAGTGCGTACGCAAGGCATTGATGCCGCACTTCACAGGCTCCGCATACCCCCTTGGCGGGGCGCGTCGAGACGCCCTTGGCGGGAAAGAACGCTTCCGGGTCGGTCTGCGCGCAGAGCCCGTCGTCCATCCACGCCAGAGGGCCGAGCCCGCTACTCGGCTGGGTGCTCACGCCGCGTCCCCCCGTTCCTGATGATCGGACGTGCGGGCGGGGCTCCCGCCCAGCGCACCAGGGCGGCGATGGCGAGTACGGCGCCGAGGGCGATCGCGCCGCCGATCACCAGGAAGAGAACGGTCGCGACGGGGCTCATCGCCGCGCTGGCCTTCCCGAGAAGCGCGGCAACGAGGGCGCCGCCGCTGACCCGGAGCAGGATCTTGTACAGGAAGCTCATGGTGGGGCTCCTCTACTGGGTTAGGGAGTACAGGTTCCGGCCCACGCGGGCGACGACCTCGCCGTCTGCGTCGGCGAGCCGGCCGAGTTCGTTGCGGATGGAGCCGAGCTTGACCGTCCGGCCGCCGTCCTCGTTGACGGCGTCGAGTACTTCCTCTGCGGTGAGCGCGCCCTCCATAGCGGTCAGGGCCGCCCTGATGCGGTCTTCCAGGCGGTTTGTGCGCTTGCCGGGGTTGGCCTGGACGCCACCGGCCGTGTGCGCGGCGTCGCGCTCGTTCTGTACGGCCAGGCACAGTGCGGCCATGGCGTCAGGATCGTTGCGGGCGGCGTACGCGGCGCCCGCGGCCTCATGCGACACCGTCTCCAGGCGGGCGGGCTCTCCCGGCCCGTACAGGGCGAGGATCTCGGGGTCGAGGCCGGGCAGGGCCTCGATGGAGCCGATCCGCCAGTGCCGCATCATGCTGGTGGGGTTCGGGCTCGTCAGCAGGTAGGCGGTGCCCTGCGTATCGCAGAAGTCGTCATCATCATCGCCATGCCGGTCGAACTGGCTGCGCAGCGGCTCGGGCTTGAACTGCTTGGGAATCGGCATCAGTACCCGTGCCGCGGGCAGGAGGCCGTCCGCGATGAGCTGAGCCATCATCGAGGACGACCAGCGCAGCAGGACGATATCGCCCTCCTTCACCATGGCCCTGAGTGTGTCGGATCCACCCAGCTCTTCCAGGTGGGTGGCCTGTGCCTCCAGCTCGATGCCGACACCAACGCTCCGTCCTGTGCGCCCCAGCTCTTTTACGAGGCGGGTCGCTTCGTCGCGGTAGGGGGCGCCTCGCTCAAGCAGCCGGTTGGCCTCGCTGATGCGTACCGACATCAGCCGGTCCGGGTCGCCGATCACGAAGGCGTTCCGGCCCAGCGCCGCGTACCGGCGCTGACGCTCTTGGGAGACCGCGACAGCCGCCCGCAGCATGAGGATGACGCCTTCCTGGCTTGTGGGGCGCCAGTCGACCTGCCCCTCTGCCTCGGGGGCGCTCTGACCGCCCTTCAGGTCCCCGTACCAGGACACGACCTCGTTCCGCTTTTCGCAGGCAAGCTGGTATTGGACGACGCGGCTCTTGCCTGCCCCGGTTGTGCCGATCACGAAGGCGCGTTGCGCGGAGCCGGTCCGCTTGTCGAACATGCGCCGCCTGGCTGGCCGCCCGTTGTGGTGGCGGCCGACAACGACGCGCCCGTGCCGATCCATCAGCATGTCGCTGATGGAAGGGGGCGGCATCACGGCCAGCGGGTTGGCCGGATAGATCGTGACGATGGCGTGCCTGCCGTTGGTCTCGACTACGACGCGGGCCGGATCGTCCTGCACGCCGAGGGCCGAGCAGAGCGCGTCCTTGTCGTATTTGATGACCTGGCCTGGAGGCGCCTCCAGCATCAACTCGATGATCTCGTCGCTGTGAGCCAGGGTGACTGCGCTCATCGGTCAGCCCTCCGGGTCCGTGGTCTCTGTGGCAGGTCTGCCGCTGCGCGCGCTGGTGAGCACGGTGCCGGGCATGGCCAGCGGGGCGATCCTCTTCGCCCAGACGGCTTCCGGTGACGCGTCCTCGTCGGGCTGGCCCACCGTGAGCAGTCGTACGCTCGCGCCGCGCCTCGGCACCGGGCCGATGCCGATCGCGTCCTCTGGCACGTCCATCAGCGCCGACAGGCGCCGGATGGAGATCTCCGGGACGGGCTGCCCGGCCACGGTCGAGCGGATCACGGCCCGCATCGAGGTCTCGCCGGTGCGCTCGATGGCCTCCAGCGCGGTGCCGGGGGCGACACCGCCCTCTACCGCCACGGTGCGCGCCCACCACTCGGCGGCCGGGTGGTCGGCGACCGGCTCCTGCACCACGGCCAGCCCCGTCTCGGGGACCGCGACCGGGCGCGGCGACATCATCTGTCGGGCGAGGCGTGCCGGGCGAGCCACCCAGGTTCCGATCAGCCACGTGGTCAGCCCCAGCGCCTCTCCCCAGTGGATGCCCGGGACGACCTGCTCGGCGGCCAGCAGCGCGGCCAATCCCGCCCCGGGCAGCAGGTACAGCACGGTGGCGGTCGCCCGCTGGTGCCCGTCAGGCTTCCACACGCGTAGCGTGCCCACGCCGGCGCTCGACAGGGCGGCGGTGGCCAGCAGGAACGCGCCGGTGAAGTCGCCGGTGAACAGTCCGGTCGCCGCCGCGCCGCCGCCGGCGAGGGTGGCCAGCCGGCCGGTGGTGCTGCGCAGGACGTCGGCGCGGCGGCGTGCCCGGTCCAGCGCGCGCCAGTGCGGCACGGGCATGTCCACCGTCCGCAGAGGTGCGGGCTCGGGCCGTTTCACGGTCGTCTCCTTCCTGGGCTGAGGTGGTGTCAGCGGTTGCTGTAGAACTGGGCGTCGGCCATCGGCACGGGCATGTGCGTCGCAGCGTCCGCGACCAAGCCGTAGTCGGCCTGGTGCGCCTCGGACGCCTGGCCGAACAGCGTGGCCAGGTCTTCGGTCGCCTCGGCCATCGCCTCGGCCTCAGCCAGAACCGACCGCATGACAGCTGCTGCCTCGCGGTGCTCGTTGATGGTGTCGCCGTCCACCTCCAGCGAGGCCATCTGCTCGGCGAGCCGGTCGACCGACTCGCTGCAGCCCTCCACGTAGCGGTAGGTGCCACGCACGTGCTGGCTGAGCCCGCGCAGCCGAATTCCCGCCGCGGTCAGTTGGGTGATAACGATGCCGTAGTTGACCACCGTCTCCAAGACGGCGCCGGTGGCCGCGATCGCGCCTGTGGTCGGGACTGGCTCCAGTTCGCTCATGAGGGTTCTCCTGGTCGGGGTGGGTTCGGGCGTTTCAGCGAGCGCACCGGTGGGCGCTGTGCTGGGCCGGGAACACAGCGGCCTCGGGTCGCCCACGCCGTTGTTCTCGATCGCGAACTCGACGGCTTCCTCGCCGATCTCCTCGCTGTCCCACAGGTCGATCAACAGGGAATCCGCGCCCTCCTTGTAGCCCATCTCGACCAGCATCTCGGCCAGCCGGTCGACCTCGTCGAGGTCGCCGGACCGCACCGCCTTGACGATGAGGTCGGTGAGCTGGTGGCGTCTGCGCTCCGGGTCGGCAGCCATCTCGGAACTCCGCTGCTAGTCGTTGTGGTAGTCGCGCTCGGCCGGGCGGGTATGGCCCGCATCGCGGACCGCGTCGGCGAGCGGCTGGTGGCGGGCTGCGGCGTTGCCGCCGGCGACCGCGATCGCCTCGGACGCGGCGGGCAGCCGCGCGGCGATGGCCTCGGCCCGCGACCGGACGGTCGCCGTGGTCTCCATGAGCCGCACCACCATGCCTTCCAGGACGCCGGGCACCCGCAGCTCAACCACCTTGGCGTGCAGGGCTTCCAGTTTGGTGAGAAGGCGGTCGCAGCCGTCGACGGTCTGGCGGGCGTCGTTGACCCCGGCGGTGATCTCCTCTGCCATGTCGGCGTCGGCGTCGATCACGTCGAAGATGGTCAGGTCCGCGTCGCCGTACTGGGTCTGCGGGAGGTGTGCGTTCACGAGGTGGGCTCCGTTCGGGCGCGGGTCTGAATCCGACGGCGGGGCGGGCAGCGCAGGCCGGGCAGCCGCGTGAAGGCGCTCTCGCGCGGGCATGTCGGGTTCGCTCTGGTCCTGCCGCGTCGGCTGGTCGACGCGTTCACCGGTCACCCACACGCCTTGATCAGCGGCGGGCGGGGGCCTCATCCCCTCGAAACCGGGCGGCGGCGAGCCCGTGCCTTGCGAGTGCCACGTGGTACGGCCGGCGCGCCGTCTCGCCGTCTTCCGCCACAGCCGAACCCAGTACCTGTGCACGCGCCTGGCCCTGTTGCGGCGCCTGTGCCAGCGCTTCACCCACCGGATGTGGCCCTTCCACATCCGCCTCACCCACCTGCGACGCCGCTTCCTGCCCGGCGTGTTCTTACGGCGATGCCAGTGCTTCCGCCCGGTCTTCGTCTTACCGCCGGGACGGCGCTTGGGTGCCGTCCACTTCAGCTTGGGCGGCTTGGGGGGCCGCTTGCGCTTCGCCGGACCCTGGCCCCTGCCTTTCGGGCGGCCGGCCGTCCAGCCGCCAGCGGCCGCCCCGTCCTTGCCGGGCCGACGCTTGGACGCCTTCCACCGCAGCGGCTTGGGGGCCTTCTTCCTCGGAGTCTTCTTCGCAGGGGGTTTGGCCTTCGCAACCGTCGTGTCGGGGTCGTTCTTGCGCGTCTTGGCGGCGGCCCTTTCATCGGCTCGCCGGCGCCTGCGCCGGGTTCCCGGATCCCTGTCGGCGGAGGCGTCCTTGCGCCGCTTGCGCTTGTGCCGGTTCCAGAACGGTTTGCCGTCACGGTCGGCTTTCGGAGCCTTCCTGTCCCTGCTGCGCCCAGGACCCGGGGGCGGGTCGGTGCGCGGCCCCTTGGAGGAACGGTTCCTGTCTCCGGGCGAGCGGGAGCGATTGCGTCCGGCGCCGCCCGGCGAGCGCGGCGAGGCTGTGTCCCCCGCCCGCTCGGCGCGCTTCGCGTCCGGCCTTGATGCTGACTTCTGCAGCACCTTGTCGGCGTGAGCGCGGGCCTCGTCGGCGAGCGCCTGGCGGTGCCGGACCCGGTGCCACATGCCCTGAGCGGCGGCCACGCCGAGCGCGGTCAGCAGCGCCATGGCGAGCGCGAGCGTGTCCCGCGCGGTGGGCCGGTCAGGGTCATCCGGCTGCGGCGGGACGAACTCGCCGCCGGCATCCTCGTCGTCATCGACGTCGGGGATGCCAGGCATGGCGAGCGCCAGCGGCGGGCCCATCTCGGAGACCCCCGGCAGGCGCGGCCAGACGACGTCCTCGGCCGCCGCGGCGTTCATCTCGTCCCCACGGCGCGGGTCCGCGTTGGCGTCGAAGGAGCCTGGCAGGAGCACGCGCGGGAAGGTCAGGAGCCTGCCGCCGCCCTGCTCGTCGTCGTTGCCGCTCACGATCTCCTCCTCTCTCGTGGTTGACAGCCAGTGATCGGATCGGGGATCCTCGCGCGTCGCGCGTACGCGCGTCGCGCATTACGCGCGCGACCACGCTTGGCGGATGAACATGAAGTTGGATGTCACGTTGTGTTACCTCGCGCGTGCGCGTCCTCGTGCCGCTGCGCCCAGGTTGCGAGCACCTCGGCCAGCTCGTGCATGGCCCGCGAGTTGCCGTCACGCTGCGACTGGCGAGCGGCCGCCCGAGCCCGGTCGAAGCACACCTGCGCCAGGGCAGCGTCGGATCGGACGGCCTGGATGCGCTCGTTCCAGAACCGGGCGAGGTTCTGCAGCCGCCGTCGCGCCTCGGGCGTCAGCTTGGTTGCGGTGCCGCTCATGCCGACCGGTCCCGGCGGATCATGTCCATGAAGGTGTCGTCCGCCTGCTGCGGTCTCTCGGGTCTCGGCGGGGCCGGCCGCCGGCCCGGTTCGGCGCCGGTGAGGGCGGGGGCGTTCTTCGCGTCCGCCGCAGCCTGGCGGGCGGCCGGGATCTCGTGGCGGCCGCGACGGTGGCGCGCCTCCAGCTTGAACGTCAGCGTCGCCGCCTTCTGGATGTGGGCCTCGATCTCGCCGAACGGACCAGCCACCCAGCGGTGGCGCCACCATGCCTCGAACGAGCTGTAGCCGTCGGGCGGGTTGGCCTTCCACATCGCCTCGGCGTCTCGCCTGATGCGGGCCACGTATTCGGCCTGAGCCGACAGAACCCGCCGGAGTTGCGCCGCGAACGCCGCCACCATCTCGGGGCGGTCCAGCATGTCGCCCGACCACTCCGCCCGCGGCCCGGTAGCACCCATCAGTTCTCCCCTCCCGGAACGCGCCCGTTCACTGATCCGGCGGCGGCCAGCGGTCCTGTCGGCGGCGGCTCGACCGGGCGCATCGGCAGGGAGGCCGGCGCGGAGTCGGCGGGCTCGGAGTCACGCTCCCGCTCGACGTCGGCGATCACGTAGGACACCTGCCGCTCGCTGATCCCGTACTCGACGGCCAGCCGTTTGCGCGTCGGCTTGATCCCGTTGTCGAGAAGCATGCGGACCGCGATCGCGGCGAACTGCTTGCGGGTCTCCTTGTCGTCGTCCGGGTCGGCCGGGACACCTTCAGCGGGGTGTCCCGGCGTGTTCCGGGGTGCCGCGGGCGACTGCGCAGGGGCGGCGATGGTCCGCGCCGCCCCGTCCAGCGCCTCGGGGAACAGGTGCCGGAAGACGTGCATCAGGATGTGGCTGCCGAACGCGATGGAGCCGACGAGCTGGCCGGCGATGAGTCCCACCACCCAGCCCTGCAGGGGCGTGACCAGATCTCCGTCGACCATGACGAACGTGCCGAGTCCGTGCAGGTGGTTGACCACATACGAGGTGATCGTGAACAGCACCACGACGGCCAGGCAGTACAGCCGCGGCCAGAACTTGTGCCGCAGGACGACCGCCCCGACGAGGGCGAGAACGATCAGCCCATCGGGAGCGAACGGGTAAAGAAACGCGCCCGCCGAGTCGAAGTGCGCGGCCTTCGCGCCGTCGGACTGGGACGTCCACGAGCCTCGGAACGCGACCGCGATCACCGCGGCGAGGAGGACCGCCAGCACGAGCGCGGTACGGCGGGCGATCGAACTCTGGGACACCTCCGCAGGGGTGTCCCGGCCGTCCGGCGTCCGCGACTGGGCGGGCGCGGCGACTACGGGCGCGACCGACGATGGCGCGGTGTCGCCGCGGCGGGTGCGCCTCTTGAAACGGTCTCGCCAGCGCGGCGCCGGGACACCCTCGTCCGGGTGGACGGCGGGCTCGCGCGGCTGCTCCGCCGGGGCCATCTGGGTCATGGGTTTCGTCTCCGTCTCCATCTCGTGTGTGCGAGGTCCTGTCGTTCTGTGAGCCGTCCGGATCGGGCCCGGACGGCCGGACAGAGCGGCAGCGTCACGCGGGTTCGGTGTCGCTCTGCACGGGCCGCTGGCGGCTCCGCCAGAACTTCCACCAGCGCGGCCGATCCACCACGTCTGCGAGGTCGCGGATGGCGTCGGTGAGCGAGTCCCCGGTGTCCACGACGACGGCGGTGCCGTCCCCGATGGCGGAGTGCACCTCGCACACGTCGTTGCCGAGGTCGCTCAGCGCTTCCTGTACCGCCCCGGGCAGGGCGGCCAGCGTACGCAGCGACCCGGCAATGTCGGCCAGTTCGGCGTGGATCGCCAGCATGGCGTGGCCCTGGCCGACCAGCGCGTCCCGCACCGCCCGCGCGCCTTCCACGTAGTTCAACGACGCGGCGTTCGAGGAGTAGACGGAGATGTGTGCTGTGGCGGCGTCGAGCCGGTCACGGGCCTGCTGGATGCGGGCCTCACGCTCCGCTTCGACCGGCGTGGTGAACGGGTCGATCATCATCGGTGCTGTCCGATCTGCTGGGCGAGGTGGTCGGGGGTGAGCCAGTGGGTGCGGCCGGGGTCGTCGCGCCAGCGCACGGCGACCATGCCGAGCGCGAGGCTGTGGCCGACGACCGTGTACGGCTTGCGGCGGAGGGCGGCGAGGATGCTCACGGCGTGACCTCCAGCAGCCGGGCGGCGACCGCGTCCCAGTCGACGAACTCCTGCTCGCGACCGAGCGGCACCATTCGGTAGGTGGTGTCCGCGAACGTCTCCAGGACGTCGCGGCAGGCGTGGAACTCGCGGAGGGCGCCGTCCGAGGGCAGCGTCAGCGTGATGTAGTCGTCCAGCTCGTGCGGCTGGATGCGCACCGCGCCCTCGCCGGTCGGCTGGCCGAGGCCGGCGACCAGGAGGATGCGGCTGAACAGCACGCTGGTGGCGTCGCCGCAGCGCGCGGGGAGGATGAGTTTGACGGCGTACGGGTCGCTGACGCTGTAGACGAGCGTGGCGCAGCGCGGCGGCTGGCCGTGCTCGTGGTCGGCCCACAGGGTGAGCGGCCGGTGGATGACGTGCGTCCGCATGATCGGCTCCTCACGCGCAGCGGGTAGCGGTGTGGGCGCGAGCCATGGCGACGTAGGCGAGGAGGGCGTGCCCGCGCTGCTCGATGTCGTCGATCTCAGCGACCTCGATGCTGTCGCCCGTGCACAGGTGGATCCGGATGTCGCTGTCGGGCCCAGCGATGAGCGCGAGGATCTGTCCGGGCAGGACGAGGTCGTCCGACATGCAGGTGCCGGGGCCGTGCTCGCCGGGAATGTGGTTGGCGCACCACGGCTGATGCTGTGGCTCTGGCTGGCGCTGGGTGCGAACGTCGGAGACGTCATGCATGATGGGGTTGTCCCTTCGCACTTGAGGGCGTGGAGGACATGCGGGCGACCCAGGTCTTGGAGGATTGGGGTCGCCCGTCGTATGTCTGGAGCGGTCGCGCGCATCAGGCGGCAACCTCTGATCCGTTCCTGGCAAGCCAGGCGGCCGCGTACTCCTCAAAGCTCGTCGGCTGGCCGACGCTGAGCACATCCCGGACAAAGCTCGTCACGAAGGCGCGAGGCATGCGCCAAGCACGGCCAACCTGGGTGCCCGGGAAACGCGATTTACGCAAACCCGCATAGAGGTACTCCGAGGAGCAACGCAGAATCTTGGCCGCCTCGGGAACCAGCATGGCGACGTCCTGCGCGCTGCTGTACTCCGTTGTGTGGGTTGTGTCCGCTGTTCGGGCTGGCGTCATGGTCCCCATGGTGAGATGGCGGGAACGCATAAGTCAAGCAATGCTCGAAATATGCGAGCAATGCGTTACCTTGGAGTTAGCCAGGTTCCGCATCACACCTGATGCGCCCCGTACGATCCTCCGATCGACGGGGCGCATTGCTATATCTGACGCAAGTTGCGAGCATGGCAGCGTGATGCGAACCGACAGGAGGATGCGCCCATGAGACTCGAGTTCATGTGGAAGGACGACACCTCAGGCGGCGGCGGCTGCCCCGCCCTCTACCGCACCACCGGTGGATACGTCGTCCAGGGCAAGCGGCTCGACCCTGAGACCCGTGCCCAACTCCGGCAACTCCTCGACGACGAAGACGGCGTGTTCGTCCCCGACAACGTGCTCGACCGGCTCAAGGACCTCGGATGACCGAACGACGTGTCCTCACCGGCGCCGAATTTGGCCAGGTGATACACGAGTTCGAGCACACCGCGTTCAGGCTCGAACTGCAGCCCGCCTACCTCGAACCCGAGGAGGCGGGCATGCTCGCCGCCTTCCTGCGCGGTGAGCCGGAGCCGCCCGATTCGGTGCCTGAGCTTCGGCAGTGGTTCGACCGCATCGCTCAGCACGCCCAGCAAGGCAAGCGGGTCGAGCGGGTACGCGTGCAGGACGACCCACCGACCGACTACCAGAGGTTCGAGCGATGGCTCGACCCATGGAACGTCGGCGCTGGCGAAGTCATGCGCTACCTCACCCGACAGAAAGCGCACGAGATTGCTCTCCTGCCGGCGGCAGGCTCCACTGACTGGTGGTTGCTCGACTCCTCCAGGTTGATCCTGATGCACTTCGACAGCAACCATCGTCGCGTCCGAAACGAACTCGTTACCGACCCAGCAGTAGTGGTACAGGCGTGCATGTGGCGGGACCTGGCAGTCCACCACAGCGTTCTGGCCAGTGGCCAGAACGCGGCCGTCTAGCACGAAGGAAGATCCCGTGGAATCCCTCAAGGACTGGATGACCCAGCCCGAAGGACTTGCGACCCGTCTGCGCATGCTCCGCGCGCGGGCGGGTCTGTCAGGAAAGGCTCTCGCCGACTTGCACGGCTGGGCGCAATCAAAGGTGTCGCGCATCGAGGGTGGCACCCAAATACCCAGCTATGACGACCTCGCACGGTGGGCGGGAGCCTGTAGTGCGGATGCTGTCGAGTTGGAAGAACTCCAACGTCTCGCTGACGAAGCCCGAAGCATGCGAGAGGCGTTCCGCGTCCGCATGGAACGTGGTCAGGCCCGCGTGCAGGCTGACCACAATGATCTGACCTCCCAAGCTCACTTGATCCGCTACTTCGAAACCGCCTTCGTCCCGGGCTTCCTTCAAGTACCCAGCTATGCCCGGTCTGTGCTGACCGAGATGGTCGATCTGCACGATCTCGAAATCGACGATGTAGACGCAGCTCTGGCAGCCCGTTTGCAACGCCAACAGATGCTCTACAACCCCAGCAAGCAGTTCGAGTTTCTGATTACAGAGCCGGTTCTACGGTGGCTCATTTGTCCCGCAGCAGTGATGCGTGAGCAGCTCGATCGCCTTCAGACCGTTATCGGCCTGGAACGAGTCCGCTTTGGCATCGTGCCAATGGGTGTAGAGCTACCGACCACACCTCAGAACAGTTTCCAGATCTACATGGGCGACAAGGGAACTGTCGTTGCCATCGAAACGTTCACGGCCGAGATGTTCGTGCGCGGCGACGAAGCCCGGGCCTATGAACGGGTGATGGACAAACTCTGGGAGCAGGCCGTTACTGGTGATCGGGCGCGAGGCTTGATCGTCGCCGCGATGGACGCCATACGTTCGTGAGCGCCGACCCCGATCAGTGGATCAAAGAGCCGGATATTATACCCAGCCACCACGGGAGGACGCGATGTCACTGCCCTGGACTTGGGACGTCCCCTATTTCCTGCCGTACGACGACGAGGCGCCCGTCCCCGTAGCACCGATGGTGCTGTATCGCTATTACGACGATCAGGGACGGCTTTTGTACGTGGGGATAACCAATTCCTTCAAGGAGCGAAACGCTAAACATGCAGCCGCCTCACCGTGGATCATATTCGCTACCCGATCTACGACAGAGTCGTTCCCTGCACGCCGGGATGCGGAAGAAGCCGAACGAAGTGCAATTTGGAGCGAACGCCCTCTCTTCAACTCGCAACGCAACCGCACACCTTGGGCGCGCCAGCGGCTGTCTGTCTACCTAGTGGAGCGCGGTCGTCTCGACCTGCTGCCCTAGGGCTTCCTTGCACGCCGAGGACTACCGCAGCCTCGAAGCTGACTAGTCCCAAGCTGCATCCGGACAACAGGACACCAAAGTGTCGCTTCCCGGTGTGCGGGAGCGAGGAGACGATCTCTCGGAAGCCTGTCTTCAAGTCCGCGAGGGAACTCTCATGGCGATCAGTGATCTACGTCAGCAATGGGCTCTCCACCGCAAGCGCCTCGTCAAGGCGGCCGGCATCTCCCAGGTCGGGTTCCAATGCCACAGGGACACATGGGAGTTCATCCGCTATCACACCGGCCCTGTTCAGATTAAGTATCACCAGCTTCCAGCCACAGCGGTCATTCGGCTGGCACTGTCGGGTCCCGATGTAGTGGCCATCCTGGCCAAGATGAGAGGCGTACAGATCCTGTACCGATTCGGCCGGTCCCGGGCCATCGCAACGCGGGTATATGAAGCAATCGCCGAGACGGTGGACACCGTGGACCCGAAAGCGAGGCCAGGCGAGGCAGTTCCTGACATCGTCCTTGACGACAAAGTCGGCCCGCCTGACGGAGCGCAGGCATAGACGGCGGAATCTGTGGACTCGGACCGCTGCTTCCCCGTCGCGGCCGCCATCATCGTCCACGACGGTCTCGTCCTGCTCATCCGCCGGCGCGTAGCCGAGGGCGAACTGTCGTGGCAGTTCCCGGCCGGGAAGGTCGAGCACGGCGAGACCGCCGAGCGGGCCGCCGTCCGGGAGACGCGCGAAGAGGTCGGCCTCGACGTGTCCGCCGTGGCGAACCTCGGCGAGCGCGTTCACCCCGCCACCGGTCGCGCGATGATCTACGTTGCGTGCACCGTCAACGCCGGGACAGCCCGAGTGGCCGCGGCAAACGAGGTGGCCGAGGTCGAATGGTGCAGTCGCGCGCGCCTGGCGGAACTGGTTCCGTCCGGCCTGTTCGGACCAGTACAGGAGTTCCTCGACGCACGCCTCACGTGAGCTGTTCGGGCGCCGTGCGACAGGATCGGTATGTAGCGGAACGGTGCGATCGAACGCTTACCTTGTATGGGCGACACCACCGAGCCGGACCAGAGCGTCGAAGACTCGCAGGCGAAAGGGCCGATCCGCCTCGGTGAGCTCAGAACCGACAAGGAGCTTCTTGCCGCGTTCCGCGTACTGTTCGATGCCTCTGGTGTCTCAGTCAACCAACTTGCGCGCAAAGTCGGGCTCAGGCCTTCATCCGTACAAGCTGTACTGGACGGTCAGCGCATGCCAGGTCTTCTGCGTATGCGCGCTCTCCTGAATGCGCTCGACGTACCGGAGGACTATCGCGGCATCTGGACGATTGCACAGCTGAGACTCGCGTCGGATGGCCTCCTTGGCGGGCATGCGTCTGGAACGACTGCGGCAGAATGGGCTGCCCGGCGCGATTTGTCGGAGGCGGAGAACGAACTCACCGAAACGGACGAGCTGACGCTTCCGGCGCTGTGGAAGGTCACCCACAAGCGGCTCGACTACTACCACGAGATCGCCACCGGCCAGGCCCGCCAGTCGTTCCGTAACGCCCAGATCGCGATGGGGCTCGGGTTCCTCCTACTCGTGGCCTTCGCGGTGCTGACGCTGGTTGCGCAGAGCACCGCGGCCGCCATCGTGACGGGGGCACTCGGCGCAACGTCGGCGGCGTTCGCGGCCTACATCTCCAAGACGTTCGTTCGCTCCCAGGAGACCTCTGCGGCCCACCTCCGCTCCTACTTCGATCAGCCGCTGGAGTTCTCCCGGTACCTGGCCGCCGAACGCCTGCTGAACGGCGTCGACAAGTTGGAGCCTGAACAGCGTGCGGTCATCGTGGCCGACGTGCTTCGCGGCATCCTGCCCGGCTCAAACGCTTCGGAATCGGGCAAATCGAGCCCCGAGGAGTAGAGCTGACTCCCGGAGCGTGATCGACTTGACCCCGCCCCTTCGGGATGGCCAGGCTCGCGCCAGATGCGCCTGCATCAGCAGGTCCGTCGCCAGCTCGACCGCGACCTCGACCTGCCGCACAGCCTTGAGCGCGTCCTCGGGGGTGTCGAAGTCGGAGGCGAGGCCCACGGCGGCGTCCATGACGGGGTGGAGGATGTCGGAGATCCGGCTGCGCTGGTCGTCCATATCGTGACGGTACGACAGGACCGTAACGCCGGAAAGGGCCTCTCATCTCGGGATCTTTCGCCAAGGCGCCGCCACGCCGCCGGAGCCCGCGCCACCCTGATCCCATGGACGAGGAGGAAGCCGCCGTCGAGGCGTACGAGTGGACCGGCCACACGCCGGAAGAGTGGGCGCTGCTGTCACCAGACCAGCGGCTCGACAGGATGATGGCGGTGAACGCAGCGGACGAAAAGGCCCCGCCCGAAGAGGTGGTCCAGCGAGCCCAGGGCGCATACCGTCATCCATACCGCTGATCGGTGTGAACCTATTCGCTATTTGTGGCGTCCAAAAGGTGTGGGACCTGAGGGAGTCCCGGGCGAGGGGCTCTTGTCCGGCCGTCCAGCGCGCAGAGGAGGCGGCCGGGCACCAGCCCCCTCCTGGGCCGTAGACGTAGCCTCACGTTCACGACAACCTTCGGGACACACCAGCCGTCCAATCCTTCACCTTCGCTAACACGGGAGGGGTTGGGGTGGAACCAGAGTCGAAATGGGAATGGGCGCTGCTGTGGGCGCTGTTCATCTTGCCCGCAGTGGCGGGCTGCATCATCTGGATCAAACAGGTGGAGCCTGTCGGATTCGCGTACCTCGCGTGGTTGATATCCGCGGCCCAGGCGGTGATCCTGATGATCGAATACCACCGGGCTCATCCCCCGGATCGGTGACGGTCTCCCCCGCGAAGGGAGACCGTAGGGAGACCGGCAGGAACGGACGAGCCCGGTTCCGGGCGGCACTCATGACACGATCCGGCAAGGTCTCATGCCGCCGACCTGGCGTTTTGCGCATTTGCGACACGATTCGGCACAGTCCGGCACGAAACCTCACAGACTTCTAATCCGACGGTCGCAGGTTCGAATCCTGCAGGGCGCGCTTCAATCATGGCGTTGACCTGCGGAAACATGCGCTTGGCCGCCCGAACGGAACATCGTTTCGGCCATTCCGTGCTCCAACCGTGCTCGCCCGTACCAACCCTGTACACACCATGATCATCACGCCGTTCATCCCTTCCGCCACATGACGAACGGCTTCGCTCCGCCGTGACGCCAGCGCAGCGAAGCCGTCATCTCCCCCGGCCGAATCGCCCCCTGGTTACACGCGAAGCTGCCGCAGAACGCCTCGGCCCTCGTCGTCGTCGCCCAGCAACAGCGCCGCGGTCTTCTCCGCCGCCGCCATCGCCACCTGCGGGAAGACCGACGTGTACGTGTCCGCGGTGAAAGCGCTGGAGGTATGCCCCAGCGTCTCCTGGACCACCTTCATCTCCACACCCGCGGCCAACATCAACGACGCCGCCCCATGCCGGAGATCATGCAGCCGGATCGGCGGCAGCCCTGCCAGGTAGGCCAGCCACAGGAACTGGTCGGACACATGCTGCGGGTGCAGCCGATCCCCGTCGGCCTGGGTGAACACGAACCCGGCCCCCTTCCACATCTCTCCCGCCGCGAGCTGTTCCTCGCGTTGACGCCGTTGATGCGCACGCAGGATCGTGATCGTTTCGGCGTCCAGGGCGATGGTGCGCATGGAGGCGTCGGTCATGGGCCTGCCCTCGTGAATGCGCCCGGCCAGCTGCACCAGCTGCCAGGAGATACTCGCGGCTCCGATATCGAGATCGATGTCCTTCCAGCGCAGCCCGCACGCCTCGCCACGCCGAAGCCCCCGAACCGTGATCAGCCGATACAGGGCGAACAGCGGATGCCGGCCGGCCTCTTCCAGAAACAGCCGGGTCTGCTCCGGTGTCCACACCATCACCGCCGACGGACGGCGCACCCGGATGTAGGCATCGATCGGATCCACCCGCCGCCCGCCCCGGCGCGCCTTCTCCGCGCTGCGGTAGGCGCGGAACTCCTGATGCCATTCCTCGACCCGCTCCCGGGTCCATACCAGCGGCCTGGGCCGGGTCTTGGCCGGCATCTCCAGCACCGCCGCAGGATTGAAGTCGATCAGCCGATCCTGGCGGATGGCCACGTTCAGCGCATGCCGAAGAGTCGCCCGGATACTGTGCATGGTGGCCATGCTCACCGCCCTCCGATACTTGACGCTGGCTCGCACCACATGATCCGCGCTGGCCCGCCGCTCGGCGATGACGTCGTTGAACTCCTCGATCTGCTCGAACATCCCCGCCACGTCCCCGACCTTGAGCTGATCCAGCCGGATACGGCCCAGGTAGGGGGTCAGATACAGCCGGATATGGCCCTCGTAGGAGCGGCGGGTCGTCTCCTCGATCTTCCGCTTGCGCGTCAGGAACTCCTCCAGCCACTGCCCGACCGTCACCTCCCGCGTCAGGTCCTGCCGGGTACGCACCCTGCGGCGCACCACCTCGACACTGGGCAGCGCCTCGGTCTCGGCCAGCGTCCTCTTGATCAGATCAGCGATCTGATTACGGGTACCCACCTCGCCCGGACCGGCCAGCGCCAGCAGCTCCCGCACCTTCCCCAACTGATCGTTCGCCGCGTCCTGCGAGGCGAAACCACTACGACGCAGCGGACCCCGACGCTTCCCCTCCACCGTGGCAGGAAGCTCAATCTGGTAACTCCAGATGCCATGCCGATTGCTCCAGCCCCCACCGGGACGACGCAGCTTGGAGCATCTCTGCCCCAGCGCCTTCCCGTCGGCTCCCGTGCAGGAGCACCGCTTGTACGTGGTGCCGTCAGCCATCGCTCTTCCCCCTTCACTCTGTGACGCCTTCTCCCGCCCAGGACACCAACAGCGCACAGGCACAACCACAGGCGTTGATCAGGCGAGCACGCCCCACCAACGCCCAGGGCCGACGCATGGCCGTATCGGGCGGGCATGTATCGACGCCCACCTTCACCGCATCGGTCAAGCCCAATCCGACCGCCGTTCCGGAATCCAACGACCACCGCCCCCCACCCGAAATTGGCACACCGTTGCCGCCCCCCGACCATCAACGAAAATCTCCTGTCACTAATCCAAATACCTGCCACCAGACCAGAAATCGGACAGCCCTCTCGGGCAAGGTTCAGCCAATTCCGAAAAATCCGCGGCCATTATGGAAGAACCCGGCGGGTAGCCGACCGGGGCGACACGAAGCGATAGCCTGCGGCACAACCGGACAGATAGCGATGGCGAGGCCATCACGAGGGCGGGCGATTAGGCGCACACGCTGGGGTAACGCAGCTGTGGACTTTAATCCGCAAGGTTCCGGGTTCGAATCCCGGACACCCTCCCGTCAGAATCATGCCTGACCTGGGCTTTCTCGATTTTCGTCCTTCTCCCGGCAGGCGCAATTGGCCGAGTCAGTGCTCGAAAAGTGCTCTTCGGCACGCGTCCGGTATGGCGGCGCCCCACGACAGGGATGGCTGTGGGCCGCCCGAACCCGTCAGGCATAGACAGATCCGGTAGACGCCCATGGGAAGGGTGCGGCGAGGGGTGGGTGAAGCAGTCCGGCTCTGGGGTGATTGCCGACGCGTCCAAGCAGGCGCAAAGCCGGTATCGGTCGAGGTGCGCCCCCATTTTCATCCTTTTGCCCGGTCCGGTCACTCCTGCGGGCTGGGCAGGTTGGTGGGCGAACAGCAGGTGGCGTCATGTGTCCTTTGCGACCAGGCTGGCGGTCATAGGCAATCTTGCAGGCAATGACAGACCCGCCCAAAGGTCCACAGGAAGGGTGGAGCGGAAGGCTGAGCCGCGCAGGCCGCTCCCAGCTTGATCACAGACTCGTCCAAGCATCGACAAAGCGCGGGGGTAGCGCGCTGGCTTTGGAGGCCACGGGGTTCCGGCTGTATGCGGTGAGAGGGCCCGGCTGAGCCCCGGGCGCCCCTCGGTAGGCCATTGCCGCGGTGGCTAGAAGTCGAACTCGCCGCGCTTGGCGCCGTCGATGAAGGCGGCCCAGACAGCCGGGTGGACGACAAAGGGAGGGCTGTCCGGCGCTTCGGTGTCGCGGATGCCGACGCGTCCACGGCTGAGTGGGGCTACCTCCAGGCAGTTGCCGCCGTTTGAGCCGGACTTGGTCGCCTTACGCCATGCAGCTGAGGCCAGTTCGATGGCCAGCTCTTCATTGCTGTTCATACGTCACCATCTTCTCGCGTATCACGTGCTCCGAGACGTGCAGGGGGTGGGCCCACGCACGGATCGTGTCGTATCTGAGGCTAACTGCCTCGATATCGTCGCTGCGATCCGATACTTGCCCGTGTGTGGTGGTCTCGATGTAGGCGGTATCGGGAGAGCCGGGCACCTGGGCGAGCATGAAGGCGCCCAGCAGTCCGGTCGTGGCGCCGACTTCCAACGGGACGATCTGAATGGTGATCCGGGGCTGGGCCATCATGGTCAGCAGGTGCTGGAGTTGCTCGCGCATCACTTCCGTCCCGCCGATCGGGCGGTGCAGGACACCCTCGTCGATCAGTGCCGCGAAGATGGGCGGCGTCGGCCGCTTGAGTAGGGATTGTCGTTGTAGCCTCGCTTCCAGCGCTTCGTTGACCAGTTCTTCGGTAACGCCGGGTTCTCCACGCAGTACGGCACGGGCGTAGTTCGCGGTCTGCAGTAGGCCGGGGACCAGCAAAGGTTCCCAGGTGCGGAGCGTGCGAGCTTCCTGCTCGACCTTCGTCCAGGGCCGAAACCATTGCGGGCTGGTCTCTTTGGTGATCAACGGCCACAGTTTCAGCAGCTCGCCGGACAGCCCGAGTTCGCGTTCGCAGCGTTCGGTGAAATCGCGGCTGGGCCGGCGGGCGGCGCGTTCGACTGAGCCGAGGAGGCTGGCGCTGAAGGAAACCCGCTCGGCGAGCTGCTCGATCGTCAGGCCGCAGTCGGTGCGGAATCGTCGCAGTTCCGAGCCGAATAGTGCGAGCGGGCTGGCGGTCGGATCCAGCTCTTGCATCGTCATGAGGCAGCTCCGTTACGGTCGTTACCACAGCGCCACACGGACCGCACACACATGCGCACGGGGAATGTGTCACTCGGGTGTGCCGCTCGTCCTGCACACAAAGTAGCTGGATGACTGCATGCTAGGCAGTGGCTTCGACGAAACATCCCTGTCGGGCCGCGCAAGCCACACACGTCTAACCGTCATCGATGTGTGTCCCCCCAATCGACCTGTGGCAGGTGAGCAGTAGGTGATCTATGTAGAGTCCGCAGCGGCCTTGATCTCACAAGGTTCGGCAGAACCGGCTCATGATGTTCGAGCCTCGGCGCTGGTGCGGAAGGCGACCACCGGTTGGCGCAGCTTTCGCCGCTCCCTATACGTCGGCGCTTGGCATGGAGGGCTCCGTGTTCCGCGGCCGGGCGGGGCTGCTCTAGCACCCTCGCGCTGCCGTTGCCTATCCCGGGTCCTGCGGCAGAGCCGCGAGTTCGACCTCGTCTATCCGGCATCGGGATGCATCGAGTATCCGGGCGCTAGCTGGACGTACCGCTTCAGCCGAGCGCGTCGACACTCGTGGCGGTCCAGCCGCTTCTCCTCTGGGCACGGAGCTGACGGTGGAGGTATCGCGAGGCGATTCCCATGACCTACTGCGTACCCCCATCGACGAAATTCGAGAAACTCGGCGTCATCCACTTGGCGTGTTGCCCGCGGGCGCCGTATCTGGCGCGGCAGGCGATCACCAGATGGTTGGGCGGTGCTCATGCCGCGGTGGAGGGTGCCGTGCTGGTGGCCTCGGAGTTGGTCACGAACGCCGTCAAGTACGCCGATGCGTCCGGTCCCGGCAACGAACTCGGTCAGGTCACGCTCACGCTGTCGCAGAACACGGCCCTGATCAGGCTGGGGGTGACCGATCCAGGGTCGCGCTGTTCGATTCCCGCCTGTATCCCGTTGCAGGCGCCGAACGTCTCCTCTGAGAACGGGCGGGGGCTGGCGATCGTGGAGAACCTGTCGCGCGGCCGGTGGGGCACCTACCGGATGCCCCGCACCGGGTACCGGCACGTGTGGTGCCACCTGGACCGCGATCCCAGCGAGGCGCAACTAGAGGAGTTGTACTGCGCTCGCGTGGCCGGCTGACCTCACCCCAGTCTTCACCCTGCCCGCCTCTACGGCCTCCGTTGGCGTGCCCGGAATCGGAGGAGCATCGTGCGCCGCCATCGCCTGCTCATGCTTGCCCCAGTGCTGGTCACAGCCGCTTACGTCGGCTGGATCGCCGCCGCGCCCGGCGGCATCCCCGTGCCGGTGACAGTCGTGGTGCTGGTCGGTGGGCCGGGCGTCTTCGTCGGGCTGGTGCTTAGGCATCGCTGGCGGGTCCGCCGCCGCGCGGTCAACGGCCGTTCGCTGTTCGGCCCCTGAGATCCGGGCTATCCGGTTGGCGCGTCAGCGGGTCCGCCTGGAACCTATGCGCCGCCCTGTTGTACCGGCCACCCTCCGTAACTCCGGGTAGCGACACGTTCTAACTGTCTAACTGGCGTGCCGTCTAACTGGCCCGCCCGCCCCGGTGTCTCCCCCTCTTTCGCTTCTGAATGGAGTTCGTCATGTCCCGTCACAAGCTGGTCAACGGGCTGTTGCTGGCCTTCACCTCGGCCTTCGCGGTCTTCTCCGTGGTGGCTCCGGCCGAGGTGGTCCGCCCGGTGGCGCTGGCGGTGCTCGGTCTCATCGCGATCTGGTTTCTAGGGGGTGTCGCGTTGGCGGTCCCTGTCGTGCGGCGGCGACGTACGAGCCAGAGCGGGAACCGGCCGTCTGCCTGATGACCGCCGCCTGCGCACCGCTTTCGCGTCCCGTATCTCGCTTCTCTTTCTCTTCCCGCTGACCGTCTTGGGAGTCGACCATGCCCGATTCTGTCCAGTCGGCGATTGCCGAGCAGGCCGCCGTCTATCTCTCTGACCTGCAGCGGGTGCTGCGCGAGCGGGGTTTACTCGCGCGGGTGCTGACCGAGCAGGGGCGGTTGCCGCGTCTGCGGGTGATCAATCCGGAGGCCACCTCCTTGGCTGAGGTGCTGTCGGCTTCGCCGCGGGAGGGCGAGTGGTTCTTCTGGTGGTCCTGGGCGGCACCGATCGTCGAGGTCGTCCACCTCGATCGGGCGGCCGAACGCGTGGGCCGGGTGCTGGCGGTAGCGGCCCCGCACGCCGCCTGACCGGTCACGAACCACACCGGGCGGGGGCGCGTGCTGTCCGTTCCGTGACGGCCCCGTGGTGGCCCGTGGTGGCGTTGTGGTGGCCCGTGGTGGCGTTGTGGTGGCCCGTGGTGGCGTTGTGGTGGCCGACAGCGGCCGCAGGGCGGGCGGTCACAGACCTGGACGCTGTCACCCCGGTGACCCGCCGGTGTCGGGCGGGGCTGTGGGTGGCGGTGCCCTTACCCGCACGTTTCCGGCCGGGTGTGCATCTGGCGGTGGCATCCCGGTTCGGAGGCCGGGCGAGTGAGGGCAACATCAAGGAAGGCTTCTCGGATGGGTGCCGGGTGGTGGGCGACTGTGACCGGTGTCTGTCTGATTCCGAGGTGATCGCGTGCTGTGGAACGCGTGGTCACCGGCGGCTGGCCGGTCTAGGCGGTCGGCCGTGGTGACGATGGTGAGGGTCCCCCCGGCCTGAGCCGGTCGTCGCCTGTGGGGGCGGTCTCTTGCCTGTCGAGGGGACCCATCGCGAACGCCGACGCCGCGATGGGGAGGGGCCGCCCCCTCCAACCGCAAGTGAACGAGTGAAATTTCGAGGGCTTCCCGGGACGGGACCCCTCCGGGCGGGTGCGCAGACCCGCTCGGGTGCACGTTCCCGGGATGGGGTGACCGCGGGCCTCGCAGGCAACCGTGGACGCGGTCACTTCGGGTGGCTGACCGGATGGCCGAGGAGGTCCGGTCAGCCACTCTCCGCGGGCGATCGGGCGGTTCCCCTTCCGCCCGGTCATCTGGTGGGCGGCTCCTTTGCGCTGGTGCGGATCGCGGCTTCAGGGCCGCGAGGCAAAGGGGCCGCTCACCCCCAGACGTCCGGTGGCGGCACGCTCCCCATGATCGCGGGTGCCGCTACCCGACCCGGCCCCCCTCTGGTAGGCAGCCTGTGCTTGCCAGGGGAGGGGAGGTGGTTGCTCGGGCTCCCCGCCCTAGCGGAGAGCAGCCACCGGCAGGCCCAGGGCGCGAGCCCCTGGGCCTGCCCAGAAAGAGGGGTGATGGCCTGGTGCGCTCGCCGACTCCCGCCAGGCCATCACGGGCGGCTCCCCACCCGACAACGGGAGGTCGCGTCAGTCCGGGTCCGCGACCACCCGGGGGGCCGCCCACCCTCTGGAACGTGACCCGAACGTCTAGACGTCCGGCAGTGGTGGCACACTCTCCCTCGTGCGCTGCTGCCGGACCCCCAAGGGGCTTTCGGGACGCCCTCACCCAGGGGAGTCATTGTGTTCCCCGGGTGGGCGGCTCATCCCGTCCCGAGTCCCTCTCCCTTCCCGCTGCGGGGGAAGAGAGGGGGAGGGGAGGTAGATCAGCGTCCGGTCGGCCTACCTCCCCTTCTGCAAGCTGCCTAGCGCCATTAGGTGGGCAGGTGGATCACCGTCCCGCCCGCCTCGCTCGATACCGTGCCCTTCGCCGTGGTCCGGGTGGTGGGACGACCGGGCGGCACCGGCCGGGGCGCGGGTGTGCCGGTCAGGAACGCGGCGGTCACCGACGAGGTCATCGCCCGGGCCGAGGCAGAGCTAATCGGCTGCACCCGGTCAGCCGCGCACCCGCAACCGTCCACCCGACCCGCGCTGAGGCCCGGCCCCGGCGTACGGAGCGCCGGGGGTGGCCCCGTGGCCGGGTGAGTATGAATCCGCCACACCAGCCGCCGCAGGGGCCGTCCCGGACCCACCACCACAATGACGCTCTGATCCATGCGGATTGCGCGTATCCCCGGCCTTGAGCAAACTCGTACCTGCGGCGAACCTCAACACCAGAAGCCGTGCAGGTACGGGCCCTTCTGGTCCAAGCGGGGTAGCATCTCCGCATCATGGGGCGCGGACACGTGACCTGCTGATCGAGCCGGTGGTGAAGGAGGTATGCCCCGGCCAGCACACCGTTATGGTGCTGGGCGGGGCATGCCCCCTACGCCACCGGCTCAGGCATCAGCCAGGCCATCCTCCTCGTCGTCATGGTTTTGGTCGTCTTCGTCGTACTCTCCGTACGCGTCGTATCCCTCGTCGTTGTGTGGTTCGCCGCCGAAGATGCGGCAGGCGGCCTCTTCCTCGGCGGTGAGGATGACCGCCTGGAGTTCGGTGACGCCGGTGTTGAGGGCTTTGTGGAGGCGGTGCCAGCCGTCGATGATCAGCATGCCGCCGTTGGGTACCGGGGCCATGATCAGCGGTTCGGTCAGGTCCACCCGCGCGGCGTGGTCGGTGTTGATGGTGATCACGCCGAGCATGGCCTTCCATGCTGCGGGGTCGAGGCGGCCTTGCGGTTCGCGGCCGTGGGCGAGTTGTTTGGCGGTGGTGATGTTCCAGCGCCAGGCCAGGATCTGGAACCATTCCACCTCCGAGCTGTCCACCGGTCCGGGTTCCGGCTTGGTCGTGGCCGCTGCACGGAGGGTGCTGGGTGCGGGGTCACCGGTGACGGCGCAGTCGCTCATGCCGTCCCCTCGGCCCCGGTCGAGGTGCCGGAAGGTGTCTGCTCCGCGGAGGCCGGCGCGAGTGACCTCACCTGGCGGAGGAAGGTTCGGGCTGCGTCTCGGCGGATGAGGGTCATGGCCCGGTTGACGTGGTGGAGGACGAATTCGTGCTCGAGGTCTTCTCCGAGGAGGCCTACGTACAGGGCGATGTCGGGCACGGGTTCGACGGCGTCGTCTTTGAGGTAGGTGCTGATCCAGGAGGCGAACTTGGCCATCGATTGCTCCGGGGTCAGGCCGCCGCCCGCGTGCCGGATGTGGCGCTCGACCAGCAGCCACCATGTTGCGAGTGTCTGGTCGCGCAGGGTGTCGCGGAGTTGCTCGCCGCTCAGCTGCTCGCCCCGGCCCAGCCGTCGGGCGAGGTCGTTGATGTTGCGCTGTCGCATCGTGCGGGCCTGCTCGATGACCGCCTCCACCGACAACGCCTCACCCGGCGCGCTACCGGGAGCGGGAGCGGTGCTGAAGTCGGGGCCGGGGTCGGGTGCGGGTTTCGGGGTGGTGGGGTGCTGCGGGTGGTTGATCACGGGGCTGTCCTTCCATGGGGTGATGCCAGCGCCGGGCGACGCTGACGGGGGTCGGGTGCCCGTTCACGGCGCGTCCGCTGTGGCCGGGGGCAGCGCCGGAAACGCGGCCGGGGACGCGACCGAAAGGCCGGGGCCAGGGTCGGGGTGGTGGTCTGCCGGTGTGCCCGGTGCCGAGAGGTCGGCTTCGTTCCCGGGTTCGGTGGCGAGGTGGTGGGTGAGGAGGTGGCCGCTGGTGGTGAGGAAGTCGCGGGCGGCCAGGCGTGAGGCGTGGGCGAGCCCGTGGTCGAACAAGGTGCCCGGTTGCGGGGCCGGGGGTTCGCCGGTCAGGTGGTGGCGGGCCCAGGAGCGCACTCGCCGCACCGCGTGGTCACTGCTCAGCTTCTTGGTGGTGATCTCCTGCTCGACCCGGTCCCACCAGGCGCGGAAGGTTTGGGCGTAGGCGGCGGCGAACACCTGCTCACCGGCCAGCCTGCGCCCGTTCTGCAACACGGAGACGGCCTCGGCCGCCGCCGTATAGCAGGCGCGCCGGGCGGCGCTGATCTTCTCGGCGGTCAGCTCATCAAACGAACACCGCGCCCGCTCGTCCGCTTCGGCCGTCGTGGTGGCCGGGGCCGGGGCGGGGTCGGGGGCTGGGCTGTCGGCCCTGCCGAGTGGGGGTAGGGGGCCGGGTTGGTAGAGGTCGGCCATGGGCGTTCCTTTCCTTCGGTGACATGGGTTGGCGAGGGGGTGAGGGGCCTGGGATGCGGCGCGGGGCGGTGCCGTCCCGCGCGCCCCGCCCGTCCCGTCCGGGCGGGCGGGACGGGGCGGGCGGTGACTGCGGTTCCGGCCGGGCTAGAAGACCGGCGGGTCGGACCACACGCCGGAGCCGGGCCCGGCGTGTCCGCCGTAGGTGTCGTCGGGGTGGGCGTCTGGCGGGGGCGGTGGGGTGAGGGCGTCGGCGAGTTGCCGGGTCGCATCGAGGAAGTTCTGGGCGGCGTTGCGGCGTGATTCGGCCATGGCCATCGTGAAAGCCGAGCTGAAGGTGCGCACACGTACCTCGAGCAGGTAGCGCTGGGCCCGCTGCCGAATCATCAAGACGGCGGTTCCGCCGTCAACGGTCTCCTCGATGCCGCAGGTGAGGTCGGTGACCTCCTGCCACCAGGTCATCAGGTGGTAGCGGTCGGCGATGCGGCCCAGGTCGTAGTCGCCGAGCTTCCCCTCCTCATCGAGGGAGGTGATGGAGGTGAGTGCCTGGCTGAGTTCGTAGCGGGCGTTGGCGGCGTGCGTGCTGATCAGATCTTCGAGCCGACCCATGATGATGATCTCCTTCACGGTCAGGGGCTGGGGTGTGGTGGGCGGAGGCGTCGCGGTGGACATGGCCGGGCACGTGTCCCCGGTCCGGCGCGTGTCTAGGGCGATATGCGGCCGTGCGTGGTCGGGGTCCGGTAGCGCCGCGCCGGGGGTGTGGCGGGCCGTACGGGGCGCGGGGCCGGGCTATCCGCCGGGTTGGGGTCCGGTACGGCCCGCGCGTGTCGGGGCCGTACGGGACGGGCGGGTCTCGGCGTTAGGCGGTGGCCAGCATCCGGAAGGCGCGGGCTTTGATCTTGGCGTTGTCGTGGTCGTCGAGCAGGGCGCGTTCGGCGCGGACGGTGGCGATGTCGCGGCTGCCGAAGACGGGGCTCTTGTGGTCGAGCCGTTCGGTCACCGCGTTGTAGGCGGCCCACCGCGTGTTGCGGATCGGCTCCTGGGTCGGGGCTTGGGCGAAGAGGTATTCCAGCTCCCGCATGGTCAGGTCGTGATTGCGTTTGGTCTGGTCTTTGGCATCGGCGGGGAGGAGGTGGAGGCGGTTGGCGAACTGCCGGAACTCCTTCACCTCCATCGGGACGGCGAGGAGTTTCTCGGCTTCGGCGGCGAATGCCTGACCGTGTTTCCAGGTGAGTTTGAGGGCCTCGCGGGCTTCGGCGATGCGCCCGGTCACGTTGCCGGTGTGCCGGAGGGTGAACTTCGAGGCGTGGTTGGCCAACGCGGCACGTTCGGTGTTGGCGCACACCACCCGGACCGGGGTGGCGACCGTGGTGAACGAGCCCCATCCGTCGTGGCGGGAGAACGCGGCGAGGTAGAGGTCGATCTGGTCGAACCCGCCGATCATGAGCGGTTCGGGCAGGCGCATGGTGACGAACACCCGGCGTCCGTTGTTCAGCGAGCCGCCGGTGTCGAAGATCGCGCCCGACTCATCCACCAGCGTTTGCAGGAATCCGGTGACGTCTTCGTTTTGCAGGACCTGGTAGTCGCGTCCGACCCGGCCCAGACGCTCCGGCAGGCCGGTCACCGGGTTGGTGCGCACCACCAGGAAGTCTTCGTCGGTGACGACCTGTTGACCCGTGAGGGGGTCGGTCACGTGGCCGACGGGCACCTTGCGCACGTTCCACCCGGCCAGATGCGAACGCGACAGCAGTTCCTCGGCGGTCATCGGACCGGGCGCGGTGTAACCGAGGCCGTGCCAGCCGGGCTTCCCTGCGGCGGCGAACCCGGCCGAACCATTGGCGAAGACTTCGATCTCGTGAGCCATGACATGTCCCTCTCTGACGTGCCGACATGCGGCGTTGCGGGTGGGTGCGGTATTGGGGCGTGCGGGCATGCGGAACAGACGCGATGCCGCGAAAGGCGTTGGTGGTGGGTCCGGCCCCGGCCCGTGCGGGCCGGTAGGCCGGTGATCTGCGCGGGCTATGGGTGCCCGTCCGGCTGTGGCCGGGTGCCCTACACGGTGGGGCAGTGCCCGGGGGTGATGGTGCCGAGGTGGCGGGGATGAGGCCCGGCAGGGGCTACGGGGTGGGGGCGGGGCTGCAGGGGTGCACCGCCCGCTACACGGGCTGGGCCGGGGTGGGCGGGCTGGTCAGGACCGCCCACCCCGGCTCCGCTCAGTCGCCGTTGGTGTCGGTTGTCGCACTGTCCCCGGTGTCGGCGGGGCCAGCCAGGCGCAATGCCGGGGGGTTGACCAGGGCGGGGGTGGCAGTGGGGGCGAGGGCGAAACGCCGGGGGCGTTCCGTCGTCAGCACCGCCTCCCCGAACTCGACCAGCCGGTCCAGGGCATTGGCCACCGCGCCGGACGAACGGCCCCCCAGCGCCTGCCCGATCTCGTAGGGGGTGAATTCCTTGCCGGGGTATTCGATCAGGTGCTTGTGAACCAGGTCCCGCAACCCGCCCGGCCGCACACTGCCACCCACGCCGCCGCCGGAACCCGGACGGGTCCCCGCTCCGGTGCGGGCCAGGGTGGCGGTGCCGGTCAGCGTCGCCCGCGCGGCCCGGTGCGCCGAGGTGACCTTCGTCATGGCCATTTCCAGGGACCCCAACGCCAGCACGTCGTTCCCCTCGTCCTTCGCCGTGATCACCCCGCTGAACAGGGCTGCCAGCTCCGACAGTTCGGCACAGGCCCGCGCCCACGCCGAGTCATCCGGCACCGGCTCAGCTTCCGGCTCATCGGCGTCAGCGTCGGCGCGGTAGACCAGCTCAATTTCAACCTCGATTCCGGCCGAGCCCTGACCTATCGCTTCGTCGTCGGCCACGTCCTCCTCGGCATCGGCCAGCTCATCGGCCGGGTCGGGGTCGGCCGGGCCGATACCGGATGGGGGAACGTCCTCCTCCGGCGCGGGCCCCGCGTCGTTGTCCGGGATGTTCGTGCCGGTGTCCGGCGCGGTTGCCACGTCGGGAGCGGCGTCTGGCAATTCGAGGGCCGAGGCAGTTGCGTCGGCCTCGCCGGTGGCGGTGGTCGGGTACCACCGGTCAGCCGCTCGCCCCTTCGTGCCGTCGCTCACGCCCGGCTCGCGGCGGGCGTGCCCGTCGGCTTCGAGCAGGTTGAGGATCTTGCCCGCCACCACCCGGCTCAGGCCGGCCGCCGCCCCGATCATCGTGGCCGACGCGCCGGGCTCAGCGGTCAGCGCCGCCCACACCGCCCCCACACGCCCGTCCGCATCCAGGGCCGGACCGGTGGCCGGGGCGGCGGCGTCCGGGCCGTCAGGGGCCGTTACGGGCGCGTCCGTGGCGGGAATGGCGGCGGCGGTTTCGGTGTCGGCGGGAATGGTTTCGGTAGCGGTCATTTCCGGGGTGTGAATAGCCATGGCGTGACGCCCTTTCCGATCGAATTCCTGGCCCCGGGTGCGGGCCGGTGTTTCTTTGTTTGCGTCACGACCATCCCTCGCCCATAACCCGGCTGGCAAGCCGACCCGGCCACAAACATTGTCACCCCAACGGCTGGAGAGGCTAACCTAACGAATGGGCCGTTCATCTGCGAAAACATCTCGCGAGAAGGTGGACCTTTCGGCTTGACATTCGCGGCCGGCCCGACTCTTCACACATTTCACCGGACGACGGCGGACGATGCCCAATTGCCCGAATTCCAGCTCGAAAGAGTCCGCGAGATGAATGCGCATTCGGGTTGACATGAATACCGGGTTCGAGCGTCCATGGAATTAGGCGGGAAACGCCGCCGACTAACCCGCCCGGCCCACCCGCCGGGGGAAACGAAAGGGGAACACCACATGACCCACACCGACACCGGCACCCATACGGGCACCGACGCCGCCACCGACGGCGGCACCGGCACCCGGCACCGCATCGTGGAACCCGCCCACGCCATCGCGCTGGCCGAGCACGGCCCCGGATGGGCGATCATGTGGGACGACCGCGACGATCAGCCCGTCATCGTCCGCCCCGAACGCGGCGACGACGGCACCTTGCTCGAAATCTGCGTCTTTGAGCACATGTTCGGCCTCGGCGGATTTTGCGGCACCTGCGGCGACGCCCACAACTGCCAGGCATGCGTGCCCACGGAGGCGACCGGCTTCGAGGTGATCGCCGCCCACATGACGGCCATCCTCGGCGACTACTTCCTCAGCCTCGACGAGATCGCCGCCCACATGCCGCTCACCCTGCCCTACACCCGCGCACTGGCCGCATACTGCTACCGCCGCAGCTTTCAGGGCACCCGGCACGGGGACGCCTTTCACCAGCGCTACGTCTCCCCCGAGGGCCACCACGTCAGCCTGATCATCCCCATCAACCCCGCCCCGGCCGACGTGCCCGCGCCATCACTCACCATCGAGTGGATCTACCTACGCCCCCGCCCCTACACCGCCGACCACCTCACCCCCCACACCCGCATCCCTGCCGATACCCCAGCCGCCGACGTCGCCGAACTGATCGCCGCGCACCTCGCTATCCACCCATCCACCCCCATCCCGCCCGGCGACACCACGGACGGCACGCACGGCACAGACGGCACGGACGGGCCTGACAGCCCCGCCACACCCGCCACTGCCTGACCCGGTACCCGGCCCCATCCCAACAGGCCCCGGTGCCGCCCCACGGGCGGTCACCGGGGCCGACGCATGCCTGCCGGGGGCGTGGCCTGGGGTGTCCGGTGTCCGGCCCGGCCGCGCCCCGCGCGGGCGCAGCCGGGGAGCCGCGCCTTCCGGGCGGAGGTTCCTCTCGCTGTTCACGGCGAGGTCACCGCAAGGGCCGGCCAGCGGCCTGGCCGCTGGCCGGCGAAAGCTGCCGGGAGGAAGGAAGTGGAAGAGGAAGAGGAAGAGGAGGCAGGCAAGCGCGGGAGATCAGCAGCCCAGCCAGTCACAGGCACACGCGCGCACATACTCAAAGGAGTCGCCCATAGGCGATTCGGGGCGGCCAGCGCAACAGACGAAACCTGCGTGACCTGCGCAGATGACACGCCAGGGGGTGTCGCGATCTCAGCGGCAACACCGAACGCGACAACAAAACGCGACACCGATCGCAACACCGATCAACACCCCACCCGAAAAGCCCGCAACACCCAAACGTGACACCCCTGCCCAACGGCCACCCTCGCGGCCCCGGCCGAACCCGCCGCCTCAACGCCCGGCGGCGGGTTCACCTCGCCCCCGAATGCGAGGCGAACCCACCACCGCGCCCAGCCCACCCAGCGCCCCTCCATACCCGAACAGGCGGGCGGGCGGAAATGAGGGCGGCAAGGAAGCAGGCAAGCAGAGGACCGGGAGATCAGCAGCACGGCCAGTCACACGAACACGCGCACACACATATTCAAAGGGAGTCGTCTTTAGACGAGTCGGGCCGCCCAGTGCGCTGTCCGAAATCGGGAAGACCTGCGAAAACGACCCCCGGCAGGGGTAGCGATCTTAACCGCGCACCGGAACGCTACCCCAATTTCCAGTACGGAAATCTGCCCACAATTTTCTCACCCTCTTGGGGCGACGCCCGATCGGATCGGCCTGGACTTTGGTGGGTTCGCCTCGTCCCGAACACAAGGCGAACCCACCCAGACCCGCCCACCCAGTGCCCCCTCCGCACCGGATGGGCGGGCGGGTAGGTATCAACGCCCACCTGCGCCCCAGGTGTCAAGCCCCGTCCCGGCCCCCGCGCCGGGACGCGACCCTCGACCCGGCCGTCAGGCAGCGATCGGTCTCACCGCTGCTGCGGGCCCTGGCCGGGCACGGCGACGCCGTCCCGCGTTCACCGGCTCGGCATGACGAGCCCGGCGAGCGCCTGCCCTGGCTCGCGAGCGCGCTCGCGTCCGGTCGCGGTCCCGGACCCACGGCCACCACCCGATCTGCCACCACGCCACCCGCGCCCCGTCCACACCAGCAACCGCCCCCGTGACCGCCCCCGTGATCGCCCACGTGCCCGTCACCGACCGTACCGCCGCCATCACCCCTGGCGGTGGCGGATCGGCCGGTAGCGGGCCGCTCAGCCCCGCACCGCCACCATCAACCCCACCCGCCACGCCCGCACGGGCCCCCGCGCCCGGTGTGGACGCCGAGGCCGACGGCGGCGCGCTCGCTCTCGTCCAGCTCACCCCGGGAGCCCCCTGCAGCAGCTCGGCCAACGTCGGCAGTGTCGGCCGTGTCACCAGGTTCGGCTCCAGCGCAGGGCGCTCGACCGGGCGGGGCGCAATCGAACGGGATGCCGGGGCGGGCCCGGTCGGGGTCGGCTTGGTCGAGGTCGGCTTGGGCGGGGTGGGGGGCAGGGCGTGCCGTAGCTCGCGTGGCCCGGTCGCGCTGATCACCACCTGCTTGCCGCGCAGCGCCAGCCACCGATACCGCGCAACGAGGAACGCCCAGTCAGGCCATTCCCGGCGCAGGTCGGCGAGCGCCTGTCGCGCCCATGGCTCCTGCCCGTACGCGGACACCCGGTCCGCGTTCTTCTTCAGCTCGCCTCCCACCGGGCCACGGAAGGGTCCAGGCGGACACCGTCCTGTCGGCGGATGGCGTCGGGTCTTTCAGCCGCAAGCGATTCCCGAGGGCCGCCCTGCTCGTCCGCATCGCATCCGGCCGTGTGATCAGCCTGCGTCCCTTCCGAAGCCTGGCCGGTCGCCTCTTCGGCGAGGGCGAGTTCCGCCCACACCGCGTGCCCGGTCACCTCGTTGCCCACCACGCCGGTCCGGGCCGCCAGCTTGGCGACTCCGGCAAGTCCCCGCCCGCCTTCGGCCGTCTCCGGCAGCGTGCCGGGCGTGCGCGAGAAGTCGGGGACGGGGCCGCCGCCGAGGTCGTAGACCACGATCCGGACCGAGGCCGTCCCGCGCAGTACCTCGACGACGAAGAACCCCAGCTCTCGGCTGGAGCAGGTGTGCCGCAGCGCGTTGCTGACCAGTTCGGCCGTCACCCACATCGCGTCCTCCACCCGCCCCGTGTCGGCCAGAAGCCGGCCCACCATGCGGCGGGCCAGCGCGGACTGGTCACCGCGCCCAGGGAAGGCGCGTCGCCAGGCCATCCCGGACCACAGCCGCCGCGCCCGGAACGTCGACATCGTCAACCCCGGCGCCAGATCCGGGAACTCCTCCACCGCGAGCGGCTCCCGCCGCAGGTGGAAGGTCGGCGCCATGACGGGGTTGCTTGGCTCGGCCAGGAGTGTGTGCTGCGTTCGCGTGTCCATGGAGGGTTCCCTTCGGGTCACGTTCCCGGCGCGGTGCCGGAAGCGGCCAGCACGATCACCCATCTCCGCGCCCGAATCACATCCCCAACCCGCCAACCCCACCACACGTGGACCCGACCAGCGGCAACGCCGTCACCGTGGCGTGTTGCCCCACCGCTAAACGCACGACGACTACCCCACACCCAGACTGGAGCCCCTCCCCGCAGCCCGGCTACCGTCCCCCAACCCCCGCAACCCACGGGGCCGCGCGCAACCGCGCATCCATGCGAAGGGGACACCAGATCATGTCCGGCACCGGATACCAAACCCTGCTCGACTGCCGACGCCGCAACCGCTACCTCCGCCAGCACGGCTTCACCACCCAGCAGATCGCCCTCATCCTGGCCCTCGACCACCCCGCCACCCCGCTCCGTCTGCACCGGTACGCGGCCGGACTCACCGCCGCCCAAACCGTCGAGGCATTTCACCTGCTTGACGGCACCGCCGGTGCGGGACTGCGCGAGGCCCGCCTCTACGACTACGAGACCTGGCCCCAGGCCGGCCGGCGACCCTCCGCCGCCACCTTGCGGCTGCTGGCCCGCATCTACCACACGCAGCCGATCCACCTGATCACTTCTGAAGCCTTGGCCAGCTATCCGGCACGCGACCAGCGCGATCTGCGCGACGAAGGGTGAGGCCCCGGCCGACGCCGCCAGCCCTCGCCCCTTCGTCGTTCTTCCTCCAAGCCCGATCAGCGAACGAGTCGCTCATACACCTGCTGAGCCTGCGGGCTGGGAGTCACGTCGATCTCTGCCAGCCGCTCCTTCAACAGCTCGAACGAGCGCCGCACCGCGAGCTGACGACCTAGCTCTGCTTGAATCGTCATGAGCTGACCCCACAACATTTCGCTGTAGGGATCGATGCGCTCCACCGCCAGGTGCAGAACGTCGACCGCGCGCTCCGGATCATCCGCACGCACCAACTCCGCCAGCCGTACGGCGGCGTTGATCGCCTGCCGTTGAGCGGCCTGCCGTACCGGAAGAACCCACAGATCATCACGCCCGGCCAGCAACGGTCCCCGATACAGGGTCAGCACCTCATGCAACGCCGCCTTGCGCCCCGCGTCCTCGACTGCGGTCGACACCAGCCTGCACGCCTGATCGAACCGCCAGAAGTCCACATCGAACCAGGCCGCAGGCAGCAGCCGCCGTTCCCCGGACTTCACCACGAACCGCACCCCGCTCGCGCACCCGGTCGCCTGACGCATCGCCTGGTTGATCTCCCGCACCGCCGACTCCAACCGGCGCCCACCACGCCCGCCATCACCCGGCCACAACGCCTCCACGATGGCCTCAGCCGACGCCCCATCCGGCGAGAGCGACAACAGCGCGAACAGATCCCGCGCCTCCGCCCGCCCAAACGAGACTTCCTTGTCCGACCAGGTCACCCGCGGCACCCCGAGCACCTCGACCTTGGTCTTGCCCGCCGCCCCCACGAAGCCCGACGCCACCGGCCTGAGCGAAGTCGCCGCCATCGCGGCATCAGCCGCAGGAGCGGGGGCTGCTGGCGGCGCGTCACCTTGCCCAGCAGGTGCAGGCGCGTCCGTCTGCGGGTTCTCCGCGGCGTCGGCCATTCTCACCTCGACGGGCTCGACAGCAGGAGCCCGTGTGCTAGCAGCAGTCGCGACCGGCAGAACCTCTCTGTGGCTGTGGTCATCGTGAAGCATGTCCCCGCCGCCCACACGGTGCCCTCCGCGAGCAGAGCCCTCGCCCGCCAGGCCGAGCCGAGACCGTACCCGGGCGATCAACGCAGCGGCCAGCACCATCACCAGCAGGCCGAACACCAGCGCAGCCCCCAACGGCCCCGTCCCATCTGAGCGGGGCCCGGCGCCAGGCCGCCCCGCCCCAGCGCCGGGTGAACCCGCAGGGGAAGAAGCCGCGGCAGACGGCGCCCCCGAAGGCGAAGGAGTGGCGGACGAGGACGGCGCTGACGGACCGGGCGACGGCGCCCCCGTCACCACCGGGACCACATCCCCCTCCCGCTGCCGTTGCCGATCATCCGCTTCGCCGTGTTGTGGACCCGTTGTCAGATCCGGTTCCCGGCCCATCTTCGTGCCAGCACCGGGCTCGGCCGATTCGCCGGTCCTCGGCGTGCGTGTTCCGAGCTCGGCTTCAGGCTGCCTGGCCTCTGCGACGGCATCTCCTGTTTCTGAGGATTTCCGAGGGCTCGGAACAGGTGATGCCTCGGCGGGCTTACGGCGCGATTGCTCCAGCCGTTCGCCCAAATTCGGCACCCGCCCGTCGCCCAGATCACCGTTCACCGACGCGCACCACCGGTCGATGTCGTAAATCTCGTGCGCCTGCCGGGAGACCGGCGGACAGTAAGGCTCCACCTCAGCCGCAGCCTCGATCGCAGGGCAGGCAGTGAGGAAGAACGCGACGGCGACTGCTGAATGTGCGAACGGAACCGAGCGCCCGATTCCGCTCACTATTCCGGCTTGTGAATATTCCTCCCGAATCATCAGGAAACCTCCGGAGGGGTCGACAAATACACCTCCAAACTACCGCTATTTGCGTTCTAGCTAGACTCCGAAAAGAGAACACAAATGACAAAGACGGACGCTGCTGCACTCTCGGGCGACACACCCATGTCTATTAGCCTCGCCAGTTCGGGCCGGCGGGGTCCCTTAAGATCGCCTGCCACGGCTGCAGCGCAGCCGGTGTCATTCATTGCATGAGGTGCAGGACGCGTTGGGTCTGACGTTCGAGGGTTCCCGGGGGGTTACGGCCGTTGAAGGGCCCGTCGGGGCCGAGCATGAGGAACCAGCCGAAGGCGAGGAGTCGGCGGAAGCCTTCGACGCGCTGGCGTTCCCGCCCGGACAAATCTAGGGCGGCGATGACCTGGTTCGTATTGAGGGCGCCGTCGAGGCGGGATATGTGTTCCAGCACTTCGGCGATCTCGAATGCCTTGTCGCTGCGGCCGGAGTCTTCCCAGTCGATGAGGCGCACCACGCGATCGTGTTCGTCCCAGAGGTAGTTGGCGTGATTGCCATCAGCCAGGCCGAGAACGGGGGGCAGCGGATCGCTGCTGAGTTGATCAGGTGTGCTGGTCGCCAGCCAGGCGACACCGTGCTGGTAGGCGCGGCGGGTATCGGGGTCCTGGCCGAGGTCGGGCTGCTTGTCTGCCCAGGTGCGGACCTTGGCCACCGCCGCGGCCGGACCCCACGCGGCGGGCTCGACGGCTTCGACCACATGGGTAGGAATCGACTGGTGAAGCTTCGTCAACGCGGCGGCCAGCGCGGTCGCCTGTTCGTCATCTGCATGTTCGCCACGAAGGACGTGGCCAGGCAGGCGGCTCATCATCAGCGTTGGCGGGTGGGCATGCAGCGCTGCGCGCAGAGGCGCTGGCGCGAGATCGGGCGCGTGTTCGGTAAGCAGTGTCAGTGCGGTCCATTCGCGTTGAGGCTCGTCTCGTTCCCAGGAGCGGTACCGCTTGGTCACCTTGTCGGCGCCGATGACGATGTCGTGGGTGGTGGACTGGCCGACCGTCAACGTGCTGTCCTTCCCTGCCGCTGGTGTGGGCACCCTCTCGGGCGCGCACACCGGCGGAGGATGTTGTTGGCGAGGCTACCGCGACGGTGGGCCTGGGGGCGTGGGATCAGGGGTGGGCTTGCTCGTAGTAGAGCTGCAGGTATTGGTCAGCCACGCGGGCCCAGGCGCATGATCGGCGTACACGTTGCAGGCCATTGGCCGCGCGTCGGGCGCGTTCGCTGGGGTCGGTCAACGCTACGCCTAGGGCGGCGGTCAGGTCGTCCATATCGTCGGGGCGTACGAGCCAGCCATCCGCGTCTGGCCCGTTATGGGTGATGAGGGTGGCGGGGCCGCCGGTGTTGGTGGCGATCGGGGGGACGCCGCAGGCTGCTGCCTCGATGTAGACCATGCCGAAGCTCTCGTTGACCGCGGGGGCCGCCATGAGGTCGGCGCAGGCGAGTCCGGCCGGCAGTTCTTCGTGACCGCGCCAGCCGATGAGGTAGACGCGCTGGTCAAGATCGAGGCGGTGCACGGTGTCGGCGGGGTGCTCGCCTTCGTTTTCGCCGGGATAGCCGCCCCACAGCAGCAGGATCGGGGCCGGTGAAAGGCTCTTGCATATGGCGGCGAAAGCTTCCAGCAGCAGGGCCAGGCGCTTGACGTGCTGGAATCGGCCAATCCACAGCACGATCGGAGCCAGGCTGCCGTCGGGGGTGAGCATGGTCGACAGGTCGGCGTCGGTGTAGCGGATACTGCCTGGAGGCTTGCCTGGTGCCCAGCCTTGCGGATCTTCGACCAGCCAGCGGCGTAGGAGGGCCAGCTTCTGGCCGGTGGTGAGCTGCTGGGGGGCGAATCGGGTGGTGTCGACTCCGTTGCCGATGACGGTGATCTGCTGTGCGGGGATGCCGAGGAGACGCTCAACTTCGGCCTGGTCGCTGGGTGAGACCGTGACGATTCGCCCTGCGCATTCTGCGTAGGTGCGCATCTGGCCGGCCCAGGCGTCAGCGTGGCTCCCAGTGCCGCCACTCGATGGCGAGAGCCCGTTCGCCCAGGTCGACCGGCAGGCCGGGCGGCAGCAGTGCCGCCAGGGCGTCACGGCGGGCATCAGCGTCGGCGTGACGGCAGGCAAGAGCGAGCTGGGGCAGGCTGACCCCAATTCGGTCAGCGAGGCGGACATGGGCTTGAGCTTGATCGAGCAGCTTGAGGTCCGTGCCGTGGAGGGTGGTGATCGCCGGTACGCCGGGGTAGGCACGGGCGACAGCGTGCTGCAGGTGACTGAGGTGGTGAACGTGGACGAGATCGGGGCGTTTGCTGCGCCGCTCGGCGAGGTGGCAGGCCCACGCATCGATCAGGTGTGCGATGGTCGCGGGCGCGATGGCGGTGAACATGCGGTCGGGCGCCTGCGGGCCACGGTCTTCATAGGAGGGGTGGAACGGCGACGGCTGGCCGTCCATGCTGGACCCGCCTCGGGCGTAGGCATCGGCCGCCCGGTTGTAGTCCATGGCGGCCACGGGCAGTCCGGTGTAGAAGCTCTCGGCGTGGCTGAACTCGCCCTCGATACCGAGGGAGCCGCACAGGATGCGGCTGCGATGGCCGCGCCCGGCCAGGTCGCTGGCCAGGTAGCGGATGACCTGGGCTGACCCTCCGCGAGGGAAGAACTGCACAGCGACATCGACGGTAAGGGTCACAGAGAACTCCCTTCCACGGTGTGCGGCGATGGAGCCCGCCGCCGCGTACGGCGTTGACCTCTTGGGGAAGAGCTCAGGGACGGTGACGGTGATGCCACTGTGGGCGGAGGCGAGGGTGGCTTCGGTGGCCGCCACCGCGGCGGCTCCTTCGCGCAAGGTCACTAGGTCGTGGGCACGGCCCTGAAGCGCGTCGCGGAACGCCAGGCTCTGGGCGTGGAACGGCTCAAGACCCTCAACCTGGTGGATGATGATCCTCCCCGGAGCCATGCCGGGGAAGCCGCCGGGACCGGGATCGCTGCCATCGGCGGCGTTGAGATGGTGGGTGATCGTCCGGGTGACCGCGTCCACGCACACTCGACCGGCGGCGGTGTGCAGAATGATCAGTCGCTCTTTGAGCGGCGCCAGACGGCTGACCTCCACGGTGGCCATGCCGCCACCCTCCAGCATGCACATGGCCATGGCCGCATCATCATGACCTCGGCCGGACACGCGCATGGTGTGGGCAGTGATCGAGGTGATGCGGCGGCCGGTGAGGTAGGTGATCAGGTCGAGGTCATGGATGCCGATGTCGGTCACCACGCCCACATCGTGGACGCGGTCCGGGAACGGGCTGTGGCGGCGGGTCGCCACCGCGTACACCTGGCCGAATTCGCCGGTCCGCAGCAGGGTGGCCAGTTCGGCGATGGCCGGGTTGCGGCGTTCGGTGTGGCCGACCGCGGCAATCAGTCCGCGGCGCTCGAAGGCGTCCACCAGTCGTCTGGATGCTGCCAGGCTGGGGGCCAGCGGCTTCTCGATGAGTGCGTGGATGCTGGCGTCGGCCAAGGCGAGGCCGATCTGTTCGTGGGTGGCCGTCGGGGTGGCCACGATGCAGTAGTCCAGGCCGTGTGGGAGCAGCTCGGATACATCCGCGGCCTGGTGCACGTGCGGGTAGGCGGCGCGACGGACCGGGTCGGGGTCGGCCACGGCGACCAGGTTGACGCCGTCGATCCGGGTGAGGGCGTTGGCGTGAACGGTGCCAGCCCACCCCAGGCCGATGACCGCCGCCCGAAGGGGCCTGTTCATGTGGGCCGGCTGTCGGTGAGAGCGGGCTCGGCCGATGCAGGGTGTTCCCAGGCGGCGACGCGGTTGTGTTCGTCGGGTAGCCAGGAGGGGATCGCCTCGGGGTTGGCGTGCAGCCAGGTCAGGTAGCGGGCGACACCGGCCTCGACGGTGATGCTGGGCTGCCAGCCGAGCACGCTGACCATGCGGGCGATGTCAGCGCGGCCTCCGAACGGATCTCCTGCGGGCCGGGGAGCGGCCTGGAAGCGGGTGGCGGGCAGGTGGTCACGGACGAGCTCGGCGATGTGGCGCACGCTGGTGGGCTGCCCGCTGCCGAGGTTGAAGGTGACTCCGCTGGCCTGCGGGGCGGTCAGGGAGGCGAGGATGGCGTGAGCGGCGTCGTCGACGTGGACGAAGTCGCGGATCTGGCGGCCACTGTTGTTGAGCGGCAGTTCCTGGCCGAGGCTGGCGTACATGCAGAACTGGGCCACCACCCACGACCAGGCCCCGGGCTTGGGGACCTGCCGTTCCCCGTAGACGGAGAAGGGCCGGACGATCGCGTAGTCGACCCCGGCTGCCTCCAGCAGGTGCCGGGTGTGGGTTTCTCCCCACAGTTTCGCGCTGGCGTACGGGTTGAGCGTGCTCAGTGGCTGCTCTTCGGTGAAAATCTGGACCTCGTCCGGGCCGGCGACGCCGTGCCCGTAGACCTGGGCGGAGGAGATGAAAGCCAGCCGCTGCACGCTGCTCGCCCCCGCCGCAGCGCGCAGCAGTTCGTGGGTGCCGCCGATGTTGGCGGCGAAGGCCGCATCGGGGTCGCGGACGCACCCGGCCACGGTGGAGTAGGCGGCGGCGTGAATGACGAAGTCGTTGCCGCGCGTGAGGCGTTCGATCAGCGGCCGGTCGCTGATGTCGCCCACGATCATGCCGGGCGCTGCACGGGTGTGGCCGAGAGCGGTGTAGGTGTCGGTGTCGTAGCCGGACAGATCATCCAGGACGGTCACGTGGGCGCCCAGGGCGCGGGCTTGGCGGGTGAGGGCGGAGCCGATGAATCCGGCGCCGCCGGTGATCAGCACCCGTGCGTCGGCCAGAGCGGTGAGGTGGTGCAGCATCGAAGCAGGTTCCTTTCCCGATCGTCGGGAGGCCGCGGCGGGGGCGCGAGCTACTGGCAGACGAAAGAGCCGGTGAACTTGGTGACGGCGAAGAAGCCGCGCTCGTCGATCACCGCTTGCACGTGTTCGCCGACACGCTCGCGCAGCTCGGTGAAGAAGCCGGTTTCCAGGTCGTCGCCCGGGGCGGAAGCGGCGCAGCAGTAGTTGTGCGCGGCGTAGAAGTCCAGGAACGGCCCGACACTGGCGAAGCGCAGCTGGTCTTGCCAGGTGCGCAGCTCGATCGCGGAGAAGTGGGCGGCCAGCGTCTCGTGCCCGTTCAGCAGCGAGATCCGAGCCTTCGGCGTGGCTTTGAACAGATGCTCGGGCGCGTTCATCTCTCGCATCGCGGTGTAGTGCGCGTCGAACATTTCCACCATGGAGTCGGGCCGGTCGGTGGTGAGGATGAACCGGCCGCCTGGGGCCAGCACCCGAGCGACCTCGCGCAGGCAGGTGTCGATGTCTGGGACGTAGTGCATCATGTAGATCGCGGTGACCCGGTCGAAACTTTCCTGGGCAAACATCGACAGATCATCGGCGCTGCCTTCGACCCACGTGCACAGGGTAGCCACCCCTGCCATCCGGGTACGAGCGGCCTCCAGCACGCCAGGGGCGATGTCGAGGCCGGTGATGCTCCCTTCGGCCAGGTGGGGGCGGATCTGCTCGGCGATGAAGGCGTTGCCGCAGCCGACGTCCAGCCATCGTTCGTGGCCGGCCAGCGCCATCTGCTCGACCAGGTGATCGACCAGGGTGCGCGGGTTGGTGCGGAAGCGGTTGTGCGCGAGCTGTTTGCCGTCCAGCATGCGGGTGTCGGCGAAGTAGCGCTCGCGGGCGTCGGCGGTGTTGAGCTGGAAGTAGGACTCGGGCATGGTGGTGGCGAGCCGGTCGAGTTCGGGTGTACGGAAGTCCACGACGGTCTCCTTCGGATGTCAGAGGGCTGAAGTCCACTTGGTACCGAGGTACTTGTGCGGGAGCAGACCCGTCAGCGCGGTCGCGTACGGGCCGTCGGGTCCGTTGACAATGACGGCGAGGTCGGGGGCGTGGTCCAGGAGCAGCTCGCGGCATAGACCGCAGGGCGGGACCAGCCGGGCGGGGCTCTGCTCGTCGGGCTTGGGATGCCGGACGGCCGCCGCCAGCAGCAGCGGCGCGCGCGTGGCCATCCGGGCCGTGCCGAGCGCGACCGCCTCGGCACAGACGGCGGCGCGGCCGACCATGGCGTCCAGGTGCAGGCCCAGGTGAATCCCGCCGTCGCCGTCCAGGATGGCGGCACCGATCTGGTGGCGGGCCAGCACGTAGCGTGAGGAGATCAGCTCGAAGGCGGCGGCCACGACGCGGCGGGTGTCGTCGTCGGGGCACGCCTGCGCGGGTCCCGCGTGGTGTGCTGACGTCATGCGCTCGCTCCTGTCTGGGCCGGGAGGAAGTCGCGGTGGATCTCGGAGGCGCGCGGGCCACGCGCACCCTGGTATTTGCCGTCGTACAGGGTGATGTCGCCGCAGGTGCGCCAGAAGGTCACTTGGCCGATGAGCAGGCCCGCGTAGACGCGTACCGGTTGAACGGCGTGCAGTTGCAGCGTCCATTGGTTGTGTGAGCCGATGTCGATCAGGTCCGCGGTGACGTGCACGAACAGGCCGAGGCGGGCGATGGACGAGCGGGCCCGGATGATGGGGACGTAGTGGTCGCTGCCCATCACCTCGATGGTGTGCCCCAGGTAGATGCGGTCTGGTTCCAGCACTAGGCCGTCGTCGCCCATGAAAAGGTCACGGACCTGGTTGGGACGGGCGACATCCAGGACGCTCGCGGTGTAGGTCTTGAGCTGGTCCCCGAGCCGGAAGTTGTAGCTATTGGGGTTGACCTGGCAGGGATTGAACGGGTCGATGGTGATCCGGCCCTGCTCGTGCTGGCGGGCGATCTCCACACCGGTCAAGATCATAAAGGTGGCTCCTTCGACGAAGCCGCTCAGGCGGTGGCTAGCAGGCGCGGTGGCGGGGTGACGGCGGTGGAGAAGCGCCCGAAGTGGCCGTCGTAGGCGTGGACGGGTCCGTCGGGGACCCAGAACGACACCTGGCCGACGATCATCTGTGGATACAGGCGGATGGGCTGGACGACCACGATCTCCAGCGTCCACCGGTGGACCGCGCCGAGGTTGCCGAGGTCGGCCGAGATCTGCAGGTACACCCCGAGCCTGCCCAGCGAGGAGCGGCCGATCAGCGAGGGCACGAAGTGCTCACTGCCGATCCGTTCGAGTGTGGTTCCGAGGTAGACCCGGCGCGGGTGCAGGACGATCCCTCCGGCGGGGATGACGATCTCGTCTGTCGGGTGCTCGGCGAGCGGGTCGATCACGGGGCTGCGGTGGGTTCGCAGCGTCGGACCGAGCCGATAGTTGACGCTGTTGGGATTGAGCAGGTCAGGGTCGAAGGGATCGATGGCGATCCGGCCGCGACGGTGTTCGGCGGCGATCGCGTGCCCAGTAAGGATCACAGCGGCGCCTCCACACGTTCGACGAGGGCGGCGGCTTGAGCGCGCAGCGCCGCCAGGTCGCTGTCATTGACGACTCGGTGGTCGGCTGTGCAGCCGACGGGCGCTTCCCCGGGGTGATCCTCGCTCACGGGGGTGAGGTCGCCTCGGGCGTGCGTGCGGGCTTGGCGCAGATGCTGGGGTGCCTGGACCTCAACTAGGACGAATCCGAGTTCCTTCACCGCCTCGACATCCGGAGCGCGCATGTCGTCGCACACCAGCACCGCCTCGGCCGGTGCCGCGGCCACCTTGGCGGCGAACAGTTCCGTCAACGAGGAGGGATTGATCCGGCGCAGGTGCCCGGCCAGATCACCCAGCAGCAGCCCGTCTTGGGCGGTCGGCTCCAGCAGGGGCCGCCCGGCAATGGTGTACAGGAGCGCCTGCAGCTCATACAGCGGCGCGCCGATCTTCACGACCGCACACGGGGTGTCGCGTGTCTGCAGGTGCTGGATCAGCAAGCGGGCGAAGGTGGACTTGCCGACACCGGGCTTGCCGTACAGAGCGATTCTGAGCATGCCGAACCAGACTCCTTCCACATGCGGGGTAATCGGACGCGGTAGGCCGTCAGACGACAGGAGACCTACGCACCATCGGGGCCGCGACACCACGTGGTTGAGGTGCTGACCGTCATGAAACCTCGCAGCAGGCCCACCCACCAGTGATCGTCTGTAGTCTTCCGAGCCTCGTGCGTAGTCTCTTGGCTCACGGACGCTGCGCATCGTCCACAGCTACGCAAGGGTGGAGTCACTGGCCCCCGCACCAGGAGCAGCCCATGACGGCACCGCTCGCACCGCAGCCCCACCCGCTGGCCATCCTGCGCGGCGAACTCGGCTTGTCGCAGGCTGCCTACGCCCGAGAACTTGACGTCGTGCACCGGCGCCTCGGCTTCGGCGGCATGGCCCACGAGCGGCAAAAGATCTACCGATGGGAACGCGGACTGGCCGTACCAGAGGCTTCCGCGCAGCATGCCATGGCGCTGCTGCACGGCATCCCGACTCACCACCTGGACACCCTTCCCTGGCCGGACTGGCTGGTCCCCGTATGCGGGCGGACGAAGGGGGCTCACACCTATGGCGATCAGGCGGCTACCGTGGAGGTGCTGACCGATCTCGCCGTGGGAGGCCCCGTGGACCGACGCGAGTTCCTGATCATGTCGTCGGCCGCCCTGGGCACCTCCATCGCGGGATGGCAAGAAGCCCTCGCCTCGTTCACCAGTCCCTCATCAACCGGCCGCCGCCAGATCACCGCAACCATGGTCGACCACTTGGAGGTCCGGCTTGATCGGCTACGCCACCTCGATGACACCCTTGGCAGCGCCAAGCTCCGAGAATTGAGCATGGCCGAGTTCGCCTTCATCACCGGCTTGATCAAGGAGGCCCGCTTCGACGAGGAAACCGGCCGCCGCCTCTACGCTTCCGCGGGGGAAGCCGCTCGCTGTTGCGCCTGGGTGCACTTCGACGACGGATTCCACGCCCAAGCGGAGCGATTCTTCGATGCGGCGCTGCGCGCCTCCGCCACGGCTGGTGATCCGCTGACCGGAGCCTACGCCTTATCGTTCAGGGCGATCCAGCACTACACAGCAGGAGACCCTCGCGACGCCGTCGCCCTCATCGAGGCTGCCCAGATCCAGACCAAGAACAAGGCCACCCCTCGCTTCCAAGCCATGCTCGCCGCCCGCGCTGCCCGCTCCCACTCCAAGACCGGAGACCGGCGCGCCTGCGCCCGCGCCCTCGACCAGGCCCGAGATCTGCTCGCTGCCGGACCGCACGACGACGACCCCCCTTACCTTTACTGGGTCGACATCGGCGAAGTAGAGATGATCGCCGGATCGTCCGCGCTCCAACTCGGTGACCCCCGTCAAGCGATCCTTCGATTCGACGCCGCCATCGCCGCCAACTACGCCGGAGACGATCAATACCCGCGCACCCATGCCATCTACCTGGCGCGGACCGCTGATGCACACCTAGCCCTGCGCGACATGGACCAAGCAGTCGCGGCTGCTGAGCACGCCGTCCGCTGCCTCGGCGGCGTCGATTCAGCACGCTCGACTGCAACCCTCGACGAGCTGAGAACCAAGCTTGCTCAGTACCGCTCAGTCCCGGTGATAAGAGACTTTCTCGACCTCACCATGTGACCCACTGACCACACCATGCGGACAACTCATTGATGATGACTCATCGTGGGCACAACTGAACAGATCGCCATGCCGTCCCGGCCCCCAGAGCGCTCAACATGGTGTGGCCGCTCGCCCTCCCCCGCCACGGGAAGGAGATCCATAGGGGCATGACCTGGGCCAGGTAGTAGGTCGTCAGGGCCGCGCTGATGGCGGGCAGCCCGGTTCCGAGCGCGGTCCGCCAGGTGATCAGTGGGCCGAGGTAGGCGAGCGCCCGGAGATCGCCGGGGCGGCCGTCAGCGGGGTCGGTGATGACGCCGATCGGCTGTCCGAAGTGACCTGGCTGAGGAGTGTGGTTCGGCGGGGTCGGCGACCAGGCCAGGCTCGCTCATGATGGGCTGAACTGTCTTTCCCGGGCACGTCTTCCCTGATCATGATCTCGCCCTCGCGGGCGAGCAGTTCGCGCTCGCGGTACCGTTCGCCTTCGACCTGCGTGGACGGCGGTGGACTGCGGCCGGTTCGTATGCAGGTGCAGCGTCTCCTTCAGCGAGATGTCCCTATGGAACAGCGATTCCCGCGGCGACAGCGGAGACGAACGTTGGCCGATGGATGGCGGCCGGTAGCGGAGGCTTGCCGAGTCGTAGTTCGGTTGTCGATCTTCATATCCATGATCGTTACACTCTGCTACTGATCGTCGCGTGAGAAGACGTAGCGCCGAGACGCGGACATGCCAGGTGTGGCCGTGGAGGTTGGCGCACTTGCCGTCGAGCTGGGGCAGCAAGTGGGCAGAGTCAAACATGGTTTCGAGAGTGGCAGTGACCACGGTGTGCGGTTCCCATGGCAGTTGAGTCGGATTGGGGTGAAGCGGCGGAGCGTCACACTCCGCCGCTTACGTCTTTCTGCCTTCACCGCGATGCTTGTGCTGCGACTGAGCGGGCGTGAGTTCCAGTTCTGCCGCGGGCCGTCGGCGACGACCTGCGCGTAGCACGGGCGATCTGGCGAGCGTGACCAGGAGCGGGTCTACCGGACTCTGCGTCTAGTGAGCCTTTTCCATCTTGATCAGCGGCCATCTTCAGCAGTCTGAAGTACGAGGATGGCCTGCGCGATCGCGGTAGCACGATGCGGACACAGCGCAGTCGGGACAGGATCTTCCAGGTCTTGAGGGTGGCTACCGCGCGCTCGCCGATGGCGCGGATGCGGGCGTGGGCGCGGTTGACCGACTTGTGGTGGCGGGACAGACGTGGCCGGTGACGATGCCGCTTGAACGGAGTGTGGATCGTACCCCCGGCACCCTGATAGCCCTTATCGGCGAAGGTGTTGATCCCGGCTGCGGTGAGCGCGTCGATCAGGCCGGTGGTGCGGGCGGTGGTCAGGTCGTGGGTGGCGCCGGGCAGGGCGGGTGAGGCCCACACCAGACGGCCTGCCGGGTCGGCCAGGGCCTGGATGTTGACGCCGTGGCGGCGGTGCTTGCCGGAGTAGTACGGCCGCTCGTCGGCGAGCCGGTCGATGGGGATGAGGGTGCCGTCCAAGATGATGTAGGCCGGTCGGGCGGCTCGGGTGATGGCGGCGGTCAGGTCGTCGGCGAGGGTGGCGAGCAGGTCGACGGCCTCGCGGACGTAGCGCCAGGTGGTGGTAATCCCGATGCCGAAGCCGCTGGCCAGGCGGGCGTAGGTGTCGCCGTTACGTAGGTGGGCCAAGGCGAGTAACGCCTGTCGGGCGGGGTGCAGGCGTCGCCATCGGGAGCGTTGTTCGGTGCGACGAGCTCGCAGGAGGCCTGCCAGGCGGGACAGCGTGCGAGTGGACAGCGGGATCGCGGCAGGGTAAGACAGCACCCAGGGCTCCTGGTTAAGGCATCAGATCTTGGTCGACTGCTGTCTTACCGGGAGCCTTCTCTTCTCTCAACCCACCCTCGCGCACCCTCTCTGGCCTGCGCCATCAGGTTGGAAAAGCCTCAGTGGACACGGCCCTTCCCAACCGGGTACCGCGCGTTCATCTCATCAGGCAAATGCCCTTCGCTCCAGCCTCACAACCTTTCGACAAGCCTCAGCTCCAATTCCGTGCGGCCCAATTCTGCCCAACAAGGCTGCGTCATAAAGGATTGCTGCAAGCGGACAACAAGCGACTTGCAATAGACATCAGCGATGAGTGAGGGAGCAACGTCAGGCGAAAACAAGATCTCTATAGAGGCTATGCCGGCTGGGCATGAATGGCCGAGCAATGGTGACCCAAAGAGTAGTTATACAGTCTCACCGACAGGGGTAGGCAGTGACTCGTCAAGTAATCGCACTAGGTACCGCCTCACTAGTCCTGATCCTCAGCCTGGGCGGCACCACCCCAGCTCACGCGTCCACCGATCTATCAATCACGAAGCCCACAAAATGGGGCAAGCCAGTCATACTTGAGCATTTCGGCGGCCACGTCCTCAACACCGATCTCTGGTCCGTGTACCACTCCCCGACCAAGACCCCACCCCGGGCAGCCGACACAGTAAGCGTCCGCTCTGGCGCCCTGCGCATCGTGGGCGGCTTCAACGCCGAGGGCAAGGACATCGCCGGCGGCATCTCCCAGCGGTTCCACCAGAAGTACGGTCGATGGGAAGTTCGCTTCCGGATGGACAGAGGAGCCGGATACGGCCCAGCCGTCCTCCTGTGGCCTCAAACGGAAAAGTGGCCCGACCATGGCGAGATCGACATCATGGAGGTACCGAACCCCAAGCGAACCAGAGGCGTGCACTTCCTTCACAACGGCCCAGAGAACACCAAGAAGGGCATGGGCGTTAGCCGCGACTTCACCAAATGGCACGTGGTGGCGGTGGACTGGCTACCGAAATCCATCACCTTCTATGTCGACGGAAAACAGACATGGCGGGTGACGGACCCCAAACTCATCCCCCGCATCGCTCCTATGCATTTGGCCTTGCAGAACGACGTCGGCTGCGGCTGGATCCCCTGCCGCAACTCAGCCACCCCGGAACGCGTGGTCATGCACGTCGACTGGGTCAAGGTCTACAGCCTGCCGGGGGTATCGACAACAGAACACCCCTTCATCGAGCCCGCGCCGCCCCTCAACCGAGCGTTCACGTGATCGGCGAAACCGAACGAGCCCCGTACACGCGCACGAAGGCTCTGACCGTCGTTATCAGCCTCCTCGTCTTCGTGGCCGGCCTTGCCGGCTACCTGGTTGTATACGTCGTGAGGTTGCCCAGCCTGTTCGGTTTCCTCGCGTGCATGGCCGCACTCAGCGCCCTCTATCTCGCAGGGGTCAACCTGCCCAACCGGGCCGGCCTCCAGATCACCGTGCCGCGCACCTTCGTATATCTCGGCACCGCCGCCGCGATCTCTTTGACCGCAGCACAGCTATCGGCTCCCGACAAACCGCCGCTGGGGCCGCAGCAGCCTATTCCCCCGTCGGCCGCAACCAGCCCTCAGACATCCGCACCGACCGCTCTCTCTCCGTCACCCAGCTTCCCCGGATGCCCGCTGCCCACCGAGGACAATAGGATCATCGATGCCAGCTGGGGTAATGCGAAGCGCAACCAACACCTTGGCCTGGCCAGTTTGGACGGTGTCGCGGCAGACGACGGCAAGCCCGGCGTGGGCTTCAACATGTGGGTCTGCGCAACGGTCAAAAAGGCTCCGCCGCCCGGTCGGCAGCTATGGCTGCTTCTTCGGCTGGACCCACGGAAGGACATAGCACTCCCGGTTCATTTCGCCAAATATAGACTCTCCGAAACTCCGGGCATCTATGCCATCTACGTGAAGGCATTCTGTTCAGTTCCCGTGAAAGGCCCTCGCCCTCGGACTTTGATGGTAGTGAGCGCTGATGTATCAGCTTCGCGCGAACTGCAGAAGAATCATAATTCGGACAAGGCCTGTGACCGTACCTACGAAAGCCGGAGGACGAAACTGCCCTCAGGCGCCTTGGTGGTCTCCAACACCGCCGCGATAAACAGAATAGAGTAACAGTGCGCGCTCCCCCTGGCACGGGATGGCTCGGCCGCACTGCCCGCACTGCCCGTAGTGAGCTGGTGCTGATGCCATACTTGGCGACGAGCAGGTCGTAGGCCGGTTGGTCGAGCGCTCGTATCAGGTCCGCCGTTTGTCTCTTCCGGGACCTGTAGGGCGTCAAACCTGCGCGCGTGGTTTGAGCTGGGGTTTCTCCAACCGAGCTAAGCGGCTCGGCGGTACTCGTTGATCGCCCCTCCCAGTATCTCGTGGCGCTCAATCCGACCTTCCAGCGGCACTACCACATGCTCATCATGATCAGGTGGGCGCTGCCCACGAGCCTGATGTGGCCCGATGCGCGTTGTCGTGATCGAGATACTCGTTCAAGGCCGAGCGAAGGTGACGCTCGCCGTAGATCAGCATGCGATCGGTGCACTCGGCGCGCACCGTACGGATCCAGCGCTCGGCATAGCAGTTCGCCCTTGGGGTCCGCGGCGGAGTCTTCAGCACCGTGATGCCCACGGCGGCGAACACCTCATCGAAGAAGGCGGTGAACTTGGCGTCCCGATCGCGGATGAGGAAGCGAAACGACCCTGTCCGTCCGCCGAGGTCGATCAGGAGATTGCGAGCCTGCTGAATAGTCCATGCGCCGGTCGGATGGCTGGTCACGCCAAGGACGTGCACGTGTCGCGTGCGGACCTCCATCACGAACAACACGTACAAGCGCTTGAGAAAGATCGTGTCGATATGGAAGAAGTCGCAGGCTAGGAGCCCTTTGGCCTGTGACCGTAAGAAGACTCGCCAGGAGGTGTTGAGGTCTCGGGGCGCCGGTCGGAAACGGCAGGAGCGCATAACCCGCCGCACGGTCGCCGCGCTGACCTGGAGGCCCAGCCGCACCACCTCGGCGTGTACCCGTCGATGGTCCCACGCCGGGTTCTCCCACGCCAGGCAGATAATCAGCTCCAAACTCTGGAGTCGTTCCTGGATGCCCAGGCCGCTGCGAATAGGCGCCCTAGCAATCAACCACTAAGGTCTCCATCAAGGCCGGGGCGGTTCAGACACCACAAAGGCCCGCTACCAGGGATTCCGGAAGCGGGCCTTACGAGAGGCCACATGGTTGAGCATTTGACGAACTTGAAAGCGCCTCCTCAGGAGCCCGGCTACTGAAGCCAGGTCCCTGCAAAGATGAGGACGGCTAGCCCAAGAGTGAGAGCACCTCCGAATGCAACCGCCCCCCGCGCAATGGCCGATGACCAGGAGCATTCATCCAACTTGGCAAGTATTCCAGCCGCAAGCCCCACGATGCTTGCCCAAAGGATCATCAGGATGATGGCAGCAACTGCAACAACTAGGCGTGGAACCGAAATTTCCACGGATCCTCCTCCAGCCCTTCCCTATTTGGGGGATAGTGACTCGCGTGCCCAGTGCACCATCAGGAGGAGCTCGATCGCGCAAATTTACTTGAGTGTTGGATAGGTGGAAGATAATGCCTGGTCAGACGCATCATCCGACTCTGGACCGGTGGACGACTCTGGACCGGTGGACGACTCTGGACCGGTGGACGACTCTGGACCGGTGGACGACTCTGGACCGGTGGACGACTTCGGCTAGCTCCTGCCTACAGTCCGCCAGTCCGTGGCTTGCAGCCGCTACTAGCACCACGTTGTCGCTCAAGCACGGGCGGAACGTGTCGTGAGTGCCAGCGCAAATTCCCAAAGAACCGTTCACCTCAGCGCTTTCGGCGCTCGCCTACGCGCCCTGCGAGAGGACTGCAAGATCAAGCAGAGGGCTCTTGCCAAAGAGTTAGAAATCTCCACTTCGACCCTTTCCAATAGAGAGAGAGGCACTGGCGTCCGAGCACCTGAGTGGACCTTCGTCCAGGAATATGTCAATGCTTGTCGCTCGGCACTCAAGAAATCCAAAGGTATCGTCGACAGCCTGAGGTTTGACCTGGAGCGTTGGCGCGCCGATCATGCCGCCCTTGAACAAGCGCTGGATAATATTGCCAAAGCCGGGCCTGCAATTCATTCCTCAGCAAGAGAGCTAGGTAGACAGAAGCAGCGGCAGTACGCATCTGCGGGGCTCCGGCAGCGCCATACCGGTCACGGTGCAGATGTGAACGTTAAAGCGCATCAATCACAGGTGGCCGACATTGCGCCTGCTCGGCTGCTGGAACGTGACCATGAGCTAGCGGCCTTGGCGCAATTTTGCACAGAGGAGCACGCGTACGCCTGGTGGCAGGGACAGCCCTGGGCTGGTAAGACTGCGCTGTTGTCATGGTTCACACTCCATCCTCCAGAAGGGGTGGACGTCGTGTCGTTCTTCGCTATTAGCAACATCGCCGGCCAATCTGATAGCAACGCATTCGTCAATACAATGACCGAGCAGCTTGCTCCTCTTGCTGGCGAACCCTCCGGGATGACTATAACTACGACGCCACACAAAAATCTTTTACGGCTTTTGCGCGATGCCGGTCAGCGGCTTAGCAGGGCAGGAAGACGCCTGCTAATAGTCGTCGATGGGCTGGATGAAGATACGAGCTCATCAACCGGTATTGAACAGCGTAGTATCGCTTCGCTGCTGCCGCGTCGATCTCTGCCAGGGGTGCAAGTACTGGTTGCGAGCCGCCATTCCCCGGGCCTGCCTGATGATGTCCCAGGCGACCATCCGCTGCGGCTGATCACACCTCGGCAGCTGACTGCATCGCCGCACGCCGTTGGCTTACAGCAGGCAGCCAGAAACGAGCTCCACAGGGCGCTGCGCCGACCAGGCATTCGGCGCGAGATCTTGGGTCTGATCACCGCCTCCGGCGGCAGTCTGACCGTGCATGACCTGGAAGAACTCACGAAGAAGCCACCGCATGAGCTGGCCGCGCAGCTTGATGGGCTGCTCGGCCGCACAGTGGCAAGCATGACCAAACATGCTGAGCCTGCTTCGTCTTCCGAGCGAGTGTATGTATTCGCGCACAAGACATTGCGCGAAGAAGCTGAGCACAAGTTCGGAACCAGCAGGATCGAGTATGATGATCGGCTTCGACACTGGGCTGACTGCTATCGGGTACGGGGCTGGCCCGCCGAGACACCAATGTATCTGATCCGTGATTACCGTCGGATGCTCGCCCTAAGAGGGAATATTCCAGGCCTGCTTTCGCTGGTTACCGATAGCGTCCGTCACCAGCGAATGTTTCAGGCAACTGGCGGTGATGCGTTAGCACTCGCCGAGATTGCTAGCACGGCCCGACTTCTCAGCCGGCACTATGAGCCTGACCTGGCCGCTCTTATGCAACTGGCGATGATACGTGACCAGTTCGTTCACCGTTATCGGCGGCTTCCTACAGCACTTCCGATTGCTTGGGCAGCTGTCGGCGAGCCTGGCCGGGGCATCGCGCTGGCTCACTGCCTCCCTGATCTTTTCGACCGTGCTCATGCTCTGGGCGCTATCGCCCGGGCGCAGGCCACCGCTGGCCATCCCCATCAAGCTACTCAGGCAGCAACGGATGCCGAGGCTACAGCCCGCACCATCAGTGACCACTCTTTCCGCCTCCGGGCACTAGCAACGGTGGCAGAGCTATGGGCCGTGCTCGGAAACCGTGAACGGGTAGCAGCCGCAGTATCGGAGGTTCAGAACGGCGTGACGACGCTCGAAGTCGCACCACTCATTCCCATCCTGGTGTCATGCCTGATCACCCGGGCATGGGCTACCTTGGGCGACTGTGAGCGCGCTGTAGAGGCGGCCGATTCCACGCGCGATAGAGCAGCTTCACTAGCTCACCCCTCAGCGCTCGTAGAAGTCGCAGCTGCGTGGGCTGCGGCGGGCGAACCTGTCCGGGCGGCCGTTGCCGCCTCGACGGTCGAGGCCATCACGAGTACGCGGGAGCCTTCATGGGCAGCAACAGCATGGACAGCGGCTAGAGACTACGACCTGGCGGAACAGTTTGCGCGAAGTCTCACCTATGCTCCTGCCCGGGACGCAGTATTCAGCGACCTGGTCCGCGCATTGAGCGCCTCTGGTGAGCGCGACAGAGCCGAGCAACTGGCTCACCGCATCGATGCCCCCGCAAGTCGCGTTGCAGCGCTGAGCGTGATCGCGGAGGCACGGGCAGCGGCCGGTCAACCCGAAAGCGCCGCTGTGGCCGCAACTGCATCAGAAGCGGCAGCCGAAACCATCACCGATGCAAAGCAGCTCACTGAGGCGCGCTGCGCCGTAGCCGTCGCATGGGCGGCAGCCGGGAATCACCCACGAGCAATGCGAGCCGTAATGGCCGCCCAGGCCGGGGATTGGTCTACGAGGGCACCAGACAATGAGCAGGAGGTGATAATCGAGACCGCCAAAGCGCTGGCCTCTGCCGGCGATCCAGAACGCGCCGAGAAGCTAGCTCAAGCCATCACTGACCCACGGTGTCGGTTCGATGCGCTGGTCTTGGCAGCTCAAGCCTCAGCTGTCACAGGCGTGCAGGAACGGGCGGTCCGGCTGCTCACCGCTGCGGAGGCCATCGCCCAATCATTTTTTGATCCGGCCTGTGAATCCTCTGCAGCCGATGAATCATCGTATCCGGGCTGGACCGATAGCCGCCCACTGTTGCCAGCTGTGGCTGAGGCGTGGGCTTCTATCGGGGAGAGTGGCCGGGCCGGGCCCATCGCCGATGACAGCAGTATTCGGCCCAAAGCCATCGTCGAGTTGGCAAGAGTGCAGAAATTTGCCGCTGAGGGCAACTACCATACGGCCGAACAGATCGCCTGTTCCATTGCTGATGTTCCAGTCTCTGCTGTTGCATCCGTTCTAGTCGCCCAAAGTTCCGCCGCTGCGAGAGACTATCGTCGGGCCGCGCATGTTGCGCAATCGGTGTCCGACCTTGCCGAAACAGTCGCCGATCCATTGCAGCGCGCTCAGGTCCTCGGAGCCGCCTGTGAAGCGTGGGCAGCCGCAGGAAACAAGGATCTTATTTTGCAGTCAGCACAAGCCATCGAGGCGGCCCTCACGGAGCTTTCAACGGCTAACCATTCAGACCCCGAAGCAGCCAAATTCTTCCTCATCCAAGGGTCGTGCATCATGGCCCGGGCATGGTCACTGGCTGCGGATCGCGATCGCGCCGTACGGGCGGCTATCACCGCTGAGACAACCGCAGCGTCCTCCGATACGAGTGCACAAGCTCAGGCGCTAGGCCAGGCTGCCGTGGCGTGGGTGTCAGCAGGAGACGCCTCCCGCGCAGCCCACACGATGGCCGCCGCCCAGGCGGCCTTAGCGAAACCTCACGAATTGGGCATGGACGCTACCTCTGTGCTGAAGCTGGCGGAGATCAGTGCACGCCCAGAAGTCCATGCATCGCTCCGACGCGCTCAACGTCCCGAAGTGATGTCGGCCCAGCGACTTCTCGCTGCAATGATCAGCACGTCCGACTGGGATAGCAGAGAATCAGGCGCCGGGACATGGCTGATCGCTCTCCGCACCATCGGGAAGGCGAACCTGTCAGCGCTCCAGCGTTTCGGCGACGTATTGCTCGCCAAGAAATCTGACGGATAGGAATTGACGAAAGATCGACCTCCGCCTCTAGCATCTCTGGCTTTGGTCAGGCAGCTCGGTCTCGAGCACTCGGCGGCGCCAAAACCGCCAGTTACCATCCGTCAGTCCACAGAGCTCTTTCCATCGTGACGGCCCTGGTCAAGATGGGTTCGTGGAGAGTGGTGGCGAATGAGAGGAGGCTCCCGATAAGACAGCAGTCGACCAAGATCCGATGCCCCAACCGGGAGCCTCGTTGCTGTCTTACCGTGCCTCGATTCCGCTGTCCAACCACACCCTGATCCGCCTGGCCGAACTCATCCGCACCCGGCGGGTGGAACGCCGCTCTCGGTGGCGGAAGTTAAACCCGGCCCGGCAAGCCCTGCTGGTCCTGGCCCACCTGCGCAACGGCGACACCTACACCCGCCTGGCCGCCGGCTTCGCCATCGGCACCACCACCGCCTGGCGCTACATCCGTGAAGCGGTGGACCTGCTGGCCGCCCTGGCCGACGACGTGCACGCCGCTGTCGAGCGCGCATCTCGGCTGGCCTACACCATTCTCGATGGCACTCTCATCCCGATCGACCGCCTCGCCGACGAGCGCCCGTACTACAGCGGCAAACACAAGCAGCATGGGATGAACGTGCAACTGCTGGCCGACCCCATGGGGCGGCTGGTGTGGGCCTCGCCCGCGCTGCCGGGTGCCACCCACGACGTGACAGCGGCCCGGACGGTGGGCCTGATCGACGCCTTGACCAGCGCTGGCGTGAAGACCTTCGGGGACAAGGGCTATCAAAGCGCGGGCGGCACGATCCACACGCCGTTCAAGCGGCATCGCCATCGACCTTGGTTGTCGCGCGGACAGCGGGACGTCAACCGCGCCCACGCCCGTATCCGAGCCATCGGCGAGCGCGCCGTCGTGACCTTGAAGTCCTGGAAGGTACTGACCAGGCTGCGCTGTTGCCCGCATCGCGCGACTGCACTCGTGCAGGCGATCCTCGTGCTGCACCTGCTGGAAGAGGGCCGCTACTCAGGTTGAAAAGGGCTCAATCATGGCCACGTGTCATCAAGATCATGGCCAAGTACAGCTAGCCTCCAGCGGAGCGATGATGCCCCGTTAGCGTGCTGCCTCGTACTTCTCGATGACCGTGGAAGCGATACGGCCGCGCTCGCTGACAGCAAGACCCTGTTCCTTCGCCCACTGGCGGATCTCCGCGGACTGCTCGCGGGTCAGCTTGCGACTATCGCCAAGCACCACGCGCCGACCCCCACGACCACGCCCTGCAGCGGGCTCCTTTACAAGCCGGGCCGCGTTGATAAACGGCGCCAACGCCTTTTCCAACTTGGCGTAATTCGCCTCCGCGAGATCGATCTCAAACGTATCGTTCCCCCACCCGAACCGGTAGGTCTGCGCGCCATCGACACCATTGATGTCGTCAGTAATCGTCTCAACAATCTGCTTAGCCATAAGGAGACTCCGAATCTTCGTGCAGCGGTGAGGTCCACACTAGCGGTTCACCACGGCCCACACCCGTCCCAACGCTGGTCAAGCATGCACGGCGCGACACCACGCCATAACCGAGCAGACACGTAAGGCGCTGACGGTCAGCGCCGGACGGGAGTCTTGGTGCAGGGGCTTGTGGGGAGTGAGGGGCAGACCCATGTGGATCTCACGGAGCTCTGGATCGCGACGTGATGGTGACCGCACGGCTGGGCACCGTGTGGACGTCCGCGCTATTGGGGCCCGCAGCCGCCGCGGGTCCTGTGGTTCTCACTAGCGCGCGAGCAAGATTGCTGTGGCCTCCTTCCCGATCATGACCCTTCTCGGACACCTCCTACAGACAAACGCGGCAAATTGCCGCATACGCCGAGGGTTAGGAGGAACCGTCATCATGGATCCCGCTGTAGCAACCACGATCGTGGCATTGCTCGGAGCCCTGTCCGGGATCGTCACGGTGTGGCTCCAGAACGACGCCAGGCGTACGGGAGCCCGTGAGAAGTCGAGACGAGATCATCTGCGTCGGCTTCCGCAAGGAAGCCGGGTCATCGACCTGGGAAAGCGTGGCATCGTGATCGAGGTCGGCACCACGGCGGGTCGAGAGGCGCCCCTCAATGACGAGCGATGACGAACCGCCACTACCCCACCAACCCCGCACCACCGCGGCCAGTAGCCAAGCGGTCGTTGATGCCAGCAAGATGGCCGCAATGCGCGCCGACTTCTTGGAACTCTACGACCACGAGTACCACCGGGTGGTGCGATTCATGATGCGCCTGGGAGCGAGCCTGCACGAAGCAGAGGACGCAGCCCAAGAGGCCTTCCTGGCCGCATGGCGGCGCGTCGGGCGCCAACCCCAGCACGGGGAGACGATTCACGACTTCCCGGTGTGGATCAGGATCGTCGCACGCAACCACTACCGACGCCCCACCACCGCAAAGCAGCAGCCGCCACTCCCCATGGCTGAAATACCCCAGCCCCGGCCCGCAGCCGACGGCCACGACAACCTCACGGCGCGCACCCTGGACGTCCTGGCAGGACTACGCGAGCTTGATGACGAAGCCCAGACCGTCATGGCCTTGCATATGGACGGCTACACCAGCAGCGAAATCGCACTCCATCTAGGGATCATCGAGCAAAAGGTACGCGATGCGCGCAAAAGAGCCCGCAAGCAACTGGCCGTGAGGCTCGGCATCACCGCCCCGCCGAGGAGGCCGAACTCGTGAACAACGACACCAACGCGCCCTCCGCCCTCCCCGCAGACGCCGCCCTGGATGCCACCCTCCAGGCCGCCGATACGGAACTCCTGAACCACATCCACACCCACACCGACCCAACAGCGGGGCTTCTCCGCATCATGGCCACCACCGAAGCCGAGCAAGAGATTCCGCGCTTGGCCGGCTCCCCCGACGGCGGCCCGTTCGACAGCGACGACGACATCCTGCTCCCCACCCTGCGCACCATCGGCCAGCGCATGGACAGCACCCTCGCCCAGGCCACCGTCACCGCGACCACGGTCAGTGCCTGGGAGCAACGTACCCTCCACCACGCCAGCCAGTACATGACCGCCGCCCCCCGGCACCTCCTGCTGGCAGTACTCACCGACTTCGCAGAAATCCAGCACCACTGCGGCCACGTCCAGCCCATCGAACTCCAACGACGCCTACGCCGCATCGCCGCCAAACTCGCCGGCCTGATCGGCATGCTCCTGATCAACCTCGGACACCATCAACAGGCAGGGGAGTTCTTCCACACGGCCCAAACCGCCGCTGACGACACCGGTGAATCCGGCCTTCGCGCCTGGGTCACCGTCCGGCGAGCCCTCGTGGCGCACTACTACAGCGACCCGATGGAAGGTCTGCTCCTGGCCCGACAAGCCACCGACCTCGCAGACAACCAACCCTGCGCCGCCAGAGCCATGGCACCCGTCACCGAAGCCCGCGCACTAGCCCGGCTCGCCCAACTCGGCCGCACAGACGCCGCCGATGCCGCCCAGCGAGCACTGGCCCGCGGCGAACAAGTCTTTCCCGAAACCAACACCAGCGAACAAAACGACCCCGTCTTCGGCTACACCCGCCGCCAAATGCTCTTCCACCTAGGAGAAGCCCTAGCCGAACTCGGCCTGTACAGCGAAGCCGAGACCTACCTCACCCAAGCCCTCGAGCTCTACGCCCCCAACGAACAACTCGACCGCACCCTCATCCAATTCGACCGCGCATACTGCCGCGCCTCCACCGGAAACACCACAGAAGCAGCACGACTAGCCGCCCACACCACCCAGCAACTACCGCCGGAATACCGCACCACCATCCTCCGACAACGCGCCCGCCACCTCGAAACCATCATCCGCGCCCACGACGGCAACACCCCCGCCATACAAGCCTTCCAAGACGTGATCGCCATGCTGTAACCCACCACGACAACCACCGATCCAGCGCTCCCATTTGCCGGCGACTACCGATGGCTAACCCCAGCGCACGGGACACATCAACGGGCTAGTGTCATGCGCCTGAAATTCGGCGGGGGAAGGATCTCGGCGGCGCGGGCGGCGGTCTCGTACAGCATCCGGTAAAGGGTTCTCTTGGAGCGGGAGGTCGCGCCGTGACAGGATTTCTGAGAACGCTCATGGAGGGGAAGGCGATTCCGCGGCGCTTGCGGGATCTGCGCGCCGGGTCCTGAGCTGTCCTCGGTGGGGAGGCACAGCCAGGAGAGCGGCTGGCCTACTGCGGGGGATGTGGGGTTTCAGGCTGAGCGTTGAGAAGGGTGAGGGTTTCCTGGACGGTGATGGCGATAACCTGATCGTCTCTAATGCTTACCGTGCGGGTTCGGCGCAGCTCGGTGCGGACGGTCCGGGTGATGACGTCCGCGGATGGGGTGTCGGTCTTCTTTTTCAAGTCGGTGTAGACGGTCCAGGCGAGTGTGGCCACGCTGACGATGAGTGAACCGAGGGAGATGGGATCAAGGTACTGGTCGGGTCGGCGGTTGGTGTCGCGGGCGTGGAGAGCGGCTTCGACGTCGGTGGTCAGGGCGGGGCCGTGCTGCGCGGCGAGGCGGTGGGCGGCGGCTCGCGCGCCTTCGGCGGCGGGGTCGGTCACGGTTGGCTCCTGGGTTCGGTTATGTGCCGGGGTGGAGGACGTAGTCCCGGATGGCGGTGGGAAGCGGCCGGCCGGTGATCTTCTTCCAGCCGGCTTCGAGGGCGGGCAGACCGAGTTCCGTGGTCAGGCGCTTGAGGTGATGGGGTCCCGGGCCGGTCGAGGGATGGGGGAATTCCTCGAACAGCGCCACACAGCGGATGGTCCACTCCAACGCCTGACCGTGCTGGCTGCGGGCTTCGGCGAGCAGGCCGAGTTGACCGTAGCTGCTCGCCGTGTGGGGCCGGTTGCCGAGCTCCTCTTTGATGGTCAGGGCTTTGTGGTACCAGGCGTCGGCCTCATCCAACCGGCCCCGCAACTGCGCGACCATGCCGAGCTGGTGGTAGCTGCCGGCCATGCCGGGCCGGTTGCCGAGCTCCTCGCGAATGGTCAGGGCTTTGCGGTACCAGTCGTCGGCCTCATCCAACCGGCCCCGATCCTGCGCGACCATACCGAGCTGGTGGTAGCTAACGGCCATGCCGGGCCGGTTGCCGAGCCCCTCTTTGAGGGTCAGGGCTTTGCGGTACCAGGCATCGGCCTCATCCAACAGGCCCCGATCCTGCGCGACCATACCGAGCTGGTGGTAGCTAACGGCCATGCCGGGCCGGTTGCCGAGCTCCTCGCGAATGGTCAGGGCTTTGCGGTACCAGTCGTCGGCCTCATCCAACCGGCCCCGATCCTGCGCGACG